>NZ_OY763328.2:2772500-3710000 GCF_963667355.2 uncultured Acetobacteroides sp.
AATAGGTATGAAGGGTGTAAGATTATGTGCTTCTATTGCTATTTTCTTTGCTTTATTGCTCTCTTGTAGGCATGAAGTAGTTACAAATGGTTCTTTGAGAAGTCGTAAACAAAAAACTGTAAAAAGGTATTTAACCGCAATTCTTGAGGTAAATACGCCAGGTTATTTTTTAAAAGGTGGACTTCCAACAGGTTATCACTTTGAAATGTTGCGGAGTTATGCATTAAGTAAAGGAATGTTGCTGAAAATAATCCCCTTTACTTCGATTAATTATGCCACTAAATATCTAGGTTCTGGTAAGGCTGATATTCTAGCTGTTGAAAATTCCAGTATTTCTAACAGCAATTTGCAAAAAACAGTGCCTCACTGGAAGTTGCGTTATGCAACTATTTCATTCAACAAGAGGGTAATGGGAGCGAATGATAAGATATATGTTCCAAATAATGCATTCGACGATGATGAGTTTTATATTTTGAGGCGTAAGTTTCCCAAAATCGTGCTCTTTGATGGTATAAATATGGGACTTTTGGTCGAGCATTTGCTTAATGATGGGAATGCTTATGCAATTGTTCAGTCTTCAGTTGCAGAGGCTACTAGAATAAAATATCCTGATGTTTCTGTTGGCTACTTGCAGGAATCAATTAGCAGTTCGTGGTACGTAGCGAAAAATTGCTGTTTTTTAGATGATCTGAACCGATGGATTGCTGCTAAGCGTAATACAGCCTTACACCCAACTTTTTATTCTTCTTTTTATCAAAATTATAAGGTGAATAGAGCTTTGGCTGACGGGGTGAGCATGCAGGGAGAACCTCTTCTTTCGAATTACGATCAGGAAGTTAAACGATATAGTAAAACGATTGGGTGGGACTGGCTTTTAGTTTCAGCACTTATTTACCAAGAATCGAAGTTCGAACCACACGTTCAGTCCGGTAAAGGGGCTAAAGGTTTGATGCAGGTTATGCCTGTAATTGC
The DNA here is from genome assembly GCF_963667355.2 of uncultured Acetobacteroides sp. Classification (NCBI taxonomy): domain Bacteria; kingdom Pseudomonadati; phylum Bacteroidota; class Bacteroidia; order Bacteroidales; family Rikenellaceae; genus Acetobacteroides; species uncultured Acetobacteroides sp. The sequence goes on from NZ_OY763328.2 coordinate 2,773,473, forward strand.
AAACTCATTTGGTTTTGGAGCATCTCATTCTTCAAAAACAAATATTTACATTGGAACGAAGCTTCTTGCAAAGTTGTCAAAGGCTTTTTCGAGGTATCCGATTGCTATTGAGGAACGCAATAAGTTTGTTTTAGCGGCTTATAATGGGGGAATGAGCCATGTATTAAAGGCAATGGGGTTGGCTTCTCGATATGGGCGTAATCCTTACCAGTGGGATGATGTTTCGCTGTTTGTTAGGGTAAAGCGAAATTCAAACGTTTTTAGGCGTAGGGATATTAACTTGAACCTCCATAATAATAACGAAACAACTCGTTTTGTGGTAGAAGTGCTCGAACGGTACACAAACTATAAAGCCCTTACTCTAAACTAGGTGATTACTTTCGAGTAGAAGTTTCAACTCTGTTAGAATCATTGCAGTTCCTCCCCATATATTTTCATTGTTAATGATGTAGGCAGGAGCAGATGATTTCTCTTTTGATAAGTTTATCTCGACCTCAACTAACTGACTATTCATCAGATCAGATAACTTTGCTTCTATTATGTAATCAACTTCGTGTGATTCTGGATGAAAGATTGGTACTAGTGAGGTTGTCGCAATATAGGGTTTTACCGTAAAATCGCTTACTGGAATAAAGATGGTGGTTAGCTCGTTTACAATGTCAACCCTACCAATGTCTATTCCAACCTCTTCGTTTGCTTCCCTAAGCGCGGTATTGCGTAAACTTTCATCTTTTACTTCAAACTTACCACCTGGGAATGCAACCTGACCGCTATGATGCCCTTCGTATGTAGGTCTCTTAATTAGGCAGAAGTAGACTTCCTCGTTTTTCTCATAGAAAAGGATAAGAACTGCACTCTTTTTTGTTTTTTCTGTTGGTTTGGTAGTTCTGAAAAGTTCCAGACGAAACTTAGGAAAAGCCAGAATATGGGCATTTCCTCCTTCTAAATCATCCTGATTGTATTTTTCAAGTATCTTCTTAAGTTGGATAAGTCTCATTTTATTCGTATCTAATAATTTCAGACGGCGATATTTTGTTGATTATCAATAATGGAATGAGCATAAATAGAGCAAGAAGAAGAAATGTTGCCACGTTTAGTAGTAAGATGCTTGGAATGCTGATGCTTATTGGAACACAAGATAGGTAGTAGGTAGATTCTTCAAGTCTTACTAATCCTGTATGTTTTTGGATGACGCTGAGAGATAGCCCTATCACATTGCCCCAAAGTAATCCTTTTATGACAATAGATGAGGATAAGTAGATGAATACTCTGCGTAATGATTTTGGAGCCATTCCTAGTGCTTTGAGTATTCCTATCATTCGGATTCTGTCGAGAAGGAGTATTAGTATACCTGTAATCATATTTATTGCAGCGACAAATACCATTAAAGTAAGAACCACTAACGCGTTTGTATCTTGAAGACTAAGCCAGTCGAATATGTTACTCATGCTTTCCTTGATGTTCTCAATGCGAAGGCGCGAGCCATCTTTAAGCATTCGATACCCAGCTATATCGACAACCTGTTGCGAAGTTTCCTTTAACTTATTAAAGTCAAATAAAAGTATTTCGAATCCGGCATATTGATCACTGCTCCATTGGTTTAACTTTTGGGAGTGACGAAGGTCGCTGATTACAAATTTGCTGTCAAATTCTTGGAATTTGGAGTCGTAAATTCCTACGATTTGAAACGGGCGCATTCGAAAGGGCTTCTGTACAAAATAAGTTCTGAGTTTGTCGCCAACCTTTAGCTTCAGTTTTGCTGCATTGATCTTTGAAATGAGCACTTCGTTTGAGGTGCTGTTGGTTTTGTAGTTTGGAAGTCGTCCCTCCACTAAATTAGAGGCAAAGAAGGACCAGTCGTAGGTGCTATCTACACCTTTGAGGATGACTCCCTGAATTTCTTCGTTGGTTTTGACGATACCTGCTTTAATGGTGTATGGATGTATCGACTTAATGTTCGATATTTTACGCAAATTACTAATGGGAACCCAACCTTTATTGAGAGGGGGAGTGTCAAGCGAGTTGTTGAGCGATAACTTGGTGATTTTAATTGGGGCGCTGAATCCGGTAACCTTTTCGCGAATCTCTTTTTTAAAGCCAATTACAATTGAAATGGCTAGAACCATTACTGCAGTGCTTATGGCAATGCTTATGGTTGCTATTTTGCTCATCCTTTGTGCAATTAATCCTTGGAAGGAGCGCTCTTTTACTAGTCGTTTGGCGATAAAAAGTTCAGTGTTCAATGGAATGTCAAATTTCTGATAACGTAACGAATTTGCGATGAAATTACTTCTTTTAACTTAAATCGGAGTAGAGCCGATCTACTTTCTGATGAAAATTGAAGGAAATTAACAAGCAGAAGGCTTAACTCGAGAGGTAAAGTGTCGTCTTTGGATACAAATGAAGCCGTCCAAAAGGTGAACGGCTTCATTTGTATCGATAAAAATTAGGTTACAATGTTCTTCCAGTATAAACTCTTAGGGCTTCAGCAAGGCATTCCATTGCACTCTTTAGATCCTCCTTTTTGAGAACGTATGCAATGCGTACCTCGTTTTTCCCTAAACCACAAGTAGCGTAAAAGCCAGTTGCTGGTGCAACCATAACGGTTTGTCCATTATGCTCGAATGATTCAAGGAGCCATTGTGCAAATTTATCAGAATCGTCGATTGGGAGTTTAACTACCGTGTAAAATGCACCTTTAGGGGTTGGGCAGTAAACGCCTTCCATTTCATTTAGTGCTTTTACCATGAAGTTGCGACGTTCGATGTACTCGTTATAAACTCCGTCGAAGTACGATTTTGGGGTTTTTAGAGCTGCTTCTGAGGCTATTTGACCTAAGGCAGGCGGGCAAAGGCGAGCCTGAGCAAACTTAAGGGATGCCGCAATAATTTCCTTGTTTCGTGAGATTATTGCACCTACACGAACTCCGCACATGCTGTATCGCTTCGAAACAGAATCGAAAAGAACCACATTTTGCTCGATATCCTTTAGGCTTAAGCAAGAATAGTGGCTGTGTCCGTCGTAGCAAAATTCACGGTAAACTTCATCTGCAAAGAGGAATAGATCGTACTTCTTTACGATGGAAGCAAGCGTTTCGAGTTCTTCTTTAGAGTAGAGATAGCCTGTGGGGTTGTTGGGGTTGCAAATAACAATTCCACGAGTATTTGGGGTGATGAGTTTTTCGAACTCAGCAATGGGTGGTAAACCAAAGTCGGTTTCAATGGAAGAGGTAATTGGCTTTACAGTTACGCCTGTTTGGATTGCAAACGAGTTGTAGTTTGCGTAAAATGGTTCTGGGATAATGATCTCCTCGCCAGGATTGAGGCAAGCTCCGAAGGCAATTGTAATGGCTTCGGAACCACCAGTGGTAATTATCATATCGGATGACGATATGTTTATACCAAGATCCTGGTAGTATTCAGCCAATCCTTTTCGGTACGATTCGTTCCCGGCAGAGTGTGTGTATTCAATTACCTTTTCGTCCAAGTTTTTTATTGCATCTAGGGCAATCTGAGGAGTGGGAATGTCGGGTTGACCAATGTTTAGGTGGTAAACCTTAATACCCCTTTTCTTTGCGGCATCGGCAAAGGGCACTAACTTCCTGATTGGAGAGGAAGGCATTACTTTTGCTTTTTCAGATAACTTTGGCATATTGTCCGTCTTTTATATGGGTTTCCCCTATTTAGGGGGTAAAATCTCTCCTTTTATGGTTAGCGTAACCATGTTGGTTGCCGCATTGGAGTAAACGTATACAAGTTTAGTAAATGGTCCAATAATTTGCGAATTATAGGTAACCTTTATCACACCTGTCTTTCCAGGAAGGATGGGCTCCTTGGGCCATTCTGGGGTTGTGCATCCGCATGATGCCGATACGCTTGTGAGAATAAGTGGTACTTTGCTGGTGTTCTTAAATTCGAAAGAATAAGTGGTGTTCGCTTTATATTCCAACTTGCCGAAGTTGTGCTCAAGTACCTTAAATTCGATGGATGGTGCTTGAGGTGCTTGCGCTTGAACCATCGGAGCGATAGCGCAGAGAATTAGCGTAAATGCTACAACAAAACCTTTCATTTTCGGTGTGATATTAGTTGTTAATGTGAGGCAAAGGTATATTTTATACGTATTCGTTATCTCATCAGGTATAATTTTATTGGATAGCTTTGTAAAACTTTGTCATATTATATTTGTTTTCAACACGACCTGCCTATGTACAATCGTTAAATTGCAGGTGGAACTAGAGGTAAAACGACGTCTGCATGGCTATTTTACTGTGCTTTTATGTTTTATAGTCAAAGGATTTTAACTTTTAGATTTAGGAGAAGGCTGCAAGCATCAATATTTTTTAATAGGAATTCGAAAAAAATGATAAATTTGCGCCTTGCATGTACAGGAGTGTAATCAAAGGAGATAATTAATAAATTTTCAACCAATGCAGAATAGAGGCGCGATATCTTTTATCGCAATTGTGTTAGCCGTTGCCTGCTTATACCAGCTATCGTTCACGTTTGTGGCCAGTAGAGTGGAAAAGAAGGCAGAGGAGTACGCTACAGTTAAGGGCAAGAATGGAATTGATTCCATTGATAACAAAAAGCTCAACAACTACCTTGATTCTATGAAGAATCAACCCGCGTACCTATTTAATCTATACACCTTCCAAGAGTGTAAGGATAGACAGCTTAATCTAGGGCTTGACCTTAAAGGTGGTATGAACGTAACCCTTGAGGTTTCGGTTCCCGAAATCCTGAAGAGTTTGTCGAATCATAGCGCTGATGCATCTTTCAACAAGGCTATTGAGCTAGCCAAGGAGATGCAGAAGTCTAGCAAGAGCGATTTCGTAACTCTATTTGGTAAGGCTTATGAGCAAGTTGCTCCTAACGAAAAGCTGAGCAAGATCTTCGGAACTTACGAGCTTAAGTCGCAGATTACTCCAGAGTCGACCAATGCGCAAGTGCTTGATGTACTTCGTAAGCAGACTGATGGTGCAATCGCGAACTCGTTCAACGTTCTTCGTAACCGTATCGACCGCTTTGGTGTAGTTCAACCAAACATTCAGCGTTTGGGCAACACCGGTCGTATTCTTGTTGAACTTCCAGGGGTAAAGGATCCTTCGCGTGTACGCAAGCTTCTTCAAGGAACTGCCAATCTTCAGTTCTTCGAAACCTATGAGCTTACGCAGCTGGTACAACCTCTTATGGCTGCCAATGCAAAGGTGGCTGAGATTGTAAAGGCTGGTGGTGTTGTTAAAGATACCACAATGAAGGGCGACTCTACCAAGGTTGCTGCTGCCGAACCTGTGGCTAAAACAAATACCCTAAAGAAAGAGCTTGGAAAGGGTAAGGGGGCTGAAGCAAAATCGCAGACCTCGCTATTTTCTCTTCTTCAACCATACATTGATGGTCAGGGTAATGTAATGCCTGGCTCGATTGTTGGAACTGCTCGTATCTCGGATACTGCTAAGGTTAACGCATTCCTTGCAATGCCTGCTGTTAAGGCTCTTTTCCCTCGTGACCTAGCCCTTATGTGGAGCGTTAAGCCAGTTGTTACTGGTCCTAAAAAGGTTGAGACCGACAGAATTGAACTTTACGCAATAAGGATTACCGGCCGTGATGGTAAGGCACCTCTTGATGGTTCTGTAATTGTTGATGCATCTAAGCAATTTGATGACAAGCATGGTAGCGTTGATGTTTCAATGCGTATGAATAGCGAAGGTGCCAAAACTTGGGCTCGCTTAACAGGAGATAATGTAGGTAGACAAATTGCCATCGTACTTGATGGTTTGGTTTACTCGGCTCCTCGCGTTAACCAGGCTATCGAAGGCGGTAGTTCTTCTATCTCGGGTACTTTTACTACTCAAGAGGCTGATGACTTGGCAAACGTGCTTAACTCTGGTAAACTGCCTGCTCCTGCTAAGATCGTTCAGGAAGATGTTGTTGGTCCATCGTTGGGTCAGGAGTCTATCAATGCCGGTATGCTGTCATTCATTATAGCATTCCTTCTGGTTCTTGGCTATATGATTTTCTTCTATAGCGGTGCTGGTTTGGTTGCCAACGTTGCTCTTGTAGCCAACGTGTTCCTACTCTTTGGGGTGCTTGCATCGTTCAAGGCGGTTCTTACCCTTCCTGGTATTGCGGGTATCGTGCTTACCATGGGTATGGCGGTTGACGCGAACGTTATCATCTACGAACGTATTAAGGAAGAATTGAGAACTGGAAAGGGCGTTCGCCTAGCATTGACTGATGGCTTCAAGCATGCTCTCCCTTCAATTATCGATGGACAGCTTACTACGCTGATTACCGGTATTGCCCTTTACATTTTTGGTTCGGGACCTATCCAAGGTTTTGCAACTACCCTTATCATTGGTATTATGACTTCGTTGTTCACCTCACTATTTATAAGCCATTTGGTATTTGACTGGTGGTTGAATAAGGGTCGTAACATCAAATTCTACACTGACCATACCAAGAACTTCCTTGCCAACACCAACTTCGACTTTGTGGGTGTTCGTAAGTATGCTTACATCTTCTCGATAACCGTTATCACCCTTGGTACTGCTTCGTGGGTGATTAAGGGATTCAACTACGGTGTTGACTTTACTGGTGGTAGAACCTACACGGTGCGCTTTGACCAGGATGTTCATGCCAACGATGTGCGTGCAGCGCTTAGCACGGCCCTCGGCGAGAGCCCTGAGGTGAAGCAGTTTGGTTCGGCTAACCAGATGAAGATTACTACAAAGTATCTTATCCATGATAACAAAAGCAACGTGGATAGCATTATCAGCACGAAGCTCTACCAGTCGCTGAATAAGCTAAACAAGACGTCGCTAACCTACGATGAGTTTGCAACAACAAACAAGACTTCAATTGGAATCATTTCCTCTTCGGTGGTTGGTCCATCGGTAGCAGATGACATCAAACTGGGCGCTATTATTGCGGTTATCGTTTCGCTGATTGCCATCTTCATCTACATCGCCATCCGATTTAAGCGTTGGCAGTGGGGACTTGGCGGCGTTGCTTCGCTGTTCCACGATACGATGTTTGTGCTGGGATTTTACTCGCTGTTCTCGTCGATTATGCCATTTAACATGGACGTTGACATGAGCTTTATTGCGGCAATCCTAACCATTATCGGCTACTCGATTAACGATACGGTGATCATCTTCGACCGTATCCGTGAGTACCGTAGGGAGCATCCTAACCGCAGCCTTAAGGTTAACATCAACCAGGCCATTAACAGCACCCTTTCGCGTACCGTTAATACGGTAGGTACGGTGCTTGTGGTACTGTTCGCCATCTTCTTCTTTGGTGGGGATGTTATCCGCGGTTTCGCGTTTGCGCTACTTGTGGGTGTTGGTATCGGTACCTTCTCGTCGGTTCTGGTTGCTACTCCAATTGCCTACGACCTGTTTAAGGTGGGCGATGAGAATAAGCTCGCAGAAGGCGAAGAAAAGTAGTAGGACTTACTCTTTCGTCAGATAGATTTAGGCGGTCACCTCGGTTGGGGTGGCCGCTTTTTGTTGAGCGGTGTGATGGGGGAGGGACGATTGTGCTCGGCGCAGGAGCAAATGTGTAAGCCGCAGGTGCTGGTGTGTAAAGCACAGGAGCGAATGTGTAAAGCGCAGGCGTGATTGTGTAAGTCGCAGGAGCGAATGTGTAAGTCGCAGGTGCGAATGTGTAAGTCGCAGGTGTGATTGTATAAGTCGCAGGTGTGATTGTGCAAGTCGCAGGTGTGATTGTGTAAGCCGCAGGAGCGATTGTGTAAGTCGCAGGAGCAAATGTGCAAAGAGACGGAGCTAATGTGTAAGGCGCAGGTGCTGGTGTGTAAAGCACAGGAGTGAATGTGCAAACCGCAGGAGCAATTGTGCAGATCTACCCGGCGATTGTGCAAGCTGGCGAAGCTGCGGTGATGGGGGTGGCCTTTAAATGGATCGGCGGGCATATGGGGGTGGACAAAAACGGACAGGGGAGCTACTATTCCGCTTCTTATTCCTATCTTCGCGGTGCATGTTATGAAAAGCCAATGATTTCAGTTAAAGATATTCGTAAGGAGTTTGGCCAGCTGGAGGTGCTTAAGGGGATTTGCCTTGATATTGAGCCGAACCAGGTGGTAAGCATTGTTGGTGCTAGCGGGGCGGGGAAGACTACCCTGCTGCAGATTATGGGCAGCTTGCTGAAGCCCTCGTCGGGAGAGGTGCTTATTGATGGGGAGAACATCTGCAAAATGAACGACCGGACGTTGTCGGCATTCCGCAACGAGAAGATTGGGTTTGTTTTTCAGCAGCACCACCTGCTGCCCGAGTTTACGGCGCTGGAGAACGTGTGCATCCCCGGGTATATTGCGCGTAGGAGCAGCCACGAGGTGGAGCGGCAGGCAAAGGAGCTGCTGGAGCTGCTGGGGCTGTCGCATCGACTGTCGCACCGTCCGCAGGAGATGTCGGGAGGGGAGCAGCAGCGCGTTGCCGTGGCACGGTCGCTGATCAACAACCCGTCGGTGATCTTTGCCGATGAGCCTTCGGGCAACCTCGACTCGCACAACAAGCAGGAGCTGCATAGCCTCTTCTTTAAGCTTCGCGACCAGTTTGGGCACACCTTTGTGGTGGTGACGCACGACTTGGAGCTGGCGAAGATGTCGGACCGCATCATCACCCTTAACGACGGGATGGTGGTAAATGGATAGCGGATTGGTGGATGTGAAGGCGTTCCTTGATGAGCAGTACCGAAAGTACTGCCATTCTGCTTTTATTGAGGACGATCCTGTTCAGATTCCGCATCTTTTTTCGGGTCAGCAGAACCGCGAGATTGCGGGTTTCTTTGCGGCGGTGTTTGCTTGGGGGCAGCGGAGTACGATTATTGCCAAGTCGAAGGAGCTGGTTGCCCGCTTGGATAGCAATCCGTTTGATTTCATCATCAACCATACCGAAGCCGATTTACGGGTGCTGAAGGGCTTTCGGCATCGAACCTTTGGCGAGGAGGATGCCGTTGGGTTTGTACGTGCGCTGGCTGCCATTTACCGGAGCTACGGCAGCATGGACGAGTTTCTGATTGGACAGCAGGTAGGCACGGCGCAGGATGCGCTTCGTGCGCTTAGGAGGCACTTCGAATCTGTATTGGGGGTTGCTTCTCCGACGCTAAGGCATGTTGCTAACGTTGATGCTGGATCGGCTGCCAAAAGGCTGAACATGTTCCTTCGCTGGATGGTTCGAACGGATGGCGAGGGGGTGGATTTTGGGCTGTGGCAATGCCTTCAGCCGAAGGATTTGCTTATTCCGCTAGATCTGCACGTGGGCAATGTATCGCGCGAACTGGGGATTTTAACTCGGAAGCAAAACGACTTAAGGGCGGTGCTGGAACTTACGACGGTGCTCCGAGGGTTTGACTCTAACGACCCGGTCAAGTACGACTTTGCGCTGTTCTCTGTGGGGGTGAATGGAGTATAAGAATATAGATTTCACTGATGGAGATGATTTACACTGATAAGATACTTTGATTTGAAGGTAAATCCGAGCGTTTAATTACAGGTTACTATGCTGAATAGAGCGCGGATTGAATTGATCTGGCTGATTTACACGGATTATTTTTATTTTTACTGTAAATAACTAGATAATGGGAACTCAGCATATAAATTCTGGAACGACAGAAAGAATTGCATTATAAATAAACAGTGAAAATCTGTAGAATCAGCTTAATCAGTATTTTAATCAATGGCAAACAGTTGGTTTCAGTTTAAGCAGTTTAAGGTAGAGCAGGGGAAGACGGCCATGAAGGTGGGCACCGATGGCGTGCTGCTTGGTGCTTGGGCGAATGTGAGCGGCGCTGCATCTATCCTAGATGTAGGTACGGGTACGGGGTTGATTGCCCTGATGCTTGCTCAGCGTACCGTAGAGTCCCACATTATGGCTATTGATATTGATGCCAATGCTGTTGAGCAGGCTACTGAGAATGCTACACAGAGCCCTTGGGCTAATAGAATTGCAGTTGCGACATCCGACTACAACCACTTTAGGGTGGGGGAGTCCCAACTCTTTGATCTGATAGTATCCAATCCTCCCTACTTTAAGCAGTCGCTAAAGCCGCCAACCAAATCGCGCTCTTTGGCTCGTCATGATCATGCGCTGTCGCACGAAAACCTTATCGATAATTCGGTTCGGTTGCTAAAAGAGCATGGTCGGCTGTGTGTTATTCTGCCATATGTGGAGGGTAGCGTATTTGTTGCTCTTGCGGCTTCGCGGGGACTATTCTGTACCCGAAAAACGAATGTATATGCCACCCCTAATGCCGATATAAAGCGGCTACTGCTAGAGTTCTCTCGAGTACAGGTGAAAATGATGGAGGATAATTTGGTTATCGAAGAGGGTGGGCGTCATGCCTACTCGAAGGAGTATTTGGCGTTGACTAGGGAGTTTTACTTGTTTGGGTAGGGGATTTAGCAGATTAGATATTAATCTGACCGATCTTTTTTTCATTTATTACTGTAAAAAATAAAAAGAGGCTGCTTTTTTAGGCAGCCTCGATAAGTATATTTAAGTGAGATACTAGCGAGTACCACCAGCCCACCAAACAGGTTCTGTGTAAACATACTGACCATCTCCATATGCTTTTTGTACATTAGGATTTGCAGTAGTATCGTCAACGCCATAGGGGCAACGAAGTGGGAACTTGTTAGGGTTGTTAAGCTTTATAAAGTTTTCTCCTAATGCCATCAACCTTCTAACGTCGTTATAGCATTCTGTAGACTCACTTGATGCATTGAAGAAGGCAAGATATTTTTGAACCATCGTCTCTTTCAATGGATTTGCATTAAATAGAGGGAGTACTTTATTGTCAAAATAGTCTGCGGCTTCAGTAGCGGATATTGCTTGAGTTGTTTCAGTTAATCCTCCATACTTTAGTACGTTGGGAGCATTTAAAGCAGCATTAACTCCAACCTCTGCATTGGCAATGCCAGCAATAAAGGCTTCTTTAACAATTGGTTCTGCATCTGAGGCTTTGTTTAAACGACAGAGAGCTTCTGCCTTTAAAAATAGTATTTCATGGTAACTTAAAAGGAGTGTTGGAGCGGTTTGAGCATAGCAGAACATTGATACATTATACTTCCCAATTTTTTCAACTCCAGTTCCATTTGGTGCAATACTAGCATTTTCATCATCAGCACCTGTAATTTGAGCCCAAGAATTGTAGTCGAAGAATATACGTCTCATACGAGGGTCATCTCTTTCAACAAGTTTATCTACGAGGCTTTGGCTAGCTCCCAACGCTTCACGGCTCCAATAGAAGTCAAACTTTGGGTTTAAGTTAGATGCATCATAGATTGCGAAAGCTGCTTGATCATCTGGCGATTGGAATGATTTATCAACATAATCAATAACTTTTTGCAAATCTCCATTTTTATCTGCCGAACGCTTGATTAGGTGCATCGTGTAACGAGCTTTTAAGCCATAGGCAAACTTTAACCATTTAGCTTTGTTGCCGTTGTAGAGCAAGTCGAAATCTCCCATACCTCCTGAAAGATGAGAATCTTTTCCTTGTAGATCTACTATTGCCGCATCTAAATACGTCATTACTTGCGCATAAACTTTTTCCTGCTTGTCAATTTTAGGGTTCATGAATTTAGTCCAATCGCAGGATTCAGTCCAAGGTACATCACCAAACATATCGGTAACTAAGGCTAGATTATAAGCAGCCAACACTTCGGCTATTCCTTTGGTTACGTCATTTCCTTCTTGGCTTCCACCTTTTGAACACTTTTCTATGGCAATCTTAGCATTTTTCAAAGCAATATAAAGCTGACCCCAAGTGTTGTTGAATGTTGATGCTGCAGTTGGTTCGTTAGTTCGCTGATCTGCACGGAATAGCTGGTTGTGTACTCCCACCTCATGCTCTACATAAACAGAGGCATATGTGCTGATATCGCCTCCTGCATTATTTACTGCTGTTGAAGTAATGACATCAGCAAGAATAAATTTTGCTGGAGCATCTTTTGTGTTGTTAATATCCTTGTTGATTTCATCCATCGTATCTTCCGAGCATGAAACTAGCGCGGCAGCAAAGACTGCTCCTGCCAAGAATACTTTTGGTATATTGAATATTGTTTTCATTGTCGTTTCCTTTTTAGAATTTAATATTTATCCCAAATCCATAGCTAGAGGTTCCGGGGAGCGAGAAACGTTCGAAAGCTCCTGCCATATTGGTGTTACCCTGTGCTGCTTCAGGATCAAGGCCTTTAAGCTCAGACCATAGTAGGATGTTTCTAGCAAATGCATTTACATTTACGGTAATACCTCTTTTATTCCAAACGGGATAGCTGACAGAGATTTCACGTAACTTGACAAATGAATTGTCGTAAATCATTGATTCGGAGATGTCGCTCAACCTGCTGAAGTAGGTTTGTGCATTTGCTCCAGAAATTTTAATATCGTTAGGTGCGTATGTTGATTTTCCATTGGCATCAGTTCCCGTAACCTTTACAGCATCTCCTTCGCAATAGAAGAAGTCTTTCTTACGAAAATCTACTGATTTTTTGCTAACACCATAGAAATTAAGCATACCTGCGGTACCACCATACATTTGACCACCACTCTTCCAATCGATTAATGCCGAAATGCGGAATTTGTAAATTTCGAAAGTATTGTTGAATCCGAGTTGGAAATCAGGAGAAACTGTGCCAATAACCTTTTCTTCGCCTGTCTGAGGTAATCCTTTTGAATCAACAATAATCTTGCCTTCGCTATTTCGTAGGTAGCTTACGCCATAAATTACTGGGAATTTATATCCAATACCTGCACGAATTTGAGGTTCTGTGAAACCACCTAGGAAGATGCTGTTAACGCCAGGGGCTAGTTCGTCAACATAGTTGTCAATCTTTGTAAAGTTAAATGCAAAGTCCCACTTGAAGTTATTCCTTTTAATTGGGGCGACAGAAACTGAAAACTCATGTGCATTGGTGTGGATCGATCCACCATTAGTTCTCAATAGGGAAGAACCGGTAGAACCTGCCAGTGGTACATCAAATATTTGATCCTTTACATTTTGACGTGAGAAGGTGTAGTTTACTGAAACTAATCCATTTAAAAATGCCAAATCGGCACCAATCTCATACGATTTAGTGTTTTGTGGCTTCAATTTTGGATCGTATACCGTTTTATTAGGGGTAAAGGCAACTATAGTACCAATAGGATATAGCAGTGGGGTTCCAGAAGAAAAGCCACCTCCATAGGTAGGAGTAGAATAGTGTGATTCTACATATTCGCCAGCTTGCCCAACTTCTGCATATGATGCCCTTAACTTACCATAAGTTAGTATGTTGTTTTTAACGGCATCCAACTCCGTGAAGATCCAACCTAAGGATACGGATGGGTAGAAGAACGAACGATTATTACGAGGCATAGAGGATACAACATCATTACGGCCTGTTACATTTAGGAATAACATGTTGTCGTATGCTAGCGACATGTTCCCAAAAAAACCAACCGTTCTATGTTTGGTGTACGATTCTGATGAATTGTAAACTGAAGCATTGTTCATATGATTCCATCCAGAAAAGTTGAAATCCTTGCCATACTCATTGTAATACTTCTTTTTCGTATCAACAAGTTCGTTACCCAAAAGGGCATCAAATGACAGCTTGTCGCTAATCTTCCAGCTATAAGCTGCGGTTAGCAACGAGTTCATCTCATTGACAGTAAAACCATATTGGTATATTTCACCTGTGGCATTTGAGTGTCCATATCCCCAGATGTCAGAATAATCAGTTGTATATGAATCGTCACCTAGCTGATACTTGATATCTAATTTTTGGTTGTCAGTATTAAGTTTCGTAGAGTACTTTAAGAATGCATTTCCGAAGAAGCGTTGAGATCTTTCTGTAAAGCTATTGTTGTCAACAGCCCAGTAGGCTCCATCAAATCCTGAAGTTGAGCGGTAGGTGTTTTGTTTATAAAGATCTTCCTTTATGTGACTGGGGATGCCTGCTAAGTCGTAGCTTGGAGGTGCAGGGAAAACGGTTGCTACAACTCCGTTGTTTGCAGAAGATTGTTTGGTAATTTTTGATGCCACATAGTTGCCGGTAAAACCTGTTGACCAGTTGCTGTTAAGCTGCGCTTCTGCTGCCATCTTTGCGTTATACCTATTTAAGCCTGTCGATGGTACAATACCTTCTGACTTGGTATTCCCTAAGGTAAAGGAGTAGTTTCCCTTTTCAAAATTCTGGGAGATATTGGCAGAGTTGCTTGAGGTAACTCCTGTTTTGAAGAACTTTTCCGCGTTTTTGTAGGAGCGTGGAGTAGCCCAAGGGTCTAGTCCTGCTTTTGCAAGTTGTGGAACATAGTACTTACCTGCGTGCTTACCTAATTCGGAGGTATAGTCATTTACGGTATTACCACCATAGCCAGGATCATCTGCTAATTTCGAAATTGCAGGACCATATGAGGTAGATGCTGTTGGGTCATAAGCGCCACCAGAACCTTGGGCGAATTCAGTTTGCAAATCGGGCATTACCGAAATAACATCAAATGACAAATTTGAGTTTAAGGTGATTACAGGCTTGCCTTTTGCAACACCCTTACCACTTTTAGTTGTAATAAGTACCACCCCGTTGCTAGCACGCATACCATATAGCGCAGAAGCAGCTTGCCCCTTCAGTACGTTTATGTTTTCGATGTCATTGGGGTCGAGGTCTACTGAGCGATTCGCAAAGTCAGTACCAGTAACAGAGTTTCCTGTACTCATGTCTGACGTTGACGTAATAGGCATGCCATCAACAATGTAAAGAGGAGAGTTGTCGCCTGTAAAAGAGCGAGATCCTCTGATTGTCATTTTTGCAGAGGCTCCTGGCATACCTGATGAAGGTGAAATTTCGACACCTGAGACTTTACCTTGCAGTGCGCTTGCCAAGTTTGTGTTTGCACCCTTGGTGAGTTCGTCGGCCTTTACGTCTTGAACGGCATACGCCAGAGCTTTCTTTTCTTTGGAGATGCCCATAGCTGTAACCACAACCTCATCAATCTTTTGGGTCTCTGATTGTAATGATGGGCTCAATTCTGCTTTGATTGGCATTTCGAGAGTGGAGTAGCCGACAAAACGGAACACGATTGTTTTGGCATTAGCTGGAATGCCTTTTAGGGTATACTTACCGTTGATATCGGTAGATGTGCCTACTGTTGGAGCCTCTTTTACAAAGACACTCGCCCCGGGAATTGGTTGTTTGTCATCGGCCGATGTAACAACCCCTGAAACTTGCTTTACTTGGCCTAGTGCTGAACCAGCGCCAAAGACAAGCAGCGTTACGAGTAACGTTAAAAATCGCCTCATAATAGTTTGTTTAGCAGTTTGTAATTTGTTTGTTTGTAGTGTCAGCAATGTTTTTCTGATGTAGAATGGCATTTTTGACATTTGCAAAACTATAACAATAATTTGCATTTGCAAGGATAAGTGGGGAAATAGTACAAATGGTCTTGCTTGCCGTTCGCTGTTCGCAATATTTACACTAGTGGTAGCGTTGTGGTAGTGTTGGCTTCTGATTGTGTCTTTGTTTCGATAGTGTGCTTTAGAAAATGGGGGTATGTATGATTTGTATGGTTGTTATTGATACTTGCAAGGTGTTGGGTGATGTTGTGATTAAAGGTTATGGTAGATAATAAAAAGTTAAAATTGTTGTTTGAATGAATTTAAATGCAGTGTGTGGTATTCTTTTTTATTAAAGCTGATTTTTATCCGTATAAGCTAGTTTGTAAGTTGGAGAAACAATTTCGGATAAAAAGTGAAAAAGTAGGTTTAATAGTGGGTGTGCTTGATTTTATAGTAAAATAACAGCGCTGATAGGGTGGGATGGTAATCTATCTAGAATGGATTACTTGCTGAAGTTTTCTTGCCGAATTAGTCAGTAGAAGTAGGTAGCTGCTTGCTGGCTTTAATTGGGTATCTTTTGGATACTTTTCGGACATTCTATGCTGCTTACGCAATGTCATTAGTAACGGATTTTCGTGTCCTTATGGAGCATTTTCATGCATAGATCTCATACTCCTGATTATGGTTAGGGGCGGCAAATTTTTTCAGTTATCCTTAGGTGTATCCATCGTTTTGTCGCTCTGTATAGAATTGCTATAGATATGAAAAAGGCAGAAACGAAAGTCTCTGCCTTTACCTTTAGCCGTTTGCTTTTTATCGTGCCAATACCGAAATGGCATCGCTATAGATAATCTTTCCTTTAGGCCCCATGTAGGCCGCGCGGCATAGGTAGTCGAGCCCATGCTTAAATCCTTCAATCTCTTTCCTGCTAGATGTAGAGCTAACCTGAGGCCATGCTGTTAAATCAGAAGGAATTGAATTTACAGGGGTGAAAAGGAATACGTAGAAGCGGGCATTGGTATGGGCCTTTACCGAGAAGACAAGCGAACCTTCGTTTACGCCATACTCCACCTTAAAGTTGGTAGGTTTAGGTGGCTCTTTTCCTCTCTCTGTTGACTTGATGAGAGCAAAACCTGTTGTTGCCAGCTTTTCACGATCGCCCTTGGCCATTATGCAAAGCTCTATTGCCATCTCGTTAAGCTCTGTAACTAGAGTGGTTTTGGCCTCATTCTTTTTTATGATCTCGGCTTTTCCACCTTCCATGCTTAGGATGTACTTTATGTCATAATCATCTTTGCAAGTCTTTATGCGAGCAATACGTTCTTCGGGAAGAGTAAACAGCTTATTGCCGGTTAGCTGGAGGATAACATTTCCGGTAAAAGGGCTAATTTCTTTGTCCTTTAGATCGGAATGGGAGGTTACCAATTCAAGTATCGCCATATAGGGAACTTTTTAGTTAAAATTTAGGACTTATTACTTAAAGAACATGGCCGATGTCGATTTTGTTTAAAAAAGTATACAAGTATTTTTTACTGATTTTACAATCTACACAAATTTTTAATCACAAAGATTCCATTTGCTCGTAGTAATTGAAAGGAAGAGGCTTTTTGCCTAGTTTTTGAAGAGGGGGGGATGGTGATTTAGAGGCTGCATGCAAGACGATATGAGCGTATTATATGTTATTGAGTCAGCAGATGGTTATGCTGATGCTTTACCTTATAGAATGGCATATAATTCCGGTAGACTTGAAGAAATTTCCGGGATTATTCACGGAACTGTGTCTACCCTATTTTTTCGGAAGCAGGAATTACGCCTGCCTTTTAGGTTAGGGCTGCTAGCGGGGCAAGGGTGGCGGAGGAACGGAGCCACTTGTATACCCTTGCCCCGCTAGGAGGCCTGGCCTTCCTTCGCGGGTGTTCTTCATGCTCCAAACTTGGCCATCCGCTCGGCAAATTTAATGCAAAGCTGCCCGTAGATGAGCTTCCACCCCGCAACTTCCCGCTTTGGGCTCGAGTTGATATCCCGAATAACGAGGTATATCAGCTTCTTGATGGCCATGTCGGAGGAGAAGCACCCCTTGGTCTTGGTCACCTTCCGCATGCGCCGGTGGATGCCCTCGATGGGGTTGGTGGTGTACATGAGCCGGCGGATCTCCCTGCCGAAGTCGAAGAAGGAGCTCAACTTGTACCAGTTTTCCCGCCAGCTCTTGACGGCGGTGGGGTACTTCGTCCCCCAGCGCTCGGCGAAGCGCTCGAGCTCCGCCTCGCCCGCCTCCAGCGTGGGGCTGCCGTAGATGGCCCGCATGTCGGCGGTGATGGCCTTGTAGTCTTTTTTAACCACGTACTTGAGCGTGCTGCGCACCTGGTGGACGATGCAGCTCTGGATGACCGTCTCGGGAAAGGTGCTGCTGATGGCCTCGCTGAAGCCCTTGAGGTTATCCGTGCAGGCGATCAGGATGTCCTCCACGCCCCGAAGGCGCAGATCCTGCAGCACCTCCAGCCAGAAGCGGGCCGACTCGCTCCCGGCAATGTAGATGCCCAGCAGCTCCCGAAAGCCCTCCTGGCTGACCGCGTAGACGTTGTAGAGCGCCTTGCCCTGCACTGCACCGCCCTCGCGGCACTTGAAGTGGATGGCGTCGAACCAGACTATCGCGTAGAGCGGGCTCAGCGGGCGCTGCTGCCACTCCTGCAGCTCGGGGATGAGCCGATCGGTGAGCTCGCTCATCTGGGCGGGCGAGAGCGAAAGCCCGTAAACCTCCATCAGCAGCTTCCGAATGTCGGCGTAGCTCATCCCCTTGGCGTAGAGCGAGAGCACCTTCTCGCAGAGCTCGTCGTCCAGCAGCACCTGCCGCTTGGCCACGATCTCTGGGGTAAAGGATCCGTTACGGTCTCTGGGGGGGCTGAGCTCAAACTCGCCGTTCGAGCTCTTAACCGTTTTGGTGGTAGCGCCGTTGCGCTTGTTGCCCTCCGAATCCTTCAGGTGCTGCTCCAGCTCCAGCGCTAGGGCCTTCTCCAAAAAGTGCTTGAGCAGCGGGGCGAACACCCCATTCTCGCCGCTTAGGCTCTTGCGCTCGTAAAGGCCTTTGATGGCCTCCTTCTCAAATTCCTCGTAGCTGAAGCTCGCTACTTTTTCTTCCTCTTTCATTGTCTGCAAAGTTATCGTTATCATTTTGCAGACACAGTTGCATGAACAGTCTCAAATTTCCTTTCTGGAATGGTCTATTTCCTTTCTGGAATGAGGCATTTTATATAGGAAACGGTAAGATTTTTATATAAATATAGAATGAAGTTCATTCTCGACTGAATTAAGTTCTATAAGTTCAAAATTAGGTGTAACTCGATGTGCTCTCTATCTCTAAGGCGAACGAAAATATCATCGCGCTATTCGTAAGGGAAAGATATAAATAGTAGGCTTATCCACCTAAATTGGTATAGAGTCTTTTTTTTTTTTTGCATTTCTATTTTAGTGAATACTTATTAGGATTTGAACATATATAAAAAAGGAGGATATCCTTTTTAGAATATCCTCCTAACATGTTTCGTTGCGAACAACAATGCGCTATGTTAGCATCGTTAGTTGCGCCTATTCGTTTTGAATAACAAGGTTATTCGCGTTGATTTCATCCTTAGGGATAAACCACTGCCATCTGGCATCGCCAGCAGGAACTTCAGTAACCACACAAAGAGTTGGGTCGTGATGTCCCGAGTAATTTGCTGTAATGTGGCCAGTCTTGTATGGTTTTGCAGGATCAGGTACTGCAGTAATTACTCTTGCTAAAGGAAGATCTAGTCTCTTTAAATCGGTAAATCGGAAACCTTCGCCCCATAACTCGATTCGGCGTTGGAGAAGGATTTCATCAATCAGGGCTTGTCCTGTATTTGCCGATTTTACGTAAGTACCAGCATCGTATCTGCTTGTTAGTAATGTTGCTAATGTATTCTGGGCATCAGCATCTTTTCCGCCGATTCTAGCTTCGGCTTCAGCCTTGATGAGGTACATTTCTGCAACTCTAATATAGGCGATATCTCCACGGCTATCAGCAGGAGCTACTGCGCTGAACTTTTTAGTTTCATATGAAGCTACAAGAGCGCGTGAATCAAGTTGGTTTGGTGCTTTAGCATAGATGTCGTAACCGGTTAGCGAGAACATGGCCTTGCGAGCATCGGTTGCTGGCATAGCATCATATAGCTCGCGAGTAATGGTTTTTGGATTCGTTCTAATGTTTGTAGAACTATAGTTCCATGACATATAAGCAAAGAAACTTGCAAAGTAAGTGTTTTGATCCGACTTAACTTGGCTACCCCAAATCCATTCCGAACCAGCACCAGGGTAAGAACTGAAGATAGTTGGAAATCCACCATTTGCTTTAAAGTCTGCGGCAGTAAAAAGCTTACCTGCTTTTAATGCTTCTGATGAATAATCAATTGCCGTTTGCCATTCTCCTGTTGTCAATGCAACTCTAGCCTTGATGGCTTCAGCAGCATAAATGGATAGATCTGAAATCTGTGCAGGAGAAGATCCCGAAGATTTGAATAGGGCAATAGCATTGTTAAGATCTGTATTGATTTGCGCATAAACTTCTTCAACTGTAGAACGAGGTCTTTGAAGAACCTCAGATGTTGTGCTTAGCACTACTCCAAGTTGGCTATTGTTTCCTTTTTTTGTAGGATCGTAGCGTTTTGCGTATAGTTGAACTAGGTTAAAGTGTGCCCATGCTCTGTATGTTAATGCTTGAGCCATAATTTCTTGAAAAAATCCATCGTCTTTCTTGTCGGCAAACTTGGTATTTAATCCATCGATAACGGCATTTGCATTGGCAATGATACGATAGTAGAATCTCCAAGGGTAAATATTAGCTGTTGCTTGTCCATTTCTATGATCGGTCCATTGGTAGAATCTGTTAAACCAACCGTTGCCAGCTGCAGTCATACATAAATCTTCGCCTAGCATATCTCTCCGAAGATTTATCGAAGCTTCGCCACTTTCGTCTTGATAATCGCCACTATTATACATGTAGCGGTGAATGCCATTGATAACCGCATACGCATTGTCTAATGACGAAAATGCGTTTTTGGCATCAACGGATGCGGTTGGTGTTGTGTCGAGAAATTCTTTCTGGCACGAGAATAGGAAGAGTGACAGAACTACTATTCCAAAATATTTTATTCTTTTCATGTCTTTACTTGTTAGAGAGTTACATTAACACCAAAAGTGTATACTTTCGACATAACGTAGGTGTTACTTGTTGTTCCACCAAAGTTTTGTTGAGGGTTAAATCCTTTTCTTTTAGTTAGCATGCCAAGGTTGTCACCCGAGAAGTAGGCGCTTAATCCTTTAAGACCAGCCTTGTTAACCAGCTTAGTTGGGAAGGTATAGCCTAGAGAGATGTTCTTGAGAGCAAGATAGTCTGCATCAACAAGCCAGCGCGAAGAACCTGCATTTAGCTGAGCGTTTTTGGTAACATCAATACGTGGTACATCGGTAATGTCGCCCGGTTTTTGCCAGCTTTTAAGGATGTCTGTATGTAGCGCACTACCTGCTCCGTAGGACATTAATGAGGCATATGCAGCATCATAACCCTTGCCGCCAATGCTATAAGCTAGTAGTATGCTTAGGTTAATACCCTTATAAGAGAATGTATTGGTTATACCACCATATACATCTGGTATTGAACTTCCACAGTAGCCATACTTAGCATAGTTTGGATCTGTTGTGTACTTCTTGCCATCAATTGTTCTGAATACGTATGGTTTCCCTGTTTCATTGAAAACTGCAGCGTCAAGTTGGTCGTCATAAACGTAAAGAGCAGAACCATCACGAGAATCTACACCTCCCCATTGGCGTAACCAAAAGTCATAAATGCTATGACCTTTTGATAACTGCTTTGTACCTAAGATTATAGTTGGAGATTCAACTGGCATTTTGGTAATCTTGTTGGTTAGCGTAGTGGCATTAACCGAGATGTTCCAGTTAAATCCATTGGTCATGTTAACAAGGGTTCCATTTAAGCTCACCTCAACACCTCTATTGTACATTGTGCCAATGTTTTGTGGCTTAGATGTACGTCCTGATGATAGCGGTTGAGGAACATCAAAAAGTAGGTTGTCAGATTCTCTATTGAACCATTCGATAGATCCTGAAACCCTATTTAGAAACTTGAAGTCAAGAGCAATATTACTTTGCTTGTTCTTTTCCCATGAGATTTCAGAGTTGGCTAGCGAGGTGCTTTGTAAAATACCACCAGTTGAGTTCATACCGTTATTCCAGCCTAATCCGTATAGATCTTGATAAGGATAGTATGAGCCAATGGAGTTATTACCGGTTTCACCATATGATGCTCTAAGCTTTAGCTCGTTGATCCAAGAGAATTCTTTGATGAAATCTTCGCGAGTAATATTCCAAGCTAAGCTGCCCGAGAAGAAGTCGCCCCAGCGAATATCTGATCCGAATCTGGAAGATCCGTCACGACGATATGATCCGCTAATAAAGTATTTTTCTGCATAGTTGTAGTTGATACGCGAAAGGTAGCTCTCCAGCTTGTCATTATCTTCCTTCGAAGACATGTCGGATAGGTCTGTAAAGTTAGGGAACTCTTGAATATTAGATACAATTTGCCCCTGTTTCATACCAGCCATTTCGCTATACTTATAGGCGTATGATTCATGACCTACAAGAACGTCAACATTGTGCAAGTTAAAAGACTTATTCCAAGTCAACAATTGGTTTAAGGTTATGCTTGTAATTTGATTGAAGCTCTTGTTCAACCTTCCTGCAGGAGCACCATCACCAACAGTTATGTTGTCGTATTGTCCATCCTTAAAGTTACGAACGTAATATCCTCCATTTACGGATAGTTTAAATCCATATGGAATGTAAACCTCGGCGTAAGCTTTGCTGTCTAATACGTTCGTCTTGTACTTGTCGGAATTCCACAAGAGTTCAGCAAGTACATTTCGTCCAGCGCTTGCGCCAGATCCTCTTGATTTTAGTTGGCCATAGTCATACTGCTTTTGTCCTTTCTCATCTAACACAAGGTTGCCTGTTGCTGGATCGTGAAGGTATACAGGATAAAGAGGTCCAATGCCGCGGGCAAAGAAGAATGGGTTCTTATAGGCGGATGAGTTATCGGCATCACCTGTAATTTGGTTGGCATTAACTACGGTACCCGAAATGTTTGTTCCTAATTTCAACCATGAAGTAGGTTTCATGTTGATAGAAGACCTTGCAGTAAGACGCTCATAGTCGGAATTAACTACATATCCGTTTTCATCTAGGTAACCAACTGAAAAGTAGTAATCCGATTTTGCAGTACCACCACTTGCAGTTACTGAGTAGTCTTTACGCTTACCTAGTCTCGTTAGTTCTTTAAACCAATCTAGGTCATTATATCCAGAGAGAATTTTTGCATCTGGATTTATTTTCCCATCTGCCCCAATGATAGCAGTCGGATCCATAGCATTTTTTCCGTCGGTGGTGAGTATATTATACTTAAGGAATGCTGAAATTAAATTGGCATTGGCAAGTCCAGCACCATATGCCTCGGAAGCGGTTCCAGATGCAGGTAGAACGCCTGGTTGCCATTTGTTTGAGGCAGTATAGGTTGCTTGTCCCCAAGAGTAGCCATTCTTTACCGCGCTCCAAATAGTTGGATAGTAATCCATCGTTCCAATTCTTGAATACTCAGGAATACCTCTTTGCGAGATACCAAAACTAGCTTTTGCAGTAACTGTAAATTGTTCGTTTTTACCCTTTTTAGTGGTTACCATTACAACTCCGTTGGCCGCTCTACTACCATAAAGAGAGGTTGCTGCTGCATCTTTAAGTACAGTAAGGCTCTCGATATCGTCAGAGTTAATGTTGCCGATGCCTCCATCGTATGGAATGCCATCAACAACATAAAGAGGATCACTTGATGCATTAATAGATCCAAAACCACGCACACGAATGGTAGGCGCAGATCCTGGAGCACCGTATCCAGGAGTGACTTGTACCCCCGCAGCTTGTCCCTCAAGGGCTTTAACTGCATTTGAAACAGGTCTTGTAGAGAGTTCTTTTCCACCTACAACGGTTGCAGAACTAGTCATACTTGACTTTTTTACTGTTCCATAAGCCATTACAACAACTTCTTCGATCTTTTGATTTTCAGATAGAAGTTGTGCATTAATAACATTACCAGTTATAGGCATTTCGAGAGTCTGAAATCCTACAAAACGGAACACTAAAGTTTTCCCATTTGCAGGAACATTTTTCAGTGTGTAGTTGCCATTTGCATCAGTTGTTGTGCCAATTGTTGGCGCTTCTTTTACTAATACACTTACTCCAGGAATAGGCAGGTTGTCGTCTGATCCTACAACCTTTCCTGAGACTTGCTTTGTTTGTGCTAGCGTTGGGCTAACACCAAAGACAACGATCGTTACAAGTAACGTCAAAAATCGCCTCATAATAGTTTTTTTAGCAGTTCGTAAATTGGTTGTTATTGTCACAATGCTATTTTGATGTTGGATAGCATTTCTTGACGTCTGCAAAACTATAACAATAATTTGCATTTACAAGCGCAAATATAGGAATAGCCAAGAGTAATCTACGAATGTTGATTTGTGTTGTTTGTTTGTGATAGTCTGGAGTTGTGAAGGGGGGGGGGCTTGTTTAATGCTTTTTTTTGACGGTGAAACCTGAAGTTGTTAAGGGGGGTGGTGTGAAATTGAAAAATATGATTTGGTTCTGATTCCTTTAATTGAATTATATCTAGTGATGTAATGTTAAATAGGTTGTTTTATTTTGTTTAATATCAGTAAGTGTCTTGTTGTTTTTATCATAGCTAATCTTTATTCGTACAAACTATTTTATAAGCAGGTGTAGCCATTCTGGCTAAAAAGTAAAAAGGCAAGTCTGCTATTGGCCATGTTTGATTTTATGGTAAAATAACAGCATTGGGGGAGGAGAACTTGCTAGAAGGATTTGATCTTTTTGTTCCTAGAAGTAGGGCTAACTTATGCCATGCTGCTAAATCAGAAGGAACCAAATTTACAGAGGGGAAAAGAAATACGTAGAAGTGGATGTTGGTATGGGGCTTTACTGAAAAGATAAGTAAACTTTTGCCTGTGTCTTGTAGTGTGGAGGTATTTACATAGTTAGGTGATTACTCTCCGCTTTCCATTGTCTTGATGATAACAAATCCCGTTGTTGCCAGCTTTTCGCGATTATTTTTGATCATTATGCAAAACTCGATTACCTGTTCGTTAAGTTCTTAACTAGAACTGTTTTCGCTTCGGTTTTTATAGTAAATGCGCTTCCTCCTTCAATGCTGTTGACGTACTTATTGTCGAAGTTATCTTTACATGTGTTATAGGCTATTGACGTTTTTTCATGGGAGGAGCATTGTTTCATATGCTTAATGCTTTTTTTTAAATTTTCAGACAAACTCTAAATGTCTGAGATGACCGTATAAAACGTATAAAAAAGAAAGGGCGCTATATAGCGCCCTTCGCAGTTTTATAAAAAGGTTACTTATTTAAATTTGGATTGTTGTTAACCTCTCTTTCTGGGATTTGAAATATAAAGCGAGGATCGTCATAGCTAATAGTTACACCAGCTAATGATACGTTGTTTGCTCCTCTTGTCATCGATTTTTTGAAACGTTTCATCGTTTGAAGTCCTTTCCCTTCGCCCCACATTTCAAGTCTCCAGTTAAAATAAATCTGATTAAGAAGTGTGGGTTGGTCCATTGTTTCAACGGTAGCGGCAACAGTATTGTCTCTTTCGAGTAGTAATTCCTTTAGTGCTGTAGCAGCAGCAGGAAGCTGATTTAATCTTGCATTTGCTTCTGCGTTGATTAGATACATTTCCTCTACACGCATGAAAACCTCATCATTGTCCCAAAGACGATTTCCTCCAGCTTTTCTTGCATTGTCATAGAATTTATTCCAAGGAATAAGAACAGAGGAATGAAACCAGCTTCTTCTGGTATCGGTTTTGGGAATCGTTAGGAAAAGATTCTTGTCGATGACCTTTCTATCTCCGGCGTAGGCATAACTATAGGTGAAGTAGTCAACCTGTCCCCAGAAAGTAGGAAGTCCTGCTGTATTATCTTTGGTAAGATCAATGGCCCACATCCAAGAAGGAATTGAAACATTATTGAATCCCGATTGGAGAATTTCATCCTTTGTCATTAGGGGATAATTTCCGTTGGCAATTACTTCTGAGGATAATAATGCCGCATTTTCATAATCCTTTTTTGTATTATCACCTCTGTTTAGGTATGCATAAGCAAGCATTCCTTTTGCAATGTCAGCATTTATTCTGTCTTTTGAAGTTGCTGTATATCCATTTAATGCCGTAATTGCATCTTTTAGATCTGTGATAATACGATCGTATACTTGATCTACAGTAGAAAGACCCTTTGTTTCGGCGGTAAGCTGAGATGTGTATATCGGAAGAACTTTTTTATCTTTAGATACATCATAGTTACCTGCGTAGAGCAATACTAAATTAAAGTAAGAATTGGCTCTCATTGCTTTTGCCTGACCGAAATAAATGCGATTCTCGGAACCTTCTTCAGGTATTTGGGTGTCAGATCCAAAGGTGTCAAATATTTCATTTGCCGCTTTGATGATCCTATAATAATACCTCCAAGCTTTATAAGTTCTCATTCTTGTTGGTGTATTATTTTGAAGATCTGCATCATTACCAAACCATCCATATGTTTTTGCTGTTAATGCCATATCACCACTCATGATATCCGTTGCGATATCTATGGATTTTTGTCCGAAATCATCATGATCCTCTGTGCCACCTGTTCCATATTTGATTAAGGTGGCCGAAATGCCTAGCGATTGTCCAAGCATGATGTTGGGATTCCACTTGGCATTTTCCTTAAGCTGTGTTTGTGAGATTACACTAGTAGGCTCTTCCTCAAGGAAACTTTCCGAGCAGCTTGCTGCTAGAAAGCATATTGCAATTAAGCTTAATATTTTTGTTCTCATAAAATTCTTTTTTTTGGTAATTAGAATTGAAGTGTAACACCTCCAATAAACGTAGTTAGAGGAATGTATTGGCTTCTATCTGAATTCCCACTTTCACTGCTCATCGAAACAAATCCTTTTCTTGCTGATAGTAAGAAAAGATTATCTCCTGACACGAAGAAGGTTAGTCTATTAACGTTCAGTTTGCTTAGCACGCTTTTAGGTAAACTGTATGCGATTCGAGCATTTGAGAAGCTTAAATATGAACGCTTGGTTAAAAATCTTGTAGATGTGGCATTTACGTTTTTGTCGTAATCCGAAGATAGTCTGGGTACATCTGTAATGTCTCCAGGCTTTTGCCAGCGATTCAATATATCTTTACTCCAGTTTGAAGAGCCAGGAGTTCCATTGCCCATTAAAGATGCATATACTCCATCGTAAGCGTAGCCTCCAATTGCATACATAAAGGTGGTGTTAAATTCAATGCCTTTATAGTTTACATCAAAGCCAAACCCTCCTGATACATCTGGTATTGCAGATTTACCGACAAACTTATTGGTTGCTTCATCGTAATTGGATGTTTTAACAACTTCGAGTTTGTTTATGGTCTTTGAACTTGTATAGTTTTGCATATCCGTAATATGCTCTTTAGTACCATCTGGTAATACGTTATAGTACGAATTCCATGTAGAAAGACCTGTAGTAGGATCTACTCCTGCATATTCGCGAATATAGAAGTCATATAGGGAATGATTTTTTGCCCATCCGTAGAATGTGTTAATTTCCAGTGGCTTCTCCTTGCCTGTCGTTTCGTCCATAGGCATGGTTATCATCTCATTTTTGTAATGACCTGCATTAAAACGAACATTTACGTTTAGATCTTTACTTTTAACAACACTCGCATTAAGCGTTAACTCGACACCTTGGTTTACCATTTTTCCATCGTTTACAGGGTAAGATGCATAGCCAAGAGAAGTTGCAACCTGCTTCATAAATAGCATGTCGGTTGTTGTTTTATGGTAGTATTCAACTTCTCCTGTCAAGAAATTGGCAATGTCAAATTCGAAACCGGTATTGAACGTTTTGCTATTCTCCCAAGTAAGATTTCTATTTCCTTTATAAGCAAAACTGAATGCTAACTGATCATTTAGATTACTTATATTATACAAATCCTCATAAGGATAGTAGCCTGCTATTGATGGAGTTGTGTTGAATTCTTGGTTGCCTAAAACACCCCAACTAGCTTTATACTTAAGGCTTTTTAACCAGTTCACATTGCTTAAGAAATTCTCACGGGTGAGCAACCAAGCAGCACCAATAGAGCCGAAGGTTCCCCATTTATTATCGTCTACAAATCGAGAACTTCCGTCACGTCTAATCGATCCGTTAATGAAGAATCTGTTATCGTAATCGTAGTTGATTTGTCCAAAATAACTTTCAAGCGAGTAGCCGTATGTTTTAGAATCCATGTTGCCCATAATGACAGCATTGGACCATTCAAGATTTGAAGGACGGGCAATCTTAGATTTTTGACCTGTCATGTCAGACATGTCATAATAGTTTGACTCGTGTGCAACAAATGCGTTTAAGTTGTGGCTGCCAAAAGATTTTGTCCAAGATAAAATCTGGTTGGCAGTTAAGCCTAAATACCAAAATGCAGTTTTTTCAATACGGCCAATTCCGGCAGCATCCCCATAGTAAGGATTTGTTAATGCATCGAGCTTTTCTCCTCGGTACTGCATCCCTAAATTTGCAGTAAATTTGAAGTTGGTTAGAAATCTTGCTTCGATGTTGGCGTTGCCATTGAATTGATGCGATATGGTTTTATTCTTATCCAGTTTTATTGCTCCAGCTGGGTTGATACCAGAAGCATACGATCTTCCATAGTCTTGATACATACCATAATCGTACTTATCTCCACCAAGTATTGTATCTGGTATTTTATTGCCTTTTGCATCTCTTTGGAAAACAGGAAATAAGCTTGGCATGAAGTTGACGAATTGGAAGCCATTATTCATGTTATCTTCCTGTCCAGGATTATTCTTTTCCATATATGCATAAGACATATTAAGCGTAGACTTCATCCATGAAGTAAGGGTTTGATCTATATTCGATCTTGCAGTAAATCTCTGGAAGTCAGATCCGATATAATATCCTTCATCTTTTAGATACCCGAAAGATGTATAATGTGATGAGTTATCGTTACCTGCAGAAATTTTGACACTTCCTTCCATCTTTTTACCAGGTCTGAAGAGGTAGTCATCCCATTTTTCGGGAGTATACTTACGAGAAACATTCTTGAACTTACCAGTCGCAGGATCAATAAGATCTTTACCATCGGCATTCCACATATTGTAGATGGGGTAAATCCCGTTATCAGCATCAAATAGAGCACCAGAAGCTGCCGTTGCAGCATCGGTTGCTGATAATGGATCTTCTGTATTATATTGGTATTTGTTTCTTAGACCTTCCCATGTGAGTTCTGTAAAGTTCTCGGGATTCTTGATGATATTATATTGAGGAATCAACCTTATATTCATACCATATTTAAAGTCTGCCTCAATCTTCGTTTTTCCTTTTTCTCCTTTTTTAGTAGTTAAAAGGATAACGCCATTTGCGGCTCTTGTACCGTATAGTGCGGTCGCCGAAGCATCTTTTAAAACGGTGGTGGTGGCGATATCTGATGGATCAATACCTGAAATAGATCCTTCGTATGGAATACCATCAATTACGTATAGAGGAGCTCTACTTGAATATGCTGAACCGATTCCTCGAATACGAATAGAGGCACTGCTTCCTGGTTGTCCATTTGAGTTGATTACTTGCACGCCTGCAATTTCGCCTGCTAATGCTTTAGAAATTTCAGATGGATTCTTTCTTTGTAGTTGTTCTGCATCAACTTTTGCAGCAGAGCCTGTGAAAGATTTTCTTGAAGTAGTGCCATAGGCAACAACCATTACTTCGTCAATTTGCTTGGACTCAGGTTGAAGAGTAGCATTAATGGTTGTTCCTGTTATTGGAATTTCTACCGTTTTATACCCCACAATACGAAAAACAAGAGTTTTTGCATGACCTGGAATGTTCTTTAGGGTAAAACTACCGTTGATATCGGTAGCTGTTCCTACTGTTGGTGCTTCTTTAACAAGTACGCTTACTCCTGGTATGGGAAGGTTGTCGTTTGAACCAACAACCTTACCGGAGATTTGCTTTGTTTGAGCTAGCGTTGGGCTAACACCAAAGACAACGATCGTTACAAGTAACGTCAAAAATCGCCTCATAATAGTTTTTTTAGCAGTTCGTAAATTGATAATTTGTTTTACTAGCGAACTATTCCAACCTAGGGTTGAATTTCGTTGCCGGCTATTTACAAAGTTATAACATAATTTTGCAAAATCTACTCGTTAGATGAAAATAAATTGGCTTACATCGCGTCTTTTATGTAAGTGTATGGTGTAGATGTGTGTTGTTTTCAGGGGGTTGTTGGTTTTTTTTGTGCTTGTTTTTAATGTGGTGCCCTCTTTTGTTGGTGGCAATATTGGTGGGGATTTCTTTATTTTTCTTCTTGTGGTTTTTTTTACAATTTATTTTTACTTGAATTTTGTTGTTAACTTTAACAAGTTAAGTGTGTGTTGATGATAAAAAGTGTCATTAGGCTGTTTTTTTTGTGATAAATTTAAGTAGAATTGTTGTGCTGGTTTTGATTTGTAGCTTCGGCAGGTGGCTCTTGCATGGTTGTTGATCTCTTTGGTTGCGTCATTGCCTAATTTGTGGATACCTCGTGAAAATTTCTTGTGTTTTGCTACTTTTGAGGCTGCATTAGGTTCAACCATATAATAAGAACGACGTTGGCAGAGGAAAAAAGGTATGTAGAAACACCGTTGATGAAGCAGTACTACGAGGTAAAATCAAAGCACCCAGATGCTATTTTACTTTTTAGGGTGGGGGATTTCTACGAAACATTTGGTGAGGATGCAATTAAAGCAAGCGAGATATTGGGAATTACGCTTACCCGAAGGGCTAATGGTTCTGCCTCGTTTGTTGAGTTGGCAGGATTTCCTCATCATGCAATAGATAACTATCTGCCAAAGCTGGTTAGGGCAGGTCAGCGTGTTGCCATTTGCGAGCAACTCGAAGATCCTAAACTGACCAAGAAGATCGTTAAGCGTGGAATTACCGAGCTGGTAACGCCTGGTGTTTCGTATAATGACAACGTTCTTGAGCATAAGGAGAACAACTTTCTCGCCTGCGTGTATGCTGATAAAAAGATGGCAGGTGTTTCATTCCTTGATGTGTCCACTGGAGAGTTTTATGCAGCGCAGGGTAGCTTCGACTATGTAGATAAGTTGCTATCAAACTTTTCGCCTAAAGAAGTTCTTTACCAGCGAGGGTTTGAGCATGAGTTTGAATCGCATTTTGGATCAAAATACTATACCTATAAGGTTGATGAATGGGCTTTCGGCAATGAGATAGGCTACGAACGATTGCTGCGCCACTTTCAAACGTCTTCGCTTAAGGGATTTGGAATTGAAGAACTATCCTATGCCATCGCAGCAGCAGGTGCCATCCTTTACTATTTAGATCTTACCCAACATCATCAATTAGGGCATATCCGCTCAATATCTAGGTTAGAAGAGGATCGGTACGTTTGGCTGGATAGGTTTACCATTCGTAATCTTGAGCTTTTTTCATCGGTAAACGAAAATGCAAAGACGCTTATCAATGTTATCGACCAAACCATATCGCCCATGGGCGGGCGTTTGATTAAGCGTTGGGTTGCTTTGCCATTGAAGGATATCGCATCGATTAATACTCGTCTTAATGTAGTAGAGTACCTTATTAATAAGGAAGATTTTCGAGAGGATTTGTCGCAGCATATCTATGAGGTTGGAGATCTGGAGCGTATAATCTCAAAAGTTGCAGTTGGTCGTGTAACTCCCCGTGAGGTTGTGCAGCTTAAAAGCGCCCTTGTGGCGATAAAAAGCATTAAGGAGAGTTGTCTTTTTGCCGAGAATGGTGCATTAAAAGATTTGGCAGATCAGTTGGCATTATGCGAGAGCATTCGTCAGCGCATAGAGCGAGAGGTTAGACCCGAGGCTGGAAGCCAGCTCGGAAAGGGAAGCGTAATCGCTGACGGGGTAGATCCTGAATTGGATGAGCTGCGTGGAATAATGACCCATGGAAAGGATTTCCTACAGCAAATTCAGCAGCGCGAAATCGAGCGTACCGGCATCACTTCGCTAAAGATTAGCTACAACAACGTTTTTGGGTACTACATAGAGGTACGCAATACGCATAAAGATAAGGTTCCTGCTGATTGGATTCGTAAGCAGACGTTGGTTAGTGCCGAGCGCTACATTACCGAAGAGCTAAAGCACTACGAGGAAAAGATTTTGGGAGCAGAAGAGAAGGTGCTGGTTATTGAGCAGCGAATTTTTAACGACTTAGTATCTGCAATTGCAGAATACGTCGCTCCAATTCAGCTGAATGCCTCGTTAGTTGCACGGCTCGATTGCCTAATTGGTTTTGCCAAAGTGGCGATTGCCAATGGCTACTGTCGTCCGCTGCTAGTCGATTCGGATGTGCTAGATATAAAAGCAGGACGACATCCTGTTATTGAGAAGCAGCTTAGTGCAGGTCAGCAGTATGTAGCCAATGACGTTAATCTGGATTCAAAAAATCAGCAGATCATCATTATTACTGGTCCCAATATGGCAGGTAAGAGTGCGTTGCTTCGACAGACCGCTCTAATTGTTCTTATGGCTCAGATTGGATGCTATGTGCCTGCTGCCTCTGCTAAAATAGGGATTGTTGATAAGATATTTACGCGTGTAGGTGCAACTGATAATATCTCGCAGGGCGAATCGACCTTTATGGTGGAGATGCTTGAGGCGGCGAGTATCTTGAACAATCTTTCTTCTCGCAGCCTTGTCCTTCTCGATGAAATTGGACGGGGAACAAGTACCTACGATGGTATATCAATAGCGTGGTCGATGGTGGAGTATATACATGAGCACCCTCATGCTCGGGCAAAAACTCTTTTTGCAACGCACTACCACGAACTTAACGAGATGGAGACTTCGTTCGACAGGATAAAGAACTACAACGTTTCGGTAAAAGAGGTGGACGGAAAGGTTCACTTCTTACGCAAGCTGGTAAAAGGGGGAACCGAGCACAGCTTCGGTATTCATGTGGCACAGATGGCGGGGATGCCCCGTAGCGTTGTTGAGCGGGCTAACGAAATTCTTAAGGAACTCGAAAAATCGCACCGAAACAGCTCGCTTGACAAGCCCGTAGATATGCTAGCGTCGCATCGCGAGGGGTTGCAGCTCAGCTTCTTTCAACTAGACGATCCTGTGCTGAAGAAGATAAGGGATGAGATAAAAGGGCTAGATGTGAACAACCTAACGCCGATAGACGCCCTTAACAAGCTAAACGACATAAAGAAAATAGCGGGGCTTTAGATAAAATGGTACGATTGCTTTGGAGATTAGCCTAAAAAGGCTAAATTTGCACTCGCAATTCGGAAGTTGACAATACGTAGATTCTAATATCTTTACTTTTGGCTTCAGTTTTGTTCATTGATATAGTTGCGGAAATAGCTCAGTTGGTAGAGCACAACCTTGCCAAGGTTGGGGTCGCGAGTTCGAGTCTCGTTTTCCGCTCAAGTTGCCTGGATGGTGGAATAGGTAGACACGCAGGACTTAAAATCCTGTGGCCATTGCGGCCGTGCGGGTTCGATTCCCGCTCCAGGTACTTTTGATTCAATAAACGATCTTGTAAATTAGATATTTGCAAGATCGTTTTGTTTTAAGTGCAACAAAAACGCAACAAAATAAAACTTCTTTCATTGGTTGTTTTTTTCTTGTATTTGTAAAAAGTTGACTTTAGTGATTGGGGGTTATTCTCTGAGATAACCAGTAGATTTCTGTTTCGATCCCCTAATGCATAGATTGCCGACGTACGGTTCATATTTTTTGCAAGCCTCCATTTTAAATTCGCAAATTCTGTGTTATTATTCCTTTTGGGGTTGTTATAGGTTACTCGTTTTCTAGATTCACAAGAGAACCTTACTGTTCAATTTAATCTATAAGGTTTGTATGTTAGGTTGCGATGTTACAACCCTCTCAATATGGCTACATGATGGTGTGAACTTGGTGATTACGGTAACCAAGATTTGTAACTGGATGATTTCCTATATTTCGATTGAAATACTTTAGTTAGAATTTCCATTTGAACTGTTTAGTCAGACTTCCTCTTTGTTGGTATTTTCGGATAATCAAAAACTCCACAGTTTCTGTTTAAAGTTGAAGGTCAGAAATATGAATGATTTACTAGGTTGTAGGGGCTTCTTTTTTACTCGTAAATTGCAACTATTTGTTTTCTCAAATCAGGTTACGCCATTGTTGTAGATATACTTAATAAGATATAGAGACGATCGACTATCTTTTGAAACATGTACATTCTCCCTCTGATTTGCCTTTGGTTAGAGTGGTTCAGGTAACGTTAATCGGGTGTGTAATGAGCATTCAAAAAATAAATATGAGTGAGGAACTTGAGGAAACTGGGGATTTGGATGGGAATTTCGGTTTTAAGGGTATCTACAATTAGACATTGGCAGTAAAGATAAAAATCAAGCTACCATTATTTATCTCCGATTACACCGAGTTTCGCAGGCGACAGTTTCTAAAAGGATGTCTGTGGAATTGTGTAAATCTAGCAATTCCCCCTATATTTTGTACTGTCAATTCCTGTAATGAAGAATAAGTAAAATGAAAGATTCACGTTTAAAGTTCAATTTGGGGTTTCATTAATTCTCTTCCAAATATAGTTAACGGTGCATCAAACTTTAATCGTTTTATAGGTGTGGTGTTTAGCGCATTCTGGACTTACTCTACATCCTGATTGGTGATGCCTCCAAAATCTGTTTTCTTAGGAAAGCACTGCTGAATTAGGTGATTTAAGTTTTCGTTTGCCCCTCTTTCTCACAAGTGGCAGGGGCTTGCGATGTAAAAATTAATGTTTATCACCTTTGCGATTAACTGATGGTGGGCAAACTCCTGTCCATTCCTCTTTTTGTCCATCCTTACATGCTATTATATTCGCTCGTGGGAAACAATGGAAGCATGCTCCTTAGGGCGACTCCTTCGATTTGTTCTGGACTTAGATTCATGTCTAAGTGCTTATTTACGAATACCTGTGCCGCAGGTGTAGGCCATGATGGCATTCCTTTTTCTGCTGACGTTCCTCGATTTTTCTCTGGACAAGAGCTCTATGTAAGAACAGTCTCTCCTATTAGAGATGCGCTTTTGCTCCTTAGATACAGTGTTTTCGGATACGCCTAGCAACTGAGCAGTCTCCTTTTGTGTTGTGTTTGCTTTCAGTAGTATTTCAAACAAGTATCTTTGCTTCTTGTTAAATTATCGATCGTTTTTTTATTGAAATACAAATGCTTAATCTTTGAGTTTAATCTTAAATAAGGAGCACCCTTTATTTGAGGCTTATCTCCGATTGCACTTCAAACTTGAATCTTGCTTGTATGTAAATATCAAAATACTATTTTTGTCACTGCATATTTTAAAAAAGCAACATTAAAAATAAAACATTGTGTCTATTCTCAAACAACCCATCAGAAAAGTACACACACAACTAAGTGCTGATACATCTTGTGGAAGCAAATCTTAATGGTTGAATCACTGTATAGTGACTATTTTAGTCACTATACGTAGTCTCAACAAACTTTATTTGTAAATTAAAGAAACAACTATCTGATATGAAACTAGCATTTTTCACAACAAAACATTTAGATGAAAGTTGCCATGCGAGTTCTATCCAATCTACTAAAACAAATTATTTTCGGATGAAAAAAGTGAAAATGTTACTGCTCCTAGCAGTGAATCTATTGATTACGATAACCTCCTATGGGCAGGATTCAGAAGGTGGTAGTTTGTTTACTGGACGTAGTCCAGTATCAATTCCAATTCATGTACTTAAGGGGAAAAATATAAGTGTACCCATAAGTCTTGTTTACAGCAGCGATGGGGTTAAGGTAGATGAGCATCCATCATGGGTTGGTATGGGATGGAATCTAAATGCTGGAGGAATAATTACAAGAATGGTACACAAATTTCCAGATGAGGTCTTATTTTGGAGAGGAAGTTTCACATCCCCCAATATTTGGAAATCAGAAGAGATAATGAGGCGCTCAGATTGGGCTAGTTATGGCTTAGAACTTACGGGAAAAGCTGCAGATGAACGCAATGAATACTATAAGTATGTTGCAGAAAATTTTGACGAGCCTGACGAATTCTTTTTCAATTTTTTAGGCTATTCTGGCCATTTTTATATTAATGAAAATGATGGAGGAATAGTAATACAATCAGAAGAAAATTTTAAAATTAAATTTTCTTCTGATTTACAATCTTTTGATATATACGACGAAAAGGGGAATCATTTTTATTTTGAAGAATATGAATCTATTAAAGCAGGGAATGCAAGTGAACCTAGCTATATTCCTACTTCTTGGGCACTAAAAAATGTAACCTCAGCGGATAATTTTGATTCGTTTACGTTTAATTATGAAATAGGCCCTTTTGTAGCTCAAATTAGCAAGCAAGATTATGCTTATTCTGGAGGCGTTGATCAATTGGTTTGGAGCAATGATGTACAGTTTATGCGGCCTAAATACTTATCCTCAATAAAATATAATAATAGAGATGAAATCGTCTTCTCAAAATCGAAAAGCGATGAGTATACCTACCCCACTTCTTTATACAGGGCTTGTAAAATTGATGGGGCTGCGATTGATACAACTTTCCTAAATAGTAGTTCGGCACCCTACTGGAGCGGCAAAACATTTCCTGCAGATGTATATCAACGCATACTATGGTTGAAACTTGATCGAATAAGTGTAAAAGAAAATAATAGGGTTATAAAGAATTTTGATTTTGCATACAATAATAGCCCTAACGAACGGCTATTTTTAGATAACCTAAGCATTAAGGATGGTGCGGAAACTCTGTTGGGGACGTATTCTCTTTCCTATAAAAGCAGAAGTTCAGTTCCAAGATACCTAGAGGTAGTTGGAGATCATTGGGGGTATAATAACGGTATGGCATACGGACAATATGCCAACGATTTGGAGGCAAGGAAAGTAGTGAATGAGGCATATCTGCAAACTGGCATGCTACAAGCAATAACTTATCCAATAGGAGGAAAGACAGAATACGAGTATGAAATTAACGATTACTCGAAGTTTGTTAACGAACAGGATAGAACACAGGTGTCTGCACTTACAGGGAAAGCTAGCGGATTAAGAATTAAGTCAATCAAAACATTTGATATAGGCAGTACCAATCCGAATTCAGAAAAACAATATACCTATAAGGTAAATTACATGCAAGCAGGAGATGGAGCCCCGTCTTCTGGTGTCTTAAACGTTTTGCCTCGATATTTACCAGAAGAAAGCAAAGCGGGAATTTTGTGGGGGAATACTTTTGAGAAATTGTGTGAGCCTGCGATTCCTCTAACTCTGAATAACAACGAAGAATACATTGGATATTCAGCAGTTGTTATAAAAACAGCAGAAAATGGGGGGGCGACTTATACGACAATACGATATACCAACCATGACAATGGATATGCCGACATCCCCCCTGACTATGTTTTAAATAGTCAACTATTAAGGTATAAGACTTATAACTCGCGTTTCTTTGAACGAGGAAATGTATTGAACATCTCTAAATATGACATCAATAAAAACTTAGTATGCAGTGAGGATAATACGTGGGAACGTTTAGGCAATCCAAATTCAAGCGGAGTTCGATGTTTGTACTTCTTTAGGGAGATGAAGGACAGTTATAATCCATTACTCCGCAAACTCCAAGTCCATACTGTTAGCAATACAGGATCTGCCTATAGATACTTGACCTATCCGTTTGTGCTATCAAAAAAAGTTACCACTGAATATTATAACGGAAGTACGATTCCAATAATTAATTCAACAACTTACAATTATTATTATGACAGTATAAGCATATGTTTGCCAAAGCGCATAGAAAAGAAGACTAGCAATGGTGATCTACTTAGTACTTCTTTTACTTATCCTTTTGAAATTACAGATGAACCATCATTAGGGAGGTGTATTCAAAACTATACCAATTTATATCTTGATGAATACTTGTGTGCTATGAGGAATATGAATAGCGCAAATATGGTAGGTATTCCTGTAGAGGTTATTAATCGAGTGACCGTTAACGGCATTGAAAAACTTACATCTGCAACAAATTATTTTAAAATGATAAGATATGGAGGAACAAATGGTTATAGCGATGAAGTGAGAATTTTCACACCGAAACAAAAGATAATAGACTATAAGCCTATCTCTGTTTCTATTTCAAAGGATACCTATTCTTGTAATTGTAAGATAGTATTTGATTCTAGACTTAGGGTTGTTTCAAAGAATACATATAATGCTGATGGAACCTTGAAGGAGTCAATAGGGAAAGATGGTTTACTAACAAGTATGATTTGGAACAGATATAAGATGCCTATTATTCAGGCAACAAATATTAATACGGGTTATCTTGATTATTTAGCATCAAATAGCAGTTACAACTTTAATGATTGTGGTGATGATGCTAAGGCTGATATTATAACATCGTCGATTGGAGATATGGTATCTAGCAACAAATTAAGAGTTAATTACCGAACCTTTAATTCGAACATTAATGGGGTATTAGAATCTACTTCCGACAATTTGGGTGATGTTACTAATTACAGATATAACAATGCTGGGGATATCATATATACTACCAATAGTAAAGGGCAAATACTTAATCATTCAGCAGGTCAGGTATCAACAGGAACTACTTCAAACTTGTTTGCACCAGCATTCGAAGTGAGAGGTTGTATTCTCCACTTCAAAGAAGGAGGAGGCTCCCAATACATTCCAATTATAAAAGGGAATGAGTCATGGAATGCTAGCACAAACGTCAATTGGGCTATAGTAAAAAAAATGAATAATGGTATCATTATTACATGTTTAGCAAATAAAGGATTGGCTCTTAAAGGACAAGTAACTGTATCTTCTGGCAGCGATATAAAGACATTTGAAATCACTCAGGATTGTGGTACAATTCCACCAGCTGAATTGTTCTTTGATGGGAAAATGCAAGCATGTTCTCTTGACTTGTCGAGTTATGAAGGTTGGTCACTTTACTCAAGTGATTCGTGGTTTAGAAATATTCGGAAAGAAAATGGAATGCTTCTATTTAACATATCCCAATACAGCACTCCAACAAACACTCCTCTAACAAGGGTGGGATATATTTATGTTCGGTACCACGATAAATTATCAACTATAAAAGTAACACAGGTTACTGATATTGAAACTGATCCAGGAGATCTAATCCTTGAATAAAATAGAAATAAATGAAAAATATATTCATTTCTACAATAGCGATCATTCTCTTTAGCGGGAATGTATATGCTCAGCAGGTTATATCACCAACATCCGGGAAGAACTATCGTATTAGCCAGGCTCCTCTTGACTCGGTAAAAACGCTGCAGGAGTTGCAGAATCTTCCTGCCCAGAAGCAGGGTGCTACTATTGAGTATCTCAACGGTTTAGGCCAGTTGGAACAGACAATAGGCATAGGGGCTATTGCCACCCCCAGAGGGTATCGAAATATGGTGCAACCCCATGTATACGATGCACAGGGAAGGGAGTACCGTCAATACCTCCCCTACAGCACCAGCATGGATGCTGCAATAGGTGGCTATCGCAGCGGAGTCCTTACTGAGCAGGCTTCCTTCTATCAATCTTTATATCCAGGGCAGACACCTTATAGCGAAATCACGTTCGATGGTTCGCCGTTAAGCCGACCCGTTTCACAGACAAGGCTGGGTAATCCTAACGGGCAGGCCGCTGCCCCTGATCCTACTGTTAAGGATTATGCTAAGTATGTAGTTGGAGCCAACAGCGCAAATCAAATTCGAATGTGGAAGGTGGACGATGATGGAGCGCTTATTCCTAAGGGATACTACCCTGAGGCTACGCTTTATTTGAGTGAGAATACCGATGCTGATGGACGAAAGTCTCGGCACTATGTGGATTTGCAGGGTAGAACCATTTGTACGATTGCAGATCCGAATGGAATAAATGCTACTACGCAGTATGTATACGACGACTACGGTATGCTCAGATGGGTTTTGCCTCCAAAGTTTAATGCAGAAAGTAACAGTGCCAGCATGTCTGACGCTGCCATAAAAGTTACCAGTGCTACCGATCTAACAGGTGTAAATAGCAACTCATACGTAGTGATGGGTGCTGGTAGTTTGTCTTTAAAGCCTGATTTTGTTGGTGTGGAAGGTTTTTCGGCTAGCACTATTGGCTATACGCAAACAACTTTAGATGCCATTGCCTTCTACTACGAGTACGACAATGATGGGCGACTAATCAAAAAGAAGGCACCTGGCATGGCTCCTATATACTATGCTTACGATGGCCGTGATAGGCTGGTAGCGGTGCAGGATGGTAACCAGCGCAAGCAGGGGCAATGGCTCTACTACCGTTACGACGAGCTCAACCGCAACATTGAATCTGGCTTGCTTGCCAACAGCGTGACGGATCAGGCTAGCATGCAGGCGCGCATCGATGCAGCCTACAAATCGGGAGGATACGCATGGTTCGATAAGGAGAGTGGGGTAGCCTATACCACCACCAGCTATCCCAAGCCAACCACGGATGGTACGCTAACACCTCTCTGCTACATTTGGTACGACTATTACCCTACGGGTGCACCCACCTTCGATAGGACAAAGGCCTACGCCGACAGCAGCTCTAGGGTGCTAGGCCGGATAACGCAGGTGAAGGTGCGCACCATTGATGACATACCATACCAAACAGCATCGTGGAGCACCAAGGCCATATACTACGATGCCGATGGGCAGGCAATACAGGGAGTAAGCGATGGCTCCATACTTGGAAACTCCGCTAAGATGACTGTATCGAGCAAACTGGGCTGGCGCGGGCAGCTACAGGAGGTGACGGAGACTCAAACCTTTGGAACCATTACCACCACGATGCTCCGCACCTACAGCTACTACGATAACGGGGTGCTGAAGAGCCTTGCCGCCAGCTACAACGGAGGTGCCACCACCACGCTAGCCAGCTACACCTACGACGATTTGGGGCACGTAAGGGAGAAGCTGATTGGCAATGCCAGCCAGAGCCAGCGCTATGCCTACAACATCAGGGGATGGCTAGCGCAGATTAACGATCCCAACAGCGCTGCAGGTAGCGATCTCTTCGCCTTAAAGTTGGCCTACGAGACGCCTGAAGCAGGAGCCACCGCTGCCGCCCAGTACGCGGGCAACATCAGCAG
This sequence comes from uncultured Acetobacteroides sp., assembly GCF_963667355.2. Taxonomy (NCBI): domain Bacteria; kingdom Pseudomonadati; phylum Bacteroidota; class Bacteroidia; order Bacteroidales; family Rikenellaceae; genus Acetobacteroides; species uncultured Acetobacteroides sp. The sequence continues at coordinate 2,814,153 of NZ_OY763328.2, forward strand.
CGCCACCTGGCAGAGCCGCACCAGCGCCACTACAGCCGCGCCCAAGAAAACCTACGGCTACACCTACGACGCGCTGAACCGCCTTACCGCCTCCGACTTTGTGGGAGGTAGCAGCGGCACCTCGCTGGAGGAAAAGGATATCACCTACGATCTTAACGGTAACATTCTTACCCTTAACCGCACCGATGCCGCAGGTGCCGCTACCCGCTACAGCTATAGCTACAATGGCAACCAGCTAGCCACGGTTACCAGCAGCAAATCGGGCAGCTACACCTACGACGACAACGGCAACATGATAACAGATGGCCGCAAGGGGATGAACTTTACCTACAACACGCTGAACATGATAAGCACGGTAGCTAGTGGGGCATCGGTGCTGCGAAACCTCTACGATGCCACCGGAACAAGGCTGGCCACCGTTAATCCCGATGGCTCAACCACCTACTACCACGGCAGCATGGTATACGCCAAGCCTGCCTCGGGTGCTGTGGCGCTGAAGTACGCGCTGCACAACGAGGGGATGGTGACAGCCAACGGCACCTACCAGTACCTGCTGAAGGACAACCAGGGCAACACCCGCGTGGCCTACACCAACGTAGCCGGGCAGGTGCAGGTGGTGCAGAGTACCGACTACTACCCCTACGGCATGCCGCACGGCGTGATGAATGCCGACAAAAACCCCTACCTTTACACGGGCAAGGAGCTGCAAAACCCGTACGTAGGCGCCCAGCCGCTGAACCTGATGGACTACGGAGCCCGCTACTACGACTACGAGCTGGGGAGGTGGCACAGCATGGATCCGTTGGCGGAGGAATCCTATGGTGCTTCGCCATATTGCATGACACTGGGTAATCCTATTGGATTTTTTGATTTAAATGGATTAAAGCCAGTTTGGAACGGAGAATATGGAGATGGCTGTAGGTATATAGATGATCAAAATGGGAAGGAGTACACTTGGGACGAAGTATGCAATTTTTATGATTTTGGAGGAGATGGAGGGGGTGCCGCTGGAGAAGTAACTGAAACAGGTGGAGGATCGACCATTAGTTGTCCGAATGGTGTTGATATAGTATGGGTTGAAGGTAGTTACACCCATGCATGGATAAGACAGGACAATTGGACTTGCCATCAGTATATTACAACCGGGTATACTCCTGGACATTATGAATTTGTTCCTAGGCAGGGTAATGTAACAAATTCAGATATTTCAGGATGGACTGCTTCATTGCAGGGAGGAAATCTAGAAGGACAAATACCAACATATTTTGTTCATGAGTCCATTACTCCAGAAATTTACAAGAATACAGAATTAGCCTTAAGTGTTCATCCTGAATGGAGTATTTTGACATATAATGGTGGTGGTAAAGAAACTCAAAGAAACCGTTATAGAGCAACAGGAAAGAAAATGTGTAGTTCTAAATTATATTCGAGAGACGAGTTTCCTTACGCCTCTACAAAGGAAGGGGGATATGGAGCTTTTGTAAATTGTGTAAGAGTAGAGGAGCAAAGAATACAAGGGGGGGCATTAAGTTCTTTTTATAGGGGGATGAAAGCAGGTGATATATTTCATGTCGTACTTATACCGGATTTAACAAAACATCTAAAAATGGCCCCTGTTTCAGAACCTCATGTATTCCCTATATTTGTAGCACCAGCAATGGAATTTTTAGAACTTTTACTTTTATTGTAATAGTCATGATTGAGAAGAAATTAACACAAATTGAAGAGGGGCTAAAAAAAATGAAAGCCCCAGTTTTGGGATACTTTAATGCAGGGATTGATATCATCAAGTTGGAGAAGGTAGTTAAAGATCATCTAAATATTGAAAAGGTAGATGATGAAATTGTTTCATTGTATAAATGGCATGATGGCACAAGCGTAAATGATGAAACATCTATTAAATATTTCTATTTCTTTTCTAGTTTTTATTTAAATAGTATAGAAGATGTCAATTTTTTATACGAACATAATTTGTTTCAGTTTATAGAAAATAAAATGTTCCCATTATGCTCTTCTGGGGACGGAGATCATCTTGCGTATGAATTTGGCACAAAAAAAATTTATTGTATTCAACCCTGGAATCCAGATTTTGATACATATGTCAGCATTTACGATAGTCTTGACTCAATGCTTGATACTATTTTACACTGCTATAAGAAGGGATTGTATTATATTTCCGAGAATGGATTAGAAATGGATTTCGATGGTGTTTGGGAGGTATCCCAGAAAAGGAATCCGAAATCGGCTTTTTGGAAATGTTAATTAGTGATTTTGAATAAAACTATCCCCTGCTGAGCAAAGTCTCATCATCGTGTAAGGCCAGGCGGCATTTGCAATGCCGTCTAACAAAAGAAGTGATCTCAGACCGCATAAAACGAAAATCAGCCGTTTGGTGTAAACCAAGCGGCTGATTACTTATAGGGGGAAATGTCATTCGAGAAGAAGTTCTTGAACTTTTTCTTCTCAATGAACCAAAAAATATTCTGATCGTTGTTTGTAGCGATATTGCCGAAGTATTCAACAACCTTATCGAAGCCCCAAACCTCGGCATAGCAGGTAAAAACATTAAAAGTGCAGGTACAAACAATAAAACCGAGGGTTGCAGCTACAAAACCGCAGGTTGAAACATAAAAAAAGTTGTACCCACAATAAAACTGTCACTCCAGAGTACAAAAAAGTACTTTAGAACAACCTTTTTGTTGCTGGTACAATAAAAAGGTTGTTTGTACCCTCGCCGGCATACTACCAGCATTGCTTTTGATGTTTGAAACTACTTTTTTGATGTCTGAAGCTCCTTTCTAAAGGAATGGAGCTGCTTTTTTTATGTTCCAGACTACTTTTTTATCATTTTAAGCTACGGGAAAGTAGTATAGAGTGAGAAAATGGATGTTGGTATCGGCATAAACTAGGAGCTGCAGCTAAAGGAATAGGCAGGGATTCCTGATTGTTGCGAAAGGAAGGCCCAATGAAGTAGCGCTAGGCCTATGCTAGTACGCCTCAGCGAAAGTATTCCGCCGCTTTGCCTGTGCTTTATCCCGCATGGCTATCTTCTGCTTCGGGCTTTTTTGAAATATATAAATGCTACTTTTGAAGGATAATTACAATAAAAAATTATGATGAAAAAGAAGTCGATACTTGTGCTTTTCCTTTGCTGTATTTCTGCAACAGCGCTAAATGCCCAACAATTAGGGAATGGAGTAGAGCAATACGTTACAGGTTTTAATGGGCCAATTCCTTCCGGAATGTATCAGCAACAGGGGCAATTCTTGGGTAAAGTTTCCGATAACACGCACCAATGGAATCACCTTCTTGTGCTAAGGCATTCGGAAAGTACGAACAACCACCAGCTGCAAATTGCCTCCAGCTACAGCGAAAACGACAGGCTTTTCTTTAGAAAGATAGCAACCGGTAATTTAGATGCCAGCTATGGCTCGCAATGGTACGAGCTGGCTACGCGGGGCACTAACCGCTTTACCGGGAATATTGGTATTGGACCTGCCGATCCCAGAGTTCCGCTGCATGTAAGCGATAGCAAGCTGCTGGATGATGGAACTCTTGCATCCGCAATACTAGGAAATGCCTACAACGAATGGGTGTATATAGGAGGTCAGCAATCAGGAAGGCTGCGAGGCGGTTCTGGACATGGCTACCTAGTTGTAGACTCCTACCCTACAGGCGTTAACAATACCCTTTACCTAAATCTTGAATCCAGTGGCGATATAAGAATTGGTCTAGGTGGTGGTCGAACTTTTATAGGGTCTAACACCTCAAATGCGGTTAGCGATAAAACCCATAAGCTATTTGTAAACGGAGGTATCCGTACCGATAAGGTAACGGTGGATAACGTAACCTCGTGGCCCGACTACGTTTTTCAGCCTGCCTATAGGCTCAAGCCGCTGTCGGAGGTGGAAACCTTTATTACCGATAATAGCCACCTACCCGATATGCCATCGGAGCAGGAGGTAAAGGATAAGGGGCTAAATGTTGCCGACATGAACGCCAAGCTGCTGCAGAAGGTGGAGGAGCTAACGCTGTACCTGATCGATCAGAGTAAGAAAATAGACCAGCTTTCGAAGGAGAACAGAACTCTTAAGCAAAAGGTTGATAAGGCAATTTCATCAAGAATCAAGCGGTAGTAATTGGGTAATAATAATAAATCAGCATAAAATCAGAAATAAATGAAAAGAGCGATTCCAATACTGGCAATACTACTTATCGCGCATTGCGCACAAGCGCAGGTGGCAGCAAAGCTTAGCATCGCCGACACACGAGATGCCAACACGCTTCCATCGGGATACTCACAGGAGGCAAGATTCGAGTTTAAGGCAAGAAATGTCGTTGGAGTTCCAGGAGAAGGTTACTATTCTGGGATGCTAACCATTGCACCTTGGACCCCCGACAATTCTGGAAACAAGTTTCATCAGCTAAACTTTAACGATGGGGGAATATACTATAGAACAGCCCCCTCGTACAATACCCCATGGGAGGCTTGGTGCAAGCTAGCCATCGAAGATGCAAATGGGAGCTTAAATGTAGGAGCGGGAGAAGGTGGAGGATTGCTTATTGGACGACCCAACGACCCAATGGGGCTCGATGGAGGAAACTATAGCATAAAATTCTATGGCTATCGCGATGTTGCTCCTAATGCAATAGCTGCCAAAATAGTTGCAGAAAGAACAAACCACTGTTGTGGTTGGCTGGCTCAGGGCAGCGATTTGGCCTTCTATACCGTTTCATTAATTACCAATTCAAACGCAGATAACTCTATCGAGAGGTTAAGAATAAAGGATAATGGCAACGTTGGCATTGGCACCTCTAACCCTCAGAATCTTCTCGACGTTAACGGCACCATCCGTGCCAAGGAGGTAAAGGTGGAGAGCGGCTGGGCCGACTTCGTCTTTAAGCCCGACTACCAGCTAAAGCCCCTAGCAGAGGTAGAGCAGTTTATAACCACCAACGGCCATTTACCAGAAATTCCTACAACGAAAGAGGTGGAACAGAATGGCGTTAACCTTGGAGAAATGAACGCCAAGCTGCTGCAAAAGGTGGAGGAGCTGACGCTGTACCTGATTGATCAGAGTAAGAAAATAGACCAGCTCTCGAAGGAGAACAGAGCTCTTAAGCGAAAGGTTGATCAGGCAATTTCATCAAAAGTCAAGCGGTAGAAACCGGGTAATAAAAATAAATCAGCATAAAATCAGAAATAAATGAAAAGAACTATTCCATTACTGGCAATACTACTTATCGCGCACTATGCACAAGCGCAGGTGGCCGCAAAGCTTAGCATCGCCGACACTCGAGTTGCCAACACGCTTCCATCGGGATACTCGCAGGAGGCAAGATTCGAATTTAAGGCAAGAGCAGCCGTAGGCGTTCCTGGGGAGGGAGGGTATTCTGGGTTGCTTACCATTGCACCTTGGATTCCCGACAATTCTGGAAACAAGTTCCATCAGCTTAACTTTAACGATGGAGGGATATACTACAGAACAGCCCCCTCGTACAATACCCCATGGGAGGCTTGGCGCAAAGTAGTTGTTCAGGATTCTAACGGTGACTTAGTTGTTTTGACAGGAAGTGTTCACTTTGGATTTGGGAACTCTTTTGGATGCAGCTTATCTGATCATTTTACTTACGATGGTAAAGATATGCCTCATTATGGCTATAAATGGTATTGGGATACCAAACTACCTGGATCACCCCTATTTGCACTATCCGGCTATGGTGGAATAAAACTATTTACTGGGGGGAATATGAATTTTTTCATGAACAGCAATGGTAATGTAGGTATTGGCACCGAAAACCCGACCAATAAGCTTGACGTTAACGGCACCATCCGTGCCAAGGAAGTGAAGGTGGAGAGCGGCTGGGCCGATTTCGTCTTTAAGCCCGACTACCAGCTTAGGCCTCTTGCCGAGGTAGAGCAGTTTATTAGCACCAACGGCCATCTACCAGAAATCCCCACCACGAAAGAGGTGGAGCAGAATGGCGTGAGCCTTGGCGAAATGAACGCCAAGCTGCTGCAAAAGGTGGAGGAGCTGACGCTGTATGTGATTGACTTAAAAAAGGAAGTCGACAAGCTGAAAAAAGAGAACAACCTAAAAAGAAATAAAAGCAATAAGAAATGAGAAAAACTTGTATCGTAACCATATCTCTATGCATTATATCTATAGCTACTTATTCTCAGGAATTAGTTGGGTCGAGAATAACCATTAAGGATGGCTGGGATAATGTATTGCGAAGTGTAGATCTAAATCGTGGCTATGACCTAATCGGAACCTATAGAGGCTGGGATACTACTGCTATTTATATTGCAGGATATAACAAAACGAATAGCAGTCTCTCTACGAGAAAGGTGATTATTGGCAATCCGTCTCTTGGTAGTAATTACTTAATGGTGAATCTACAAACAGGAAATGTTGGAATAGGAGTATCCAACCCTCAATATAGTTTAGTAGTTGGAGGTGTAGCACATTTTCTTGGCTCTGATTTAAAACTAAGTGCTCCAAGTGCAGATCGAGGAAATCCTGGTTCTGCGAGGGCTCTTGTTCATTATACCAATAATACGCTGCACCTTAACTTTCTTGATGATTTTTCTGGTGGAACAATAATTGGTGCTAACCATTTATTTGTTTCGCCACAAGGAAACATAGGTGTAAACACAATGACACCAACCAATAAACTCGATGTCAACGGCACCATCCGCGCCAAGGAGGTAAAGGTGGAGAGCGGCTGGGCCGACTTCGTCTTTAAGCCCGACTACCAACTAAAGCCCTTATCGGAGGTAGAGCAGTTTATTAGCACCAACGGCCATCTGCCCGAAATACCAACAGAAAAAGAGGTAGCGCAAAATGGCGTGAGCATTGGCGAAATGAACGCCAAACTGCTGCAGAAGGTGGAGGAGCTGACGCTGTATTTGATCGAACAGAAGAAGATAATTGAGAAACAGCAACAGCAGATTACAAAAATGAATACTGAAATACAAACCTTAAAAGATAAATAATCGGGGTATGAAACTATCTACAAATAAAACATCCGTACTGGTAAGTATTGTCTTGCTCGTAATGGCAATCAACTGCCATTCGCAGGTTATTAGCACCAATAGGAATCCTGTAGGTTTGGAAAACAACCTACTTTTCAACTCAACCAAACGATATTCTGTAACTCAGAGTGGTACAGGTTTAGTTGATTTGAATACCTTATTTGATGGTCGATTTGTCCCATCCTATTCTTCAACTGGGATTAGTGCTTCAAATCCTACAGTTATTACCATTGAGAATTTGCCAGGTTATCATACACAAGCAGGGGCATGGGTAGGATGGACAACAAGATACTGGCCTGCGCGAAGATTTAAAATTGAAGGATATCAGATGTACAACAATAATGCGTGGGTTACCATTGCTGACTATTCTAATACAGATTATGGTAATTATGACTTTTATGCGTCTTTATATGGAATTTTTACAAAATTGCGATTTACCTTTTACGAGGGTACTGGCGATGGAGGGAGATTTGGCCTATCCGAGTTGTTTTTTATACATCCAGAAGCAACTGCCCCTTACGAGGGGTTGCTTAACTCGTTCTGTTCGATAAATGAAGTAAACAATAACGTCCTTATCGGCAAAACCACCCAAGCCAACTCAACCTATAAGCTCGACGTTGCCGGTAAGGTACGCGCCGACGAGATTACCGTAAATACCAGCGGTGCCGACTTTGTCTTTGAGAACGGCTACAACCTCCGCCCGCTTACCGAGGTGGAATCCTTTGTAAAAGCGAACAAGCACCTGCCTGATGTTACCCCTGCCGCCGAAATGCAGAACAATGGAGTGAGCGTTGGCGAGATGAACGCCAAGCTACTGCAAAAGGTGGAGGAGCTGACGCTGTACAGTATAGAACTTGAAAAGAGAAATGCGAAACTTGAGCAGGAGATGAAAGAGCTGCGAGACATTGTAATGAAAAAGTTGAAGTAGAGTTGAAATATCAAGTTGTCAAAATCTCAATTGTGTATTATCCTTTAAATGAATTATTACGATGAAGAAGAAATTATTCCTGCTAATGCTTGGATTTAGTATCTCCTACAGCATTAATGCCCAAACGATTTTTATACCTAACGGGACAAATGGTATTGGGAATACCGCTAAAGATGTGGGTATAGGTACTTCATCACCATCTAACATACAAGGTTGGGGTACGGTATTGGATGTAAGAGGGAGCGATCACTCCAAAATACTCACTACAAATTCTGCCAATGATTTAAAGATGGGTATTTTTAATCACACCTCATGGTATGGTGGTGGTGGTTTTGTTGGAACAGAAAGTAATCACAACTTATTCTTTCTTACCAACTACAACGTAAAAATGACAATTTTAACCAATGGCTTTGTTGGTATTGGAACCAGTTCTCCCAATTCAATGCTACATATTAAAACACCTAATTATACGACCAAGGGAATAATTATCGAGAGTGATAATGCTAAGTTAGAATACGGAAATCATGCTATTACACTTAGTTCAAAGCCAACATGGAGTAATGTGCCATATATCGAATGGAATAACCCTCAAGGCCTAAGGCAGGCATATTTAGGATGGGACCCATCTGTTTTTAATTTAACTCTTGAAAATGGATATAATTTTTCTATTAATGGAGGCAACGTCCTCATCGGCAAACCCACCCAAGTCAACCCAGCCTATAAGCTCAACGTTGCCGGCAAGGTGCGTGCCGACGAGATTACGGTAAATACCAGCGGCGCCGACTTTGTCTTTGAGAACGGCTACAACCTCCGCCCGCTTACCGAGGTGGAGGCATACGTAAAGGAAAACAAGCACCTGCCCGATGTTGCCCCTGCCGCCGAAATGCAAAACAACGGCGTTAGCATTGGCGAGATGAACACCAAGCTGCTACAGAAGGTGGAGGAGCTGACGCTGTACCTAATAGATAAGGATAAGAAAATTAAGGAACTCGAGGGCAGATGCAGCGATTACGATAGCTTAAAAGCAAGAGTCGAAAAGATTGAAAATGCATTAAGCAACAAGTAAAAAATATACACCATGAGAACAATCATTTCTACATGTACAATAGTGGCATTGCTATGCCTTTCCAATTTAGGCCATTCTCAGGATATTATTAGCGATGGTTCCAATAAATGGATATTTCATACGCCTGATGATGGCAGGACAATGCTATATATTGCTCCATGGACTAATAACACTTGGGATTGGAATAAACAAACCATTTTTTTCAATAATGGGGATATTAGCATCAGCGGAAGCCTTCTTACAAAAAAATATGCAGGTATTGCAACAAGTAATCCCAGAGCATTTTTAGATGTTGCCGACTATTCGTTGAATACTCTAAAATCAGTTCTTGCAAGATTACCTGAAGGAGATGATTCTGGTGATGGTACCTTTCTAGGTGTAAAGTCATACAATTCGCAACTTGCTGATGGAGAAACTTGGCAGGGTGGAATTAAATCATTTTCACTAGAACACAAATTTTACGGGCAAACCAATAGTTCTATCAACTTCTATAGGGGAGGAGATCAACTGGGTGGATTCCTAACCTTTAACACAACCGATAATACCGAGAGGATGCGTATATCATCAAATGGCAACGTTCTCATCGGCAAACCCTCCCAAGCCAACTCAACCTATAAGCTCGACGTTGCCGGTAAGGTACGAGCCGACGAGATTACGGTAAACACCAGCGGCGCCGACTTTGTCTTTGAGAACGGCTACAACCTTCGCCCGCTTACCGAGGTGGAGGCATACGTAAAGGAAAACAAGCACCTGCCCGATGTTGCCCCTGCCGCCGAAATGCAAGACAATGGAGTGAGCATTGGCGAAATGAACACCAAGCTGCTGCAGAAGGTGGAGGAGCTGACGCTGTACCTGATTGAAAAGGATAAGGAGATTAAAGAAATGAAGATAGAGATTAAACATTTAAAGCAAAACAAAAGAAGATAGTATGAAAAAAATAGTAAGACTACTGCTGCTGCAGCTGCTATTTTCTACTGCACTATTTGCTCAAACAACTAGCTCCTCATTTACCGTAGGTGGCGATTTCGATAAATTTTATCCCGTGGTTTGGCAAGATGTGAATTGGGAAAGCCATAAGCCAACCATTCTTGAAATAGGTCGGAGTGATGTTCATGAAAATAGTACTTGGCGAGGATCTCTAATAAGCAAGTTCGAATTTCATACAACTCGCTGGGGGCATTTGTCTAATTATATTACCGCAAACATAAGAAGAAGTCAACAAGAATTTGTTGCTGGGTGGATAGATGCAACAGGTCTGAATTGTAGTAGAGATGTAATTATCTGGTTACGAGGCGGCGGTACCACCTACCACTACTCCAGTCCAAATGCAACAATTCCAGCGCCAGTAGTATATGATGGAGCAGATGGGCGCGTGGCCTACCAAGAAATTAATGGCCCATTACACACCTATAAAATTGCTGTCGATTCGTACGTAAACACCAATGGCACCACCTACGATGGCGACTTTAGGGTAAATGGGCGTATTGGCATTGGCGCAAACCCTGCTGGCAGCGATGCCGCCCTATCGGTAAAGGGGAAGGTGGTGGCCTCGGAGATTAAGGTTACTGATTTGGGTACCATTCCCGACTACGTGTTCGACCCTTCCTACCAGCTTATGGATCTAAAGGAGGTGGAGGACTTCACCAAGGAGAACAGGCACCTCCCCGGAATCCCTTCGGAGGCCGAATTTAAGAAGGAGGGTATGGATTTGGCTACCATGAACACCAAGCTGCTGCAGAAGGTGGAGGAGCTGACGCTGTACTTAATTCAAAAAGACAACGAAATAAAAGATCTAAAAATCAAGGTGGGCAAGATAGATACACTTGAGGCGCAAATAGAAGGTCTTAAGGCCGCTATGGCTACCTCAATAAAGTAACCTGAAAATAAATATACTATGAAAACAATTAGGCTCCTGCTGCTACAGCTGCTACTTACTCCAGCGCTATTTGCCCAAACACCAAGCACCTCATTAACCGTAGGTGGCGATTTCGATAAGTTTTACCCCGTGGTTTGGCAGGATGCGAATTGGGGCAATTATAAAGCTACTATATTGGAAATTGGACGAAGTAATGTTCATGACAATAGTAGTTGGAGAGGTGCTCTTATGTGTCGGGTTGAGTATCATGTAACAAGTTGGGGACATGGTGCAAACTATATTTCGGCAGATGTTAGAAATACTAGAAACGGTTCATTACAACAGAATTTAGTTGCAGGTTGGAGGGATTTAACAACACAAGGTTCTGGAGGAATTATTATTTGGCTACGAGGAGGCGGAACCACCTACCACTACCAAAGCCCTAATGCAACAATCCCTGCTCCGGTTGTTTACGATGGAACGGATGGACGCGTAGCCTACCAGGAGCAGAATGGACCGCTGCATAGCTACAAAACAATTGTCGATTCGTACGTAAACACCAATGGCACCACCTACGATGGCGACTTTAGGGTAAACGGGCGTATTGGCATTGGCGCAAACCCTGCTGGCAGCGATGCCGCCCTATCGGTAAAGGGGAAGGTGGTGGCCTCGGAGATTAAGGTTACGGATTTGGGTACCATTCCCGACTACGTGTTCGACCCCTCCTACCAGCTTATGGATCTAAAGGAGGTGGAGGACTTCACCAAGGAGAACAGGCACCTCCCCGGAATTCCTTCGGAGGCCGAATTTAAAAAGGAGGGAATGGATTTGGCCACCATGAATGCCAAGCTGCTGCAGAAGGTGGAGGAGCTGACGCTATACTTAATTGAAAAGGACAAAAAGATAACCTCTTTAGAGGGGAAACTCGATAAGATTAACCAAGATATAGAATGCCTTAAGGCCGCTATGGCAACCTCAAGAAAGTAGCTATAGTCTAAATTAAAATAATACAACCTATGAAAGTAATTAAGCTACTGCTGTTGCATCTGCTATTTGCACCTGCCCTATTAGCCCAAACGCCGAGCGCCTCATTTACCGTAGGTGGCGATTATGATAAGTTTTACCCCGTTATATGGCTAGATGATAATTGGGAAAATAATGAACCGACCATACTTAATATAGGGAGAAGTAATGTGCATGAAAATAGCAATTGGTTGGGTGCTTTGATTGCGCGGTTCGAATTTCATATGTCTAATAATGGTCATCGAGCTAATTATGTAGATGTGTCTATGAGGCAAAGTTTTGCAAACTTTATTGCAGGATGGAGGGATGCATCATTGCAAGGTCGTCGATATCTAATTGTATGGATGAAGGGAGGTGGAATTACCTACCATTATTCGAGTTCAAACTTGTCTATCACAGCACCAGTCGTGTACGATGGAACGGATGGACGCGTAGCTTACCAGGAGCAGAATGGACCGCTGCATAGCTACAAAACGATTGTCGACTCGTACGTAAACACCAACGGCACCACCTACGATGGCGACTTTAGGGTAAACGGGCGTATTGGTATTGGTGCAAACCCTGCTGGCAGCGATGCCGCCCTATCGGTAAAGGGGAAGGTGGTGGCCTCGGAGATTAAGGTTACTGATTTGGGTACCATTCCCGACTACGTGTTCGACCCTTCCTACCAGCTTATGGATCTAAAGGAGGTGGAGGACTTCACCAAGGAGAACAGGCACCTCCCCGGAATCCCTTCGGAAGCCGAATTTAAAAAGGAGGGCATGGATTTGGCAACCATGAATGCCAAGCTGCTGCAGAAGGTGGAGGAGCTGACGCTATACACCATTCAGCTAAACAAGCGGGTTGCCGAATTGGAGCGTAAGAACAAGCGACCAAGGGGCAAAAGGTAGCCCAATGGCGTACGCTAACGTATCAGGCATCCGTAGGAGCCCATACTCTGAGAATATATTTACTAAATAAAGATGTATATGAATAGAATTGTGAGCGGCATGGCGGTGCTTCTGCTGCTATGCATGGCCGAAAAGGGAAAGTCCCAGAATTCGGATATGGGACCAAATCTGATTAACAACTCCTACATGTATATGCTAGATGGGAATAAGCCCACTGGTTTTAGAACAGAAGGAAGCATAATAATTGAAGCGGTACATCCCTATACAAAAGGATTTGAGGGGCCCTACTGCCCAACTGCCCCTGCAGGTGCTGCTGCAAGCGTAGATGCTGCAACTGCAGCAAGCCCATATTGGTTTGGCGTCTACAACAAGGGAAGCCGAATTTGGCGTGGGGGCTTAGCTGATGGTTGGCATTCGTATTCAGATGGGCATATCCTAAAAATAACAGGGGATGGAAGTAAAAATGAAAATAATATGGTCATATTCCCATTTGAGACTAATATCTTCTCCCAAACGGTACGATTTAGGGCTTGGATTAAGATAGTAAATGCCGACTGGGTCGGTTTTGGGAATGACGCTGGGTATTATTATGGTCAAAAGAACACTGGAAATTTTTCAGTTACCAAAAGTGTAACGGATGCCGCACAGGACGGCTGGTATTTTATTGATAAAACCTTTACAATATGCAGCACCACCTCGCTCGATAACTTTGCCTTCTCTTTGGGCGTTTCCGGTCAAAACATAGAGGTTTACCTAGCGCTACCGCAGCTTACCCCTGTTGATCCTACGGGATGGCGTTCGAGCATCACCGATGTAATCTCGCGCGAGGGCATCACCATAAACCCTACCACCAAGAATGTGGGCATTGGCACCTACGACACCAAGGGGCATAAGCTGGCCGTTGCGGGTAGCATGGTTGCCGAGCAGGTGGTGGTAAAGCTGCGCGACCAGTGGCCCGACTACGTTTTCGACCCCACCTACTCGGCTATGCCGCTCAGCAAGGTGGAGACCTACGTAAAGCAAAATGGGCATCTACCTGACGTACCCTCGGAAAAGGAGCTGCAGGAGCAGGGGGTAGACCTGGTGAAGATGAATGCCACCCTTCTGAAAAAGGTGGAGGAGCTAACGCTTCATGTAATAGAGCAGAATAAAGCAATAACAGAACTAAAACAGGTTGTGAAGGTGCAAAATAAAAGGATTAAAAAGCTTGAGGCTGTTCCTAAGTAGGGGAAAAAAGCAAGAACTCAGGTGGATGTACAAAGATAGGGCATCACTTTTGTTACTACCCTTTTCATTCGCATTCCTCTGTTTGAGCATAGTTTAAGGAATCTATATTTTAAAGGATAAGTAATTTCGACAATCTACTATTGTAAAATGACAATTCACTTCTATTGTTAATCGTAAAAAAGTAAGAACAATGAAAAGACAACTTCTATTTTGTATGATAATGTTGTGTTCTATATTGAAAGTAGATGCACAAAATTGGAGCGGAACAACGCCTGGTGATATCTACTACAATCAGGGAAATGTAGGTGTAGGATTGCAGAATTTGAGTTACAAATTTTCAGTTGGCGACAAAGGTAATATCTATTCAATCAACCCTCATTCTGCCGGCGTCAATTTATATTCAACAGGAAATTATGCACCTCATTACCAAACAAATTTTTCGATATATAAGGGGATTCCAGGAAGTGGAGAACTAAAACTGATGATTGACCAAAATGGAAATATGGGAGTTGGGCTTATGAATTTGACCTACAAATTTTCAGTTGGCGACAAAGGTAATACCTATTCAATCAACCCTCATTCTGCTGGTGTAGACTTATACTCAACAGGAAACTATGCGCCCCATTACCAAACAAACTTTTCTGTATATAAGGGCATTCCAGGAAGTGGTAAATTAATGTTATTAATTGATCAAAATGGGAATGTCGGTGTAGGAACTAATTCTCCTAAATTTAAGCTTGATGTTATAGGAACCATTAGGGCACGGGAAATTAAGGTTGATTTAAATGGCGCCGACTTTGTTTTTGAGAACGGCTACAACCTCCGCCCGCTTACCGAGGTGGAGTCCTTTGTTAAGGCCAACAAGCACCTGCCCGATGTTGCTCCTGCCTCCGAAATGCAAGCAAACGGTGTTAGCATTGGCGAAATGAACGCCAGGCTGCTGCAGAAGGTGGAGGAGCTGACGCTGTACACCATTCAGCTAAACAAGCGGGTTGCCGAGCTGGAGCGTAAGAACAAGCGACCAAGGGGCAAAAGGTAGCCCAATGGCATACGCTAACGTATAGGGCATCCGTAGGGCCCATACTCTGAGAATATATTTACTAAATAAAGCTGTATATGAATAGAATTGTGAGCGGCATGGCGGTGCTTCTGCTGCTATGCATGGCCGAAAAGGGAAAGTCCCAGAATTCGGATATGGGACCAAATTTGATTAACAACTCCTACATCTACCTGCTCGATGGCAGCAAGCCTGCAGGGTATAATGTCGATGGAAATATTACCATAGAAGCAGTACATCCTTTTACTAAGGGATTCGAGGGTCCCTATTGTCCAACTGCACCTGCGGGTGCCGCTGCAAGCGTAGATGCTGCTACCGCGAGTACTCCCTACTGGTTTGGCGTCTACAATAAGGGAGGCAGAATATCGCGCGGTGGCTTAGCTGATGGATGGGGTGGATGTCCAGATGGGCATATACTAAAGATTACGGGTAACAGCAACTCAAATAACTGCTATGTAACATTTCCATTTGAACGAAATGTTTTCCCTAAGACCTATAGGTTTAGGGCCTGGATCAAGATAGTGAATGCCGATTGGGTTGGTTTTGGTACCGATGCTGGGTATAACTATGGGCAATATAAATGTCAAGGAAATTTTAGCGTAACCAAAGCACAAACAGATGCCGCTGCCGACGGTTGGTATTTTATAGATAAAACAACAACATTCTCCAGCACAACTTCGCTTGATGGATTAGTCTTCTCCATGGGCTTTTCTGGTCAAAATATCGAGGTGTACTTAGCGCTGCCGCAGCTTACTCCTGTTGATCCTACGGGATGGCGTTCGAGCATTACCGATGTAATATCGCGCGAGGGCATCACCATAAACCCCACCACCAAGAATGTGGGCATTGGCACCTACGACACCAAGGGGCATAAGCTGGCTGTTGCGGGTAGCATGGTTGCCGAGCAGGTGGTGGTAAAGCTGCGCGACCAGTGGCCCGACTACGTTTTCGACCCTGCCTACTCGGCTATGCCACTCAACAAGGTGGAGACCTACGTAAAGGAAAATGGGCATCTACCTGACGTACCCTCGGAAAAGGAGCTGCAGGAGCAGGGGGTAGACCTGGTGAAGATGAATGCCGCCCTTCTGAAAAAGGTGGAGGAGCTAACGCTCCATGTAATTAGGCTGGATAAGGAGGTAGCACGCCTCAAAAAGCGGAGGTAGCAGATTAAAAAAAAGCCATTGGTGTCCAATGGCTTTTTTTTTGGTAGTTCAGCATGAGCCGCTCGATTTCCTGTTTTTGCTCAGTAGGGTAAAGCGCCACTTACGTCCCCATCTTTGCAGCTGCAAGGCGCCTACTTTGGCTATGTATCCTACTTATTTCTTCCTCAATGCTACTTTCCCGAGGGTTGAAACGACACAAAAGTAGTATGCAGCAAGAAACAAGTTGTACCAGCAACAAAAGTGCAGCTTCATACATTAAAAAAGTAACTTGCAGCAACAAAAAAGTAGTTTCAAGCTGCAACGGCAAAGCTGGTACAACCTCGTCGAGGGTTGAAACAACTTTTTTGTTGCTACAGCAATGGCCTTGTTGTTCGAAACTACTTTTTTGTAGCTGCAAACAACGGTTTTATTGTTGGGGGAACTTTTTTGTACTTCTAACCCGCAGCTTTATAGCTTGAACCCTCGGTTTTGTTGTTTTTACCTGCAATGTCGAAGTTGTAAGCTCTGGTTTTGTTATTTCAACCCCCGGTTTCCTTATCCGAAGCGGAGGATTTCTCTTTTCAAGCTTCGGAAGCAAAGAAAAAGGAGGCATGTTGGAGCCTCCTGTCTTGTTTTTTGTGGTAGCAGCGCTACTTCTTAGGTGCTTCCTTTTTGGGCGTACGGCCCTGGAAGCGAGCCTTGAGGTCGTCGTAGATGGTTTGCGCCTCCGAAGCGCCATGTTTGGCGGCATCGCGTACCGAGTTGTAGTAGGCGAGCGCTGCCTCCATGGCCTCGTTGCCAGCCTGAATGGCGGTATCGTTAATCGATTCGGTAAGAAGTGCGCTGGTGCGCCCCATGGTGGTAAGATCTCCCCAAAGCTTAAAGTCCTTCTTCATCTCTACCTTATCTACATAAACGGGCATGTACTCGGGGTGAGATTCGTTGTACTCTAGCACTTTCGACACTAAGGTGTTCGACTTGTCGCCAATGCGGATGCTGGCGCTGCGCTCTTCGGGGGTTAGGCTGATAAACCAAGGGTACTTGGCCTTAATCTTTTCGATGTCCTGCTTAAACTCGGCCATCATTGCCTCGGTAATCTCGGCTGATACTTTGTTGGTCATTGCTTAAATAGTTAACGAGTTAATTGTTGTAAATAACGCCGTAAAATTAGCAGATATTAAAAAACAAAACACAGCAACCACGCGACTAAAGCTAATAATCACAAAATACCAAGCGTTTCATTTCAAAAGGCTAGGATGATAAGCGCGAGCCTAAGAGTAGAGGGCCACCAGCTGTTCCAGTAGCCCTCTATATCGCTATTCTTTCGAGCTCTTATCGGCCAGCTTTTGCTTCAGCAGCTCTATCTCCTTTTTCTGCTCAATAAGGTAAAGCGTTAGCTCCTCCACCTTTTGCAGCAGCTTAGCGTTCATCTCGCCAAGGTTAACGCCATTTTGCTCCACCTCCTTGGCGGTAGGCACTTCGGGCAGATGGCCGTTGGTGGTTATAAACTGCTCCACCTCCGATAGGGGCTTCAGCTGGTAGTCTGGCTTAAATACGAAGTCGGCCCAACCGCTCTCCACCTTCACCTCCTTGGCGCGGATGGTGCCATTAACGTCAAGGAGATTTTGAGGGGTAGAGGTGCCGATGCCAATGTTGCCTTTACTTTGAACGACCATTCTAACATTCCCATAATTATCTTCCATTTGGGCTATTGGCGTTATATCGCCTGAAGCGCACCTTATTCTAAGCCCCTTACCTTGCCCTCCGTTGTTAACAATTTGAGCGCCCCAGTCTGTGTTAGAACTTTGTAGAATATCCAACTTAGAAGTTGGTGACTCTGTTCCAATGCCTACATTACCGTCAAAAAAGGCAGCAGAAGAAGCGTTTCCCTGAGCCGTATATAGTGCGGTCCATCGCCCACGAACATGTGCAATTCCAGATAACTCTGCACCACCAACATACTGATTGTCATTCTGAAAATATTTAACCCTAAAAGTTCGGGTATCAACAGTTCCCTGTAACCCATTTATGTCTAGTTGTGCAAAAGGGGAGCTTGTCCCTATTCCAACCCTGTCATCCTTAAAAATAGATACCACTGGATGACCTGTTGAACCTTGTAAATTCCAGAAATATGTAATAGCAGAAGAGCCTCTAAAATTGAAGTATAGATCTTTCGCGTCAGTCCATACCTCATTACCAGCACCTGCCCAAAGGTGTCCTCCAATTTTTGTATTACCATCTGGGAGTGGTGCTGTGTTGCTTTGAGCATAAGAATGAATAGTTAAAAATGGTACAAGTAGGAAGATTAGCGATGCTTTTTTCATGGTATTGCTATTTTTTTAGTTGAAACTTTATCTCATTAATCTGTTTTTGCAAATCCTCAATCTTCTTGTCTTTTTCTATTAGGTATAGCGTCAGCTCCTCCACCTTTTGCAGCAGCTTGGCGTTCATCTCGCCAACGCTCACGCCGTTGGTTTGCATTTCGGCGGCAGGGGCAACATCGGGTAGGTGCTTGTTTTCCTTTACGTATGCCTCCACTTCAGTAAGAGGGCGAAGGTTGTAACCTTTCTCAAAAACGAAGTCGGCTCCGCTGGTGTTTACCGTAATCTCGTCGGCTCGTACCTTACCGGCCACATCGAGTTTATAGTCGGCGTTCGCTTGGGTGGTTTTGCCGATGAGGATGTTGCCATTAGATGAAATTCGAAATCGTTCATTAAGGAATCCAGCATATCTCGTATAAAACCTAAGACCACCGTATCCACCACCTGCGGAATTATCGTAGTACGAAGCAATACGACCTACAGTATGTCCTCTATCTGCAACCTTAAAATCGATATCTATCCTCGTTGCATCAGCACTTGGATTATCATTTGTTGAAAGTAAGAGATGTCCTGATTGTGCAATATTATAAACTTCAAGTTTAGCCGATGGATTGGTGGTTCCAACACCAATATTGCCTTGATTTCCAATAACCAGTCGATATTGATTGTCATCACCAATTGAGAATTCTCCATTCCCTAATCTTCCAGGATGAATATACCAAGATGCAGGTACGCCATCTGATTTTAATAGATGTATTCCAGCGTTTGTGCCAGTTCCATTTAACTCTAGCTTATAGGCTGGAAGAGAAGTCCCGATCCCTACATTCCCATTTGTTGATATTCCGATACCACTTGTTCCATTTGGAACGTAAAGAGTTTGTGCTTTTAGAACTGGCATAAGAAATATTCCAACAAGTAGAAGTAGTGTTTTCTTGTTTGTCATCGTTAGTGAGAGATTTTTCGTTTATTGTTGAAGGTTGAATTCCTGCTTTTCAAGAGTTCTATTTCGTGCTGCAATTGAGCGTTTATTTGCTTTTGATTTTTTAGTTCTTGCTTAAATTCTTTGCTTATTTTGCCTTGTTCTATTAGGTATAGCGTCAGCTCCTCCACCTTTTGTAGCAGCTTAGCGTTCATCTCGCCAACGCTCACGCCGTTGGTTTGCATTTCGGCGGCAGGGGCAACATCGGGCAGGTGCTTGTTCTCCTTTACGAATGCCTCCACCTCATTAAGAGGACGAAGGTTGTAGCCGTTCTCAAAAACGAAGTCGGCGCCGCTGGTGTTTACCGTAATCTCGTCGGCTCGTACCTTGCCCTCCACATCGAGCTTGTAGGCGGTGTTTTTCTGGGTGGTTTTGCCGATGAGGATGTTGCCATTCTTCAAAACATTAAAAGGAGAAGAGGCCGCACCGTTATATCCTTCTAATGAGAATCTTTCGTCTCTCGAAGTTAGTTGCCAACCTGAAATATTGGGATTAAATATTGTACCTTCTCTAACGTTCCGATTAAATCCAATGCCAGATATTTCTCCCACATGAATACTGACTCCATTATTTCCGTCAGATATAACTAATTTAGAGTCTGGATTTGTGGTTCCAATACCGATATTGCCATCTGCTTGTGCTACAAAAACGCTTTTCCAAATACCTCCATCCCAACTTGTCACTCCTATATGAAATTTATCTACAGCCGAGCCATAGTCGTCTCCAATATTTACCCGTAATTCCGAATTATTTACTCCGTTATTATACCTTGCAAGCCATAAAACATCTGTATTATTTGCAGCTCCAAGAAAATTCAGTTTATTTCCGTAGCCAGATGTTATTTCATTGTCTAAGCCTACAGCAATATCGCCATTTACAGTAAGAGGCAGTAAAGGGGCGGATGTGCCAATTCCGACATTCCCATTTGTTGATATTCCGATACCACTTGTTCCATTTGGTACGCATAGAATTTGTGCGTTTAGGCTCATTGCAAGACATAAGCCAGATACGAGTAGAAGTACTTTCTTTTTCATCATGAGAGTATTTTTATTTTCAAATGGTAATTAATATGAACGGTTAGACATTTTGTTTTTGCTGGATTTCTGCTTTACCATTTCTTTTAGTTCTTTTATTTCCATCTGCAACTCTAAACCTAATTTTTCCTGTTTGGTAAGGTTTTGCTTTAGTTCTGTGCAAATTTTCTCCTGTGCAATGGAGTACAGCGTCAGCTCCTCCACCTTTTGCAGCAGCTTGACGTTCATCTCGCCAAGGTTAACGCCATTCTGCTCCACCTCCTTGGCGGTAGGGATTTCTTGTAGGTGACCGTTAGCGGTTATAAACTGCTCCACTTCGGATAGAGGCTTTAGCTGGTAGTCGGGCTTAAATACGAAGTCGGCCCAGCCGCTCTCCACCTTCACCACCTTGGCGCGTATGGTGCCGTTAACGTCGAGAAGATTCTGAGGGTTAGGGGTGCCAATGCCCACCCTCTCCTGCATTATACTCATATAATCACGAGTTTCCGAATTAGGGGAAACAACAGGTTCACTTACGGTTAATGAACTGTTGATGGATGCAATACTTTCGGGGTGTATTAGCGCCCCTTCTATTCGAACAACGATACAATTCCCTTTATTTGACAAATGATAAATAGGAATCTGTGAAGTTGTATTGTCAAAATCCCCCAATTTCCATTGATTTGCTAATTCTCCAGAAGCCGCAACAACCTCGGTAGACTGAGTAAGATAATCGCTACTAGCATTCCTTAACATCATATATCGCTTTGTAAGTTTACCAATATTCAGTTGGTAGTTGTAACCTCCTGTTATTGTTACTTCAAAAGTCCCATATAGGTGAATCTTTGGGAATTTTATAAATGCCACCTGATTTTGTTGGCCATTGTCAAATGAAATAAAAAATGTTTTTTCAAAATAATTGTTGTTTTGTGCTCTTAAGGAGGCAATTCCTCCAAAAAGGACTATGTAAAGAGATAGAAGTATTCCCCTTACTGTTTTAGTATAATTTCCCATGCTTGCTTAATTTCTCCTTTTTGATACTTTGTTTAAATGAAGTCTTAATTGCTTTATCTTTTCGTTGCATCTTCTGTTTGCTTTATTCAATTCAATCACATACAGCGTCAGCTCCTCCACCTTCTGCAGCAGCTTGGCGTTCATTTCGCCAATGCTAACGCCGTTGGTTTGCATTTCGGTGGCAGGGGCAACATCGGGCAGGTGCTTGTTTTCCTTTACGAATACCTCCACCTCATTAAGAGGGCGAAGGTTATAGCCTTTCTCAAAAACGAAGTCGGCGCCGCTGGTGTTTACCGTAATTTCGTCGGCACGTACCTTGCCAGCGACATCGAGCTTATAGGCCGGGTTGGCTTGGGAGGTTTTGCCGATGAGGATGTTGCCCTGTGTGTAAAGAATATCATTGCCCTGCTTGATAAATGAAGGGGTTAAAAGGTGGTTGTTGATATTATCCCTATTTATTGTTGTTGTAGGATTGCCTGCTTTTACAGTATATTCAGGATGATTAGGATCGGAAGAATTATAGATTATGTCATTGTTGTATGCAACTTGCAAACTGGAGGGGTAATCTGATTCGTAATGATATACAAATCCCCCACCTCTAAGCCAAATGGTAAATCCCATACAGTGCATCGAATGTGTAGCATCGGCAAATGTCTCATGGTAGGTTTGCCTTAAATCGGAGATTCGCCAATTGTAGGTAGAGCCTCCCCAATTTCCATAGTTAAGATCTATTTCGAGGGTAAGCCCTCCTTTATGGGTTGGACTTAGCTCATTGGGACCTGCTTCGTAGTAGGCACGAAAGATTCTAAGATGGTTAATTCTATCCTGATTTCCATACTTAAAAATTACGGGATAAAATGTATCCTTATCGCCATTAACAACAAAGGTTCCCTTATAAAGGGAATGGTTCTCGGAAGTTTCAGAACCTTGTAGCTGCCCTTTAGCAACAAAGGATACCGTAGAAATAAGTGTGATGAGAAATATTAGTTTCGTTTTCATCTTTTTGTAGAAAGCTTATTTAGTTGTTTTTTTAGCTGCTGTATTTCTTTGTTTTGCTCATCATTAACCTTGTTCTGCTTAATGATGTACAGCGTTAGCTCCTCCACCTTTTGCAGCAGCTTGGTGTTCATTTCGCCAAGGCTAACGCCATTTTGCTCCACCTCCTTGGCGGTAGGCACTTCGGGCAGATGACCGTTGGTGGTTATAAACTGCTCCACCTCTGCTAGAGGCTTTAGCTGGTAGTCGGGCTTAAATACGAAGTCGGCCCAGCCGCTCTCCACCTTTACCTCCTTGGCGCGGATGATGCCGTTAACGTCGAGTTTATTTGAAGAAGGATTTGTTCCAATACCTACATTTCCATTGATGAGCATATTTGAAGGAGTTGTGATTGTTGATGAAATATCAAAATCAGGAATCGTAGTTGGTGTTGGAGATTCCACCAATTTTATTTGGTTAACACCGCTTACTTCATCAACCTTATTTTGTTGAAAGGTTATTTTGGCTATGTAGTCAGAATAAAATCTTACATCTAAGTATACAGGTATAGCTTTGTTTTGGTAACCACCATAAGTTGAATTCAAATCGTATGGTTCTCCTAATACTACTTTTGCGTAGTGATTAACTCCTTTAGAATCGGCTAGGTAGATAACTGAAGATGAGCCTTGCGTTCCTTGGTTATAGCCAATTTCAACAAAGTACTTTTCGTAACCAGTACCAAAATATTTGCTAAATAGTTCGATGATTAGCATCCCGTTAGGTTGCCAATGGTAAGAGTTATACCCAACAGTGGCTATTTGGTAGCGTTGGGGTACTGCTGCGTTGGCTCCTAATGAATTTGTTATAAATGTTTTTAATCCATTTTGGTCAGTGTATGTTTGTGCAAATGATGCAGCAGACTGACATAGTAGAATAAATAAAAAGATGATTCTTGTTTTCATTTATGATTGATTTTTAAGTGTTTTTTATTTTCAATAATTAGACTGTCAATCCTTTTATTTTGATTGATAATGTACAGCGTCAGCTCCTCCACCTTCTGCAGCAGCTTGGCGTTCATCTTGCCAAGGCTAACGCCATTCTGCTCCACCTCCTTGGCTGTAGGGATTTCTGGTAGGTGACCGTTAGCGGTTATAAACTGCTCCACCTCTGCTAGAGGCTTTAGCTGGTAGTCGGGCTTAAATACGAAGTCGGCCCAGCCGCTCTCCACCTTCACCTCCTTGGCACGTATGGTGCCGTTAACGTCGAGCCTGTTCTTTGGTGAAAAAACTCCAATCCCAACATTTCCATCTTCATTCCAAACCCCGTTAGGAAAGGTAATGTTACCAGCAAATGCATTGGCGTAGGGTACTGTTACAATATTTGTCCCGCTTATTGGTTCATCTACAATTGACCAGTTTGCAAACCAGCTAGGAATCTCATCCATCCCGTTTGCATAGGCTCTCACAGTAAAGCGATTGTAGTATTGCCTATCATCAATGAAGATTGATACAAAGCCATTTTCATTGGCAAGCTTTACCATAGGCGTGTATGCTCCCCAAGATGATATTTTTGGATACCAAAATATCCCATCATAGATATACCATACTAAGTTAAGTCCAATAGGTTTACTACTACCATAATTATATCCTTCTATAGTTATAGTAGGCATTTGTGTACCATTCGTATATGGTAATTTTGTCTTTATCTTAACGCCATAGGTAGGCGTTCCATTATAGGCATAGTTGATAACCGGGTTGTAGTTTTGCGTAAACCCCAAAGTGGTTACTAGTAGAAACAGCAGACAGAGAGTTGTTCGTTTCATAGTTTATTTTTATTGTTTTGCTTTTAAAGTCTCAATTTCTTTGCGAAGTGATTCGTTTTCCTCGGATATCTTTATCATATAAAGCGTTAGTTCCTCTATCTTTTGAAGTAGTTTTGCCTGCATATCGCCCATATTAACTCCATTTTGCTTGACTTCTGTTTCGGAAGGTATTTCGGGTAAATGCCCATTAACGTTGAGGTACTGTTTTACTTCAGAAAGAGGTTTGAGGTTGTAGTCATGTTTAAAGACAAAGTCGCTCCAACCATCAAGCGTTACTTTTACCTCCTTGGCGCGTATGGTGCCGTTGACATCAAGGGCATTCTGAGGTGTATACGTACCAATTCCAACGAAGCTATCAAGTATGATTTTGTTACCATTGTTAGATTTAAGATATAACCCCTTTTCATCTCCATAGGAATAAATATATGAATGCTCTCCATCTGACCAAAGGCTCAAGTTATCCCAATTTGCTGTGGCGTTATCTTTGTTGTAGGTTCTGATAATACCATTGACGTCTAATTTTGCACCTGGGGTCAATGTTCCTATCCCCACAGTACCATCGCTAGTTAGCGATAAGATTGGCAAACCATTGTATTTAAAATCAAGAAATGCAGAACTGTATGTATCTCTGCTAATGAAATTCCATGGTCCTCCAGTATGCCCATATGGTTGAAGTGAAAGCCTTAATACTTCTCCTGTCGAATGTGCAGGCGCTTCCTGTTTTCCAATATGTAAGTTTGCTGGTGAAGATATTGATGTTCCAATTCCTACATTCCCTTGATTGTAGTATAGGAATCCAGAATTGTTAGTCCATCCTTGAGCATTAGAAAGATAGGAACAGGATAGTAGAAGGAATACCATCAATAGCTTTTTAGTCTGTTTCATGAGGATTTACTTTTCGGTTTAATGAAGGTTTTATTCTTTTAGTTAATTGTACTCCCCAGCCTAAACATGGGCAGGTACATGGCCACCAGCACGAAGGCCACGAAGATGCCCACGATGATGATGAGGATGGGTTCGAGGACGTTGCCTACGATCTTGATGCGGTGCTCGAGCTCGGCGGTCTGCTGCTGGTAGAGCTTACCGAACATATCGTCGAGCTTGTTTACCTCTTCGCCCACGCGCACAAGGGCCACCAGGCGGCTTTCGAATATCCTATGCTTGGCGATGGTTTGCGAGAGCGGCGCGCCCACAATCAGCTCCTCCTGAATTTGGGCAAAGGCCTGCTGGTAGGGGTAGAACTGGATGACGTCGGCCATTAGGCGGATGCTGTCGAGGATGGGCACCCTTGAGGTGGTGAGCAGGTACATCAGGTTGCAGAAGGTGGCCTGGTAGGTTTTGGCGAGTATGCCCCCCACCACGGGAATGCGCAGCGCCAGCTGGGCTGTTATACGGCGGTAGGTGCCGTTGCTGCGAAGCAGGTAGGCCGATAGGGCTACCGCAAAAATAACGGCTAGCGCTGCTATGCTAAAGGAGGACATATGCTTGGATATGCCAATGATGGTTTTGGTGATGGGCGGCAGGTCGGAGTTGAAGCGGGCGTACACCTGCTCGAACATGGGCACAATGGTGGTGAGCATGAAGAAGACCACCATGAGCGCCGTGGCAAACACGATGGCCGGGTACGACAGCGCGCCCGTAACCAGCTTAAGGCGCTGTATGCGCTTGGCGTAGTAGTCGGATAGAAAGCTGAGCGAGTCGGAAAGTTTACCCGTCTCCTCTCCAATGCGCAGTACGCCCGAGTCGATGGGGCTAAAGAGCTCCGTTTGTGCAACTGCCTCGGAGAGGTTCTTTCCGATGATAATCTGGTTAAGTATGCCTTCCAGCAGCTCGCGCTCCTGCTTCTTGGGAGTGTCGGCCTGCAGAATGATGAAGGCCTTGCCGATATCGAGACCGGAGGATAGCAACACGAAGAGTTCCGAGAATAAGCGCTCCTTCTGCTTATCGTTGAGCTTTTGCCTGAAAAGCGACTCTACGGAAAAGCCTTTTCCTCCTTTTGAGGATTGACCCTTTGGCTGTGCTTGTGCAGCTCTGCCTACTTCCGATACTTTAATTCCCATTTCTTTTCGATGGTTGAGGAGTGAGCCTCGAATAGCGCCGACGGGTCGTACTGCTTTTCGAAGGTGAAGGTTGACGGTCTCCCGTTTATGGATACCGATAGGCTAACCGACGTAACGTACTGCTCCATCAGTGGATGGTGGCCTACATTTCTAAGGATGGTGGCCGATGAGAGCGTGTCTAACCTTGGCGGCTGCTGCCGGATAAGCCTAGCGCTATCGAGGTAGTAGCGAACCCTAAGCGAGTCGGAGCAGATGAGCAGCGTATCGCCGCGCTGCACGATAGAATCGGCGCGCGCAAAGTCGTTGCCCAAGGCGGCGTAGAGTACGACAGCATTGGTGGTGGCCAACGATCGCTTTTGGGTGGATACGAGCAGCCCGCCCACCAGCTGAAAGCCGTAGAGTACGGCGATAAGCACGATGGCGCTCACCAGCATGGCCACCAGCAGCTCCGGTATGGTAAAAGCCTTTAGCTGGCTACGGCTCATGGCGGGTAAGGGTTGAGTCTACAATGGTGGTGCGCCTATCGAGCAGCGCGCCTTGGGTGGAGGTGGCCCTCATGGTTAGCAGGAAGCAGCCGTTCTCGGCGGGCTTAGGCTCATCGATGGAGAGGTTACCCCAGCTGAACGAGAGCACCTGTGGCGACACCTGCCTAGTAGTGGACACCTCTCTCATTACCGAGTCGATAGCAAGGCGGGCGCTGTAGTAGTCGGTGCCGCCCTTTTTGGCGCTCAGCTGCACCATGATGGTTAGCGCCAGCCCAAAGGTGATGAGGATGATGAGCGCCGACACGATTGCCTCTACAATGGTCGATCCCTTTAGCTTGATCATGGCAGCTTGGCGATTACGGCCTTACGACCTGGTGTAACATAGGGAAAGACGTAGCTCGGGGATAACTCGTTGCCCAGCACCTTGGCGTTGAGCAGCGAGGAGGTGTACAGCCCCCATCCCGTGCGGAACTCGAACCCGTAGGCGTAAAGCGATCCGAAGATGGCCCCCTGATGGTCCACCTTGGTGCTGCAGTAGGCGTAGCCAAAGATGGAGGCGCTCGATCGGATGCGCAACCCTACTTTGGTGTTGTTGTTACCACGAACGATGGCGTAGCCGTAGATACGGGAGGTGCTATCCACCTGCAGGTATCCCCCATTCTTAGAGAAGATGGCGATACCGCTGGGGTAGCGTAGCGTAGCTCCTTTCTGGATGATAACCGTATCGGTGGCAAATATCTGGCAGATGCCCCTAAAGCCGCTTTCCACGTAAACCGTCGGAGCGTATACGATTACATTCTTCAGCTGCGCATTCCGCGAAAGAGTAAGTTTTCCGTCTGAGCGTATGACGATATTCCCGCTCAGGCTGCAGCGGGATAGCAGATGAGGTACACCTATAGCTCTTGGCTTTTTTGAGAAGGGGGCTGCAACAGGTTCTGATAGGGAAATATCCTCCTCTTTTAGTTCCTTAACCCAATCTATTATTTGGCTAAGGCGGCTGCTAAAGGCGGTAGGTAGCGAGTCGCAGCTGAAAAACTTCTTGCCGTAAACCAGCGAATCGCCCGTGTAGCCAACACCCTCTATGGAGGACGAGGCAATTCCCGAATAGGGAAGGTAGGTTCTTCCGGTAAGAATTGTACTTCCCGAGACGGACAGGTAGGAGAAGTTGTTGCGCAGGTAAAGTCCCGTCTGTCGAATAGTGTCGTTAGGGGTAATTCCGATGAGGTACGACTTGGAAGCAATTTTTGGAAACTCCGCAAGGGAAAGTGTTAGGACGCTATACATACCCCATTCCGACTGTGCAATGGTTACGCTAGACTCCTTATCCTCCTCGAATAGCAGAATGCTCCTGGTGAAGCTACCGCTAGCGGGATTTGAAAGCGCTAGTGTGAGGGCTGATGAAAAGTAGGAGTTGATGCGCTCTGAGCGCTTAATGTTGGCTGTAAGGAAGTTCTCCTGGTAGAATATCAGGATGAAGAGCCCAACAGTAAGCAGCATGACCAGCGCTACGAATAGCGTGTAGTAGAGTACGCCAGCCTTAAGCGTTTTTTTTAGCATTGCTACTTTTCCTGAATATTCGGAACCATTGACGTTTTGAGGTATCGCTAGCCACTTTAGCAGCGGTTTTCCGCTTCTTTGTATTTACAGGTTTTGGAAGTAGTACTTTTACCAGCTTCCCATTGGAATACTTCACCATGCTGATGATCTTGCCTTTGCTATCCCAGCGAATCCATTCGCCTACCTTTACCCCGTTTTTGAGATGCCCCTTGCAGATTAGGTTGTTGCTACTACCGTAAACTATGTAGTCGCCATGCAGCGGGTAGCCATCAATGGCACCCTCGTTGGAGTGAATGGCGTTTTTGCGGTAGGAGTAGTAGATTGTACTTGGCGATTTTACGGATTGCACCTCCTCGTCTCCAATGCTAAATCTTGCAGTAGAGTCGCTATAGGAAACATACCTTATACTGCTATTCGGTACAGGTGCTGTAGTGCTGCACGATGTGGCAAGAAGGAGGATTGCAATGTAAGTAACGATTGTTTTCTTCATGGCTGTAATCGGATGGTTACTGAATTTTACGAATGGTATAGGAGTAGCGACCTTTTAGCGTTATCGAATCCTTGCAGATATGGGTTACCGTAAGCGAATCGATGTAGGATTGGTTTCTAATGTATACAACCTCGCCGTTAGCCTGTACGATGCCCATTAACCCGCTTTTGGAACGGTTGGCAATTAGCCCATTGTAGGTTACGGCGCTACGAACAGCGCCTAGCAGCGATGCGTAACTTACTCTTTTGGGCTTAACAACGATAGGCTGGGGTTTAGCAATCGCTTTCGGTGTTGCCCGAGGCTGCTGTCCGGGAGTGTTTAGAAATGGATCCCGGTAGCTCAGCTTCAGCGTATAGGCCGAATCGGCCTTACTTCCCTTAGCGGATAACGATATGGATGGTGCAAACGAATCGCCCTTGCGCGCCTCTACGATGCGGTAAACTACAACGCCCCAAATACCGACCACCAGAATCAGTAAGATGTAGGTACTTGCCTTGCTCTTCTTAACCATGGTAGGCTCCGATTATTGGGGTAGAACTAGCAGCTTGCGGGGCTGCGTTTCCGTGGTATTGCCGGCAGCATCCGACTGCTTTAGCTTCCAAAAGTAGGTGGCCACCGAACTAGGGAACGTGTAGCTGAAGCTGTTATTGGTACATAGCGCTCGTTTGACGATGGTTCCAAAGCCTTGGTCGCTAGCTATAATAATAGAGTCGGCAATAGGTGTTCCTGTATCGGCATTTTTTGTCCATGAGAATAGGGATGTTGCCACTTTCGTTGTATCCGATTCATTGGGCTGAAGCGTTTTAGGCTGTACAGGAGCCGTTCTGTCTACCGTAAAGCGGGAGATGATCGCCTTTGAGTCGGAAATCTCGTTGCGGGCAAAAATTCTCCACGAGTAGGCCTGCTCGGTTAGCTGCTCAATCTTGGTATCAGACGAAGGGATGGTAATGGAGTTGGTGGTTACAGGTATTGCTCCTCCAACCGTCTTTCCGTTGGCATCGAACAGCTCGAAGCTGTAGCTGGTGGCACCAGTAATGGTATCCCACCTAAAGGTAATGGCCGTTGCGTTGGTGGCCGACAGGTTGGTGGGTTGGGTTGGATTCATCTCCTGTGGGCTTAGGTCATACGATTCGGTAATATCGAAGGAGATGGTGGTAACCTTTGACTGATACCCTGCATTTTGCGCATAAATAGACATCTGATACTTATTTGGAGTCAGCGTTACCATAAGATTGGTGGAGGCTACAACGGTGTCCATTACTATTTGGCTAAGCTTATCAAATGAGGGGGTAACCAGCTGAATGTGGTACTCTCGAGCACCATTGACTGGCTTCCAGATGAATTTCTGTAAGTAGATGGGGGATGATCCCCCGTCGGTTGGTGAGACCATTAGAACCACGTTGTCCTCAATATTCTTTTCGAAAAAATCGTGGCAGGCGGTAACAGCGCACATTAGCGAAATTACAGCTAGTAAGCCTAATCGTTGGGGTTTTATTTTAAGATTTTTCATTTCCTAAATGTTTTTGATAAGAGCTAGCTATTCTTTTGATAAACTCTTTTCCGAAACGGCGAAAACAAGCCGTAAGATAAGGTGCTGACGCTTTTTAAGCATGTCGAATTGGGTTGAGTAGGAGGTGGATACGACTTGTCCAAGGTTAAGGGAAGATTCAATTTGGTGGAGCACCCGTATCAGAGAAATGTACCCTCCCTCTAGATCTACAATCAGGATATCCTTTAGATCAGCCTTACTACGAACCTCTACGGGCTTATTCTTTACAATCACGACTCCCTGCTGGCGGCAAAGTGCAACCAATCCTGCAAACCCCTTTTCGGTGCTATCTAGGGATGACTCTGCAGCCGCATGTCTATTGGCGTTTCGAAGCTGGCTATTTAGCCTGCTAAGCGTATCGCCCATGGCTGAAAGAATCCTAACGTCTTCCTTCAGCTTCATATGCGGCTCTATGGCGGCCCTGTATCCTAAGCTGCATAGAAATATCAGCAAAAGGGCGCTGAGCAGCAGGTAGGTGTTGGAACTTTTTCTATCCATGGCGCATTACTTTATTTGTGCTACAATGGTGAAGCGATAGAATCCCTTATCGCTGAGGAATGAGAGGTCGGATAGCGAGCATTTTTTTACCCAGCGCTCCTTGCCAACTCTGCCTAGCAGCTCGTTTACCTCAGAGGAAGCCTGAGCGGTGCCCGAGATTTCTAGGATCTTTTTCTGAACCTCTGTTATATCACCAGCCTCAACCTGCCCCTTTATCGGGTTGAACGATGCCCTTGTGAGGGTTACGCCAGCAGGGGTGATGATGCCAATTCGATCGGATAACAGCGCGAGATTTCCGGTGGCTACGGACGATTCGGTAATGCCTGATGCTTTTATTTGCGCTTTTGCAGCTGCAATGCGGAGCTTCATGGAGCCGATTTCGCTCTCAATCATGGGGTGTTGCTGCTGAAGACCACTGTACTGAAGGTAGTTTAACATCAGTATGGCAAATATTACGCTGAGTATCATGCCGTAAATCCTATATAGAGAGCGCTTGAGCGTAAAGTACTCGAACGAATCGGGGTAGGATAGCTTCAGCGCTGTTCGGTGCGATAGTAGGGATATGCCGGCAAGCAGCGCCGAAAGCTCTTCTGGAAGGTAATCTTCTCCCATGAATCGCAGAGGGATGCCCTCTGATGCAGGGGATAGCGATAATGCCCCATGTCGATTTTCGAGAACTACGCCCGGAAGGGTAATGACTAAGCCATCCTGGCTGATGAGCATTGCCCCCTTAAGGCCCTCGATGGTGGCAAATCCTTGCCTCACAATATTAGCCTGTTCCACATAAGCTGTAGCGCTATCAAATAGGCTGTTAAGGCCAAAACAAGTCACCTTTAAGTCGTTAACAGGGAGGTAGTAATGAGTAAATTCAGATTGGCGGTGTTGAGGAATAAGCTCCTCGAAGGGTGTCTCCTGCTCCTTGGTAATTCTTGTGATTACACCGCTACCGTAGGCAAGCAGCACCGTTGGCGCTCCTTTCGGAATATCGCTAATGCTGCCAAGGCGCTTAAGATGGTATTCCCCCTTCTGGAAGAATATCTCAAAGGCTAGAAATGCAGGCAGCCCATCGTCAGCAATCTTGAATGCAGCGATGTGAATTCTTTTTAGGGAGTATAAAGCGTGAGGCAGCCGCATTGTCTAGTAAATTATGGTTGGCTTAATGAAGAAGTTTACCTTGCTTTCCGCCTTTGAGTTGGAGTTGGAGCCAAACAGCCATTTAAGCCCGGGTATTCGGGCTAGGAATGGAAGACCTTTGGAATTATCGCTTTTAGAAATTCTTTCGAGTCCGCCAAGTAGCACCATCTCCTCGTTGCGGATGCGAACCTGCGACTTAAAGCTACGATTGGTTGTTCCTGGGGGAGAATCTGCATACTCGCGCGGGGTAAAATCACCTTGGGTTATCTCTATGTTGAGCGTAATCTGCTCATCTCCGCTTACAATAGGGGTAATCTTCAGCTCAAACTCGGCCTTAATCTCCTTCCACGTATAGGAGGTCGACTGAAGTGGGTTTTGTGTGCCAAAGTAGTTGTTGTTAACCTCCTTATAGTACTTGGTTTGTCCGTTTTTCAGCGTTGCCTCGTGACCGTTGAGGGTGGATAACTTAGGGGTAGATTTGATATCGATATTTCCGGCTTCTTCGAGAGCCTTTATGTTTAGGTAGAAATCAGGCGTTACCTTACCGATTTTTACGACTCCAAAACCGTTAAAACCGTTTATTAGGCTGTTAATGGAGGAGGTACTCAGCTTCATGTCCACTCCTGGGCTAATGGATCCGGTTGTTTTAGCTGCGGCCTGCCCCAATCCAGCCTCGATTCCTGTACTTATTCCTGAAGATTTGGAGACGTCAACGATCATAACCTCAATGGTAACCAGCGGAACTACCTTGTCAATCTGCTTGACAAAGTCGGTGAAGCGGCGTACCGCTATGCCGGAGCCCGATACGATAAAGCTATTCTGGTCGGCAAAGGTTTGGATTTGAAGTCCTTCTCGGATCGAGTTGGGAATAAAGGAGTCCAGCTTATCTACGGTTCTATACTTGAGCTGTATCACCTGGGAGTCGAATACTTCGGCGCTATTTTTATCTCCGAACACGTAGTAGCCATTCTCCAGTTTGAAGGAGAACTTAGTGCCCTCTAGCATGGCGTTCAGCAGGTCGTCGAAGGGAACGTGAGAGAGGTAAAGGTTTACCTGTCCGGTTAGTGGCGTAAAGAAGTAGTACCCCTTTTTCAGCTTATTGCAGAGTTCAACAACAACATCTCCTATGGAAAGATTAGACCCGTTTATTGTTACCCGACCCAACGAATCAACCGAGATGGGGGAAGATCCGTACATGGCAGAAGGCTGACGCCATGTATTTCCGGTGCCTCCAAAATTTTGTTGGGGCGTAGGCTGGCTAAACACCCATACGCTATCGCGGTTTTGGTAAACCTCCATATCGTTGGCTGCAGCTATTGATTTCACTGCTGCTGCAGGTGTTTGGTTGTTCCCGAATCCCTGCGCTTTTCTACTGCCAAGAGCGTTGGAAACAATGACATTAACCCCACAGGCCGAGGAGAAACGCTCCATTGCCGAAGCAAGGTATTCGCCGTTTAGGCTATAGGTAACTGTTTTACGATCGCTGTTGTAGCTAATCGTTGCCTTAGGAAGAGCTATGGGCACCTCTTTGCGGGGGGAAACGGATATAATCGATCCCACAATATCGTACTGGAGGTTGTAGGACGTTATGAGGTAGGTGAGCACGTCGGTAACCTTGGCGCCCACAAAGTTGGCCGCTACCGACTCCTCGATGCCAGGCTTCACCGTGATGTTTATGCTATTCGAGCGGGCAATTGAGCGGAACAGTTCGCCTAGGGGCATGCGCGCCACCGAAATATCGACAACGGAGTTCAGCTCAGGGACATGCCTGGCAAGCGTGTCTAGCCGTGCCTTAAGGCTGTCTGCACCCTGCTGCCCATATAGTGGTGTAAGCGTTGCAAAAGAAAGAGCGAACAATAGGATTAGGGTAAGCTTTCGGATCATTTTTATAGCTCAATTAGTATAGGTACAATTTCGTCGAGGGAGGTTGCTCCAGCGCTTAGCAGTTCCAGCGCGCTATCCCGTAATGTTTTTATCTGTTTCTGCCTTAGCAGCTCCGATACGTTGAAGTTTCCCTGCTTTACCTGCTCGGTTAACTCGCGGTCTATGGGGATAACCTCGTAGATGGCCTTTCGCCCCTTATAGCCCGTATGGAGGCAGGCATCGCAGCCAACAGGCTGGTAGATAACCGCAGATGAATCCTCTACCAGATACGCAAAAGTGTGGTTGAGCTCGCTTACGTAGACTTTCCTCTTGCAATGCGGACAGAGCAGGCGCACCAAGCGTTGGGCAATTACCATGTTGAGCGTATCAGCAACCAAGTAGTGAGGGATGGACATGTCTGCCAAGCGGGCCACCGTTCCCCAGGCCGAATTGGTGTGGATGGTGGAGAAGATGAGGTGGCCGGTAAGGGCGCTACGTATGGCCATCTGCGCTGTTTCGGGGTCGCGAATCTCTCCTAGCATGATGATGTCGGGGTCCTGGCGCAGGAAGGTGCGAAGCGCCTCCGGGAAAGTTAGCCCAATCTCATCCTTAAGCGCCACCTGATTTACGCCGTGTAGGGTGTACTCCACCGGATCCTCGATGGTGAGAATATTCACCGTCTCGGAGTTGAGCTCGCGCAGCGTGGCGTAGAGCGTGGTGGTTTTCCCCGACCCCGTAGGACCGCTGATGAGGATGAGCCCATGCGGCTTTCGGATGGCTGTTAGGTAGTGCGCCAGCTGTGTGTCGTTTAGCCCTAAGTTGTGAATGTCGAGTAGCTCGATGCTACGCGTAAGCAAGCGTAGTACTACCTTTTCGCCGTATATGGAGGGCAAAACGGAGACGCGTAGATCGAGCTTTACTCCATCGCGGTTGAAGAGGATACGTCCATCTTGAGGCAGGCGCTTCTCCGAGATGTCGAGGTTGGCCAGAATCTTGATCTGGTTGATGAAGGCCGGGTAGGTGTCCTTGGCCAGCGTGTAGCGCTGCACCAGCTTGCCGTCGATGCGGAGGCGTATGCGGCACTCCTCCTCATAGGCCTCAATATGGATGTCGCTAGAGCTGGAGGCATGTGCCTCGGCGATTAGCCCAAACAGGAACTCGTTGGTGTGGGTAAATCCCCCTCCAACGGATAGTTTGGCGCTGGTAGATGCTTTCCCTACGGCGGCAGAGCCGTAGTGCTCGTTTAGAAGAGCATCAACTTGCGCAGAGGCTAGGATGGATACGGAGATTGTGCTTCCTACAACAATTCCCAGCTCCTGCTCCAGCTGCGGAGAAATGCTATCAGAGTAGCAGTGGAGGATACCTCCCTTTTTATCGTACGGTACCATCCGATACCGCCATGCGGTTGCGGCGGTTAGCTCCTTCACCAGCTCGGGGGAGATGACTTCCTCTACCATACGCGTTGGATTATCATAAATGAAGCAAGACATACGGCACCCCAGCCGGCAAGCGGTATGGTAATCTTTCTGGAGCAGAACTTCTGGACCACCAAATAGTGGAGCAAACCTGCTATGCAGGTCGCTATGAGGTATACCAGCAGCTGCTTGATGGGTAGCAGCAAAGGAATGGCAGCGAAGAAGAGTAGGTCGCCGCTTCCGGCAATATCCTTAACGTTTAGCCTTTTTCGTAGACGGAGGTAGGTAAAGCTAACCGAAGCAATAGTGACGGCTGCTACCAGTATGTAGGATATGGCGAACTCGGTAGGCGTTATCGGCCTTTGTACAAAGAAGAAGCCAAGCGCCACCGCCATATAGGCGAGTATGGCCCATAGGTATACGTTCCTATACTTGAAATCGGTGTAGGCAATGGGTATAAGCGCGAGGGTAAGCAATACCAGCATATCAGTCCTTGGTTACCTCCTTGAGCTTCTTATCCTGATCTACCTCCCATACGTTGTAGGTGCCATCGCCATCGAAATCGACTACGGCAGTGGCAGTGGCCTTAAAGGTGCGGTCGGATGCCTCCACCACCTCTATGCGGTAGTTGGCGTTTCCCCCATCGGAGGTGAGCACCTGCTGCTCGAAGCCCAGTTCCTCGAGGTTGGAGGAGTAGCGCGAGTAGGTGTAGAAGTAGGTCTTCTCCAGCGAGTGCAGGAAAGCCAGCTGCTGCTGAGCCTCTGTGCTCTTGGCTCTAGAAATTAAGGGAGTAAGGCTTGGCAGGGCAAGCAGAACAAGTATTCCAATAATTACCAGCACTACCAACAGCTCTGGTAACGAGAAGGCCTTTAGCTTACGTTTTGGCATCGTTAATAGTATTTTAACGGCAAAGGTAGAAAAATAAGGGGATTGTAGATCTGAAAAGTAAGAATTTGCCAAAATGGCAGCAGGAGATTCTGCAATGATTCTACGGTTTTCTACGGAGGATGTAGGGTGTAGCCAAATGTGAAATAACGACATGTTGGCATGGGGCAAGCGATAGGTAGAGATGTTTTGAAGAATATTAAAAAAAGAAGTGCGACGAGTTGTTGGAAAATAGTGAATGCTTAATTTCGCATCGATTTGTAACTATCGTGTAACATTAAAAAAAAGTACGACCCGTCTTGAGATGGGGAGCGATTCGCTGGTTTATATTCTGTTACCAGTATTTCTGTGAAAACTTTTCAAGTCTTTATGTTGTACGAGTTGCATTTCGATGAATAGCATTGGATTTGTAACAGTTGGTAAATTCTTGTAAATAATTTATATATGAATCGTATTTTTCCGAGTAAGCCAGATAATGGATCTAGGCTTTTCCCGAGGTTCGCACCTCGATTTTTGATGCTGAATGCACGATGTTTAATTCTCGTATTTCAGTTATTTCTAAGTTTGATGCTTGGTTTGAATGCTTACAAGTTAAACGCCCAAGGCGTTGTTCAGCCTAGCAGTATCCCTAGCCCGAATGCAATAGGAATGGGAATGGGTGTTACCAACCCGGTAAATCTTTATACAGGAACAGTTGCCGTTAATGTGCCAATTAGAAACCTAAATGAAAGAGGGATTACTCTACCGATTGCTCTAAGCTACGATGGTTCTGGAGTAAGGCCAGAACAGCATCCTACATGGGTAGGACAGAATTGGAATCTGAGTGCAGGAGGAAGTATTGTTAGGGTTGTAAACAATTGGCCTGATGAGGCTGCTATTATTTGTTTACTAGACGATCCAACAAGCGGCACTTCCAAATTGCTTTGGGCTAATTACTTTTCAAATTGCAAGGACTTGCTTCAGTTCAAAAATGATGAGAGTTCTTTAAAAGTGATTGCTGATAAGTCTTCGAAATATTCACATTTATATTCCTATAGTGTCTATGGAAAAGATTATCAGCCTGATGTATTTATCTTTAATTTTTTAGGATTTACGGGGCAATTTTTTTTGGGCAACGATGGTAAATGGAAAGTATCAAGTTCCCAAAATATTAAGGTTGTATTTGACTATAACGACAGCTCGAATTTTGATTATCCTTTTGTACGATATAGTCCAGATGGAATTGCAGAATACAAGAAAACAATCAATGGGTTTAAGCTTATTGATGATAAGGGGACAACATATGTCTTTGGTTACGATGCTAATGCAATTGAGTACACTCTTCCATTTTTTGGGCAGAGTAAGAAGATTAGCATGAGCAATCAATGGGTTGCAAATGCTTGGCATTTAACAAAGGTGATTGATAAATATGGAGTCGAAGTGTATAACTTAAAGTACGCTAGAGGATATTTTATAGGAAATTTTTACAATGCTGATGGTACAACAATAGCCGCTAGGGCTGATGATATGGATCTATATTCGTCTAGTGACTATACCATTACTAATAATATTTATCTTGGTGACATGAAATGCACGGCTTTCCAATTTCAAGAAGGGAAGGTTAGTGGATGGTTAATATCGCCATGCTATCTATCAACAATTTATTCACAAGGTAGGACAGTTGCGGAACTTAATCGGAGTGTTGCGAATGACATTCGATATTCTTCTGATGAGTTTATAAAAGATAAGAGTTCTGAAAGATTTTATTACCTCTACAATAGTAATTCTGCATATAGATACCCTAATGCAGATGTTAACAAACCTTTAAGTGGGTTGAAATGGTATAAACTTAATTCAATCAAATTCGAAGACAATACAACAGCAAACTTTGTATACAACGATTCTACGGGTTCTACTATTAATGAGAGATTAAATCTTATACGAATAGAAATTAAGGGTAATCCGGCATTTGCGAATTGTAAAACCAATAGATATAAGTTTTACTATAATAAGTTCAATCAACTTCCAGGATTTTTATCAAAAATGGTTGACCACTGGGGATTCTATAACGGGCATGTATATTCTATAAACATGCAGAATTTAGGACAATACAGTAAAGAAAGGGATCCTAATGCATCATTCTCCTCTATCGGTATTTTAAAGAAGATAGAATTTCCTACTGGAGGTTTCATAGAATACGTATATGAACCACATACCTATGCTTCGAATCTTAGTGAAAAAGACTCAATAGCAGGGGGACTGCGAATAAAAAATATTGTTCAATACGATGGTTCAAAAATATATGCTAAAGAATATCGGTATGTAGATAGGAATAAATACGGTGATAGAAGTAGTGGAGTTTTGTCTTTTATGCCGAAGTATTATTATGAAGATATGTACTATAACGGCTCTGCATCAAGAATAGCACAGAAAGTCTTTTCGGTAAACTCAATAATCCCATCTATAAACATGGATGAAAGCCATATAGGATATTCTTGTGTTCAAGAAGTTTCCAAAGATGAAAGTTACAGTGAGTATAAATTCTCTACTTCCTTTATGTATAAAGATGAAAAGCCATTTTCATTTACACCTTCTGCGTTTGATCCTGGATCAAGTAATCGTATTAGAAGAGGTGTTTTATTAGAGAAAACTGATTACGATTCAACAGGGATTTTGGTTTGTAAAACAAACTACCGTTATGATACATTCGGCAAGGAAAACGAGTTTTTTGTTTATAGCTCATATGCGAACAATATTTCAAGTTGTCCAACTAATACATATTCCTATTATAATGGAGGTGTTAAGAAACTTTACTATTACGATTTTTTACCTGTAGAAATTGAAACTACAAGAAATTATAATGGGAAAGAAATTGTAACAGAAAAGATTAGTAATACATATGTTCAGCCTCCGCTTAGTAATGATTATTCCTATTTTTATACAGGAGGCACTTCCTTTTTAAAGGAAACTACAAAAAAGACAGATCGAGGCATTTTAACCACAAAAATAACGTATCCTTTTGATTATTATCCTCTAGATAATAACCCTTTTATGCTATTCCTTTGCTCTGAACATAGAATAGGAGAGGTTGTTGAAACATCATCGACTCTTAACGGAATTCCGAATGGATACACAGTAAATGGGTATAATGATTTTGGAGTACCTAGAGGAGAGGGATTCTCTTTAGTTCCAAAAACTACATCTTCTTCATCTAGTGATAAAAGCAATATAAAAACGAATATAGTAATTGATAAAGTTGATAATTGGGGTAATACACTACAAATTACGAAAAGAGGTGGAGGTATAGAAAGCGTTGTTTATGGTTATAACAGTAGATTACCTATAATAAAACTAATAGATGTTAATTATGATGATTTTATTTCCTATCTGGCATCTAAATCAATTTCTATTTCGATGCTTCAGACATCAGATACTGTATCGTTGATGGGGTATATAAAGACTATTAGAAGTGACTTCTATAAAACATTTCCTAAAGGATACATCTTAAATACCTTGTATAATTCGGAAGGTGGTGTTGTAAAAGAGATTGATGCAAGAGGAAACTGTGTAAAAACAGAATATGATAGTTTTGGAGTACCTATACTAAAGCGTGACTCAAAAGATAATATATTAAATTTTGCTGAAACAAACAGTTCGAATACATTTAATCGCGAACCAATTGTTTATAAAAATTTTGCTATTTCAAAGCAATTTCAAAAAAGAGACTGTCAAGGATCTACCGGTACAATGGTAACCTATAGAGTCCCTTCGAATAAGTATTCATCATTAATTAGTCAGGAAAAAGCAGATAGCCTAGCTTTAAATGATATTAATAATAATGGGCAGAACTATGGAAATATGGTAGGGCTATGCACAAAACCTTATGTAAAGTTGGATGTAGAAAACATAAATAAAATTAGGGAATCAACCTATGCAGATATAAAAGTTAGTTTTTTTTATGATGAGCAACTAACCAAACCTGCTTCTGTTTTAAATTTTCCTGTAAAATATACTTTAACTGAAAAGGAGAGTTACGCGGCTGATAAAATAGAACATAATGAATTATTATGTACAGGGGCGTCCTTTTCTATTGGTTATCATATACTGATTTCAGATGATTATACGGACACAGATGGTGATAGAGGCGCAATTCGTAGGAGGCATATTCATACTAGTGCAACATATGAATTAGAACCATCTCCTAACTACTCAATTCAGAAGTACGGTAATATAGAAATGTCTCAAGAATTTTATAAGAACGACGGTTTTGGCTCTTTTTTTAGCAATGAATGTATTGCTTATCGGGTACCTTCTAATACTTATTTCTCATCAATAAGCCAAGACGATGCAAACCAAAAGGCCAAGGATGATATTGCGAAAAATGGACAGGCTTATGCTAATACTCATGGTAGTTGCATTCCTCGAATTTTAAAAACAGATGTAAATTCTGTAGAAATCGAGGTTCATGGGCATTGGGAGCGAGTTCAGGTTGAGGCAAATTCCGATTATAAGGTTACATCAGTTGTTGGCGACTTTATTTCAACTGCAATAGACTATGGCGATAATGGGCTAGAAATAAGTTGTACAGAAAATAAGGGTGCCGCAAGATCTGGAAGTGTGACGCTTGGTAGTGGAAGTAAGCAGGTTGTAATTTCAGTAAATCAAGCAGGAATTAGTACTAAATAGAAAATATTAAGTATATGACAACAAAGACTATAAAGCAAATTGGTTGGATAAGCCTGCTTATATTTTTGAGTATTACAGCTAATGCACAAATATATCCTACGTCGAACAAAAATTATGTATTAAGATTAGCACCTCTCGATTCCGTGAAAAGTATCGACGCGCTAAGATCTCTTCCAGTTCCTCGTCAGGGAGCTACTGTAAGTTATGTTGACGGGTTGGGGCGAACCGACCATACGGTTGCAGTTGCTGCTATCGATTCTTCAGAGACATATCTTGATCTAGTATCGTTTAATAGGTATGACGATATGGGGAGAGAGTCAATGCAGTTTTTGCCTTTTTCGCAGGATTCCCGAAAAGGAGAATATGTGGATAATATATTACAAAAACAGAGCAGCTTTTATTTATTCAGATACGGTGCAAGTGCTAAACCATATTCAGAGGTTCGTTACGATGGATCGCCATTAAATATCCCCGTAGAACAAAGTGCACCTGGAGACGGCCTTTCAATGGGTAATGGGCATACCGTTACCATGAAAAATGGGGTTAATGCCTCCAATGAGGTTCCAATTTGGGAACTTGATAATGCTGGTAAACCTAAAATATCACGTTACTATTCCCCAAATAACTTGCTTCGAATAGAAGCCAAAGATCCAGATGGAATTGTTAGCGTTACCTATAAAACCATTGATGGGCTTACTGTTCGATCGGTAAAAGATTACAACGGGCTTAATGCAACAACCGATTACGTATACGACGATTTGAATAGGCTTGTCTGGGTGCTGCCTCCCGAGTTTGTTAAAAGATATTTGGATTCTGGAGGTGCTGTTTCTTCTGGAGAGTTAAACGGTTCTAATGAGCTAAGCTCTCCTAGCAGTAGTACCTATAAGCTTATGCCAACGGCTAGCATGACTTTAAAGCCTGGATTTGTGGGGCAACCCGGATTTAGCGTTTCTTTTGGGACAGGTGACATATATGCCAACTACGCCTACAGCTACCGATACGACAACTTTGGTCGCATAGCCTGCAAAAAGCTACCCGGTGTTGACAGCATCTATATGGCATACGACAGCTACGATAGGCTTGCTGCAACACAAGATGGAAGCTTAAGGGCTAAAGGTAAATGGCTATACAGCAGGTACGATGATAAAAACAGGGTGGTAGAAACAGGTTTTGTTACCAATGGCATTACTAATCAGCTTGCCATGCAGGCAAAGCTGGATAACGTATATGGTAGCGGAGGCTACCCTCTATTCGATTCTCAGAATGGGGATGCATATACCACCAACAGCTACCCAAAGCCCGCCGATGGTACGCTCGAACCTATAAAGTACACCTTTTACGAAACGTACAACGTGCCTAGCTGCCCTAGCTACGATGTCACACTAAGCTATCGTAAGAAGGATGATGTGGTTGTAGGCCTTGCTACAGTTACCCGGTTTAAAAATTTAGGAACAAACGAATGGAATATTGCCGCCTCCTACTACGATAGGGAGGGGCATGTAATCCAATCGGTAGAAACGGGAATACTCGAAGCAGGCGTATCGAAAAAGCTAGTGCTTTCCACGCAGTACAATTTTGCGGGTGGTGTAACCAATACCCGTGAAACCCAGCAGGTGGCAGGGCTTACCAATACCCTAGAGAAACGCTTCGAGTACAACGACAACGGCTCGTTAAAGAATACCTATGTGAAGTTCAACTCAGGAGCGGAAGAGAATGTTGCCAGCTACACCTACGACAGGTTGGGTAATGTACGAGAAAAGGTATATGGGGGAACCTCGCAGAAGGATAGTTGCAAGTACGACATTAATGGTCGACTTATACAGGTTAATAGCCCCGACTATCAGAGCAGCACAAGTCTTTTTGCATATAGATTAGGTTTTGACAAACCTGACAAGGTAGGCTCCGCCGCACCTACCGCTCAGTACGGCGGTAGCATTAGCTCCATGGTATGGCGCAGCCAAAATACTGGTGGTGTAAAGCAGAAGAAGGGTTACGGCTTTAGTTACGATGGATTGGATAGGCTTAAAGCGACCAGCTATGGCGATGGCGAAACCCTTAGTGCAAAAGACTACTACGTTGAGCGAAACCTAAGCTACGACCTGAATGGCAACATTGCAGGGCTAACCCGAACCAACGGGAGCGGTGCGGCAAGCACCTACAGCAACAGCTATATAGGAAACATGCTGCGAAGCGTAAATAATGGTGCTGCATACTGCTACGATGCTAACGGAAATGCCACCACCGATGGTAAAAATGGGTATAAGCTAGCCTACAA
Source organism: uncultured Acetobacteroides sp. (assembly GCF_963667355.2). Lineage (NCBI taxonomy): Bacteria > Pseudomonadati > Bacteroidota > Bacteroidia > Bacteroidales > Rikenellaceae > Acetobacteroides > uncultured Acetobacteroides sp. Next base: position 2,857,380 of record NZ_OY763328.2, read on the forward strand.
CGAGCTTAACCTACCAAGCACCGTTAGCACAAGTGCAGGTACCCTAGCAATTACCTATAAGTACGATGCCGATGCCGAAATGCTGCTAACCAAAACTCCTAACGGATACGTTCGCTACTACGTGGGCAGCATGGTGTACGAAAAGCAGACAAGTACCAGCGCCATCGCCTTTAGCCTTGCGCAGCATAGCGAAGGCGTTGTATTGGCGAGTGGGATATATAGCTACTACCTAAAGGATCATCTAGGCAACGTACGCGTGGTATTCCATAAGGCAGGCAATGGTACTCTGGTGGTCGATCAGGCAACCGACTACTACCCATTCGGTAAGTCGTTCGATAACGTTAACCCCAACATAAACCGCTACCTCTACAACGGCAAGGAGCTGCAGGACCAGATGGTCGGTAGCGTTCCCTTTGGCTACTATAACTTTGGTGCACGATTCTATGATCCGGAACTTGGATTGTGGCATTCGGTGGATAATGCTTCAGAAAAATTTAGCGGTTTATCACCATACAACTATTGTATGAACAATCCGCTTGTTTTCATAGATCCTGATGGAAATAATCCATTGTTAATTGCTGCTATAATTATTGGAGCTGCTGCAGGTGGTTATACTGGTCATAAGATAGCACATGCCAATGGATATAATTTTTCTAATTGGCAAACCTATGGTTATATGCTTGGAGGTGCTGTTATCGGTGGATTTTCAGGCTATGCTGGTGTTGCAATATCTACAGGCGGCTTTATGGCAAATACTATGGGGGCTATGTATAGTTCAATGTCTTATTCATTGGGGATGTCTATGTTAAGTGGAGGAAGGATGCAACCTAGTATTAGTCTTGGAGGCGCCTCCTACAATTTTGGAACACAGGATTGGGGATACATTGGGGAAAAAGGTAATAGTAAATTAGAAAATCTTGGCTATGGATTGGGGATGTTGGCTAATTTAAGTGATGTTGCTAATTTTACGGACTCCTTTACTCATTGGGAGGATAAAATGCGAGCGAAATATGAAAAGGGATATGGTGATGCAGTGTGCTATAAAGATGAAACTATAGGCAACAATATTGGTTTTGGATCAAAAGGGAACAGAACATCTTTTTCTGGACCAAATAATCCGTCGGGTCTGAATGCAATCGGAGATGTAGTCGATTATTATGGTCCTGTTCCTAATGGTACATTCTTAGAATATCCCGGGTTTATACATGATGTAAGTTATGCAAAGTTAGGAATTCAAGGAGCTAATGGATTATTTACATCACTTAGAGCTTTGCCTGCAGATATTCGTTTTATTTCGCAATCACTTTACTTAGGGACAAAACATTTATTCAGTAATCCATGGTTAAGTTTTCAAAGCGATTTAATAGGAATAGGATTAGGTGCAGCAGCTGCACCTAAAGCTATTATTTTGCCATCCCTGATTTACGGAACATGCAAAATTATAAAGAGATGATTCTACGATTATTTTTGATTACATTAATTGTAAGTATGACAGGCTGTATTTCAGCTGGAGATACGGTTATAAAATGTTATAGCAGACTTTATGTCAATGATAAAGTTATGATTAAAAGACTAAACTATTTCTGGGAAAGATATCCAGAAAATAGATTAGATAGTAGCATTATAAGTAAAATTCAACTAATTCACCATAAAATGTTTTCAGAATTCATTTTTATAGATACATCTTTTAACGGACATAACCAACAATATGTTTTTCAAAAGACAACTGTAAATAAGGATTATAAAAGGGATGAATGGTATATAAAATCAACTGACAATAGAATGATATTCATTGTGGATATTGCAAATAAAGGAGAATGGATAAATGGATTTAATTGTGATTTATGTTTAGTAAGAGTGCTTTTTATGAATAAAATAAATTTAAACTTTCGAAATTGGGAATTATCATCCGAAGAAAAAAAGGATGCTAAAGCTACTTTTGAAAAGGATGTTTTAGACAAATTGAAAATGTAATTTTAAGAAGCAATTAGTTTGTCAATTATAAACAAATCCATCACTAATAGTAGGTGTGATTTGCTGAGCGAAATTTAATCAGCGAAGTATGTTTGGCGAAATTTAGTTTATGCTGAGTTAACCTTGCTGAGAGAAGTTTAATCAGCGAACGAGGCTAGGCGGCATTTGTAATGCCGTCTGACATAAAAAGCGGTCTAAGACCGCAATAAAACGAAAGAGAAAGCCGCCTAGAGAAATCTGGGCGGCTTTTGTGCTATAGGGTGGAGATGTTTTTTGGGAAGAGTTAAGCAAAAAATAATCTATCAGCTGTCTGTTGTTATATTGCCGAGGTTTGCAATAACCTTATTGTAGCTTCATGCCTCGGCATCGCAGATAAAACCATTAAAACTGCAGGTGCAAATAGTAAAACCGCAGATTTCAGCTACAAAACCGCAGGTTGAAACATAAAAAAAGTTGTACCCACAATAAAACTGTCACTCCAAAGTATAAAAAAGTAGTCTCAAACACCTTTTTTGTTGCTGGTACAATAAAAAGGTTGTTTGTACCTTCGGCGGCATACTACCAGCATTGCCGTTGTAGTTTCAAACTATTTTTTGATCGCTGAAACTATTTTTTTTGTAGGTTGAAGTTCCTTTCTAAAGGAATGGAACTGCTTTTTTCATATTATAAACTACTTTTTCATTACCCTAAGCTACGGGAAAGTAGCATAGAGGGAGACAGAAGGGGCTACTTAAAGGAGGCACGGTATTAATGTTCTTACCCTATATGGTGGGGCTATTGTTCTACTAAAAGCATAGAAATTATATCTACGGATATGGGATGGTCGAGTAGTTATACGGTTGTGCCAAAATGACAGCGTTAGGGTAGCGGCTACACCGAACCTTGAGCGAAGAAGAGCGAACCTACACCGCCTGACAAGTTGGCAAACTGGCAGGCGGGCGGTATGAGGTTTAGTCGTATTTGCACCATTAGCGATATCTGGAAGAGAATTCGTGAAACCTAAAATTGCGCTTCAAACTTGAATCTTGGCAATAAGCAGAATGCCCTTATGGCGTTTTGTGTAGTATAAGCTGTCAACCTTTTTAGGACGAGATAAGTAAATCATTCATGGCCGTAAGCTAGGGTGTTGAGCAGGGATTTCGCCTTTAAGATTCTTGTTCTAGAAAAGGCCTTTATAAACCTCAGAATAAAAAGGTTTCCCATATTAGCTCGCTTAACAACGGCAGGCAAAAGTAGTATCACCAAACAACCTTCTTCCGTAGACACCATGGCGTAGCCATACCAGACTGGCACGAATCCCTGTTTGAGCGAGGTCGCCTCCACAATGTTCCTCAATGCTGTAACGGTCTTAGGGCTATTACCACATTTGAGGTAGCGCCATTCCTCCGCGACTGAGCGAGTTAATTCGTGCTAAGGGTTTTTGATCCTTTTTGCCCTACAAAAAGGATAGAAAAGAATAAAAGCTCGCGGCTAAAATCATAAGCAGCATTCAAGGCTTAGCTGAATTTTGTGCTTATATTTTTTTAAGCGAAATACCTAGGGTGTTGAGGGAGGTATGCATTGGGAAACAGAAATAATACTCAAGCAACATCGAAGGTGCCAAGTTTGGTTGGCCTCAGGTGTGTGATCATCTTACACTGTTCTGTTGGGTTGTACTCGTTCCTCTTTTTGCTACCTTGCATGGGCGGCACGGCTGCGTAGTTCTTGCAAGGTGGGAGGTTGGGGCAGAGCCCTAGTCGGTTGTAGGGACGCATACAAAGGGGGTAGCATCGGTAACGATGGCCATGCTTCCACCTGCCGAATTCCCACTAGGCCAGCCCAACCAGTTTGTTTCTGTAGCACGCTCACGCTACTTCCTCGATGTTGGCTACTATGGAGCAATGTCGTTAGCCGCTAGAATTTTTGGAGAGCAATAGGCCGATGCTCTAGACATCGGCAGTGAAAATAGTTTAACTGGAGACACGTTGAAATGTATGCGTATGAAGCTTAAAAATCTGTATCTACTAGTAGTGGCAGCGCTGCTAGCCTCCTGTGGCCGGCAGCTGCTGGTTACTGTCCAAAATCCAAGCGACCTGAAGCGTGAGAAGGAGACCGTAGAGGTTCCGTGGAGTACCATTCAGGCGAAGTACCCGTCGGCTACCTCGGTAGGTATTACCATCACCACCCCCAGTGGCGAGGTCACGGCTCATCAGCTTGTCGCCGGCGACTCTTCTAATGCCGATCTTCTCATTTTTCAGGTTGATGTTGCGCCACACTCGCAGACAACGTACACCATTCGGAAGCAGGCTTCACCCACGTTTGCCCCAACGGTGTTCGGACGTACCGTACCTGAGCGCATGGACGATTTTGCATGGGAGAATAACCGCATCGCCTTTCGCGTATATGGGCCTGCGCTCGAGGCTACCGGCGAGATTAGTAATGGCATCGATGTATGGGTAAAACGCACCGATAGCCTTATCATCAACAAGTGGTACAAGAGCGCCGATTACCACACCGACCATGGCGATGGGCTCGATTGTTACAAGGTAGGCCGCACGCTGGGCGCTGGGGCCATGGCTCCATGGATCGATGGCAAGTTGTGGCTGGGCAACAACTACACCTCGGCTAAGGTGCTGGCCAACGGGCCAATCCGCGTAAGCGTTTTGCTAACCTACAAGCCATTCGAAGTAAGCGGCGAGCAGGTGCAGGAGTCGCGTTTGATAACTCTCGATGCCAACTCAAACCTTAGCTGTATCCGTGAGCTCTACTCCAACAATATGGTTGGCAAGCAGGTTGCAGCGGGCATTATCTCGCGCGATGGGGGCGAGGTTAAGGGGGATGACGCCCTTGGCTGGTTGGCCTACTGGGAACCAATTAACGGGAGCAATGGCAACACAGCGCTTGCCGTCGTAATTCCTCGTAGTGATGTTCGGACGCTTGTCCAGCAGGGGCATCACCTCTGCACGGCCACCTACACCAAGCCGTTTTGCTACTATGCGGGTGCGTCGTGGAGCAAAGCAGGTTTCCGCAACTCAACCGAGTGGTTTGCCTACGTTGATACCTTTGCAAAGAAGTTAAGGTTGCCATTGGTTGTTAAAGTTAGGTAGATGCAACATTCACCTGAAGCGGTTGCTTCTTGTTGATGCCATCTCAATGCTTTTCCGATGCTTTGAGGATATTGTCGTGAAGCCAGTTTACGCACGTCTACCTGTATAGCGGCTAGTAGATGAAGTCCAAAGCACGGGAGGGCAGAAAGAATAGGCTGGTAAAGGAATGGGAGTGGGAGCCTCCCATTCCTTTGTTGATCTTAGTATTTATACTCAAAATCTTTAAGAGAACCCATCAGTTTTTGGCGAGAGAAGAATATACGGCTTTTAACTGTTCCAATCTTGAGGTTAAGCATTTCTGCAATCTCCTTATACTGGAACCCCGAATTATGCATCTGGAATGGTATTCTAAATTCATCTTCAAGCAGGTCTACCTTCTTGCTAATCTCGCTATGCGAAAACTCAGCCTCTGGATTAACCTGATCAGGTTTGCTATTCATCAAATACTGATTATCGCTAGTATCAAAGGTTGTGTTCTGCTTTATGTTTTTGCGGTAGTTGTTTATGAAGGTATTCTTCATAATGGTGAAGGTCCATGCTTTCAAATTGGTGTTGTCCTCAAACTTGTCTTTGTAGGTCAACGCCTTGAGGAATGTTTCTTGCAATAAGTCTTTTGCATCCTCTCTGTTTGCAGTGAGGCTGTACGCGAAGCGTTCAAGACTTGGCTCTAAGTTGAGCAATTGGGTACTAAATTCAGCTGCAGTCATGGATGTTGGTTTTTATTTAAACTAAATCAATATAACCGTTAGCAAATGTACATTTTCTTAAGAAAACATTTCTGCATACTCCCTATTTCCAATCCTCTTCTGAGAATTAGTCTAAATAACAACAGCCATGTTGAGCACGAAACCAAAGAATTAAATTCTTCGAATAAATTAATTCTAAATAAAAATTTGCCGCAGGGGGCTTTTGTCTCAAATTACAAATACACGGAGGGTGAATTCAATTTATTTAAGCTAATAAACGTTATTCATTTTATTTTCTCGAAAAATTGGTTGTGAGAAATAACTGTAAGAATTCTTTTACGAGTTGTATATCTATGACTTAACTGTTCAAGGGAGGGCTGTGTATTATTATTTTCTAGACAGTTTTAAAGCGCTATTGTTAGATGTGTTCGTATGCGAAAATAAGCCACGATGAGTTTGAGTGTGTGACGAGTTAAAGCAAAACGATGGAACCCTTAACAAATGCAAGGTTTTTGTTAAGCAGATATTTGAAACTTGATATTTTGCCAGATCCCAGTATTTTGAAGAAGGGGAGGTTACTTGATTAGGTGGAATTATACCATTCTAATTAGTGTCATTCCATCTCTGAAGGGCATAATTACGTTTTCAACCTGAGGATCGTCTTGTACCATTTGGTTAAATTCCATTATTCCCCTAGAGTAGTCGTCAGTTGGTGTAGGAGTTTCTACTACCTTGCCATCCCACAATACGTTGTCGGCTAGGATATACCCTTTAGGTTTAACCATCTGTTTAGCCATTTGGTAGTATTGTGGATATTCTCGCTTGTCGCCATCAATGAAAATAAGGTCGAATTTGATTTCTAGCGATGGGGCAAGATCGAGTGCAGAACCTATATGCTGTATAATTTTATCAGTCAAGTTGCTTTTTGCAATAAAGTCGGCAGCAAACTCTTCTAGTTCGTCGTTTATCTCAAAGGTGTGAAGAATGCCGTTTGGTGCAAGTCCTTTGGCAAGACAGATGGCAGAGTAGCCCGTAAATGTTCCAATTTCCAGAATCGCTTCAGGTGTTATCATGAAGCTGATCATCTCTAATATTTTTCCCTGCAAGTGTCCGGAGACCATGCGTGGTTGTAGTACCTGAAGGTGGGTCCTCCTATTCAATTCTGTTAGTATGGGGTCTTCTGGAGTCGTATGGTTGAGCATGTAACGCTCAACATCTATGTCTTTTGCTAGCATTTTAGTTGTATGTTAAGGACGAAAGGTTGTTTGCGTCAAATATCTCGTTGGCAATGTCTGTTAGTCTCTCGGAAGTTATGGCGTTGATTCGGGCCGCTATAGTTTCCATACTGTCGATGGTGTTGTAAACGAGAAGGCTTTTGGCATTGGTAAGCATAACCTGCTCGTTGCTTTCACCTGAAATAGCGAGTTGGCCTAGGACTTGCTTCTTTGCTTTGTGAAGTTGTAGCGTTCCTAGTTTATCATCTTGTAGTCGCTTTGTCTCCTTAAAAATTAGCGCATGGCTCTTATCAAAGTTAGCTTTGTCGGTGCCGAAATAAATGGTAAAGGTTCCTGTATCAGTATATGGGGTAAAAGATGCTTCCACGTTGTAGGTAAGACCGTATTTTTCGCGTAGTGCAAGGTTAAGGCGAGAGTTGGGGGCTGGACCTCCAAGAATATTGGTGAGGAGTAGAAGCGGAATGCGTTTCTCATCGGAGTAGGCATAACCGCGTTGGCCAATGACACAGTGTGTTTGGTAGGTGTTTTTCGAGATTGCCTTCGTAAATGGTTGGTAGGGTAGCACGCCATTTCTGACGTACTGCCTTGGGTTTGCCGGTATTCCTCCAAAATACTTTTCTACAATTTTAAGCGCTTTTTCGGGACGTATTTTGCCGATGCTAGAAAAGACCATTTGGTTGGTATTGTATGTTCGGGCTATGAAATCTAGAATATTTTTTCGGGTGAATCGCTTGAGTTGCTTCTTTGTGCCAAGAATGTTATGCCCGAGAGATGTTCCATTGAAGAGTAAATCTTCAAAGTCGTCAAATATAAGATCGGCAGGGCTATCCTTGTACGAGTTGATCTCGTCTAGGATAACCTCTTTTTCTTTCTCCAGTTCTTTAGGAGGGAAGATGGAATTGAAAACAATATCGGAGATGAGCTCCACTGCCTTTTCGAAGTCACCTTTTAGTATAGTTGCATGAACGGCCGTATCCTCTTTGGAGGTGTAAGCGTTTAATTCTCCACCAACATCCTCTAGTCTAGAGTTGATGTGAAAGGTTTTCCTTTTTTTTGTTCCTTTGAAAAGCACATGCTCAATAAAGTGAGCCAGCCCATGTTCGTTGGAGAGTTCATCGCGGGTTCCGGTGTTGATAACTAGGCCGCAATGGGCGACTGCCGAGTTATTGTATTGGTGTATGAAACGAATTCCGTTGGAAAGATGGAAAATCTGAATGTCCATAAGCGAAGTTTGAGCAAAGGTAGCAATATTAGCCTTAAAAGTAAGGCGCCGGCTTTAGCACCCATTTCTTTCGGTGGTTTTGCTGAGAGTATGCCTAATTCTGTAGCCTTGCTATGCGCTGGTTCTGTAAACGGGAAAAAAGCGATGCGGGTGTTGCAAAATTGAAAATTAGAAGTACCTTTGCATCGTCTTTGAAAGAAGGCTCATACAAAAGCGATGGTGCCATAGCTCAGTTGGTAGAGCAAAGGACTGAAAATCCTTGTGTCCCCGGTTCGATTCCTGGTGGCACCACCATCAAAGCGCAGCGAAAAGGTTGCGCTTTTGCTTTGAAGTGATTGGGGCGGTTTTGTGCTGGGCCATATAGATGTTAAGGTGCCATAGCTCAGTTGGTAGAGCAAAGGACTGAAAATCCTTGTGTCCCCGGTTCGATTCCTGGTGGCACCACAAGCCCAAACGAAAGTTTGGGCTTTTTTATTTTTCGTCCGTTAGCGACATTCCTTTATTCGGCTTATATTTGTTCCTGCCTGGTAAACACGTTCGAAGAAAATACTTTATTAATTCAACTCATGAAAAGACTACTTGTTTTCGCGGCAGCCGTAGGTATATTCGTTACGGCGTGTACGACGGTTCCGGTAACGGGTCGAAGGCAACTTTCGTTGGTGTCGTCTGGCGAAATGGTAACTCTTGGAGAGCAAAACTACAAACAAACACTGGAGCAGTCGAAACTGTCGACAAATAAGGTTCAAGTTGATCGGATTAGAAGGGTCGGCGGTCGCATTCAGAAGGCTGTGGAGCAGTATATGGCCGAGCATGGAATGGCCGGTCAGTTGGAGGGCTTTAAGTGGGAGTTCAACCTGATAGAGAATGATACCACCGTTAATGCTTGGTGCATGCCTGGCGGGAAGGTGGCCTTTTATACTGGTATCCTTCCCATATGCAAGGATGATAACGGTATTGCCGTAGTTATGGGGCATGAGATAGCCCATGCAATAGCCAACCATAGCGGTGAGCGCATGTCGCAGGCAATGGCGCTGGATTTGGGCGGGCAGGTGGGCTCTATTTTGCTGAGCGGCAAAACGCAGCAAACACAGCAGGCCTTTCAACTTCTTTACCCGATTGGGGCTCAGGTTGGCGTGATACTTCCCTACAGCCGTAGCCACGAGTTGGAGGCCGACAAGATGGGGCTAATCTTTATGGCCATGGCGGGCTACAACCCCGAAACGGCTGTTGCCTTTTGGGAGCGGATGGCCGCATCGAGCAGCGGTGGTAGGCCCCCTCAGTTCCTTTCGACGCACCCTGCCGAGCAGGCGCGTATCGACAGGATCCGGGCAGATCTTCCCGAAATCATGAAGTACTACACTCCCGCAAAAAAATAGCAGGCGCGCTGGTGGCGCGGATGGACGTTGAAAGAGGGTGCCTACGCAGTTGGGCATCCTCTTTTGCTTGCTGGCTGGTGCTGATGGAAGGTGTGCCTGCCTCAAACTACCATTGGGCGGTGGGGCGGCCTTATGGCAGGAGCCCATCCAATAACACTTCGTTAACGCGTGTTTCCGCGCTTCTGTAGGGGGCAAGTCTTCGCGCAAATGCACATCATAACTGCAGTTTGAGGCATTATTCGGTTCGAATGAATACTTCGCTTCTTGAGGATTCTTCCTTGTCTGAATTGATTGCAAGCGTAGTCCAATGCTGACACTTCAGGCCTGCAAGTCGGCAAGCGAAGGGATGGCTGAGGGTTCTTCTGCGTGTAAGTCTACGATTCGTGGGTGAAACGTCGGCTTACAGCTGTGCAAGTCGGATTTATTCATTTATATCATAGACTTGCATGCATGAAAGTGATAGATATAAAATTAAAACATAGACTTTCATGCGTGAAAGTCTTATGAATACAAAAGTAAAGTACACTTTCACGTATGAAAGTCTGGGACTAAGAGGGTACAAGAGTACTTTCACGTGCGGATATCCTCGAATTGGGCTGCGCAAGAGGTAATCCATCATCTTCAGCACAAACAGAAAGGAGGGTGCCCGCAATTCTGGCACCCTCCTAGTCTGTGTTTTTTCGTCCTCCTGGGAGGCAAGAAGATGTTACTCCTTGGCGATGTAGGTGGTGGAGATTACCTTGAACTCGGTGCGGCGGTTTAGCTGGTGGGCTACATCCTTCTTTTCATCGCTATCGAGTTTGGCAATGTTCTGGTCGTTTAGCACCATTCCTACAGCGAGGAAGGGATACTGTTTGGCAAGCTGCTCGTCGACAACCTTAGGTGCCGATGATGCATAGCCTTTTGCCCGCAATCTTTCGGTAGGAATACCTTTCTCAATTAGGTAGTCAACCGCTGCTTGGGCTCTATTTTGAGATAGCTTGTAGTTGTATTCTAATCCTCCACGGCTATCGGTGTGGCTACCCATCTCGATGATAATTGATGGGTTGTCGTTAAGCGTTTCGATGAGCAAGTCCAGTGCGGCGGTCGATTCCGGTTTGAGGTTCCACTTGTCGAAATCGTAAAATATGTTTGGCACTTCTATAGGCTTCTCGTACGAGGTTACCTCTATTGTGGGAAGATACTCCTTGCTTCCCTTTACGTCGAAGGTGTTGACCTTGTACTTGCCGTTTAGGTATCCCTTTTTGGTGGCGATGACGATGTAGTCGGTGTTGGGTTTCATCATAAACTTAAACGTACCATCACCGCCAGTTTGGGTGTTAACGGTGGAGCCGTCGTTGCCCAGCATCTTGACGATTGATCCTTCTAGGGGCTTTTTGTTTTTAGAATCAACAATTGCTCCTGCGATGTTGATGGCAATAGGGGGAAGGTGAAACATGTACACATCATCTTCTCCTTTGCCGCCAGGACGGCGAGAGGTAAAGTATCCAGTTTCTTTCCCGGGGAGGAATGTAATGCCAAAATCGTCAGACGAAGAGTTAATGGGGTAGCCCATATTCTCGACAACGTAGCTCGATCCTTGCTGTTTGGAGATGAAAATATCATATCCTCCCATTCCAGGGCGACCATTTGATGCGAAGTAAAGGGTCCCATCAGGGTGAATGTATGGAAACGCTTCGTTTCCTGCAGTGTTGATTTCTGCTCCTAAATTCTGGGGCTTTCCCCATTCGCCTTTATCGCTGTCGCGGGTAACCTTCCAAATGTCCAATCCACCCATGCCACCGCTTAGGTTTGATGCAAAGTAAAGCGTTTTTCCATCAGCAGAAAGCGAGGGGTGGGTTACTATTACGCTATCTGCGGCAATAGGAATTAGTATTGGGTTCCCGTAACGGGTACCTTCCATTTTTGCCACATAAATTTCGCAGCCCATTTGCTTGCGTTTGGCGATGCGCGCACGCGAAAAGTATATCTCCGAACCATCTTGGTTAAAGGTACACGTGGCTTCTTCAACATCGCTGTTGATGCCAGCGACTGGTTTTGGGTCAACCCATTTGTCTCGGTTGTCAAGTTCGCAGACGAAGATGTCTGAGAACTCTTCTCCAGTGGCGCTATGCGTGCTGATTCCAGTTGATGCAACGCGAGAGGATGAAAAGAAGAGTTTCTTGGGGTCGTTGGGGATTATGGCTGGCGAGAAATCGTTGGTTTTACCATTAATAAAAGGTAGTGGATCGACTACGTAGCTGGTTGGGTTTTTCTTCAGCTTCTGGGCTAACTCTACAGATTGAATCCCAATGCTAACCGCAGGGCTGTTAGGCTTTAGCTTCTTATACTCTTCGAAATTGCTAAGCGCCTTTTCGTAACTTTCGTTGATAAGCAGCACTTTGGCGTAGTTTAGAAAGAACTCAGGAGCCTTGTAGCCTTTTTCCTGTGCCTTTTCGTAGTATATCTCGGCTTGACGATATTGTCCTATGAGTCGATATGCTTCGGCCGTTTTGAAGAAAACTTCGCCACGGCTTTCCTTGGGTAGCAGCAGCACAAAATCACCATTGCGGTATGTCTTGATAGCCTCAGAGTAGGCACCTGCATTGAACAATGCGTTAGCCTTGTCAAGTGGGGCTTGTTGTCCGTGTGCTGATATACCTAAGCAAATCAGCATTAATACTACTACGGATGCTTTTCTAATCATAGTTTTACTGTTAGTGGCTATCTTTTTTCAAATATAGCGTGTAAGAGTTTAGATTCTGTGAGAAAGAGGTTATACAAATAATTTCTTTCTTGTACAGCTTGATTTCCCTGTTTCTTTGGGAACATAACGTTGAATGCCTATTTGAGCAGAGGTTACAACGATTGTAATAAAGACAGGTATAAGCGCTTTGTTAAATTCTTGAGGGAAGTTACCCCAAAAAATAAGGAGGAGTGCAGCAATAGCTCCTACCGAAAGAAAGTAGTAACGGGCAAACTTGCTAATGGCCTGTTTCCCTGCGGCACGAAACATTATGATGTTGAATGGCAATGCCCAGAGTAGGTTTAGGTTATTCCTTAGCGCAGTATGGTCTGTTGCGAAAGAGGTAAGCAGAAGCACTATGCCCAGTACTCCTAGTACAAAGTAGAATACCGAACTGAATATTCGTGAAAATTGTTTTGAGGAGAATCCTATTAGCGAAAGCGTAAGCATCGCAAAAAATATGGAGATTGGGGTAATAAAATTTATAGTTTCGAAGGGTTCCTTGATGTCGGTGAGCAGAGAACGAGTCTCGCTAGCCAGTTTTTCTCCATTTTTTAGGGTGCTTACTTCGACTAGCTGCCTCATGTATTCTGGAAGAAACATTTTCTCCCGATTGTCGGTAACCTTATCTCCAGGGAGACCAATTGCGAGGTCTATGCCTAAGCTAACCCAAGGGAAGTCTGTTAGAAACTGTCTAAGAAGCTGGCGGTAGGTTAGTTTAGAATAGCTGGTTTTGGCTTGGCTAAAAACAGTGCTGTCGGATAGTCCATCTTCAATGACATCCCTTATGCGAGTTGCACAGTTGTCATCTAAAAAGGCGTACCTGTAGAATCGATTTTCAGGTAGATAATTCTTTTCTAACAAGCCGATAATCTTCTTCTTTTGATCACTTGTTAGGTTAAGAACTTGTTCTGTCATTGCTCGCTGTTCCCAAAGGTAACTCTGGTAAACTTGGGAGTAGGTGTTTTTGGCAAGCATATAATCGAGGCGACCAGAAACAAACTTTAGGCCAAAATTGGGGGTGTCAAAATCGAAGGTGCCAAAGTTATAAACATCATCTACACCTTGCAGCGGATCTTGGATTCGAATGGCGCTGTGCCCAAAAAGTGAGTAAAGTTCGGTTCCTGGCGATACCGTTAACAGGCTTACTGTTATATTTCTATAGCTCTCTGCCTTGAGAAAAATACTTGAAAATAAAATACTTGCAATTAGTAAAAAACGTCTTGTCATTTCCATGAAGGTTTACTTCAAAAAAGCATTCTAAGATAGAGAAAGAATTAGGATATCCAGTACCTTGAAAAGGAGATAAAAACAAAAAAGCGCCCACTACTCCGCGGTCGCTTTTTTTTGTTAAGGTTTAGCTATAAGAAAGTTTGAAAGGTTTTGCTACCTAAACTTAAATATACATGACCAACAGCCAAATAACTTTTCATTAACTTATCTGCGTGCAAAGATATGATTTCTGTTTATTAATTAACTTTTTTAAGTAAAAAAAAGAAGTCGTAGTGTAAAAAATATTTTTTAAAAGAGTGTTGCATGATGTAATGAATAGAATTACAGTGGTATGTAGTCGCTTTATTTTTCTTGTGTCTGATCGTGTATTTTGTGCCGTATGGCATAAAATTCTTGTAATTGGAGGCGAATAACTTTACTTTTTAAAATCTGACAACAGGAAATGCTAGATTCGTAAAAAAAACAGAAAGAAAATGGCAAGTGAAAAGAACTATAACCCGCAAATGCATAGCGCTGAACATATACTGAATCAGGTTATGGTGAGACGGTTTGGAATATCGCGCTCGTTTAGCAACCATATAGAGAAGAAAAAGTCGAAATGCGATTATCATTTTGGGAGAAGTCTTACGCCTATCGAAGAACAGGGCATTAGCGACGAGGTAAACCGTATTATTCATATGGACCTAACGGTGTCGACTCGATTTATGGATAGGAAAGAGGCTGAAGCGCAATTTGATCTTTCCAGATTGCCAGAGGATGCTGGTGATCTGTTGCGCATCGTGGAGATAGGCGACTTTGATAGCTGCCCTTGCATAGGCCCTCATGTAGCATCGACCAAAGGAATTGGGACGTTTAGGCTTGTGTCGGCAGATTTTGAAAATGGAGTCCTGCGCATTCGATTTAAACTCGACAGACCTAACTCTTGATTCTTTTACGCATGTACGTTTATATTATATGGGGGTGGTTGTGGTAAAATGCATCAATTTGAGAAGAAGGTTTTAAATGTGAGGGGTTGTAAGTAAAAATGCATTTAAAAGCTTTAAGGGGCTATCTATTTATGGGGTTCCCCTTTTTAATTGAAATAGGCTAGTTTGTATGATGCATAAAATCAGTAATGTATTGTTTGTTTTAAAAAGTGCAATTATTGGAGCGAAATAGGGGGTGTTTAAGCAAAAAGATGTTTAATTGGCTTTGTGTTGCTTTTGTTAAATGGGGGTGTTGCGTAAAAAACACTAAAACATGGAGAATTTGGTTGAAAATTGACAGGGCTTGATGTAAAATGTATATTTTTGAACCCGGAACTAAAAATTTAGGTTATGGCAACACTTCGTTTTAGAGCACTAACAGAGCTTGCAAGTAAAAAAGCTGAACGGTTTTCACCGAGTAGCGAGAATATCTCGAAGTATTTCAGCGAAAATGTATTTGATCGCGCTAAGATGCGTCAGTACCTCTCTCCTGAGGCTTTTGATGCAGTAATAAGTGCAGTTGAAGAAGGTCGTAGAATTGATCGTAAGGTTGCAGATCAGATTGCTGCAGGCATGAAGGCTTGGGCAATGGATCGAGGAGCAACTCACTACGCACACTGGTTCCAACCTTTAAATGATACAACAGCTGAGAAGCACGACTCGTTCTTCGAGCCTCTTCGCAACGGTGGATCTTTCGAGACTTTTAAGGGTTCGATGCTTGTTCAGCAAGAGCCTGATGCTTCAAGCTTTCCTAGTGGAGGTCTCCGTAACACCTTCGAGGCTCGTGGATATACCGCTTGGGATCCATCATCCCCAGCATTCGTTCTCGAAGGAACTTTATGTATCCCCACAATTTTTGTAGCCTATACCGGCGAAGCTCTAGACTTTAAGACGCCTCACATCAAGTCGCTTAATGCGCTCGATAAGGCTGCTACCGAAGTGTGCCAATACTTTGATAAGGATGTAAGTAAGGTGAATGTAACCCTAGGCTGGGAACAAGAGTACTTCCTTGTTGACGAGGGGTTATTCCTTGCCCGTCCAGACCTTATGGTTTCGGGACGTACCCTTATGGGGAACATCTCGGCAAAGGACCAGCAGCTCGAGGATCACTACTTTGGCTCTATTCCTAACAGGGTTAAAGCCTTTATGGAAGACTTCGAGGTTGAATCGTATAGGTTGGGAATTCCATTAAAGACTCGCCACAACGAGGTTGCCCCTAACCAATATGAGTGTGCACCCATGTTCGAAGAGGCCAACTTGGCTGTAGACCATAACCTTCTTCTTATGACGCTGATGCACCGCATCGCTCGCCGCCATAAGCTTCGTGTTCTTTTCCACGAGAAGCCATTTAAGGGCATCAACGGATCGGGTAAGCATGCCAACTGGTCGATGATGACCGACAACGGCACCAACCTGCTATCTCCTGGAAAGACGCCAAAAACCAATACGCAGTTCCTGACCTTCCTAATCAATACCATGAAGGCTGTAGACGAGCATGCTCCAGTTCTGCTTAGCAGTATTGCCAGCTTCTCGAACTCGCACCGCTTGGGCGGCAACGAGGCTCCTCCATCAATTATGTCGGTATTTTTGGGTACAACCCTTTCGAATATCCTCGACCAGATTGAGGAGCGAATCACCGACAAGAAGCTTAGCCCAGACGAAAAAACCGAAATTAAGCTGGATATCGGTCGTATCCCAGATATCCTACTAGATAATACCGACCGTAACCGTACCTCGCCATTTGCCTTCACCGGAAACCGCTTCGAGTTCCGTGCTGTTGGTTCGACAAGCAACGTAGCATCGCCACTACTGGTGCTTAATACTGCAGTTGCTCAGCAGCTGGTTAAGTTTAAGATCGAGGTTGATGCGCTTATCGAAAAGGGCGTAAAGAAGGATGAGGCCATCCTTCAGGTGCTTCGCCAAATTATTGTTGAGACCAAGAAGATCCGCTTCGAAGGAAATGGCTACAGCAAGGAGTGGAGAGACGAGGCTGCTCGCCGAGGACTTGCCAGCGTTTCGGACCTGCTCGTTGCCCTTAAGGCATATCTCGATCCTAAGGCTATCGCCCTATTCGAAGAGTTCGGCATCCTTTCTATTCCCGAAATTGAGTCTCGCTACGAAGTTCGCCTAGAGGCAGTGGCTAAGAAGATTCAGATCGAGTCGCGCCTGCTGGGTGATTTGGCCATCAACCACATCATTCCAACGGCTATCAAGTATCAAAATACCCTTATCGAAAACCTTAAGGGGTTGAAGGAGGTGCTAGGTGATGAAGCCAAAGCGCTTTCGGGTCCTCAGATCGATACTCTGAAAATGCTTTCGGAGCACGTTATGGTAATCCGTACCAAGGTGCACGACATGATCGAGGAGCGTAAGGTGGCTAACAATACCGAAGAACTTGAGGCAAAGGCTCAGCACTACTACTACAAGGTGCTGCCTTACTTTGAGGAAATTCGCTACCACATTGATAAGCTGGAAACGCTTATCGACGATGAGCTGTGGCCTCTTCCTAAGTACAGAGAACTACTGCTACTAATCTGATAATTTTTTTAAAGCATCCTAAAAGGTCAGCTTTAGGTTTATAGTCCGTCCTTTCCCACAGCAAGCCGTGAAGGCTTCCTGTGGGATTTTTGTTTGCTTCTAGTTTAGCTTTGCGTATGCTATAGAGTGCGAACGTTGGCTAAATGCGCTTGCTGCTAGCTGGTTGTGGCGTGACTTATGATACATTTGGGAAATTTTAAATCGTAGCAATGAGGAAGAAAAGCGTACTAGTAATGCTGATGCTAGCCCTGCTGGCGGGTTTCATTGGCTGTACAACAGACGACGAGCAGGTTCCTGCTCCGAGCAAGGCAACGACTACCGCCACCACCAATACAACGACGCCGAATACCAACACGGGAAGTACCACCACGACTACCACAAGCGGTGGTGGGTCTAGTACCACTGGGGCGGGCACTAGCGGGACAGGTACGGGGAGCTCCACCGGATCAACCGCTGGAACATCAACAGTGAATAAGGCTGCTTTGCTGCAGCTGGTAAATGATGCACGCGCTAAGGGGTGCAATTGCGGATCGACCTACATGCAGCCCGTGCCCCCCGTTACCTGGAACGATAAGTTGGAACAGGCTGCGCTTATCCATAGCCAAGATATGACTAAGAACAATTACTTCGATCATACCGGCAGCGATGGCTCTACTCCAGCCACACGAATTACGGGTGTAGGCTATAACTGGTCGGCTATTGGCGAAAACATCGCCATGGGCTATCCCTCCGAGCAGGCGGTAGTAAGCGCTTGGCTGACCAGCGAGGGTCACTGCAAAAACATCATGAACGGATTGTTTACCGAGATGGGGGTGGCGCTTGACGGCAAGTACTGGTCGCAGGAGTTTGCAAAGCCCATGAAGTAGCGCCAGATGTCTTGTGCTTACCAATAAAAGGGGAACGTTGCTATACGTTCCTTTTTTATTTGTAGGTAGTGGGTGCTTTATGGCGAAGGGCTGGTTTGGCGTAAAGCGCCTCTTGCTGCCTATTCTGTTGCGGGGCTTCTTTTCGATTCCTGCTTTTTTTGTGCTGTATTTTAGGGGTAAAGACCTATTTGGGGGCTGTTGGATTTGTGTATATTTGCCGGCTGTCGGAAAAGCGGGCAGGGCTGATGAATGCTGCCGCTTGGGAAACTTTTAATACTATTACTGATGCTGCCGCGCTCGGAAGATGCCTGGCCAAAAATCACCAATCAACATGCATACGACTATTTTTAGAAGGATTTTGCTTGTGGCGCTTGCTGCTGCGGCGTTTACCAGCTGCGACTTGAACAACCTGATTACGCCACCCACCAAGCAGCAGATGCAGGGCACCTGGGTGCTTACCCAGGCAACCGATGAGCAGGGAATAGACATCACACAAAAGGTGAGCTTCCCGGTTACCGCCATTCAGCTCACCGACGACAACGGTATGGTGGGTACCATGGGACCCATGTTTACCTACATCGTGTACGGCGGCTCGAAGTGGGCTGAGGTGGCTGGCAAGATGGATCAGCTGTTTGACTACACCAGCTTTCGGTTTAACACCGGCGAGTTTTTTGTGGGCGAGGGGCAGGTTGACAACTTTACCGTTGAGGCAAAGCTGCAGGCTACGGCAATTGCTGGAGGTAGCGCCTTTACCAGCGTGCTTAGCTTGCTGGGCGTAAACGCCAGCTTCTTGCAGCAGACCATCTACCACAAGTTTATGAATGTGGCGGTGGACTTTGAGGGGAAGGATACCATGATTTGGACTTTAGACAAGCAGACTGAGGCGATATACAACTACAAGAATTTGGTAGGTAATACGGTTGTCTGGGGCGGCTGGCCTACCAACGGATTTCAGAAGTGCCGCTTTGTGTTTACCCGCAAAACGCTGAAGTTAGAAGATCTGGTTACGGCTGCTCGCCGTTAGCAGAACAGCAGCTATCGCGACAAAAAAAAGGGCTGTCCAACATGTGTTGGGCAGCCCCTTTTTGGTTTATAGCGACTCTTGCATTGTAACTAAGGGATCAACATGCCGAAGGGTTAAGCCAAGCTGCTCGGAGGCTGCCCTGCATCCTCCGCGGCATTGGGCGTACATTGCGCATTGCTCGCAGAAGGTTGGTGTTGTGTCGTTCCACGATTTCATGTAGGGCGTATTTACGATATCCTCAATGCGATCCTTAAAGATATTTCCGGCAACAATTGGGGAGTGGTTGCAGGTGCGCAGGTTGCCCATAACGTCGACCGTTAGGGGGCGCCTGAACGGATCGGGGCTGCAGGCGCCAAAGGCAATGCTGGGGTAGTCGGCGGGGTTGAGCACGCAAAACGGCGTGCAAACGTTGGAGGATACGTTCAGGGTTAGCTCCTCCGAGATGCGGTTTATCTTCCCGAATGCTTGGCGGAGCTCATCGTGGCCGAGGCTCAGCGATTGGTGGTTGATGCCTGCTCCTCCGATGTTGTAGCGGTTCACCATAATCCGTTTTAGCCCCAAGTTGCTGATGAAGCGCAGTGTTTCTTCTATCTGAGGTGCATTAAGCCGGGTTAGCACCACCACGGGCACAACGTAGAAGCCCATCTCCGCGCAGGAGGTGATAGAGCTGAGGCTGCGTTGCCACGAGCCTTCAACCTGTGTCATCGAGTCGTGAATGCTGGAGGAGGCTGCGTGAAGCGGCATCAGAAACAGGTCTACGTCCAGATCCCTGTATAGCGTGTAGTCGCCATCCTTTACCCCGTTGCCGTTGCTGATGATGGACACCTTCGACCCTTTTAGCTTGGCCGTAAGGATGAGCTCCGCCACGTACTCGTTGAGCAGCGGCTCGCCGCCCGTTATCGACAGCTGGGTGATGTCGGCCTGGCGGTAGATCTCCTTAAGCGTTTTTACCGCCTGGCGGTGCGAGTAGCGGAAGGGGGCATCCCCCTCGGGGCGCTTCCACGTGTTGTAGCAGTAGACGCAGCGCAGGTTGCAGGCCGAGTACGACTCGAAGGTGATGGTGTTGAGCGAAAGCTTCATCAGTTATTCGTTTACTTTATGGTTGAACTTAACGGGGATGGTATAGTACACGTTAACGGGTACTCCTTCTTTCCAGCCGGGTTCCCAGCGGGGCATTTGACGTACAATTCGGAGGGCTGCCGAGTCGACTTCGGGAGTGATGCCCTTGATTATGGTTGGCTGTTCGATTTTTCCTCTGCTATTGATAACCATCCTTACGAATACGGTTCCCACTATGTTATCATCTTCGAGAGAGTCTGGGTAGATTGCCCTCTCCTTGATGTACTGCATCATGGCATCTACTCCTCCGGGGAATTCGGGCATATCTTCAACCGTAGAATAAACAGATGGCCCTTCTTCAATAATCGGAGCATAGCAACCAACTGTCAAATCAGTGGTGTCTGGTTGTACTAGGTTTTGCTTTACCTCAACATCGTAGCAGGTTATCTGGGGTGGTGCGAATTTGACGGGGATGCCCTTGCTTACCATGCTTTTGGGTGTATCTGCTTTTGTGAGCCTCTTTGATGACTGCTCTTTTTGCGATGAGGCAGGCTTTTCGTTGGTTTGGTTGCCACAACCAGCCACCAGGTTTAGCAGCGAGAGTATCAGCACCCCCGCCTTAATCTTTCGGTCGAAGAAGCGGCGGTTGCGGGTGAGGGCAAAGAGTAGACCGTACCAGTTAGAGCGCAGCTGCAGCCCCTTTATGCGGGCGGAGAGGGTGATTCTCTTCATTACCGTTGGTTTGTTTGGGTGGTATCTTTTTTTGCCTGGGTCGCCTCTTCTAAGACGAACTTAAACGGCATGGTATACCCAACCCTTAATTTCTCACCCATCATAATTCCTGGATTCCAGTGGGGAAATAGCCGTACAACTCTTAGAGCCTCGTTATCCAGCTCCGGTGAGACGCTGCGAATAACCTTGGGCTCCTCTATCTTTCCGGTAGAGTCAACAATAAACTGTACGAATACCGTGCCTTCCATCTTTTTCTCTATTGCTGCTGATGGGTATTGGGTGTTCTGGTTTAGAAAATTGATCATGGCTTCTTGTCCTCCTGGGAAGGATGGCATTTTTTCTACCACCATATAGCATGATACCTCTGATTCATCAAAGATTCTTTCTTTTGCTGCACTACCGATTTTTGCTTGCCTAGCGTAGTGTGAAGGATCATTATCTACCACCGTTTTGCTTGTAGGCTGAGTTGAGGTTGTGCCTTTTTTAGCGGAGTTTCTCGATGTATCCGTTTTGCCGGTTGGTGGCGTGCCGCAACTCGCCATCATGTTCAGCAGCGATAGCATCAGCACCCCCGCCTTAATCTTTCGGTCGAAGAAGCGGCGGTTGCGGGTGAGGGCAAAGAGCAGGCCGTACCAGCGCGAGCGCAGCTGCAGCCCCTTTATGCGGGCGGAGAGGGTGATCTTTTTCATGGGCAACCTTTACTTTTTTACATCGGTTAGCCTGAACTTTATCGGCATGGTATAGTCAGTGTTTGCTTTCTTCCCAAGTAGTTCTCCTGGTATCCATGGCGGCATAAGGCGAACCACGCGGAGCGCCTCTGCATCGAAGTCCGGATCAATCCCTTTAAGTATTCGTGGGTTAACAACGCGGCCTAGGGAGTCTATGGTGAACTGGACGTAAACCGTTCCCTCCTTTTTATTCTCAATGCCCGATTGGGGGTATCGGGTGTTGCGCGCTAGGAAGGCGAACAGCGAGTCGGTGCCACCCTTGTACGCGGGCATCATCTCTACGGCGTAGCAGAACACGGCTTCGTCGCTCGATGCGGTATCCTTTTTGGCGGTAGCCGCCTTGCTTCTCTTTGCCTTTTTCGTGGGATGGCCCGTTGCCTGCCCCTCGGCGCTTGCGGCCAGGCCCAGCAGCGAGAGCAGCAGGATGCCGGTTTTGATTTTTCGGTCGAAGAAGCGGCGGTTGCGGGTGAGCGAAAACAGCAGGCCGTATGCCGAGGCTGCGAGCTCAAGTCGCCTAATCCGTAGGGTTGCCGTAAGGTTTTGCATATTCGTCAGGGTATCCGATTGGCCAAATATATCGAAAATAAGCAGGCGAATAGGCGCGCCTCCTAGGAATTTTGCTTCTGCATTTATCGCCTAGGTGCTGCCGTAAAGCTTAGCCGTATTCACCCCCGACCCACTAAAGGGAACTACGGCGCAGCACGTACCGTAGCCAGAAGCCGAAAAGGAGTCCGAGATTTTCCATGATGGTTGAGCTGCCGCGAAGTACCCTTTGGGGGATTTAGGGGTGATTCCAACGTTTAGCATATCCTAAAAAGCGAGATCCCTGGCGCGCCTCCCCAAAAGCCGATGCCGTTGGGCGGATTTCTTCGTCTCACCCCAATTTGCGCCAGACCCAACCGGTAGGGCGCTTGAAGGTATTTTTTGAAAAAAAAGTAAGAAATCCGCAATATTAAGCTAAGAATTATTTGCATAATTAAAAATGGTTAAGTAATTTCACGTTTAGATTTTCGAATAACGATACGGCTAAGGATATTTTACGAGATGGACAAGCAGGCGCAGGGCGCTATTATCTTCGTGGAAATCCTTCCGCATCTAGGGAAATCAGAGTTTTTTGAAATAGCGCTTAAAGGCCCAATGGGGTAATGCTTTTTTTACAAGAGTACAAACGGGTAGGCGGAAGTACTATTGTAGATGTACAACGGTACAAATGGGTAGGCGGAAGTACTATTGTAAATGTACAAGAGTACAAACGGGCAGGCAAAAGTACTATTGTAGATGTACAACGGTACAAATGGGTAGGCGGAAGTACTATTGTAAATGTACAAGAGTACAAACGGGCAGGCAAAAGTACTATTGTAAATGTACAAGAGTACAAACGGGTAGGCGGAAGTACTCTTGTAGATGTACAGTAGTACAAATGGGCAGCCGAAAGCGCTAATGTAAGCTTCAAGGAGTATTCAGTTACGACTATAAGAGTTATGACTTTATGTAAAACCCTCAAAAAAGAAGTGTGACATGAGTAAGCTTACCATGAATCGTTTTGCAAATGACGACATCAGCAGTGTCTGTAGAATTAGTATTGAAGAGGCCGGTAAATGTGCTATCCCCGAGGCCCAAACCCACGAGTCGTTTGCGCACCTGAACGTGTGCTACGGCGAGTTTAAGGGTAGCCTCCTGCGCGATAAGGCGAGCGAGAATACGACCAAGGCTCGCGCCGCCGACAAGCGCCGCGACGATGCGGCGGTAGGGCTATTTGTTAGCCTCGATGGGATGCTCTACTCGCCCACAGCCGCCAAGCGGGCCAAGGCCGAGGTGCTCAGCGGCCGGCTGGCCAAGTTTAGGGGGATTCAGGAGCTGCCCGACACCAAGGAGTCCTCTCAGGTGATCTCGCTGATCGCCCTGCTCGGCGAGCCCGAGAATGCGCAGCTGGTAAAGGAGCTGGCCCTCGACGAGTACGTGGTGGAGCTCAAGGCTGCCGCGGCCGAGTTCGACGCCCTCTGGAGCAACCGCGAGACCGACGTTGCCGCCTTCCGCAACAGCCTTGCCGCTACCACGCTCCGGCGTAAGGTGGAGGTCTCGGTGAACCGCTACTACGAGTACGTGCTCTTCAACGCCGAGTTCAGCGGCAAGCCCGAGTGGCGCCAGCTGCAGCAGGAGATCTACAGCCGCTACCTCACCATCCGCCAGAAGTACAGCGCGGCCAAGAAGGACGAGAAGAAGGACGAGAAGAAGGATACCAAGTAAGTACTGCCCTACAATTATATGTTTTAGTGTTCAACGGTCTGCCTGCAAGGGTGGGCCGTTGTTTTTTTGGGGGGATAAAAAAGTAGGCGGCATCCCTACAGGGTGTCGCCTAAGCTTACAGGTTATGCTATCGGCTCCAGCGCCTATCCGGCGTGGCGAACCCTATGCCGTACTTGTGGCACCTTGCGGGTCAGCTGTATAATATGAGCCTCGGAGTGTGGCATTGGAGCTGGGTGTTCGTGGGCCATCCATTCTGGTGCTGGAGGAGGTGGAAGCATGCCCCACTCGTGGTGGCGGTGGTGCGTAGCTTTGGCCCTTCTAACCTTCCTGCTTACGGCTTTCTCGGGAACGTAGTAGGCGCGCCCCTCTAAGTCGTAAACAATTCGCATGGGTTTTTCTGGTGCTTTCATGGCTTCGCGCTTTATGGAACAACATCTTGCTTTACGGTGGTTATACGTAGGTGGGGCGGGTTTGGTTGAGGTTTTGGCGCGGGTTTTCGGGGATGGTGGATGAAAAGCAAAACCCGCGTCCCAGTTACGGTGGCGCGGGTTTTTTATGTCGCTGTAGTCAAAAAATCTACACGAGCGGAGTACCGGTCATTTCGGCAGGCGCAGGGATGCCCATCAGCTTAAGGATGGTGGGGGCGATGTCGGCCAGCTTGCCGTTCTTCACGCTCTTGATGTCCTTATCCACCACGATAAATGGAACAGGGTTCAGCGAGTGCGCGGTATTTGGCGAGCCATCCTCGTTAACGGCGTTGTCGGCGTTACCGTGGTCGGCGGTGATGAGTACGGTGTAGCCGTTGGCCGTAGCAGCCTCCACGGTTTCCTTCACGCACTGGTCAACAGCCTTAATGGCCTTGGTGATGGCCGAGGTGTCGCCGGTGTGGCCCACCATATCGCCGTTGGCGTAGTTAAGGGCAACAAAGTCAACCTCGCCCTTCTTAAGCTCGGCCACGATGGCATCCTTCACGCCGTAGGCGCTCATCTCGGGCTGCAGGTCGTAGGTGGCCACCTTTGGCGATGGGATAAGGATGCGGCTTTCGCCCTCGTACTCGGCCTCGCGGCCACCGCTGAAGAAGAAGGTCACGTGCGCGTACTTCTCGGTTTCGGCAATGCGGATCTGCTTCTTGCCCGCCTTCGACACCACCTCGCCAAGGGTGTTGGTCACGTTGTCCTTGTCGAAAATGATGTGTAGCCCTTGGAACTTGGCGTCGTATGGGGTCATGGTGAAGTACTGCAGCGGAAGGGTCTTCATGCCGGCTTCGGGCATATCCTGCTGGGTAAGCACGATGGTAAGCTCCTTGGCGCGGTCGTTACGGAAGTTGAAGAAGATAACCACGTCGCCCTCCTGGATGGAGCCAACGGGCTTTCCGGCAGCATCAACCTTAACAACCGGCTTGATGAACTCGTCGGTAACGCCAGCGTCGTACGACTGCTGAACGGCCTCTGCCATGTTGGTGGTTGGCGTTCCGGTGCCGTGTACCATCAGGTTGTACGACTCCTTAACGCGCTCCCAGCGCTTGTCGCGGTCCATGGCGTAGTAGCGGCCAATCATGGTAGCCAGCGCCCCGGTGTTCTTGGCGATGTGAGCCTCTAGCGCCTCGATAAAGCCCTTTCCGCTCTTGGGGTCGGTGTCTCTACCGTCCATAAAGGCGTGAACGAAGGTCTTGTCGATGCCGTATTCTTTAGATATTTCGATTAGCTTGAAGAGGTGGTCCATCGAGCTGTGAACGCCACCGTTCGAAACCAAGCCCATAAGGTGAACCTGCTTGCCGTTTTCCTTGGCGTAGCTGTAGGCCCTAACGATTTCGGGGTTCTTAAGGATGCTGTTGTCGCGGCAGGCGATGTTGATCTTTACCAAGTCCTGGTACACCACGCGTCCTGCACCAATGTTGAGGTGGCCTACTTCCGAGTTGCCCATCTGGCCTTCAGGCAATCCCACGTCTTCGCCGCTGGTGCGCAGCTCGGCGTTGGGGTACTTAGCCTCTAGGCTATTAATGAATTCGGGGTGGGCGTTGAAGATGGCGTCTGCCTTGTCGTGCTTTCCATGACCCCAGCCATCGAGGATCATCAGGAGAACTTTCTTTCCCATGTGTGTATGTGAGTTTCTGTAATGTAATCCGTGCAATCGCGCAAATTTAGCCACAAAAATGGATTATTGCAGAGGACAAACAGCATCATAAAGCATAGGTTGACGCTGTTTTGGTTTAATAAGGTTAAACGGGTTTGGAGTGTGCAAATTTGTTATGTCATGGTGTTTGGGGAGTCTGTATTTATGTGGCTTTGGTTCTTAATTCAACTGAAAGTGTACTTTTGTACATTCTTTAGGTAGAAAAGAATGTAAATTCAAAATGAGCCATGTCAAATAAGGTGCGTGTTGTTGTCCCCATTTATAAGTCTTCATTAAGTGATACTGAGAAGATTTCCATTGACAGATGTTTCAAAATTCTTAGTGCTCGTAATATTACAATGGTTAAGCCACGAGGGCTAGATACGGATTTACTCGAAAAGGAATATCCCTTTTACAGCATAGAGGAGTTTGATACCGACTATTTTGCATCTATAAAGGGCTATAATAGGCTACTTCTTTCTACAGAATTCTATTCCAGATTTCAGGGGGATGAATACATGCTCATTGTTCAGCCTGACGTGTATATCTTTTATGATGATTTGGATTATTGGCTCAATGAAGGCTACGATTACGTTGGTGCCCCTTGGATTTCAAATAGCTTGCTCAGCCATTACATTCATTATGTAAAGATGAAATTTTCGCGTTGCCTTTATGGTGAAAAAAATAGAGTTTATCGCTTTGAAACACGCAATCGAGTAGGGAATGGCGGTTTCTCCCTACGAAAGATCAGCCGTCACCTAGAACTAGCGGTAACTTTAAAGGATCAGATAACGCACTATCTGAATAATCAGACATCCCACATTTTTAATGAGGATGTATTTTGGAGTATAGAACCAAGCAAGAATGGGCTTGAGCATAAAACGCCAACCGCACAAGAAGCACTCCGATTTGCTTTCGACATTAATCCTAAAAGGCTTTATAAGCTAACCGGTGAAAAACTACCAATGGCTGCTCATGGCTGGAATAAGGCACGGTCAATTAAGTTTTGGCAGCCAATTATTGATTCCAATAATATTAATAGATACTAGTTTTTCTTCTTGAAAAAAAAATATATGAGTAGAATTTCTGTAGTGATAAATACATTTAATGCAGCCTCTATTTTGGAACAATGCATTAAATCTGTTTTGA
The DNA here is from genome assembly GCF_963667355.2 of uncultured Acetobacteroides sp. Lineage (NCBI taxonomy): Bacteria > Pseudomonadati > Bacteroidota > Bacteroidia > Bacteroidales > Rikenellaceae > Acetobacteroides > uncultured Acetobacteroides sp. The sequence continues at coordinate 2,884,337 of NZ_OY763328.2, forward strand.
ATTTCGATGAGATTGTAATATGTGATATGTATAGTGATGATAATACTCTCGAAATTGCCCAACGTTATGGTTGTAAAATTGTAATGCACGAACGTACTGGTTATGTAGAGCCTGCTCGCAATTTTGCTATTGCTGCAGCCTCAAATCCGTGGGTTCTAGTTCTTGATGCTGATGAGTTGGTTACAGATAATCTTCGTAATTACTTGTACAACATTATTACTAAAAAGGATTGTCCAACAGGGTTGCTGGTAAGTAGAGCAAACTTCTTTATGGGGAAATTTATGCGGGCATCCTATCCTGATTATCAGCTGCGTTTTTTTGAAAAAAGTAAAGCGGACTGGCCTTCGCATATCCACTCTCGTCCTAAAATAGATGGACAAGTAAGTCAGATCCCATCTAAAAGGAAGGATTTATCGCTTATACACCTTCAGGACTCTTCTATAACAAGCATACTTGAAAAAACCAATATTTATTCAGATAAAGAGATTCAAAAAAGTATAGAAAAAGGAAAAAACTATAGCATCCTTAGCTGCTTATTTCATTGTTTTCATCGATTTTTTAAGGTTTACTTTATAAAAGGCGGTTTTTTAGATGGTAGAGCGGGCTTTGTTAATGCCGCTTTGATTGCGCATTATAAGTTTGCCTCTATTTCTAAAATTTGGGAGTATAAAATGCAAGGGCAAAATGATTGCGAAAAATTTCTATCTCAAAAATAATTAAACACTAAACGTCTTTTTTTTCCTGCTGTTTTATAGAATCGGTTTGTTATGGGACGAATTCTTGCACTTACCATCTTTTTATTGTCTGGAATTACTTCTGGACAGCCATCGTGGCCCGATAGCTTAAATACGGCAAAGAATGCCGATTACCTAAGCGCTCAGGAAAGGGCCGTTATTTTTGAGATGAATAAGGCGCGTAGCAACCCCAAGCGCTATGCCCTAGAGGTTATTCTACCAATGAAGAAGCGCTTTACCGTCTCGGGAAACTCGCGCATGTACTACAACGCCGATAGCATGCGGATTCTGACTCAGGAGGGCACAGCCGCCATCGACGAGTGCGTGAAGGAGATGATGGGCATTGCTCCGATGGGGCTCTTAGCTCCCTCGAAGGGGATGAGCCTTGCTGCACGCGATCACGTCAAGGATCAGGGAAAAACAGGGAGCGTTGGGCATACAGGAACCGATGGCTCGTCGCCATGGGATCGGATGGGGCGCTACGGCCAATGGCTGACGACCTGTGGCGAGAATATCGACTACGGAAATAGGGATGCCCAAGCCATCGTGGTTAGCCTTTTGGTAGACGATGGCGTACCTTCGCGGGGGCATCGGCGAAGCATACTGAATAGAACACTTAAGGTGGTTGGTGTTGCCATTGGCTCTCACCCAAAGTATGGAACCATGTGCACCTTAGACTTTGCAGGAGGGTATGAGGAGAAGAAGTAATCGCTGTATCATCTAGCGCCTAAAATAAATGATCCAAATCGAAAACCTCTCGGTTAGTTACGGCGATGAGCAGGTAATATCAAACCTTTCGTTCACCGCTCGGAAGGGCGATAAGGTTGCCCTGTCGGGACCTTCGGGTAGCGGCAAGTCGAGCATCCTTAACCTGCTTATGGGGTTTGTGTATCCCTATTCGGGTAGGGTTGCGGTAAATGGGATCAAACTCAACGAGCAGAATATCGACGCCATACGCCAGCAGATCTCGTGGCTTCCACAGGAGCTGTCGCTTAAAATAGATACGGTGGAGGAGCTGTTCTTCTATCCCTATACCTTTCGTGCCAATAAGCATTTAAGGCCATCATCTGAAGATGTAAAAAGAATATTCGGCGATCTGCTGCTTGATACCTCGCTGCTCGAAAAGTCGCTGAGCGAGATCTCGGGAGGGCAGAAGCAGCGGGTTGCTCTAGCCTCCGTGCTTTTGCTTAAAAAGGATATCCTGCTGCTCGACGAGCCCACCTCGGCGCTCGATGGCGAGTCGCGCGCGGCCATCATCAACCTTGTAAAAAGGCTCGAAGGGGTAACGGTTATTGCCTCGTCGCACGACGAGGAGTGGCTGGCCGCAATGGATACGGTTATCAACCTAAAATCGTAGGCTATGGGAGGTGTACATGATATTTCGTGGATCGACTTGGGAGTAGGCTACCTCCTTATCATCATCCCGCTGCTGGTGTTTCGCTACTACCAGACGGGGCTGGTGCGCAGCACCCTTATCGCCATTGCGCGAATGACCGTTCAACTGCTGCTGGTGGGGGCCTATCTCGGCGTCATCTTTAGGTGGAACAGCGCCTGGGTTAACATCCTGTGGGTGGTGGCGATGGTGGTGGTGGCCGCCTTTACGGTGGTTAAGCGCAGCGAGCTAAACCGAAAGCTTTTCCTCATCCCGGTGCTTATTGCCATTGGGGCAAGCGTGCTGCTGGTCGATCTGTACCTTCTGGGCGTGGTGGTTCGGCTCGACTTCCTTTTCGATGCCCGCTACTTTATCCCGATCACCGGGATGCTCATCGGCAACTGCCTCTCCAACGATATCGTGGCGCTGAACACCTACTACCATAGCCTTACGCGCGAGCAAACGCTCTACCGCTTTGCGCTGGCCAACGGGGCCACAAGGGGCGAGGCGCTGGCCGGCTTTATGCGAGATGCGCTTAAGAAGTCGCTCAACCCCACCATTGCCACCACGGCCGTTGTGGGCCTGATCTCGCTGCCGGGGATGATGACCGGGCAGATCTTGGGCGGCTCCAACCCGATGGTGGCCATCAAGTATCAGATCATGATCATGATTACGATTATGGTGTCGACGCTGCTGACGGTTATCCTCTCCATCCTTATTTGCAACCGCTTTGTGTTCGATGGGTATGGGATGCTGAGGCGGTAGCGCGGCTTGGAATGTGGGTAATAGGGCGTTTGTGTACTCTACATACTATACGAAAAGGCCAGCAGGATATCCTGCTGGCCTTTTTAATATACATAAAAGGGGAGGTGTGCCTACCAGATACCCCAGAAACTGGCGTCCTTATAGTTGGTTACCCACTTGCTCTCGGAGCCCATGGCTACAACTCGGCTGTTGGCCGAGAAGCCGTCGAGGTTGGTAACTGCGTTTGCCGGTAAAACGGTTATCGCATAGCGGGTGTAGGGCATGCTGGTAACCACCTCGTTTTCGTTGAGCAGCTCGTTGGCGCTGTAGGTTAGTTCGGTTTGGGTGGTCAGGCTAAAGGCTTGCTGGAACTCCACCCAGCCAGAACTGTTGCCCACCAGCACCCTGCGGTAGTACCCCGCGCATTGCAGCGGCTTCCAGGTGAGCTTGTTGTTGTTCTCGGTCGAGAGGAAGAGCCTTTCGGCGGCTGGAGTAAAGCTCTCGGGGGTGGTAATGGTTACCGACAGCGGCTTGCTGAGGCTCTTATGGGTAAGTTCCACCGCTATTGGGGTGCCTGCGGCTACATCCGCAAAATTTTGGTTGAGCTGGTTGTAGGTCATGGTGTAGGTCTTGCTCTTAATCTTTAGCGTAGCCTCCTCGTCCTGGTAGGCTAGCGGGGAGAAACTGGCGCTAACGTGCAGGTAGTAGGTGCCGCTCTTGTCCCTTAGGCGCATGGCGGTGAAGATGAACTCGGGCTTTTCGGTGGTGCCCTCCTTCTTCTTGAAGATGGCCTTAATGGCAAGGCTGCCATCGATGCAGATGGTGGCCCTAGAGCCTGAAGCGGTGATGCCCTCCCAGCGGTCGAACGCGTAGCCTTCCTTGGGGGTAGCCTCTACCTGCACGATGTCGAGCTTGTGGTAGGCCTCCTTCTGGGGGCTGATGCTAACGCTGCCCTGGTTGGGGTCGCAGGTGGCTGTTACCTGGAAGGTGGCCGCCGCTCCCTTCTTCTCGAAGACGGCCTTGATGGTGGCATCCTGGGTAATGGTGTAGCTGATGGTGCTGGTGGTTTGCACGGTTGCATCGGGCATGCTCCAGCCCTTAAACTCGTAGCCATCGGCGGGCTTGGCCGTAAGCTCCAACTTGTCGCCGCTGGTGTAGGTTGTTTTTTGTGGGTTGACGGTTACGGCTCCCTCTGTGGGGGAACATTCCACCGTAAGCGTAAGCTTGGCGTTCAGGTCATCGTTGGGGGCGTCGCTGTCTTTGGAGCAGCCGAAGGATAGCGCTGCCAGCAGCGAGATGGTGGTTAACTGAAAAAGTTTGCGCATTGTAAGGTAATTAGTTTTTGTATAGGGCGCGAAGCTAAGCGATAGCCGAACATCGCAGCGTTAACGAGTGCTTGTTAGGCTGAAGTAGCGCTAAAATGGATGGGGAAATCGGCAATCGGAGCATCGGATGTTCCTTTCACAGGCGGTGAGACGGCGATCGGAGGGGCGGATGGCGTTTCCACAAGCGGTGAGACGACGATCGGAGGGTCGGATTTTCCTCTCACCGATTGTGAGACGGAGACTGGAGGGGCGGATTCCACTCTCACAGGCTGTGAGAAGGTGGTCGGTGGTGCAAATCTCGTTCTCACAAGCGGTGAAACGGAGATTGGAGGGGCGAATGGCGTAAATCTAATTTAGATTTGGCGGATCGAAGGGTCGAACGAAGTAAATCTAATTTAGAATTGGCAGATCGGAGGGTCGAATGAAGTAAATCTAATTTAGATTTGGCGGATTGGAGGGTCGAATGGAGCAAATCTAATTTAGATTTTGTAGGTCGGAGGGCCGAATGCACCCTTCCTAAAGCTAGAAAGCAGCCTCCGCTACTGCTTTGCCTGCTTGATCTGGTCGTAGTGGATGATATCTACCCCCTTAACGTCGAGGTTGATGTGGTAGATCATGGCGGCGGCCACCTCGCTGGCCTTTATGGCGCGGTACTTGCGCATTTTTTTGCCCCAGAGGAAGAGGTTGGTAACCGGAGCCAGCCAGCGGCCTATGGTCTCTGCCAGCCGGCGCTCCTGGCGGTTGCCCATCAGCAGCGACGGGCGAAGGATGACGGTGCGCCTGAAGGCCTCGGCGGTAACGGCCTCCTCCATTTTCCCTTTCATCCGGAGGTAGAAGCTCTCCGACTTGGGGTGCGCCCCCACCGACGAAACCACGGCTATGCTTTTTACGTTGTTCTTGCGGGCATGCTTGGCCACCTTCTTGGGGATGGTGAGGTCGACGAAGCGGAAGGCCTCCTTGGTCTTGGCCTTCTTGATGGTGGTGCCGATGCAGATGAACAGGTCGTCGCCAAAAAGGTACTCGGCAGCGCTCTTGGGCTTCGAGAGGTCGTTCTCGACGAAGGTGATCTTGGGGCTTTCGATGGATGGCCTGCTGCGGCCGATCGATACAATCTCGGCGTACCGCTCGTCGGCAACGAGCTGCTCCAAAAGCGATGTTCCAACGAGGCCTGTCCCTCCAACCACAAGTGCAATTTTACCTTCCATACGCCATCTCCTCGGTGCTTCTTCCGTTTTTCAAAAAGTGGACTAAAGATAGGTATCCTGGGGGAGATGCCCATTTTTAAAGGCCATAAGGTGATTAATAAAGGTTAAATGCCGGGTTTTAAGGATTGATAGGGGTTCTCGGTTTCCGGTTTGCGGTTTCAATTGTATCTTTGCCAGGCAATTCAAAAAACGACATCCGATGACCAACTCTTCGAGGTACGACCAGCGCGGCGTATCGGCATCAAAGGAAGATGTGCATAGCGCCATCAAAAATCTCGACAAGGGGCTATTCCCAAAGGCTTTCTGCAAGGTAGTCCCCGATATTCTTACCGGCGATCCGGAGTACTGCGTGGTGATGCACGCCGATGGCGCCGGCACCAAATCGTCGCTGGCCTACATGTACTGGAAGGAGACGGGCGACCTGTCGGTTTGGCGTGGGATTGCGCAGGATGCCATCGTAATGAACATCGATGACCTGCTGTGCGTGGGCGTAACCGATAATATACTGCTCTCGAGCACCATTGGCCGCAACAAGCAGCTGGTGCCCGGCGAGGTGATTGCCGCCATCATCAACGGCACCGAAGACTTCCTTCAGGAGCTGCGCAAGGTTGGTGTGGACATCCTGCTTACCGGCGGCGAAACGGCCGATGTGGGCGACCTCGTTCGCACCATTATTGTTGATAGCACCGTAACCGCCCGCATCAAGCGTAGCGACATCATCAGCAACGACAACATTCGTCCGGGTGATGTGGTGGTAGGATTGGAGTCATACGGACAGGCCACCTACGAGCGCGAGTACAACGGCGGCATGGGGAGCAACGGCCTCACCTCTGCCCGTCACGACGTATTTGCGCACGATCTTGCCGCTAAGTATCCCCAGAGCTACGACTCGGCCATTCCTGAAAATCTTGTTTACTCAGGAAAGTATAGCCTTACCGATGTCGATCCCGAAACGGGCGTAACCATGGGTAAGCTGGTGCTATCGCCAACCCGTACCTATGCCCCAGTGGTAAAGGCGGTGCTCGATAGGATGCGCGCCGACGTTCACGGCATGGTACACTGCTCGGGTGGCGCCCAAACCAAGGTGCTCCACTTCGTAGACGACGTACATGTAATTAAGGACAACCTGTTCCCAATACCTCCGCTCTTCCGCTACATCAAGGAGTGCTCGGGCACCGAGTGGAAGGAGATGTACAAGGTGTACAACATGGGGCATCGCATGGAATTCTACGTTGCACCGGAGCACGCGCAGGCGGTTATCGAAATCAGCGAATCGTTTGGCATCAAGGCCCAGGTGATCGGCCGCGTTGAGGCATCGCCCGCAGGCGCCAAGGTTACCGTTCGCAGCGAGGCTGGCGAGTTTGTTTACGAGAAATAATGGCAGAGGCGCGATTCAATTGCGTCTTGTGCAGATGAAAATATAGAAGAAGAGCCAAGGCGATTGCCTTGGCTCTTTGTGTTACAAATTGTATTGATCTTGATTCCCTAGCTTGCGCTGATCTTTTTATTTAAGATCTCGCGCAAGGCGTTGTTCGTTTCGTCGGCTTTTTCAAAGTTATTCTCGATGTACTTTTTGATATCTAAATTGCTATCGCATTCGGCTTTGAGGAGCATCTTTATTTTATCTATGCCAAACTTACCAACCCAGTAGGTCATGGTTAGCTGGGCAAAAGCGTATATGTTTTTTCGTTTCAAGTTGGCTTCGTTGAATGTAGGTCCGTCAAGGTACTTCTGATAGCCACCATCGTTGAGCAAGGCCAGTACTTCTTCTGCTGCCTTAGGTGAACGGCTCTTGTCTTCATTTCCAAAGCAGTTGGCTACTCCTTCGTCGATAAACGAATTGCCCATGCCAAACTCACCGGCGTAGATGTGCACCAGCTCGTGTATGTGGTCGGCGCACTCAACCGCTTTTATTGCGTGGTATCTTGCCTTTCCGCTCCCTTTGTACTTCTCGCCAACAATGTTTGCGGCCTCGTCTCCTAGTTTGGCATAGTAGTACCGAAATTCGGGTAGCTTAATGCCAAACTTGTTTTGTAGTTCTCCATTCTTTTGGGCAAAAGTGTTGGCTTCCTTTAGCGCTTCGGGACTTAGCGGAGAACTGCTAACATAGGTAACCCCATTAATGTCGGTTTTTAACCATGTAGCGGTGAGGTGTTCCAGTAGTTCATTCTCGTCCATGGTCATAACCCAATTGCCTTCAATCTTTTTGAAGGCTATCCAGGTTTGAAAGTCGTAAATTTTCAGGAATATGCGACCCGAATTCCCGTAAACATCTTCCGATACCACACTAAATTTGGATATTAGCTCCGATCCAGGTTGTAAGAAGGAGTAAATGCTTCCGAAGTCGCGCTTGTTGATGAAGGCTTTAGCTTCGTCTGCGCTCTTGCATTTTGTGTAGCTGTTCCATCGTTCGGTGAGCGGCTTCGCATCTTGAGCAAAAGCGGAGGTACATACGTAAAGTAGCAGGAGTAGGGTTGAGGTGAATTTGTTTATCATCGTAAAATTAGATTAGGGATGCAAAGGTATTTTTTTATTGAAGTCCGAGCTAGAATTTATGGCCTTCGTTTAGGTGGTAATGGCGGCTTTGGTTTGGATACTGAGATTTTATAGTTGCTTATTCGTCTCCCAAATTTCGCAACTTTGTACGAACAAAAAAAAATGAACCATGCTCAATTTTTTCAACCAGTTCTAGGGTGCAAGGCTGAAGACCTCTACGCTACAAAACAATAAACTATTGAATGTGCATTTATGGAAACTTCGGACTAGACCTCAATCCATCTTTTTTCTTTAATAATTTCCAATAAATGAGGTACGCTAATCTCTTTACGTTTAAGCTTTTCTTTTCTGAAAAAAAAGTAAATCCAATAAAGAAAAGGTATGTTACTTTCTTCAACAAAATAATCATTGAATTTGAAATCTGTCAAATCGACTTCAAATCTTTCACTAAACCTTATCATAAATTCAGATGCATCATGTCCGACTAAGGAAAGATCCTTAAATAGAATGGTCTCTGCATTGATCTTTATACCTAATAAATCCTCGAAAAACTTTACAAGAGTATCGAATGATTCTTTATTAACTGGGTAATTATTGTCTGTTTTTATCATCAATATTTCTGTATTTGAAAAAATATAAACATTAGCATATTCGCATAGTAACAAATTATTAAAGCCTTTCTTTTCATAATCCTACACGTATACAGCATCAAAATTAGCAAAAAAGTAAAGCGCATCTGCCACTCGTGGAGATGTCGTTTCCGGCAAATCGCGTAAAACTGATTTTAGTTGACGAAGATATGGGTTTGTAATAACATAGTGTGGCGTTTATACGTATTAGGTGGTAGTTGTAGTGACCAAGTTACGTGTAGTACGCTAGGGTTGTAACATATTGGTGAAATGCAAAACATAGGGAACAATGTCGACACCATCAACCGTATTTGCAAAGCTTGCAAAGGAAACCATCGCAGCCGCCTTTGAGGGTAAGGACCCCGAACCATCGCTATCGCACGAGTTAACGGTTCGGGCTGCCTGTTTTGTTTCGCTGCATACCTCCGACGGTTCGCTGCGCGGATGCATCGGCACGCTCGAGCCCCGTAAGCCATCGCTCTACGAGGAGATCAAGACGAATGCGCTATCGGCGGCGTTCAACGATCCCCGCTTCCCCCCTGTATCAGAAGAGGAGGTCGAGGATTTGGAGATCTCTGTGGATATCCTCCATAAGCCGGAGCCTATAACGTCGGAAAGCGAGCTCGATCCAGACATCTATGGGGTAATCATCGAGAGCGGCTATAAGCGAGGCGTGCTACTTCCCAACCTCCCCTCCGTTACCACCATCGACGAGCAGCTTCGGATCGTAAGGCGGAAAGCCGGAATCTTCCCCGAAGAAAGGGTTAAGCTCTACCGATTTATGGTTGATAGGTACTACTAGGGAGTCGGGGAAATGAAAGATGAAAAGATTCGGAGCTGCGCTAGGTAGCGCTATCCCCCGCTAGCATGGGGAAGGGATGAACGTAGCGTGTTATCCTTTAATGGTAGCCATTTTCGAATGCTTAGGGTCTAACATCTCAAATCTAACGTCTAGCATCTAATATCTAACTTCTGATATGGAAGCGAAGTTTTACTCAACAATCGACGGTCAGGTACGCTGCGGCCTGTGCCCCCATCGGTGCCGCATCGCCGAAGGGAAGAAGGGGATTTGCCAGGTTCGCAAGAACGATGGGGGAGTGCTTTACAGCCTAAACTATGGGGTGATATCAGCCATGGCGCTCGACCCCATCGAGAAGAAGCCGCTGTACCACTTCCATCCTGGCTCGTACATCTTTTCGATAGGAAGCTTAGGCTGCAATTTCCGATGTCTCTTCTGCCAGAACTATAGCATTGCTCAGGTTAAGGGCGATGGGTGGTACGAAACGTTCCCCAACATATCTCCGCAGGTAATCCTTCAGAAGGCGCTGGATTCTGTTGAGCAGGGTAATATTGGCGTTGCCTACACCTACAACGAGCCCACGGTTTGGTACGAGTACATGTACAACGTGGCGGAAAAGGTGAAGGAGGCGGGGCTTCTAAACGTCATGGTATCGAATGGCTACATCGAGGCAATACCGCTTGACTACCTGCTCCCGCTGATGGATGCCTTCAACATCGACCTAAAAGGGTACTCGAATACCTTCTATAAGAGGATGCTTGGCGGTACTGTCGAGCCGGTAAGGCATACGCTTAAAGCCATTGTGGAGGCTGGGAAGCATCTGGAGATAACCTACCTCGTTATTCCTTACGAGAATGATAATCCTGCAAGGTTTCGCGAGGTTGCTGCCTGGATTTCGGAAATACTGGGACCTAACACGGTGCTTCACGTAAACCGATACTTCCCCAACTACCTGCTCGATACGCCTTCCACCTCAATAAAGTCGCTGCTGGAACTCTATGCCGTTGCCAAGGAGTACCTTCACAACGTTTACGTGGGGAATACCGGATTGGTGGAGCATAATAACACCTACTGCCCTAAGTGCGGCAAGCTAGTGGTGGAGCGGCATGGCATGCACGGCAATCCTATTGGCTTAACCGATGATGGCAAGTGTACGGGCTGCAGCAGTCAGGTGATGTAAAATGCCATTTAGGAAGATGAACAACGTAATAACGTAATCCGATGCCAGCAAGAGAAAACTATGCCGAAGGTCGATTCTACTCCGACAAGCGGACCGATATCGAAACGCTTTTCGACCACGAGGTGGCCATGCAAAAAGATGAAATAAGCTACTCGCTAAAGGATAACCGTATCATTGGCGGGGTGATCCCTCACGCAGGACATGTTTTTTGCGCCCATCAGGCGGTGCACTTCTTCGAGATTGTACGCGAAAGCGGTCAGCGCTTCGATACGGTGGTGGTGGTGGCGCCCAACCACACGGGAATGGGTCGCAGCCCAATGTCGATCGATAGCCATACGCAGTGGCAGTCGCCGCTAGGTGTTATTGATGTTGACATGGAGCTGGCGCACGAGCTGGCGCTCCCCTTCAACGAGGAGGCGCAGCGGTTCGAGCATTCGGCTGAGGTTATCCTGCCGTTTATTCAGCATTTCATTGGCGGTAAGGTGACGTTTCTCCCCATAAACATGCTCGAGCAGAGCTACCGTAATGCCAGCTCGCTGGCAATGCTCCTGAAATCGGCTGCCGATAAGCTAAACCGTAAGATCCTGCTTGTCGCCTCTTCCGACTTCACCCACTTCAAGAGTTCGAAGGTGGGGTACGAGCTCGACAGCATGGCACTAGAGCCGCTGCTGCAGTTCGATCTGGAGGAGTTCGAGCATCGCGTGCGTACCATGCATATCTCTATTTGTGGCTACGGTCCCATCATGACCCTCCTGGACTTTGCCAAGCGGGTAGCCCCCGAAGCTAAGGTGGAGGTGCTTAAGCGCGGGCACTCCGGCGAGGTGTACCCTTCGGCTGAGGTGGTCGATTACGTGTCGATGATGGCGTACTATTAGGGAGTAGGGGAGGGTAGGTGCTGAACCTAATAATATCTAGCACATATTATCTAAAGTCTAACGTCTAACATCTATCATCTAAAGTCTATTCATAATCCCTATCTTTGGCGAAAACTTACAGCCATGATTCAAATCGACAACGTTATATTCAGCCTGAACATCTTCGAAAAGCAGTTCTGCTGCGACCTTGGCAAGTGCAAGGGCGAATGCTGTGTAAGCGGCGATTCGGGAGCCCCTGTCAGCGAGGACGAGATGGAGGTGATGGATAACGAGTACCCCAGCTGGAAACCTTACATGACCCCTCTGGGCATTGCTGCGGTAGAGTCGCAGGCGGTTGTTGTTAAGGATAGCGATGGCGATTGGACTACGCCGCTGATCAACAAGGGCGAGTGCGCCTACACCTACGTGGAGAATGGGGTTACTCTCTGCGCCATCGAAAAGGCCTACATGGAGGGGAAGACCTGCTTCCAGAAGCCCATTTCGTGCTACCTCTATCCAATTCGCATCAAGGAGTTCTCCAGCGGCCTTATCGGCGTAAACTACGACGTGTGGGATATCTGCAAGCCCGCCCGTATCCTCGGAAGCAACATCGGCCTGCCCGTGTACAAGTTCCTTAAGGAGCCGCTCATCCGTAGGTTTGGCGAGGAGTTCTACCAAAAGATAGAGGATGCCGCCAAAATGCTCGAATTCGAAAGCCAAAACGACTAATACAGCTTCGAATTAAAATCACAATCGACATTATTTCGATAATTCAGATAAACAATCCCCGATATTTCCGGTGATTGTTTATTTTAGGGCAAATTTAAATTTGATCGTATGAGTAACATCAAAACGTATATCGAGGAGAACAAGGAGCGCATGCTCGACGAGCTTTTTGGGCTGATTCGCATTCCATCCATCTCGTCGCAGGCCGAGCATAAGCCAGATATGGTTCGTACGGCCGAGTATATTCGGGATGCCATCCTTAAGGCCGGTGCCGATAGGGCCGAGGTGATCCCTTCGGCGGGTAATCCCGTGGTGTTTGGCGAGAAGATCGTCGATGCTGCCGCGCCTACCGTGCTAATTTACGGGCACTACGACGTAATGCCCGTTGACCCCATCCAGCTATGGACCAGCAACCCCTTCGAACCCGAAATTCGCGACGGCCGAATTTGGGCTCGCGGCGCCGACGACGACAAGGGGCAGATGTTTACCCAGCTGAAGGCGTTTGAGTACCTGGTTAAGACCGGGCAGCTGCAGACCAACGTGAAGTTTATGATCGAGGGCGAGGAGGAGATCGGATCACCCAGCCTCGAGGAGTGGTGCAAGCAGCACAAGGAGCTGGTGGCTGCCGACGTAATCCTGATCTCGGACACCAGCATGATTGGCGAGAACACCGCCACCCTTACCCAAAGCCTCCGCGGCCTGGCCTACATGGAGGTTGAGGTTACCGGCGCAAGCCAGGATCTGCACTCGGGCATTTTTGGCGGCGCTGTGGCCAACCCCATCAACGTGCTGGCTAAGATGATTGCCTCGTGCATCGACGACAACGGACATATCGCCATCCCCGGCTTCTACGACGACGTGATGGAGGTATCGGCCGAAGAGCGCGCCATGATTGCCCGTGCCCCCTTCGACCTAGAGGCCTACAAGAAGAACCTTGACATCGACGATGTGCAGGGCGAGGCAGGCTTCAGCACCAGCGAGCGCACCGGCATCCGCCCTTCGCTCGACGTGAACGGCATCTGGGGCGGCTACACCGACGAGGGCTCCAAGACGGTGACCCCTTCCAAGGCGTTTGCCAAGATCTCCATGCGCTTGGTGCCCAACCAGGATCACCAAAAGATTGCGGAGCTCTTTAAGAAGCACTTCGAGGCCGTTGCGCCCAAGAGCGTGAGGGTAAAGGTAAAGGCCCACCACGGTGGGGCGCCCTACGTGTCGCCATCCGACCATCCGGGCTACCGCGCCGCCTCCAAGGCCTGCGTCGATGTGTTCGGCGAGCAGCCCATTCCGCTCCGCAGCGGCGGCAGCATCCCAATCGTGGCCGTTTTCGAGAAGGTGCTCGGCATTAAGTCCATCCTAATGGGCTACGGGCACGAGTCCGACCGCGTTCACTCGCCCAACGAGAGCTTCTCGCTCAACCGCTTCTTTAAGGGGATCGAGACCAACACGCGCTTCTACGCCCACTACAACCAGGAGATGAAGAAGTAAACTTCTTTTACCATACAAAGCAAAGGGTCGTCCGAATATGGGCGACCCTTTTTGCGTTCCAGCGGTGCTACTATTCGGTAAGGTGCTGCTGAGAGGTAATTCGTTTCGGTGGCGATGTTGTTTGATGCCACCGATGTGTAAGTCGGCGCCACATAATCGTAAGTAGATCCCACCAAAATGAAACCCATAGCCACATAAGCGGAAGCAGACGCCACATAAATGAAATGTTACACCACTTAAATGAAGGTAAGCACCACAATAATGTAATGTGATTCCACTTAAATGAAGCTTGACGCCACATAAATGAAAGCAAACGCCACATTAATTAAAGTCGAAAGCACCAAAATGTAAGTCGATGCCACATAAATGCAATAGTACGCCACATTTATGGAGCTTGATCCCGCATAAATTAAATGCGACTTCACCGAAATTCAGTATGACGGGAAGGTGAAGGGGTGAACTCTGTTTTGGAGTTTACCCCTTTCGCCAGCTACCGATAAGGTGGCAGATGGCAAGGTAGGGTGAGCGGTAGAGCATGCGTGGGCCGGCGTAGCGCATCACTTGGCGTACCTGTTGGCGCATATCGGCCTTGTAGCAGTGGATGGTGCACCTAGCGCAGACGGGCTTGTGGGAGCCGAACTTGCAGCTATCAATTCGCTTGGTGGCGTATTCGAGGAGTGAGGCGCAGCTGGCGCACAGCGTTTCGCCCTTGCCGTGGTGGTGGCTGAAGAGACGGGTTTGAAACCCGTCTGTACGAAAAGTTTTGTTCTTGCCGTGGTGGTGGCGGCAGTATAGGCCAATCATTACGGCTATGGTGCGCTTTTCGCGGAGGAGGTTCATTGGGGGAGTAGGGTTGAGGAGACGATTTTGAGGAGGAAATCCCTGACAGGGTTCAAAACCTTGTCAGGGATGCTTTATGGTTTACGAAGTATAGTCTAAAATCTAACGTCTACCCTTCTACAGACCTTTTTCCTTAAGCAGGATGTCCATCTCGTCGCGCACCTCGCGGGCAGCCTTGGCTGCGGCGGCGGCAAAGTTCTCGGTAGTATCGGCGTAGATGATGGCGCGCGAGCTGTTAACCAGCAGGCCGCACTGGCTGTTCATCCCATGTTTTGCTACCTCGCTAAGGCTTCCGCCCTGAGCGCCTACGCCCGGTACCAGCAGGAAGTGGTTGGGGATAAGCTGGCGAACGTCGCCCAGCATCTCGGCCTTGGTGGCGCCCACCACGTACATGGTGTTGTCGGCGGTGCCCCACTGCGCCGAGGTGGTAATCACATCCTCGTAAATCTTCTTGCCGTTGGCGGCATCCTCCAGCAGCTGGAAGTCGGCGGCCGACTTGTTGGAGGTTAGCGCCAGGATGATGCTCCACCGGCCCTCGTACTTCAGGAAGGGGGTGACGGTGTCGCTGCCCATGTAGGGAGCAAGGGTAACCGCGTCGAAGTCGAAGCCCTCGAAGAACGCCTTGGCGTACATCTCGGAGGTGTTGCCGATGTCGCCGCGCTTGGCGTCGGCAATGATGAACTGCGCGGGGTAGCGCTCGCGGATGTACCTAACGGTTTTCTGCAGGCTGATCCAGCCGACAACGCCCAGCGACTCGTAGAAGGCCAGGTTGGGCTTGTAGCTTACGGCGTACTCGGCGGTAGCATCAACAATGGCCTTGTTGAACTCGAAGATGGGGTCTTCGGCGGAAAGGAGATGCTGGGGGATCTTGGTGATATCGCTGTCGAGCCCCACGCAGAGGAAGCTGCGCTTGGCCTGGATCTGTTCGAATAGCTGCTGTGCGTTCATGCTGGTTATGGTATTTGATATAGAAAGAGCGGACAATAAGCCCGCTCTATAGAGTTTAGTTCAATTCTGTTTCCTTCAAACGTTCCGAGTTTTCGGCAAACTGAAGCTTGTCGATCAGGTCCTGAATGTCGCCATCCATGAACACCGGCAGGTTGTACACGGTGTAGTTGATGCGGTGGTCGGTGATGCGGCCCTGTGGGTAGTTGTAGGTACGGATCTTGGCCGAGCGGTCGCCGGTTGATACCATCGTCTTACGCTGCTTCGAGATCTCGTCCATGTGCTTTTGGTACTCCATGTTGTAGATACGGGTACGCAACTCGTTGAGCGCCTTGTCGAAGTTCTTGATCTGCGACTTCTCGTCCTGGCACTGCACCACAATCCCGGTAGGGACGTGGGTAAGGCGTACGGCCGAGTAGGTGGTGTTCACCGACTGGCCTCCAGGTCCCGACGAGCAGTAGGTATCCTTGCGGATGTCGTTCATGCTGATCTGCACGTCGAACTCGTCGGCTTCGGGTAGCACGGCCACGGTTGCCGCCGATGTGTGTACACGGCCTTGAGTCTCGGTTTGGGGCACGCGTTGTACGCGGTGCACGCCCGATTCGTACTTCAGCGTTCCGTATACCTTATCGCCCGATACCTTTATCACGATTTCCTTGTAGCCACCTGCGGTACCTTCGGAGTAGCTGGTAACCTCGGTGCGCCAGCCCTTCTTCTCGAAGTACTTCGAGTACATGCGGTAGAGGTCGCCAGCAAAGATGGCCGCCTCGTCGCCGCCGGTACCGCCACGGATTTCGAGGATGGCGTTCTTCTCGTCCTGAGGGTCGGCAGGGATAAGCATGAACTTGATGTTTTCCTCAAGCTCCACCTTTTCGGCTTCTAGCTCATCGATTTCCATTTTGGCCATGTCGCGCATCTCCTCGTCCTTCTCGTTGGTAAGAACATCCTTCGAAAAGGCAAGGTTGCTAACAACAATTTTATATCGTTCGTAAGCTGCTACAATGGGTTCTAGCTCGCGGTACTCCTTGTTCAGGGCCACGTACTTCTTCATATCGGCGATTACGTCCGGGTCGGTGATCTGCTGGCCAACCTCCTCGAACTTAATCTTGAAAAACTCCAATTTGCTTAAAAATGAGTTCTCTGACATAGTGTTGAATCCTTCTAAAATTGGGTGCAAATTTACAACTTTCCCTCAAATAGCCTTGCTTATTGAATAAATTAGTATTTATTGGTAATCAGAAGGAAAAGAAGGGGTGCTTGACGTAGGTAGGAATTCAGAGCGTAAGCCGGAAAAAAGAGAAGGCCTTTCGTCAGAGAGGCCTTCTTGGGATATGCGATTGCAATTTTAGAGGTGAAAGAAGAAGTTATTTCCCCCACTTCTTCAACTGCATAATCTTGTGGAAAACGTCGCTATTCTGGTAGATGCCCTGGAATTTTTCGGCACCTGGGCCGTAGGCGAATACGGGGATTAGGGTGCCGCAGTGGGCTCCGGTCGAGAATTTAATAGCGTAGTTGCCGTACTCCTCGCTAAGGCTGTTAACCTCTGCTGGGGGTAGGGTTACGCCGCCGGTATCGTGGTCGGCAAGGACGATTACAAGGGTGTTGCCATCCTTTTGGGCGAAGTCGAGTACGGCACCAATGGTTTTGTCGAAGTCGGCTAGCTCGGTTTTCAGGTATTCAGCGTCGTTGTTGTGCTCGGCCCAGTCGATTTGCGATCCTTCCACCATCATCACAAAGCCATTCTTGTTCTCCTTTTTGAGCAGCTCAACCGTTTTTAGGGTTGCGGGGGCAAGGTAGTTGCCGCGCTCCTTGTTGGCAGGCTTGAGGTGGTCGTCGGCCACTACTACCATTGCCTTTTTGGCGTCGGAGCTAAAGTACGACGTGGTATCGGTGTAGATGGAGTAGCCCTTGGTTTTGGCTTCGTCAATTAGGTTGCGGCCATCTTTGCGCTTGGCGAAGTACTTCATTCCGCCGCCCACAAGCAGGTCTACATTCGAGTTGATGATGTCGCCAGCAATTGCCTCGTACATGTCGCGCTTTACCTGATGGGCGGAGAATGATGCAGGGGTCGCATGGGTAAGCGC
Organism: uncultured Acetobacteroides sp.; assembly: GCF_963667355.2. Taxonomy (NCBI): domain Bacteria; kingdom Pseudomonadati; phylum Bacteroidota; class Bacteroidia; order Bacteroidales; family Rikenellaceae; genus Acetobacteroides; species uncultured Acetobacteroides sp. The sequence continues at coordinate 2,901,755 of NZ_OY763328.2, forward strand.
GCAGGTTACAACGATGCCCGTTGCCAGCTTGTTCTTTTGGGCAATCTCCATAAGGTTGGGCTTGGATTGCTTGTTGGTGTCAACGCCAATGGCGCCGTTATAGGTCTTTTCGCCAATGGCGTATGCGGTTCCACCAGCTCCCGAGTCGGTAATTCGGCCACCGGCCGAGTAGGTTTTGACGGAGCCAATGCTGTTAAAGCGCTCGAAGTTGGACGTTCCCTTGGCTTCGAGCATGCGAAGGGCAACGCTGTTGTACCCCATTCCATCGCCAATCATCAGGATGATGTTTTTGGGCGCCTTCTGGGCGTAGGCCAGCGACGACGCTAGCATCAAGGCGGCTATAAGTATTCTTTTCATGTGACAAGTAGTTTATCGAGATTAATTTTGAGGGGCAAAGTTTGTCAAAATTTGACGAAATCTGGCTGATGTAGGATAAATTCATGGAAAATTAAAGTCGTCTTGTCTGCTAAAAAGGGCAATTTATCTTAATCAAGGTGCTATTAGTCGATTAGCTGTTGAGGGAACCTTATTCTAATTTTAAATTTGTAGCATCAAAAACATTGTTACATTTAACTGCCCTTATATATGAGACACCATAATTGTTGTTCACAATCTAAAGCCATGAAGAAAATTGCATTTGGGCTTGTTCTTATAGCTGCCGGTTTCATCTTGATGCTAGAAAAGATGAACTTGATTAGCCCCGAGGTAACCCATTGGGTATTTACCTGGCAGATGCTGCTGATCGTAATTGGTTTTGTAAACATATTTAGCCGCGAGAGCTACGTGTCGGGATTGGTCCTGATTATGGTAGGTGCCTTCTTCCTAGTTCCCCGCATCATCGACTTGCCCTTTAACTTTATTGGGATGTTCTGGCCAATCCTGCTTATTGGTGGAGGTGTTCTGCTTATCCTAAAGCACAGCGTCAGGCGCTCGTATGGCGATGAAAAAAAAAATGAAGACGGTTGCTGCATGGGACCATTTTCGCGAACGACTACGGTAGAAACCGATGGAATCGTTGATGACTTTAACCTCTTTGGGGCCTCGAAGCGCCGCTATACCGCAGGGTTTAGAGGCGGAAAGTTTACCAACATCTTTGGGGGAGCGGAGATAGACCTAACCCAGGCCCAACTCGATAATAACGTGGCCATCATTGAAACGGTTTGCGTTTTTGGCGGCATGACCCTGTTCGTGCCTTCCGACTGGGAGGTGCAGGTTGAGGTGGTATCTATCCTTGGAGGATTTGGCGATAAGCGCAGCTTTGTTCGCACCTCGGTGGTTGAGCCTCGAAAGCGCCTTATCGTAAAAGGAGTGTGCGTGTTTGGTGGCGGTGAAATTAAAAGTATCTAGCAGTACCGATGTTTGACCATCCTCTTGTAAAAAGCAGGGTTCTTGCTATTGGCTATATAGCGGTGTGGCCGTTTATTCTTATCATGAATGTGTCGCTAAGCTACTTTTATGGGACCTCTTCGCTAGGAGATATTCTCATAGAAAATGGTATTCCCTGCCTTGTTTTTGCCATTATGTCCATCCCGCTATGGTATAGTGTAAATAGCTGCTCCATTCAGCGGGGGGAGATTCTGTTTCTCTTTCACCATCTAGGTACGGCTGCCATTACCATTATGGTATGGCACTACATCAGCTACAGCCTGATTGCGCTGTTTGCGCCCAGCTGCCATACCGCAACCATGCCCGTTGAACAGCTGGTTCCTCTGGTGATTTTTCACGGATTTTTGGGCTACACGATTGTGGTACTATCCTACTACCTGTACATCTACTCTCAAAACCTTCGAGAGAAGCACGAAAAGGAGCTGCTCCTGCAGCGCTCGCTCAAGGAGGTGGAGATAAGCATGCTTCGGGCGCAGATTAACCCGCACTTCCTGTTCAACAGCCTTAACTCCATCAGCTCGCTAACTATGGTTGATGCCGATAGGGCGCAGGAGATGGTGGTGAAGCTCTCCGACTACCTGCGCTACACCGTATCGCAGGAGAAAACACCATTCGTTGCGTTGAGTAAGGAAATCGAGAACATCCATCGGTACCTCGATATCGAGAAGATCCGCTTTGGCGCTAAGCTGCAGTATAGCTTCGCCGTGGAGGACGAGGCTGCTGATGCAGCCATGCCCGCGATGATTCTTCAGCCGCTGTTTGAGAATGCCATTAAGCATGGGGTGTACGAGAGCACGGAGCCCATTATGGTGGAGACTAAGGCCTATATGGAGGATGACGTTCTGATCGTATCCATAAGAAATAACTACCAAGAGGGAGCACCCATGGGGAAGGGGGCCGGCATTGGGCTTCGTAACATTGCCGAGCGGCTGAAGCTCATCTACCAGAACGAAACGCTGCTCCATATAAAGAACGAGAATCAGGTTTTTGAGGTTACCCTCATCATACCATCAGCCAAAAAAAGTGTTGCATGATTCGTACCTTAATTATTGACGATGAGGAACCAGCCCGGATGCTGGTTCAGAAGTTCCTGAAAGATTTTTCGGAGATTCAGGTGATAGGCGAGTGCTCTGACGGCTTTGCTGCTGCCAAGAGCATCAACGAGCATAAGCCCGACCTAATATTCCTCGATGTGCAGATGCCAAAACTCTCGGGCTTCGAGCTGCTGGAAATCATTGAGCATAAGCCCCAGGTGATTTTTACCACCGCCTACGACAGCTACGCCATAAAGGCGTTCGACGAGAATGCGGTCGACTACCTGCTAAAGCCTTTCTCGCGCGAGCGCTTCGCCGATGCGGTGCACAAGGTGATGGACCGTATCTCCACCCAAACCGAGCAGAACTATACCGAAGTTATCGCATTGGCCGAGGAAAAGACGGAAATACTGCAGCGCATCGCCGTTAAGTCGGGCTCGAAGATCGAGGTTATTGCCGCTAGCGACATCGTCTTCCTGGAGTCGGAGGGCGACTACGTGATGATCCATACCAAGACGGGCAAGTTCCTTAAGGAAAAAACCATGAAGTATTTCGAGCAGCATCTCGATCCCGATACGTTTATCCGGATTCATCGCTCCTCTATCATCAACATCAATGAGATTAGCCGTATTGAACTCTTCGAGAAGGAGAGTTACATCGTAAAGCTGAAGAGCGGCGACCAGGTTAAGGCCAGCAACTCGGGCTACAAGGCGCTAAAGGATGCGCTGAAGCTGTAAAAACACTTGGATGTTTCATATAACGAATAAACCCCCGCTTTTGGCGAGGGTTTTCTTTTATGTTATGATGCTACTGTCTAGTGTTCGGCTAGGAAGACGTAGCGAACGATTACGAGTACGAAGAGGATGTACATCATCCAGTGTACCTGCTTCCACTTTCCGGTTAGCACCTTAAGGGCGGTGTAGAATACGATACCGCCAGCAATGCCGTTGGCAATGTTGTAGGTAAAGGGCATCAGCACAAAGGTGATGAATGCAGGGAAACCTTCGGTGAAGTCGCTGAAGTCGATTTCCTTGATGCTCGATACCATTAGCAAACCAACGATGATAAGCGCTGGTGCCGTTGCTGCTCCAGGTATAAGCAGCGCAATTGGCGCAATCACTAGGGCAAGGAGGAATAGCACCCCAGTTGTAACGGCGGTAAGGCCGGTGCGGCCACCTTCACTGATACCTGCGGCGCTCTCTACGTACGATGTAATGGTAGAGGTTCCCATTAGGGCTCCAAACGATACGCCGAATGCATCAACAAGCATGGCCTTGCCGATTTTTGGAGAGTTTCCATCCTTATCAACAAGGTTGGCCTTGCGGGCGGTTCCTACAAGCGTTCCGAAAGTGTCGAAAAGCTCAACGAAGGTAAAGGTGAACACAACGGTCCAGATACCCATGTTAAGTGCAGCCTTAACGTCGAGCGCACCCACTGCTAGGTGGTGGAAATCGGGTAGGGCAAATGGCACAAAGTTTTCTGGAATAACCGTAACCCCCATGGGGATGCCGATAAGGGTGGTGGTAACGATGCCAATCAGCAGCGAACCTTTAACGCGAAGGGCCATCAGCATTACCGAAATGAGCAGGCCAATTAGCGAAAGAGCCATTGCGGGGTTGTTGAAGTCGCCCAATCCGATAATCCATTGGGACGATTCCATATTCTTGAATGGGACAATGTTGGGCGATAGCGTTTTAGCCACCATGATACCAGACATCTTAACTCCAATAATGGTAATGAATAAGCCGATACCTACGGTGATGGCCACCTTAAGCGAGTTGGGCACGGCCACAACCAGCAATTGGCGAATCTTGGTAACGGTTAGTATGATGAAGATGATGCCGGAGATGAATACGGCACCAAGGGCAGCCTGCCAAGGCATTCCGGCACCCTGCACGGCAATAGCCGCAAAGAATGCGTTCAATCCCATTCCTGGCGCTAGGGCAATGGGGAAGTTGGCAACAAATCCCATGGCAATAGACACCACACCGGCAGCCACCGCTGTAGCAAAGAAGATGGCATTCCTGTCCATTCCAGTTCCGGAAAGGATGTTGGGGTTAACAATTAGGATGTAGGCCATCGTTACAAACGTGGTGATGCCAGCAATGATCTCGGTTCTCACGTTTGTGTTCTGTTCCTTCAGCTTGAAAATTTTTTCCAACATGGGGGGCTAGAGTTGTTAGTTATTAATGACGATACTGATAGATCTTACACCCTAAAAACTTCTCGATGTTGTCGAGCAGGCGCTTGTCCTTCTTGTTTACAAAGGTGATGGCCACGCCTTCGGCCTGAGCGCGGGCGGTACGGCCTATGCGGTGCACGTAATCTTCGGGGTCGTGCGGCACGTCGAAGTTTACCACCATGTCAATATTCTCCACGTCGATGCCGCGCGAGATGATGTCGGTGGCCACCAGCAGCTGGATGTCGCGCGAGCGGAAGCGGCGCATTACCTCCTCGCGCTCCTTCTGGTCGAGGTCGGAGTGGATGGCGGCGGTGTTTAGCTTGGCTGCCCTAAGCGTCTTTTCAATCTCCTTTACCTTGGTTTTGGTGGAGGAGAAGATGACCACGCTCTTGATGTTGGGCTTATCCTTTAGCAGGTTAACCAGAATGCGCACCTTTTCGGAATCCTCGGCCATGCAAACGGCCTGAAGCACGTTCTCGGCAGGCTTCGAGGTTGCCAGGTTGATTTCAACCGGATCGTGCAGGATCTTTCGGGCCAGCTTTCGGATCTTGTCGGGCATGGTGGCCGAGAACATCACGGTTTGCCGTTTGGCGGGCAGCTTGGCCGCAATGGCGGTAATATCTTCAACAAATCCCATGTCGAGCATGCGGTCGGCCTCGTCGAGGATGAAGTGCTCGATGTGGGATAGCTTAAAGTAGTCAAAGTTGAGGTGGGTGATCAGTCGGCCTGGCGTTGCGATGATGATGTCGGCTCCGTTGATGAGCGCGGTCTTCTGCGTTTCCCACAGCATCGAGTCGTTTCCACCGTATACCGCTACCGAGGTGGCAGGGGTAAAGTAGCTGAAGCCCATTATCTGCTGGTCGATCTGAATGGCCAGCTCGCGGGTGGGCACTAGAATAAGGGTGGTTGCTTTGTTGTGGTTCTCGCGGCTGGCGAGCTTGTCGATGATGGGAAGTACGAAGGCGGCGGTTTTACCTGTTCCGGTTTGAGCGCAGGCGATGAGATCTTTCCCTTCGAGGATCACCGGGATTGCCTTCTCTTGAACAGGTGTTGGGGTAGCGATGTTCATGGCCTCTAGGCCTTCGAGGACTCCGCTACAAAGGTTTAAGTCTTTAAACTCCAATTCCTACTGTTTTAGTTGATCGCAAAAGTAGTAATAATCGTGGGAAATGTAGCATCTAAAGCAAGGCTTGATCAATATAAAGCTTTGTAGGCGTTACGCATCCTTTCGTGCACGAGCCCATGCTGCTGGCTTTTCCGCCGGTTGGGGGCATTCTTATTTTACCTTAAAGTCGCATAACGGCGGGGGGCTACGGGCTAAAACCGCTAATTTTACCTCCCATGAATCTGAAACCCATCATTAGGCAGCTAGGCGGGAAGCCCTACACCCATATTTTCTTCGACCTCGACCGTACGTTGTGGGACTTTGAGGGCAACGCGCGCGTTACGCTGAGCGACCTCTACCAGGAGTTCGAACTCTTCCGCCACTTTAAAACCTTCGACGAGTTTCATTCAACCTACCTGAAGCACAACGAGCGCCTCTGGGCCGAGTACCGCCACGGCAGGGTGGCCAAGGAGACGCTGCGCACGCTGCGCTTTTCGCTTACGCTGAAATCGGTAAGGGTGAAGGACGAGCAGCTCGCCCAAACGCTCGACAGGCGCTACATTGCCGACAGTCCCACCAAAACGTCGCTGATGCCCAACGCCATGGAGGTAATGGAGTACCTCCGCAGGCGCGGCTACCGCATGCTGATTATCACCAACGGCTTTAACGAGGTGCAGTGGGTTAAGCTTAAGGCGTGCGGCCTGGAGCAGTACTTCGACCTGATGCTGACCTCCGAGAATGTGGGGCATCAGAAGCCCGACGTGCGCATCTTCGAGCAGGCGCTCCGCGAGGCGGGGTGCCGCCCTGGCAAGGCGCTGATGGTGGGCGACGACTTTGAGGTGGATATCGTGGGGGCCCGCAACGCGGGGATCGATCAGGTGTTCTACAGCCCACAGGGGGAGGAGGGGGCGTTTACCCCTACCTACCAGATTCGCGACCTGATTGAGCTCAAGCGGGTGCTGTAGGGCGTCGGGGGAGGGCTAGCCGCAGGTTAGATATCTTTGGCCGCACGCTCTGAATGTCTAGCCACATGCTCTGAATGTCTAGCCACACGCTCTAATTGTCCAACTACACGCTCTGAATGTCCAGCCGCACGTTCTAATTGTCCAGCCACATGCTCTGAATGTCTAGCCACACGCTCTGAATGTCTAGCCGCACGCTCTGATTGTCCAGCCGCATGCTCTGAATGTCTAGCCGCATGCTCTAACTTTCCAGCTACACGTTCTGAATGTCCAGCTACATGCTCTAACTTTCCATCTACATGCTCTGAATCTCTTGCTGCACGCTCGGATTTTCTATCTGCACGTTCGAAACCTTCCCATGCCTGCTCGGGCGGTTGAGGGGTGCGGCTGTGTGCAGCAGCGGCGTGGCTCTACCCGTGCAGGCAGATCAGCTTCAGCTTATCGGCATCCTCAAGCTCAATTTCCTTCCCGTTTATCCGAATGATGTGCTCCTTCCGAAACTCGGAGAGGATGCGGATGACGTTCTCGGTGGTCATCCCGATGAGCTCGGCAATCTCCTTGCGCGAGATGGGCAGCTCGAAGCGGCGGTTTCGGTAGATGTCGTTGGCGAAGAAGAGCAGGATGTAGGCGATGCGGCCGCGCAGGTTCTTGCTGTTGATGTCGTTGTTGCGGCGGAGGATGTTGTCGGTGGTGCGGCTGATGCGCGCCAGCAGGTCGAGCGCAAATGCGCCGTTAGTTCTCACCAAGTCCTTAATCCTATTCAGGTCGAACTCGCACACCACCGTGTCCTCGATGGCGGTGATGGAGAGGTTGTAGCGGGTGTCGGAGAAAACGGAGAGGATGCTGATGAGGTCGAACGGTAGGGCGATGGAGATGATCTGGTCGTAGGCCGAGTCGGCCGTATGGCGGTGCAGCTTCACCAGCCCCTTCTGGATGTACAGGAACGAGGTGATCGCCTCACCCTCGCGAATGATGGCCTCCCCCTTCTTGAAGTTTCGCTCGGTTTTGGTGGAGCAGTAGTCCGTTAGCTCATCCACCGAAACGTGCTCGAAGATGAGGTTTCGGACGATACATTCCTTGCAGGAGCACAGCATGCCGTTATTGCCCATGGTTTACTCGTTTTACAAATGTGATAAATATCAGGTGCTGATCTTTATCATGCCATCCGATTGATTATGCGTTAATCCCCGTCGTAATATTGCACTTGCAGAGGGCGATCAACCCGAACGAAATTAAGTAAAATTTCGAAGCTGCAAGACTTTAGATGTTCCATCCGAAAAAACAAAATAGAAAAGGATGAAAAAAGTGCTCATACTTGGTGCGGGAACGGCCGGCACCATAATGGCCAACAAGCTGGCAAAGCTGCTCGACCGTAGGGAGTGGGAGATTGAGGTGCTGGACCGAAACAACATCCACTACTACCAGCCCGGGTTCCTGTTTATCCCCTTTGGGATCTACTCGCCAGCGGATGTGGTGAAGAAGAAGGATGCGTTTATCCCCAAGAATGTGAAGTTTACGGTTGCCGATATCCTTAGCATCAACGCCGAGGAGAATGCGGTGAACCTTGCCGGTGGCGAGACCATCCGCTACGATATCCTGATTGTGGCTACGGGTACGGTGCCAACGCCCTCCGAAACGCCCGGCCTGGTTGGCGATCGCTGGTACAGGAACATCTTCGACTTCTACACCTTCGAGGGGGCTGTTGCGCTGCACGACTACCTGAAAGATTTCAGGGGCGGCAAGCTGGTGATGACCATCACCGAGCTACCCTACAAGTGCCCCATTGCTCCGCTGGAGTTCGTCTTTTTGGCTGATGCCTTTTTCACCAAGAAGGGCATTCGCGATAGGGTGGAACTCATCTACACCACGCCGATGTCGGGCGCATTTACCAAGCCCGTTGCCACCAAAATGCTGAGCTCGGTGCTTGCCGAGAAGAACATCAACGTGGTTACCGACTTCTACGTGGAGGGGGTAGACGAGAAGAAGAACGTCATCCGCTCGTACGATGGGCGCGAGGTGGAGTTCGACGGCTTAGTTGTTGTTCCCGTTAACTTGGGCGAGGAGTTTCTAGCCTCATCGGGTTTGGTTGACGATATGAGCTACGTGCAGGTGGATAAGGGAACGATGCAGTCGGTGCATAAGTCCAACGTGTTTGCCATTGGCGATGCCGCCAATCTGCCCACATCCAAGGCGGGCTCGGTTGCCCACTTTGCCGCCGATGTGCTGGCCGAGAACATCGTGGAGTACGCCAGCGGCAGGGCGCCTTCGCATCAGTTCGATGGGCATGCTAACTGCTTCATCGAAACGGGGCACGGCAAGGGTACGCTTATCGACTTCGACTACACCAACGAACCCCTACCCGGCATGTATCCCGTTCCTGGCATAGGGCCAATGAAGCTTTTGGGCGTAACCCGATTAAACCATTGGGGCAAGCTGGCGTTTAAGCTTATATACTGGGAGTTTCTGCTGAAGAATAGGAAACTACCCATATCGAGCAAGTTCAGCCTAGCCGGGAAGAAGATGGTTTAAGAATAACGTAGTAAAAACAAAAACAAAATAAAGACATGGCACAGAAAGAGTATGCAGGTGTAATGGTAGATGTAAACGACGAAGGCTACCTCGAAAATGCTAACCAGTGGACCAAGGAGGTGGCTGCAGCAATTGCAAAGGAGAACAACCTCGAGCTTACCGATAGGCACTACCAGGTGCTCGATTTCCTCCGCGAGCGGGTTGCCAAGGGCGAGGCGCTTACCATTCGTAGCATTGGCAAGTCGGGTATTGTAGATATCAAGGGCTTCTACGAGCTCTTCCCGGGTGCACCGCTAAAGCTGGCAACCAAGATCGCCGGTGTTAAGAAACCGCTAAGCTGCGTTTAACCCTCAAAAAACGAATGCTATGAGCAACGAAGAATATCCCCTGAAAAAGGTGTGCATTATATGCGCCAAAGGGAGTCTCGAAGATGTATATGCTACCCTAGTAATGGCCAACGGAGCCGTAATGGAGGGCATCGAAACCAGGGTATTCTTTACCTTCTTTGGTCTCGATGCTATTACCAAAAAGCAGATGGGTAGCCTCCATACGGCAGCCGTTGGTAATCCGGCCATGCGCATGCCTGGCGGATTGCCCTTCCCAACGCTGCTGGGCGCTTTACCCGGTGTTGAGGCTGGCGTTTCGAAAATGATGAGGGCCGAGATGGAGAAACTGGACATCCCAACAGTTCCCGAGTTTTTGGAGATGATTACTGCCGGAGGCGGCGAAATCTACGCCTGCAAGTTGGCCATGGACATGTTTAAGCTTAAGAAGAGCGACTTGAGCGACGAGGTAAAAGACGTGCTCACCGTGGGACAGTTCTACGAGCTGTGCGGCGGACAGGGTACGCAGATAATCTTTACCTAGATTTAGAATAGGGTGTTCGGTGTGTCGTATTCGTGTGTAAGTGGAGTAGGCGCGGCAAAGCCCCATCAACCGAGCGTTGCCGATGCCGAAAAGAGGGGGAAGTCGGCACATCGAACATCCTTCTGTCATAAGCCCAATTAAGCAAGGGGGCTGCATCAGCTAAGATGCAGCCCCCTTCATATTGTCTAAAATCTAACGTCTAAAGTCTTGTGTCTTGCATCTTGTGTCTCTTTCCTACTTCTTCCTCTTCTGCTTAAAGAGCCACTCGAAGAAGTCGGGCTGGTTGAAGGCCGGATTCCAGGCGTTGTGCTCTACTCCGGGAAACTCTACGTAGCTAGCCGTTGCGCCATACTCCTTTAGCGCGAGGTAGGCTTGGCGCGAACCGTTGCACGAAACAACCTGGTCGGCATCGCCTTGGTAGATGCGGAACTTCACCGTTTTGGCCGCCTCCTTTAGGCGAGGAGGGTAGATGCCGCCGCAAATAGGAATTGCTGCCGCAAACAGATCGGGGTAGCGGGCTACCATGTCGAAGGTGCCCATGCCGCCCATCGAAAGGCCCATGATGTAGATGCGCTTGGTATCTACCTTTTCGTTGGCAACGTAGGAATCGATGAGTTCCTTAACGGCCTGCAGCGGCTGCGCAATGCTATCGTTGGCTATCGTAGACCAGTCCATATCGCCGTTGTCGTTGCGTTGGGGGAAGGTCTTAATCCAGCTGCTGGTGGTGGGGCATTGGGGGAAGAGCACGATGGCGGGGTACTTCTCCATGTTTACCGGGTTGGTAAACATCCTCGATCCATGCTTCATCTGTAGCATGTTGTCGTTGGCGCGCTCGCCCATGCCATGCAGGAAGATTACCAGAGGAAATTTCTTCTCGGCGCTGTAGCTTGCGGGGTATAGCACCTGGTATCGGAGCGTATCGCCTTTGGCGGGCACAAAGTTCTTTTTTTGGAATTGCTGTTGGCCAAATGTGCTGCTCCCGATTAGCCCTACCAGGGCAATCGCTAAAAGCCATTTTTTCATCGGTATAGAATTAGGGTTTACGAATATGCAAAGGAGCCTCTCGCGCTCTTTCGGCCCCGAAAAGTAAGCAAAAATGCAGCGCGACGCTATGGGTTAACGGGGCGTTCTGCGCTTTTATTGCCAGGGAACGATAATAAAAAGGGCGAGAATGCCTGCGCACCCCCGCCCTTAACACGCTGGTATGGTATGTTAGAATCTAAATGATACTCCAAATTTACCTCCCGAGAGGATATCCCCACCGCGAAGCTCGAAGTTTAGCCCGAAGTTGGGGGTGAAGTAGTAGCGGCCGCCTACCTGGATGCCAGGGAATAGGCCGGTTTCTCTATCTACGTAGTCGTAGTCGTAGTGGTAGGCAATGGCGTTGATGCTACCACCTGCGTAGAAGTCGAAGTTCTTGGGGATGTTCAGAATTCGGTTGAAGTGGTAGTTGCAGTTGCCGGCAAAGCTCCACGCTGTATAGTGATCGTTACGATCCTGAAACGCGGTCTCGAAGCCAATCGACAGGTCGTGACCGATGCCGAAGTCCATCCCGAAGTAAACGGGGACGGTGTATGAGGCGAGCCCGAATCCGGCGTTAATCTGCGTGGTGCCCTTCGGAATTGGGTTTTGCGCTTGAGCGATTCCTGATAGTAGCGCCATTGCGCTTACGATAAGTAGAAGCTTTTTCATCTCTATTTTATTTTGTACGGTAAATTGCTTTTCAAAAATAAGGCCAACAGCAGGCATTGCACAACTTTTATGGCGCAAAAGAATTCTTCGCGCTGTAGGTGAAGCGGCTGTAGCGGCATAGATCGACGACTCCCTTAGCTGAAAGGCGTGCTGTTCGGCTGGGGGAGGTCATCAACCTGTGGAACTTTGTCAACAGGAATGGGCCGCGAGGCCTCCTAGAAGGGCACGTCGGTGCTGAAGCCGCCCTTGGTGCCGAGGTCGAACTCGCCGCCGCCGGGGAAGTCGTTGTTCATCTTCGAGCCTACGGTGAAGGCCTGCGCGCTGCTGTCCATGCCGCCGCCCGCTGCGCCGCCCTGCGGCAGCAGGTTGGCGTAGGCGCTGATGTCGCCATCCTCGAGGTCGAGGAACTTGGCGCCCTCCTTCTGGAAGCGCAGGCGCACGTCGTCCACCGAGCCGTTACGGTGCTTGGCTACGATGATCTCGGCGATGCCGATCAGCGAGTTGCCGTCCTCATCCTCGGTGTTTCCGTAGTACTCGGGGCGGTGGATGAACGACACGATGTCGGCATCCTGCTCGATGGCTCCCGACTCACGAAGGTCGGAGAGCTGCGGGCGCTTGTTGCCGCCGCGGGTTTCCACCGAACGGTTGAGCTGCGATAGCGCGATGACGGGGATGTTGAGCTCCTTGGCGATGGCCTTGAGCGAGCGCGAGATCACCGATACCTCCTGTTCGCGGTTGCCGCGCGTTTCGGGCGGGCCGACCATCAGCTGCAGGTAGTCGATGATAACGATGGAGATGTCGTGCTGGGTTTTGAGGCGGCGCACCTTACTGCGGAACTCGAAGATGGAGAGGGCCGGGGTGTCGTCGATGAAGAGCGGGGCCTCGGTGAGGTCCTTGATGCGCATTTCGAGCTGGGCCCACTCGTGGGGTTCCAGTTTGCCGTTTTTTACCTTGTCCGACTCGATGCCGGTTTCGCCGATGATCAGACGCATGGCCAGCTGGGTGGCGCCCATTTCGAGCGAGAAGAAGGCCACCGGCTTCTTGTGGTCGACCGACATGTTGCGGGCCATCGACAGGGTGAAGGCCGTTTTACCCATCGCCGGGCGGGCGGCCACGATGATAAGGTCGGATGGCTGCCAGCCCGAGGTGAGGCGGTCGAGCGCCACAAAGCCCGTGGGCACGCCGCTGAGGCCGTCGGTGCGCTTGGAGGCCTCCTCGATCTGGGCGATGGCGTTCTTGACGATGGAATCCATCTTCAGGGCCTCCTTCTTCACGTTGCCCTCTGCCAGGTTGAAGATCTCCATCTGCGCGGTGTCCAGCAGCTCCTCCACGTCGATGGTCTCGTCGAACGAGTTGCGCTGGATGTCGCTGGATATGCGGATCAGCTCGCGCTGAATAAACTTCTGGGCGATGATCTTGGCGTGGAACTCTACGTGCGCCGCCGACCCCACCTTCAGCGTCAGCTGGGTCAGGTAGTAGGGGCCGCCCACCTCGTCGAGCTCCTCGGTGCGCTTGAGCTCCTGCGATACGGTGTAGATGTCGACGGGCTCCATGCGGGTGGACAGGCGCGAGATGGCCAGGAAGATCTTCTGGTTGGCCTCCTTGTAGAACGCCTCGGGCTTGATCACGTCCATCACGCTCATGATGGCATCTTTCTCGAGCATCATGGCGCCCAGCACGGCCTCTTCGAGGTCGAGCGCCTGGGGCGGTACCTTGCCCATCTCCAGCCCAACGGTTGCCACGTTGGTGGTTTGGGGTTTCTTGCTGTAGTTTCCTTTAGCCATCTTTATTCGGATAAGTCCACAAAAGTAGCTACAATTTCGGCAGGGTCGTCCGGCGCGCCGAAGAGTTTATGACTAATTACCCCCAGGGTATTAACCGACGACGAACAGCTCCTCGGGCTATCTGGGAGGCCGAATGCGCTGGCCGACCTCTACAGTGCACCATCTGGCTGCGCGTCGTGGTTTTCGGAGGCCTTGGGTCGTTCCTCCGGGGACCGAGATGCCCCTGCGTAGGCCTCTGGAGGTTCATCTGCGATGCGGTTGTGGCTTTCGGAGGCTGCAATACTTAAATTCTACTGGAATTATTGAATATTGCGCTGCAATATTGTTTTCTTCTGCTGTAATTCAAATATTGATACCGCAATATTTAAATTATTCGGTGTAAAGTGAATATTTATCCTGCAATATTTAAATACTACCGGTTGATTTGAATATAGCAGCCTACGGAGGTCGTTTCCGGAAGGAAGATCGTTCGCGGAACATGTCGGGAAGCACTTTCTGGCCTAGGGATCGCTTGCCAGAGGTGTTGGGTAGGCCATTTCGGTAGGGGGATTGGCCGAGGAGGTGCTGCTGCGAGCTGATGGGGCTCGGGGTAGCCCCTTCATATGTGGCGTGCGCATAAAAAAGGAAGCAGCAGAGATTGCTCCCTGCTGCTTCGAGTATATTCTAGATAGGCAGACGGCCTACTTTAGTCCACGGTTTTTCAAAAGTGGATCGAGGCTAGGCTCAGCGCCGCGGAAGCGCTTGTACATGGCCATAGCATCGTCGGCAGCGCCCTGCGAGAGCACGTTATCGCGGAAGCTCTTGGCGGTAGCGGGGTCGAAGATGCCCTTTTCCTTGAAGAGCTCAAAGCCATCGGCATCCAGCACCTCAGCCCAGATGTAGGCGTAGTAGCCGGCCGAGTAGCCGCCGCCCCATATGTGGGCAAAGTAGGTGGTGCGGTAGCGAGGCGCAATCTGTGGGATCAGCCCTAGCTTATCCAGCGTCTCCTTCTCGAACTTGTTGATGTCGAGGTTGTCGATATTGGTAAGGGTGTAGTACGACATATCAAGAAGCGATGCAGCCAGGTACTCGGTGGTGGCAAAGCCCTGGTTGAATTTGTCGCTCTTATTCATCTTCTCCACAAGGGCAGCAGGGATAACCTCGCCGGTCTTGTAGTGCTTAGCATACACCTTAAGCACCTCGGGGTCGAACGCCCAGTGCTCGTTGATCTGCGAAGGAAGCTCTACGAAGTCGGTAGGAATAGCGCCGCCGGTCTTGTAGTAGGTGGTGTTGGCGAGAAGTGCGTTAAGCGCGTGGCCAAACTCGTGGAAGAGGGTTTCGGTCTCGTCCATGCTCAGCAGGGCAGGGGTGTCGCCGCTTGGCTTGGTAAAGTTGCAGGCGATGGATACCACTGGGGCAACAAACTTCCCGTTGATGTTGGTCTGCGGACGGAACGAGGTGCACCATGCGCCACCGCTCTTGCTCTCGCGGGGGAAGAACTCCATGTACAGGATGCCCACATGCTTGCCCTTTTCGGTAACCTCGTAGGCAACCACGTCTTTATGGTAAACGGGTACGTTGTCGATTTGCTTAAAGTCTAGCCCGTAGAGCTTGTTGGCGCAGTAGAAGATGCCCTTCTTAACGTTGTCGAGGCTGAAGTAGGGGCGAATCTGCTCCTCGTCGAGGTCGTACTTGGCCTTGCGCACCTTTTCGGCGTAGTAGTGCCAGTCCCAGCTCTTAAAGTCCTTGATGCCATCCTTAGCGGCAAGCACCTCCATATCGGCAAGCTCCTTCTTGGCAACGGCAAGGGCTGGCTTCCACAGCTGGTGGAGCAGCTTAAACGCGTTGGCTGGAGTTTTAGCCATGTTCACGTCGAGGATGTAGTCGGCGGTGGTGTTGAAGCCAAGCAGCCTCGAGCGCTCGAGGTTGTATTTAAGGATATCCTTGATAACGGCCTTGTTGTCGTTCTTGTTGTTGTTGTTCCCGCGGTTGAGGTAGGCGGTGTAGATCTTCTCGCGCAGGTCGCGGCGCGACGAGTAGGTCAGGAATGGGGTGATGCTCGAGCGGTCGAGGGTGAATACCCACTTGCCATCCATCTTCTGCTCCTTGGCGGTGGTGGCAGCGCCGTCAATCACGCCCTGAGGCAGCCCGGCAAGGTCCTCCTTCTTGTCGAGTACCAGCTTAAAGGCGGCATTCTCGGCCAGCAGGTTGTCGGAGAACTTCACGCCTAGCAGCGATAGCTTCTCGTTGATCTTGCGCAGCTGATCCTGCTTTTGCTTGTCTAGGCCGGCACCGGCACGGTCAAAATCTTTGTAGATAAGCTCCACCAAGCGGTTCTGCTCGGTGTTCAGCTTCAGCGACTGGCGCTTGTCGTACACCGCCTTCACGCGCTCGAACAGCGGCTTGTTAAAGGTGATGTCGTCGGAGTGCTTCGAGAGCATTGGCGCAACCTTGCCAGCAACCTCCTGCATCTCCTTGTCGGAGATTACCGACTTTAGGTTGAAGAATACTAAAGCTACTCGGTTAAGGAGTGCTCCGCTAGTGTCTAGAGCCACGATGGTGTTCTCGAAATTTGGGGCCTCCTTGTTCTCGGCGATAGCCTTGATTTCGGCATCGTGCTGCTTAATACCTTCCTCGAAGGATGGCAGGTAGTGTTCCGTTTTGATCTTATCAAAAGGTGGAACCTGGAATGGGGTGTCGTATGTCCCCAGTAGCGGATTGTCTGCTTGTTTTTTTCCACAAGCGCTAAAAATTACCATGGCAGCAAATGCAATAATGACTAATTTTTTCACTGGTTTTGAGAATTAAGTTTGCAGTTGTTTTAGCTTAATGCAACGTCGTTACATTATATTGTAAACATATAAAAAAAATAGAAGATAACGTTAATGCATAAGATTCTATGTTTTCGCTTCGAGTAACTTGTCTGGGCCAATAGAAGGCCTCAGGCATGAAGAAAAACGGCAGCACGCGCAGCATCACCATCGTATCCGATAGCAGCAAGCACCTATTTTGCTGCGAGGCACCCTTGTATAAGGTCGGCATCGTAATGAGCGGTGGCGGGGCGCGAGGGTTTGCCCATGCCGGTTTTCTAAAGGCTTTAGATGAGGTAGGTATAAAAACGGGCATCATCTCGGGGACCAGCGCAGGGGCAATTGCCGGCGCAATGTATGCCGGGGGTAAAACGCCCGATGCCATGATCGACGTGTTTGGCAGCATCCGACTGCTGCGGTTTCCCCGCCTTCGCCCCAATGCAGCCAAGTCCGACCCTATAAAGATGGCTCGCAACGGGCATCTGCTTTTTAAGATGCGCGATCTGCTGCAAATCCTTCGTCACCATCTGCCCTGCACCACCTTCGAGGGGCTGAACATCCCCCTAGTGGTAAACGCCATCAGCCTCGAGACAGGACAAAACGTTTACTTCCACACCGGCGACATGCTGAAGCCGGTGCTGGCATCGAGTTCCATCCCCATGGTGTTTAAGCCCGTCCTCATCGATGGGCAGCACTACGTAGATGGGGGCGTGATGCAGAACCTCGCCGTATCGCCCATCCGGCGTGCCTGCCGGTATGTTATAGCGATGCACGTTAACCCGATGGAGGACTACTCGGCCCACGACCGCATGTACGAGCCCGAGTGGGAGCGCGTGGTAAGGCTGATGATTAGGGCAAACACTTTTATAGATAAGGGGCAGGTCGATCTGTTTATTGAACCTGCCGAGTTGGTTAGGTATAAGGTCACGGATATCCGGTTGGGCGAGGAGATGTTCTGGATTGGCTACCACGATGCTAAAAAGTCGCTCGAAGCGTTTATTGCCGAGCATCCCGATATCCTTAATGGTGCACAATAAAAAAAGCCTGACAGTACGTCAGGCTTTTTTTTATTGATATTGTGTGCTTACCTAGTTAAGGCCCCTGTTTTTAAGCAGCGGTTGGATGCTTGGCTCAGCACCGCGGAAGCGCTTGTACATGGTCATAGCATCGTCGGTGCCACCCTTCGAGAGGATGTTGTCGCGGAAGCTCTTGGCCGTTGCCTGATCGAAGATGCCCTTTTCGGCAAATGCCTCGAAGGCATCGGCATCGAGCACCTCTGCCCACATGTAGCTGTAGTAGCCAGCAGAGTATCCACCACCCCAAATGTGGCTAAAGTAGGTGGTACGGTAGCGTGGCGCAATTTGTGGAATAATGCCTAGGTTATCCATCGACTGCTTTTCGAATGCGTTAATGTCGAGGTTGCTGAAATCCTTTTGGGTGTAGTAGTCGAGGTCAAGAATTGCAGCAGCAATGTACTCAACGGTTGCAAATCCTTGGTTAAACTTGCCGCTCTTGTCTAGCTTAGCAATTAGCTCGGCAGGAATAACCTCGCCAGTTTTGTAGTGCTTGGCGTAAACCTTAAGCACCTCGGGTTGGAATGCCCAGTGCTCGTCAATTTGCGATGGAAGCTCAACAAAGTCGCGTGGAACTTGGGTTGCTGCAAGACCCTTGTAGTGAACGTTCGATAGCAGGTTGTGTAGGCCGTGACCAAACTCGTGGAAGAGGGTTTCTACCTCGTCGGCGTTGAGTAGGGCAGGAGCATCGGCGGTTGGTGTCGAGAAGTTACATACGATAGATACCACTGGCGTTACATACTTTCCATCAACATTCGATTGGCGGCGGAAGCTGGTGCACCATGCACCTACGCGCTTGGTGGCACGTGGGTGGTAATCCATGTATAGGATGCCCACATGCTTGCCCTTTTCGGTAACCTCGAAAGCCTCGGTTTGCTCCTCGTTTGGTACAGGGATGTCGGTGATCTTCTTAAACTCTAAGCCGTAAAGCTTATTGGCAACGTAGAAGATGCCTTCGCGAACATTCTCGAGCTTAAAGTAGGGGCGAAGCTGCTCCTCGTCCAAGTCGTACTTGGCTTTGCGTACCTTCTCGGAGTAGTACCACCAGTCCCACGATTGAAGAGGCTCGTTCATGCCTTCGCTCTTAGCCAGCTCCTGCATGTCAGCGATCTCTCTTTTGGCAACAGCAAGGGCTGGAGTCCATACCTGCTTAAGCAGCTTGTACACGTTGTCAGGGTTCTTGGCCATGCGGTCGTCGAGGATGTAGTCGGCGGTAGTTTCGAAGCCCAGAATGTTGGCACGCTCCTTCGATAGGGTAAGAATTTGCTTGATTACCTCCTTATTGTCGTTCTCGTTGTAGTTGTTGCCGCGGTTGAGGTAGCCCTTGTAGAGGCGCTCGCGTAGGTCGCGCTTTTCGGAGTACTGAAGGAAAGGAATCATGCTAGGCTTTTGCAGGGTGAATACCCACTTGCCTTCTAGCCCTGCCTTTTTAGCATCTATGGCAGCAGCATTAACCACGCTTTGTGGAAGCCCCTTTAGGTCGTTCCTATTTTCGAGAACTAGCTTAAAGTTGTTAGTTTCTGCAAGGTTGTTATCGCCAAACTTAAGCGACAGCATTGACAGCTCGCCGTTAATTTGGCGAAGGCGGGCAACCTTATCGGCAGGAAGACCAGAACCTGCACGTTTGAAGTCCTTGTAGGTTTCTTCAAGAAGCATCTTCTGCTCGGTGTTTAGCTTGCTGGTAATCTTTTTATTGTTGTAAACAGCCTCAACGCGCTTAAAGAGCCCTTCGTTGAAGTTGATGTCGTCGTAGTGCTTAGAGGTAAGCGGGGTGAGCTGCTTAGCCAAGTCGCGCATGGCCTTATCTCCATCGGTGCCCATCATGTTGCCAAAGGTGCCGCCCACGCGGCCTAGCATTTCGCCGCTGTTGTCGAGGGCTACAATGGTATTCTCGAAGGTTGGCTTTGCCTTGTTGTTTACGATAGCTGTAATTTCGGCATCGTGTTGCTTAATGGCCTCTTGGTAGGCAGGGAGGTAGTGCTCTAACTTAATCTTTTGGAAGTCGGGCACCTGATGTGGAGTCTTAAACTCGCTAAAGAACGGATTGTCTTGGGACTTACCCTCAAATCCTCCTAAAAGCATGGCGGTACTTGCAGCCATAATCAGAATTCTTTTCACAGTTTTGTGCGGTTTTATGTTTATAACAGCTTGTTGAGTTTCCTCTTGTTTAATGATGGATCAAAGAAACAAAAAGGTACGATTCGCCCAAAAGGAATGCTGGTAAATCGTGCGCATGTAATTAAGTAGACAATCTTTTCGCGAAAAACTTGTTGCTGCTCATCTTTTTTGGGAGAAAAGGCGGGCAAATGAGGTGCCTCATACACCTGCTAGAGCTCATTTTTTGCTCTTGCGGATGTCTTTTTACTGGGGGAGGGGAGATTTTACGCATTCGTATCATCCATAAAATCAGTGAAAAATAAAATATTTTTAAAAATCAGCAAAAAAAATATCAAAAGTATTGCGATAGTAAAAAGTAGTGTTCTATATTTGCATTGTACTAGTAAAGTAGAACACTAAAACAATAAGTAATGATTGACATCAAAAACTTGCAGTTTGGCTACAGTAAAAAGAAGATGCTTTTCAGAGATCTTTCTTTAGGCCTCGAGGCAGGGCATATATACGGCTTGCTTGGCAAGAATGGCGCCGGTAAAACCACCTTGCTTAAGGTAATCCAAGGAATGCTTTTCCCAACCTTCGGGAGCTGCGTGGTGCTAGGGTATACACCTAAAAAACGTGAGCCCAACTTTTTGAGCGATATCTTCTACATCTCGGAGGATATTCACACCAACGACCTGCGCATACGCGATTTCGTAGCTTCTACTGCTCCTTTTTACCCCAAATTCGACTTGGGCAGCTTCCTGAACTACATTAGGGAGTTCGAAATTGGGTACGACGAGAAACTGTCGAGCCTTTCGTACGGGCAAAAGAAGAAGGCCATCATCGCCTTTGGGTTGGCAACTAACTGCTCGGTGCTTATCCTCGACGAGCCAACCAACGGGCTTGATATCCCTTCGAAAAGCCAGTTCCGTAAGATTGTAGCATCTGTGGCAACCGAAGAGCGCTGCATCATCATCTCCACCCACCAGGTACGAGACCTCGACAACCTTATCGATACCGTCATCGTGCTCGACGAAGGCGTGGTTGCCCTTAACCAACCTGTTGATGCCATCACCGATAAGCTGGTGTTTAAGACTGTTGATGCCGAACTGGCACCTACGGCTATCTACGGAGAATCGTCGTTACGGGGATTTACCGGGGTGTTCCACAACGCCAACGGCGAGGCCAGCAAGCTCGATATGGAAATCCTCTTCAACTCGGTGCTGGCGCAAAAGGGTACCATTCAACAAGTGTTTAACAACAAATAAGCCGTAACCATGAAAAGCAACATATTCGACTTTAACCGATTTGGACTTCTTGTAAGGAAGAGATTCCTCGATAGCAAATCGTCAACCATTTACGAAATACTAGGGTTGGCTGCGGTGTTTGCCGTAATCTTTGGGCTTGCAGCAACCACCGGAAGCATTTCAACCGAGACCCAAAAGGTTGTATTTATTGTGGGAATCGTTGTCCTTGGAATTATTTATGCCGATAGGGCTTTCGCTGAAACGAAGGGTAAGATTAAAGGTATGGCCTATCTTGCGACACCGGCTTCCCAGCTGGAAAAGCTGCTAAATGCCATCTTCTACACCTCGGTGATATTCCCTATTGCTTTTTTCCTGATTTTTCTGGCGGTAGATGGCCTCTTCTACGCGGGCATAAACGCCACGGGGCTGGTTAGGATGCAGTCCTTTTTGGAGTTCGATGCCGGCAGCATGGCCAATTCTTTCCGTCCCTTCCTGATTGTTCAGTCGGTGTACATGCTGGGCTCCATCTGGTTTGGCAAGCGCAGCCTGCTGAAAACAACTCTTGCTATTGTGCTCTTCTACGGGATTCTTATTGCTGTGGGTGGCATCATCATCCGGATAAACTACGAAGGGCTTAGTGCTTTTGTCGACCACTCGGAAGGTATTCATCTAGACCTAGGACCCGAGAAGTTCGAAATGGTAGGATTAAAATACCTTCTTTGGCTTCTGCCTCCCTTCTTCTGGACAGTGGCCTACTTCAGGCTATCAGAAAAGCAAATCTAAAAACATGTAGCCATGGAATTCAGCAGTACCAAATCGATATACATCCAGATTGCCGACTACATGTGCGATAGCATCATGATGGGCAAGTGGAAGGTCAACGAGAAGATCATCTCCATCCGCGAGCTGGCCGTAGAGCTCGAGGTGAACCCCAACACCGCCATGCGCGCCTTCGAGCACCTGCAGAGCCGCGGAATCATCTACAACAAGAGGGGCATTGGCTACTTCGTGGCCGAGGATGCCGTGCAGCGGGTGAAGAGCCTGCTGCGCGAGGAGTTCATCACCGACTCGCTCCCCAACTTCTTCAAGAGCATCTTTCAGCTCGACATCAGCTTCGACGAGCTGAGCCACATGTACAACGAATACAAGGTTAACCTTACCAAATAATACAACCGTATGAAAACAAGCAATATCCTCATACTATCATTTGTAGCCCTTTCGGTTGTGATTACAGCCGTTGTTGTTAACAAGGCGGTGCGCACCGTTAAGACGGCCAGCGAGCGTAGCGCCGATGTCGGCGAGAGTAAGTCTGGCATGAAGGAGCTCACCTTTAACCCTTGCCATACCTTGCACATCGACGGCAACAGCAAACTCAATGTTCATGTTAAGTTCACCTCTTCGGCTAAGACAAGCGTATGGGTGGAGAATAGCGGCAAGGGAACCGTTAACGTAGCACAACAAGGCGGCATCCTAAGCATTACCAAGGCGGATAGCTGTGTCAACAAAGTTATTGTAGAGTTACCAAGAGCCCAGAGATTTGAGCTCAATAGCGCCTTCTGTACCATCGACGCCATGGTCGCCGACAGCTTAACCTTCGAGGTTTCGGGAACGGCAGAGGTGTCCGTGAGCGACCTTACGGCCAAATCCCTCCACTTTGTGGGCAAGGGGAAGTCGCTGACAACCCTAAGGGGAGGCGTTAACGTTAAGGCGTGGGATATCCTTCTAGGCGACACCGCCATCCTGACAGGGGTTGATGTAGAGGGTAGCAGTAGGGTAAACATCTCGCAGTCCAAAGAATCCTCTATTGGCTGGGTGCATAATACCACAACATCTAGGGTGCGATAAAAATCCGCTAATACCATCAACAATGAAAGCACTTGTAACCAATCGTACCGACCGAGTAATGCTAGCTGTAACGGCATTCAGCGGGGTGATGTTTCTTGCCTGTGTTGGCCTGATGGCTACCAGCTATAGGCCGCTGCTGGGCGAAGAAGCCCTAGCCCAGGACCTCAACAAGCAGGTTTACTCGGAGCTGAAGGCAAGCGCCAGCGCGGTGAAGGATCAAATGGCCCAGCTGCCTTCGATTGTAGGCAGCTCGTTCAGCGCATTTGGCTCAAGCCGCGCAATGACCCCCAGCCTCGACCTTACGGCTCCGCTACAGGGCCTGATTAACGCAGGTCGTAGCCTGATTAGCAGCGAGAGGTAGCCCCCTGTCGTATCAAGTAGCTAGGTACAAGTCGCACGACCTCGTTTTGCGATGTGGCTTGTGAAGCAGAATATATCCTGATTGAAAACGTGGTTGTTTTAGCAAATCAGAAATTTGGTTAACGAAAAAGCGCCCCAAAAGGGCGCTTTTCATTTGTGGTGATGCGCTTTAAACGCGTCTCCATGCTCGGTCTCAAATTCCACCCGTCCGATGCTTCCACCCACATGGTAGATATCGATTTCTAGTCGTCCGATGCTTCCATCCACATGTTAGATATCAATTTCTAGTCGTCCGATGCCTCCACCTACATGGTAGATGTCGATTTCCATTCGTCCGATGCCTCCACCCACACGGTAGATATCGATTTCTGGCCGTCCGATGCCTCCACCCACATGGTAGATATCGATTTCTAGTCGTCCGATGCCTTCGCCCACATGGTAGATGTCAATTTCTAGTCGTCCGATGCCTCCACCCACACGGTAGATGTCGATTTCTAGTCGTCCGATGCTCTCACCCACATGGTAGATGTCGATTTCCACTCGTTCGATGCCTCCATCCTCATGGAAGATATCGCCTTCTCTGTCGCAGATGCCTCCGTCGAGGCAATCCTACAGGTAAGCCTTGGCTACGAGCGAAAGATCGGCAAGCGCGATGGCCGTAGCGGCCTCCAGCACCACGGGTACGCGTAGGGCGATGCAGGCATCGTGACGCCCCTTAATCATTAGTTCCTCCACCTGGCCCGTCTCGCGGTTGAGGGTCTGCTGGGCCACCCCTATGCTCGACGTAGGCTTTATCGCCACCCTAAACACCAGCTCGTTTCCGTTGCTGATACCTCCGTTGATGCCTCCCGCATGGTTCGATGCGGTCTTTCCATTGGGGGTGATGATGGCGTCGTTATGCTCGCTGCCGCGCATGGTGGCGGCGGCGAATCCCGAGCCAAACTCGATGCCCTTGGTGGCGGGTATGGCAAATGCGATGTGCGCTATGGCCGACTCCACCGAGTCGAAGAAGGGTTCGCCCCAGCCTACGGGAAGCCCCGCAGCGCGGCACTCTACCACGCCGCCCACCGAGTCGTGCGTAGCCACCACCTCGTCGATCACTGCATCGATGTCGGTACGCCCGCCTACCGATACCAGCTTCGCGCCGATGGTAACGCCCTCAAGCACCTCCTTGGCGATAGCCCCAGCGGCAACGAGCCCAAGGGTAACGCGCCCCGAGAAGTGTCCCCCTCCGCGGTAATCCTGGTATCCCTTGTACTTCTCCTGTGCCACGTAGTCCGCATGGCCTGGGCGGGGCGAGGTAACAAGGTTCGAGTAATCTTTGGAGATGGTGTTGGTATTTCTGAATATAATGGTGATGGGTGCTCCCGTGGTATGCCCGTTGAATACGCCCGAGATGATCTCAGGTAGATCCTCCTCGCTGCGTGGCGTGGTACCCTTGGCGCCGCTTTTCCTACGGGCTAGGTCGGCCATCAGGTCGGCCTCCGAGAGGGCAATGCCTGCTGGGCATCCGTCGATGTTAATGCCCACCGATGCGCCGTGCGACTCGCCAAATATGGTTACCCTAAACAGTCTTCCAAATGAGTTCATTTCTTTGTAGATATTAGATGATAGATTATAGACTTTAGAAAAGAAACACAGAGGCACGGAGATACAGAGGACACAGAGATTTTGTGTTCTTTGTACCCTTTGTGGTTAATAGATTATCTGTGAGAATCTGTTTCATCAGCGTTATCAGTGTTCCATCACACTCTCCAGATGCTCCCAAAATTCTGGGTATGATTTGGCAACGCATTCCGGCGTGGTTATGCCAATAGGTTTCGATGCAATCAGCGCCAGCGTTGCCGCAGCCATCGCCATGCGGTGGTCGTTGTACGACTCCATGGTGCAGGCTTGGGGCGTTGCTCCCTTGATATACATCTCGTCGCCCTCAATTTCTACAATGATGCCCGCCTTGGCAAATTCGTTCTGGATGGCTAAGGCGCGGTTGCTCTCCTTGTGCGTTAGGCGTGATACGCCCTTCAGTAGCGTTCTTCCTTTACAAGCGGCGGCCAGCACGGCAAGCGGAGGAAATAGGTCTGGGCAGTTGGTTGCATCGAACGAGAAGGCTTTTAGTGGCGATTTCTCCACCTCAAAGAAGCCGTTGCCCTCGGTAATCTTACCTCCTGCTAGCTTAATAGCCGCAATAATCTCCTTATCGGCCTGCTTGGAGGCTGACGATAAATTTTCCACCCGTAGTTTACCCGCAATCACCCCGGCAACTAGGAAGAAGGCAGCACCGCTCCAATCGCCCTCGGCACGTAGCTCGTAGGGCTTATATTGTTGATTTGTCTTTACTCGGAAGTGCTGGTAGCTGTCGTTCTCCACCTCCACGCCAAACTGCTGCATCACCTCAATGGTCATGTCGATGTAGGGGCGGCTCTTGAGGTTGGCTACGTTGAGGGTAACATCCTGCTTGGCAAGCGGGGCAGCCATTAGCAGCCCAGTAAGTATTTGCGAACTCAACGAGCCATCGATGTTGGCAGTGCCGCCCATCATCGG
Source organism: uncultured Acetobacteroides sp. (assembly GCF_963667355.2). Lineage (NCBI taxonomy): Bacteria > Pseudomonadati > Bacteroidota > Bacteroidia > Bacteroidales > Rikenellaceae > Acetobacteroides > uncultured Acetobacteroides sp. The sequence continues at coordinate 2,927,248 of NZ_OY763328.2, forward strand.
ACCTTGAACGGTAATGGGAAGCAACCCGTTGGTGGTTTGGCACGATGCTCCCAACTGGTTGATGGCCTCTTCAAGCCCTCCCATTGGTCGGGTGGTAAGCGAACCATGTCCGGTTAGCGTCTGCTTGGTAGCCAACGTCGAAACGATGGGGGTGAACATGCGGATGCTTAAGCCCGCCTCGCCGCACGATAGCTCCGTGTTGCTCGGACGAAAATCTCCCGAAATGATCCACCTGTTGGATTCCTCAACCACCGTTGCACCCAGCTGACGGGCCATGTTGAGCGCCGCCAAGCAGTCGTTGCAGGTGCTGGGATTGTGTATGATGGAGGTGCCACGCGCCAGCATTGCCGCAGCAACGGCACGCTGCACCACGCTTTTCGATGCAGGGATGCATACGGTTCCCTTAACTTCCGAAGGCTTTACTTCTTTCATCATTATAGATTTCTTCAACCTCGCTAATGCTTAGCGTTGGTGTGTAAATTACCAAATCGGGTTGATGTAGGTTTATGATGCTTTCTGCATCTACTTTAGGTGCAGCCCAAAGTTCTTCGCTAATCTGTTTTGATTCTGCCACGTTGCAGATGGCTACAACCTTAATGCTGGTGCTGCGGGGCTGTTCAAGCGCTTGTTCCATCACCTCTACCGATGGCGTTGTGCCAAAGATATGCTCGTACGACTTTACCGCCTGATGTAGCAGCCACTGGCTACCGTCTACTACTGGATTGCCGTTCTTTTTTGCCATCTCTACCAGCGCCGATGCGTGGTAGTTGGCGTCGAATATCCAAAGTCCTTTAGGTAGATGGCTGATTGGAATCTTTGCCGATGGGCTTAGCACCGATACGAAGAGTTCCGCATCAGCAATGAGTATTGGCAGCTCTTCTAACCTTCCCATTCTGCAGCCTAGCTTGCGTGATACTTCTACTGACTTCGATGCCGTCCGGTTTACAAGGGTAACATCGGCACCTTCCTTAACCAGCCCGTAGGCTACGGCTTTTCCTGCTCCGCCCAACCCAAGAAGTACCACTTTCAATCCTTTTAAAGATAGCCCGCTCTGCTTAATGGCCTGCGTTGCGCCGTACCAGTCGGTGTTGTAGGCGGTGAGGTGGCCGTTGTTGTTGGCAAGCGTGTTGGCGCCGCCAATCATGGTTACCTCCTCCGATTGCTCATCAACAAAGGGAAGGATATCCTCCTTAAAGGGTGCCGTGATGTTGGCTCCGGCAAGGTTCAGGTGGCGTGCTGCCTCGGCAACATCTTTGCCCGACTGTACCCTGATGCGCGTGTAGAAGCCGCTCTCGCCCAAGAGCACATTAAACATCAGCGGACTTTTGCTGTGCAGGATGGGATTGCCAAAAACGGCCATCAACTTACTCTTCATGGCCAATAGTTTTATAGATGGTATTCATTCCGATGTCGGTTAGCTGGCCGGGCGCGGTGGCTGCACCTTCGGGGGCGGCAAAGGTAAATGGTGCTCCCAGTAGCGGGATGGCTATGCGGGTTACCTTTCCTGCCTCGCCCATTGCCAGCGCCACCATCGGCTTTATCGGATTCTCGTAGAGCGATAGGATGCGTGCCGCATCGGCAGCGCTGTTGGCCATGGTGGCAAGCTTCAGGATGTCGGCACCATCGTCCACCATCTCCACCATTATGCCTAGCAACGTTTCTCGGCTGGGCGTTTCGGTGTAGTTGTGGTACGATACGATAACCTTGCAGCCCTTGGCGTGAGCGGCCTCCACCATCTTCTTTTTGAAGGATGATGGCGCCTCTACCTCCACATCTACGTAGGCTGCGCCGCTTTCGACGGCGGTGAGCAGCAGCTCGCGTTGCGCATCTATACCCATCGTATCGGGGCGGCAGGTGGCAATGAGGTTGGGGTGCGAGCGGAATACCGCTGCTATCTCATCCTTAGTAAGCCCCAGCAGGTCGATGCGAATCTCGGCCATGCGGGTGGTCTTTAACTTTTCGAGTAGGTCGTTTAGGGCGATGGTGCCGTAGCTGATGCAGATCATAGCGCGGCCTCCATCTTTTTATAGCAATCCTGCAGTTCGGTGGTGCTAAGCGGCTCCACGCGGGTGCTGCCGATGCCCTCCATCAGCACGAAGTGTATGGTGGATTTCTCCTTCTTCTTATCCTTTAGCATGTAGCCGAACGCGGTTTCTCTATCGAACGATGCCGATATGGGCAACTGCAACTTTTCGAGCAGAGCCTTGAGCCGCTGCACCTCGTCGGTTCTCATCAATCCCTTTTGTGCCGACAGCTGCGCGGCGAACATCATCCCGATGCTTACCGCCTCGCCGTGGGGTAGGTGGGTTAACTTCTCGACGGCGTGCCCCCAGGTGTGCCCGAGGTTGAGCTTGCGGCGTTCGCCCTTTTCGCGCTCATCCATCGAAACAATATTAGCCTTTATGCGAACCGAGTTTTCCACCACGCGGTTGATGGCTTCGGCGTCGCGGGCCAGCAGCCTGTCTGCGTTTTGCTCGATGTAGGCGAACATTGCGGCATCGGCAATGAGGGTGTGCTTAACCACCTCGGCAAGGCCGCTGCGGTAGTCGCGCTCGTCGAGGGTGAGGAGCATCTGTGGGTCGCAGATCACGAACTCGGGCTGGTTGAAGCATCCAACGATGTTCTTAAAGCCCTCGAGGTTTACCCCGTTCTTACCGCCAACGCTGGCATCGACTTGCGAGAGGAGGGTGGAGGAGACGAAGCCGAAGCGAACGCCGCGCATGAAGGTGGAGGCTACGAAGCCCGCCACATCGCACACGATGCCGCCGCCAACGGCTAGGATAAACGAACTGCGGTCGGCGTCGTTGTCGAGCAGCCAGCGGTAGATCTGCTCCACCGTTTGCAACGTCTTGTTACTCTCGCCCTGCCCGATGGTAAAGGTTGGGTGGCTCTCGAAGTGCTTTCCGTAAAGGCTCTTCACCTTATCGTCGGTTAGCACAAACACCCCCGATGCGGGGAGGTGCTTGGAGATGCTCGTGATGGATTCGCCGACAAGGATCGACGAATCGGCGTAGGTGCCCTTAACTTTTACCTCTACCATTGTCCTTTAGTCTCTGGTTACGTTAATCTGATGGTTGATGGATTCCTCGTGGATCGACTGGAAGATTTCGGAGATACACTTATCGCTTAACCCCTTGCCAGCTCCCTTCTCAACCATCTTGTTGATGATGTCGCTCCAGCGGGCTGTCTGCAGGATGCTCACGTTGTTTTCCTTCTTGCAGAGGCCAATCTTCTCGGCGATCTTCATGCGGGCTTCCAAAATGTTTAGGATCTGGTCGTCGTACATGTCGATCTGCGAGCGGAGCTCATCTAAGGTACGAATAAATTTCTCATCGCTGGTGCTCTCGGTTTTCATCTTCAACCCGCTGAGGATCTCGCCCAATCGGGCAGGGGTAACCTGCTGTTTGGCATCGCTCCACGCCTCGTCGGGGTTGCAGTGGCTCTCGATCATCAACCCATCGAGGTTGAAATCCATGGCGCGCTGCGCGATGTCGGCAATCATGGTGCGGTTTCCGCAGATGTGGCTGGGGTCGCCGATGATGGGCAGGTTGGGGTGGATGCGCTTTAGCTCGATGGGTACCTGCCAGTGGGGGGTGTTGCGCAGGTCGCTCTTGCCCCAGGTGGAGAAGCCGCGGTGGATGGCGCCGAGTTTGCGGATGCCGGCTGCGTAGATGCGGGTGATGCCCCCATCCCACAGCTCGAGATCGGGACTAAGCGGGTTCTTCACCAGCACGGGGATGTCTACCCCCTGAAGCGCCTCGGCGATCTCCTGCATGGCGAAGGGGTTGGCCGTGGTGCGGGCGCCAATCCAGATGAGGTCGACGCCGTACTTGATGGCCTCGAACACGTGCTTCACCGAGCCTACCTCGGTGGCAACAGGTAGACCGGTCTCCTTCTTCACCTCGCGAAGCCACTCTAGGCCGATGCTGCCTACCCCCTCGAAGTTGTTGGGGAAGGTGCGGGGCTTCCATATGCCAGCGCGGAAGATATCCACCTGGCCAAGGGCCTTAATGGCCTTTGCGGTTTCCATTAGCTGCTCGGGACTCTCGGCGCTGCAAGGTCCTGCGATGATTAGCGGTCTCTTGATTCCCGGTAACCATTCGGTCATTGGAATCAAATCTTTAAGCTCGTTTGCTGCCATTGTATGATGTTTTTGTTTGTTTCATTACGTTTTAAGACTTTAGATGTTAGACATCTTCGCTTAATCCTGAGAGGCCTCCTTAAGACTGGTCTGGTAACCTTATATCCGGTGAGCCAATCTTCGGGTCGTAACCCTGACAGGTTTTCAAAACCTGTCAGGGTTACCGGGAGGTAGAGATGTTGCAGTGCAACGTCTCTACGTAGTATCTTCTGCCTCTGCCTAGATTCTCGAAGTGGTTGCTTCTTAATCTACTCCATTCGTCTAACACCTTGCTTTTCGCCAATTTCAGTCTAGCCCTTTCAGGGCTTGTGCTTCTTCCTTTAACTTCTCTTCTCCAGTACCCTTCTAATTCGGTTGGCCTCGCGCATCAGCTCCTTTAGCCCCTCCTCGTCGCGGTTAAGGATGCGCTCCTTAAACTTGTTGAGGTTGTCGATGTAGCTGTCGAGCGCCTCCAGCAGGTGCTCTGAGTTTTCGAGCATGATGGGCGCCCACATCTCGGGCGAGCTCTTTGCCAGTCGGACCGTTGAGGCGAAACCGCTGCCGGCCATGTCGAAGATCGAACGCTCGTCCTTCTCGATGTCGAGCACTGTAAGCCCCAGCGTAAACGACGATAGGTGCGAGATGTGCGACACGTAGGCCAGGTGCTTGTCGTGCTCGTCGGAGTCGATGCGCTTGAGCTCCATGCCCAGCTGCACGAACAGGTCCTCCACGCAGTCTACGGCATCGGTGGCGCTTTTTTGCCTATCGCAGATGATGCCCAACTTGCGGTAGAATAGGCCGCTGTGCGCTGCCGACGGTCCGCTGTACTCGGTTCCTGCAATGGGGTGGGCGGCAACGAACCGCTCGCGGCGAGGATGCCCCTCCAACGCCTTGCAGATACCTTTTTTGGTCGAGCCAACATCAAAGATAACGCCATTTGCCTGAAGATGCTGCAGCGCCTCCTTAATAACGGCTGGTGTTGCTCCTACGGGTACGGCAACCACCACCACGTCCGACTGTGCTACGGCCTGATCGAGCGGGAGGCATTGCTCCACCAGCCCAAGATCCATGGCCTCGCGCTGGTGAAAGGGGTTGGCTTCGACGCCTAGCACCCGATGCCCCATATGCTTAAAGTCGATGGCCATCGATCCTCCAATTAAGCCTAATCCGATTATTGTAATGTTCATTTTTCGTTCTTTTCTTTTTTTGAGATCGCAACTAGAGGCTATAAATTCAATAGTTTTGCGAACTTTTATTCGGTGCTATTCCCCTCCTTTTTAAGGAGGGGTCGGCGCAGCCGGGGGTGGTTGACTTGCATCTATTATATGATTTCGAACCTCCCCGCCCTACGGGCACCCCTCCTTAAGAAGGAGGGGAGTTGCCCTGATAAAACTTAGAGCCTTAACGAGGAGGTTACTCCTCTAGTTTAAACGTGCTAAGTATATCGGCGGCCTCCTTTAGGGTTGCCTCATCGGCGCAGAGCGAGATGCGCAGGAATCGGCTGCCGTTCGATCCGAAGATCGATCCCGGCGTGATGAAGATGCCCTTTTGGTAGAGGATCTTGTCGGCCATTGCCTCGGCGCTCTCCACGCTGTCGGGAATCTTTATCCATAGGAACATTCCAGAATGCTCCTTGGGTAGCTTGCAGCCTATCTTTCGGGCAATCTCCTCGGCCAGCACCAGCCTTTTGGCGTACTCGGCATTGATGCTGTCGAACCAATTCTGGTCGGCGCTCAGCGCAGCGGCAGCGGCCATCTGAATGGGCAGGGCCATACCCGAGTCCATGTTGCTCTTGAAGGTGAGCACTGCGCTAAGGTGTTCGGCGCTTCCTGCCAGCATCCCCACGCGCCATCCGGCCATGTTGTGCGACTTGCTTAGCGAGTTGAGCTCCAGCGCCACCTCCTTGGCCCCTTCAACGGCCATCAGGCTTAGCGGCTCCTTGTTTAGGATGAAGCTGTAGGGGTTGTCGTGGCAGATGAGTATCTGGTGCTTCCTGCCGAACGCCACCAGCTGCTCGAACAGCTTCCTCGTAGCCTTAGCACCCGTTGGCATGTGGGGGTAGTTCACCCACATCAACTTTACTTTTGATAGATCGCGCTGCTCAATCTCCTCGAAGTTGGGGTGAAACCCGTTCTCCTCGGTGAGGTTGTACTCCACAGGAACGCCACCAGCCAGCTTGGTGGCCGAGGTGTAGGTGGGGTAGCCGGGGTTGGGTACCAGCACCTCGTCGCCCTCGTCGAGGAAGGCCATGGAGATGTGCATGATGCCCTCCTTCGATCCCGTTAGCGGAAGAATCTCGTTGGATGGGTTTAGCGTCACGCCGTAGTATCGGTGGTAGAAATCGGCAAAGGCCTGGCGAAGAACGGGGCTGCCAATGTAGCTCTGGTAGCCGTGGACGCCGCTCTTTCGGCTGGTTTCACAAACGCCCTCAATCATTGCGGCCGAAGGCTTCAAGTCGGGGTTGCCAATGCCAAGGTTGATGACCTTGGTGCCGTTGGCCCTCATCTGGTCAATCTCTTTTAGCTTCTTCGAGAAGTAGTATTCGCTTACCTTCCCAATCCTACTCGATGGTTTTACGTGCATGGTGTTGCTATTTCTTATGCATTAAAATATTTCTGATCCAGCTTGGTATTCGCCCAGCACCTTAAAGTAGGTGGCTGTTTCGTTGAGCGTCTTCACGGCCTGTAGGTACTGCATGTAGCTATCGTACACAAGGTCGGCGTGGAAGATATACTCCCACTTAGCCCCAACCTTGGGCAGGGAGTGGAGCATGGAAAGGTTTACGCCGCAGTCGGCAATATCCTTAAGGATGTCGGCTAGGGCTCCTGGCTCGTGCTTGGCCGAGAAGCAGATGCTGGCCTTGTTGGAGGTGGTGTTGCGTATCTTCCCATCCTTTTTTGTAAGGATGAGGAAGCGGGTATAGTTCTCCTTGTTCGATTCTATTTCGGGAGCAAGGATGTTAAGCCCGAACAGCTCGGCAGCTAGCGACGAGCCAATGGCTGCCTTTCCCCGGATTTCACCCTCCGATATCTTACGTGCGCTAAGAGCGGTGTCTTCCGACTCGATGATCTTCCACTCGGGATGCTCTCCCAAGAAGTCGGTACACTGCTGTATGGCCATGGGGTGCGATTCCACCTCTTTGATGGACTCTACCGTTTCGCCGGGTAGGGCTAGCAGGTTCTGTACGATGCGCAGGTAAACCTCGCCGACAATCTGCAGCTCCGAGTTGCGGAGCAGCGCGTAGTTGGGCAGGATGCCGCCTGCTACGGAGTTCTCGATGGCCATAAGAGCGGCATCAACCTTCTCCGATTCGGTTGCGGCAACCAGCTCGCGGAAGGTTAGGCATTCTACGGGGATGATATCGTTACCAAGGGTTTCTCTTGCGGCGATCTCGTGGAAGGCCCCTCTTACCCCCTGTATGGCTACTCTTAATGGCGATTCGTACTCTAGTATCATTTGTTTTTGTCTTTTTGGTCGGATATAAAAAAAGGCCCCACGCGTGTGGGACCTTTATGCTCGGTGTTGCTATTCTGATGCTAGCACGCACATAAAAGTCCCTTCTTTCTCCAGTAGTAGAAAAAGTAGAAATACGAAGCGCTAAATAGCGAACGTAACCGCACCTGCTGCTCTGCCCTCGTTGTTTCTATGTTTTGTACGTTTTGCATCTGCTTATGGTTTTAAAAAAAGAAAAGCCCCATTGCTGGGGCTTGCTCTATTTTTGTGTCGATCTTATCGCGCAATAGCCAAGCCCCCTCTTTCGTAAAAAAAGAAGTAGTAAAAAAAGTAAAACCAACTTGTTACTTGTAGGGACTTGTTCATCTCTTTGTTCGTTATGACGGATGCAATGATAGCTGTTTCTGCTTACCGATGTTCGGCAATGCGCTGTTTTATAGCTATACTTAACGGTGGAAGGTTGTCTGCAAGCGAACTGTAAAGTGCTAAAAAACAAGAATTTTATTGATGTCGGTTATTGAGATGAGCTGTATGTGCAGGTTGGACTTCAAAATTAAAAGGGGATAGGCGCTAAATCGATTGTTTTATTAAGGTGTGGCCTTGGCTGGCGAAAAAGCGGCGAAAAGGTGCGCGAGCACCTCTCCGCCGCTGCAGAAATGGAACTTATGGCCGGGCTAAAAGAATATCTCCGTATAGATTTCGCTCTCCTTTATTCCTTGCGACTGAAGGATGGCGATGGCATCCTCAATCATTTGGTTATTCCCGCAGAGGTAGCAGAGCGTACCAGGCTCAACCCGGTTGGCCTTTAGGTAGTCGGTAACTCTGCCCCGAAAATCACCCTCCCCGTCGCGCGAGGTGCAGGCTACGTACCGCTTCTTTGGGTATTCGTCCATCCCGTAGCGGTCGTTGCCGTACCTCACGCCATGTAGCAGCTGGTAGTCTAGGCCTGGATACGACTTGATGAAGCTGTGGAATGGCGATATCCCGGTTCCCGAGGCAACGAACAGGAACCTCTTGGTGCCAACATCGCTGGGCCTTACCCTAAAATGCCCCCACGGGCCCTCTACTAGCACCTTATCGCCGGGCTTAAACTGGTGCAGCTTAACGGATACTATCCCGTCGTCAACCTCCTTTATCAGGAAATCGAGCGTTTCGTCGTTTTCGCCGCTGTAGATGGAGTAGTGGCGCGTCTGGATATCGCCGGGTACGCTTAGCGCCATGTACTGGCCGCTTCTAGGCTCGAGGCCCTTCTTCTCGATGCGAATTAGGTAGGTGGCGTTGGGGAGCTCGTCAACACGAACAACCTGGTGTAGGTGCTCTTGCTCCTCGGGCGCAATTCGGCAAATGTCGGCCAGCTGCCCTGCCGCCTGCATGGCCGCTGCGGGGTTGCTGGCTAGCAGGGGCTGCTTCGAGTTGCAGCCGCAGCGCTTCTTGGGGGTATCGGTTTTAGCGGTGGTTCTTGTTTGGCATGCGCATTTTCCCATGGCTTGTGGTCCTCCTTCTTTTAATTTTGTGGGGGAAAACATGGGAGAGGCGCAAATGTTTTTGGTTTAGCTTTTATAAGCAGATGGGGGAGGGGTGGAGCGCATTATCCGCTAGAACTTGGGAATTGATCCACCTCCGAAGGCAATGCATCCCCAAAATTTAGGAATTGATTCAGGTCCGAAGGTAATGCATCACTAAAATTTGGGAATTGATTCAGCATCGAAGGCAATGCATCACTAAAATTTAGGGATTGATTCCGCTCCGAAGGCAATGCATCCCTAAAATTTGGAGATTGATTCACCTCCGAGGTCAATGCATCCCTAAAATTTACGGATTGATTCAGCTCCGAAGGTAATGCATCCCTAAAAATTGGGAATTGATCCCGCTCCGAAGTCAATGCATCCTTAAAATTCGGGGATTGATTCAGCATCGAAGGTAATGCATCCCCAAAAATTAGGAATTGATTCAGCTTCGAGGTCAATGCATCCCCAAAATTTGGGAATTGATCCAGGTCCGAGGTTAATGCATCACTAAAATTTAGGAATTGATCCCGCTCCGAAGTCAATGCATCACTAAAATTTGGGAATTGCTACCTTAGCGCACTAACTATTCGGGCTAACCCCGTTGCTGAGTATGGACATGAACGATTTTAATGCAAGAGCCGCCGAGTGGGATACGCCCCAGCGGGTGAAAAAGGCGCAGCGCGTAGCAGCCGCCATCGAGGGTGCGGTGACGCTCGATCCTTCGATGGATGTGATGGAGTACGGGTGCGGTACCGGGCTGGTGGGGCTGCAGCTGCTCGCGAAGATTGGCACGGCAACCTTTATCGATACCTCCGAGGGGATGCTGGAGGTTCTTTCCTCCAAGCTAGCGCAGCAGCAGCTCCCGAATGCGCAGGTTTGCAACGTCGACCTTTCGGCGGATACCTCCTTTAGCGGGGCCTACGACCTGATATTCTCCTCCATGACGCTGCACCATATCCCCGACTACGCGGCTATTCTTGCCCGCTTTTCTGGGCTCCTAAAACCAGGAGGAAAGCTGGCCATTGTCGACCTCGTTTCCGAGGATGGCTCGTTCCATGGCGCGGGTTTCGAGGGTCACAACGGGTTCGATCTTGCGCAGCTGGCCCAAGCATTCGGGGCAGCAGGCCTCGCGGTAACCCATTCCGACGTGTTTATGGAGATGAAGCGGGAGAACGGCCGTCGCTATCCGCTATTCCTCATCGTTGGCGCGAAGGCAGGGGTTTAACTTTTGCAATTTGAATCAAACAAATAATAGAAGAATGGCTAACCAACGGCGGACAGGCGTACTTGAGTAGGTTAGCTTTCCCCCGTAAATACCATGGCGCAGCCATACCAGACTGGCACGAATTCTGTTTGAGCGAGCGGAGCTGCTACAACGCTAATTAGCGCAACAGCAATGAAAGGACTAGGAGCAATCATTTGATATGGCGACATTCCACCGCGACCGAGCGAGTTAATTTGTGCCAAGGGTTTTTCGTTCTTTTTGCCCTTCAAAAAGAACAGATAAGAGAGGTAAATTCTCTTTATAAAGTCATCGCCTCTGCAAAATGCTGAGCCTGTATTTTTAAAAGCGAAATCACTGGGCGCGAAGGGCGCCTAGCGGCAGTACTTTCCGAAAGTTGCCATCACGCTTTCGACGTACGATTTTGATACGGGGAGGTCTTGGGCATTGGGCACATCCAGCTCGAGCCTAAGGCCATCCTTATCCTTCCGGATAATCTTCACCTTCCCGAAGTTGACCATGTAGGAGCGGTGGCAGCGCACCATCTCGGAGCTGGCAAACATCTCCTCTAGCCTCTTTAGCGAGTTGCGGAGCATAAACTTCGACACCTTCCCCTTGTTGTAGTAGTGTATGTTTACGTAGTTGTCGGCCGCCTCTATGTAGATAAGGTTCTCGGCCTTCAGCGAGAGCCGTAGAATCCCCTTTTCATCGTGAAACGCAACCATCTTGGTGGCATCGTAGGGGGCGTCACCCTGAATAAGCGCCTCCAGCTTATCCTTATTCTCCTTCCACGAAAAGTACAACCAAAGAACCGAGTAGGGGAGCAGAATGATGAGCGCCGTATTTTGAATTGAGACTTTGGCTAGCTCGAGGATGCCCCTTTTCTCGTGCAGAATTACCGATTCGTACAGGGTGTAGAATAGCGCCATGAAGATTATCTCAGCCAAAATCCACAGCAGGTACTGCCACAGCAGCAGCGTTCTCGCTTTGCTTATCTGGTACATGAGCACGCGGCTTGCAACAACCACGAGCACCCCTGTAAGGATAACCAAGCTGGAGTAGAAGAATAGCTGCAGCGGGGTAACGTTGTACCAGGTCTCTACTCCAAAAGGAGAGTAAATGTTGATGAACACAAGAGCAAAAGCTGCCGTAAAGAATATTAGTCTAACAATATTCCCTTTGTCGGTAATATAGCTTGGTATCGTTTTTTGTAGATCCACCATCGGTATTGCCTTCTATTCTCTGTCTAGCAAATGTAATTTTTCTCGGGCATAAATACAAAATACGGGAGAAGCACGCTCATTGTTCCTGTAATTTCACCCCATATTCGGCAATCTTACCCCTATATCCCCAATTTTGCCCCAGCCGCCTTGCCGTCAGCCCATAAAGTTGACGGATGCTTACCGATGCCTTACCTTTGCAACTAGTAAATTAATCGTCAGCGATATGGGGTACACGAGTGCTTTAGATAGTTTCAAGAAAATTGACATCCTAGTCAACGGAAACGTTGATTTTGCTAATGCCGATCTTAAAATTCGCACCCTAAGCTTCCATTCCGGCAAGATCGAGCGGTTTCAGCTGCCAAACCATCCCGATGTTTTGCTAAACGCTAACAAGGAGGAGGACGTTTTGTCCGATTCCGATGATATAAACGGCAACTTCACCTACCCCATTTTTTTGCCCAACGGCGAAAAAAAGTACGATAAGGTAATCGTGCTGCTGCATGGGCTAAACGAGCGCAGCTGGATGAAGTACATGCCCTGGGCGGATGAGCTTGCAAGGTCTACCAATAGCGCGGTTATTTTATTTCCAATATCGTACCATATAAATAGGGCTCCCAAGGAATGGGCAGACCCTCGGGCGATGCTTTCGGTGCTCAACGACTGCAACCAGAGGTATGGCAAAGCCGATAGTTCCTCGTTTGTTAACATCGCGCTTAGCCGGAGGTTGCTGTCCGACCCATTGAGGTTTTTTACATCGGGCTATCAGAGCGCAATCGATCTCGTTAGCCTGCTAGAACAAATTCAAATGGGGAGCATTCCGTACGTTAAGGGTGATGCCCAAGTTGACTTTTTTGCTTACTCAATTGGGGCATTTCTTTCCCAGATACTTTTTATTGCCAACCCAAACGACATTGTCTCGAATTCAAGACTTTTCATGTTCTGCGGCGGTGCCTTTTTTAACGACATGAATGGCGTTTCTAAGATGATAATGGACGAGGCATCCTTTAGTAAAATTTTCAGCTACTACAATGATGAGTTTGAAAAAGAATCTGCTCGTCAGACACGGCTGGGGGTGTTTATAGCGGATAACCGATTTGCTATGGCTTTTCGCTCAATGCTCAACATGGATAGGCTAAAAGATTTTCGATGCGATATGTTTTCGAAATTTAAAGGACAGGTGTATGCCATCTCGCTTTTAAAAGATAAGGTGATCCCACCTACGGGAGTGTCATCCTTCTTTAGAAGCATTGGCAGTAAAAATATTGAGATGGTGGATTTTGCTTTTCCCCACTCGCACGAGCAACCGTTTCCAATTATTGGGAAGCCTACTATAGGCGATGCTGTTGATGGAGGCTTTAAGCATGTCTTCCGGCGAGCAGCCAGCTTTTTAGGCTAGTGCCCAAAAAGAAGAGAGAATGGTGTGAACCATCCTCTCTTTTTATTTTTTAGGTGACGAAAACTTACTATTCGTAAGATCCCATCTTGAGCATTCCAACCTCGCGTTGAGTTAGGAAACGCCATCTTCCTTTAGGAAGTCCCTTCTTGGTTAATCCTGCGAAGTAAACTCTATCCAACTTTATTACCTTATATCCGATGGTGTCGAATAAGCGGCGGATAATTCTGTTTTTGCCAGAGTGAATTTCAACGCCTACCTGCGATTTGTCGCTGCCGTCAACGTAGCTAATGGCATCAGCATAAGCTACACCATCGTCTAAGTCTACTCCAGTAGCAATACGCTCCATATCTTCCTCGCTTATTCTCTTATCGAGGAACACGTGGTAGATTTTTTTCTTGTTATAGGTAGGGTGAGTAAGCGTTTTGGTAAGTTCTCCATCGTTGGTGAGGAGAAGAACGCCTGTAGTCGATTTGTCTAGGCGACCAACAGGGTAAATGCGCTCGTTGCAGGCTCCTTTAATAAGCTCCATTACCGTTTTTTCGGCGTGGGGATCATCTACAGAGGTAACATATCCTTTAGGCTTGTTGAGAATGAGGTAAACCTTCTTTTCTCCTTTGATGATGGTTCCGTTAAATTGAACCTCATCACCCATCTTAATCTTGGTACCAAGGGTTGTTACTACTTCTCCATTAACTGTAATTTCACCTGCTGTGATGTGGTTGTCGGCTTCACGACGTGAGCAAACACCAGAGTTGGCGATATACTTGTTCAAGCGGATTTCTGCTTCTGGATCAATAGGCTCCTCTACGTATTTTGGACCTAATCCAGCACCAATTTTTGGACGATCAAACTCTTCCCCACGGCTTTTACGTGGACGAAGGGTGCGATTGCTGTTATCATTTCGATCGTTGAAATCTCCGCCGTAGCTTTTTTTCTTCTCAAATGGGGAGTAGAAACCACCACGATCTCCACCACGGTCGTCGCGGTTGAAGCTGCGCTCACGGTTAAAACCTCCGCGATCTCCACCACGGTCATCGCGGTTGAAGCTGCGCTCGCGGTTAAACCCACCGCGATCTCCACCACGGTCGTCGCGGTTGAAGCTGCGCTCACGGTTGAAACCACCACGATCTCCATCACGGTCGTCGCGGTTGAAACTGCGCTCACGGTTGAAACCACCACGATCTCCATCACGGTCGTCGCGGTTGAAGCTGCGCTCACGGTTGAAACCACCACGATCTCCACCACGGTCATCGCGGTTGAAGCTGCGCTCACGGTTGAAACCACCACGATCTCCACCACGGTCGTCGCGGTTGAAGTTGCGCTCGCGGTTGAAACCACCACGATCTCCACCACGGTCATCGCGGTTGAAGCTGCGCTCACGGTTGAATCCACCACGATCTCCACCACGGTCATCACGGTTGAAGTTGCGCTCGCGGTTGAAACCACTACGATCTCCACCACGGTCGTCGCGGTCAAAGTTTCTTTCTCTGTTTGGGTTGAAATCTACCTTCCTTTCAAATACTCCTCTGTTTGGATCGGAAATGGTTCTTTTAGGTTTCTCATTTTGTTTTTCTTGGAAAGACTCGCCCGATTCGTTGTCGAAGCTTCTGCGCGTAGACTTCTCGGGGCTTTCTTCGTAAAATTCATTTTCCATTCTGGTAGCGAATTAAGATTGTTTTTCTCGCATTCTCTGCGAATTCCTTACCTACAAAAGTAGTGTTTTTTTCATGGGGAAATGTACACCTTCTTTTCTAAATATATACTATTAAGGTATGTTAAGGGTGAACGGTTGGGGATAGGGTAAAGATGACTTTGCTATATTTACCAGTTCAAACTCTAACATCAATTTTTTATCACTCTAACACGTTTTTCGATGGCATTAATAAAGTCTATTTCAGGAATAAGAGGTACAATAGGAGGAAAGCCTGGTAGTGGTTTAAGCCCTATTGATGTAGTGAAGTTTACTACTGCGTATGCCCAATGGTTAAAAGAATCAACAAAGAAGGATGTCCTTAAGGTTGTTGTCGGTCGCGATGCACGTATTTCGGGACCAATGGTTAGCAATTTGGTAGTTGGTACTTTAATGGGTTGTGGCGTAAATGTGGTTGATGCTGACTTAGCAACTACGCCAACGGTAGAGGTTGCCGTTACTATGGAAGAGGCTGACGGTGGAATTATTCTTACAGCAAGCCACAATCCTAAGCAGTGGAATGCATTGAAGTTGCTTAATAGTAAGGGAGAATTCCTTTCAGATGCCGATGGTAAACGTATTCTGTCCATTGCGGAGAGCGATTCTTTCTTCTTTGCAGAGGTAGACGACTTGGGAAAAGTAGTAAAACAAGCCTCTTTTAGCCAAAAGCATATAGACTCTGTTCTTGCTCTTAAAGCAGTTGATATTGATGCCGTGAAAAAAGCAAAGTTAAGAGTGGTAGTTGATGCTGTTAACTCTGTAGGTGGTGTCGTTATCCCAGAATTGCTCGAGAGAATGGGAGTTGAAGTGGTAAAGTTATACTGCGAGCCTAATGGACAGTTTCCTCATAACCCCGAACCACTTCCTGAACACTTAGTGGACATTGCCCAACTAGTTGTTAAAGAAAAGGCTGATTTAGGAATTGTTGTTGACCCCGATGTTGATCGTCTTGCTTTTGTTTGTGAAGATGGATCTATGTTTGGAGAGGAGTACACCCTTGTTGCTGTTGCCGATTATCTACTTTCAATTACCAAGGGTAATGTTGTATCTAACCTTTCGTCGTCGAGAGCGCTTAAGGATATTGCCATTAAGCATGGTGTAGAATATGCAGCATCGGCAGTTGGTGAGGTAAACGTTGTGGCAAAGATGAAAGAGGTTGGTGCTGTTATCGGTGGAGAAGGTAATGGAGGGGTTATTTATCCTGAAAGTCATTACGGTCGCGATGCTCTTGTAGGTGTTGCTATTTTCCTTACACACCTGGCAAAGAGTGGCAAAACTTGTTTGGAACTTCGTAAGACATATCCATCTTACCACATATCAAAAAATAAGATAGAGCTTACACCTGCAATAGATGTTGATGATGTGCTACTCAAAATGAAGGCAAAGTATGCAGATTGTCAGATCAACGACATTGATGGAGTTCGCATTGATATCGATAATCGTTGGGTACACCTGCGTAAGTCGAATACAGAACCAATTATTCGTATTTACTCAGAGGCTCCTACTGTAGCTGAAGCAGATGCTTTTGCCGGTCAAATTATTGGCGACATCCGTAGCATTTGCAATCTGTAAATGTTAGGTTGTAGGGCTTCAATCGGTTTTCTAACCATCTAAACCCAAAAGTAGAGTGAAGAAGAGGGGATTTCTATTAGTCTTAGTTTTAGTTGTTGTAGTTGGATTTGCAGCCTATTTTGTTTTTACTTCAGATGTTTTTAGTTCAGGTAAGCCTAAACTTGTTGCTGTAGAGGAGGGAAATGTTGATGTTACCATTGTTGCTAATGGAGAACTTGTTGCAAAGGACTTTATTAAGGTTGCTGCTTCTACTGCATTTAGGTCTAAATCGGATGTAATCGGACAAGTTCGAATTAAAACGATTGTGCCGGAAGGTAAGGTGGTTAGATCAGGGGAGCCTATTGCGCTTCTCGACAGGGAGAGCATTGTGAATGCGATAAAGGCAGCAGAGCTTGAGGCTGCCGACTTAAGCGGACAGGCACAACGCGCACTCTCCGATACAGTAGCCCAACTTCGTGATGTACGATATAATCTCTCGACGCTTCGTATTAACATGGAGATTAGTCAGATTAATATGGAGCAATCGTTTTACGATCCTCCAGCAGCACAGAAAAAGTCTAAACTGGAATTCGAGAAGTCTAAAATTGCCTACGATCAGGCATACCAAAACATGAAGTTTAAGATGCAGCAGATTGCGGACAACGCTGTTGCTCTTCAAGCAAAGGCCGAGAATGCGGCTAAAAAGCCTCTTGAGTTAAGAAAGTTGCTTGGTGCAGTAGTGGTCCGTGCTCCTCGAAGTGGTGTTGTAACCTACTATACCGATTTGTCGGGAAATAAGCGCCAGGCGGGGAGTATTATTACCCCCGATGATCTTACTGTAGCATTAATACCTAATAGCTCTTCTTTCTACTCTACGTTTGAACTGCCAGAGGGTGATCTTGCAAAGGTGAAGCTTATGCAGGATGCAAAGGTTAGGATTCCGCTTTTGGAGAACACCTCGTTTAATGGTCGCATAGAGGAAATATCTGGATTTCCACGCGTGGTTGATGGTAAGAAGTTGTATACCGTAATGGTTCGAATCCATAACTCGTCGCAGGAGCTGCGCCCAATGATGTCTTCCATTAACGATCTTCGCTTAACGACGCTAAACAATGTACTCTACCTGCCGCAAAAAGCCATTGTGGCCGAGCAGGGGAAGCACTACGTTTATACCGAGGATAAACGGAAGCAGGAGGTAGCTCTTGGTGGATCAAATAGTGAGTTGGTGGCCATTGTTAAAGGTTTGAAGAAGGGGGAGGAGATATTCTTAAGTCGTCCTGAAAAGGTAGATTCGTTTATCCTTAAGCAGCTGTAAAGGCGCATTCATACTATGAGGAGAGTTACTATTACGTTAGCAATAGCTGTGCTTTGCGTTAAGGGCTTGTACGGGCAGAAGGAGGAGAACGGAAATTCTCATGTCTATGATCTCGAGAACTACATCAATGCTGCTCTTGAACTGTCGAACGATGTGAAAAATGCAAAGAGCAGCTTCCTTTCGTCCTACTGGGACTATAGAAGCTTCAAAGCAAGCTTTCTGCCTTCGTTGAACCTGAGTGGAACCATCCCTAAATATGTCAATACCATCTCGCCTGTTCAGCAGAATGATGGGAGCGTGAAGTATACCCCCCAGAACTACTTTAACGAGACCATGACGCTTTCGATAAACCAGAAAGTAGGGCTAACAGGTGGAAATTTCTCGATAGAATCAAACCTTGAGCGGAATGATGACTTCGAAGCGCTAGTTCAAAAGACTTACAAGGCTCAACCCATTGGAATTACTTACCAGCAGAATCTTTTTGGGGTAAACTGGCTCAAGTGGCAACGGCGAATTGATCCGCTGAAGTATGAGGAAGCCAAAAGGAACTACCTGTACAAGCGGGAGACGGTTATACTTTCGGCTATTAGCAAGTTCTTCGATTTGGTTATTGCGCAGCAGGATCTTCGGATTGCAAAGGTGAACTTGAGGAATGCGGATACGCTTTACAAGATATCCAAAGGACGCTTTAAGTTGGGGTCTATTTCGGAGAGCGACGTGATGCAGATGGAGCTCTCGAAGCTAAACGCTGAGTCGGCATACAGCCAGCGGTTGGTCGACCTAGAGGATGCGCAGAATAAGTTTAGATCATTTTTAGGAATTAGCGATAAGCGGGAGTTGGCGCTTGTTGTTCCAACGAAGGTTCCGGAGATGGTGCTCTCGTACGAGAAAGTACTGGAGCATGCTCGAAAGAATAATCCGGACATCGTTAGCTTTAACCGGCAGCTGCTTGAGGCAGAGCGTTGGCTTGAGGAGAATAGGCGGGAAACAGGATTTACCGCTAATCTTAGAGCCTCGATAGGGTTTAACCAGAACTCTATCGATTTGCAGGGGGCCTATGCAAATGTAAAGCCGTCGCAAACGGCACAGGTTACCATTTCGATGCCCATCATCGACTGGGGGCAGCGGCGTGGAAAGATTAAGATGGCGCAGAGCAACCTCGATTTGGTGAAGGGAAAGACGGAGCAGTCGCAGATAGAGTTTGACCAGAATATCTTTGTTAAGGTTATGCGCTTTAACATGATGGGGCAGAAGTACCGGATTGCCGCTAAGTCGGATACCATTGCACAGATACGCTACAAGGTGTCGATGGATCGCTTCATCGCCGGAAAGATTTCGGTGCTCGACCTGAATACGGCGCTCTCCGAGAAGGATAACGCCAACTCTAACTTCGTAAATACGCTGGAAAACTTCTGGTGGTACTACTACGATCTTCGACGTGTGTCGCTCTACGACTTCGAAAAGGGGAGGGAGCTGGAGGCTGACTACGAAAGCTTAATACGTTAAAAACATGCTGTTGAACTTGAAAATAGAGGGATAATATTTGAAATACTATCCTATATTTGGGCTGTGAATTTGTTAGCAATAAGTCGTGCTAACAATCTGAAAATGAAGAGAGGTTTTAATTAAATAACATTCAAATTATGAAAATTACAGTTGTAGGTGCTGGTAATGTGGGCGCAACTTGTGCTCACGAGATTGCTCGCAAGGATCTTTGCAACGAGGTTGTATTGGTTGACGTTCGTGAAGGCGTTGCTCAAGGTAAGGCCCTTGATATGTGGCAAACTGCACCTATCCAAGGATTCAGCACCCGTGTTACTGGTGTTGGTCCAGAAGGCTACGACAAAACTGCAGGTTCTGAAGTTGTAGTTATTACTGCAGGTCTTCCTCGTAAGCCCGGTATGAGCCGCGACGACCTAATTTCGACCAACGCTAAGATTGTTAAGGAAGTTACCGAAAACATCATTAAGCATTCTCCAGATGCTAAGATCATCGTTGTATCGAACCCACTTGATGTTATGACCTACGCTGCATTCCTTGCTGCTAAGGTTCCATCAAACCGCGTATTCGGTATGGCTGGTATCCTTGATACTGCTCGCTACAAAGCGTTCATCGCATCGGAGCTTAACGTTTCGCCTATCGGCATCGAAGCGCTTCTTTTGGGTGGTCATGGTGACACCATGGTTCCACTACCAAGCTATACCTCAGTTTGCGGTATTCCAGTACGTCAGCTAATCGCTGAAGATCGCCTTCAGGAGATCATCAAGCGCACCCAAAACGGTGGTGGCGAGATCGTAGCTCTTCAAGGAACTTCTGCTTGGTATGCTCCTGGTACTGCTGCTGCCCAAATGGTAGAGGCTATCGTACGCGACACCAAGTCGGTTTACCCAGTTTGCGCTATGCTTAACGGCGAGTACGGCATGAAGGGCATCGCCCTTGGCGTACCTGTTGTACTTGGCAAGAACGGTATCGAAAAGATCATCGACCTTAAGCTTACCGCTGAAGAGCAAGCTCAGCTTGAAACCAGCGCTAAGGCGGTTAAGAACGTAATGAACGTTCTTGATGAAATGAAGATGTTCTAGTCTGGGACTATTCAAATAGCAGAAAGTCGCCCTCACCGGGGCGACTTTCTTTTTTTGTTCTGATTCCTTATTTATCCGATGTGAGTTATCCTCGGGTTGGAACGATGAAGAGCGGAATCTTGGACTTGTGCAAAACCCGTTCGGTTACGCTTCCCACCAGGATCTTATCGAGCCATCTCCGGCTGTGGGAGCCCATCACAATAACATCCGCATGGATATCGGCGGCTACGTCGAGTATGGCATCGGCCGAATCGCCCTCGACCACGATGGTTTGGATCGTGTCGTCGCTGAGGTGGTCCTTCGACTTGTTGAGGTACTTCTGGGTTTCGGCCTTCAGGTCCTCGGCGGTGTACACCGTTGACAGGCCCACGTTGCCGAAGTCGCCATACCCCATAATGGGCGAGTATACGGTGGAGGTGTAGTACTCCATGTTGGAGATTACGTGGATGAGGTAAACTTCAGCGCCCATTTCTTTGGCGAGCGCGTAGCCTGTTTCGGCAACCTTTTCGGCGGTTGGATTATAATCCAACGAAATCAGCACCTTTTTCATCTTAATATTGTTCATCTCGAGAAGATTTTAGCAACACCAATCGCGGCAGGCACCCTAGCAGCGTGCCGCTTGGGCAATCGGGTAGGGCAGCTGTTGTGGTGCTACTATTAACTACAAGTTTTTTAAGGATATGTTCATGGGCTTAAGTTAACTTGGTTGAAGGTGGATTTTTATCTTCTTCGAGCCGCTTTGGGTATGTCTGGCTCCACAATGCAAATGTTTGCCGTGTGATTGATGGTAAAAACCGTTTGTTTTGATGATAGATACGTGAGGTTTTGGTTAAGTGACGTGAGTTTGTGAATGATAACCGTGCGGTTAGGTTTATGTACCGTGAGTTTATTAATAGTATTCGTGCGATTATGAGTAAGTACCGTTAGTTTGTGGTTATGATCTGTGCGTATATGGTTAAGTGTCTTGTGTATGTTGATATATGCCGTGTGATTAGTAGAAAGACCCGTGTGATTTGCAGGCTTTACCTTGAGTTGTTAGCCTTGAGCATGTAAAATCACGTAACGTGATAATGGTTGCGTTTAGTAGGGACCTTACTCTACCAGCCCCCGCATGGCATCGTGCAGCGACCTCTCGATGTCGCTAATATCAATATCGGTCTTGTTGGTTGACATGTGAAAGTAATTGTTTCGAATGGTCAAATGCTCCTAGGTGCCTTGGTTGGAGAATGCTGTCTTGCTTGCAACCAACGGAAAACTCGAACTTGGTGGGAATTGACCCAATTCATGAGTTTGCTCGGCAAAATATAAGGCACCTTACAGGCGTTTATTTTATATGCGAAGTGCAATGGAGCCAGAATTGCATATCTTAGCAGTAAATTAACATCAAACCGTATAATTTATGAAAAAGATTTTTGTCTACCTGGTAGCGCTTATCTCCTTAGCGTTACCGTACTCATGTGATAAAGATGAGCTTACCCAAGGGCAGTCGGTTGCCAACAAGGTGAACTCGGTAATTGAAAAAGAAGGCGTTGTTAAGCTTGCCGTTCTGGATGCAAGCGTTAGCACTGATGTGATGTACGTGACCTATAGCCGAGATTTTGAGGTTAAGGGTGAGTTTGTTAGGGTAGACAATAGCTACTACAACCTAAGCCAACTTGTAAAATACCAGCTTCTCTACAGCAACGAGGCCAGCGGAAAGGAGTGCTGGATGAGGTTGTACATTAGGGTACAGTGATTGTTTAATATAAATTCTGATATCGTATGAGGGTAAGATGTGTTTTATGGATGCTTTTTTTGATGGCTACAGCGGCCTTTGTCTCGTGTAAAAAGGATGAGGTACAGCTTTCGTCAGACGTCGTATCCAAGGAGCTGCAGCGTGTGCTGAAAGAGGAGCAAGTAGAGAAGGTGGCTATATGGTGTGCACCAAAAAACAATGTTGTTCCTGGCTGGTGGGTGTACGATGATTTTAGCATTGACGGTAGGTTTCTCCGGGTGGATGATGAATACTATAACCTTGCCCAACTGGTGTCGTACAGCATTGATACGTATAATGACTCGCAGGGAATAGGGCATAAGATGCTTCGAATGTCATTTGGTGAGTAGCAAATTAATACGCTACCATAGCAAAGGGGGCTCTAGTAGTTGGGAGCCCCCTCTTTTTTGGGGTTTGATAAGCTTTCCATCAGTTCCCGCATGGCATCGTGAAGCGACCGCTCGATGTCGCGAATATCAATATCGTTCTTGTTGTTTGCAATTGATGTAACGAAGTCGCCGTGGGGTCTTCCCCTGCGGTAGTCGGGCTCCTTGGGCGGGTGCTTCAGGTAGCGCTCGAAGGTGGTGCTGGGCTCTGCAACGTTGAGCACGCCGTGGTAGAAGAGCCTGTCCTTGCTTCGGTAGATGGATGATCCCAGAATCTTTCGATCCTCGATGGTGATGTCGGAGATGCCCTTATGCGCCAAGTTTTCGACGCCAACGCGCGTGAGGGCGCTGGCTATAGCGGTGTTGATCTTCTTGAATGCCTCCAAAGGGTTGGCGGTGGGATTTTGATGAAGGAGCACGGACACCACAAGCGTCTTGGGGGTGAGCACCACCGTCTGCCCGCCCGATGGGCGCTTATGCACGGCGATTTGGTCGGACAGCACGTGCTCCTCGATGAGCGATTCCTCCGGCTTGTTGCCTGCTCCTAAAACAATATGGGTATCCTGCGGATGCCAGATGTGGTAGGCATCCCCGGTACTTTCGAGGATGGAGATGTCGGGGAGGTTGTATTGGTGAATGGGGATCATGGATGATAAACTAAAATCTTATGGCGTTATGTTGGGCGGTTTTATCCCCTCCTTGGGAGGGGTAGGAGTGGGTTTAGAACTCGTCCAAAGTTGGAGATGCTTGATTTATTCATTCTCTTCAAATAAAAATGTTTTAGGCAAGGGGTGGCTGCTTTACCCACCCCTTGCCCCTCCAAAGGAGGGAATATGCTTGCATCTATTAAACAACAGTGCTATCACGGTGTCTATCCCTGTAAAAGATTTCACGTTTTAAAGGTGAGGTCTTTTTTACTTATGTATCGCCTTATCCACCGCCTCGAATCCGGCCTCCATAAAAATTTCCGACACCGAAGGGTGGGCGTGGATGGTTTGCGCCACATCGTAAACGGTGCCCTCCATCTGTAGGTAGGCCGATGCCTCGGCAATCATGTCGGTGGCGTGTTCGGCTACAATCTGTACGCCGAGCACTTCGCCGTACTTCTTGTCGGAAAGCATGCGGATGAACCCTTCGGTGTTGCCTTCTATTAGAGCCTTGCCGTTGGCGGTTAGTGGGAACTCGCTCACCTTGTACTCGATGCCATCGTCCTTAATCTGCTGCTCGGTTAGCCCAATCTGCGCAATCTCCGGAACGGTGTAGAAGTTTAGCGGGTACTTATGGATGGCAAACTCCGTATGGATACCCTTCAGATGGTTAACCAGCCACAGCCCTTGTGCCGAGGCGATGTGCGCCAAGAAACTCTTTCCGTTAACATCGCCAATGGCATAAACACCCGGGATGCTGGTCTCGAAGCGGTCGTTGACGGCAATAAAGCCCTGCTCGTCGAGCGATAGCGCAGGTTGGCTTTCGGGGATGATGGCGTTGCGGAAGCTGCTGTTGACAAGCGCATCGCAGGCAATCTTTTTATCCTTCACGTACAGGTAGCCATCCTCGTACTTTTCGACGGGATCGCCCACCACGAAAGGAATGCCATCGGCCTTAAGTTTTCGGGTGATGAAGGTTTGCAGGTACTCGTCGATGCCGGGGAAGAACTCGCTATCCTCCGAAACAACGGCAACCGATTTCCCGATTAGCTGGAAGAACTGCGCCATCTCTATCGACATGATGCCCTTGCCGTAAACAACAATGTTTTCGGGGATCTCCTTGAGTTCGAAAATCCTCTCGAGATGAACCACCGGGGAGTTGCTGAGCTTATCGCTAAGCGGGGCAGGGTAGGAGCCAGTTGCAATGATGATGCTCTTGGCGGTGATGCTCCGGTTATCCACCACCACCGAGCCGCTGCCTGTGATTTTGGCTTCGCCCATAATAACGTCGACTCCATTCTTTTTGAGCAGGAAGCCGATGCCCGAGGTAAGCTTCCGGGTGATCTTCTGCGAGCGAGCCTTCACCTTATCCCAGCGAAACGTCAGCGCTTTTGGATCAACACCTTCGATGCCAAACTCTGCACTGTTCTTCATCCTGTTGAACAGCTTCGCGCTTTCGATGATGGACTTGGAGGGTATGCAGCCCCAGTTTAGGCACATCCCGCCGATGTATTTCTTTTCGATGATGGCGGTTTTCAACCCCACCTGTGCGGCTCTGATTGCGGCTACGTAGCCGGCAGGACCAGCGCCTATGATGATTACGTCGTATTCCATAAACACAATCTTTTTAATGTTGATATCCTACTCGAACTCCATGGCGATTGGATCTTCGAGGTAGCGCATGATGCGAAGCAGGAAGCGAGTCGTCTCGCCACCATCAACAATTCGGTGGTCGACGGCAAGCGATAGTGGAAGTATGTTTCCGATGTCTATTTGATCGCCCTTAACAATAGGCTTCTTGAGCAGTCTGCCTACACCTAGAATGCCTGCCTGAGGGTAGTTGATTACCGGATTCCCATAGATTCCACCGATAGCACCATAGTTGGTGATGGTGAAGGTGCCATCCTTCAGGTCGTCGAGGGTAAGCTTGCGCTCCTTCGCCTTTTCGCTGAAGGCTGCAATCTGCGTTGCAATCTCGGCAATCGACAGTTTATCCGCATTCCTAATAACGGGAACAACGAGCCCTTCGGCGGTATCAACGGCAATACCAATGTTGTAGTAGTGCTTGTGGATCATTCGGCTGTTGTCCAAGTCGAGTTGCGAGTTAAGCGCAGGATGCTGCTTTAGCGCTAGGGCCGTGGCCTTAACGATAAAGGCTAGATAGGTTAGTTTGATGTTTCGTTCGGCAAGCACCACCTTGTACTTCTCCCGTATGCGCATCAGCTCGCTGATCTCCACCTCCTCGTGCACCGACATGTGTACGGCATTCTGCATCGAAAGCGCCATAGTCTTTGCGATGGTCTTTCTGATTTGGGTGAGCGGCTCGTAGGTTACCTGATCTTCAACATGGGGTGATTCGGCACGCTGGACGGCAGGTCTCCCCGCTCCGTTAACGTACTGCTGGATGTCCTGCTTGGTAATCCTTCCTCCGGGACCAGTTCCTTTAATGTTGTTGATATCAACGTTGAGCTCTTTAGCCATGGCACGCGCAACGGGTGTGGCAAGCGCCTTTCTTTGCAGTTTCTCGGGAGATGGCGCCTCTGCAACTCCCTCTTCGCTGGCGGGTAGGAAAGCCTTGTTCCCGGCAACCTCTATGGTGCCTACAACTCCGAAGGAGCCCTCCTCAATGGGCTCTTCCGAAGGTTCTACGAAGTCTTTCTTCGCAGCCTCGGCTACCGCCTCTTCGCCGGCAACACCTTCAATCTCTATTTCTACTAAAGGGCTGCCCACGTGAATAGTTTCGCCAACCTTGCCGTAGATGGCAACAATGGTGCCACTCTTGGGCGATGGGATGTCGGTTACAACCTTGTCGGTTTCCATCAGCACTAGCGGATCGCCCGATTTTACCTGTTGGCCCTTGGCAACATGCCATTCGGCAATGATGCCTTCGTCTAAGCCTTCGCCTATATCTGGAAAATTAAATATGTACCTCATAGCGTAAGTGGTTAAAATCTTACTGTTCGTTCAATCTCGTAGAAAATCTTCTCGGGCGTTTGCATGTAGAAGTGCTCGCCTTTGGCCAATGGGATTATGGTATCGAACCCGTTAACCCTTTTGGGAGGAGCCTCGAGGTAGAGGAACGCCTCCTCGTTGGCTATGGCCGTAATCTCGGCACCTACGCCAAAGCTGGTGGGCGATTCGGCCACCGTTAGCACGCGTCCAGTCTTTTGTATCGACTGCGCGATGGTCTCCCTGTCGATTGGGTAGATGGTTCTCAGGTCGATGAGCTCTACCGATATGCCGGCCTCCTTGGCCATCACCATTGCCTTTTGCACCTCACGAATCATGGCGCCGTAGGCCACCACGGTGATGTCGGTTCCGGGAGTTACCACTTTTGCCTTGCCGATGGGGATGGAGAACTTCTCGTTGGAGACCTCCTGCTTGATGGCGCGGTAGATGCGCTTGGGCTCCATGAATATGATGGTGTCGTCGCTCTCGATGGCTGAGATCAGCAGCCCTTTTGCATCGTGCGGGGTGGAGGGGATTACCACCTTAAGCCCGGGAATGTGCCCGTAGGTTGCCTCGGGACTCTCGGAGTGGTGCTCCAGCGCGTTGATGCCGCCGCCGTAGGGGAATCGGATCACCATTGGGGTCTTAAACTTTCCTCGGGTGCGGTTGTGCATGCGTGCGGCGTGCGACACAATCTGGTTGAAGGCGGGGTAGGTGAATCCGTCGAACTGTAGCTCTACCACAGGACGGAGTCCGGCGATAGCCATGCCTACGGCTGTTCCTACGATGGCCGATTCGGCCAGCGGCGAGTCGAATACCCTATTCTCGCCATACTTTTGCTGTAGCCCTTCGGTAACCCTGAAGACGCCTCCTTCGTAGCCAACATCCTCGCCGTAGATAACCACGTTGTCATCCTCGGCTAGCTTAATATCCATCGCATTGTTGATGGCCTGCACCATTGTCATTACGCTCATTTTCGTCCCTCCTTCCATAGTAAGTATTTTTCGTATTCGTCCTTTTGGCGCCTTAGCTCGTCGGGCATCTCGTAGTGGGTGTACCTAAACACATCGTCCAGCGTATGCGGAGGGGTCTTCTCGGCCTCCTCGAACTGGCGCTCCACCTCCTGCTTGTACTGCTCGGTGAGCTTCTCCTCATCCTCGGTCCACAGCCCTTTGCTATCTAAGTAGTACCTTAATCTTTTAAGCGGATCTTTGGCATCCCACTCCTGCTCCTCCTCCTTGGTTCGATACTTGGTGGGATCGTCGGAGGTGGTGTGGGCGCCCCTGCGGTAGGTGAAGCCCTCGATGAGCACCGGGCCATTCTTGGCTCTGGCGTAATCGGCGGCATGCTTGACGGCCGCGTACATGGCAAAGATGTCGTTGCCATCGACCTTGATGCCGGGCATCCCGAAGGCCATCGCCTTAACGGCAATGTTCCTCGACTTGGTCTGCTTCCTGATGGGGACCGAGATGGCGTACTGGTTATTCTGCACGATGAAGACAACCGGAACCTTCCATACGGCGGCAAAGTTTAGCGCCTCGCTGAAGTCGCCCTCGGAGGTGCCCCCATCGCCAACAAAGGCGAATACCACCTCGTCCTTCTTCTGCTGGTTGATGGCGTACCCGATGCCCACCGCATGCGGGAACTGCGAGCTGATGGGGACGCTGAAGGGGAGCAGGTGTTTCGCATTCTTAAAGGCGCTACCCTCCTCGTTGCCCATGTAGTACAGGAAGATCTCCTTGAGCGTTGCGCCCTTGGCCAGCCAGGCGGCCAGCTCGCGGAAGGCCGGAACCATCCAGTCGTCCTCGCGCATGGCCATCCCGGCGGCTACCGCAATGGCCTCCTGTCCGTAGTTGGAGGGGTAGGTGTACATGCGCCCCTGCCTCTGGAACGAAACGGCCATGGCATCGGCGATGCGCGAGAAGAGCATGTCCTTGTACGCTTTTACCGCAAGCGCATCGCTGATGTCGGGCATTTCGGTGGGGTTGATGATCCCCCCGGTATTATCCATGATCTGAAAAAGCTTGTCTTCAGCCGGATTGTAGTTCTCAAATATTAGTGACATAGCGTTACTGTTAGTTTTGTAGCATCTCATCATCTATTGTATCACGACACACGATACATGTATCACGAAATGGGACGTAAATTTTGTATAGACCATTAAATACAGCTGGCGTTAGCCTCGTGATACTTGATACTTGTGTCATGATACTATAATTCTCTCAGACGAGTATGCTTCCAGTTTTGCCAGTCAAAACAGCTGGTTGGGGAAAATGTTAAGCTGTTTAGTGATGTTTTTTTGGAAATCTTATGATGGGAGGTTGCTTTGTTGTCGCACAGTAGTAAATACGCAACAGCGTTCGACGCATCTTGGGGCGATGCTGAACCTACCCAAGAGCGTGAGCAAGGCCGGCCAAGGCATAAGTTACACCTACGATGCCACCAGGGCGATGCTGGCGGTAGCCAACCTGACGGCACCGTCCGCTACTACCATGGCAGCATGGTGTACAACAAGGATAAAATGCTGAACCTTGTGCTACACGAGGAGGGGGCTATTAAAGCCACCACTAGTGGCTACGCCTACCAGTATTCATAAATATAGGTTATGTAAAACCCTGCAAACTGTAGCCCAAAAGTAAAAAACTCGTTGTTGTTTAGTTGTGCCGAACTGCATTTTGCTAAGGTTGTTATTTCGTTGAACTTTAGCAGCGACCTAAAGTTGCTCAACACAGCACGAAATGCGGGGCGCTGATTTTGTATGATTGATAGTGCTATTTTTTTGTCGAAAACTTCACCTCCAATATCTTCCTACAGACATAGGCATGTAGACTCTCGGTTGATGTGTATTTTTACATGTTAATGTTTGTTATTAATTTATGTGATTTACCTGTGATTAATAAAGTAGATTCTACTTTTATCAGCTTAAACCATTCATCAAAAAGTTGAAATATAGATTTGTTTGTGTAAATGGTCTCTATTTTAAACAGATGATGTGCATATTACGATAATAATTTATTTAAATGAGGTTGTGTATTAAACGGTGCTTTTTGTGCTCAGCAATTATCTGGGTGCTGCTAAATCCTATGGCTTTAAAGGCCCAGCTGGCCAATCAGGTTGGAAACCAAATTCCCAAATTTTTAAGCCCAGATGCCTCCATGTTTCAGAAGTTTGTTGATGTGCCAGTTTCTGAATATACGGGAGTCGCTGATATTACTATTCCCATTCATAGCGTGAAGGTTGGGAATTATACCCATGATATAAGCTTACAATACCACTCTGGGGGTATTAAGGCCGATGATGAAGCAAGCGTTGTTGGGTTGGGCTGGTTGTTAAATGCTGGTGGTGTAATTAACTGCATTCCTGCCGGAATGAATGACGCCGAGTGCAATCCAATAAAGACAGACCAAGAATTGGATGATTTGCTTATGCAGTCTTATACAAAAAAAACGCTGCATGAGCTGTTTAATGAGAATTACCATGACTTTCATCAGAAGTATACTTTTTCAAGTTTTGGAAGTATTGATAAACCCGAGAGAGGTAGCCTTTATTACATATTTAATAGTCAAAATCAAATCGATCTCTTTTCGTTTAATTTTTGCGGCTATTCTGGGAGATTTGTTGAAGGACAAGATCATCAATACCATGCCCTAAACCAGGCTGATTTGCTAACCGTGGAACGGGAAAATGGTTTTTTTATTATAACCGATAAGCTTGGAATTAAATACTATTTTAACCAACTTGAGAGAACTTCTAAAACGATAGGCGATGCATTCTCCTATTCCGACAGCTACTACCTTACTAAAATAGCATTCCCGGATAAGGCTGCGGACGATTGTATCCAGTTTCGCTACTTTAATTCGGATCTTAAGCTGTCGTATACCCCACTTCCGTCTATGTCTACAGAAGGAACTACGGAAAGAACAGAAGAGAATGACACCCAGAATGCCTATATAGACCTTGTAAAGGGTGCTAGGTTGCAATCTGATCAAGTTAATAAATATACAGGGTCTCCAGTATACTTGGAGAGCATTGAAACAAAATCGGAGCTAGTTAAATTCGGGTTGAGCGCCCGGTTGGATATAAAAGGGGATGCCCCTCGAAAGCTCGATAGCATAAGCGTTTACTCCAAGTACGATGGAGGCTTAAAAAAGATGTACGTTCTATTTAATAGCTACTTTGAGGGCAATAAGTCCACAAGAGAGAAATCTCTTTTATATAGTCCGTACAATCAAAGCTTTTCGAATTTCACAGAGGATCAAGTTAGCAAGAGGCTTAGGCTGGATTCTCTCTTTCAGGTATCGAGCGGCGATTTCAAAAAATATGCTGGTAAGTACAGCTTTGTTTACGACAATGCTGTAAATAGGTACACGTTCGCCTATGAGAATGTAGCATTGCCCTACAAGAAGAGTACAGCTATTGACCATTGGGGGTACTACAATGGGGAGAATAATAACATACTAGTACCTACTTTTAGATTTGGGAAGTATGAGTACCCATTGCTAGATGACAATAAAAGGGAGGCCTTTATAGAACGGCAAAAGACGAACGGTGGAGCCAACAGAGGTGCAAGCCCCACATTTATGAAGGCGGGCTTACTTAACAAAATTACATACCCTACAGGAGGGACTACGACAATAGCCTATGAGCCCAACGCCTTTTCGAACTACAGATGCTTGAGCGCAGAGGAGATAAAGTCGAATGTGCTGGAAAAGGTAGATGAGTACCGAACCAATAAAAATATGGATGAGGGATTTTTTATTGAACCAGATAGACGGGTGACTTTTTCCGCTAGCTTTAGGTGCATGTATCCACCATCTTGTGTTCCCCTGTCGAACGTTAAGGGTAATACAATGATATCTCTAGTCGATAAGTCCTCTACCCCATGGACCTACTTAGCCCAATTTAGCGCCAATCAGTTTGACGATTGGAATAGGGAGTTACAGGTAACCTTTACTACAGATAGACGGCGAAGGGTGAATTTGGTGGTGCAAACTGCCATCCCCGAAGGAACTCCTAGTGTCTATCCTTACCCTACGCAGCATGTATACGCTTCGGTAAGGCACGAATATGCACTGCCAAATTTAAATAGTAAGTATAGCATAGGTGGAGGTTGCCGGGTTGCTCAGATTTGCTTCTACAGCAATAGTGTCTTGCAGAAAAAACAGGTGTTTTGCTATGAGTCTGCCGACGGGAATTCGTACGGTAAGCTGATGGTGCCTCTAAGCTACGTATCTTCTTGTAGGCAACCTGGAAAAGACTGCAAAAGTATATTCCAATTTTTTATTAGCCAGCTAAATGTAGCAGATAGACCGATAATTCAATACGATGGACCTGTAGTCGGCTACTCTAATGTAGAGATTAAAGAGGTTGACTCGAAGGAGAATTCAAATGGAAAAACCACCAAGATTTTCAGTAACGATTTACCCGTGTTCTCGCAGGAGGGGGTGATCTTTAGAGTAGAGCAGAAGCCATTGAATGGATCGTTGAGTAAGGTGAGCTACTTTGACAAAGAGAAGCTGGTAAAGGAGCAGTCCTTTGATATGGACTTGAAGCAAAAAACTGTTGCAAAAAATTACTCCTCATTTTTGAAATATGATAATGAGCATTGGTCTAGTTGTAGAGTAGGACCACGTGATTCTGGGCCTCTAGTGTACGAAATTGATGATTGGTACCTGTATGTCTCCCCTATATATTCCTACCAGATTTTTAAGACGAAGGAGTATGTGAAGAGTTATACCGACCAAGGCACAATATCGGAGGAGAGCAGCTATGCCTACGATGAGATGGGGCAGCTATCGTCGAAGAGCACAAAGAGGTCTTTCGGAGATATAGTAACCGAAAAGTACTACTATCCATACAACCTAGCGGCAGCGGGGAATCTGTATCTGCACATGGGACATATGCCAGGAATTGTTGTAAAAGAAGAGCGTTTTGTAAATGATAGGCAAAAAGAGGGTAGGCTGCTCGAGTACTATTATCCTTCCGATGGGGTGTATTGTCCTTTTAGGTATTCACTTTGGAGCGAAGGTAAGGGGTATCGTGAAGAACAACAATTTGGCTATGGAGGTGATGGCTATATAAAGGAGCTAAAGAGGAAAAATGGAACTTCTACCTCTTTTATCTGGGGATACAACAGCACCTACCCTGTGGCTCAGTTCGATAATGCAACATACGATGATGTTTCGGGAAAGACAAGCTTGGTAGTCCAGCTGCAGAGCTACACCAACCTAACAGATGCTGCAACGAGAGATCGCCTAAAGGCGCTAAACAACAGCATCCGCAAAGAATTTCCTACCAACGTGCTAGTTACCACCTATACGTATAGGCCGCTCGTGGGTATTACTTCTAAAACCACCCCTAACGGAGCTACCACCTACTACGAGTACGATGGTTTTGGTCGGCTTACGAGCGTTAAGGACGATAAGGGTAATATTGTATCGAAAAATGACTACAACTACTACAACGATAAGAATCAATAGCTAAACGCAATACCATACATACAGGCGCCTGAAGGGCAGCATGTACTAATTTTAGTAACAGATATGGCGAAAAAATATATTTCAGAAAAGAAGCATCTAGTACTGGGCCTTTTACTTTTTGTAGGTTCGGTGCTGCATGCCCAGGTTAGCCCCACTGCGGGTCAGAACTACATCATCAAGCGCACGCCCCGCGAGGCTACCACCACTGTGGTTGACCTGCTAAAGCTCCCTGCCGCAAAACAGAGAGCCACCATCGAGTACTACGACGGGCTAGGCCGACCCCTACAAACCATAGGGGTAGCGGCCACACCCAACGCTGACGGCTCCGCCTTCAACGACCAAATCACCCCGCATGTGTACGACGGCATGGGGCGCGAATACCGCCAGTACCTGCCGCTACCCAAGGCGCAAGGGGCAGGTGCCGGAGCCTACTTGGGTACCGCACTAAACGATCAGACTACCTTTTACAACGTCCAGTTTAACAACCAGCCCGGCTATGGCGAGACCGTTTTCGATGGATCGCCGCTAAACCGCGTGGTGGAGCAGAGCGCGCCCGGTACGTCCTATGCATTAGGTAGCGGTCACACGGTGAGTACGGCATACGGCACCAATAAGGCCGACGAGGTGGTGCTATGGACGGTGGCCGACAACGGTACGCTTACGGGCGGGCAGTGCTACCTACCTGGCACGCTCTACCGCACGGCGGTACAGGACGAGGATAAGACCACCACGGTAGAGTACAAGGATCTTGAGGGGCACGTAGTACGCAAGGTGGCCGATGCTGATGGGCTAAATGCCACCACCGACTACGTGTACGACGACTTTGGCCGCCTACGCTGGGTCCTACCGCCTAAGTACATGGCCTCGCTCGATACCAAGGGGCTTCCTAAGGGGATTCCCGCTGGCACCAGCGTGGTGCAGGGGGCGCAGGAACTGAACAGCCCTAGTAGCACCGCGTACCTGCTAGTCTCAGGAGCCAGTCTAACGCTAAAGCCTGGCTTTGTGGGGCAGGCTGGCTTCTCGGCGGCACCTGGCGTAGCCATGGAGTCGCTCGATGCGCTGGCCTACTACTACGAGTACGACGGGTACGGGCGTATGATTAAAAAGAAACTGCCCGGGGTAGAGGCTGTGTATATGGTGTACGACGGCCGCGATAGGCTGGTGGCGGTACAGGATGGGAATCTTCGAGTTGCAAAGGATGCCAATAGTAGTATAACGCCCAAGTGGCTATACACCCGCTACGATGCGCTAAACCGACCCGTGGAGACGGGCTATCTAACCAACGGGGTAGCTACTCAAGCGGCAATGCAGCAGCTCGTGGATGCCGCCTTTAGCGCTTCGCCCCAGTATGACACCCCCAGCGGTGTTGAATACTCGAAGAGTAGTTTCCCTAGGGTAGACAGTGGAAATAAAGCTTTAGATGGCACGCTCGATGCGCTCACCTACACCTTCTACGATAGCTACGACAACGGTGGGGGCTCCAAACTTGGAGGTAGTATGGTGTACGATCAGGTTGTGGCTACCAACGTTACGGGGCTATCCACGGTGAGCCGCGTAAGGGAGCTCACCACCAGCACCTGGAGCACCACCACCACCTACTACGACGAGAAGGGAAGGGTAATCCAAACCATCAAGAAGGAGCTCTATGGAGGTAAGGCTGGCGATGGCATCACCGTATCCAGCAAGCTCAACTTCGTGGGGCAGCCCGATGAGGTGAAGGAAGAGCAAACGTTTAACGGCAATAACACCACGCTGGTGCGCACCTACAAGTACTACGACAGCGGGCTGCTGAAGGGGCTATACGTGAAGCTGAACAGCGGCACGGAGGAAACCGTGGCCACCTACACCTACGATGCGCTTGGCCACGTGCTGCAAAAGAAGTACGGAGGCACCGATCAGAAGCAGCACTACGAGTACAACATCCGCGGTTGGCTCACCAAGATCAACGAGCCCAACACTGCTGGGGACGACTTCTTCGCCATGAGCCTAGCGTATGAAGCGCCTGAGGTAGCAGGAGCCAATGTAAAACCTCTGTTTGGCGGCAACATCTCCTCTATGGTGTGGCGCACCAAGATGGTTGACGGTTCTCAGAACAAGAAGGGCTACGGCTTTGCCTACGACAGGCTGGATAGGCTTACGGGTAGCAGTTACGCCACCACCGAGGCGCTTACGGCTAGCGATGCCTACGCAGAGAAGAGCCTTGGCTACGATGTCAACGGCAATATCACCAACCTAACCCGTACCAATGGGGCTAGCACCGCCACCATCTACGGCTACGCCTACAGCGGCAACCGGCTGCTCAGCATCAACGGAGGTGCCGCCTACCAGTACGACGCCAACGGCAACGCCACCACCGACGGCCGCAACGGGTTTGCAATACAGTACAACGAGATGAATCTACCTAAGAGCGTGAGCAAGGGCGGCCAAAGCGTAGGCTACACCTACGATGCCACCGGGGTGAAGCTGGCGGTAGCTAACCCCGACGGCTCCGCCCGCTACTACCACGGCAGCATGGTGTACGACCAGCGCAAGACGCTGGCCTATGCCCTACACGAGGAGGGTATGGTGCTGGGCAACGGCACCTATCAGTATAACCTGAAAGACCACCTAGGCAACACCCGCGCCATGTTTAGCAAGGCGGCTGGTGCTGGGCAAACGCTAGCCCTAGCGCAGGCCACCGACTACTACCCCTTCGGCAAGTCGTTTGAGGATATTGTAAACAGCGATAGAAACCGCTACCTTTACAACGGCAAGGAACTACAGGACCAGAGCATTGGCGGCACCACCTTCGGCTGGTACGATTACGGCGCACGGTTCTACGACCCGGAGTTGGGGAGGTGGCACTCTGTGGATCCAAAATCTGAAAAGTTCTTTAGCATTTCAACATATGCATATTGTCATAATGATCCGTTGAGTATGATTGATCCAGATGGGATGGCTGATATTAAATTTCAAAAGAAAAAGGATGAGCAATATGTTTCTCAGCAATCAAAAAATGTAATTAATAAATCAGCTGATAATTTAGGGGTAAAAACAGTTACTGTTTCAAGTACCTACCGCGATCCTAAATCTCAAATAAATGCGATGTATAGTAATTGTGAAAAAACAGGTTCTGAATATCAAATAAAGGAAGTATATGGTAAAAAAGGCGATGCTGTTTGTGCAACTTATCAAAAAGCAAAAGATGGAGGGATGAGCCCAAAGGATATTAAAACTGAAATGTTAAAAACTGCAGAAAAAGTCGGATTTGTTTCAACTCACTCTTCGTCAAATTATTCTAAACTAAATGCGATTGACATGCCAATGACTGGTGTTGCTGCTAAATTATTTAGTAATGAATTGAAAGATAATCAGAGTAGTATTGTTACTCGATTAGAAAATGGTGTGGTACATGCAGAAATTCCAACAAGTCAGAGTAGTCAACAGACACCTGTAATATTACCTGTTACAGGACCTGTTTATAAAATTGAAAACAATTTACCAAAATAAAAACTGATTGGTCATGAAAAATACGTACTTGGTTTTTATACTCCTGATTTTAGGAAGTTGTTCAAATTCTGCAAACAAAGACAAGCAGAATATTGATAAAATTAACCCCAAGGTTGATTCTGTAAAACAAAAAAGCTTACGAAATATTGTTTATTCAGAACCTGTAATCATATGGGTTAGGCCAACTGAAAATGAACTAGATTCCATTCTAAACGAGAAGGAAAAAGAAGGGAACAATACATTTGAAGAAGATGCTGGTTATTATAATACAACAGCACAATCATTTTTGAATCAAAATAAAAGTATTTCAAAATATGTAGTTAATGATTCAACAAACATTTATAGGTTTATATTGAAAGGAGATACTATAGTTGTTGACAAAAACTCATTGAGAGACTGTCCTTGGAAAATAATTCTTTTTAATGGGAAAGAAAAACCAATTATTGTGGCTCCTGTTGATATTGAAGTATCCTATCAAAATTATTTTAAAAAGTAGAACAATGTAAATAAGGAATTAAGACTGGCTTGTATATGTAATACCTTTTGCAAGGCGAAGTGTAGAATAAAAGCACTGGATCGGCGCGATTTAATTAATGCTGAGTTCGCTTCATTTCGGTTGTAATCGCCTCGAACATAAGCAGCAGTCTTATAATACCATAAAACGAAAATAAAAAAGCCCGGAGCAATCCGGGCTTTTTTGCGCTATAGGGGTGGAGATGCTTTTCTGGAATAAGTCCTTAAAGCGCTTTGAGGTTAAGCAAAAAAATGATCCAACAGCTGTTTGTGGCTACATCGCCGAAGTTCGCAACAACCTTATCGAAACTTCAAGCCTCGGCATCGTAGGTAAAAGCATTAAAAGTGCAGGTACAAATAGTAAAACCGCGGGTTATAGCTACAAAACCGCAGGTTGAAACAATAAAAAAGTTGTCCCTACAACAAAGCCGCCACTCTATAGTATAAAAGAGTAGCTTCAAACAACCTTTTTGTTGCTGGTACAATAAAAAGGTTGCTGGTACCCTCGGCGGCATCCTACGAGCTTCGGCGTTGCAGTTTAAAACTACTTTTTAGTAGATTGGAACTACTTTTTTGATGTTTGCAGCTCCTTTTTAAAGGGATGGAGCTACTTTTTTCATGTTCTAGATTCCTTTTTTATCACCCTAAGCTTCGGGAAAGTAACCTAGAGGGAGAAAGAAGGGGCTACATAACGGAGGCACGGTATTAATGCTTTTGCCCTATATGGGGTGGCTATTGTTCTACTAAAAGCATAGAAATTATATCTACGGATATGGGATAGTCGAGTAGCCATAAGGTTGTGCCAAAATGACAGGATTAGAGTAGCAACTACACCGAGCCTTGAGCGAAGAAGACCGAAGGAAGACCGAACCTACACCGCCTGACAAGTTGGCAAGTTGGCAGGCGTGTGGATTGAGTTTTCACATCTGCGAGGAGGTTTCTGACCTCCTCGCAGCCTCCCATGCCAATTACCCCTGACAGGGGTTCAAACCCTGTCAGGGGTATGTACTCTTCAAATATCTAACGTCTAAAATTCTGATGGTAAAACGCAAAAGGCCCGGACCTACGTCCGAGCCTTTTCGTCTAATATCTATCGTCTAAAATCTAGCGTCTATCTAAGGTACTCCTTCAGGAACTGCCCCGTGTAGCTCTTCCTCTTCTTGGCTACCTCTTCGGGCGTTCCGGTGGCCACCACCAGTCCGCCGCCGGCGCCGCCCTCGGGGCCCATATCGATGATGTGGTCGGCCACCTTAATCACGTCGAGGTTG
This sequence comes from uncultured Acetobacteroides sp., assembly GCF_963667355.2. Classification (NCBI taxonomy): domain Bacteria; kingdom Pseudomonadati; phylum Bacteroidota; class Bacteroidia; order Bacteroidales; family Rikenellaceae; genus Acetobacteroides; species uncultured Acetobacteroides sp. The sequence goes on from NZ_OY763328.2 coordinate 2,964,792, forward strand.
TGCTCGATGACGATCATGGTGTTGCCCCTCTCCACCAGCTTCTGGAGCACCTCCAGCAGCTGGCGCACGTCGTCGAAGTGGAGGCCGGTGGTGGGCTCGTCGAGGATGTATAAGGTATTGCCGGTATCGCGCTTGGCCAGCTCGGTGGCCAGCTTCACGCGCTGGCTCTCGCCGCCCGACAGGGTGGTGGAGGGTTGCCCAAGGGTGATGTAGCCCAGGCCCACATCCTGCAGCGCCTTTACCTTTTGGTAGATGGCGGGGATGTGCTCGAAGAAGACCGATGCCTGGTCGATGGTCATGTTCAGCACGTCGCTGATGGACTTGCCCTTGTAGCGCACCTCCAGCGTCTCGCGGTTGTAGCGCTTGCCGTTGCAGGTTTTGCAGGTGACGTACACGTCGGGCAGGAAGTTCATCTCGATGGTTTGCACCCCGGCGCCCTTGCACTCCTCGCAGCGGCCGCCCTTCACGTTGAACGAGAATCGGCCCGCCTTAAAGCCTCGGATCTTCGACTCGGGGGTCGACTCGAACAGCTTGCGGATGTCGCCAAGCACGTTGGTGTAGGTGGCGGGGTTCGAGCGGGGCGTGCGGCCAATGGGCGATTGGTCTACGTCGATCACCTTGTCGATGTGCTCTATCCCTTCGATGGCCGCGTAGCTCATCGGGTCCTTCAGCGAACGGTAGAAGTGCTTGCTGAGGATGGGGTGCAGCGTGCCGTTGATGAGGGTGGACTTGCCGCTGCCCGATACGCCCGTCACGCAGATGAAGGTGCCCAGCGGCAGCTTCACCGATACGTCCTTGAGGTTGTTCCCCGTTGCCCCCTTTATGGCGATGAACTTTCCGTTGCCCTCGCGGCGCTTCTCGGGTACGGGTATCTTCAGCTCGCCGCGCAGGTACTTCCCGGTTAGCGAGTTTGCATTTTTTATCGTGTCGAAAGGGCCAACGGCCACCACCTCGCCTCCGTGGGCTCCGGCGCGGGGGCCCATGTCTACGATGTAGTCGGCCTCCTTCATCATATCCTCGTCGTGCTCCACCACGATCACCGAGTTGCCGGTGTCGCGCAGCTGCTTGAGCGAGGTGATGAGCTTCATGTTGTCGCGCTGGTGCAGCCCGATGCTGGGCTCATCCAGGATGTAGAGCACGTTCACCAGCTTCGACCCGATTTGCGTAGCCAGGCGGATGCGCTGGCTCTCACCGCCCGAGAGCGTGCCCGAGCTGCGGCTCAGCGACAGGTAGCTCAAGCCCACGTCGAGCAGGAAGTGCAGCCGCTCGCGGATCTCCTTAAGGATGTCGCGGGCAATGGCCTTCTGCTTGCTGTTAAGATTATCGTCCACCTGCAGGAACCAGTGGTAAAGGCTCTCGATGTCCATGTCCGACAGCTCGGAAATATTCTTATCCGCAAACCGGAAGAAGAGCGCCTCTTCTTTTAGGCGAGTGCCCTTGCAGTCGGGACAGGTGATATAGCGGGTAAACTGTTCAATCTTCTTTTTGGCCTTCTCGCTGTCGTCGTCGTCGCGGCTGATGTACGCCACCACGCCGTCGAAGCTCATCACGTAGCCCGTGGTGCCCATGGGCGTTTCGGCTAGGCGGAAGGTTTCGTCGGAGCCGTAGAGGATGATGTTCATGGCATCCTCCGGGATATCCTCGATGGGGTCGTTGAGCGTGAAGCCGTACTTGCGGCCAATGGCCTCGAGCTGCCAAAAGATAAGCGAGTTCTTAAAGGCACCGATTGGTTCGATGCCGCCTTTTCGGATGCTCAGCTTGGGGTTGGGGATAATCTTCTCCACGTCGAGCTCCACCACGTGCCCCAAGCCGTTGCAGTGCGGGCAGGCACCTTGTGGCGAGTTGAACGAGAAGGAGTGGGGGGCAGGCTCGTTGTACGATATGCCCGTGGAGGGGCACATCAGGTGGCGGCTGTAGAAGCGGGCATCTTCGGACTCGTAGTCGAGCACCATGATGGTGCCCTTGCCCTGGCTCATGGCCGTAACCACCGAGTCGCGAAGGCGCTTGCGGTCGTCGGCCTTCACCACCAGCTTGTCGATAACCAGCTCCACGTGGTGCACCTTGTAGCGATCCAGCTTCATGCCGCTCTTTATCTCTAGGATGTTCCCATCGACCCTGGCGTAGAGGAATCCCTTCTTCACCAGCTGCTCGAAAAGCTCCTTGTAGTGCCCCTTGCGTCCCTTTACCAGCGGAGCAAGAACGGCAGCCTTCTTGCCCTCCATTCTTTCGATGATGAGGTCGACAATCTGGTCGTCGGTGTAGCGCACCATCTGCTCGCCCGTATTCTTGGAGTAGGCGATGGAGGCGCGAGCAAAGAGCAGGCGCATGAAGTCGTACACCTCGGTGATGGTGCCCACCGTCGAGCGGGGATTCTTGTTGGTCGTCTTCTGCTCAATGGCGATAACGGGGCTCAACCCGGTGATCTTGTCAACATCGGGGCGCTCCATGTTGCCCATAAACTGGCGGGCGTAGGCCGATAGCGTCTCCAGGTAGCGGCGCTGCCCCTCGGCGTAAATCGTTTCGAACGCCAGCGACGATTTGCCGCTACCGCTCAAGCCCGTAATCACGGTAAGCGCGTTGCGCGGTATGGTAACGTCGATGTCGCGGAGGTTGTGCACCCGCGCACCCAGCACGGTGATGCACTCCTCTTCGCCCATTAGGGCTTCATCCTTTTGGATGGTATTATCGTTGTTTGTAGGCATTCTCTCTGAAACCTTCTTTCGGTAGCTTAATAATGTAGGTCTTTCCCTCGTTCTTGGGGAGGATGTTGCTGCGCAACCAAGGGTTGTACAGCTTCAGCAGCTTGTAGCTGGTTTTGTTGGCAATGGCAAAGCTGGCCAAATCGTCGATGGCGTAGTCTACCTTAACCTCGGTGTACTGTAGCTCGGGGTAGCGGTCGTTCTCGCCAAAGTCGAAGCCGTATGCCTTAGGATCATTTAAGATGATTTTGAAAGCAAGGATGCGGAAGACATAGCGGCCCGTTTCGTCGCCAAGGAGCAGGTCGTAGTACGAGGATTGCTGCTGGCGGGTCATGTGGCGCTTTAGCCCAGTGAGTCCGATGTTGTACGATGCGGCTGCCAGCGTCCAGCTACCCAACGAATCTTTTGCTCGCTTCAGGTAGGTAACAGCCGCTTCAGTTGCCTTTTCGATGTTGTAACGCTCATCAACATTTTCGTTCACCTCTAGCCCGTACTGCTTGGCGGTACCTTCGAGGATCTGCCAGGGACCGGCTGCCTTTGCTGGCGATACCACGTTTTGCAGGCTGCTTTCGGCCACGGCAATGTACTTGATGTCGTCGGGAACGTTGTTCGCCTTTAGTATTGGCTCTATTTGAGCGAAGTATCGCGAAGCCTGCTTAAGGTTGAAAAGCGTTTGCGATTGCCAAAAGGTGTTCACCAGAATTTCGCGCTCGAGGCTTTCGTAGGTGTCGAAGTTCTGTAGGGGCACCGCTTCATCTGCGAAGGTAATGGCTTTGGGGAGGGCGGGGGTTTCTACCGCTGGAATAGTTCTTTCTGATCTTATTCCTTTCTCATCGTCGGCGTTGGCTATTGTGCTGGAAAGTATCAGCGCAAGGGCAATCGCCGTGATATAACGTGTCTTCATCTCTTTGTAATTCTGGGAACCCACAAATTTAGGCTTAAACCAGCAATAACGATGTTTGCCTTGTGGTTAACCTCTTTAATTAACCTAAAAAAGCTGCCGTAAACGGTGTTTTATGGTTGCTTGTACTGCCGTATTTCTGCTCTCGGATGTTATAACAGTATCCTAAAAACAAAACGTATGAGGTGTCTTGTCATTTACGCTCATCTGAATCCTTTCAGCTTCAATCATGCCATAAAAGAAGAGGTTGTGCGCCTGCTCGATGAGATGGGGCACGAGGTAAAGGTCTCCGATCTTTACGAGATGGATTTTAAGGCGGTGCTACAACCCGAAGATCTTAACCTGCAGTATAGCGGGAGTGTGGCTGCTGATGTCAAGGTGGAGCAGGAGAAGATAACATGGGCCGAACGGCTAATTTTGGTTTACCCCATTTGGTGGACAGGCTTTCCTGCCATTTTAAAAGGATATATCGACAGGGTTTTCTCCTACGGTTTTGCCTATGCGATTGATGAAAAGGGTTGGGTGCATCCGCTGAAGGGGAAGCGGGCGCTGCTAATTTCCACCCACGGTCAGCCAGAGGCCATTTATCACGATAGAATGTACATCTCGTTGATGGATACGCAGGATGTGGGGGTGTTTGGCTTCTGCGGAATGGAGGTGGAGCATATCTTCTTCCCTGGTATTATGAACTCTTCCGACGAGCTGCGGCAGGAGTACCTCGATAGCCTAAAGGATGCCATTGCAAAAATGTAGGATACGAGAAGAGCCCCGATATTTGGGGCTCTTTCCTATTTAGTCAATAAGTAATTCTCTTAATTCTCGTTTCGATCCGATAAACACGTTACGGTCAACTCGGGTGTTTACACCGTTGATGCGATACTTGTCGGTTTGCTGCCAGAAGGTCCAGCCATCGGGTTCGCCGTAGTAGTCGGTAATCCAAAGCTCGTAGTCCTTGCTAATGGAGCCCTTGAGGTACTTCTGGTAGAAGTCGTAGTCGAGGTAAATGATGGGTTTTACCTTGTAGTGATGTTCAACATCCTTGAGCCAAGCCTTAACCTCGGTGATGATCTTGGCGCGCGATGGCATTCTTCGTTTGAACTCAACATCGAGTACTGGAGGTAAATCGCCCTTGGAGAGCTTTACCGTGTTGATGAAGTTTTTCGCCTGATTTTTTCCGGTGGACTTGTAACTGAAGAAGTGGTAGGCACCCCTTATTATATTGTGGCGCTTTAGCTCGTCCATGTGGTCCTTGTACATCGGATCTTGAACGGTAACCCCTTCGGTTGCCTTCACAAAAACAAAGTCAATACCGCTTGAGGAAACCGACTCCCAGTTAATGTGGCTTTGATGGCGCGATACATCAATGCCCCAAATGGGATACTTGTTTTTATCAACATCAAAATAGAACTCTGAACCTTTGTCGGTTGACTTGCTGCCGCAGCAGGGCATTACAACTAGTGCAACGAATGCCGGTAGTAGCTTCTTCGAAAACTTGAACCTCATTTTAAATTCCTCAACGTTACAGCTGCAAAAGTAATTATTCTTACGTACGATGCACTCCTCTAAAAACATAGAAAAGCTATTTTACAATGTTAAAAACGATTCTGAATACCTAGAAAAGCTATCTTTGCGCCAAATCAACGACTTAGGATGAATATTCAAAAAGGGCAGCTTATCGCTGCGCTCAACTGGCTTAAGGATATTTCGAAGAGGCTTTTAGCGTGGATTAAAGGTCGATTTGTAACGGCACGATCGTATAAGTGGTACCAGAAAATCGCCTTTTATACGGGGGTAGTCTTTGTCTCGATATTCCTTGCCCTTTTTCTGATTGACATCAACATCTTTTGGCTGTTTGGTCGCTCTCCGAGAATAGCCGATTTGATGGACCCTTCCATGAACGTTGCCTCGGAGCTGTACTCCGACAACGGTAAGCTAATAGGAAAGTACTTTGTTGAGAACCGTACTCCCGTTGATTATAGGGATCTCCCACCTTCGCTGGTAAACGCGCTGGTGGCTACCGAGGATGCCCGCTTCTACGACCACTGGGGTATCGACTTTAAGGGTACGGCTAGCGCGCTCTACTCTACCGCCAAGGGCGATAGGAGAGGTGGTAGCACCATCACCCAGCAGCTGGTGAAGAACCTGTTTAAAACCCGCGACGACTACTCGAAGGGGCTGATAGGGTATATCCCCGGCATCAATGTCGTTATTTATAAGCTAAAGGAGTGGATTACGTCTATTAAGATTGAGATGTTCTACGATAAGAAGGAGATTCTTACCATGTACTTCAACACGGTGAGCTTCGGGAGCAACTCGCACGGCATAAAGACGGCTGCCGCAACCTTCTTCTCCAAGAAGCCGATCAGGCTTCGAACCGAGGAGTCGGCTCTTTTGGTTGGCTTGCTCAAGGCGCCTACCTACTACAGCCCCATCCGAAGGCCAAAGAATGCCTTCGAGCGCCGTAACGTGGTGCTGGAGCAGATGGCCAAGTACGGCTACATCTCGGCTTCGACGAGGGATTCGCTGCAGAGGCTGCCCCTGAAGCTGGCCTACAATCCCGACGAAAATATTGACGGCAACGCCTCGTACATCCGCGATGCGGTGAGCAGCTACCTCAAGCAGTGGCTCAAGGAGAACGATATCGACCTATACGAGGACGGCCTTAAGATATACACCACCATCAACCTCGACCTCCAGGCGTATGCCGAAGAGGCTGTTACCGAGCAGATGGAGCCGCTGCAGCGCCGATTCGAGGGCCACTGGCAGGGGAAGAATCCTTGGGCTGATACCAAAGGGGTCGAAATCCCCGGGTTTATCGAGGATGCCGCGAAGCAAACCAGCCGGTATGCCGCGCTGAAGGATAAGTATAAAGGTAGAGCCGATTCTGTTGACTTCTACATGAATCAGCCTCGCAGGATGAAGGTCTTTACCTGGGGGGGCGTAAAGGATACCACCTTTAGCCCGATGGACTCGCTGCGCTACTACAAGCGCTTCCTGCATGCCGGGTTTGTGTCGATGGATCCGAACTCGGGCTACATAAAAACGTGGGTGGGGGGCATCAACTACCCCTTCTTTAAGTACGACCACGTGAAGCAGTCGAAGCGTCAGCCAGGCTCGCTCTTTAAGGCCTACGTGTACACTGCCGCGATGGATGCCGGATTTGGGCCTTGCGACAAGTTGGTGGATAGCCCTATTACCGTAAACTATGTGGAAAAGGGCGTTCAGAAGTCTTGGACGCCTAAGAATGCCAACGGCAGCTTCTCCGGCTCGCAGGTTACCCTGAAGCATGCCTTCGCCAAGTCGATAAACTCCATTGCCGTGCAGCTCACCCAGCATGTTGGGTGGAATCGGGTGATCGCCTACGCCCACAAGATGGGGGTTACCACCCCGCTGGCAAGCGTGCCCTCCGTGTCGTTGGGCTCCAGCGACGTGTCACTCTACGAGCTGGTGAACTCGTATGCACCAATGGTCAACGGGGGCTACTCCGTGAAGCCAATCCTGGTAACCAAGATTGTGAACAAGAAGGGGAAGGTGATCTACGAGGCCGGCCCCCAAAAGAAGAAGATCCTGAACGACCTCACCGCCTTCTACATGCTCGAGCTGCTGAAGTCGGGGCTTACCGAGCCCGGCGCCACCACGCAGGCGCTGTTCGAGTACGACCTGTTTAAGTGGGGCACCGATTTCGGCGGTAAAACTGGAACATCGTCCAACCAGTCCGACGGATGGTTCATCGGCGTGTCGCCAAACCTGATATCGGGCAGCTGGGTAGGCGCCGAGTCGAGGGCAGTTCACTTCCGCACCACCGAGCTGGGTGAGGGGTGTAAGACCGCGCTCCCCATCTACGGCCGCTTTATGGAAAAGGTGATGAAGGACGATAAGTTCCCTCAGTTCAGGGGGAAATTCCCCAAGCCTCAGGGCAAGATTCCCAAGGAGTACACCTGCCACACGCGCTACGCCCCTAAGGCAAGCTCGCTCGACTCGCTGCTCGACAATAGCGTCGACTTCGGTACCGAGGAGGAGCCACAGGAGCAGCCAGCCGAGTAGGGCATACGATACATATACGGCAAAGGCCGGGCAGCAATGCCCGGCCTTTGCCGTATATGGGGCCCTGGTGCAACAACAATGGTAGATTCTCCTTAGAGGATCTACTACTGAGCGGTAACAATTGTAGATTTCCCTTAGAGGATCTACTATTGAGCGACAACAATGGTAGATTTCCTTTAGAGGATCTGCTACTGAGCAACAACAATGGTAGATTTCCTTTAGAGGATCTGCTACTGAGCAACAACAATAGTCGATTTCCCTTAGAGAATCTTCTATTGAGCAACAACAACGGTAGATTTCCCTTAGAGAATCTACTATTGAGCGACAACAATGGTGGATTTCCTTAAGAGAATCAACCATTGTTGCCACAGCAGCGGAAGCTCGCAAAGGGGAAGGACGGCAGCCGCGCCTCCTTTACTAAGCAGCAGAGGGTGCCTAAAATACATTTAGGCACCCTCTGCTGGTATAAGGTATGTCGGGAGGCGGCTTGCTTACTGCGCGAAGAAGTACTCGTAGATCTCCGATATTTCGGCAGCCGTAAAGTTCGATTTCTTGTCGAGGAAGTCATCCACGGCCCTCTTCAGCTCGTCGTACGAGATGTCGCCATCCTTGTTGGTGTCCACCGAGGCGTACTTGGCCGGCATTTCCCCCTTCGGCTTGTAGGCGTGCTTCCTTCCGTTGTTGGCGAGAAATATCCGGGCATCCTCGCGGCGAACGGCGGCAAACTGGTTGTCCAGTATGCTGAAGTCCTCTTTGGTGATGGCCACCCCCTTGTTGTTCACCGTCGAGCCCACCGGCGTGCGGTTGTCGGCATCTAGGTAGTCGGGCACCCCGTCGGCATCGGTATCCAGCGGGCAGCCGAAGTCGTTCACCTTGACTCCCGATGGCGTGTCGGGGCAATCGTCGCCGGGGTCCAGAATGCCATCCCAATCTTGGTCGGCCTGTAAGGTAGGCTCGTTCTCGATGTCCATGGCCAGCTTGGTGATGATGTACGACTTCCTATCGGAGAACAGGTCGAAGTTGAGCGCTAGGTAGGTAAACAGGTAGGCGTCGTTGCTGCTGTTTACCTTCAGCGAGGTTGGGATTTTGGGCCCCTTCGTGCCGCTATTGATTGCGCTCACCGTTTTGGGCGAGATGTTGTCGAGCTCGTCCGAGAACGTGATGTTGTAGGACGCCCCCAGCCGTATGCCGATACGGTCGTGCAGCGTAAAGTCGAGGCCCGCATCAATCGGGACGGTAAAGGTATTCTCGCTATAGTTTAAATTCTTGTAGTACTTCTTGAGGTTGCTCTCGTAGTTGCCGTCGGGTTTCGTAATCGTTGTGGCGGTGTAGAGGGCCCCCGACTTGTCGAGGAAGTCGCCCATGGGCGAGAAGTTGAGCGGCGCAAAGCCAACCGAAATGTAGGGGTGGAATCGCCCCCTTTTGAAGAGGGAGTTGAAGGTGTACTCCAGGTTCGCCCCAAACTGGTTGACGCTGGTTTTAAAGTTGATGAAGCCGAACGTGCCGTCGTATTGGACGTACTTTCCGGATATCTGCCCGTTAAGCCAGAACACGTTCCACTTAAAGTTTCGCTTCTTATCGATGAACCCCGAAAGGTTTATTTTGAAGGCCGAGTTCCCGAGTAGGGAGGAGTTTCCTTGGTTCTGCAAGTCACCCCAAAAGGTCAGACAGCCGGTGCCGATGCCAATAACCGGACGGTATGTTGGATTTTCTACTTGAACCTCGGTTCTCAAGTTCTTTCGCCAGATCTCCTCCAGCTCATCCTGTTGGGCTATGGCGCTATTTGCTCCAGCAATGAGTATCGATGCGATTACAATTTTTTTGAGAATATGCTTCATCCAACTTTATTTTTTATCCGACGCTAAGGCTTCTTTAATGCTAATACGCGAGCCCTGCTGATTGTAGGCTACAAGGAATGCATCTTTATAGCCGCTCTGTTTTGCCTTATTCTTAGCGGCAAGGGCTTCGTTGTAGGTTGTAAAAGGCCCAACGAGATACCTTACCATCCCATTAATTTCTTCCCTAAGAAGCGGAGAGTCTGTCTTGAACCGGTTTGCTGCGCCTGCCTTATCGGCTTCCTTGGATACGGCCGCAAGCTGCACCTTAAATGCGACTCCTGCTTTTGCTTTGGTTTCTGAAGCTTCTTGCTTAGGCGCTTCCTGCTTAGAAGTTTCCTGTTTTGTTGGGGCCGCTTCAGCAGCCTTCGTATTTGCCTTCAGGGGAGCAGTCGTAGGCGTTTTCGCCTGTTGCTTCTGCGCTTCCTGAACCTTGGCAGTAGTCTCTGCTTTCTTCGCCTGCTGGGGTTGCTTGGCAATTCCTACGTACTTAATTGGAATTTCGCGGGCTCCACCAGCGGTTGTTGCACGACCTTTAGTTCTCACGTCCGAGGTAATTGCAAACTTCTTCAGGTCCACCTGAGCCTGAGCTACCTCGTGAATCTCAGTAGCATCGGCTACCATAAATGCAAAGTAGCCGGTTATGCTAAGCGCCTTTCCATCGGCTTGCTTAGCTTTGGGCTTTAGCCTGTAGCTCACCAAAAAGCGGGGTTGACTAGGAAGATCAAGCCACAGGAATTTCACTTTACCATTGCTGAAGTCGAAAACACCACCTCTCGTTTCAACCGATTCGGCAGTATATCCTTGAGGAATGGTTTCCTCCAGCTTGGCATATTTGTTAGCCTTTCCCTTATCCAACAGGATGCTCACCAAGTAGGTGTCTGTCTTTGCATCGTACGATACCTGCCTTAATGCTTTTGATGGCATCTTGAGCGACTCCATCTGCTGCGTTGCAGGTATGAATGTTAGGTTGCTTTCAGGAGTTGGCTTACTTTTAAAGTTTTTGATGTCCACCACATTTGCAGGGCTAACATTGGGTGCAGGGGTGATCTCTACCACCACATCATTGCCTGTCGCTGTAGTGTGTATGTTGCTAGAGTTGATAAAAACAAACGATCCGCTCAAATTAAGTGAACCTTTTATGTTTGCATGGGTAACAACTTTGTACGAGAATTTCAGGGAGTTGGTTTTTTGAAGGCTGAACCACATTAGTTTTAGCGTTTGATTGGCGAACTCAAAATCAGAGTTTGCGCACTCAGCGGGTTCAATGGTAACTCCATATGGGAGCACTTGCATGAATCGGGCAATCCCTTGCATCTCTGCATTTGATACCTCTACGTTTACAACGAATGTAGAACCTGCAACTGCCTGTTTTGGAGCGTTAACTACCAAAACAGGGTTGTCGCCAGCATGCACTATTGTGGTAGATAGTAAGAAGTATCCCAGTAATAATCCAAAAAATCGCAACATTTCCCTATTAGGTTACTTGTAGTTCGGTAATTAGTCTAGATCATCTCTAAATATAGCTTAAAAATATAAAAGATATTTGGAAATCATAGCCCTAGCATAAACCAACAGAATAAGTTTTTGGTGACTTATTCTGTTGTCTAGTTCTAAGTGCTATAAAAACAGTGCAGTATGATTAAAAACTAAAGCTACTTCCTCCCAAAAATTCTCTTAAAATTGAAGTTGGTGGAATCTCTTCCTCCAGGAGAGGAACAAAGTAGCTGAGGAATTTAAGGAGTCTATGAGCTTCAGCGTATTCAGGGGCAGTAGGAGGTACTTCTCTAAGGAGAGGTTCTGCATATTGTTTTAGGACTGCCAGCTCGTAGAGTAGGGCCGAGTTGAACATCACATCAGCAAACTCTTGGTAGGGGAAAATGTTTTTTTCTTCGCCGTTACGGACGCTGGGCCATCTTTTTACGGTTTCGTAGGCTGAGTAGCTTCTGTATCGAGCATCGCGTACAATTCGGCGGATAAGTCTGTTGTCGGTAGTTGGTACATGGTTGTGCCTATCCATCGAAATAGATGTAAGTGCCGAAAGGTAGATCTTAAATTTTTTCTTATCCTCAATCATCGAGGTAAGCATAGGATTTAGTGCATGGATACCTTCAACGATGATGATGCTGTTTTTGTCAATTTTCAGCCTGTGTCCCTTGTAAATTCGTTGCCCTGTCTCGAAGTTAAATATTGGAATTTCAACAGTCTCTCCGTTCATTAAGGCGGTTAGGTCTGTGTTGAATTGCTTTATGTCAACGGCGTAAATCGATTCGAAATCGTAGTTGCCATTTTCGTCTTTAGGGGTGTGCTCGCGGTCAACAAAGTAGTTGTCCATGGAGATAGTTACTGGCTTTAGCCCAAGAACGCGAAGTTGAACAGCAAGACGCTTCGAAAAGGTTGTTTTTCCGCTTGATGACGGACCTGAAATGAGCGCAAGGTGTACGTCCTTCCTGCTGTAGATTTGATCGGCTATTTGTGCAACCTTTTTTTCATGGAGTGCTTCTGCAACCTTAATTAGTTCCCCGCCGTTTCCTTCCAGTATGGTCTGGTTAAGATCTCCGATTGTTTCTGCATCAATAATCTTAAGCCAATCCTTTTGTTCTTGAAAGATATCGAACATCTTGTTTTGTAGGATGATGTCTTCTAGTTTCTCTGGATTGTCTTTTTTGGGAGTCATTAAAAGCATACCCTCGAAATACTTTACCAAATCGAAGTTAGTAAGGTAACCTGTAGACGGAACTAGCTCTTCGTAGTAGTAGTCTATAGTGCCATCTAGCTTATAGACGGATGTGTATAGTTTAGGCTTAGTCTTTAGCAGCTTTACCTTTTGGCTCAATCCCTCTTTTTCAAAAAGAGGAATAGCCTCTTCTGTAAGCATTTTTATTCGGGTAAAAGGAAGATCTGCATCAATTATTTCCTTCATTCTATCGAGGATTGCCATTACAATTTCGAGGTCAACGCCTTCCATACCCTCTATTTCGCAGTAGTAGCCTTTTGATATGGAGTGCTCTATTCGCAGCTGCTTGGAAGGAAGTACCTCTTTTATGGCCTTGTTAAGGACAAAGAATAGCGAACGCTCGTACATTCTCCGTCCTGCTTGGTGGGTGATATCAATAAAACGAACAGTTTTTGGAGAATAAATCTTGTATGAAAGCTCTTTAATTTTGTTGTTTACAAAAGCACCTAGAATAGGATGCTTTAACATTATATTCTGAGATTTTGCTATGTCGGATAATGACATTCCAGGTTCAACATGTGCTTTATTCCCAATGTTATCAACGACAATTTCAATTCTATTCGACATGTTTGCTCTATTTTGAGCGCTAAAACTAATCTTTTATTGATTGTTTGATGTGGCCATTTAGAATATTTTAATGTGACGAGTTCCTGTTTGCTGTAAATAATATAGAGAGGATCGTGTAATTTTTACCGTACAAATGCAATCATTTTAGTTCTGTGAGATTTATTGTATATTTAATCTCAAATGGTTGGTCTTGTTTTTAAACATTCAAAATGATGAGTGAACATTTCTTGCAATTTATATGGAAGTTTCAGCTTTTTGACACAAGAGAGTTGGTGTGCATCTCGGGCGAAAACGTTAAAGTGCTGCATGCTGGTAGTCAAAATGGTGATTCAGGTCCCGATTTTTTCAATGCTAAGTTGCAAATCGATGGTCAGCTCTGGGCTGGTAATGTAGAAGTTCACCAAAATACCTCAGACTGGCTAAAGCACAACCATCATACCGACAAGGCGTATGACAGTGTAATTATGCACATTGTTGCTAATCATGATGATGTGGAGATAACTCGAACGACTGGAACTTCTGTTAAGTGTGCTGTATTACACTTCGATAAAAGCCTTGAAGTCCGATATCGCGAGATGATTAACTCGTCTGATTGGATTCCTTGCGAAAGGTATATTGCTGAAATTGATTCCTTTTTGATAAAGCAATTTTTAGGAAGATTGCTGGTCGAGAAGTTGGGTAAAAAAGTAGAAGCAATTGAGCATGAACTTAAGAGAACATCAAGTAACTGGGAAGAGGTTGCCTATATCTTTCTTCTGAGAAACTTTGGATTTTCAATAAACTCGCTACCATTCGAGTTGTTGGCAAAAGCTTTGCCACATCAGATGATACTAAAGCATCGTAACAGCAGATTGTCAATAGAAGCGTTGCTGTTTGGACAAGCAGGCTTACTCTGCAATGTTGAAGATGACACATATACGACAACCTTAAAACTCGAGTACCAATTCTTATCAGCAAAATACAAGTTGAAACCATTGGATAAAAGTATGTGGAAATTTCTGAGAACTAGGCCTCAAAATTTTCCAACCATACGTATAGCGCAACTTGCAAGTTTGCTTCATGAACATTCATCAATATTTGGCAGCATAGTAATATGCAGCAGTTTCGAAGAGTTCTGTGCGTTATTTTCGAATATAGAACTTTCACCCTATTGGGAAGATCACTTCGTGTTTGGTAAAACAACTGTTTCGCAGAAGAAGCGTTTGGGGAATGGCGCCTTGAATCTGCTTGGTATAAATCTCCTTGTTCCTTTCGTTTTTGCATATGGACATATGAATGACGCATACCATTTAAAAGAAAAAGCACTTGATCTGCTTGATGCTATCTCCCCTGATAATAATAGTGTAGTTGATAGATGGAGGCGGTTGGGTATGCCAGTAAAGTCTGCATTTTACACACAGGCTTTGCTGCATTTAAAAAAGGTGTACTGCGATGAAAAACGCTGTTTGTGCTGCCCAATAGGGAAAAAAATTGTAGAAGGAGGCGTCTGTATGCGCTAGAATTGCAATATGCTAGTTTTTGCTGATGGTTAAGCTTTTCTGAAGTTAATTGGTAGAAAAAAGTGGGTGGATGATTTGCCGAACCAGAAATATTGCTTAATTTTGCGCGTCTTTATAGGCGAACGTTATAAAAACATTTAGAGATGAGTTATTTAACAGCAGAGAAAAAACAAGAACTTTTTCAACAGTACGGGAAGTCTAATACCGATACTGGCTCAGCAGAGGGTCAGATTGCGCTATTTTCATACCGTATCAACCATTTAACCGAGCATCTCAAAACCCACCGTAAGGATTATGACACCCAACGTTCGCTACTTAAGTTGGTGGGTAAGAGAAGAAGATTGCTCGAGTATTTGAAGGATACGGAAATTGAAAGATATAGAGCAATTATCAAGGCTCTTAACTTGAGAAAATAATTTTAAAAGGCAATTGCAAAATTGCCTTTTTTTATACTCCTTTTTAACAAAAGGAGTATATTTGTTTTTTTATAACGAGATTGGAATTAATAAAGAGGTTTTTATATGTATAATGCGATCAAAAAAACAATTGAACTTGGTGATGGCAGGGTAATTGAGATAGAAACAGGGAAGTTGGCCAAGCAAGCTGACGGTTCTGTTGTGGTTAAGATGGGTAATACGATGCTCCTTGCCACTGTTACTGCTGCAAAGGAGGCCAAGGAGGACGTTGACTTTATGCCACTTTCAGTAGACTACAAGGAAAAGTATGCAGCTGCAGGTCGTTTCCCTGGTGGGTTTATGAAAAGAGAGGCAAAGCCTTCTGACTATGAGGTTCTAGTTTCGCGATTGGTTGATCGCGCTCTACGTCCTCTATTCCCAGATGATTTTCATGCAGAGGTTTTTGTTACTGTAAACCTAATTTCTGCAGATAAAGATACTATGCCAGATGCACTTGCAGGTCTTGCCGCATCTGCAGCGTTGGCTGTCTCCGACATTCCATTTAATGGCCCAATTTCAGAAGTTCGTGTTGCAAGAGTTAATGGCGAACTGATGGTTAACCCAACGTTCTCGCAGCTTAAGGATGCCGATATAGACATTATGGTAGCCGCTACCCTCGATAATATTATGATGGTAGAAGGTGAAATGAATGAAGTTTCGGAAGTGGATATGCTTGATGCGATCAAGTTTGCTCATGAGGTAATTAAGAAGCACTGTATCGCCCAAGTAGAACTTGCTGAAATGGTTGGTAAAACCACTAAGCGAACATACTGCCATGAGCGTAATGACGAAGAACTTCGTGAAAAGATTTGGAAAGAAACCTACGATAAAGTATACGAGATAGCAAAAGGAATGACCTCGAAGCATGAACGTAGCGATAAATTTGCTGCAGTTCTTGAAGAATTCGAGGCATCAGTACCAGAAGAGGTTCTTGCCGGTATGAAACCTGTTGTAGAACGCTACTTCCACGATGTACTTAAAGAGGCCATGCGTCGTATGATCATTGACGAAGGAGTACGTCTTGATGGACGCGACACAAAAACTATTCGTCCAATATGGAGTGAGGTGGACTATCTTCCATCGGCTCACGGTTCAGCTGTCTTTACTCGTGGAGAAACACAGTCGCTTACTACTGTAACGCTTGGAACAAAACTTGACGAGAAACAAATCGACGAGGTTCTTAATCAAGGTACCGAGCAGTTTGTCCTTCACTATAATTTTCCTCCTTTCTCAACTGGTGATGCTCGTGCTTCACGTGGACTAAGCCGTCGAGAAATTGGACATGGAAATCTTGCATTCCGTGCTCTTAAGCCTATGGTTCCAAAGAATCCTGAAAACCCATACGCAGTTCGCGTTGTTTCAGATATTCTTGAGTCTAACGGTTCTTCATCAATGGCTACTGTTTGTGCTGGGACTCTTGCTCTTATGGATGCAGGTGTGAAGATTAAGCGTCCAGTTTCAGGTATAGCAATGGGGCTTATTGCAGATAAGAAGACGGGAAAATTTGCTGTCCTTTCAGACATTCTTGGCGATGAAGATCATCTTGGTGATATGGACTTTAAAGTTACAGGAACTGAGAATGGTATCACTGCTACTCAAATGGATATTAAGGTTGACGGGTTGTCGTATGAGATACTATCTCAAGCGCTAGATCAAGCTCGTGCTGGGCGTATGCATATTTTAGGTAAGATTTTAGAAACGATAAAAGAACCACGAGAGGATTACAAACCACATGTTCCTCGTATTGAGCAAATCATCATACCTAAGGAGTTTATTGGCGCGGTTATTGGACCTGGCGGTAAGATCATCCAGGAAATCCAAAAGGAGACTAATACTACAATTACCATTACTGAGGTTGAAAATAAGGGTATTGTTGATATCTTTAGTGAAGATAGAGACGGACTTCTTGCTGCAGCTCAAAAGATTAAAGCCATAGTAGCAGTTCCTGAAGAGGGTGAGGTTTACCGTGGAAAGGTGAAGTCAATTCTTCAGTTTGGAGCATTTGTTGAGATTCTACCTGGTAAGGATGGTCTTCTCCATATTTCAGAGATTGACCATAACCGTGTCGAAAAGGTGGAAGATGTTCTTAAAGAAGGTGATATTGTTGATGTAAAGCTCATTGAAGTCGACAAGAAGACTGGGAAGTTGAAGTTGAGTCGTAGAGCACTTCTTCCACGACCAGAGCAAGCACCTCGTGAACCACGTCCCGATGGTCCTAAACGTGGGGATCGCCCTTCGAGACCTGAGCGTAAAGAGTAATATGAGGATATAACTATAGGAAAGGGGGGGCATTTGTTCCCCCTTTTTGTTGGTTAAAATAGCCTAAATGTGGTTCATGGGTGTTGACTTTTGGCGTTTGTTGCTGTTAATTCTAAGTGATTTACGCATTATCTATTGAGTAAAAGAGGAAAACCGATTTATTTGATCTATTTATTTCTTTTTTAGCTTAAAGATTTATAAGTTTGCAGGTGAATGGCCTGAGTTTGTAAAAAGAAACTTTAATACAAAAATAGACAAGCGATTATGAGAAACATTCGTATCAGCTATTTAGCATGGATGGTTGCTGTAGTACTTCTTTTGGGAAGTTGTAGCAATCCTGAAAAGATGAAGAAGGCAGTTGACCAAGTAAAGGTATCCTGCGTTCCATCTTCACTTGAAGCAAAAGCTGGAACTGTTAAGGCTAAGATTAGCGTTGCTTTCCCAGTCAAGTTCTTCAACAAGAAGGCTGTACTTGAGTTAACTCCTGTTTTGGTTTATAATGGAGGTGAACTTGCAGCAACAGCAAAACTTCTTCAGGGCGAAGATGTAAAGGATAACAATCAGGTTATTAGCTACGAAAATGGTGGTAGCTATGAGCAAGAGGTTGAATTCCCATACAGCGATCAGCTTAGAATGGCGAAACTTGAGCTTCGTGTAAAGATCCTTTATAAGGGTAAGACTATTCCATTCGATCAACCTTATAAGTTGGCTGATGGCGTTAGTGCTCTATACACTTTAGCAACTCCTGCTGCTGCTCCAATTTTCTATGATCAATCTTACCAAAGAGTTACTCCAGAACAACAATCTGCTGAAATTCTTTTCATGATTAACAAGGCAATAGTAGAAAAGAAGCAGTTGTCTAAGTCTCAAGTTAAAGACTTAGAGCAATACATTGCAAAGGTTAAGGGTGATACTGTAAATAAATCTTTCCAAGGTCTTTCCATAAAGGCTTACGCTTCTCCAGATGGTCCAGTTGAATTAAACGACAAACTTTCTGCCAAGCGTGGTGCTTCTACTAAGGATGCTGTAAAGAAGGATTTCAAGAAGATTAAAGATGTGGTTAGCAAGCCAGAAGTTACCTCTCTTGGTGAAGATTGGGATGGTTTTGTTGCACTAGTTAGCGCTTCAAATATTGCCGATAAGGAACTTATCCTTCGAGTAGTTTCTATGTATAGCGATCCTAACGTTCGCGACCGTGAAATCAAGAATCTATCTGCAGGTTGGCCTGACCTTAAGAAGACAATTCTTCCAGCACTTAGAAAGTCTAACCTTATTGCTAACGTAAATAGCATTGGTCTTTCTGATGATCAAATCAAGGCTAAGATTCAAAACAAGGATTTCAGCAACATTTCTGCAGATCAACTAGTGTATGGTGCTAAACTTTCTTCTGATCCATCTTACAAAATTGCAGCATACGAAGGCGCTATTCAAATTGATAGCAAAAACTACAAGGCAATTAATAACCTTGGTGCTGTTTACCTAATGCAAGGAAAGGTTGCTGAGGCTGCTAAGCAATTCGAAGCTGCTGCTGCTATTAATAGCGATGCAGTTGTTAAGAACAACCAAGGTGCTGTTGCTCTTGCTCAAGGTAAGATTGCTGAAGCTGAAAAGCTGTTTGTTCAAGCTGGTGATGCTGGTGAACAAGTTAAGCACAACCTTGCTTACATTGCAATCACTAAGGGTCAATACACTGCTGCAGTTGATTACCTTGCAGGATCGAACTCGTTCAACCAAGCTCTTGCTCTACTTCTTGTAGGTAAGACTGAAAATGCTTCTAAGGTTCTTGAGCAAGTTAACACTCCAAAGGGTGCTTACCTTAAGGCTGTTATCGCTGCTCGTCAAGGAAACGAATCGGCATTGCTTAGCAACTTGAAGCAAGCTGTATCTGGTGATGCTTCATTGAAGAAACTTGCTGCAACTGAATTCGAATTCCGTGCATATCTTCAGAATGCTGCATTCCAATCTCTTCTATAGTATATAGATGATTCTGATATAAAAAGAGGAGGCCTTGAGCCTCCTTTTTTTGTGCCGTATAATCGGCGATTGCCTACTGAACCTTGGCTGCTAAAACGAAAACTTCCGAAAGAACTCCCACATTACAATCCCTGCTGTAATAGAGACATTGAGCGAATGCTTTGTTCCCTCTTGTGGGATTTCAATAGCACAATCGCTTGCTTGCACAACTTCCTGATCGACGCCCTTAACCTCGTTGCCTAGCACTAATGCATATTTAGCATTTTGATCGATTGTGAACTTTTCGAGAGAAATGCTACCTTCTACTTGCTCAATAGATACAATGGTGTAGCCTGCATTTTTTAGGCTTTCAACAGCGTCGGTACATTTATCGAAGTATTCCCATTCAACACTGTTTTCGGCACCTAAGGCTGTTTTGTGAATTTCCTTGTTAGGTGGTGTTGAGCATATTCCTGTTAGCACCACCTTTTCGATTCTAAAGGCATCGGCTGTGCGAAATACAGATCCAATATTGTTCTGACTCCTAACGTTGTCGAGTACAATTACGACAGGGTGTTTTTCTATCCTCTTGAACTCTTCGACATCTAATCTGTTTAACTCGTGTACTTCTAACTTTCTCATGTTTACCATAAAAGAGGGGTAAAGATATAACAACTTAGCGTTAAACCGTATCTATCATTTCATCTTTATGAATTTGCACGAGTATCAGGCGAAAGAGATTTTAGCCAAGTATGGTGTTCCTGTTCCTTTTGGAATTCTTGCTTCTTCCCCCGCAGAGGTGCTAGATGCTGCTCTTCGATTAAAGGAAGAGGTAAATTCTGATAGCTGTGTTATTAAGGCTCAAATCCATGCAGGTGGTCGTGGTAAGGGCGGTGGTGTGAAGCTGGCTATATCGGCAGAGCAAGCATATGAGATTGCCGAGGCAATGATTGGCATGCAGCTGGTGACGCATCAAACCGGTGTAGAAGGCAAAAAGGTGCGTAAGGTGCTGGTGACCGAGAATGTTTACTCTTCAGGTTCGGAGCCATTGAAAGAGCTCTACCTTTCCATTCTGCTGGATCGAAAGGTTGGCAAAAATTCAATTGTGTATTCAGCAGAAGGCGGTGTTGATATCGAAGAGGTAGCCCTAAAATCTCCCAACCTTATATTTAGGGAAATTGTTGAGCCAGTAGGGCTGCAAGATTACCAAGTTAGGAAAATGGGCTTCAGGTTGGGTCTTTCTGGGGTGTCCTTGAAGAATTTTGGAAGGGCTATACTGGCCGCATATAATGCCTATGTTGGCTCTGATGCATCGCTACTCGAAATCAACCCGCTCCTAAAGGCTGCGGATGGGCGTATTTTTGCGGTTGATGCTAAAATGGCTATTGATGATAATGCCTTGTTTAGAAATCCATCTATTGCAGCATATAGGGATGAGAACGAGGAAGACCCCTACGAAGTGGAGGCTGCTGCTTGTAAGCTCAACTTCGTAAAGCTTGATGGAAATGTAGGCTGCATGGTGAATGGTGCTGGTTTGGCCATGGCAACGATGGACATCATTAAGCATTCTGGTGGCGCTCCAGCCAACTTTTTGGACGTGGGAGGCGGTGCAAGTGCAGCATCAGTAGGGGCTGGGTTCAGAATCATCCTAAAAGATCCGAACGTGAAGGCCATTCTTATAAATATCTTTGGTGGTATTGTTCGATGCGATAGGGTTGCCCAAGGTATTGTGAGTGCGTGTAAGGAGGTAGGGACGATTGGAATTCCTGTAATTGTGCGTCTTCAGGGAACGAATGCTATTGAGGGCAAAAGAATACTTGATGAATCAGGGCTCAAGATGCGATCTGCTACCTCGTTGCTAGATGCCGCAAATCTGATTAAGTCTGTCGTTGCCTGATTAGCATATCCCCAAGCGAAATTTCTGCAGCAATATGTAAGCAGGCGAGGATCTAAACCCCTGTCCGGGCAATCATGGGAGGCCTGAAAAGGTTACGCAGCCCCTGAAAATAGCCTGCAACTCCTGCCGTCTGCCTCAGCGCAATGCCTAATACCCTTAAAAGGTATATCGGAGATACGTTCGAGGTATATCGGAGATACATTAAAGTCTGCTGGAGATGGCTCTGATGCGTGTTCTGAGGCTATTGAAGCTGCAGCAGGGTGCTTTGGGGGCTTGCCGAGCGGCTCTTACCTACCTCCGAGATGCCACGAGATGCGTTGAAGTGGGGTTTATAGCCGAGGATCATTGCTTTTGAATGGTAGGCCAGCTGCAATAGGTGGTTACGACGGAGTCCTAGATCGAGCAGGGGCAACCGCTGTTACGCCAAGGGATGGTTTCGGCGGCCAAAATGTATAATCAGGGCGTATTATCCTCCTGTATAGGCAGGAGGATAAGTGCATTCTATTTATGGTTTCGCGGGTTTACCAGCTGATCTTTGTTCTTCTTACAGGCATCGTCATGCATCGAGCACCACCGCCACCGCGGGGTAGCTCGGAGCCATCAATAGCAACAACATATCTGTTGTGTGCGCTCAAGTCGATATGGTTGGTGATAACATCCTTGGCTCTTATTATTTCGAAGCCGTGCTTGTTCATTTCCTCCAAGGTGTTTACGTTACGCGCATAGCCCATCACCTTGCCAGGCCCAAGGGCAAAGAAGTTAGCGCCGCTATGCCATTGCTCGCGTTCTTGAGTCCAGCTGTCCTTTGTGCCCCCACAAACAATCGGCTCTAAATCGATGCCCAGCGAGCGAAGTGCTGAAAGGATGCTGTCAACAGAGCGGATGCTTACAGTCCCGTTATCTACAGTAATATGAACCGTCTGAAATTTGTTGCTGTTAAGAATTATTGGCTCGTATACCATGCACTTGTTGAAGTCGAGCAGGGTAAATAGCATGTCGAGGTGGATGAACGACTCGGGGGTGTGAGGTAGCTCTTGAACAATAATATGGAATCTGCCTTTCTTGTCTTGCTGTAAGATTTGGGAAAGGATAAAGTCAATTCCCTGTGTTGTGGTTCGGCATCCATTCCCAATAACTAGCACATCTTCGCGGGCAATTAGCACATCTCCACCTTCAATGGTAATTTGGCGTGCATCTTGCGAGTTGTAGGGGTTGATGGTACTTGTCGAGAATTCTCCCGAGTGGTTGAAAATGGCTTCCATAATGGTTGCCTCCCTATCGCGAACCTTGTTGGCCATCTTACCAATGAGCACCTTGTTGTTGATCGAGATTGAGGCATCGCGGGTGAAGTAGAAGTTGAAGAGAGGGTGCAGGGAGTATCGATCTTCGCTTAAAAAGGTTGTTAGGTTATTCCTTTTAAGCGGCAACCCTTCTATGAGTGCCTTGCTTAAGGCCACTGGTGATAGAGCTAGAAGCTCGTCAACTAGCTGGTACTGCTTCTCTGCTGCGCAAATACTTCTAACCAGCTCCTCCTTTACGGCAGGCGAGGATAGGGTTTTGGCAAGTAGGTCTTTTACCTCGAAGGTTTGGGTCACTTTGCTCAAGACCCCTATTACTTGTTGGTACTCTTTCTTGGCTATTGATAGGTTGAGAATGTCGCTGTAGAGCGCCCTTTGGGCATTCTCGGGTGTCATATTTTCCACTTCGGCACCTGGTGAGTGAAGGATAACGCCTTCGAGCGTTCCAAATTCCGAGCTTACGTTTATTTCCATGAGGTTTTTTATTAGTTTTCGAGTGGGGCAAATTTACAATTCCAGAAAGAGATTGCAAAGCTATAATTAAGACTATTGGGTAGAATTGTAAAGATGTGTAAAAGTTATATTTTTACGGGACATTAAAAATAACCATAGACAAATCCAATGATACGTTTACTAGCCACCGCTTTTTGCCTTTGCCTTCTATGTTTGAATTTATTCGGATGTCAAGTCCGGAGTGCTTACGCTGTTGATGTGTTGCATTTTGCCCCTGTAGATTTGGGAAGTTTCAAGGAGGGGATTAGTTGTAATAAATTCTATGCAGTAAGTATCGCTGCTTTCCATAAAAAAACTGTCGGGCCAGAAGATGGCGGCATTGGAAGCAATCCGGAAAATGGAGCAGCCGATCACCTAGCTGTGCTTGGGCTTGCTTTCTTTATTCTTTTTGTGCTGGCATTTTTAGGTGCAGTAGGTTTTATTAGGTATCGGAGGCTTTATAAAAAGGCGATAGAAGAAGCGAAACTCATTCAGAGCAAATGCTTGGATGAGGTCAATGCTTTGAAGGATAAGGAGGTTTTGACGAAACTGCTGGAGGTGGAGGAGAAAAACGTGCTAGTCGATAAGGTTATAGCAAAGCTCAATAAGATAAAAGAGAAGCAGCCAGTGGCATATCAGGGGTGGATGACGTTAGCTGTTTTAGAGGTCGAAAAGTATAGGGTTACCGATTTGTGGAAGGTGTTTGAGCGTAGCTTTGTAGCACTTCATCCGCACTTTAATGAGAACCTAAGTAGCCGATTCCCTGACTTAACCCCCAATGAATATAAGGTGTGTGCCCTTGTAAGGGTTAATACTACAACTAGGTGCATTTCGGAGATAACCGGAATTAGCGTTAAGAGTATCGAGGCTATTCGAACAAGGCTGCGGAAGAAGTTTGAGCTATCAAGCACTGACGTTTTGTTGGGGGACTACCTGAATCAATTCGAATAGTAAAAAAGGGGTGAGCAGTAACGCTCACCCCTTTTTCTATTGCTGTCATATCTTTACTTAAGCCACTTATCCAGCCATCCGAAGAATTCGCGCTGCCAGATAACCGCATTCTGTGGTTTGGTAACGAAGTGGGTTTCTTCGGGGAATACAAGCAGCTTAGCAGGGATTTCTCTAAGCTTTGCAGCGTTGTAAGCTTGTAGGCCTTCGGTGTAAGGAATTCTGAAGTCGTGACCGCCTACAATTACCATGATTGGGGTATCCCAGTTCTGAACGAAGCGGTGTGGGCTGTTGGCAAACGAGCGCTGCGCTACGGCGTTGCTCTTATCCCAGTATGCGCCGCCAAGGTCGTGGTTGGCAAAGAAGGTCTCCTCGGTAGCCGCGTAGAAGCTTTCGAGGTTGAACATGCCGTTGTGGGCAATAAAGGCTTTGAATCGCTTCTCGTGATTCCCGGCAAGGAAGTAGGTAGAGTAGCCGCCGTAGCTAGCGCCAACGCATCCTAAACGGTTTGCATCAACCCAAGGCTCCTTCTTAACATCGTCGATGGCGCTTAGGTAGTCCTTGATGTTTTGACCAGAGTAGTCGCCAGATATTTGTGCATTCCACTCCTGACCGAACGATGGAACTCCGCGACGGTTTGGCGCTACAATTACGTAATCGTTAGCAGCCATAATCTGAAAGTTCCAACGGAAGCTCCAGAACTGGCTAACGGTTGATTGTGGTCCGCCTTGGCAGTAGAGTAGGGCAGGATACTTCTTGCTTGCATCGAAGTTTACGGGGAGAACTACCCAAACGAGCATCTTCTTACCGTCGGTGGTGGTAACCCAACGCTCCTGAGTTTCGGCCATCTTAATGTGGCGGTAGATGTTGGCGTTGGTAAAGGTTAGCTGAGTCTCCTTGCCAGTTTTGATATCAACCTTAAAGATTTCGGGCGACATCTTTATCGACATCTTTTGACCAACTAGCACGCCGTTGTTGAAGCAGCAGGCGGTGTAGTCGTGGTAGCCCTTGGTGAACTGGGTGATGGCTTTCTTGGCCACATCAATCTTAAATACCTGCTCGGTGCCTTGGATTCCGCTGGTAAAGTAGATGGTCTTGCTGTCGTTGCTCCATGTATAGGTTTCGATGTTTTGGTCGAATCCGGCAGTAGCGTATGTTTTTACGCCAGTTGCAACGTCCATTAGGAAGAGGCGTTTTTGGTCGCTCTCATATCCGTCGGTTTTCATGCTCCACCATGCGATGGTCTTACCATCGGGCGAGAAGGTGGGGTAGCGGTCGTAACCGGCATTATCCGAAGAGATGTTTTCAGTCGTTTTGCTTTCGACGTTGTAAACAAAGATGTCGGAGTTGGTGCTGGTGGCGTACTGGCGGCTGGTAAGCGGCTTGGTGGCGAACACAATCTTCTTTGAGTCTGGGCTCCACTGTACCTCTGCAATGTCGTAGTCGGTTGCCATTGGGGTGTCCCATGCCTGATCCTTGTTGATGTCGATAGCACCTTCGATGGTGTTGTTCTTAAAGTCGGCAACAAAGATGTGGCTGTACGAGCCATCCTCCCAGGTATCCCAGTGGCGGTACATCAGGTTGTCGAAGATCATCACGTTCGACTTATCCATTTCGGGATAAACCTCCTTGCCGCTAACCTTTTGTATCTTCACATCGGTTGCGTAAGCAATCTTCTGACCATCTGGAGAGATTGTGAAACCGTTGATGTCGCCATCGAGGCTGCTTAGCTTGGCCATTGCCCCATCGCTGAGGTTGTACTTCCATAGTTGCGATCCGCCTTCGCGGGTCGAGAGGAAGTAGATTGCTTTACCATCCTTGCTCCATACAGGATTCGACTCCGAACCCTTTTCGTCGGTTATCTTCTTAGGTTCTCCACCTTTGGTAGATAAAAGGTAAAGGTTGGTAACGCCCTTGTTCTCCTTTAGGTTGTAGTACGAGATGGGGTATACCACCTGTTGGCCGTCGGGCGATAGGGTAGGAGCGCCTACGCGTCCAAACTTCCACATGATTTCGGGGGTGAGGATGCCCTTGGCGATTTCCTCCTTGGTAAGCGCAGTGTCGATGGCTATTGCACCGGTTGCTGCGTGTGCCCCCTTTCCTGATGAGAATGCCATAAGAGAAAGGAGCAGCAGTGCTGCTGGTTTAAAGTGTATTTTCTTCATACGAAATAAATTTGTCCTAACGTTTGTAGCTACCTGCATAACGATGCATTTTCGTCTTTGTTACGCTTCTGTTTGTTGATTTTGCTTACGATTTGGAGGTAAAAGTACAATTTTGGCGATAATATGATATTGCTATCCTCTTGCTCGGGTGCTATTATTTACGATGATTTGAATTGGCTGACTTTCCCCTACTGTCTATTGTCCGATCTTCTCTAGAATCAGCTCCACCTTTTCGTCAAGCGTAAGCTGGTATTCAATCCAATTTATGGTGGCACCTTTTCGCTCCATGCCTCGGAACCAGGTCATCTGGCGTTTGGCAAACTGGTGGATGGCCATCTCCAGACCGCTTTCCATATCGGGGTAGGCGAGCTTGCCGTCGAGGTAGCTGCCCACAAACTTGTACTCCAGCCCGTAGTAGAGGAGGTCGTCGATGGTAACGCCTTTGGCAAGTAGCGATTTTACCTCGTCGATCAGCCCCTCGTCGAGGCGCTGATGCAGCCGCTGGGTGATGCGCTCGCGGCGCAGGTCGCGGGGAATGTCGATGCCAAAGTAGATGTTGGTGAACTTAGGAAAATCCTCCTTTTCGTTCGGATGATCCCTATAGTAGGTCTCTATTTCGATGGCGCGGATGGCGCGATTCTTGGTGTCGACATCGGTTCTGTTGTGCAGCGACTTCATGGTGCTGAGCATACCGGTTAGCTTCTCGAGCGAGTACGCCTCGAGCGATGCCCTTAGTTCGTCGTTCTGAGGAACAGGCTTTAGGTCGTACCCTTTTACTACCGCCTCGACGTACATCCCCGATCCACCGCATACGATGGCTTGGTTGCCCCGAGCGGCAACTTCGTTGTAGGCCTTTAGGAATGCCTGCTGGTACTCGAAGACGTCGAAGCGTACTCCTGCATCAACAATATCTATTAAATGGTATGGAATATGTCGCCCGTTGAGCTGGTACTCCGAGAGATCTTTCCCCGTTCCAATATCCATACATCGGTATACTTGGCGCGAGTCGGCCGATAGAATTTCGCCACCCAACCTATCTGCAAGCGCAACAGCGAGGGTGGTTTTGCCGCAAGCGGTTGGTCCTACAATGGTTATAAGGTCGTATAATTTTTTGCTCATCGCAGATGAAATGCTTTAAAACATGGGAGTAATTCTGCAAAAATAGCCTATTTTTGTCTGCTTTTTTAACGCACGCTCAAATGAACCCTAAACAACTCTGGAGTAGAATTTTCAATCTTCTTCGAAATCCTAAAATGGAATGGGAGGAAATCCGCGAGGAGAAGGTTGAAATCAACGCCTTGTATAAGGCCTACCTGATTCCTTTCTGTGCCATTTACGCCATGTCGACCTTTATTGGCGATTTGATTTGGACGCAGGATGAGAGCCTCGGAGAGATTATTGGACAAACCATCATCGACTTTGCTATCCCATGTGGCTCGGTAATCATACTTGCCTATGCCATCGAAAAGCTTTCGGTGAACTTCGACTCCACCAAGGATCTGACGCTTTCGGCTAAGCTGGCCATCTTCTCCATTGCTCCGGCATTGCTGTTTATGACCATCGGCAACATCCTTCAGGTTCAGCCAATCAACGGGCTGATGCGCCTTGCGTGCTTCTACTCGCTGTACGTACTTTGGCTGGGCTTTAAGCCAGTGCTGGGCACCGTTACCGAGCAGCGCTTGGGCTACACCGTGCTCACCGTGCTTATTTTTGTGGGCATAAGCCTTATTGCCCACCTTGTTCTGCGGGGATTGTTGGCCATCGCATTTTAGAAGGTATTTTTCTATATTTGTAAAGCAGGGCTCGGAGCTCTGCTTTTTTGTCATCGTAACATGGATAAACCAAAAGTCAACATACGGAATAAGCGTGCCAGCCACGACTACGAGTTCATCGAGACCTACACCGCTGGCATCGTGCTAACGGGTACCGAGATCAAGTCGATTCGTGCCGGCAAGGTGAGCCTGGTAGATTCGTTCTGCTACTTCCACCGCGGCGAGCTTTTTGTTAAGGGGATGAACATCTCGGAGTACTACTGGGGAACCTACAACAACCACGATCCGCGGCGCGACCGCAAGCTGCTGCTGCAGCGCAAGGAACTGGCGAAGCTCGAGCGCAAGTCGCAGGAGACGGGGCTCACCATCATCGCCACGCGCCTTTTTATTAACGATAAGGGATTAGCGAAACTCGATATCGCTCTTGCCAAGGGTAAGAAGGAGTACGATAAGCGCGAAACCCTGAAGCTGAAGGATGCCAAGCGCGAGATGGATCGCCACATGAAGATATAGAAAACGCCGACTGTACAGTCGGCGTTTTTGTTGCATATAGAAAGGTTGTGGCTGTTATTTTGTGGTTTTACATCGGTAAAGCACTTTCACCGTAGTTACTTTATCATTGAATTCGCGATAGTCGGTTTCATTAAAAACCCGAACGACCTTCCCTTCGCAGCTGTACAGGGTGGGCATGTTAACGCTGTTGCATAGAGGGTCGGTAATCATAGTAAAGAACACCGTTTGGTTGTTGTATGTCCCCTGAATGATAGACATCTCGCAGCTGCAATTTGTTAGGGAGTTCTTCATGGCTTTTAGCCAATCAACCTCTTCGATTGGATTTGCAGAATTACAGGCATTCGTTGTTACTATTGCATTCTTAGCACACCCCATAAATAAGAAGGCTAGAATAAATAAGACTAAGAACTTTTTCATGCGCTTTTTTGTTTTAAATCAGGTTTGCTTTCCAAAATAAAATAATTAGTAATCATTGTTTGTTGTTGACAAAAATTATGCCAATGATCTGTTGATAAAAAGAATCTCTTAAGTGGTATAGGTGGAAGGGAACTCTAGCTCTCTAACGATAACCTGCGTCAAGTTCGCATTAGTTTGAGGCAAGAGGGTGTACGCCAAGCGCGAGATGGATCGCCACATGAAGATATAAAAAACGCCGACTGCAAAGTCGGCGTTTTTTTATTACTACCCTCAGTATGATGCAGTGCTACTTTGTTCTAATCTTGAGCACCAGCGCCATGTCCGATTTCTTAACCTCTGGCAGCTTCACCTTTAGCCCCGAGGCATCGGTGGTGTAGGCCAGCTTCCCGTGGCCGAGCAATTCTACCTTACGAATGCTCTTTACGTCGTAGGGATTGGCGGTACCCAGCGACTTAACCAGCACCTCGCCATTCTCGGGCCAAGCCATTACAATGGCGTAGATGGCATCGCCCTTTTGGGTGAAGCGGATATCTTGCGCGGTGAGCTGGGTGATGGCTCCCTCGTTAAATCCCTGCACCTTTATGGGGTTTCCCTTTTCGGTTACCGGGCCTTCGCCAAAGATTTTCCAGGGGTGCGTATCGAAGATAGACTCCTTGTTGACATCCATCCACTGGGCTATCTGGTTTAGGACGGCTATCTCCTTATCGTCGATGGAGCCATTGCCCTTTACGGGGATGTTGAGCAGCAGGTTGCCGTTCTTGCTCACCACGTCGGCGAGGGTGCGGATAACCACCCAGGCTGGCTTGTACTTGCCCTGCTCGTATCGCCACTGCTCGTAGTGCCAGCCGCCGATGCAGGTGCAGGTTTGCCAGGGTAGGGGCTGCATCTGGTCGGGCGCGCCCTTTTCGACATCCCATACCATGCACTGCTTTTGCTCGGCGGTAAGAACCTTACCGAAAATCACCCCCTCGAGCTTCCCCTTATGGAGCTGCATGTTTTGGTTGTAGTAGTGCGCGGCGATTTTCAGCCCCACGTTGCTGATGGGCCAAAGGGGGAGGGCCGTATCATCAAAGTAAACCAGGTCGGGGTGAAACTGGTTGATGAGGTCGATGGTGCGGTTGTAGAACTTGGTGCAGTACGCCTCGGATGGTACCGATGCTCCATCGCCCCAGTCCCACTGCTTGTCCCAGTTGCCCTTTTGGCTGAGGGGATGGTTTTGGGCGTACAGCTCTTGGGGGTCGTAGCCGTCCCACCACTTGCCCTTGCCGTCGGCCTTGGTTAGCTTACCGTCGTAGGGCTTTCCGGCGTAGGGGCCTTGCTTGTCGGCTCCCTGCGCGGTTTCGTACCACGTCCAGGCATGGGCGGCATGCACGCTGAGGCCAAACTTCAGGCCGTTGTGCTTGGCCGCCTTGGCCCAGCCGGCAATGATATCCTTCTTAGGGCCTAGGTTCACCGAGTTCCAGGGCTGGTACTTGCTGTTCCAGAGGTCGAAGTTGTCGTGGTGGTTGGCCATGGCGAAGAAGTACTGGGCGCCGCAGCGCTTGTACAGCTTGACGATGGCCTCTGGATCCCACTTCTCGGCCTTCCAGTCGTTAATTACCTCCTTAAAGCCCGCCTCCGACTGCGGCCCGTAGTGCTCCTTATGCCACTTGTACTGGTTGCTACCCTCCTCGTACATGCCGCGACCATACCAGTCGCCCTGCTCGGGTTGGCATTGGGGGCCCCAGTGCGCCCATATCCCAAACTTGGCATTCTTAAACCATTCGGGGGCCTGGTACTGCTTCAGCGACTCCCAGCTGGCCTCGAACTTCCCCGTTTGCATGGGCACCTCGGCCTTCTGCGCGTACGAGGTGCCGCCGTAGCAGCAGGCTGCCGCTAGCAGCGCCGCTCTTGCTATTCGTCCTTTATTCATTTTGGTGATGATTACAATTGCGTCTCAAATAAGTTAGTGTTAGCGGGCTAAAGATATACGATGGAATCAATTTTAGCCATCAGTTTGATGGTTAAAATATGGGGGAGGGGAGGTGTTTGGCCGAGCGGGTGCAGCTCCTAGATGTGGCAAAAGCCGACTGCTGAGGTCGGCTTTTTTAATGGGGTATGCTTATGGGTGGTTATCCCTGACAGGGTTCTAAACCCTGTCAGGGATAGCGTCGGTGCCTAGTACCCACCTTTCAGGCATAAGCTAAGCGGATGCATAGAATTATGTTTTTGAAATGGAGGAGTCGTTATTAAGCCCCAGTGCATGATTGATACTCTTTATCCCCTCCTCTGGAGGGGTAGGGGTGGGTTAAGAACGCTAAGTGGGAGTGGAAATGTTGATTTTAACGAGTAAACCCACCCCCTGCCCCCTCCAAGGAGGGGATAACCTACCATGATTATGCCTTTAGGCTTTGAAAAAATGGCCTGGCTTGATGGCTATGACTGTCAGGGATGTTTAACGAATGCGTCTAGTACCTATTCCAGCTGCTCATCTGCTCGATGGACTTGCGCACCTTATCGCGCGTTTGGGCCTCGGAGTAGCCGATGGTAACCAGCAGCGGAACGCGTCGGCCCCTGTCTACCTGTAGCAGCTGCTTAACCCGCTTCTCGTCGAACCAGCCGATGATGCAGGTGCCAAGCCCGATGTCGGCGGCCTGTAGGCACAGCTGGTTGACGGCCATGCCCACGTCGAGCAGCGAGAAGTCCTTGCGCTTGATGGCGCTGGCAATGGTGGCCATAACGTTCATCCGCTCCAGCACTACCGCAACGATTACGGGTGCCTGATGGACAAATCTGTTCATGCCAAGCTCGGTTGCGCAGCTGGCCACCTGCTCCTTTAGCGCGGGGTCGTCGACCACCACCAGCTTCCAGGGCTGCGCGTTGTCGGCCGAGGGCGACAGCCGCGCCGCCTCCAGGCACTGCAGCAGCTTCTCCCGCTCAACGGGGCGGTCGGCGTACTTCCTATCGCTTTGGCGATGCTTTATGAGTTCGGAGAATTGCATAGGGCGTATGATTTATTACAACTTGTTATACTGTTTTTTTATCGAAGCTGGGTATTCATGCCACACCTTGCCATTTAGTTCTTTACCGTTTTCTTTTTTACTTCGTTTTACCTTATCAGCACCCCATGTGCCCCATTGTTTGAAGAAGAAAGCAACGTTATTGTTGTTGCACTGTGTTTTTATGTTTTCGACCCACTGTTTATCCATTGGCCTAGCGTTACTCCCGCTTTCACCTCCAACTATAACCCAATTGATATTAGTTAAATCAATTTGTTCTAAATCTTCGAGGAGGGGCTCTATGGAAAGAAACAAAACACTCGCATTTAGCATTCTTAACTTATCTATCCTAGGAAGACCTTCTTTTTTGTTTTCAACTGTTACACCTAGCCATACATTCTTAGGAATTCTCCTTTGTGAGAGATAATCATACATCTTCTCAGCTCTTTTGGTTAGTATTTGATAGGTGTGATGAGGTGTTTGGTCAATAATAGAAAATATTTGATCTAGATAACTGATTG
Organism: uncultured Acetobacteroides sp.; assembly: GCF_963667355.2. Taxonomy (NCBI): domain Bacteria; kingdom Pseudomonadati; phylum Bacteroidota; class Bacteroidia; order Bacteroidales; family Rikenellaceae; genus Acetobacteroides; species uncultured Acetobacteroides sp. The sequence continues at coordinate 2,996,742 of NZ_OY763328.2, forward strand.
GCATTTCTTCGTGAAAAAGATCACTCATTGAGTTTACAAAAAACACAGTTGGCTTTTTTTTCTTCAGTGGAACATTTAGGCGAGATGGTACGGTACAAAAATGAAAGCCGTTTTCATAACCTACAGTTCCCATCGCTTTTAATCGTTTTGCCATTACTTCCGCATAACAATTTTTGCAACCTGATGATATTTTGCTACATCCTGACGAGGGATTCCAAGTGGCTTCTGTCCATTCAATTTTTGATGACATGATTCTCTTTTTTCTTGATTCTAATTTTTACGATTCTATTACTGTAGTTATTGTAGCATTGGTAAAAAGCACCATGCCTTGCATCTTTCATGGTTTTAACATCTATGACCTCTATTATATTGTCTTCTTGCAATTGTATAAGTACTTGCTTTGAGTGTTTAGGCAAAAACATGTTCTTTAAAGTAATCTCATACAATTGATTGTTGTCTATAGAGCCTTTTTCTTCGATAATGGTTAACAATATATCTTTAAGCCTGTCATATTGCTCTCTTTGGGCTTCTTCTTTAAACTGATTATCAAACAGACCCAACATTGCTTTGGGTTGCTCAAATCCTTCCCCTGACTCCTCATTTAATTTCCACTTAACCTCTAGGTTTTTTTCGAGTCCGTATATGTTTGGAGTTATAGAAAACAAGGCATAGTAATGCTCTCTTGTATCTCGTTGAATATAATAGGATGTTGCATAGAATTTACCTTCAAACATTAATGCTTGTCTGATATATTCGATTAGTTCTTTTTCATGAGTTAGACAGTTGTTGTAAATTGAATGAGTTTTGTCTGGGAAGAAACTGTCAATAAAGTCTTTCAAGGCCTTAACTTTAGTGTCTTCATCATTAATTACTGCTCCTGTAAACCGGTATATTTGAGATATAGGTAAAAAAAGCATTATTTCTGTATTCCTTTTTTTTAGCAAAAGGTTTTTAATATTCTCTTTTCGAACTTTTTTGTACCCATAAGGATCTATTAATATCAGATTGCGCTCATTCGTTTGTTGTTGTCCTATTGTATTTTCAATGTTTGACAAAAATGAGTCTGCATCTTCGTTGTGATAAATTATTTTGCAGATGTCATTGTTTTTCTTGGTCAAATATTTCTGAATACCATCAATTTTGACCGATTCAATGTCATTTACAATAAGACTGACAGGTGCTAATTTTTTCCCATTATTCTTTTCAGAACTCTCCTCAATGGCTTCAAATGCTAAGATGGGGCTTCCTTTTGTCCCATCTTCATAGATTCCTGTTCCACAAAAGACATCAAATATGTTAATACAGTTGGTAAAATCCGCTAATCGTAGAATTGTTAGATAACGTTTAAGATAGAATTGATAATACTCTAATTTAGCCTTCGAGTGTGGTAGCATTGTTTTCTTTGCATCAGTTTTTTTCTGTTTTTCCATAATTCTTTTTCTTTTACATGTTTAAATATGTCCGACGATTCTTCGATAACCGTAACCTACCATCCCACATCGAAAGGGGAATCACGTTTGCTATTCTTACAGGTAGATATACGATTATAAATAGGCTTCTAAAGTAGCAATAAACGGCCACCGTTAAGCAGCGTTATAGAAAAATGTTGGTGGAGCATCCTCGATAACCAGCGGTTGGGCATTTTTAGAGCGATTGAGTGGTCACCCCCCGCTTCCTTTCCATTTTTCAGAGCGCTTAAGTGGTCACCCCCCGCTTCCTTTGCATTTTTCGGAGCGTTTGAGTGGTCACCCCTCGCTTCCTTTGCATTTTTCAGAGCGCTTAAGTGGTCACCCCCCGCTTCCTTTCCATTTTTTGGAGCGATTGAGTGGTCATCCCCCGCTTCCTTTCCATTTCTTAGAGCGCTTAAGTGGTCACCCCTCGCTTCCTTTCCATTTTTCAGAGCGTTTAGGTGGTCATCCACCCCCTTTCCCCTGCTTATGGAGGTTTGGGGGGCTTTCGGTAGGGGTAGGGAGCGCTTGTGTGGCATGTTTGTTAGTGTTCTGTAGCGTTACTTTATTAATAAAACAAAACTTCATATGTCATAATTCAAAGGTATGTAGCGATTAATGAGATTTGCACTGATGGTGAATTGTTAATTTAAAATATAATTACCAACTTTAGGGCAGGCCTCCAAAGCCAACACAACGCATCCGTACGCGGGGCATGTCAACAGCCAATTCAGCCACCGTGCGGTATTTATAAACATCTAAAAACATTTTGTTATGGTTAGAATTAAGTCTATTAATTTGAAGAAGCTGCTGGTTAAGGAACTCGGTTCGCTGGCAGTATCGGTAATCGAACGGCTAGAGGTGCTTGTCACCGGTAAGCGCGTTCCCCAAAAAATGGTGGATACGGTAAAGGTGTCGAAGGTGGAGTTCGATGCGGCCATTGGCTCTAAGGCTAAACCCGAAGATACCCAGGAACTGCACGACAAGGACGACATCTGCGACAGCTCGGTGCAGGAGCTTAAAGGGGTGGCCACCACGGCAACGCTTCGGCGCGACGAGAAGGTGAGCGGTGCTGGCGAACGGGTGCTTACCGCTATCCGCCGGAGGGGCTTCAACATGCAGAATTTTCGGATTCCGGTTGAGGTCGAGGCCATCACCCTACTCGTTGGCGACATTAAGGCATCGCCCGAGCTAACGGCCGACATCGCCACCATTGGGGCAACCGAGGTGGTGGCAAGGCTAGTGCCCGAGGCGGCCGAGGTTAAGCGCTGCTGGGATAAGATACAGGCCAGCACGGTTACCGGCAACCTCACCAGCGTCGAGGGTACCCGCAGGCTGAGCGCCTCGCTGAGCCAGGTGTTCCAGTATCTCGACTCGGTTTCGGACTACGAGCCCGAGGTGGCCGCCGCCATCGAGCAGATCAACGCGGTGATCGAACCCTACGCCGAGACCCTAAAGAGCCGCGCCACCATCCGCGAGAACAAGAAGAAGGAAGAGGAGGAGAAAAACAAGGATAAGGATAAGAAGTAGCCAAGGCGATCGGCTTTGGAGGTTAACATGTACGGCACACGATGGCGCAGCTCGGCAAGGGTTGCGCCATTTGTTTGTTTTGGGGTGGGCGATTGGCAATTTGGAAGATGGTATTACCGATGATGATGCTATACGCAAAGCAGGGGTATAGCTTTTAGGATATGCAATGCATTGAATCCACCCCTAAATCCCCTAAAGGGGACTTCGCGGCAGCTCAACCATCATGGGGAATCTCGAACTCCTATTCGGCTTCTGGTTGCGATACGGGCTGCGCCGTAGCCCCCTTTAGGGGGGGTGGGGGTGAATACGGCTTAGCTTTCCATCCGTTCCTAAGCATTAATTCTAAAAGCGAAACGACCATGAATGCAGTATTCACCAACGTTGATGAAAGACTGTGATGCGAGCAGCATGTGACCATTAAAAAGACAATTACTTTCACATGAAATCTCTCATACGCAAAGGCTGCACCGAGCGTATTCCTCCCGCTAAGGCGGGAGCAGTCGCCTTAAATAGGCCTTAAGGAAACCCGCAACGCTCCTAGAAAGAGCTTCCGTGCAATCCGAGTAATCCTCAAAATCTGTGATCAAAAACGAAGGGAGGCCACCCGTTGTCAGGTAGCCTCCCCTTATGCAATTCCGATCTTTAAAAGATCAGCGTAAATCCGTTCAATCCGTGACCCTACTTGGCGGCCAGCGCCTCGCGGATCTTGCCCTCTAGCTCCTCGGCCAGCTCAGGGTTGTCCTGCAGCAGCTGCTTCACGGCATCGCGCCCCTGGCCTAGCTTGGTGTCGCCGTAGCTGAACCACGAGCCGCTCTTTTTCACGATCTCGTACTCCACGCCTAGGTCGATGATCTCGCCAATCTTCGAGATCCCCTCGCCGTACATGATGTCGAACTCGGCCTTGCGGAACGGTGGCGCCATCTTATTTTTGATGATCTTCACCTTGGCGCGGGTGCCGGTGGCCTCCTCGCCGTCCTTAATCTGCGTGCTCTTGCGGATATCGATGCGCACCGAAGCGTAGAACTTCAGCGCGTTACCGCCGGTGGTGGTTTCGGGGTTGCCGAACATCACGCCGATCTTCTCGCGCAGCTGGTTGATGAAGATGCAGGTGGTGTTGGTCTTGCTGATGGTGGCGGTGAGCTTGCGCAGCGCCTGCGACATCAGGCGGGCCTGAAGGCCAACCTTGTTCTCGCCCATGTCGCCCTCGATTTCGGCCTTGGGGGTAAGCGCGGCAACCGAGTCGATCACCACGATGTCGATGGCACCCGAGCGGATCAGGTGGTCGGCAATTTCGAGCGCCTGCTCGCCGTTGTCGGGCTGCGAGATCAGCAGCGTCTCCACATCAACGCCCAGTTTCTCGGCGTAGAAGCGGTCGAAGGCGTGCTCGGCATCGATGATGGCGGCAATGCCTCCCGTCTTTTGCGCCTCGGCAATGGCGTGGATGGCCAGCGTGGTCTTACCCGACGATTCTGGGCCGTAGATCTCGATAACCCTGCCGCGTGGGTACCCGCCGATGCCCAGGGCAACATCTAGGCTGATGGAGCCCGACGAGATGGTGGGCACGTCCATGGTAGGCTTGTCGCCCATCTTCATAATTGCACCTTTGCCAAAGTCCTTCTCGATCTTGTCGAGCGTTGCCTGTAGCGCCTTTAGCTTGTCCTTGTTGATTTCTGCTTTTGCTGTGGCCATTCTATCTGTTTGTTATTTTTTATATGCGTCCAAGATTTGCTGGGCATGGCTCTTCACCTTCACCTTTTCGAAGATGTTTTCGATGATGCCGCTGGCGCCGATCACGTAGGTTTTACGGATGATGCCCATGTACTTCTTGCCGTATAGGCTCTTTTCGCCCCAGGCGTTGTAGGCCTCGAGGATCGATTTTTCGGTGTCGGCAATCAGGTTGAAGGGCAGGCTATGCTTTTCGATGAACTTGACGTGCGAAGCCTCCGAGTCGGCGCTTACGCCCAGCACCTCGAATCCCTGCGCCCTGAGCTCGCCCCATCCATCGCGGAGGCTGCAGGCCTCGTCGGTGCAGCCGGGGGTGCTGTCCTTGGGGTAGAAGTAGAGGATTAGCCGCTTTCCGGCAAAGTCGGCAAGGGTAACCGCCTTGCCGTTTTGATCGATGCCCTTAAAATCAGGGGCTTTATCGCCAATCTGTAACGTTGCCATAATCAGTTCAATTTTACAATAAAGCTACTAAAAAATCTGAGATATCGAGGGGTGTTCATAATTTTGTTTGGCATGATGGCGCTGGCGAATGCTGCAAGGGCATCTCTCATCGCCGAGGCTAAGAATTGTACCAAAAACTATTTCGAAAGAAACGGATTAATAGCAAGTACCTGTGCATGATTGAATCTGTTTATCCTCCCGCTTAGGCGGGAGGGCAGGGGTGGGTTTTCTGTCAGCATCAAACGTAAAACTATCCTTAGCCTAAAGGTTACGATGGCATCTCTAAGGGTAAAACAGGTAAAATCCAGCACCCATCAAATTGTTAAAACCAATTGATTCGTTACCTTAGCAATATCAAATTAGTTAAAGCCATGCGCACCCATCGATTACTACTTACGGTGTCAATTCTGCTGATGAGCTTCGCCAGCGCCTCGGCGCAGCAGGTCTCCTCGGATGCCGCCAACCAGCTTTTTGTGGCGGGGAAGTACCGCGAGGCCATCCCTGCGTACACCCAGCTGCTCGAGCGCTACAGCGAGGATCCCACCTACAACTACCGCCTTGGGGTTTGCTACTTCCTTTCCGAAGAGGACCTGAATGCGGCGTATAGGTACCTGAAGGTGGCGTCAACCAAGGAGGTGCCCAACAAGGTGTACTACTACCTCGGCGAGGTGTGCCGCTACCTGTACCGGTTCGACGAGTCGCTGAGCTACTACAAGCGCTTTATGGTAAATGGCGGATCGCCCGATGTCTCTACCATAGCGCTCGAGCTGGCGGCAAGCGCGGCATCCAACGGACAAAACCTGCTCCGCTACAGCGCCAAGGTGTCGCCCGTTGCCAAGGCTCTGGTTGGCGCTGCCGACTTCTACAAAACTTACGACACCTACCCCCTGAACTCAGGCTTTGGCGAAATACCTGCCGATCTAAAAACGGTTGCTGATGGGAAAAAGGGGCTGAACTCGCTCATGTTCTCGCATGTCGAGGGAGGAGCGGTTGGCGATATCTCGGTGTACGCCAGCTACGGACAGAACGAGACAGGCAGCAAGGATCTCTACTTCATACAAAAGGTCGACGAGCGGACGTGGAGCCGGCCACAACGGCTTCCTAGCACCATCAACTCGCCCTTCGACGAGGACTACGCCTACATGTGCCCCGATAACAGCACGCTTTACTTCGCCTCGAAGGGGCTCTACAGCCTCGGCGGGTACGACATATACCGAGCAACCTACAATGCGGATAAGAAGGAGTGGAGCACTCCCGAAAACATGGGCTTCCCCATCAACAGCCCCTACGACGACTACCTCTTTGTGCCAAGTCAGGATGGCAAAACCGCCTGCTTTGCATCTAAGCGAGGGGTGAAGAACGAGAACGAGGTGGCAGTTTTTAAGGTTGATGGGGTCGATAACACCATTCGGGTAGAGGTCTCTTCGGAAACCGCCTACGCCATGCAGGCGCTGGAGAAGAAGGCTGAGCCCGCAGCGGATACTGCTGCCGTTAAGCAGCAGAAAGATGCAGCTGCAGGTGCTACCGAAGGTGTGGCATCGCTTCCCGAGTACCGAAAGATTAGGTCTGCGCTGGCAAACAACGAGGCGCTTACCGATTCTACCTCAAAGAAGATGGAGCGTCTAAGGGCTGTTTGGGCTGATATGCCCGATTCAACCCGTAAGGACGTAGAGCGGCTGATTGTCTTCAACGAGAATAAGCTGCTGGAGTTGGGAACCATTCACGAGCAGCTGCTCAACCAGGCAAGCGCTTTGGAGAAGGACTACCTAAATGGAAAGGTGAAGCCGGATGTTGAGGTGCCCGAAAAGCAGCCTGTTGTTGTAAACGAGTGGTTTGCTCAGAACGGTAAGCTTGCCGATTACTTCACAACCCCTTTGCTCGAAAAGTTAGCTGCTTCGCCGTTAAGAATGAGGCCAGCAATGCTGCTCGTCGACAGCCTATCGTCCATTGGAGTGCAGATTCAGGATCTGCAGCAAATACTAGCGGCAGCGTCCGATTCAACGGAGAAGGCAAAGGTTAAGGAAAAGATAAGCGAGTTTGAGCAAAGCGCTGCCCCTGCTGTAAAGAGGTTGAACAGCAGCTGGTCTCCGTTTTATACAGCCTACTTCGATGTAATGAGCGAGGTGGCCAAAGCAGTACAAGGTGCTGTCGCCGAAGACTCCTCCTTGCTGCAAGGCGCACAGCGATTGTACCTGCATGCAAAGGATTTTCGAAGCAAAGCAGCTGCAGGTGGCGATACCTATAGCGACTACCAAAAGGTGGCTACGGCATTTATAGATGAGCAGAAGTCGCTCAACCAGCTTAGCCTATACCTCGCCCACGTTGCCAACGAGAAGGTTATATCCGATTCGTTGCTTGCTGCGCTAAATCCATCTAAGGAGGTTGTGCCATCGGATGTTGTTCCAGCAGGAAATGCAACCTCGAACTTCGGTAACGTAAAGCGCGACAACGTGGAGATTCAGGATATCGTCTTTTCGGCACCAACCAATAGCGGGGAGTTTGCCGTAAATACCACCGCATCGTATAGCCAGCAAAATCCAATGCCTGCAATTAAATCACTTCCACTTGGCGTGGTGTACTCCTTTCAGCTAGGATTGTTTTCGCAGGAGCTCAACTATTCGCTCTTCAAGTTCTCACCAATGTTCTACGAGGTGGTAGGCGGAGGAAAACGGGTGTTTGCAGGCATCTTCAACAGCTACGCCAGCGCTCAGAGTCGAATCATCCAGGTAAAGGAGAATGGCTTTAAGGATGCCTTTATCGTTGCCTTTGCCGATAAAAAGGTAATTCCATTAGCGAAGGCTAAAACCATCGAGGCACGAAAGGTAACGGATACAAAGGGCGTTTCGGTAGCTCCAACTGCAATGTTTAGGGTAGTCGTTGGGACTTTTGCTGGTGAGATGCCAAAGAATATCAGGGATATAGTAGAAAAGTTATTGTCTGATAAAGAAGTGATAAAATCGCCAATGGCTGATGGGCTTGTCAGCTACAGCATCGGAAATTTTAATACATTTGAGCAGGCAATTCCATTAAAGAACAAGCTAGTTTCGGAGGGGGTTGTCGAGGCTTTTGTTACAAAGATTGAGTTAAACCCTAACGGGCAATAGTAGCAGCAATGAGTTTAGAGAAGATTTTACCAGATTTAGGTGGTGACATTGAAGAGTTGGAATCGGCAAGCTATTCGCTCATCCTCTTTAATGATGATGTTAACCTGTTTGAGCACGTCATAGAGTCGTTGGTAGATGTGTGCGAGCATACCGCCGAGCAGGCTGAGCAATGTGCGCTTATTGCTCACCTAAAAGGCAAGTGCGATATTAAGCATGGCGAGTACTCGTACCTCGAAGCAATGCAGTCAGGCTTGGCAACACGGGGGCTTAGCGCCACTATTGATGCCTAATATTTGAATTCATAAAAATTAAAGGGGTTGTTGCTGGAGCAATAACCCCTTTAATTTTCAGGGTGTATAGGGCTAGAAAGGGTTGTATATCCCTTGCGAGACCTTGATTTCATTGGGAAAATGTTAGAATAATGTTTGGCAACTTAGCAATTATCCTTATATTTGCATCGCAATCACGGTGAGGTGGGTGAGTGGCTGAAACCACCAGTTTGCTAAACTGACGTACGGGTTACCGTACCGGGGGTTCGAATCCCCCCCTCACCGCAAGTGCAACGGGGTGTAGCGTAGTCCGGTCATCGCGCCTGCTTTGGGAGCAGGAGGTCGCAGGTTCGAATCCTGCCACCCCGACAAACCGGAGACAAGTCGTTGCTTGTCTATAAATAAGAACAACGGGGTGTAGCGTAGTCCGGTCATCGCGCCTGCTTTGGGAGCAGGAGGTCGCAGGTTCGAATCCTGCCACCCCGACGAAAGCCTCTGTTCTTTAAGAGGTTTTTTTGTTTATACTTAAGAGTGGTTTTAATACTTTAGAAGCGCCTAGGGTGATCCTACGCGCTTTTTTTTATTTATACCCAACCGTACTTGTAATGGTTGGGTTTAGTGTAAATGCGCAGGTGTTCGCAAAATCTTTCATCAAAAACCTGCTAATAGCACAGAGATGACGCTATGGCTTCAAAGTTTTGAATGATGAAGGTTAGGAAGATCCCTAACAAGGGTATATGTTAATGATATTGATACTGCCATTGGTTTCTACGAAAAGCTGATCGATGAAAAGTGTGACTCTAGATTCGAGTATGAGCAGGCAGAACCAGAAATAGCGCGGATAGGTAATCTTCTTATAATCGCAGGTGCCGATAACGCGTTGGCACCATTCAAAAACACTACAGCAACAGCTCTTGTTGATTCCATTGTTGAATATCGGGACTTTTTGATTGGTAATAGTGCAACCATTCTACGAGACATCCAGCCGGTGCCAGTTTGTTTTAATATGACTGTAAAGCATTGTGGCGGTGTAGTCGTTGAATATGTTGAGCATTGCAGCTATTATGGCTTCGGAATGTTGCATTCTTTTATCCAACAATAAACAACTAAGGCTGTAAAGCTGCCTGTCAGCCTATGCAGGGAATAAAAATGCGTATTGTTTATACGCTTTTAATATAAATAGAGGGTTACAATCGCTGGTTTACTGGGCTTTGAAGTCGATTCTTGGCAGACCAAACTGCTGCTTAACGGATATAACTCGTATTCCAATAATTATAAGGATAGTGGTAATCTGGTTGGTCTCTGCTTGAACGCCAATTCGCTTTAAAAGTATGTATACAATGGCGCCAATAAAGCAGGCTGTGGCGTAAATCTCCTTCTTAAAGATCTGAGGAACCTCGTTGTTAAGCGTATCGCGAATAACTCCACCGGCAACCGCCGTTAGGATTCCCATAATGATGGCTACAGTTGTGTTGATGCCGTTTTCTAAAGCTTTTTCAACTCCAATAATGGTGAAAACGCCAATTCCTATGGTGTCGAATAGAAAAATGGTTCTGCGGAAGCGGAATATTTGCTCTTTTAGCACGAATGTGAGGGCAACGGCAAGCACTATGGCGTATACGTATGCCATTGACGAGGTCCAGCTTACAGGAGTAATGCCAATCATCATGTCACGTAGCGTTCCGCCCCCTATTGCTGTGGCAAAACCAATGAATGCGGCGCCAAAAAGATCGAGGCGCTTTTCTCCGGCAGCAATGGTTCCACTTATGGCAAATACGAATGTTCCAATAAGGTCGAGTAGGCTAAAAAAGTTCATGTCCGATGATTTGAAGCGCAAATATAGCCCCATTTATGGATTAATTTTGTCGGCGTACCGGTTGGATTAATTTCTAATGGATTGAAATTTAGTGGCGTGTGTGGCGGTGTGCGTTGCGGTACCTGCCTATCTTTTCAGGTATCTAAGTATAGATTAACCTTGGTTTACTGTCTCTTCTCGGTGAGGTACTTCCAAAATCGCTTGGGCATGAAGTTTTGCTGTAGCTTCATGTTCTTTCGCTCCTTTATGGCAATCTCCTTGAAGAAAACCTGCCATAGGCGCTGGTACTCCATCTCGCTTTCGGAGACCATTGATGGTGCTAGCCTGCCGTTTTCGATGTTGAAGGTTGGCTCGTCGATGGTGATAAGCGCAACATCCTTGCCGTTAAAATGTACCCCATAGCTTCTGGCTGTATCGTAGATTACCCAGGTCTGGTCGGTGAAGCGGTTCTTAAAGTGGGAAACTATTATCTTGAGAACGTCGTACTGTGGAGCAATGGGGGCAAAGTAGGTGCCATCCTTCGATTGTTCGAAGCGGATAAACATCAGCATGCGATGGGCCTCGCGGGTTACCTTGCGCTGCAGCTGCCTCACGCGGAGGATGTAGCTCTCGCCCATCATCCCCGAGACATCGCGCTTAAGCCTGAATAGCAGCTGCAGGTAACGAAACAGATCCATCTCCATCATTGGTGCGTTTGAGGTGAAGGCATGGTAGAGCATGTCGCAGGTGGGCATGCCTCCGTACCTGCAGATGCCGTTAAATACGCGTTCACCCTTGTATTCGTCCTTTGCTAATACAACCTGACGACCGAAAAGCATCGATTGCGTGTCGGTGGTGATGGTTACTGGCGATAGCTTCTGCTCGTAGATGTCGAAAACGGCAGATAGGAAGCCTTCGAAGGTGCCATCGTAGATTACAGCGACGTTATTTTTATCGGAGGTTGCAGGTAGCATGGGCTAAAAGAGTGATAGCTGCTGTGGTTTTGCAATTGCTGCGTCGCGGATGATGAGCGACTTTAGCGTGCCAGGCTGGTAGTCGCTGAGGATTGCCTTACTTGGCAGCTCGTTGCAGGTTAGGAAGTATTTCGCCCTGCGCATTACGACGCCAATTCGACGAAGGTTGTCGCTGTCGAGGCGGCGGTAGCGCCGTGCCTCCACTATTAGCTTAGCCGAGCGAACCCCAATGCCGGGAACACGAAGCAGCATCTCGTAATCTGCCCGATTAACGTCGATAGGGAAGATTTCGGGGTGGCGGATGGCGTAGGCGGCCTTAGGGTCGAGTTCTAGGTCGAGGTTGGGGTTAAGCGTATCCACCAATTCATCAACATTGAAATGGTAGAAGCGCAGTAGCCAGTCGGCTTGGTAAAGTCGGTTCTCGCGCTTGAGGGGTGGCGCCGAAACTGCCGGCAGCCGCTTGTCGTAGGCGTTGGTTGGTAGGTATCCTGAGTAGTATACGCGCTTCAGGTTGGCTCCTTTATATAGGCCTGAGGCTAGATGCAGAATGTCTGAGTCGCTCTCGTTGGTTGCTCCAACAATCATCTGCGTACTTTGCCCTCCGGGCGTGTAGAGTGGCGCTTTTCGGAACACGCGGCGCTCCTCCTTGTTGGAAACTATCCTATCCTTTATGTATAGCATGGGATGGATGATGCTGGCATGATCCTTTTCGGGGGCGAGATACTTTAGCCCGCTATCGGTAGGGATTTCGATGTTTACGCTCATACGGTCGGCGTACAATCCCGCCTCGTTGAGCAGCTCCTGCGATGCTCCAGGGATAGCTTTGATATGTATGTAGCCGTTAAAGCCATGCTCGTTACGTAATTTCTTGGCTATGTTAACCAGCCTCTCCATCGTATGATCGGCAGACACGACAATGCCGGAACTAAGGAATAGCCCCTCGATATAGTTGCGGCGGTAGAAGCTTATGGTGAGATCTACCAGCTCGTCGACAGTAAATGCGGCGCGGGGAACATCGTTCGAGCGGCGGTTGATGCAGTAGGCGCAGTCGTAGATGCACTGGTTGGTGAAGAGCACCTTTAAAAGCGAAATGCATCGGCCGTCGTCGGCAAAGCTGTGGCAAATCCCTGCCGATAGGGCGTTACCCAATCCTCCGGATGTGTTCTTGCGCTTGCTTCCGCTGGTAGCGCACGATACATCATACTTGGCCGCGTTGGCCAAAATGCCTATTTTTTTAGCCAAATCCATAGCGATTGCTGTTTTGATTGCTAATAGTATTGGCAAATGTATAATATTTATGGGACGTTATGCAAATTACTTGCTAAAATATTTGGCAAATGGCTAAAAAAGTTGTTAATTGGGCTTGTTTTATTGAAGTTTCAGCAGCAGAATGGTAAAAGGATTGGGAAAGGGCGCCAAAGATGCAATTCACGTCTCTTTTTCCTACCCCTGTTCCTCCTATGAAGGGAGGTTGTGCTGCTATTAAGAAAGAATTCTCCAATTCTATTCCCTTGCAGGAATATTGGAGCGTAGCGGTTCTGAAATATTAAGGCGTAATGAGTTAAAACCACCATAATATGAAGATAGAAGAGTGCTTTGCTTCTAACCTAAAGTACCTGCGCAAGAAGTTTGGGCTTACGCAGGAGGAGCTTGCCGGCAAAATCGGCGCCAATCGTTCGGTAATCGGATCGTACGAGGAGGGAAGGGCTACCCCTAAGCTGGGAGCTCTTATGCAGATATCATGCATCTTTAAAATACGTATTGACGAGCTTATTTCTGTCGATCTGAGCATCACCCCAGAGGAGCAGCTTAAGTCGTTCCGCCCTAAAATGCAGGGGACGGAGCTCCGGGTGCTTACCACCGTTGTCAACGCCAGCAACCGCGAGCAGGTTACCGTTGTTCCCGTTCAGGCATCGGCCGGATACCTCGATGGATATGGCGATGTGGAGTTCGTAGAGCAGCTGCCGGCGTTCGAAATGCCGCTTGCCGAGATGAGCGCTGAGCGTACCTACCGCATGTTTCAGATTAAGGGCGACAGCATGCTGCCAATTGCTTCGGGATCGTACATCGTGTGCGAGTATGTGGAGAATTGGATGAGCATCAAGGATGGGCAGGCCTACGTGGTGCTTACCGAGAGCGAGGGCGTTGTATTTAAGCGCCTCTACAATAATGTTGATAGCGACGGAACCTTCCTTTTCGTCTCCGATAACCCTCTTTACGACCCCTACCGGGTAGGGCCGCAGGACATTCTAGAGGTATGGAAGGCAAAAGGGGTACTTTCGTTCGCCATAGACAACGCCATTAGCGAGGAGATGAACAGCCTGAAGGCTCAAATTGCTAGGCTTACCGCCGATGTGGAGCAGCTGAAGAGCAACCTGCCCGGCAGCTGCTAGAAATATTTACATTGGTTCCTTTGCAATGTGTATGTGATTTCGCATAACAATCAAAGGGCGTTCTATCTATTTTAATCAATGCCTGAATCAAGGCTCTTTATCCCCTCCTAAGGAGGGGAAAACGTGCTTTTATTAAACCATACTGCGTAATCATTGGTAATTCGTCGCTTTATTTACCCGGCAGCTGCTAGAAATATTGCCGCTGACGCTTAGTGAGATGGCGAAAATGTAGCCCTAATACGGCTGTAGGGCTTGCAAGATCGAAAAAAATGGCACATCTTTGCGCCACTTCTGAGAGAAACACGGGTGTAGCTCAGTTGGTAGAGCATCGGTCTCCAAAACCGAGTGTCGGGCGTTCGAGTCGCTCCTCCCGTGCTACAAAAAGAGTCTTATCGTACGATAAGACTCTTTTTTTTTTGCGCATAAATTGTAATGTTACGTACAATTCCCCTCTTCGGCTGAGCTACATTGGGTTTCAGATGCGCTGCGTATGGGCATGCTGCCGACTTCTGCCAGCATTTTTGCTAAAGGTGCCTCGTCTACCAGCAAAAAGACAAAAGCGGGCAGAAGGTTTCCCCTCCGTCCGCTTTTTGTTTACCTAAGAGCGGTTCCGCTACTCCTCCTTTTTATCGGAATTAGAGGATTTCTTAGGGTTGGTCTTACTAGGCTTCGTAGGAGCGCTGTAGGTTACTTCGAAACCCCACTCCGAAAGCGCCTTTGGGTTCTTCGAGTGGATTGTCTTAAGCAAATTCTTGCTAAGACGTACAGCTTCTACGATCGGCGCTAGCAAATTGTCGCGCTCGCGGTACAGCATGTCCGATTTCATGCGGTACTCTTCTGCCTCGCGCTGCTTTGCCATTGCCTTCGGAACGGCAGCCTCGATTTCCGTCCAATTTACATCGGGAAGCGTATGTAGCGGTGAAGCAGCACCTTCTAGCTTATGCTTTCCAACTAGTTTGGACGCAACATCTAGGTTCTCCGAAGCATTGTTGCCGAACGAGATCTTAGAATTGTTGGCCATTACTACTAATTTTCTAAATGGTTAATACTGTCGTTAATTAACTCTTGATGGCTTGTTTAAGTATAGAACGCTATGCCTGCCAAAAAGGTTCAGAATAGCTGTATGTTTTTTTTCTGCGTGCCTGTAGAGCGCTAGAAGCATCCCTCATGCAGCGCGATGCATAACATGAATTGAGAAAAAGGGGTGGTGTTTTATGCGTAGGGGGAGGGGAATTATGTGCCGAGGGAGGGTCAGCGCGTGAAATGTGTGGTATTTTGCGTGTTGGGGGAGGGTCAGCGCGTGAAATGTGTGGTATTTTATGCGAGGAGGGAGGGTCAGCGCATGAAAAGGGTGGTATTTCACGTGCAGAGGGAGGGTCAGCGCGTGAAATGTGTGGTATTTTACGTGCAGAGGGAGGGTCAGCGCGTGAGAAGGGTGGCATTTCACGTACAGGGGGAGGGTCAGCGCGTGAAATGTGTGGTATTTCACGTGCTGAGGGAGGGTCAGCTCGTGAAAAGGGAGGGTCGTCGTGCGATAAGAGTGCCTTTTGCCATCCGTTGGGTGAGTATAACCGATGCGAAGGCAGCATTATGGGGCCAGCTTGCTGCCTACCATCCCTTGCTTGCCTGCTATGGGGCTACTGTCCGTGCTTAGCAAGGTAAATTTGTTTGTATTGGCCCCCTACTTCTTAATCCCCTTCTTTTCTAGGTACTTTTTCTTCTCCTTTTTCGTCATTTCGAGCGTAACTATATCAACGGGATGCGTTGAGGTGTACGTTTGGTTGAAGGCAAGCTCGGTTGGCTGGCTTTCTGCCGTAGCAAACTTAGGAAGGTAGCGGGTAAGCTCGAAAGGCTTTTTTTGCAGCCTAGCTTTTCTCTCGTCGAAGTAGTAGAAGGATATAAGGAAGTTGGCCTTTCCCCCCATTTTGCCTGCAGCTAATGCCAACGGTTGGCCTGCCTCTACCTCATCGCCATTCTTGACCAGCGCCGATCCCTTCTTTATTCTAAAGTACTGGGATATTGTTCCGTCTTTATGGTAAATCGATAGCCTGTTTTGCTCGCGCTTATAGAACTCGATGGAATAATCCTCGTTACCATCCACGATGTCGTACACAACGCCCTTGCGGGTGGCATAAATGGTGTCGTTGGGTTCAGCTTCGAAGACGTAGCCCATCGCCTTGTCTTCGAGGTCCTTCTTGAGGTAGCTTCCGATAGATGTTCCGCTTCCAATTCTCGTACTTTTTCCCTCCCTTACGGGTAGCAGGTATACCATCTGGGGATTGTAGCGAACATCGCTCGTCCCCGATACGTACTGATACCGATAGTTGAAATCTGCTCTTCTGTCTTTATTTATGATGGTAAGCTTGCAGATGCTCGAGGTGTTGTTGGGCATTACCGTTTTGGTGGTTGGGTTGTCGTCAAACGTAGAGTAGTTGTCTAAAACCGTGAGCTTAAGGTTTATGATCTTAGGGGTGCTGCTTTGGTTGGTGGCGTTGATTTCAACTCCGTTCTCAACGTAGGTGTAATCGACCTTTACCTCGTCGTTCTGGGCAAAAGTGCACAGGGTAATCCCTGTGAAAAGGATAAGCGCTGATAGCTTTTTCATATAGGTAAGTGTTATTTTGGGCAAAAGTAGCACAAAATATATGGATTTCTACCTTTCTGCGCCAGCGTGCCATGGATTTCGCTTTAAGGGCTAGAGTGTAGAATATTTATTTTAAGGAAATGTACTGAAAGTAAGCACTACCGCATAATTGAAACTGGTTATCCCCTCCTCCGGAGGGGTAGGGGTGGGTTATGGTTACTTCAAATAGACGGAATGTATGGTTTTACTTATTTACCCACCCCTTGCCCCTCCCTAGGAGGGGATAAGCATATTCAATTATGCGTTTATGCTTACTATTAATGTTTTCCCTTCAAAAATATAGTTATACATAGCTGTTAGTTTGACGGCTATGCCTATATGGACGGCGAAAGAATATCGCCCAAGTTTTCGTACTTTTGCCGCCAATAATTTTAGCGTACAATGATATCCATTAATAACGTAACCGTCTCGTTTGGCGGTACCGATCTCTTCTCGGGCATCTCCTTTATGATTAATAAGCGCGACCGCATTGGCCTTGTTGGCCGTAACGGTGCGGGCAAGTCTACCCTGCTTAAGGTGATTCTTGGCGAGCGCGTTCCCGATGGCGGTACGATTGCCATTCCGAGCGAGGTTACCCTGGGATATCTCCCCCAGCAGATGAAGGTGCACGACACCCGCAGCGTTTTCGAGGAGACGCTTTCGGCTTTCGAGCACCTGAAGGCCCTCGAACGGGAGGTTGAGGCGCTTACCGCCGAGATCGGTACGCGCGACGACTACGAGTCGGACGATTACGCGAAGCTTTGTACCCGCCTCTCCGATGCCAACGAGCATTACCATCTCCTAGGAGGCGGCAACCAGGATGGCGAGGCCGAGATGGCCCTGCTGGGCTTGGGCTTTAAGCGCGAGGAGTTCGAGCGGCCCACGTCGACCTTCAGCGGTGGCTGGCGTATGCGCATCGAGCTGGCCAAGCTGCTGCTGCGCCGTCCCTCGGTGCTGCTGCTCGACGAGCCCACCAACCACCTCGACATCGAATCCATCCAGTGGCTCGAAACCTACCTTAAGGATTACCCCGGCGCGCTGGTGCTCATCTCGCACGACCGTATTTTCCTTGACAACGTTACCGATCGCACCATCGAGATATCCCTCGGTAAGGTGTACGACTATAAAACCTCCTACAGCCACTACGTGGAGCTGCGCAAGGAGCGCCGCGAGCAGCAGCTGGCGGCCTACACCAACCAGCAGAAGCAGATTGCCGATACCGAAGATTTCATCGAGCGCTTCCGCTACAAGGCTACCAAGAGCAACCAGGTGCAGAGCCGCATCAAGCAGCTCGAAAAGCTCGACATCATTGAGGTTGACGAGGAGGATAACGCCCGCCTTAGCATCAAATTCCCGCCTGCACCCCGCTCGGGACAGGTGGTGGTCGAGGCTAAGGAGCTGGGCAAGAGTTTCGGCGAGAAGCACGTCTTTAGCGGTGCCAACATCGTGGTGGAGCGCGGCGAGAAGGTGGCGCTCGTGGGGCGTAATGGCGAGGGGAAATCGACCTTTGCCAAGATCCTGATGGGCGAGCATCCGCACACCGAGGGCGAGTGTAAGCTGGGGCACAACGTCGGCATCGGTTACTTTGCCCAGAACGAGGCCGACATCATGAACGGCAACATGACCGTGTACGATACGCTGGAGCATGTGGCCGTGGGCGACATCCGCACAAGGCTTCGCGACATCCTTGGCGCATTCCTTTTCAGGGGCGAGGAGGTGGACAAGAAGGTGATGGTGCTTTCGGGCGGCGAGCGCTCGCGCCTGGCCATGGCCCGCCTGATGCTCGAGCCGCACAACCTCCTGATCCTCGACGAGCCCACCAACCACATGGACATGCGCTCGAAGGACATCCTAAAGCAGGCCCTGATGGACTACGACGGCACGCTGCTCGTGGTATCGCACGACCGCGAATTCCTCGATGGCCTTGTGTCGAAGGTATACGAGTTCCGCGATGGCGTGGTGAAGGAGCACCTCGGCGGCATTCAGGAATTCCTTGCCAAGCGTAAGATGGAGCGCCTGCAGGAGCTCGAGCGCAAGGCTACGCCTGCCCAATTGGCCAGGAGCGAAGGGGGTGTTTCCGATGGAAAGCAGTCGTACCTCGAGAAGAAGGAGTTCGACCGCCAGGTCCGCAAGGCCGAGAACGCCGTAGCCAACATCGAGCGCGAGATAGAGCGCCTCGAAGGCGAGGTGGCCAAGATGGACGAGCTGTTCGCCAACCCATCGGCCCACAATATCGACCCTGCCGATCCGGAATTGTTCAAGAAGTACAACGCCCTCAAGAAATCCATCGAGGAGAAGATGTACGAGTGGGAGATTGCCCACGAGGAGCTGGAGGAGCTAAAAGGATAGGGGGGTGTCTCGTATTTCGTACGAAATGAATAATAGAATTATCGAATACCAAAAAGGCTGTTTCGAAAACGAGACAGCCTTTTTATTTTCCCCAAACTCCTTTTGGGAGGTATCTTATAGCTTGAGCGTAGACATCTTTGATACTGGAATGATATAAAGTCCATTTTTTTGTGTTGCAACCGCAACAATAAGAGATTCCGAATTTCCAATAAAACGAATTTTGTAGGTTAGGTCGTTTATGTTATGGCCATATACGGATTCATTAAATGCAATATTGCATTTAACCTTTACTTTGCCATAGTTATCAGTTGATGCTGAAATGTTGCCATATCTAGAAGAAAGTATGTCTATAGAATAAATTCTGGAGAGGACATGCTTCTCCTTTTCTTCTTCGTATGGCATTGATGGGTTTCCTATATTTATGGTGCGAATGGTGCCAGCATCGCCACAGGTCGAAATGCGCTTATTGCTCCAGTAAACGAGATCTCTTCCCCAGCTGTTGTCAACCTTCATCTTACCGATGCTTTGGAGATTTTTCGAGTTCCATACGTTAAGCATCCCATCACCACCAATGGTGATAAACTGGAGGAGGCTGTCTTGTACGGCAATAGAGTTTATTTCCTTCTCAAATTTTTGAATGATGGTGGTTGCCTTCGATTCGGTGTCGGTGTAGCAGAGGTTGCTATCGTACGAGCTGCTTACAATGCCCTTATTCCCATTTATCAATCTCGCTGACGTAACAACCTCCTTATGCGGCGTGAATACGCCTTCTATTGTCTTCGATTTAATATCGATAATGCCAACCTTTCCCGTCATTGTACCGAAAGTAACTTTCGAAGAGTCTTCCGAAATATCAATACTTGTAACCTTGTCGGGTACGGCAATTCCGGTCGAGTCATCGATGTTGTCTGGATTCAGGATTACCACTCGGTTACCCACACCATAGGCAAGCATAGTTCTACCCTTTGATACATCCAAATCGTAGATCGTCTTGCCCTTATTTAATCTTACAATATCGTTGATGCTGTTTTTTTGCGAAAAGCAGCTGGAGGCGAACGCAAGTGAAAATGCAGCTATAAGTATTGCTTTCATTAATTAGTTTGATTTGATAATTCTACGTGATTGTTTAGGGAGTTTGAAATAGACACCAACTTCCCAAAGGGAGGTGCTAAAAGCATCATCGTAAATAAATCCCTTCTTTTCAACCTTGTTTATGTTGAACGATTTACCAATGTTTACTCCAAGATTGTAGTAGGGTATGTCGATGTTTGCACCAAATCGCAGTCCGGCACCGCCAGCGTTTCGCTTATAGAGGTAAGCTGAGCTGGTCTTCATAAACTCGTAAGCGTTCTCCGTTTTTACAAACGATGCGTATACGCTATTTGCCACACTACCGTAGCTGAGGCTTCCTCCTAAGTAGAGGCTTATCGTGTTTAAAACGTTGTACCGAAAAATAGGAAGGTTGATGTTTCCGAATACCTGTAGCATATTAATCTGAGAGGATGCTCCCGGAAAGTAGCTGTTGGAAGAACCTCTCCAATCTTTCATGTTCGAATGAGAAAAGGCAGCCCCCACTTCTATATGGTAGCCCAATAGGTAGCTAGCTCCTACCGAAAAACCGCTCATTTTCGAGTAGTTGTTGTAAAGCGATTCGCTTGTAATGGCCGATGTGCTAACCATCTTATCGCCTGTAGGACTACCGCTTAATCGGTTTACCTCTACCTTGAGGTACTTGTAGCCAGAGCTGAATGCAGGCATACAAATGATTACTAATGCTATTATTGTTGAAAACCTTTTCATTATTGGATTGATTAAGAAGAAATATATTTGATCTCTATAAAGGGCGCATGTATAAGCTGAAGTACCCCTTTTGAGTAAAGTACATCTTGCCATTGTACTCAAAGTACATTGTACAATCCTTAGGTGCATTTGCCCATTCGTTCCATGTGCTTCCGTTAAATACCCATACCTTATCGTTCGCTATTACGCACCATTTGTCGTTAAATTCATAGGTGATTAACGGGCTGTTGTTAGGGTTATGTGGGAAGTCGGCAAAGTATTCGAACTGCATGGTGTTTTTGTTGAGCTTATAAATCGAATTTACGCCTTTAGATAGGGCATCGATATAAATGTCTCCACCAATGTTGTGCGATTTTATTGCTTCCATGAAGTAATCGTAGTACCCCTCTTTGCCCACATTGCTCCAAGGTAAAGTAATATCTTCTTTTTTGTATTCCTTGGTGGTTAAATCTATGGAAAATACATCGCGTGTATTATTAGATTGGTAACCTGTATGCCCTAAGAAAAAGATTTTGCTGTTGTATATAAACGATGAACAATAGTTGACTACATATGGTGTTGGCTTGAATTCGATGGTTTCTATATGGTTGAATTTTTCATCTGTAACATAGATATAGCCATAATCATAGTAATAACAAGTATAGAAGTAGGTTTTGTGGTTTATAGGATCTTTCGTTAATCCAAAATTATTAATACATGATGGGATATTTAGGATGTTAGGTTTCACATGCAATTGATTCTCCAAAGGAATAGATCCCACACTAAGACCATTGCTATAGTTACAAAAACCATTATCAGTAACAACTACAGATGGTGGTGTTTGGTTCGGAATTACCCCCATTCTAGTCCCTGTGCGAAAGTTATACTTAAAAGTTATGGTCCCCAATTTTATACTAGAATGGTAGTCGCCTTTGTTGTAAATAGCAAAAGTTGATGACAAATCTTCGTTAGGTTTGGCATTGTCAGCAGCGATTTCAGATGGTGTAAATTCGATAGTTCGACTATCAACATATTTGGGTTCTAAACTGACATACGAATTGTCCAGTATATTATAGTTTAAGTTGTAAATCTTTAGGCCATTTACATCTTCCTCGTCTATTGGAAACTTTGTGCGTATTCTAAAACTCTCTCCTGCATTTATCGTTCCCACATTGTAATCATCAAAAACACTTAATACGTTGATTGAATTCGAAGTGTAATGGTAGTTGCAGCTAAAAGAAACTTGCCAAGAGTACCAACCCCATTTAGGAAGTTTAATTTTGATGTGTTTTTCAGTTCTCTCAATAACCTGAGCTTTGTTATAGGTGTTAATACTAACATCCAGACTGTCTCTTTTGTCTAGCACATTATCCCAGTTAAATGTAATGGTATCGCCTGGATAAGCATTTTGCTTGTCAATCCTAATGTTTTTTAATTCATTCAATTTTAAATTCAAATTGGGACTTAGTCCTATGTTGTCAAATTGAATCTTTAGTCGGTTTAAATGCCAAAATGAACCATATACCTTAATCGTGTTTTTATCCATGTAAGAGAAGCCCATAGGGTGGGTAGTCCAACCATCATAGTCAATCCTAAGGACTTTCATTTTATTCTTGTAAAACTCGAAGTTCTCCCCCTTTATGTATATCGTATCAATAGGATGTAACCCTTCGTTTGGTGTACATTCTGTAATTATTGGAGTTATGTCGCGTTGGCCGGTGAAGCTGATTTCGTTACCGAGGATTATGGCATCCTTCACCTTTACGTAGGAGCGGACGTAGTATTCTTTTCCCAGCAAGAATAGCCTCTTTATCCTTTTACTATAGGAACTTTCATTGGCTAAATCTTCTATAGTTGTAGATTTTTCGGCTGTAAACGATTTAATACTGGTTGAATCAATACAAAAACCGGCTTCTTGAATTTTGCAGGATCCTTTACTTGTAAAGGTCATGTTTAATGTTATGCCTGAAGAGTCTACATCCACCATGGGATTGGTTGCAAGAATGGGGAAGCTGTCAATCCCCTCTTTCTCTTTTTGGCATGCCGCGAAAAGTAAGATTGCTGCTGCGAAGGTTAATAAGTACTTTGCCATTTATTCGATATGTTTTACAGATTGGTTAGCCTATTCCAGTCCTGAGCAACCTACCAATATTCTGATGGTGGTTGCGGAAATGTGTAGGACTGGGTAAAATTAACAAATTTACCATTCGTTACAGCATTAAATGTATCGGTTTGAGACACGGTTCCTCCTGTAGGTGGTGCTGAAGTCTACAACCGTTTTAGTTTACCCTTTACATTTACTTGGCTGTCCATAGCGGAAGATATACCCTGCAATTTTTGTTAGTAGGCATTGCTTAGCAGAGGTTAGTGAACCTTTAGCTCTTTCTTCCGTAGAAAAAACCGCTAGAGAGGTCACCGCTGGTGATGCTAGCGCTGCGCTGGAGTAGGGGGATAGCCTAAATCGGAAAAACAGAAGATGATGAAAAGAGTGGAATTCAGAAGGCTTACGCGCGATGAGGAGTATGTCCTTGTCAAGAAGGGGACCGAGCGCCCCTTTAGTGGAAAGTACGACGATCATTTCGAGAGGGGAATCTACGTTTGCCGGCAGTGCAAGGCGCCGCTCTACCGCTCCGATAGCAAGTTTAACTCGGGCTGTGGATGGCCTGCCTTCGATAATGAGATTGAAGATGCCGTGAGGCGTACGCCAGATCCTGATGGGCGAAGGGTTGAGATTTCGTGCGCCAAATGTGGCGGGCACTTGGGGCATGTTTTCGAGGGCGAGGGGTTTACCCCAACCAATACCCGTCACTGCGTAAACTCGGTGTCGCTGAACTTCATTCCCGACGAGCGGACGTAGCGGTAGCGTGAAGGAGAGGCCTAACCTGCTCCTACAGACATGATCTACCACCTTAAAAATAGAAGAGGCCCTACGCTTTATGCGGGGCCTCTTCTAGTAGGTTACGTCTATAGCTTAAATTGCGTAGTCCACGCAAATACGTCCTTCAACAACCTTCTTGATAAATTCGACAACTTTAAGGTGATCGGGGTGGTTGGCGTAGGTATCCAGATCGCGGAGGGTGGTAAACTCGCTTTCCAGGATCAAATCCCAGTTCCCCTCGGGCGTTCCGGGTGCGTTGATGCCAACCCTGATACTTCTGATCTCGTCGATCACCTCGCGGAGATCTTCGAGCTTCTCTTTTGCGATAAGCGCATTTTGCAGCTTGGTGTTGCCTTCGGCTTCGTCTTTAAGCTTCCAGCAAACTACATGTTTTACCATAAATCGTATGTATTTAGCGCAAAGATATCATCTTTGGATACAGGGTGCTTGCTAACGAACGCTAAAAGCTATGGCTGATTTAGGTGCCGATGTAGCAAAGCTACACCGGCGAAAGGGGTTTGTTTATTTTTGCTACTTTCGCCTCCTCAAATGGAGAGCATGAGCGATAACCAACCACAACCAAAGAGCCAGGAGGAGGCCGTACCCACTACTTTTAAGGCGAAGCTGAAGCAGTACCTTGTAAAGCTGAAGCTGCTTATCGTCGATCCCAACGAGAGCGACCTCACCAAGAGCATCTCGGTTGCGGTTGGGGTATTTATCTCTATCATTCCGTTGTGGGGCTTCCAAACCATTGTTGCCGTTGCCACCTCGTTTCTCCTAAAGCTTAACAAGCCGCTGGTAATTGCGGCCAGCTACTTCAGCGTACCTCCAATGACCCCCTTTGTGCTCTACTTTAGCGTGATTTTCGGGGGCTTATTTGTGAGTAAGCCCGTTGCGTTTAGCCTCTCCTCCATTAACCTTGATGTTTTGCAGGCGGCGCTCTTTCAGTACGTGGTGGGCAGTGTGGCGTTGGCGGTTGTGGTGGCCTCTACCTTTGGTTTAGCAACGTCGCTGCTGCTAAAGGTGCGTAGGCGTTAACGACGAAGAGCCCCGAAGGGCTCTTGCTGTACTCAATTTCTTTTCACTGATAGCTACTTTTGGCGTCCGATCTCCTTTTGTTCAAGGATTTTGCCATTTGCATCTTTTTTTGTGTAAACCGATCTCATCTTACCGTCAGATCCCTTTTCAACTGTGATGGTTATGATGTTTCTTTCAAGCATATCCTTCATACTATTGTAGCTTTCTTCCATATTTTGAGGTATGCTTCCCTTCTTTTTGCGGATGCTATCTATGTATGCGAGGTAGCTTTTCAGCTCCTCGTTTCTCTTTGCGAAATCTTTAAGGTCTGTCTCGTAGATATCTGCGATTTTAATGTATGTCTCGGTATTCTCAGGTTGATACCATTGGGCGTTGTTTAGCTGTTCGATGGCCTTGTCGTATTTTTTAATCTTGCAATAGCATTCGGCATTGGCAATGTACGCTTTGTAGAGCTTTACCTCGTTGGGTTGTAAAGATTCTAATGCCTTTGTTAGGTATTTAATAGCCTTCTGAGGATCGTTTATTTCGTGATAGGATTTTCCGAGGTAGTAGGGGATTTCGAATGTGAGCTGAACGTTGTTACTGTTCTTATCCCACACCTTTTGCAGCTCCTCCGAAGCGCCTAGGTAGTCACGAAGGCTTAAGTAGGCGTATCCAGCCTGCTTGTAGGTAGCATCTTCAATAGTATCGCCATCGGCTTTTAGCTTGGCGCAGTATGCCAGGCACGAATCGTATTGCACCGATCTATAAAACGCCTTCGCAATGTTTCGGCGAAGAAGAATTGCGGTACGCGACTTGTCGTTTCCTGCAATGCGTAGCCCATGATTGGCGGTTCGAATTGCGCTGTCGGGTTGATCGTTCTGGATTTGGGCGTTGCTCAGCAGCAGGTTTGTGGTAGGGTTGTTCGGATTAAGCTCCCATGCCTTGAGGTAGGCCTTAAGCGACTGCTTGTCCTTTTGTCTCGATTCGTAAATTCTACCTAGGGTAAGGAAATAGGCAGAGTTGGTGCTGTCTATCGAGCATAGTTCAAGCCCGTTTATCTCGGCAAGATCTTTTCTTCCGCTGCTTAGGTTCATCTTAAGGATAAGGCTTAGGGCTTGGGTATTTTTGCTGTCGCGATCCATCACCTTTAGTAAAGATTGCATTGCCTGCTCTTCGTCGCCCTTAACAAGATAGGCTTCTCCTAAAGCAAACGATGTTTTTACGTCGTTGGAGTCGAGCTGGTAGGCCCTGTTGAGGTAATCGATGCACCTGCTGTAGCTATTTTTCTCCTTGTAGGCCTGCGCGAGCTTCCGGTAGAGTTCTTTTGATGATTTTCCGCTGTAGAGAAGCATCTCGCCGTACTTAATGATGCCCTCGTTGTCGTCGTTGATAATCGCTCGGTTGTAATCCTCGCGTTGTGCAAAAAGGGAAGAGGTCAGTAGTAACCCAATTAGGAACAAAACGGATCGTTTCATGCTGCAGATTGTTTAAAAGTATTTGTTTGTTTTTCTTTAACTAGATGCGTTAAATATAGAAAAATGATTGTAGCAAGCATTACCCTTTATACGTTATTTCGTGGGAGACTTTGCTCCTGATTTTTTGGCGATCATTGCTTCATTTCTTCGATATGCTTCTTCACAGCGCGGTAATCTTCCATTGTTTCCTTGCTGATTTCTAGGCCGCTTTCCTTTTGCCTGTCGATAACGGCGATGTAGCGGTTGAGCGATTCGATTGCCTTTTGCCGATTCTTCATCTTTAGGTAGCAGTTCTTTAGCGCTGTGTAGGCTACGGGTTCGGTTGGGCTAACCTGGATGGCTTCCTCGAATGCTGCAATACCTTCCTTGTAATTCTTTGCCTCCACGCTGCATTGTCCCTTAAGCAGGTTGCCGCTGTATAGGAGTTGGGGCGAAGGCGTAATATTGCGGATGGCAATATCGGCGTACTTTTTGGCCTCCTTTAGCTGGTACATGTTGAAGTAGGCTTGGGCGATGGTAAAGGGCAGCTGGAATTGGAGGCTGTCGGCTTCGGGGCTCTTTTGGTAGAGCACTTCGAGGTTGGCTGCGGCATCGTCGTAGAAGCCTTTCATAAAGTAGCTGTAGCCTGCCAGCTTGTAGGTGTATACATCTATAGAATCGCCATCGGCTCTTAGCTGCTTTACAAGGTTGATGCAGGAATCCGCATTCTTTTGGTTGTACTGAATAAGGGCAAGGTTACGTCGTAGAACGATGGCGTTTTGCGATTTGAGATCGCTCATCAGCGCAAGACCATCTGTGGCAACTTTTGTTCCTTTTTTGTATTGCGCCGAGGTGATAAGGTAGCTGCACAGCTTGCTGCGGCTAAGGATATCCTTGGGATTAAGAAGCATGGCATGCTCGAATGCTTCGGCGGCATCTTTGTTCTGCCCCAAGCGAAGGTTAACGATCCCGAGGTTTCTGAAATGGGCAAAGTTGCTGCTGTCTATTTGGCAGAGCATGGTAGCACGCTTCTGTGCGCTGGTAAGGTTTCCCTTGTTCAGGAATATCTTAAGCTGAAGCGAAAGGGCATACGTATTTGAGGGGTCGATGTCGGAGGTACGGTTGAAGTATTCCAGCGCCTTATCCTCATCGCCGTTGGCAAGGTAGATTTCGCCAAGGGAGATGGTTGTTTTGATATCGGTACTGTCGAGCAGATAGGCTTTATTGAGGCAGTCGATGCTTTTACTGTAGCTGCTTTTCTCCTTGTACGCCTGCGCCAGCTTGCGGTACACCTCCTTCGACTGATGATTGCTCAACAATAGCTGCTCTCCATACCGAATAATGGCCTCCCTGTCGTCGTTGATGATGGCGCGGTTAAACTCCTCGCGCTGGGCAAAAAGGGAGGTGCTGCTTAGCAGTATCCCCGCTAAAAGTAGGAAGTAAGTTTTCATGGTCGTTATTGTTTTGAGGGGGGATTTCGAACGATTAGCGGGGATAAGAGCCGCCAGCGGGAAATGCTGGTGACTTGTAAAAGGTTACTTGTAGCCGGTAACTGTAGGGCCATCAAGAGTTGTTGGAGTAGTTACCCCATTCTTCAGTTTGATGTTAACTATTCCGTTTTTTGATTTATCTCCATATTTGGCGCACGAAGCAGCATCCTTATAGATGGATATTGACTTAATGTAGTGAGTGTCTATTGTGTTAACATCTCCTGCATACTCTATCCCATTTATGGTATACATGGGTTTGTTTTTACTGTCTATGTTTACCGTGTTTTCGGAGGGTATAGTTATGGTTGTGCTTGTGCTAACTTTTTTACCTTCTAAAACAAATTTAACAGGCAAAACAAACACTACGTTTACCTTTTTTCCTTTTTGCTTACCAGGTGTCCAGTCGGGCATTAGCTTGGTAACGCGTATGGCTTCTTCGTTGAGCAATGGATGCGCTTCGTGGATAACTTTAGTTTTAGTAATCTTCCCTTTTTTGGTAACAACAAACTGAACATATACGGTTCCCTGTATATCCTTTTCTGCAGCTTCTTTCGGATACTGGGTGTTCATTGCTAAGAACCGCATCATCTCGCTTTTGCTTGATGACTTTTGCTTTCCGAAGTAGGGCATTTGTTCTACGACTTGGAATTCCTGAGTTTTGTCCTCTTTTTTGACGGTGGATGGGGTAGCTTTAGCCTTTGATGGTTGCTTTTGTACCGATGCTTCCGATGAGGTCTCGTTGCTGTTGATGGAGCGGTTCACTCCCATCTCAACGGTAAAGGAGGTTAGCGAAAGCGCAGCCACAAAGGCAGCAGGAACGAGCAGGCTCTTTACGCGGAGCCATGTTGAATTACGATTCTTGTTCATCATTTTAATGCGTTTTTTAATAAGGATCAAACTGAAGTGGTTTACTGGAACAACCTCGCGCCCAACGGTGGCGTTTACCAGCGATGCTTGGTACTCGTAGGTGCTCACCCCGAGGTCTATCACGGCGCGGTCGGCCGTGTACTCGTGATTCTCGGTAATAAGTTTCTTGAGCATCCAGGATGCCGGGTTAAACCACTGGAACACCGTGAATAGCTCGCCCAAGAGAAGGTCGATGGAGTGCAGCTGCCGGCTATGCACGCGCTCGTGGAGCAGCATCTTGGTAAGGTCGCGATGGTCGATTAGATTTTCGGGGAAGACAATCCACCCGAAGAAGGCAAATGGGGCGATGGCCGCACGGGTCACCTTGATATTATAGCTATCGATAGTATAATCGTTGGAAGTGGCGATGATGTAGAGTACGCGGGCGTAGGCCCCCATCATCCGCAAAAGAAAGATGGCAGCACCGGTAAGGTAAATGGTAAGGATGATGGTGGTGGGATCTCCCCATCCGCTGCTGGCGGTTGCTGTGCCTTTGGCCGTGACCACCAGCTCGGGTAGGCTTATGGTGTAGGTTGGAGCGATAACGGCTACAGGCTCGCTGCTCCACTGCGTGGTGAGTAGGGGAACAAAGATGCTCCAGAGTACGGCGCCCATTAGGTAGAAACGGTTGCGGGCAAACGAATGGTCGGCGGCGAGGGCTGCCTTAAAGAGCCCCATTAGCAGCAGGATGCTGAGCGCAACCTTGGCTAGGTAGATTAGAAATTCGGTGGTCATGGTCTGGTTTAGCGTTACATGTGTATGTCGAGTGTATATCGAGAATCGCAAGAAGTAAGAAGCCGCCAGAATGCTGCTGGCGGCTTGCCTGTATTAGCAATTTGTTTTATTGAAGCTTAAACTTAACAGGCATGGTAAATTCTACTCTAACCGCTTTACCATCTTGTTTACCTGGAGTCCATTTAGGCATTAGCTTAGCAACTCTAACAGCCTCCGCATCGAGCAATGGATGTTTTCCTCTTATAACTTTAACATCCTTGATAGAACCATCCTTTTCTACAACAAACTGAACGAAAACAGTTCCTTGTATGCCTTTCTTAGCAGCCTCTTCAGGGTATTGGGTATTCTTTGATAAGAATTCCATCATAGCTTTTGTTCCTCCTGGGAAGGAAGGCATTTGCTCTACGGCTCGGTATGTTCGGTTGTTGTTCTCTTTTTTATTGGCTGGTGGAGTAACCTTAACCTTTGATTGTTGCTTTTTTACCGCTGCTTCCGATGAGGTCTCGTTGCTGTTGTTGGAGCGTTTTACTCCCATATCAACGGTAAACGATGTTAGCACTACTGCAGCCACAAATGCCACAGGAACGAGCAGGCTCTTTACTCGGAGCCATGCCGAATTACGATTCTTGTTCATCATCTTAATGCGTTTTTTAATAAGAATTAGGCTAAAGTGGCTTACCGGAACAACCTCGCGCCCAACGGTGGCGTTTACCAGCGATGCCTGATACTCGTAGGTGCTCACCCCGAGGTCTATCACTGCACGGTCGGCCGTGTACTCGTGGTTCTCGGTAATAAGTTTCTTGAGCATCCAGGATGCCGGATTAAACCACTGGAACACCGCGAATAGCTCGCCCAAGAGGAGGTCGATGGAGTGCAGCTGCCGGCTATGCACGCGCTCGTGGAGCAGCATCTTGGTAAGGTCGCGATGGTCGATTAGCTTCTCGGGGAAGACAATCCACCCGAAGAAGGCAAATGGGGCGATGGCCGCACGGGTCACCTTGATATTATAGCTATCGATAGTATAATCATTGGAAGTGGCGATGATGTAGAGTACGCGGGCGTACGATCCCATCATCCGCAAAAGAAAGATAGCAACACCGGTAAGGTAAATGGTGAGGATGATGGTGGTTGGGTTGCCCCAAGCGTTGCTGGCAGTTGCTGTGCCTGGGGCCGTGACCACCAGTTCGGGTAGGTTTATGGTATAGGTTGGTGCGATAACGGCTACCGGATTGCTGCTCCACTGCGTGGTTAGTAGGGGAACACAGATACTCCAGAGTACAGCTCCCATTAAATAGAAACGGTTGCGGGCAAAGGAATGGTCGGCTGCGAGGGCTGCCTTAAATAGCCCCATCAGCAGCAGGATGCTGAGCGCAACTTTGGCTAGGTAGATTAGGAATTCGGTGGTCATGGCTTTTCCCTGTTTTTCTGAATCATGTCGAGAATATCCTTAAGGTCTTCCTCGCTGAGGTTTTCGTTGCGGGCAAAGAACGACACCACGTTTTTATACGAGTTGCCGAAGTAGCTGCTCACAAATCCCGAAAGGAACTGGGCGGTGTACTCTTCCTCTTTTATAATGGGGAAGTATACGTTTACGTTGCCAAAGGTTTTATGGTCTACATAGCCCTTTGGTTCTAAAATCTTAATCACGGTAGCAAGGGTGTTGTAGTGCGGCTTCTTTTTGTCGGGGTAGTTTTCCATGATGTCCTTAATGGCGCCTTCGCCCGTTTTCCAGATGGCCTGCATTACCTTTTCTTCTTGTCGTGTTAGCTTTTCCATTGTTGATTCTAATTATTCGATGGAACAAATGTATACTATAAAAATAGTAATTGCAACTATTTTTATAGTAATAATACGGTAGCGCTAGTTCTTTTATGAAAATAGTGATGCTGCACCCCGAAATGGGGTGAATGGGGGCGTGCGTGTTCTTGTCGGCGGAATTTTAGCGGGTGCCTTGCCGGCTGTTTCCCCTTCGGGTGAGGTAGGTGTAGGCAATGCTGGTGCCAATAATGAGGATGACTCCCACTACGGCCAGCAGGCTGTAGCGTTCGCCAAGGAAAATGAGCGCCAGCATCGACCCAAAGATGGGCTCGAAGTAGGCGAGGAGCGGGGCCAGATCGGGGCGCACGGCGCTAAATCCCTTAAAGTAGAAGATGCCCCCAATGGCGGTTGCCAGTACGCCAAGCCCGGTTGCTGCGGCAAGGTTGTGGGGGGTAAACGAGATGGGGAGCAGGAATGCCGCCGGGAAGAGGAGCGTAAAGCCAACCAGCGCTCCGCTAACGAGGGTGTGCTCGGCATCGATGCCGCTGCCCTTCATGGCTCTCACCTGCACCATCAGGATGCTGAAGAGGAAGCCGGAGGCTACCGCCGAAATCAGCCCGATGAGGTTCAGCTTGGCGTCCGACAGGGTGGAGGCTACCACCAGCAGCAGCCCCAGCAGGTTGATGGACGACGAGATGTAGTATCGCCTGCCAAACTTCGAGCGGTGGAGGCTGGGCATGAAATATCGGCGTATCATCTTTTCGATAAACGGCAGGTAGATGGTGGCGGTGTAGAGCATCACCACGCTGAGGCCAACCGAGAAGCGGAGCGTGCCCATGACGTAGGTGGCCATCACCAGCGCCGACACCAGCCCCGTGAGCAGGTACACCTTGGGCGATGCCTTTATGGCGCTCCAGTTGCGGCTAACGTACTGCTTGGCTTCATTCTTTTTGATGATGAGCTGCAGCAGCAGGATAGCCAGCAGCCCGGCTAGGGCAAATCCGTAGCGCATCAGCAGGATGTTTAGCGGATGGGTGCCCTGCACGAAGTTGGCGAAGGTGCCCATGGAGCCCATCAAAAGGCATCCGATGAAGAGCAGCGTGGCTCCTTTGCTGTTGCTCATGGCCTTTTAGATGGGTAAGCTAAAGTAGCCGTCGAGCACCAGCTTGGTGGGGATCACCTTCATCTTCGAAACGTTGTAGACGAGCTCGGCCACCTCGTTGGGGTCGATAAAGGCCTGCACCCGCTCCTCGAAGTACCTGCGCTCGTCGGCGCTCACGCCAGCCCAGAGGGCGGTTTCCACCGGGCCCAGCTGCAGGTTGAAGACGTTCATCAGCCCCTGGCGGCCGTAGCGGGCATTGTAGCTCTTGGCCAGGTTGTCGATGTAGGCGAAGCTGGCGCCGTAGTGCGGGGCCGAGGGCAGCCCGAAGTCGGCGCTCTGCCCCAGCAGGTTCACCAGCAGCCCACCTTTGTTGAGGTGCCTTTTGGCCAGCGTGAAGATGGCCACGTAGCCGCGCAGGTAGCGCTCCATCATGGCGTAGTCGTCCAGCGAGTCGAGGCTGGTGTTGATGTACGGGAACGAGGCCGTTACGATGAGGTCCAGCGGCCCAGCCTGGGCGAATACCGCCTCTATCGCCTCAATGCAGGTGATATCGAGCTGGAATGATGTTCCGGCAGGCAGGTTATCCCTTTTCGACCGGTAGGTGTAGCAGATGTCGTACTCGCCGCCGAGCCGCTCGATGATGCAGCGGCCCATATCCGAGCCTGCACCTACCACCAACGCTTTCTTCTTCATATTTTCGGGGATGATGTCGGTGCAAGTATAGCAAGAATTGGGGATGTTTTTTTACTCTTTTTAAAGGAATGGCCCAGCATGCGCACATACAACCCTGCGCGCCATCGCCGGCAGCCCTGTATGCGTACATATTGGGCTGCCGCAGGTTTGCAGCAGCCCAATATGCATACATATTTCGTTGCCGCAGAGCTGCAGCGCCCTATTATGCATGCATAATTCGTTGTCGCAAATCTGCAGCGGCCAATTATGCATGCATAATTGCGAAAGCTGCCTTTAAATGTTCGGGGGATGTGTGAAAATGGTCGGGAATAAACGGCGTAGGGGCGAAATATTTTTCGCCCCTACAATTCAATGCAACCTAGGATATCCCTAATTTCTGCATCAGAAATTGCTTCTTTTTCCGATTTGTCGAATATCGAAAGAAGGTAGACTTGCTGGTTTTCGATATGTACGTAGGTGATAACTCGGGCACCTCCCGATTTTCCTTTATGCTTAGAGGCAATTGCGATTCTTACCTTATAGCAATTGGGGATTAGCTCAACTCCCTGAGTCGGGTTTTCCTCTAGTTTTTCAATAAGCGAGAGGAGGTCGGATTTGAGTGATGGGTACTTTTTGGCAAGCTTCTTTGCCTGCTTTTCGAATGTAGGAGTTGTCGAAATGCTATAGCTCATCGAGAAAATCTTTGGCGCTTCGGCTTTTCTTGTAGCCTGCCTTGGCCTCGTTCACGTAGTCTACCGAATCCTTGAGGTCTTCCATTTGCTCCGCCTTTTCTTTTGTCAGCGGGCTAACCTTTACGAACGAAAAGTTTTTTAGGAGTTCGAGGATGAAGTCAACCTTGCTATCCTTTATTTCGATCAGGAGTTTCATTGTTTCTAGTTTTGAGCTACAAAAGTAGCGAATAATTCTGCTAAATGCATGTTGGCAGGTTGAGGCTGAGCGGGTACGAAAAAAATCCCGCCTCCATTGCTGGGGCGGGATTTTATCTAATGTAGGGGCGAAAAATCTTTCGCCCCTACATTAACGTTTTATTTCGCGTCTACAAATTATTTTGTTCCTAGCTCCACCGCCTTGGCAATGGCCTTGGCGATGCCTTGGGCGTTCTTTCCGCCTGCTTGGGCAAAGAAGGGCTGGCCGCCGCCGCCACCTTGGATTTCCTTGGCGGCCTCGCGGATGATCTGTCCGGCATTTACCCCCTTATCCTTGATTAGGGCATCGCCGGCAGCAACGGTAAGGCTGGGCTTGCCGTCGTTCACCGCACCTATTACTATAAGTAGATCGGCATGTTCACCCTTTAGCTGGAAGGCAAGATCCTTGATGGCATCGGGGCTAAGGGCAACCTCCTGGGCAAGCACCTTTGTGCCGTTTACCTCGGAGATCTTCGCCTTAAGCTCGCTCTTCAGCGCCACCACCTTTTCGCGCATCAGCGCATCGATGGTTTTGCGGAGCTCGGTGGCCTCGTCGATCAGCTTCTTTAGCCCTGCCGATAGGTTGGCGGGGTTATTCAGCAGAGCTTTTACCTCCTTTAGCGATTCTTCCTGGCTGTAGATGAGTTCCTCGGCACCCCTTGCGGTAACCGCCTCGATGCGGCGTACGCCTGCAGCGATGGCACTCTCGCCCGTTATCTTGAAGAGACCGATCTGTCCAGTTGCAGGAACGTGGGTTCCGCCGCACAGCTCAACCGACTCTCCAAACTGGATCACGCGCACCTTATCGCCGTACTTCTCGCCGAATAGCGCCATGGCGCCTAGCTTCTTGGCTTCCTCAATTGGTGTATCGCGGTGCTCCTTTAGCGGGGTATTTCTGCGGATGAGCTCGTTTACGATGCGCTCCACCTGCATCATCTCCTCGTCGGTTACCTTCTGGAAGTGCGAGAAGTCGAAGCGAAGCCCCTCTGGTCGAACCAGCGATCCCTTTTGTTCAACGTGGGTTCCAAGCACCTGGCGAAGCGCGAAGTGGAGCAGGTGGGTTGCCGAGTGGTTGTTGGCGGTGGCCGTGCGGGCCTCCATGTTTACCACGGCGTGGAAGTTGGCCGATGCATCCTGCGGAAGCTTATCGGTGATATGTACAATAAGGTTATTCTCCTTAACGGTATCGATGATGGCGATCTTCTCGTTTTCCGACTCGATGTAGCCCGAGTCGCCAACTTGGCCGCCGCTCTCGCCGTAGAATGGGGTGCGGTCGAACACCAGCTGGTACTGGATCTTATTCTTGCTCTTCACGGCGCGGTAGCGGGCAATCACCACGTCGGCTGTATTGTTGTCGTAGCCGATAAACTCCTCGGAGTCGAACTTGCGCAGCTCCACCCAGTCGTCGGTTTCAACGGCAGCGGCGTTGCGCGAGCGGTTCTTCTGCTCCAGCAGCTCCTTCTCGAAGCCTGCCTTATCTACGGTGAATCCCTTCTCGCGGGCAATTAGCTCGGTAAGGTCGTAGGGGAATCCGAAGGTGTCGTTGAGGATGAAGGCTGTTTTGCCGTCAATCTGTTTTTTGCCTTCAGTTTTTACCTTTTCGATGATGGTGTCAAGATGGCGAATACCCGTTTCGAGGGTGCGCAGGAAGGCGGCCTCCTCCTCTGTGATTACCTTCTCAATAAGCGCTTGCTGCGACTTCAGCTCAGGGAACTGTTCGCCCATCTGCCCAACCAGCGTTGGCAGCAGCTTGTTGATGAATGGCTCGTTGAAGCCAAGGAAGGTGTACCCGTAGCGAACGGCACGGCGAAGGATACGGCGGATAACGTATCCGGCCTTAACGTTCGATGGCAGCTGGCCGTCGGCAATCGAGAAGGCGATGGCTCTGAGGTGGTCGGCAATAACGCGCATGGCGATGTCGGCCTCCTTGTTTTCGCCGTACTTCTTGCCCGACATCTCGGCAAGCTTCATAATCATTGGCTGGAATACGTCGGTATCGTAGTTGCTCTTCTTGCCCTGTAGGGCCATGCAGAGGCGCTCGAATCCCATGCCGGTGTCAACATGCTTGGCAGGTAGCAGCTCTAGGTCGCCGTTTGCCTTGCGGTTAAACTGCATGAACACGTTATTCCATATCTCGATTACCAGCGGATTATCCTTATTAACAAGATCACGACCGGCTACTTTAGCCCGCTCGTCGTCATCTCTTAGGTCGATGTGAATCTCTGAGCAAGGGCCGCAGGGGCCGGTTTCTCCCATCTCCCAAAAGTTGTCCTTCTTAGATCCGGGTAGGATTTGTGCTTCCGGAAGGTACTTCTTCCATATGTCGAGGGCCTCGGTGTCGGCATCCATGTTGTCGTCCTTGCTGCCACCAAAGTACGAAGCGTAGAGCCTATCCTTAGGCAGCTTGTACACGTCGGTTAGCAGCTCCCAAGCCCAGGCAATGGCCTCCTCCTTAAAGTAGTCGCCAAACGACCAGTTGCCCAGCATCTCGAACATGGTGTGGTGGTAGGTGTCGTGGCCTACCTCTTCGAGGTCGTTGTGCTTACCCGATACGCGAAGGCACTTCTGCGAGTCGGCTACGCGAGGGAACTTAGCGGGTTGGTTGCCCAAAAAGATGTCCTTAAACTGGTTCATTCCAGCGTTGGTGAACATCAGGGTGGGGTCGTTTTTTACCACCATAGGAGCCGAAGGCACAATTTCGTGCTGCTTCGAGCGGAAGAAATCAAAGAATGTTTTTCTAATGTCATTCGAATTCATACAGAATCGACTTTATTTCAATTTTACTTCAATTCAAGAACAGATAATCAAGAGTTTCGCAAGTTACCTTTTAGCAGAGCCGCTGCAAAATAGGTAGGCGAACCACTGTATAAGGGGCATCTCAACGCTGCCATATTTGCAGGAGATGGATCCTAAAACGAGGTTGTAAAATTAGTTTATTTCCGCTAGATTTGTCGCCCATCCAACCAATTTGTTCACCAACCAAACCACGGTATAATGGCTAAAATACAATATCGATTTAATCCCGAGACGCTCACATTCGATATCGTAGCCATCCCGTTAAAGACCCGTTTTGCCAAAGGATTGGTCACCTTTCTGGTGGGATTTGCCATCGCATCTGTTTTTATGGTGTTTTACGGGCTCTTCTTCGATACGCCAAAATCGCATAACCTACGCCGTCAGAACGCCGAGCTACGGGTGAAGTACGATCTGCTCAACAAGCGATTCGACGAGGCAGACCGCATCCTCACCGACTTGCAGGAGCGCGATAACACCGTTTACCGCTCCATCTTTGAGCTGGATATCATCCCCGAGCAGGTTCGTGAGGCTGGCGCAACTTCGTCCGAGAAGTATGCGAAGCTTGCGGGATACGAGAATTCGGACATATTAATAGGTACGGCAGAAAAGTTGGATATGCTAACCCGCAAGGTTTACCTTCAGTCTAAATCGTTCGATCAGGTTGCCATGCTCGCTAAGAGCAAGGAGAAGATGATGCTCTGCGTACCCGCCATCAATCCGGTTGCGCTAAAAGGAAGGCTTAGGTTAATGGAAAACTTTGGTGGACGTATCGACCCTGTTTACCACCGCTGGGCCTACCACGAGGGAATTGATATATCAGGACCAATGGGTACTCCGATATATGCTACCGGAGACGGAGTTGTAGAATCAACCGAATATTCGTTTAGAGGATACGGTAATCAAATCCTTATCAGCCACGGATTCGGATACCACACGCGCTATGCTCACCTTACAAAGGTGTTGGTTGCTCCCGGTCAACGTGTTAAGCGTGGCGAGAGGATTGGGCTAATGGGAAGCACGGGAAAATCTACAGGAACACACCTACACTACGAAGTCATAGTACGTGGGCGTCCTGTGAATCCGCTAAACTACCTTAGCCGCGACATGGACCTAGATGAATACGAAAGCATCGTCGACAATGCCCCAAAGGCGAAAAGTGCCGGAAAGGATCTTTCTAAAACGAAAAGGAGAAGAAGATGAGCAAGCACAAGTACCTATTCAACCCCGAGTCGTTGAACTACCAAAAGGTGGGGACAACGCTAAAGAAGCGGATTGTTCGTGCTGCTGTAATTCTTGTCACGGCAGCCGTTATTTCGACCATCTACTATACGGTATACTCGTTCTTTTTCGATACGCCTGTCGAGAAGAAGCTAAAGCACGAAAATAAGCTGCTCAGCAAGCAGTACCGCGAGCTCGACAAGCGCTTCGATAAGTTGCAAAGAGTGCTGGGCGACTTGCAAACTCGCGACCAAAACATCTACCGGGTTATTTTTGAAGCCGAGCCCTACAAGGACAGCGTCTTTTTGGCAGGAGGAAACTATGCCCTAAGGATAGAGGAAATAGAGGGTAAGGACAATAACGAGCTAATCGAGCAAAGTCAAGCCACGTTAGCGTCGGTAAATGCAAAACAGGTACCTATTGATCTGGCGCTATTAAAGCGCGTAGAGGCAATCTCGCATGCCAAATCCGACGCTATTCGGTTTATTCCCTCGATAATTCCTCTTGAGCAAAAGGATATACGGCAGCTAGCAGCACCAATGGGAATTCGCATACACCCCTTCTACAAAACGCTAAAGCCTCACGATGGTGTCGATTTTGCATCGCCTGCAGGATCGCCAGTTTTGGCAGCTGCTGATGGGGTTGTTGCTAAAACCGACAGCCGACGTTCTAGTGGGAACTCAATACTGATCAACCACACCAACGGGTATAGCACCTTCTATGCCCATCTTGGAAAAATCGGAGTTCGAAATGGACAACGCATAAAGAAAGGGATGGTAATTGGCACGGTTGGCAGCTCTGGAATGAGCGTTGCACCTCATCTTCACTACGAAGTTTTAAAAAATAATCGTCCAGTTAATCCAGTGCATTTCTTTTTTGCCGATATTAGTCCAACCGATTACCACAAGCTTATCCAAAAGGTAAGTCAGAGTGGGCAAAGTTTAGACTAAATTATACGCGATGCCTTACAAGGAAAAAAAAGTTGAAAAGTTGTTCTACAGCATCGGAGAGGTATCCGAGATGCTGGGAGTTAACCCTTCGCTTATCCGTTTCTGGGAGAAGAATTTCACCATTATTAAACCTCAGAAAAACAAGAAGGGGAATAGGCTATTTACCGTAAAGGATATAGAAACCCTAAAGCTCATCTACCATCTGGTAAAGGAAAAGGGGATGACCCTCGAAGGGGCTCAAAAACGGCTAAAGGATAACAAGGAAGGCGAGGATCGCAGCTTCGAGGTAATCGATCGCCTTACAAAAATCAAGGAAATGCTGCTCGATGTTAGCAGCAGGCTTCCCTAAAATTCACGTTGATTCTGTCAATGATGATGCACGCCTGCATGCCGAGGTGCGTCTTGTTGCATCATTCCAGCAAATAAAATCTATTAAAAGATGACAGTAAATGATGTTGCCCGAATTGTAGAGCAGCTGGCGCCTCTTGGCTACCAGGAGAACTACGACAACTCTGGATTGAGCGTTGGTTCTCCTTCTATGGAGGTTTCCTGCATCCTTCTTTGCTTCGATGTTACCGAAACGGTGGTGGATGAAGCCATAGCGTTAGGCGCTAATCTTATCATCTCGCATCATCCTGTTATCTTTTCGGGGTTGAAGAGCATTACTGGACGTAGCGCAGTTGAGCGCATCGTGCTCAAGGCAATCCAGCACAATATAGCGCTTTACGCAGCCCACACCAACCTCGACAGCGTTCCTGGGGGCATAAACGATAAGCTATGCGATATCTTGGGGCTTAAAAAGCGTCAGGTGCTTAGTCCGCTAAAGGGGCAGCTGGTAAAGGTGGTAACCTTTGTACCTCACGAGCAAGCGTCAACAGTTCGCGAGGCGATGTTTGCTGCTGGAGCCGGAGGTATTGGCCGCTACGATTGCTGCAGCTTCAGCTCCGATGGGAGCGGATCGTTTAGGGCATCCGAAGGGGCCAACCCTTTTGTTGGCGAGATAGGGCAGCTACACGTCGAACCTGAGGCTCGCATTGAGGTTGTCTGTCCTCGAATCCGTATAAATGGAGTTGTAGCAGCAATGGTTGAGGCTCATCCATACGAGGAGGTGGCGTACGACATCATCCCTCTTGAAAATGACTACCCGAAAGTTGGCTTAGGAATGGTTGGCGAGCTAGAAGCGCCCGTTGACGTCTCTGATTTCCTCGAAATGGTTAAGGAAAAGCTTGGTTGCTCGGTGCTGCGCTTCTCGAATCCCCATAAATCTCACATCAAAAAGGTGGCAGTGTGCGGTGGTAGCGGTGCCTCATTCGCCAGCTTAGCCATCGCCAAAGGAGCCGATGCACTGGTGACTGGCGATGTGAAATACCATAGCTTTCTCGACTACCAGAAAACGCTTTTGCTAGTCGATGCCGGTCATTTTGAAACAGAGCAATTTGCTATTGGTGTTTTTTATGACTTTATTCGAGAAAAAATAGCTAATTTCGCGGTTTACAAGACCGAACTAGTTGATAACCCAGTAAAATACTTATATCGCTGAATATGGCAACAGAAAAAAACAAAGCCCTAGATGCCAACGAGCTTTCGATTGAGGAAAGACTCAGAACGCTTTATGAGCTTCAGGTTGTAGATTCTGAAATTGACAAAATCATAACTCTTAGGGGGGAACTTCCTCTTGAAGTTCAAGACCTCGAAGACGAAATTGAAGGTTTAGATACGCGCGTACGAAATCTCGAAACCGAAATTCTGAACCTCGAAAGTCAGATTGCCAAAAAGAAATCAGACATTGAAATCTCGAAAGGGTTAATCGCAAAGTACGGCGAGCAGCAAGATAACGTTCGCAACAACCGCGAGTTCGAATCCCTAGCAAAGGAAATCGAGTTTCAAACACTCGAAATAGAGCTTGCCGACAAGCGTATTCGGGAGTTTACCATTCAGGTTAAAGAAAAGCGTCGCCTTATCGAAGACGCTAAGACGCACATGCAAGAGCGTGCCGTTGACCTGGAAAATAAGCGCCACGAGCTTGACGAAATCACCTCGGAAACCCAGAAGGAGGAGAACGACCTCCGCGATCGTTCGGAGCAGCTTCAGCAGCTTATCGAGCCCCGTTTGCTTTACGCCTACAAGCGTATCCGCTCGAACGCCCGCAACGGCTTGGCCGTGGCCACCGTAAAGCGTGATGCCTGCGGGGGGTGCTTTAACCGTATTCCACCACAGCGCCAGCTCGACATTAAGCTCAGCAAGAAGGTTATCGTTTGCGAGTACTGCGGGCGTATCTTGGTTGACACCTCGCTATCTGGCGAGGAGGTTGAATAGCCCAATCCAGCATGATATAGGCCAAGGCTGCTCCTTCAAGGGCAGCCTTTGTTGTTGGGTAGCAATCGCTATGCTTTTTAGGATGAAGTGCCTTGGGGGCTGCTTTTGCTGGGCATAGTTCCATTCCAACAATGAAACAGGTTTCCGCTGGTAGCGGAAGCTCATTTCATCCTTGAAATAGAAATCCGCAGCCAGCGGAAATCCATTGCATCGTTGTAATGGATTGCCGTTAGCTGCGGACGTGCACTTTTATGCTGTAAGCTTACTTGTGCAATTAGCATTCAGCTACCAGTCGCCGCCAGCACCGCCGCCGCCGAAGTCGCCGCCGCCAAATCCGCCGAAGTCGCTTCCTCCGCCTCCGCTGAAGTCGTTCCATCCGCCCGAGCTGCGCCCACCACCAAAGCCGCTGCCCATGCCCATCAAGAGGAGCCACCAAGGGAGGCTGCTCGCGTGGTGCCCCGCCGAGCTGTACACCGATCCTGCATTTCTTCGGGCACGCCCCAGCGCCGCAATAGCGCCAAATACGATGGCGATTATCAGGAACACCAGCAGGGAGGACAATGGCGAAACCTCTTTTCCTGCCCCCTTCTTGTCGGCTTTGTACTCGCCTCTCGCCATCTGGATCAGGGCCGTTGTGGCTTCGTCTAGCCCCTGGTAGTACTGCTTCTTCTGAAATGCAGGGATGATCACCTCGTCGATTAGCCTGTTGCTTCGGGCATCGGTAATTGCACCTTCCATCCCGTAGCCGGTAGCAATAAAGACTTTCCCTTTTTCGCTGCCCGCTTTGGGCTTTACCAGGATAAGGATGCCGTTGTTCTTGCCTTTTTGTCCGATTCCCCACTTGCGCCCTAGGGCAAAAGCGTACTCGCTGATGTCGTAGCCATCAAGGGTAGGTACGGTTACAATGGCAATTTGGGTAGATGTCGTGTCGTTGTAGGCCCGGAACTTCTGCTCCAGCTGCTGCTGCTCCTGAGGGGTAAGCATGTTGGCAAAGTCGTTTACCATCCTAGGTGGATTTGGCTTCTCGGGTAGGTTTTGCCCCAACGCCGAAAATGCCGAAACCAAGACGAATAGCAGCGTATGTAGTACTCTCATTTTGTTTAGATTTAGTTGCTATTCCATCGAATCGCCAAAGGATATTTCATCGGAAAGCTCGTTGACATCGTCACTTGCTCTGGGAAAATGCTTCTTGAGCTGCTCTCCGGCAAGGAGTAGCCCTTCGGTAAGCCCCTCGGTAAGCCGTCCCTCCCTGAAGTTGCCTGCCATCTTCTCCTTAATGCACTCCCAAAAAATCGCGGGAACTTTTTGGTTGATTCCCGCGTCGCCAATAATGGCAAACTTGCGGTCGGCGGTGGCAAGGTAGACGAGCACCCCGTTCCGAAGCGCTGTTTTGTGCATGCCAAGCTCTGCAAAAACCTTTGCGGCTCTATCTAGCACGCTTTTCTCTTTGCAGTGCGACTCGATATGAACCCGAATTTCGCCAGAAGTGTTAAGCTCTGCCGCCTTGATGGCGCCGACAATCGCTTCTTTCTCCTTTTCGCTGAATAGCTGCTGGCTTTTCATTGTAAGATGTTGAAAGAGCAACCCCACGAAAAGAGGTTGCTTGTTGTTATGCTGTTAGAACTTAACTTGTGGCGCTTTCTCGGCACCCTTGTCGGCTTCGAAGTAGGCAGCCTTCTCGAAGCCAAACATCGATGCAAATATCATTTGAGGAAATTTGCGGATGGTTTTATTGTAGATTTTCACCTCCTCATTGAAGTCGTTACGGGCAACCGTAATCCTGTTTTCAGTCCCTTCAAGTTGAGATTGAAGATCGAGAAAGTTTTGGTTAGCCTTTAGGTTTGGGTAATTCTCGGCAACAGCCAACAATCTTCCTAATGCCGATGAAACCTGATTTTGGGCGGCTTGGAATTGCTGAATACTCTTAGCATCGAGGTTTTCTGGGCTAACCTTTACTTGAGTTGCACTTGCCCTTGCTTCCATAACTTGAGTTAGCGTCGATTTTTCGAAATCGGCATACCCCTTAACAGTATTCACCAAGTTTGGTATAAGGTCCGCTCTTCTTTGGTACTGGGCTTCTACCTTCGACCATTGTCCCTTAACATTCTCGTCTAAAACTACGAGCCCGTTGTACGAATTTTTAAACCATAAGAAGATGATAAGAACAAGCACTGCAATTGCAGCTAACACTATCCACGTCTTTTTCATTTTGTCGTTTTTATTTTGCGTTAACAGGGGAAAAGATAAGCAAAATGCGTGCAACATTTCAACATTCTAGGTTTTGCCGGCAAAATATTTTTCAAGTGTGTATTTCGATGGAAGGAGCATTCTCCTCAGGGTGATCAATCTTGCTTTTAAGGGGAATTAGTCCTATTCGTAGTAAGGCAGCACGCCATTTTGGCAGAGATGCTGCTCAATAAGCTAGCGGTTGTTTCCATGTGCTGTAACGTTCGTATATAAGTTCTTTCCCTCCATTACTGATGGTAATCCGATTGAAAAACAGATTTAAATGCCATGTAATAATAAAGAAAGCCCGGCATATTATTGCCGGGCTTTCTTCCTATGCTTTAATTCTAGCGATGCCTTCTTCCTCCTCGTGATCGACCTCTTCCGCGGGAGCTACTGTATTTGTCTTGTCCCAGTTCAGTTCCAATTGTTATTCTAAAGGTGTTTGCTAGAGGGTTGTTTGCGCTATTGGATGTTGCCACTAGGTAGGCAACATCCAATACGAAAAGGTTATACTTTAGCCCTCCGCCAACTGTAAAGAACTTTCGGTTTCCCTTGTTTTTTGATTCGTTGAATGTGCCAACTCGTAGGCTAAACGTGTTGTTGAAGGTGTATTCGGCCCCTAGCGAGAAGGAAAACTCGTTCAACTCCTCTTTCATTCCACCAGGAGCATCTCCAAACGAGCTGAAAATGCTGCTCACAACGCTTTTATTCGCATTTAGATTATTCCCTTGTGCATCGTATTTGGGTGTAGGAACAAGTAACTTCGAAGTTTCAACGAGGCCTGATATTTTATGCGTCCGGTTGGCGATTATTGAGTATCGGCCCCCTATGCGTAAGGTTGTTGGTAAAAACGACTTGGCATTTTCGTTGTCGCTGTATGAAATTTTTGAGCCAATGTTAGATATCGACATCCCGAATGCAACTTCAGCATCGTTATACCCCATTCGTACCGATTTTTCCAGGTAAAGAGATATGTCTGCAGCAAAGGAACTCGCTTTTTTTGTTTCCACAGCATTCTCGGCGTAGCCTCCTGTAAGGTTGGAACTAATATATCTAAAGCCAATTGCCGATGATAGAATGTCATTTAACCGACGGGTATAAGCAGCGTCAAGTGCAAATTCGTTT
The DNA here is from genome assembly GCF_963667355.2 of uncultured Acetobacteroides sp. NCBI lineage: Bacteria > Pseudomonadati > Bacteroidota > Bacteroidia > Bacteroidales > Rikenellaceae > Acetobacteroides > uncultured Acetobacteroides sp. The sequence goes on from NZ_OY763328.2 coordinate 3,040,747, forward strand.
GGCTTAAACTGTTTCTGTAAGGTATTCGAATTATCGGTGAACTCTACTTCACCAAGCGAGAAGTACCTTAGAGAGGCGCTTACTGATTGGTTGTTGTCAATTTTGTAGTAGCCGGCAAGGTTGCTTAGGCTTATTCCACTTATGATATTTCTGAGCCACGGGGTGTACGAAAAAGACACCCCCATCTTAGGATCCGCAAAAATGTACTTTGCAGGATTCCAGTACTGCGAGTTATTGTCGGCACCACTTGCTACTCCCTGATCCCCACAACCTGCCGCTCTGGAGTCTGGCGTTATGGTCAAAAACGGTGCAGCAACTCTAATCGGATTGAACTCTCGTCCAATTATATCCGATTGAGAAAACCCCATGTTTGTTAATAAAATTCCCCCGATAACACACACGCCAACAGCAAACTTCCTTAACATCCCCTTAAACCATATTTATAAACCATAAAAATAGTTTTTTCTTTTAATTAACAATGTCTTTTTTGCATAACTAGTTAGTAAAAAAGTAATACCGATTGCCTACGTTGTTGAATTACAAGAAAAAGGCAGAGAGTAACAATCTTACATTCTCTGCCTTTTTTATAATCTTTGATTCGAAGAAACACGCGGATCTCTTAGACCTTTATTTTACATAGGGCATTTTAAATCCTACTTTGGTATTTGAAATCCCAATGAAAATCTGAAAGTATTATCAAGAGGGTTGTTTCGACCTCCATTAGATGGTGCTAGGTATGAGGCATCAATAATGAACATCTTATAGTTAATTCCGAAGCCAAAGGTGTAGAACTTTCTATTGCCTTTCGTTTCTGCCTCATGAAAGTATCCTGCGCGAAGGGCTATAGTATTTGCATAGCTATACTCTGCACCGATTGAGTAAACAAATTCTTTGAGTTCTTCCTTAAATCCTCCTGGGGCATCACCAAACGAAGAGAAAATGCCATCGAGTACTCCTTTATTGGCGTTTTTGTCAACTCCGTTCTCGATATCTGGGGTTGGGACAAGCAGCTTAGATGTTTCAAGCAAGCCTGATACTTTACTTTTCTCACCAACACAGCGGGTGTAGCGAACCCCAACTCTTAAATTTGTAGGGATGAAGGATTTTTCTCCTACGTTGCTGTAGGAAACTTTTGGACCAATGTTAGAAATGTTAACGCCTAAAGCGTACTCATTTTGACCAACTACTTTTTGATAGTAAAGAGCAATATCTGCAGCAAATGCAGATGCGGCTTTTGTGTCAATATTTAAATCTGGAATGGCATTGTTTCCCGTTAAATCTGATCGTAAGTAGCGGAATGCAATAGAGGCAGATAGGGATTCTGCTAGTTTTCGCGAATAGGCAACATCAATAGAAAATTCATTTGGCTTAAAATCGGTAGTGATATTCCCGTCATTACCTGTGAATGTAATATTCCCTAAAGAAAAATAACGTAAGGAAGCGCTTACGGTTTGTTTGTCATCTACTTTATAATAGCCCGACAGGTAGTGTAAACTTATATCGTCAGTAATGTTTTTAAGCCATGGGGTGAACGAGTAAGATCCTCCGTATTTGCCATTTGCAAAAGCGTATTTGGCAGGATTCCAGTATTGAGAGTTGTTGTCGGGGCTTGTTGCGGCACCTTGATCTCCATAGCCTGCAGCTCTTGCGTCTGGTGTAATGGTTAAAAACGGAGCACCAACGCTTATCTGGTTATCTTGTCCAAATAGGTTCGATGCAGAAATCAAAAAAGAGCCGAATAGAAAAAAAGGCCGTAACTTTTTATGCATTATTTTCTTTTTTATATTAATGGGGTAAAATTAAATCAAATTAATTGGAATTAGAAACCTCTCCCTTGTTTGTTTATGGATTTCATGTAAAAGAAATTGTTTCCTCATGGTCACATGCAACTCGTATGGCAAACTTTCAGCTACTTTGGTGAATTCCTGCATTCATGCTCGTTTCGCTTTTATAGCTGATAAAAATGCTATATTCACCTCTTTGATATACCATAATAGGCCCAACCAATAGGAGCTGTGGGGGGCGATAGCGGTTTTCTGCAGCCCCGAAGTAAATGCTTAAGGATAAAAACCACCCTTCTGCGTACGCTATTGGTCGCTATGCCAGAATGCATTTATATGCTAGCAAAGAGGCATTGTGACGTATAGTGGCGTTTTCGTGCATAGCACATTAAAAACGAAGAAATATTAATGTCTATAGGGCGTGCAGGTGCAGTCTTCGGTTGCTCGTTATGTTCCAATTTGTTAGTGTGATAGGATGACGACGTTCTTTTATTTGTGTTGATGCGTTTTTACTTGGTGATGTCTCGTATATGGTTATGTTATGGAGAAAACTTGCAATAGAACTCTGATGGTTTTATAAGAAGCCCTGTGGTTGCTCAAAAACAATTATGCAGGATGAGTAATTTAGGGTATTTGCAACTTGCATTTAGGCTATATGAGACTAGTATGCTCGACGGGGCTGTTGCTGGCCATATCGTGATGTTCTTTTACGTGTAATGTGTTGTTTATATGTTTATTTGCTGGCGTTTGTGTCCTAATTTAATTCAGTAAGTTGCTGAATTAAGCTCAGTAGCTTACTGAATTCATCGCAGTAGGTTACTGAATTAAGCTTAGTAGCTTACTGAATTCATCGAAGTAAGTTACTGAATTCAGCTTAGTAGCTTACTGAATTCATCGAAGTAAGTTGCTGAATTCAGCTTAGTAGCTTACTGAATTTATCGCAGTAGGTTACTGAATTCAGCTTAGTAGCTTACTGAATTCATCGAAGTAGGTTGCTGAATTAAGCTCAGTCGCTTACTGAATTCATCGCAGTAAGTTGCTGAATTAAGCTTAGTCGCCTACTGAATTTATCGCAGTAGGTTACTGAATTAAATTCAGCCATCTGTTGAATTTAATTTGCACCCGAAACGTGCTACGCACAAGATTTTTTTAGAAATCAACTTATCTTCGGATGTTTGCACAAGATTTTAAGGCACAAACCGATCTTTCAATGTGTTTTTTAAGGGCCTAAATCATTAGTGAATCATGGCACTAGCAGGTGAAATGCCACGAATGGAGGGTGATTTGTTATTGTTGGCAGTTCTACAATAAGCCGAAGGGAGGACAGTCAAAAAAATTGCTTTCACGATTTAGTTAATGCTGTATTCATCCAAAGTCTCTTAAAGGGAACTTTAGGGTAACTCAACAATAATGGGAGAAGTCCGGATCATCATTCGGCATGTTACCGTTCACTTGTTCTTACACTGCTTTTCAAGAGTTAGGCTTCATGTGCTTTTTTCTTGATTTCTAGGGTTGTTAACGCGGGTATTCCTTTTATTTATGAAAAACACATTCCGGTGGTAGCTTATTGTTTTTGCAGAAGTGCTACAGCATAAGCTTCAATGCCTTCTTCGCGACCAACGAAGCCCAATTTTTCGGTGGTGGTTGCTTTTACATTTACCTGGTCTGCGTCAATTCCCATAACTTGAGAAAGAGTCTCAACCATTTGGGGAATGAAGTCTTTTACTTTAGGACGTTGTAGGCATAATACGCAGTCTATATTATTGATGCTAAATCCCTTTTCTCTAGCCAAAGACGCTGTTCTAGATAGAAGAATTTTGCTGTCTATACCTTTAAATTCTGATGAGGTGTCAGGGAAATGATAGCCAATGTCGCGGAGCCCTGCGGCTCCTAGTATTGCATCGCAAATAGCATGAATAAGAACGTCTCCATCTGAATGTGCTACCGATCCTTTTTCATGCTCAATTTTAATGCCTCCTAACCAAAGTTCCAGTCCTGGTGCAAGTTGGTGTACGTCGTATCCATTCCCAATACGTATATTCATGGCTAATTGTGTGTTAGTGTTGCTTGTTCGTAATAGGCTTCTTCATTTTCAAAAGTACTCTATTTTTTTATTGCTGTACGCATTCGTTTTGAATTAGGTTCGAGTCGCTTTATAATGGGGTTACTTTTGGCCTGTTTTCAACAAGTTTGGTATTAATTCGTTGCGCATTTTAAATATTGATGGGGCATTTTGTTTTAACAGAACAAGAAAGCTCTTGTGTCATCAGTCGGTTCTTTTTTTTTATTTTTCATAAAATAATCTTGTTCCACCGACCTTGTTAGGGTATTAATATTTATATTTGGAATGTAAAAATGAAGGGATAACGTAGACCAAAGGATTTTACTATGAAGATTAACAGTACGGTATTTCCAATATTGGCCATTTCAGCACTAATGCTTGTTGGATGTGGGGGGAATAGCAATACGGCACGAAAAGGGAATTCGCCAACAACAGGTTGGGCTTACAACGATCCCAAAACAGGAGGTTTTGAGGTGAAGGATGCACAAGAACAGGATCTTGGTCCTAATCTGGTGTTCATTGAAGGTGGTACATTTACCATGGGACAAACTCAGCAGGATATCTTTTATGATTGGAACAATATTCCTAGAAGGGTAACTGTGGATAACTTCTATATGGATGAAACCGAAGTTACCAATACGGACTATAGAGAGTATCTGTTTTGGTTACGTAAGGCTTATCCAAACTTCATTCAGGTATATCGTAAGGCGCTTCCCGATACTAACGTATGGCGTAGAGAACTTGCATTTAACGATCCGTTGATGAAGAACTATTTCCGTCTTCCTCAATTTAACGATTATCCAGTTGTTGGAGTTTCGTGGCGTCAGGCTAACGACTACTGTACTTGGCGTACCGACCGTGTTAATGAACTTCGCCTTATAGAATATGGTGTTCTAGATTATGACCCAGCCTCTCAATTTAATACAGATGCGTATCTTGCTGGGCAATATGAAGGAAAAGTAAAGAAAAACCTTCCTAGCTTAAGCAACTCTAAAGATGGGAAGAATGGAACTCGTCGAGTAACTCTTGAGGATGGTCTTATTCTTCCACAATACAGGCTCCCAACTGAAGCAGAATGGGAATATGCAGCTTTAGCTCTTATTGGAAACACTTACGATGAGCGTGTAGTTGAACGTCGAAATTATCCATGGAATGGTCACAGCTTGCGTAATTCTGACCCCAAAGATCGAGGTGTTTTTGCAGCGAACATGAGACGCGGAAGTGGTGACTACAAAGGAACGGCAGGAAATGCAAATGATGGTTTCTCAAAACCAGCACCTGTTCGCTCTTTCTGGCCTAATGATTTTGGGCTCTATGATATGGCAGGTAACGTGAACGAATGGGTTCTTGATGTATATCGTCCGCTATCTGCTGAAGATGTAGAAGATTTCCGTCCTTTCCGTGGAAACGTCTTTACTGAATATAGAAAGAAGGAAGATGGAAGTGTGATGGTTGACTCGTTAAAGCACCTCGTGATAGATACTCTTAAATCAGTTAAGCGATACAACTATCGTAAGGGTGACAACCGTAACATTAAGGATGGTGATCTTGGAACTATCCTAGGGTATTCGATGGAGAATAGCTCAGATAGTGTAAGTACTACTCATAAGATGTACTATCAAGGTAATAATAAAGCAAAGACTCGACCTAATGACGGGATGACCTCGCTTATTAGTGACAAGTCGAGGGTTTATAAGGGAGGTTCTTGGAGAGATAGAGCCTATTGGATGGTTCCTGGAACTCGTCGTTATCTTGACGAAAATGAAGCACGAGACGATATCGGTTTCCGTTGTGCTATGGAAAGTTTAGGAGACCGTATTCCTGCGGCTACAAGCAAGAAAAAGTAATAGACAAAATCGTGATAGTATAAAGAAAGCCTCAATTTGAGGTTTTCTTTTTTTATAATAGTACCCAATGGAAGCACTTGATATAATTTTTCAGCAGTATCAAAAAAATCCACGAGTTACGACTGATACTCGACAAATAACGACTGGCGATATTTTCATTGCCCTAAAGGGCGGTAACTTTGATGGAAATAATTTTGCAAAAAAGGCTCTTGAAATGGGAGCTGCTCTAGCAGTTGTTGATGACAGATCAATTGAAGGTGACGGAATTGTTTACGTTGAAAATGGTTTGTTCGCACTTCAGGAACTTGCCAGAATGTATCGTCGTACGCTTAAGATTCCTTTTATTGGATTAACTGGCACTAATGGAAAAACAACGACTAAAGAGTTGATTGTTGCAGTGCTAAGCAGTAAGTATAAGGTTGCTGCCACCAAGGGCAACTTAAATAATCAGATAGGAGTGCCGCTCACAATTCTCTCAATACCTTCTGATGCTCAAGTTGCTGTGATTGAATTGGGTGCCAATCATCCATTAGATATTGATGAGTTGACATCAATTGCCATGCCTGATTTGGGTTTGATTACTAACGTTGGAATGGCTCATCTTGAAGGATTCGGTTCTTTTGAAGGAGTAAAAAGGACGAAAGGGGAACTTTACGACTTTATAAATAGCGTAAATGGCACGATCTTTTTAAACACCGACAATTCTTATCTAGTTCAAATGGCTCAGGAACGTAAAGTTGCTAGTACGGTAGCTTATGGTATGAGCAAAATGGGGGTAGAGATCTTAACAAAAGATATTGATCATCCATTTCTTAGAATGCGAGTTGATAAAGGAGAAATGGAAGGGATTACGCTTGAGACGCAACTTGTAGGTGATTACAATGCCGATAATGTGCTAGCAGCAGTAACGATTGGTCTTCATTTCAGAATCTCTGTCGATCATATTAAAAAGGCTTTGAATGAGTATACTCCAACAAATAACAGGTCGCAGCTGATGCGTACCTCCAAGAATTTGGTTATTGTAGATTGCTACAATGCAAACCCTACAAGTATGGAAGCCGCAATATCAAACTTTACGAAGTTTAATGTTGGCAGCAAGATTGCAATTCTAGGCGATATGCTTGAATTGGGTGAGGCCTCAGCAAGCGAGCATGTAAAAATAGTTAACCTTGCGGAACAGTTGGGGGTGGAGAATTTGCTCCTTGTTGGTCCTGAATTTGTGTCAGTTGCTGGTAGTACAAGTGCAATTCTATTTACAAATTCAAACGAACTTATCGAGTACTTAAAAGCGAATCCAATAGAAAACTCGCTTGTTCTGGTAAAAGGGTCGCGTGGCATTAAGCTGGAAAATGCCTTATCTTTACTATAAGCAGATTAATTTGTGAACATATGAAATCTATGGATCCAATTGTGGGGAAGTTGATGGGATTGCGGTATAAGTCGCATCCTTGGCATGGCGTGTCAATAGGAGAAGAGGCACCTACGGTAGTAACATGTTTTATTGAGATGGTGCCGACAGATACCGTAAAGTACGAGGTTGATAAGATCTCTGGTTACTTGCGATTGGATCGCCCTCAGAAGTATTCGAATGTTGTTCCTGCGTTATATGGCTTTATTCCTCAAACCTATTCGGGAAAAAAGGTTGCACAGATGACAATTGATAAGGTAAGCAGAGATGGCATAAAGGGGGACGGTGACCCTATTGATATTTGTATTCTTACAGAAAAGGATATTGCTCACGGTGATATTTTGGTTCGTGCACGTCCGATTGGTGGTTTTCGGATGATCGATGGAGTTGATGCTGACGACAAGATTATTGCAGTGCTGGAGAATGATGCGGTATATGGCGAATATAGAGATATTACCGATTGCCCTCCAATGGCTATAGATAGGCTAAGGCACTATTTCTTGACATACAAAGATCTCCCTGGAGAGAAGCGTAGGGTGGAAATTAGCCATGTGTACGATAGGGAGGAGGCTTATGAGGTAATTAAACGATCGATGGAGGATTACAACGACCGATTTAACTTAGAAGATATGCTCATGCTAAAATAATAGGGAAGTCGCCATAAGGCGACTTTTTTTATGCAGTGAACTTTGATGGATCAAGTAGGCTGTACGTCTTTTTACCTTTTACTAGGTGGCTAAAGACTATACTTTTCTTGTAAAACCCACTTGGCTTACTTTTTCCAACCTCTTTGCGTTTTGCAAGGAACTTACTTAGCATTCTATAGAAATCTCTGTGTGCCTTTAATACGGCTACAAAGAAGCCCCACTTGCCTTGGATTAGAAATGCCACTCCTGCTGCACCATCTAAAACCATTCGCACAAACAGGGTTGTTAGTAGCGTCTTGGCTGGAAGGTTTTTTACTAGCATTAAAAGGCTATTCCTAAAGTTCAGGTACATTTTGTGGGGATTGTTGTTGGGTAGCGTTCCTCCTCCAACATGGAACACATGGCTTTGTGGGTATACCATAACTTTATATCCAGCATGCTGTAGCCTCCAGCAGAAGTCAATCTCCTCCATGTGAGCAAAGAAATCGCTATCGAGCCCCCCTAACTTCTTGTAGAGGCTGGTACGTACCATAAGGCAAGCTCCAGAAGCCCAAAAAACAGGAATGGGGTCGTTATACTGTTCGCTATCGATTTCTGTTGTGGATAGGATTCTCCCACGGCAAAATGGGTAGCCGTACCTGTCGAGGAATCCGCCTGAGGCTCCTGCATACTCAAAGGAGTGCTTGTCGGCGTAGGCAAGCATTTTGGGCATACATGCTCCGACGTGTGGATTCTTCTCCATCTGTTCGTAGAGCGGTTCTAGCCAACCCTTGGGTGTTTCCACATCGGAATTTAGGAGGATGGTGTACTCGTGGGTGAGAGTTTCTATTGCCCTATTATATCCTCCTGTAAAGCCATAGTTCTTGTCGAAACAGATGGTTTTTATTGAGGGAAAGCGATCCTTTAAGTAGGCTAAACTATTGTCGGTTGATCCGTTGTCGGCAACAATAACATCGGCTATATCTGTCGGCGTATTTTCAACAACAGAAGGAAGAAACTGCTCCAAAAAGGAACAGCCATTCCAGTTGAGGATAACAACGGCAACTCTATTCATGTTTTAAGCTGTGTAGTGCGGTTTGGCTTGGCCTAGATCTTTTCCAGCGTCGATGCGACCATAGCCAGTATTCGGGTTGCTCTTTTATAATCTGTTCGAGCATGCTTACGTGCGCTTTGGTGATTTCGCCAGGCTTTGTCTCCTTGGGGTTCTCGCAGATGACGGTTGTTGTTAGCGTGTAGTATCCGCGCTTGGGCTTGTCTACGCGAAGGAAGAGCACTGGAGCATTAATCTTTTTGGAGATCTTTTCGGGACCTAGGAAAACTCCGGTTTCGTGGTTTAGGAAGTTCACCCAAAAGTCGGTTTCCGATTGGGTGGGAGCCTGGTCGGCAATAAGCGCAAGGGCTGTTGGCTTCCCGTTTTTGGCGCACTCCAGCATCCTTTTTATCGTTTGCTTCATGGGCACGGCCTCTATTCCGAAGCGTTCGCGGCCTTCCTGCATCTTCTTGTTAAAATGCTTATCGTTTAGCGGCTTGTAGGTGGCTAGGGTTTGGAATTTCGACCAGAGGGGGAACGTTACGTTTACCTCCCAGTTGCCGTAGTGGCCCAGCACGACAATGGCGTTCTTGTTCTCGGCGTAAAGGCGCTGATATACCTCGGGGTTGGTGTACCGGAATCGTTTTTTTGCCTCATCAGCGCGCATGTGCAGCAGCTGCATGGACTCGATGAACAGGTCGCAGAGGTGGTGGTAGAACTTTCGCTCGATCTGCTTAATCTCCTGTAGCGATTTCTCGGGGAAGGAGGTGGTTAGGTTCTGGCGTACTACCTTTTTGCGATACCCAACAACCAGGTACATGAAGAAGTAGAAGGTGTCGGAGATGGCGTAGGCGGCGTGCAACGGCAGCGCCCAGATGATCCAGCTTAGCGAGTAGTATAGGGAGTAGCCGATTCTCGATATCATTTTCTAGCGGTTGGTTGTATTCAGGTGATCTTTGACGATGGCCGTGAACTCATCCTTTAGCAGGGCGTTGCAGGCAACGATTTCTCTGCCGAAGATGTAGCTGGAGCCGCCGGCGAAGTCGCAGACATGGCCGCCGGCCTGCTGCACGATGATGGAGCCTGCTGCCACGTCGTAGGGATTGAGGCTGTACTCGTAGAAGGCATCGAAGCGGCCTGCGGCGACGTAGGCGAGGTCGGTTGCGGCGGAGCCCAGCCTGCGGATGCCGTGGGTGTTGCGCATGAGGTGCTCCAGCAGCTTGAGGTATTCGGGAAATCTCGAGAAGTCGTAGTAGGGAAACCCTGTGGCCACGAGGCTGTCGTGGATGGTGGGTGCCGTGGAAACTGCGATGGGCGTTCCGTTGAGGAAGGCCTGGCTGCCCTTCCAGGCGTAGAAGCATTCGTCGAGGCTAACCTCGTAAACGACGCCTACTACGACAGCTTCGTTCTCCATGAGGGCGATGCTAACGGCGAAGGGGCTGATGCCGTGGATGAAGTTGGTGGTTCCGTCGAGGGGGTCGATCACCCATCGGAATTTCTTGTTTTCAGTGGCTACGGTTCCCTCTTCGGTGATGAAACCAGCGTCGGGGATGATCCCCATCAGCTCTTTTACGATTAGCGCTTCCGAGCCTCTGTCGACGTATGAGACGAAGTCGTGAAGGCCCTTGGTCTCTACCGCATCTTTCTGGAAGGTGGCTCTTTCGTTCTTTATCCAGTGCCCTGCCTCTACGGCAACGGAGATGGTTTTGCGGCAGATTTTCTCGTAATCTATCATTTTTAGTATGCTGCTTGTGGTTGGAAAGGTGTGACTTCCCTAGTTTTCGGTACAAAGGTAAAATCATTGGGCAAAAGTTTGATAGGTGGAGGCTTTTTTTAAGCTATTTATTGGGCTTGGGGTACGATGGTTTTGGGGTGAGGCTGTGGATGTTTGGGCGAGGTGGGCTGGGGAGATACCCTTGGCGGATGAGGTGGCAGGGGGCTGCAGAGATCAGGGTGCGGCGGAGCTGCTGCACGGTAAGCGGTTCGGGAATGCCTCGGGGCTGGAGGCTATTATCCTGGTGCAGGTATCTATTATCTCACGGCAGGCATTCATTATCTAATGGCATATGTTTATTATCCGATTGACTAAACTTATTATCTCACGGCAGATGTCTATTATCCCAATGCCACTAATCATTATCTTAAAGCAGGTATTTATTATCCCAAGGCTACTAACCATTATCTGATGGACTATACCTATTATCCAACAACCAGTATTCATTATCTCATTGACTATGCCTATTATCTCACGGCAGGTGTCTATTATCTCAATGCATAAGGCTATTATCCCAACGGAGGAGGCTACGACTTTGCAGCGAAAGGCGGTTGGTTAACGATGCAAGCGATTTTGCTGAAGGTGAGGCGGCGGATGCTACGGCGCTTTGCGAGGGATTGGAGGGGCTGGGGTGCTGAATTCTAAGCGATGGCTGCTGTTCTGGGTGGGCGGCGGAGTTAAGTTAGATCGACAAACCCCACCGTTGTCGCAACGGTTTGGCTTTGTCGGATCTATCTTCTAAAATATAAAACACACTTGAATAATGAGATTTGTAGGAACGGGTTAGTCCTTGTAGGCGAAGCCGTAGGTTTCGTGGTGCTGGCTGAGGTCGAGCCCCACCTCTTCGGAGTGCGTGGAGACGCGCATGGGGACGATCTTGTTGGTGAGCCAGTAGAGCAGGTACGACATGCCGAAGGAGTAGGTGGCAACGACTACCAGGGCAACCATGTGGACGACGAAGGTTTTGAGGTTGCCCGAGGTTAGGCCGACATCCTTGGCGAATACGCCGGTGAGGATCATGCCCACCACGCCGCCCATGCCGTGGGCTGGGAATACGTCGAGCGTGTCGTCGATGGAGGTTTTGGTGCGGAAGGATACGGCGAAGTTGCAGACGATGCCGGCAATGACGCCGATGAGGATGGACTCGCCAACGGTGACGTAGCCGGCCGAGGGGGTGATGGCCACCAGGCCGACCACTAGGCCAACGGCGGCTCCGATGCCCGAGGGCTTTTGGCCCTTGGCGCCATCGGTGAAGATGTAGGCGAGCATGGCGGCCGCGGCGGCGGTGTTGGTGTTGAGGAAGGCGGCGATGGCCTGGGCGTTGGCGGCGAGGGCCGAGCCGGCGTTAAAACCGAACCAGCCGAACCAGAGTAGCCCAGCGCCGAGCAGCACGAAGGGGATGTTGGCGCGCCTTTCGGGGAGGTCGTAGTCGTTGCGCTTGCCCAGAAAGATGGCGCCGGCTAGGGCGGCGAACCCGGCGGTCATGTGCACGACGGTGCCCCCGGCGAAATCGAGCACGCCCATGTTGCGGAGCAGCCCGTTGGGGTGCCAGGTTTGGTGGGCAATTGGCGTGTAGACGAAGAGGACGAAGAGTATGATGAATAGGATGTAGGCGCGGAAGCGTACCCTGCCGGCAAACGAGCCGGTGATGAGGGCCGGGGTGATGATGGCGAACTTCATCTGGAAGATGGCGAACAGGGCGAGCGGAATGGTGGGGGCGAGATCCTTGTTGATGCCCGCGGTGACGTTGTTGAGCATGAAGAAGGTGGCCGGGTTGCCGATGAGGCCGGTGTGCGCTCCGCCGATGCTGTCGCCGAAGGCTAGGCTGAAGCCGACCAGCACCCAGAGCAGGCTGACGATGCCCATGGCCACGAAGCTTTGCAGGATGGTGGAGATGATGTTCTTGGGGTTGACCATCCCTCCGTAGAAGAAGGAGAGGCCTGGGGTCATAAGGAGTACCAGGGCGGTGGAGGTGAGCATCCAGGCGAGGTCGCCGGGGTTAACGCCTTGGATTTCGCCAAAGGGGGTTGACGGCATGAAGAAACCCAGTACGGCTAGGGCGATCAGTGTGAGCAGGGTAAAGAACCACTTCGTTTTTGTTTCCATAGCTAAGACCATTTAGTTGAACAATGGCAAAAGTATGGTTTTAATTTAATCAGCAAACAAAAAAGAGGGGGTGTAGTTGGAAATAATGTAAAATGTATTGATAATATATGCGAATAATAGGGGTTGTATGTTTGAAAAGTTAGTATTGGCTGTGATTGAACGTAAAAAAAGAGGGGTGTCCCTCTTTTTTTATAGTTTTCCGATCATGTGCCCTTCGGGCGAAAGGCTGGCGTACCGCACCGGCACGAGCTGGTTGACCAGCTGCTTGTCGTAGGGTACTTCGACCTTGATGTAGCGCTCGCTAAAGCCGTACATCTTGCCCTTTCGGTTGGCGCTCTCGAAGAGGACAAGGCCCTCGGTGCCCACGCATCGCTCGTAGTACTGGCGGTGCAGCTGGTCGCAGAGCAGGCCTAGGCGGTGGGCCCTGTCGGTGATGTCGCTGTCCTTCACCTTACCCTCCATGAACACGGTGGGGGTGTTGGCGCGCTCGGAGTAGGGGAATACGTGCAGGAAGGCGGGCTGGAGCCGTTCGAGGAACTGGTAGGTGTCCTGGAAGTCCTCCTCCGTTTCGCCGGGGAATCCGACGATAACATCGATGCCGAAGAAGGGGTTGGGGATGAGGGAGCGCACCTTTGCCAGGCGATCTTCGAAGACCTCGCGGCGGTAGCGGCGGCGCATCAGCCCGAGTATCTTGTCGGTACCCGACTGTAATGGGATGTGGAAGTGGGGCATGAACTTGGCGGATTGGGCGCAGAACTCGATTACCTGGTCGGTGAGCAGGTTGGGCTCGATGGAGGAGATGCGGTAGCGCTCGATGCCCTGCACGGTGTCGAGCTGGCGGATGAGGTCGAGGAAGGACTCGCCTGTAGTTTTGCCAAAGTCGCCGATGTTGACGCCGGTGAGTACCACCTCCTTGATGCCGCTGGCGGCAATCTCATGGGCCTGCGTTACCAACTCGCCGATTGGTATGTTTCGGCTTTTGCCCCGTGCAAGGGGGATGGTGCAGTAGGAGCAGCGGTAGTCGCAGCCATCCTGCACCTTTAGGAACGAGCGGGTGCGGTCGCCCATGGAGTAGGCCTTAAAGAAGTTGTCCACCTGCGTAATCTCGCACGAGTGTACCTCGGGGATGGTGCTGTTTTCCTCCACAAGTTCTACCACTCGCTTGTAGAGTTCGCCCTTTTCGGCGGCGCCCATTACGAGCTTTACCCCGTCGATGTTGGCCACTTCTTCGGGCTTCAGCTGCGCGTAGCATCCGGTAACGGCAATAACGGCACCTGGCGACTGCTTGACGAACTTGCGGATGGCCTGGCGGCATTTCTTATCGGCGTGCTCGGTAACCGAGCAGGTATTTATCACGTAGATGTCGGCCGCCTCGTGGTGCTGCACCTTTTGGTATCCGCCTTCGGTAAACTGGCGGGCAAGGGTGGATGTTTCTGAAAAATTCAGCTTACATCCGAGCGTGTAGAACGCAACTTTCTTACTCTCTTTCTCCATTTTTTCGAATAAAGTGGGGCAAAGATACTGCTTTTGAAATAATGGCTTGCTGGTGCTAAGCTGGTGAGAGCTAATAAACCGTACTGTAGGAGTCTGGCTTTGTGCGAGGCGTAAATAAAAAGAGTGGCATTATACCACTCTTATTTATATAATGATTCGGATGTAGCGGGGGGGTCATTCCTTTTCATCGGTTTTATCCAACAAGTTCTCCATATCGTACAGCTGGAAGTTGAGGGCGTGTACGGATATGTACAGCTCCCATACCGATAAGGCAAGAGAAATAATCAGAAGGCCAAGGCTCGCCGAGAAGATGAGCTTAGCGGCAATCATCCAGCTTTGAAAAAGGAAGAACATGCAGATTACGCTGCAAAGGAAGCCGGCACTGCCTAGTACCTGCATGTTGCGGATGATGTTAATGCGCTTGCGGAGGTTCTTCAGCTGCAGCAGGAGCAGCTTATCGGGGTTGTTGTGGTACTCGGAGTAGAGGTTGCGGGTGAGCTGCGCCAGGTGTAGGAAGCGGCTGGTGTAGGCCAGTAGCAGCAGCGAGATGGCCGGGAAAAGCAGGGCTGGGGTGGTGAGGGTTAGCTCCATGGGTTACTTGTTTAGTACGTTCTTTATGGGCATCCCCTTCTTGTAGTCGGCGTAAAGGCTGCGGATGATGCCATCGGCAACGCCAATGACGGGTACGTAGATGTTTTTAGCATCGACCCACCGGCTGGCCATGAGGAAGACCTCGGAGGCGGGGACTATTACGTCGGCTCTGTCGGGGTTAAGCCCAAACTGAATTATTCGCTCTTCAACAGAAATCTCGGCGAGTTGTTTAGCTACCGCCATGAGCTTAACCCTGCTTAACGGCTGACCGATCTTGGTGCCAGCTAGCTTGTAGAGCTTGTTGATGTTGCCTCCCGACCCGATGATCTCGATCTTTCCGTACTTTTCGGTCATGCTGTCGAGCCACAAATGCATTTGGTCCCACTCCTTTTTGTCGACACTCTTGTTGAGAAGGCGGAGGGTGCCGATGTTGAAGGAGCGCGACTTTTCGAGCTTGCCATTCACCAGAAGCGTCATCTCGGTGCTGCCTCCGCCAAGGTCTACGTAGAGGTAGTTCTTTTTGGGTTCGAGCATATCGGCAATGTGGCTGTCGTATATGATCTGGGCTTCCTCTCTGCCGTCGATGATCTCGATATCGATGTTGGTCTTTTCCTTTATCAACCTAACGATCTCGGCGCCATTCTTGGCATCGCGCATGGCCGATGTTGCGCAGGCTCGGTAGCCAATAACGTCGTTTACAATCATCAGGTGCTTGTAGGCCTTCATCAAGTGTACCAGCTTTTGCTCGTTCTCTGTGCCTATATTACCCTTCTCGAACGCTTCGAAGCCGAGCCGGAGAGGGCCTCGGGTGAGCGACGCCTTTTTGTAGATAACCTCGCCATCGTTCTCGATAACGTTGGTGATGAGGAGGCGCATGGCGTTGGATCCGATGTCGATGGCGGCAAACTTCAGTAAATTCATTCTCTTTGCTCTTTGTTTTAGTATTCGAGTTGGCTGTAGTAGCGGTAAAGCTCTATTTGCGACCTAAACTGGGGCGCGTTGGGTTCGGTTCGGTACTCGTTCTTTAGGTTGGCATCAACAACTCTGGACTTCTGGTTGTCTCTTAGCGTATACTCCATGATGTTGCGCAGCTCGCGCTGGATATCCTTGTCGTAGATTGGTGCGGCTACCTCGACGCGGAAGTCGAGGTTGCGGGTCATCCAGTCGGCGGAGGAGATGTAGTACTTGGGATCGCCGTCGTTGCCGAAGATGAAGATGCGCGAGTGCTCGAGGAATCGATCGACGATGCTGGTAATTTCGATGTTCTCGCTCTTGCCCGGGATGCCCGGAATTAGCGAGCACATGCTTCGCACGATCAGCTTAATCTTTACCCCTGCGCAGCTCGCCTCGTAGAGCTTGTCGACGATTCCCTCATCAACAAGGTTGTTCACCTTGCAGAAGATGAAGCCCTCCTTGCCGCTCTTGGCGTTCTTAATCTCCTCGTTGATGAGGCAGACCAGCTTCTTGCGCATGCCGTGCGGCGATACGAGCAGGTGCTTGTAGCTGTGCGTGTAGTAGGGGCTCTCGATAAACCTAAAGGCATGGTCGATCTCGAGGGTGATATCCTTTTGGGCGGTAAGCAGCGTAAAGTCGGTGTACAGCGCGGCATTGCCTTCGTGGAAGTTGCCCGTGCTGATGGCGGCAATGCGGGTGGTTTTCTTGCCCGATTTCTTGGTGATGAGCAGGATCTTGCTGTGCACCTTAAACCCGGGCTGCCCGAAGAGCACGTTGATGCCCACCTCCTCCATGCGCTGCGACCAGTAGATGTTCGATTTCTCGTCGAAGCGGGCGCGCAGCTCCACCATGGCGGTAACCTTTTTGCCGTTTTCGGCGGCGTTGATGAGCGCACGGACCACCTTCGACTCGAAGGCTACGCGGTAGAGCGACACCTTGATGCTTACCACATCGGGGTCGAGCGCTGCCTCGCGGAGCAGGCGGATGAAGTAGGCGAAGTCCTGGAACGGGTAGTGGAGGAACCGATCCTTCTTCTCGATCTCCTCGGTCATGCTTTGGCACTTGTCGAAGGTGCGTACGTTAAGCGGGGGAAGC
This sequence comes from uncultured Acetobacteroides sp., assembly GCF_963667355.2. Taxonomy (NCBI): domain Bacteria; kingdom Pseudomonadati; phylum Bacteroidota; class Bacteroidia; order Bacteroidales; family Rikenellaceae; genus Acetobacteroides; species uncultured Acetobacteroides sp. The sequence continues at coordinate 3,057,536 of NZ_OY763328.2, forward strand.
GGTGGGTTTACGAACTCGTCGCCAAGCAGGTTGGGAAAGCTCATGAAATCCTTAAAGTTGTGGTAGCGTCCGCCGGCAATAAGCGTATCGCCACGGTCGACACCCAGCTTGTTGGTGAGGAACTTTAGGAGGTCGCGGGGGATCTCCCTGTCGTATACGAGGCGTACCGGTTCACCCTTCTTGCGGTTCTTTATCCCCTTGGATACCTTTTCGAGGAGGCTTTCGGTAAGGTCGTTGTCCACATCCATCTCCGCATCGCGGGTTATCTTAATGGTGTAGGCCTCGAACTTGTCGTAGGGCAGTATCTTGAAGACCTCGGCAAGGTTGGCGCGGATGACATCGTCAAGGAGAATGACGAACTTCTTGGTGTTATGGTCGGGCAGAACAACGAAGCGCGAGGCATCCGAAGGTATTTCTATCAGGGCAAAGTCCTTCTTGGGGTGCTCCTCGTTCGAGCACTTTATGGCGAGGTAGATCGACTTGTCGTTGAGCTGCGGTATCCGGTCGACATGGTTGAGCATGATGGGGCTCAGCAGGTAGCGGATGTTGGTTCTAAAGAAGTCCTTAACGTAGGTATGCTGCTCGGGGCTGAGGTCGCCCTCGTTGATGAGGTAAACGTTGTGGGTGCGCAGCTCCGCCGTAAGCTCGTTGAATATCTCCTCGAACTTCTCCTGCGATTGCTTGGTAAGCTCCGATATCCGGCTTAGCGTTTTTCGGGGGCTTTCGCCGTAGTAGTCCTTCGTTTTCTTCTCGAACTCGGTTAGCCTGCGCAGGGTAGCCACCCGAACGCGGAAGAACTCGTCCATGTTATTCGAGAAGATGCCCAGGAAGCGGACGCGCTCTATCAGCGGCACCGTCCTATCCTGTGCCTCCTGCAGCACGCGCTGGTCGAATGCGAGCCAGCTAACCTCCCTATTTATGTTCTTCAATACTTTATCTGCCATTTTTACTTAGGAAATATATGGAACTCTTCTTTTGTATTCGTACTGCTTACCTCGCTCCAGCTGTCGGCAGTGACGCTAAATGCCATAAAGCCACAGGTGGGTAGCTCGAGATGGTTTTCGTTGAGCAGCTTTTCGCAAAGGTACGAAAGCTCGGGGTTGTGCCCAACAAGCATTACCGAGGCAGCGTTGTCGGGGAGCTGCCTGATGTACGCCAGCGTTTCGCTGTAGCTGGAGAGGTACAGGTTGGGGATAACCCTCAGCGTCTCGAACGGGAGCTCTGCTGCACGTGCCACTATCGAGGCGGTTTGCAGGGCGCGCGTAGCGTTGCTTACCGCAATGTAGTCGACCTGAAGCTTCCGATGCTCCAGCTCATTGCCCAGAATGTAGGCATCCCGTATGCCGCTAGGCTTAAGCGGTCGGTCGATGTCGGCGTATTCGGCATCGCTGCTTGCTTTGGCATGCCGAAGGATGTACAGCATCTTCATTTTCGATGGAATTGGGTATGCCTAAAGATAGGAATAAATGTGAATTTTTGGCATAAGGCATAGAAGGGACGATAGTAGGGGGCGTGAATACACCCCTGTAATTGGTCCGCCGAAGTCTGGTGGAGCAATTACACCCCTGTAATTGGCTCGCCGAAGTCCGGCGGAGGAATTACACCCCTGTAATTGGCTCACCGAAGTCTGGTGGAGCTAATTCACCCCTGTATTAGCCCTCAAATCTTCTTAGAGAAATACGATTTGTTGGCTACCAGCTGGCAATGAGGGAAAGTTTTACCCATACAAGCTGACAGGGAACCGCTTTTGGGGGTAGAAGATAAGTAACCTTTGTCTACAAGGGCTACCATTCAAATTCAATAGCTACCATACAGGTGGGATTATCGACCATTCGTAAGATTCTTCTTTAACTAGCCGTATATATTCTACACCTTTGGTTGGTTTTTGCTCGTTAGTCTATGGCTTAGTGCTGCTATCCCTACCGGACTGCTGTTTTAGAGGGAGAGTGAGGTAAGCACTAACCGCGAGCTATCTGTAGGTGGTGATGCCATATTTGTGTATGTGCAATTATAGTGTACATTTACGGAGCTAATTTTTGGGGAATAATCTACATTAAAGGGAATTTTACGCGCATAAGTATGGATAGGAAGGTATACAATGGGGTGCTCATTCACCCCGACCTCAAGGGTGGTCGCTGTGCTGGCGCGCTCACCATCGATTCGTTTTCCGTCGCTTTTACTGCCAATGAAATGAGCTTTACGCTTTCGCTAGCCGAGGTGCGCATCTCGGCAGGTGGTGCAGGCAACCGGTTTGTTTTCTTCACCTCGGCGCAGCATCCCGAGGTGTCAATCTACACCGACGATAAATCCATCCTAAAGGATGAAAAGATAAAGGGCAACCCACGCTTTGCCACCGATGTTAGGGCTTCGAAGAGGATTTTTCGGAAGCTCGTCATCGGCAGCCTATCTATTATAGGTGCTTTTGTGCTGCTGGTGCTTGGGCTATACCTCGCTAAGGATAGCATGGTGCGCGGTATCGCCAACCAGGTGCCGGTAGAGTGGGAGCGTAAAGCGGGCGATCAGCTCTTTACAACGCTTACCGCCAGCCACGAGCTGGTAAAGAACGACTCCCTAAAGCGGGTATTCCTTAAGGCTGCCCAACCTCTGCTAAGCGAGGTGCGCCGCGAGGGTTTTCCGGTGGATATCTACTTTGTAAAGGATGGCACTGTTAATGCCTTTGCCCTGCCAGGCGGCAAGGTGGTCATTCAAACCGGGCTTATAGAGAGCGCCCACTCGTGGGAGGAGGTTATGGGCGTGCTCTCGCACGAGCTGGCCCACGTAACCCATCGCCACCATATCCGTGGGGTGATAAACAACGTGGGGCTATTCGCCATCCTTTCGGCAACGCTGGGCGACGTTAGCGCGCTAGCCGGCACCTTTGCCAACATGGGCGGCGAGCTGGCCTCGCTGGCCAACAGCCGCTCGTTCGAGCGCGAAGCCGACGACGCGGGGTGGAACTACCTGGTTGGTGCCAGCATTGATCCTAGGGGGATGATCCGCTTCTTCGAGGTTCTGCAGAAGAAGCAAACCGATCTGGAGAAGCTACCGCTCTCCATCATCTCCACCCATCCCGATACGAAGAGCCGAATAGCGGATCTTAAGAAGAAGGAGGCTAAGCTGTCGAAGCGCTTTACCCCCATCGCGGGCTGCTACGACGACTTTAAGCGTGCCCTTTGCCGTTAGGCAGTGCTGCCTTGGGGCGGTTATGCTCTAGCATCAGCGAGGACAGCAGCGCGCGATGGGGCATCTCGGCTTGATGGCGAGTACCAAGGCCATTTTGTGCAAGCATTTTTAGTTCAAACAAATAAAAACCATTAACGAATGAAGCTAAGCATTAAAGGGAAGCCCGTGTTCTCCTACGTAGAGGTAGAACTGCAGCCGGGTGAGGCATTCGTGGCAGAGTCGGATGCTATGGCAAGCATGTCGGCCGAGCTCGACATGTCGGCCAAGTTTAACGGCGGCCTCTTTAGGGGGTTAATCAAGAAGTACTTCGGGGGCGAAAGCCTTTTCGTAAACCATTTCACCAACAACACCTCGCAGCCGCTAAGGCTGGAGCTTACCCAGCCTACCCCTGGCGATATGCACGTAATGGAGCTTAACGGCGAATCGTTTTGCATACAGCGTGGCGGGTATATCGCCTCGGAACCTGGCGTGAAGCTAGGCGTAAAGTGGGCAGGTTTTGGTTCGCTAATTGGGGGCGAAGGTCTCTTTAAGCTCGAGGTGTCGGGCCACGGCAAGGTGGTGTTTGGCGCCTATGGCGGGTTGCTCGAAAAGGAGATCAACGGCCAGTTTATTGTTGATACCGGGCACCTAGTTGCCTACGAGCCTACCATGAAGCTTAAGCCACAGCTCTCGGGCGGCATCTTCAGCAGCTTCTTTGGGGGCGAAGGCTTTGTAACCCGCGTAGAAGGGAAAGGAAAAATTTACCTGCAAACCCGCAACCTGGCAGGCCTTGCCTCGTGGGTAAACCGTAACATCTAGCAATAACTATGGATAACTATACAGCTACCGCAGCCACCACCATGAAGGTAGAGCTGCAAATGCGTCCGGGATCGTCGGCCGCAAAGATAACGTTAGCTCCTAACGAGCAGGTTACCGCCGAAGGTGGTGCCATGATCGCCATGAGCCCCAACCTCCAGATGACCACCTCTACCCATACTAAGCAGTCGGGCGGCTTTATCCGCGGGCTTAAGCGCATGATATCGGGCGAGAGCTTCTTCCTCAACCACTACAACGGTGGTGCCCAAGGCGGCACCCTTTGGCTTGGCGCAACCCAAGCGGGTGATATGATGGTGCACGAACTCAATGGCGAGGGTATTATTGTACAGGGCGGCTCGTATGTAGCCAGTACCCCCGACATCAACATCGATAGCAGCTGGCAGGGGTTCAAGTCGCTCGTGTCGAAAGAGGCACTTTTCTGGCTTAAGGTAAGTGGTCGCGGAACCGTAGTGGTAAACTCGTTTGGCGCCATCTACCCCATAAAGGTAAACGGAGAGTACATTGTTGATACCGGGCATATCGTAGCCTTCGAGGAGAGCCTCAACTTCTCGCTTACCAAAGCGGGTAAGAGCTGGATGAGCTCCTTCTTAGGTGGCGAAGGGCTGGTGTGCAAGTTTAAGGGCAACGGAACCGTTTGGGTTCAGTCGCACAACTCATCGTCGTTTGGTTCGATACTTGGTCCAAAACTTAAACCTAGAAAGTAGCATGGAAACAACAGAAAAACGTGGGTTTGAGTATAAGTTCGACTGCAAGCCCGACTACGGTTTTATCACCGTAACCATTCCTTCGGATGTAAAGCTTAAGGTAGAGGCTGCCGCAATGGCAACCATGGACACCAACATCGAGATGAAGACCAAGTTTAAGGGGGGCTTTTCGCGCTTCCTTGGTGGGGAGTCCATCTTTATAAACGAGTTTACGGCTCGCAATGGAGCTGGGCAGATTCAGATTGCCCCCGCTTGCCCTGGCGATGTCGAGCATGTGTACCTCGACAACGAGGTGATCTACCTGCAGAATACCGCCTTCGTTGCCTCCGCCGATACCGTTACCGTAGAGTCGAAGTTCCAGGGGCTAGCCAAGGGGTTCTTCTCGGGCGAGAAGCTCTTCCTTATTAAGTGCTCGGGTACTGGCGACCTATGGTTTAACTCGTACGGCGGCATTATCCCTATTGATGTGGAAGATGGCTACGTGGTAGATACCGGACATATTGTTGCCTTTACCGAAGGGCTCGACTACCAGGTGTCGAAGGTGGGTGGCTACAAGTCGCTTTTCTTCTCGGGCGAAGGTCTTGTTTGCCGTTTTAGCGGTAAGGGAAAGGTTTGGATTCAAACCCGAAAGATCCAGCCATTCCTATCGTGGGTTAACCCTTTCCGACCAAAGAAGAATAATTAGCGGATTTCGCTATTGCTATAGAACAAGGAGGCTGCCAAAAATGGCAGCCTCTTTTTTGTTGGGTGCTGCGGGAATATTATTCCGTATCACGATTACTGTTTTCTTTTTATTGTGAACATATGTTCATTATATTTGTCGAAAATTACGGTGGATGGCACGGATAAAGAAGAGCAGGCTAATACAGCGAGCCCCCAGCTTTGGAGGGTTTACTCCTTTTGGGGTACAGCAGAGCATCTCCAAAGAGGTGGTGGTTTCCTACGAGGAGTATGAGGCTTTTACCCTATGCGACTACGAGCTGCTGAAGCACGAGGAGGCTGCCGGGCTGATGGGCGTGTCGCGCCCCACCTTTACCCGTATCTACAGCAGCGCCCGCCGCAAGCTGGCGCAGGCGCTGGCTGAAGCTGCTACCATCAGAATAGAGGGGGGAAGCGTAGAGATGGCTACTCGTTGGTTTCACTGTAGCGCATGCAGTATCGACTTTAATACCGAAGGGGAAGCAGATGCTCGCTGTCCGCTATGCTCGAGCAGCAACGTAACACAAAATCGTTAAGCAATGATTCTAGGAATAGCCGCAAGCCAAAATACCGTAAGCTCTCCCATCGACCTGCACTTTGGTAGATGCTGCTGGTTTTGCATCTACAATACGGAAACAGGAGCAATTACCTTTTTGGAGAATCCTTGTCATTCTGAGGCGAAGCATGCAGGATTGCAGGTTGCCGAAATGCTGGAGCAGCATGGGGTAACCGTTGTGGTGGCAGGTCGCTTTGGCAACAAGGTGGTGGAGCTGCTTCGGGGCAAGGAAATTCAGCTAGTTGTTACCCCAGAGGGGAAAACCGTTGAGGATATTATTAACCGTACAAAATAATGGGCTATGAAAATTGCACTACCAACAAGAGGTACCCGTATCGACGATCACTTTGGTCACTGCGAGATGTACACCGTATTTACAGTAAGCGAAAACCGCGAAATTGTGGCTACCGAAACTATCCCATCGCCACAGGGCTGCGGGTGTAAGTCTAACATTGCATCGGTGCTGCAGGCGCAGGGCGTTGTGGTGATGCTCGCTGGCAACATGGGGGCTGGTGCGCTCAACGTGCTTAGCAACCACGGTATTCAGGTGGTTCGTGGCTGCTCGGGCGAGGTGAAGACCGTAGCCGAAGCATGGCTAAAAGGCGAGCTCACCGACTCGGGCGTGGGCTGCTCGCACACGCATGACGATGGGCATGTGTGCAACCACTAGAAAAATAGATGGCTTACCCCTTACAGGGTTTCAAACCCTGTCGGGGGTAAGGCATTCTCCACATGTAAATCAAACCCCATGAAAGTTACCACCCTAGTCGAAAACCTCACCTACAAGTCGGGACTATTAGCCGAGCATGGGCTGTCGTTCTACATCGAAACGGCGAATAGAAAGATTCTCTTCGATACCGGGCAATCCGATGTTTTTGTGCGCAACGCTCTAGCGATGGGCATCGATCTCACCGAGGTGGATGCGGTGGTGATCAGCCACGGGCATTACGACCATGCGGGTGGGCTAAACACGTTTCTACGTCTTAACCAAAAGGCGAAGGTGTACCTCAAGCGGGCTGCACTGTTCGATAAGTACAGCGGCACCTCCCGCTATGTTGGTGCTGCGGCGGATGCCTGCTTGGCATCAGGGCGTCTCGTTTTTGTCGATGACCTACAGGAACTCGATCAGGGGCTATTCATCATCCCTCAAACCCCAATTGTTAATCCTGCAGATACCCACTTCAAGGGTTTCCTAGTCAAAAAGGAGACCTTGTTTGAGGAGGACACCTTCGTGGATGAGCTCTTCCTTGTTGCCGATTCGGTTGATGGCATCTCCATTATCAGCAGCTGTTCGCACAGGGGCATTACCAACATGGTTGAGGCGGCAATATCAGCATTTAAGAAGAAGATAAAAGCGGTAGTGGGTGGATTTCATCTGTTAGGATGCACCCCAGAGCAGCTGGAGGCGACGATTTGCTACTTCGAGCAGCTGGCGCCTAAGTCGCTTGGCATCTGCCACTGCACCGGCATCGATCGATATGGTGCATTTGTACAGCGGTTGGGGAGCGTGGTTTTCTACAATTCGACAGGAACCACCTTCGAGTTGTAGCCTTTTTTGGTAGCTTTAGGCACATTAAACGCTCAAAAATGCCTATGGCTACTTGTCGGAATCGTACCTTATTCCTGCTTCTATCGGTATCGTCCATTCTACTCGGGCTTAGTTCCCGCAAAATGGCGGTATACCTTCCTGATTTTATAAACCTTGGTTTGGGCGATACGCTTTGGGCTGTGATGGTTTATCTTTTATTTGCCACCGCTTTTTGCAGATGGAGCATCGTTCGTACTGCTCTTGTTGCCCTTGCCTTTTGTTACCTTATCGAGATATCGCAGCTCTACCATGCGCCATGGATTGATGCAATTAGGGCTAACCGCTTGGGTGGTCTCGTGCTAGGCTTCGGCTTTCTCTGGTCCGATATCATCGCCTATACGCTGGGTGTGGGGAGTGCGGTATTGTTCGAATCGTTTGCGCACAGGGTGCCGCTTCTTAGAAATCATTTATATAAGGATAGATAATCGGAGGTTTTTGTAACTATTTCCAACAACTTTGGTTTTCTTATAGAAAAAGCCTTTACCTGTATTAATATATGCATCACATGATCTTCAAGAAGCAGCTTTTAATTATATCGATATTACTCCTTGGGGTAGGCATGTCCATGGCACAGAGCAATCCATCGACGAAGTTATGGTACAAAAAGCCTGCGCAGAAATGGTCTGCCGAGGCGTTGCCAATTGGTAACGGTCGGATGGGGGCAATGCTCTATGGTGGCGTTACCCAAGATCGTATTCAGCTTAACGAGCAAAGCCTTTGGTCGGGCGATAATAACTGGGATGGCGACTACGAAACCGGCGATCATGGATTTGGTTCGTACCGTAATTTCGGTGAGATTGTCGTTGACTTCGCATCAAAAAATGAGGTTTCCTCCTATACTCGTTCGTTGGACATCTCGAACGGCACTCATTCTACAAGTTTTGTTCAGGATGGAGTGCGCTTCACCCGCGAAGCGTTTGCTAGCCATCCCGATCAGGTGATGCTCTTCCGCTATGCGGCGGATAAGATGGGTGCCTTGTCTGGTAAAATTTCTTTAACCTCAGCCCAAGGTGCTGTGGCTGTCGCTTCCAGCGAAGGGCTGATCTTTAGAGGCGAGATGCCCAATATGCTGAAGTATGCTGCCGTTGTGCGCGTTCTTCACAATGGAGGAACGGTGATGGTTGAGGGGAATCGCCTATCCTTTAGCAGATGCAACTCGTTAACCCTGCTTGTTGATGCCCGCACTAGCTACAAGCCCGATTTTAAGTCTGATTGGCGCGGGAGAGACCCTATGGAATTAATAGGAATTGAGATCGCCAAGGCTCAGAGAAAAACGTTCGACGCATTGCGAAAGAACCACATCAAGGATTTGACGGCCCTTCTAGGGCGCGTAAAGTTCGACATTGGCACTGCTTCGTCCGATTTGTTGTCGCTCCCAACCGATGTGCGCTTGAAGCTTTACGCTGGGAAAGAAGTCTTAGCTGAGGAGGCTAAAGGGTGCAATATCGATTCAAGAGCATTCGATAAGCTGATAAGCCAACGTAAAGTAACCAACGACCCCGATTTGGAGGAGACCATGTTCTACTACGGACGTTACTTGTTGGCTAGCAGCTCACGTCCAGGAGGGTTGCCAGCCAACCTGCAAGGGCTTTGGAACAACAGCAATACTCCTGCATGGGCTAGCGACTACCACAACAACATCAACATTCAGATGAACTACTGGGCTGCCGAATCCACCAACCTTTCGGAGTGCCAGCAACCCCTAATCGATTTTATTATTGCCGCACAGGAACCTTGCCGTATTGCTACCCGCAAAGCCTTTGGCGATAGCATCCGTGGCTGGACTGCCCGTACCAGCCAAAGCATTTTTGGCGGAAACGGCTGGGAGTGGAATATCCCGGCTAGCGCCTGGTATGCTCAGCATGTGTACGAGCACTGGGCTTTCACGCAGGATATGGACTATCTGCGAAAAACTGGATATCCTATTATAAAGGAGATTTGCGAGTTTTGGGAGGATCACCTCAAGAAACTACCCGATGGAACGCTGGTGGTGCCCAATGGCTGGTCGCCCGAGCATGGTCCACACGAGGATGGGGTTATGATGGATCAGCAAATTGTGTGGGATTTATTCCAGAACTATCTTGATGTTGCCAAAGCGCTTAATACGGATGCTGACTACCAGAAGAAGGTTGCCGATATGCAGGCGCACCTTGCTCCGAATAAGATAGGCAAGTGGGGGCAGCTGCAGGAGTGGCAGGTCGATAGAGATGATCCCGACGACCAGCATCGGCACACCTCGCATTTGTTTGCCGTATACCCAGGTCGCCAGATCAGCAAAACACAAACGCCGGAGTTGGCTGAGGCTGCAATCATCTCCCTGAGAAGCCGTAGCGGCAACTACGGAAAGAATACAAACACGCCATTTACGGTTGAATCGACGGTGGGGGATAGCCGCCGCTCGTGGACATGGCCGTGGCGCTGTGCTCTTTGGGCTCGCTTGGGCGAGGGCGAGCGTGCTGCCATAATGATCCGAGGTTTGCTTACCTATAATACGCTGCCCAACCTATTCTGCAACCACCCACCATTCCAGCTCGACGGAAATTTTGGCATTCCTGCTGCAATGGTAGAAATGGTGATGCAAAGCCATGCCGGAGAAATTCAGCTGCTACCTGCGTTGCCTAAGGAGTGGGCTGCTAAGGGCTCCTTTACCGGGCTTCGTGCTCGGGGTGGTTATGTGGTAGACTGCGCATGGCAGGATGGTAAGGTTACCTCCTACAAAATTCGCGGAGTAAGGCCGGGTAAGGTAACGGTGCGAATTGGAGGCGAGGTTAAGGATGTTGCTGTGGGGGTCATCTAGCATTCGTTGGTGTTTTCTCATAACAAGAGAGCCGTAATGATTGAGTTATGGCTCTCTTGCTGTTTCTCAACTATTCAATTTTTTCTTCTTCTTTATTTCGTTAATCAATTCACAAGACATATATTTGCGGCTGTAAATAGTTGACAGTGTCAAATAAAATAGAATGAACTCAATTTGCAAGCTAAAGGATATCTATAAGGCGCTTCACGAGTTCGAAGCGTCGTTTTTAAAGCAGTATGGCATTACCGTAAACGAGGGGATCATCCTCTGCATGCTGGGAGATGGGCCGCTTAAGGTAGGCGATATCTGTGCCGATTGCTCGTTGTCGAACTCGCGGCTATCGAAGGTGCTGGGAAGCATCGAGCAAAAGGAGTACATACAGCGCACAACCGATCCGAACGATAGGCGTGTGGTGATGGTAGAGCTTACGCCAGCAGGAGCAGAGAAGCGATCTGCTATGTCGGAAGAGCAGGTGTGCATTCCCGATGCGCTATCGAAGTTGCTAGAAAAATAAAATCAGAATATATGAAGTACCTAATTGTAGGTGGTGTTGCTGGAGGTGCTACCACCGCCGCTCGCCTCCGAAGAATGGACGAGCAAAGCCAAATTGTGATGTTCGAGCGCGGCGAACATGTGTCGTACGCCAACTGCGGATTGCCCTACTACATTGGCGGCACCATTGCCGAGCGCGAGAAGCTTTTCCTTCAAACGCCTCAGTCGTTTAACGCCCGCTTTAACGTTGACGTGCGCGTTAACGCCGAGGTGGTGTCCATCAACAGGAGTGAAAAGACGGTTACCGTAAGGAATCTGGCAAGCGGAGAGGAGTACGTGGAGAGCTACAATAAGCTGGTGCTCTCGCCCGGTGCCGAGCCTGTTCGTCCGCCGCTTCCGGGGATCGATACCGAGGGTATCTTTACCCTTCGCAACGTAACCGATACCGACCGGATTAAGCGCTACGTTACCGAGAACAGCATCAAGCGTGCGGTGGTGGTAGGTGCAGGGTTCATCGGGTTGGAGATGGCCGAGAACCTCCATCAGTTGGGCGCGCTTGTTTCTATCGTGGAGATGTCGGAGCAGGTGATGACGCCGCTCGACTACTCGATGGCCTCCATTGTGCATCAGCATCTGAAAACAAAGAATGTGGAGTTCTACCTGAAGGAGGCCGTTACCGCTTTCCGCAAGGAGAATGGGCAGCTGGTGGTGTCGCTGAAGAGCGGGCGCGAGCTGAAGGCCGAGTTGGTTATTCTATCCATCGGCGTTCGCCCCGATAATAAGCTGGCCAAGGAGGCTGGCCTTGAAATCGGCGTAACGGGCGGCATCAAGGTGAACGAGCACCTGCAAACCTCCGATGACGACATCTATGCGGTGGGCGATGCCATCGAGTACATCAACCCCATCACCCAAAAACCAACCATAACCTACCTGGCAGGTCCGGCCAACCGTCAGGGCCGCATCTGTGCCGACAACATCGTTTTTGGCAATGAGATCGCCTACAAGGGCTCGATTGCTACGGCTATCGCCAAGGTGTTCGACATCACCGTTGGCTCGACGGGCGTTGCCGGGAAGACGCTTAAGCGCGAGGGGATACCCTACCTCGAATCGACCACCCACTCGGCCTCGCACGCGGGGTACTATCCGGGGGCAATCCCAATGACCATAAAGATTATGTACGCGCCCGAAACGGGCAAGCTGTACGGCGCGCAGGTGGTGGGCTACGATGGCACCGACAAGCGCCTGGACATGCTGGCCACCATCATCAAGAATAACGGTACGATCCACGACTTGGTGGATATCGAGCACGCCTACGCGCCGCCGTACTCGTCGGCCAAAGATCCGGTGAACATTGCGGGGTACGTGGCCGAGAATATCCTTGCCGGAAAGATGCGCCCCATCTACTGGCGCCAGCTTATTGGCGACGATGTCCAGGAGTTTTTCCTTCTCGATGTTCGAACCAAGGAGGAGCATGCGCTGGGAACCATCCCCGGGGCGGTGAACATCCCGGTTGACAGCCTTCGCCAGCATCTTAACGAGATCCCGAAGGATAAAAAGATTGCCGTATTCTGCGCAGTAGGGCTTCGCGGTCACGTGGCGTCGCGCATCCTGATGCAAAACGGGTTTGCCGAGGTGTACAACCTCTCGGGGGGCTACAAAACCTACCAAACTGCCGTTCAGAAGCAGAGCAACGAGGATATTTACGCCAACCTTACCATCGAAAAGGACGATCACATCTATCAAAAAACGCCGAAGGTTAAGGTGCAGACGCTTAAGGTTGATGCCTGCGGCCTTCAGTGCCCCGGGCCAATCATGAAGCTGAAGAAGTCGTTCGACGAGACTCAGGCGGGCGATATGGTTGAGGTTACCTCCACCGACCCCGGTTTTGCCCGCGACGTGCAGAGCTGGTGCAACAGCACCGGCAACCGCTTGGTGTCGCTAACCAGCGAGAAGGGGGTGATAACCGCCATTGCCGAGAAGGTGGAGGCTAAGGCTACCACGCAGGCTGCCGTTGGCCCCAAAAACAAAACGCTGATCGTGTTTAGCGACGACCTCGACCGCGCGCTGGCCACCTTCGTGCTGGCCAACGGCGCCGCAGCAACGGGCCATAAGGTTACCCTGTTCTTCACTTTCTGGGGGCTAAACGTCATCAAGAAGCAGCAGAAGCCTGCCGTTAGCAAGGATATCATGGGGCGCATGTTTGGCTGGATGATGCCGTCGAGCAGCCTAAAGCTGAAGCTCTCGAAGATGCACATGGTTGGCATGGGAACCGCCATGATGCGCAACGAGATGAAGCGTAAGGGCATCGACTCGCTCGAAAGCCTCATCCAGCAGGCCATCGACAACGGCGTGGAACTTATCGCCTGCCAAATGTCGATGGACATGATGGGCGTGAAGCAGGAGGAACTGCTCGACAACGTCTCTATTGGCGGCGTGGCCACCTACATGGAGCGTGCCGAGAATGCTGGCGTGAACCTGTTTATCTAGGAAGATACGAGACGCAAGATACGAGACACAAGACTCAAGTATCAAGACTTAAGATGTGAGAGTCTGATCTTCTAAAACCATACGAGGGGCTAGATTTTTCTGGCCCCTCTTTTTTTGCTGAAGCCCTTCAGCAGCTCCAAATGCTCGTTTTGAACCTGCAGAACTCCTTCAGCAACCTCAAAATTGCGTTTTGGGCTTGCTGAACCCCTTCAGTAGCCTCAAAATTTTTGTTTTGGGCTTACTGAACCCCTTCAGTAACCTCAAATTCCCATTTTGGACCTGCTGAAGCCCTTCAGCGACCTCAAAACGACAAAACGGGATTGCTGAAGGCCTTCAGTAAAATTTTAGAATGATTTTGAATTCCCCGTCGCCCGTCGTTAACCTCAAATCGCCGTTTTGGGCTTACTTCCGCCCGACGGTAAACCCAAAACGGGGAAATGGGGTTACTTCCAAAGTGCGGGAAGCCCAATTCTTCCATTTTGGAGCTACCGCTAAAATGCGGGATTCTCAAAACGAAAATTTGGGTTTACCGTCAAAGTGCGGGAAGCCCAAAATAGAATTTCGAGGTTCCCGCACTTTGGAGTTTTTTTAATCTGCGAGAACCTTCGTGCTTTTTAGTGGGTAAATCGGCCTACAGCAGGTTGCTGGCCAGTTCGGCCAGCATGCTGCGCTCGCCCTTAACGAGGTTGACGTGGGCAAAGAGCTCCTGCCCGAGCATCTTGTCGCTGAGGTAGGTGAGGCCGTTCGAGCGGATGTCCAGGTAGGGCTGGTCGATCTGGAAGATATCGCCCGTAAACACCAGCTTGGTGCCCTCGCCGGCACGGGTGATGATGGTCTTGATCTCGTGCGGGGTGAGGTTCTGCGCCTCGTCGATGATGAAGTAGACGTTGGTCAGGCTGCGCCCGCGGATGTAGGCCAGCGGGGTAATCACCAGTTTGTCCGACTTCAGGATCTCCTCGATGCGCATGTACTCGCGGTTGGTGTTCTTAAAGCGCGTTTTTATGAAGTTGATGTTGTCGTACAGCGGCAGCATGTAGGGGCCAATCTTCGACTCCACGTCGCCGGGCAGGAAGCCGATATCCTTGTTCGAAAGCGGTACAATTGGGCGGGCCACCAGTATCTGGTCGTACTCCTTCTCCTGGGCGAGGGCCGCGGCAAGCGCCAGCAGGGTCTTCCCCGTGCCCGCCTTTCCGGTAAGGGCCACCAGCTGCACATCCTTTCGGAGGAGCGCGTCGAGCGAGAACGCCTGCTCCGAGTTGCGCGGTTCGATGCCGTAGGCGCGGTGCTTCTCAATCCGCTTAAACATCCCCGAAGGTTTGTCGAAGTAGGCGAGGGCGCTCTTGGAGTTGCCCCTTAAGATCAGGTACTCGTTATGCGAAAAGGTCTGCTTCAGCTTATTTGCCGGCAGCTCGTTGTTCTTGTAGAAGGTCTCAATCAGATCATCGCCAAGGGGCACTTCCTCAACATCCTTCTTCAGGGTGTCGATGTCGGCCACCTTATCGGTCAGGTAGTCCTGCGCCAGCAGCCCAAACGCCTTGGCCTTCAGCCTAAGGTTGATGTCCTTCGAGATGAGGATCACCGGACGATCGGGGTGCTGCTCCTTTACGTGTAGGGCGATGCTGAGGATTCGGTTGTCGGGGATGTCGTCGTAGAGCGACTGCTGCACCCTCTCGGGCATCTTCTGGCCCAGCTCCACGCGCAGCTTGCCCATGTTTTTGCCCAGCGCGATGCCGCCGTTGAAGAGGCTGTCGCCCGAAATCTTGTCGAGCTCGCGGGAGAATTCGCGGGCGTTGTAGTTGACCTCCTCGTTGCCCTTCTTGAATTTGTCCAGCTCCTCGAGTACGGTTATCGGAAGCACAACGTCGTTGTCCTGGAAGTTTCGGATGCAGCTATGGTCGTGTAGGATGACGTTGGTGTCGAGTACGAATACCTTTGAAATACCTTTCGTTGCAGTACTTTTCTTCATGATGGTCAAGGATTAAAAGGTTATAGGGCGAGGAATGGTTGCAGGCCGATCGCTGCTAAAAACTAAAAGTAAAACCCACCCTCGTGAACATTTGTTCCTCTTTTATAGCTAAAATTGCAGGAAATTTCTCATCATGACCTACCAGGAAACGCTCGATTATATGTTCAGCCAGCTCCCCATGTTCCACCGGGTTGGCAAAAGCGCCTACAAGGCAAACCTCGACAACACGCACATCCTCGATGAGCATTTCGGCCATCCGCACACCAAATTTAAGACCATCCATGTGGCCGGAACCAACGGAAAGGGTTCCACCTCGCACATGCTGGCCTCCATCCTTCAGGATGCTGGACTAAAGGTTGGCCTATACACCTCGCCCCATCTGCGCGACTTCCGCGAGCGGATTAAGGTCGATGGCGAAGAGGTCTCGGAAGCGTACGTTGTCAGCTTCGTGGAGCAGCACAAGGCGCTCTTCGAAAGAATTCAGCCCTCCTTCTTCGAGATGACGGTAGCCCTAGCCTTCAAGTACTTCGCCGACGAGCAGATTGATGTTGCCGTGGTTGAGGTGGGCATGGGCGGCAGGCTCGACTCCACCAACATTATCAGCCCGCTGGTTAGCATCATCACCAACATCGGCTTCGACCATACCGAGTTTCTTGGCGATACCTTAGCGAAGATCGCCTTCGAAAAGGGAGGCATCATCAAGCCTCAAACGCCAGCCGTTGTCGGCGAGTCGCATCCCGAAACGGCTCCTGTATTCGCCAGAATAGCCGAAGAGGCACAGGCTCCCATTGTTTTTGCCGATCAGAAGTACAGGGTAGGGGAGCGCACCCTAACCGGCGATGGTCTGCAGCGGTTTACCATTGTAGGCTGCGCTGGCGATATCATTTATAAGGATGTTGAGGTCGACCTGCAGGGCAGCTACCAGGCAAAGAATATCCTTGGCGTACTTGTTGCTGTAGATGTGCTTAAGGCGCATTTCCCTTCGCTCACCGACGATGCTATTCGTCGAGGGCTACGCCATGCCTCATCGCAAACTGGGCTCCGTGGTCGCTGGTTTAGGTTATCCGACAGTCCGCTGACCATCTGCGATACCGGGCACAATGTCGATGGCCTTACCTACATTGTCGATCAAATCAGCAAAACACCCCACGAAAAGCTCTTCTGGGTTTTTGGGATGGTGAGCGATAAGGATATCAGCACGGTTATTGGGTTGCTCCCCAAAGATGCCTACTACATCTTTACGCAGGCAAGTATACCTCGTGCCAAGGATGCGAATTTGCTGGCCGAAGAGTGTCGCGCAGCAGGTTTAGTTGGCGAGGTCGAAAAGAATGTTCAAAAGGCGCTAGAAAAAGCAAAAAGCATGGCGTCGAGTAACGATCTTATTTTCATAGGTGGAAGCACGTTTGTAGTTGCCGAAGTGGTTTAAGGATACAGCTGTCAAGAACAAAAAAAATGGCGGACTCTTGCAGAATTGAATTTTTGCTGTACCTTTGCATCGCTTTTGGAAACGAAAGCAACGATCTTTGTAAAAGATTTTTGAAAGGGAGCTTAGCTCAGCTGGTTCAGAGCATCTGCCTTACAAGCAGAGGGTCACAGGTTCGAATCCTGTAGCTCCCACTTCTTTCAAAAACAACATAATTCGGGAGCTTAGCTCAGCTGGTTCAGAGCATCTGCCTTACAAGCAGAGGGTCACAGGTTCGAATCCTGTAGCTCCCACTTTTTGAAAACAACATACTTTGGGAGTATGACTCTGCTAGTTCAAAGCATTCCGTTTACGACGAAAGGGGGTCACAGGTTCGAAGTAAATGTTTTTTGGAAAATGTATTCGGGAGCTTAGCTCAGCTGGTTCAGAGCATCTGCCTTACAAGCAGAGGGTCACAGGTTCGAATCCTGTAGCTCCCACGAAAGATTTTAGAAGGGAATTACTTAACGGTGATTCCCTTTTTGCATTTATAGCCTTCTGCATGGAAACTTTTTGGGTTTACATTCTTTACAGTGCAAAGTTGGACCGATACTACATTGGTAGCACCGGCGATCTAGCACGTAGGCTAGCAGAGCATGAGCGGGGTAAAACTGCCTACTCGCGCCAAGGTTCTCCTTGGGTCTTGAAGTATAGCGAAACATATTCTTCCCGTTCGGAAGCCTACCGTAGGGAGATGGAGTTGAAGGGCTGGAAAAGCCGCAAGCGGATAGAGAGTTTAATAGCGGCTGGAGCTCAGTTGGGGTCAGCGCCTCCCGCTTAAGGCGGGAGGGTCACAGGTTCGAATCCTGTAGCTCCCACGAAGGTTTTAAAAGGGAATTACTTAACGGTGATTCCCTTTTTTGCATTTACAGCTTTCGGTATGGAAACTTTTTGGGTTTACATTCTTTACAGTGCAAAATTGGACCGATACTACATTGGTAGCACCGGCGATCTAGCACGTCGGCTAGTAGAGCATGAACGGGGTAAAACCGCCTACTCGCGTCAAGGTTCTCCTTGGGTTCTGAAGTACAGCGAAACGTATTCTTCCCGTTCAGAAGCCTACTGTAGGGAGATGGAGATGAAGGGCTGGAAAAGCCGCAAGCGGATAGAGAGTTTAATAGCGGCTGGAACTCAGTTGGGGTCAGCGCATCCCGCTTAAGGCGGGAGGGTCACAGGTTCGAATCCTGTAGCTCCCACGAAGGTTTTAAAAGGGAATTACTTAACGGTGATTCCCTTTTTTGCATTTACAGCTTTCGGTATGGAAACTTTTTGGGTTTACATTCTTTACAGTGCAAAATTGGACCGATACTACATTGGTAGCACCGGCGATCTAGCACGTCGGCTAGTAGAGCATGAACGGGGTAAAACCGCCTACTCGCGTCAAGGTTCTCCTTGGGTTCTGAAGTACAGCGAAACGTATTCTTCCCGTTCAGAAGCCTACTGTAGGGAGATGGAGATGAAGGGCTGGAAAAGCCGCAAGCGGATAGAGAGTTTAATAGCGGCTGGAACTCAGTTGGGGTCAGCGCATCCCGCTTAAGGCGGGAGGGTCACAGGTTCGAATCCTGTAGCTCCCACGAAGATTAAAAAAGGGAATTACTTAACGGTGATTCCCTTTTTTTGCATTTATACTCTCGGCATGGAAGCTTTTTGGGTCGATTCCATGCTTTGGGGTTGATCCATATTTTCCTTGCAGACAATCTCCTTTGTCTTCCTAATATTTATTCTGAATCTTTTCGAATTAAATACTTTGATTTATTATTGCTTTAAGCTAAATTAAGCGCAAACTAATTTCCCGGAATTACATGGCAAATACTAAATCGAACTACAAAGGGGTAATTGGCGTCCTTACAGGAGGAGGTGATGTCCCCGGCTTAAATCCCGCTATCAGAGCGGTAACGTTCCGCGCTATTCGTGAAGGTTACAAGGTGGTTGGGATTCGTAAGGGTTGGGAGGGTATGATAACCATCGATCGCTCCAAAAAAATAGAAGAGCAGGAGGATGTAGTTGTGCTCACCGAACAGATGGTAAACCGATTGGGGCGAACTGGAGGAACTTTCCTTCATTCGACAAGAACCCGACCTGATAATGTGAGGTTGGATAAGGTTCCCGATCTTTATAAGGATAAGTACACCCTTGATATTAACGATCTGACGGGTGAGGTGATGTCGAATATCGACTATCTGGGGCTCGATTACCTCATTCCAATTGGAGGAGACGACACGCTAAGCTACGGGGTGCATCTGCACAATAAAGGAGTTCCAATCGTAGCAATCCCCAAAACGATGGATAATGATGTTCCTGGCACCGACTACTGTATAGGCTTTGGTACCTGCATTTCGCGTACAATTGAGCTTGCCCACGAGTTGAGAACTTCTGCAGGTTCGCACGAGCGCTTTTTGGTAATAGAGGTGTTTGGGCGCTATGCAGGTTTTTCAGCGTTACTTCCAACTATGGCAGGTGCTGCCGACAGATGCGTTATCCCCGAGTATAAGTTCGACATAGAGCATCTCACCGAACTGATGGTTCAGGATAGGGCTAACAATCCAAGTAAGTACTCTGTGCTCTTAGTCTCCGAAGGCGCTATGTTTAAAAATGGCGATATGATCTTTAAGGGTGAGGAGGCTGACGCCTACGGGCATAAAAAGCTTGGCGGTATTGGCGATATACTTTCGGAGCAGCTTCGGAATCTCTCTGCGAAATATAATAATGGACGAAAAATTGATGTAATCAACCAGCGTTTGGGCTACATGGTACGCTCTGGTGCCCCTGATGCTCTTGATAGCATTGTGCCCATGGCTTTTGGTAACCTTGCGCTCGATCTTATTCTTAAAGGTACCTGTGGCAGGCTGGTGAGCTTGCGTAATGGTCGGTACGACAATGTTCCTATCGACGTTGTAACCAGCTACAAGAAAAAGGTTGACATCGAAAAGTTCTACGACAAGGAACGGTATCGTCCACGGTACGAAAATTTCAACGATAAGCCGCAGCTTATCATGACAAGCGACTTCTAGGCAGATAAATAAGGGAGAGGTTTTTATCTCTCCTTTTACTTGAATAATTGTAGTAAGTATTCATCACTCTTCTAATGTCTCTATTTTTGAGTGTTAAATCTAAAAGACGAATCTCGTGTTTGTAGTTCAATCTGCTACAATAAAAACATCACTTTGTGTCGTTTTGTAGCTTAATCGATGATTGGTGCGATAAATTGTAATGTATAATAGTTTCGTTAGTGATAAATTTGTTAAAATCGTTTTTGCTAAACGAAAAACTATTACTTTTGGTGGTATCAGAAAACGCAATCATATGGAAAATTTAGATTGGGGTAAGTTGCCTTTCGGTTACATAAAAACTGACTACAACGTCCGCTGTACATTTAAAGATGGGAAATGGGGCGAATTAGAGGTGTCTGATTCGGAGTATCTCCCAATTCATATTGCCGCAACAGGACTTCATTATGGGCAAGAAGCATTTGAAGGCTTGAAGGCTTATAGAGGTAAGGATGGTAAAATCCGCCTTTTCCGTTGGATCGAGAATGCAAAACGGTTACATCGGTCAGCCGAAGGTATTCTTATGGCTCCAGTTCCTGAAAAGCTTTTCGAAGAGGCTATCCTTAAGGTTGTGAAACTTAACGAGCGCTTTGTACCACCTTACGGTACTGGTGCATCGCTATATATCCGTCCCGTTCTTTTTGGTTCGGGTGCCGAGGTTGGCGTTAAGCCAGCTAAGGAGTATACCTTTATTGTATTTGTAAGCCCCGTAGGTCCTTACTTCAAGGAAGGTTTTAAACCTGTTAAAATTGCTATTGTAAAGGATAGCGACCGTGCTGCTCCGCTAGGTACAGGAACCTTAAAGGTTGGCGGTAACTATGCAGCTAGCTTACGCGGCGTAGTCGAAACTCACGATAAGGGCTACGGTTCTCCTTTGTACCTTGATGCGAAGGAAAAGAAGTATATCGACGAGATTGGTGCTGCCAACTTCTTTGGTATTAAGGATAACATGTACATTACCCCTAAGAGCACGAGTATTCTTCCATCTATAACCAACATGAGTATACTTACGTTGGCTGAAGATCTTGGACTTAAACCTGTGCGTCGTCAAATTCCAGTGGAGGAACTCGAAACTTTTGAAGAGGTTGGCGCTTGCGGTACTGCTGCAGTGATCTCTCCAATTGGTGAAATTGCCGATCTGGAAACCGGAAAGGTTTACAAGTATTGTAAAGATGGTTGTCCTGGTGCATGGTCAACTAAGCTTTACGAAACTCTTGTTGGTATTCAGTATGGCGATATTCCCGATCCTCACGGATGGGTAACCATTGTTGAGTAAGCAATAAAATAGCAATCAGCATAGAAGGGCGGCAGTTTGTCGCCCTTCATTTTTAGATAATTGTCGAAAAAAGGCTACATTTGTGCCCGATTTGGCGATCTTGCAAACAACGTAAGATTAAAGGGAATCCGGTTAAAATCCGGAGCTGTACCCGCAGCTGTAAGTTCTAGTAGCAGCCTTTAATGTTTTTACCACTGTCAGCTGATGATGGGAAGGTTTTAAAGGTGGAACGAGCCAGAAGACCTGCCTGTATCATGGGTAAAATATCAACTTTCGGGAATAAAAGTTTAAGGAATGACACGTTTTAGAGCCTTTCTGGCAATTGTATTGGTTTCTCTGCTGTTTAGCGCTTGCTCTTCCAAGAAAAATGGCAACGGCGAATCGTCAACTTCTGGTTCGTCCTACTTCTCCGAGAAAATAACCCTTAAATACCTTCGCGGATTTAGCATCAGCTACAGCGGCAGCTACGCCACGGTTGATGTTCGCGATCCGTTCGACTCCACTAAGCTGCTTAAGCGCTACATTCTTATCGATCGCACGAAATCTACCCCTTCGGGATTACCCAAAGGCATTGTCGTGAAGGTTCCTGTCGAAAAATCGGCCTGCTTTTACGGCTTAACGGTAAACGAAATGGCTCGCCTTGGGGTAAATCAAACCATAACTGGCGTTGCAGAGCCTCAGTACGTAAAGGATAGCCTTGTACAAGCGAAGCTTAAGCAGGGGAAGATAGCGAATCTTGGCGAAGTGGCGCAGGCTAACGTAGAGCGCATCATCGAAGCGAACCCTGAGATCTTGGTTGTTTCACCCATATCGGGTGGTCCACTTAACAAGATTGAGCAAACGGGTGTTCCGCTGGTGTACGACTGCTCGTACCTCGAAAATACCCCTTTGGCGCGTGCCGAATGGATCAAGTTCATCTCCTTATTCTTTAAGAAGGAGGCGCTTGCCAACAAAATGTTCGATAGCGTTGATGCCCGGTACAACCGTGTTGCAAAAATTGCGAAGGCTGCCAAGTCGCATCGTCCTACCGTATTCACCGAAAAGAAATTCGGACAGGTGTGGTACACCCCTGGAGGTCGCAGTTACATGGCTCGCTTCCTCGAGGATGCTGGTGCAGACTATATTTGGAAGGATGATAAGAGTACAGGTTCGCTTTCGCTGAATTTCGAATCGGTGCTGGCTAAAGCATCGAATGCCGACTACTGGATCATCAAGACCAACACCCCATACGTGTTCACCTACGCCCATCTCGAAAAGGAGTTCGGTCTTTACAGCAGCTTCAAGGCGTTTAAAGAAGGCTCCATCATCAACTGCGATACGGGAAGAACTCCCTACTACGAGGATGGCTATCTCGAACCAGACGTCATCCTTAGCGATCTTGTAAACATCTTCCATCCGGAGCTGCTGCCCGGCTATGTTCCAAAGTACTTCCAAATGCTGGCACGATGAGCATGTCCGCAGTAAGGCGTAAGCGGGGCCAAAGCATACGCATCATGGTAGGCGTGGGGTTGCTGATCCCTCTTCTGATGCTGATGAACATCGCCTGGGGAACGGTGTCCATTCCATTGGGAAAAGTGTTCTCCATCCTTTTTAGTTCCGACACATCAAACGTTGCTTGGTGCAACATCGTATGGATGTCGCGCATGCCCCAGTCGATTACAGCCATGCTGGCGGGCGCTGCCCTTGCGGCCTGCGGGCTGATGATGCAGACGCTCTTCCGCAATCCGCTTGCCGATCCTTCAATCTTAGGAATTAGCACGGGGGCAAATCTTGGCGTGGCCATTATGGTGCTATCCCTTAATGGGTCGATGATCGCTGGAACGGTTATGGGCTACACGGCCAACATCCTTGCTGCATTTCTGGGGGCGCTAGTGGTGCTCTTCATCATTCTTTCGCTATCGGCAAAGATAAAGAATACGGCCATGCTGCTTATTGTGGGTATCATGATAGGCTTCATGGCATCGTCCATCATCTCTGTTCTTAACTTTTACGCCTCGAAGGAGAATATTCAAATCTTCGTGCTTTGGGGGATGGGCGATTTCTCGAACGTAACCTGGAACGAGATGCCCTCCTTTGCCATCGCCTCGATTATCGGGGTTATGGTTGCCCTTTTACAGATTAAGCCGCTGAACGCGCTGCTGCTGGGCGAGAACTACGCCTCCAACTTGGGGGTTAACGTTAAGCGGGCGCGATACTCCATACTGCTGGGGGCTGGCCTGCTAATTGCAGCCATTACGGCCTTCTGCGGCCCGATATCCTTTATAGGTCTGGCCGTTCCGCACGTAGCGCGCATGCTGCTCGGAACCTCCAACCACAAGACGCTGCTGCCTGCCACCATTCTGCTTGGCTCTGTGGTTGCTCTTTTTTGCAACCTGCTCACCACGCTGCCCGGCGAGGGAGGAATTATCCCCATTAATGCCGTAACTTCGATGCTTGGTGCGCCAGTTGTCATATACGTGATCTTTAACCGTCGTAAGCTTCAATACTTTTCGTGATGAGTGCAAGGAAACAACCGCAGACAGAGCAGGTAACCCTTAAGGCTACTGGGTTGGGCATCGGTTACTCCGATGGCCGCAACCAGCCTACGCTCCTCCACGAGAAGCTAAACCTCGAGCTGAAGGCGGGCGAGCTAACCTACCTGCTGGGCCCTAACGGTGCGGGTAAGTCTACCCTTATCCGGACGCTGGTTGGCTTTCAGCCAAGGCTGGCTGGCGAAGTTTCCATTGGCGGTAAGCCCATAAAGGGATACTCTCAAAGCGAATACGCCAAGCTGGTAAGCGTTGTGCTCACCGAGCGATCGCTGGTAGGAGGGATGACCGTGCGCGAGCTCGTGGGTATGGGCCGATATCCGCACACCGGATACTTTGGCATTCTTCGCACAAAGGATCACAGGGTAGTCGAGCGGGCAATCGCACAGGTGGGCATTGCCGATTTGGCCGCCAAGTACGTATCGGAGCTTAGCGATGGCGAGCGCCAAAAGGCGATGATCGCAAAGGCGCTGGCTCAGGAAACGCCCATCATCATTCTCGACGAGCCTACCGCCTTCCTCGACCTTCCCAGCAAGATTGAGGTGATGGTGCTGCTCCACAACCTTGCCGTAGAGACCCAGAAGAGCATCCTGCTCTCCACCCACGACCTAGAGCTGGCGCTGCAGCTCGCCGACCGCCTTTGGCTGCTGGCAAAAGGGCGACCGCTGGTGTCGGGCGTACCCGAAGATTTGGTGCTCTCGGGTGAGTTCAACTCATTCTTCGAGCGCGAAGGCATCCTCTTCGACAAGGAGACTGGTTCTTTCCGCGTGCATAACGCTATTGCCAAGTCGGTACACATCACCGGGGCAGGGGTGGAGGCGCAATGGGTGGCCAACGCGCTGGTGCGAAACGGCTTTACGCCATCTGCCGACCCCGAGGCCGAATACCGAGTGGAGGTCAGCGAGGAATGCCCCGGCGAGTACCTAGTCTACCGCAACTCCGAGAAGATGTTCACCGCCAACTCCATCGAAAACCTGCTGAAGCTGCTAAAGGCATCGTAACAGCCTATATACGTAAAATTCCTGAATGTAAATATGTATGGTGAGTCGTAGCATTTCTGCTGCGACTTTTTGCTACGTATAGGACTCTTCTATTAACGGAATGGTATTCTACTAAATGGAAGTATCTTCTTGCTATTAAGCACGAAAGTTGTCCTTGTTATTGGCTGTTTAAGCCCGTTTTATATCTCCTAAGCCTTAGTATTGTTGGCCTCACCATTACCTTTTCTCTTTTCACTTGTCTTTGTAAAAAGTTGCTGAAATGCTAACTTTGTATTGCAGCACGAAACGAATCTTTGGCCTTTTTATTTTTGTTATTGCGGGGAAATTTTATTCGCATTCCTTGTCAATTTGTTGGTACTGTTTAGTCCTCCTCTATGTTGTATTTTGGCTGATTGGAAGTACATCAATAGATCGAATTAAATAAAACTTAAAATTCATACCTATGTCTTTAAATCTTTCGCACAAGAAAGTCTTTATCCTCACTTTGGTTACAGTGTTGGTTGGTATTGCTTTCGAACTCATTACTCTAGTTAATTTTAGGGTAACAGAAACATCATCGGTTGTTTATTTTCTGTTGAAGAGTTTAACTCCTAATTTGCATTTGACTTTTTTTGATATGCGCCTGTTCCTTTACGACGGCTCCGATGGCGGCTTTCCCATGTACTTAATTGATATGGCCGTTTATATTGCCGCTCTTGTTGGTGTCATTGTTTACCAACGAAGCCGCTATTGCGAAACAAGATTGCTGCGTTTTTTCTTTTCAATTATTCTTTTAGTAAAGACGATACTTCTTCTTAGTTACATATTCTACTTCTTGTCGGGTTCTAATTCTATGAACTTTAATATTTACATACTTTTGGCAAATGTCGTATCTGTTGCATTTTGGTTTTATATTTCCTTGAAAGTACTCCATTCCCTTTCAAAGGATAGAGTTCTGGAATATGCTACCGAAGGTGAGACAAATGTTGACGCTAAGTTGGAATTGAAGGAGGCTAGTAAGCTTGTTCGATTAGTTCATAAGATAGTTGATGCTTTAATTTGCCTTGCCATTTGCTCTTCCTCGTTTTACTATTACTGGGGATTTTTGTTTGAGCGTTTGGGATTAGTTGATAGTTCTAGGCTTTTATTGTACGTAGCAGCAATATTTTCTCAGTTCATTTTCTTCCTCTTTTTCGAGTACTTTTTCGGGGCTACCCCTGCTAAGTATCTTACCGAATCTCGGGTAGTTAATAGCGACGGTCATGCCGCTTCCTTCGGACATGTATTAGGCAGAACATGCGCTAGGCTTATCCCTTTCGAGTTATTGTCGTTTCTGGGGTCAGGATATGGCTGGCACGATAGCTTATCGAACACCACCGTTGTCCGAGAAAAGAGCATAGGTGTTTCAGGTCGAAAATATCTACTGCTCATTCCAATGTATATTCTGCTTGCTGCGGGATGCTACTATGGTAGCGAGTTTTATTCCGATTATAGAAGCTATTGTTCTGCAAAGAAGGAGTACGAGCAGACGATGAATGGTATTACCGAAAAACTCGCAAAGCTATCTACTAGTAGTGTTATCGTACTCTGCGATGTTGACGATCCCGTTAGTACTACCAACCTAGTCCTTAAGGTCGAAAAAGTTTCTGGCGAGAATATTGTTGCCTCCGTATTAGCTTACGATGCCTTCGCTACTTATCCTGTGATCGAAAAGCAGTATAGCGCTGCTAGTGGCATGCTCGATAAGGTTACCATTAGCCTAAGCGACTTACGAAAAGGGCTAACTCCTAATTATAGCGACTATAAAAATGAAAACTTTAGCTGGCTTACTATCCCCAATGACAAGCATAAATACAGAATAGAGGATGTTGTTGATATATTTGGACCTTGCATCGTTAGCTCCTATAGCGGATGCCGCTATGGCGATATTTTATCTCTGAAATTTGAAAATAAAGGATGGAGTGCCGATGTTGTTGAACTTAAATTGTTAGCTGGAGATTTAAAATGGAATGATCCTCTTCCGATTCATATTGATGCTGCCTCTAGCGATCGCTATAGCTATCCTACGTTCAGCCTTTCTGCTTCAAATTATAAGGAGGGTGCATCCTACAAGTTCACATTTGCCCTTGTCGACTCCCTTGGTCACAAGCAAAAATACCTTGTAGAAGGTGTCGACTTTGATAAAACTGTAAAACGCATTCAGTAGCATCCTATTATTTCAGGGATAGAGAAGAGTTACGCCTTAAAAGAACGCCCCCGCAGCTGCGGGGGTGTTCTTCTATAGCGTTATTCCTTCTCCATTTTAATGTGCAACGTCGTCATCTTCCCATCGGTAATGCTCACAGTTTGCGTTACGGTAGCAAATCCAGCCTTCTCAATCGTTACCTGGTAAACCCCTTCTGGTAGATTCTTTATCCTAAGCATCCCTTTGGTCGCTGTTTTCTTTTCTACGGGCTTGCTGCTTTTGGCGGCAGTGGCTATCCCTGGTTTAGCAACAGGCGTAAGTACTATTCGAGCACCCTTTAGCGGTTCCCCATTAACTGCACTTGTTACCTTGGCGGTAAGCGATAATGTCGTACTTTTCTTGCTAGGCAATTTTCTATTCGACTTATATCCAGTATAAAACTCAGGATGGCTGAGCCGAACAAGCTGCATCAGCAGATCGATCTTCTCTAGTATGGCTTCGTTTGCCGAAAAAAGCGCCTTTAGCTGCTGGGTTAGCGCTACTGCCTCATTGCGTTCTATGCGCGTACTCGGGATAGTCGTCTCCATAAGGCCTATGGCGCTCTTCAGCTCCTTTAACCCATCAGCCGTCACCCCATACTCCTTTAGTGGCTCTAGGTTCGCGCTGGCTCTGCTGTATATGAGATTCGCCCGATCAATAAGTTTTCCATCCTTAATGTGCGATAGTATCGACTCCGTGCATTTCACCTCATTGGCAAGAACCGGATTCTCAACCATCTTCGCAAACACCATCGTTTTATTGGCTATGTCAAAGGTCTTGTTAATAAGGCTTGTTTTAATTTTCTCCTTCTTTTCCGATACGCCCGCCGTGCTGGCCGATTTCTTCTCTTTTATTAAACCTATCTGTAAGAGATTCCCGCAGTACTGGGTGTATAGCGGTCCAAAGTTGGGCAGTAAATCGGTAATCGTTTTCTTGTTACCTAGGAAGTCGCGGATGGTAATCTGCATCTCGTAGCTGTTTTCTTGAGGGTTGGTCATATTCTTTGTTCTTTTTCGGTTTTTAATGTGGCCATTTCTTTTACTCTTTGCAGAGTTTTATAAAAAAACAGCCATTGGTTTTGATATGTTTAAAAAAATCATGTTTTTTTTAATGTCTGTTATCTTTTTGCTTTC
The DNA here is from genome assembly GCF_963667355.2 of uncultured Acetobacteroides sp. Taxonomy (NCBI): domain Bacteria; kingdom Pseudomonadati; phylum Bacteroidota; class Bacteroidia; order Bacteroidales; family Rikenellaceae; genus Acetobacteroides; species uncultured Acetobacteroides sp. The sequence goes on from NZ_OY763328.2 coordinate 3,085,474, forward strand.
TGTCAAATAAATTGCAGGACAAATTGCATCAATACCGATAGCACTCCAACCCATCCCATTGTTGCATAATGTACTTTTGCGCCCTCATCAAGCATTCAGGAGCTGCGTAATGCACTTTTGCACTCTCACCAAGCCATTTAGGAGCTGCGTAATGCACTTTTGCGTCCTCACCAAGCCATTCAGGAGCTGCGTAATGCATTTCAGCGCCCTCACCAAGCCATTTAGGAGCTGCGTAATGCACTTTTGCGCCCTCATCAAGCCATTCAGGAGCTGCGTAATGCACTTTTGCACTCTCACCAAGCCATTCAGGAGTTGCGTAATGCATTTCAGCGCTCTCATCAAGCCATTCAGGAGCAGTAAAACATCATAAATAGTTGAATCTATTTCTTAGCAAGCATCACCCGCTAAATTCTACTATTTTTCTTTTTCACTGTAGAGCCACGAAAGCTATTCCATTTTCATTATAGCCTATTTCGATAATCCCCAAAGGCAATAAAAAAGGCCGCACGATTTGTCGTGCGGCCTTTTTTATAAATATATTTGTTTAGTTGAGGAAATATCCGCTATTAGGGCCAACTCCTACAATGTATTCCTTAATTTTGCTTCCTGTAGCGTTATAGCGAACCACCATATTGCTATTTGCATCAGTCCAATCGGCAATCATAACCATAATTTCTCCGCTTGTTGGGTTGAGGGCAAAGCCATATATACCATCAGCCTTTATTAGAGGAGTTGTTGGTGCCAATTTCGCTGTAATCTCAAGCTTGTAAATGCTAGGATCTCCGTATGCACCTCCATAGTAAATAGCATCCTTTGCGCTATTAATTGATAGCTTCTCAGGGTGATAGCTTCCTAGGTCAATTTTGGTTGATACTTCATAGGTTGATGGCGTTATTTTACAAAGCATCGCGTTAGTATTAACCTTGTCGTAGTCGGTATAACCAGCACAAAGAACCCAAACTGCACCATTCTTATCGGCTACAAATTTCTTTGGACAATCCGCTACTGTCACAGTCTTCTCGATTGTATTGGTTTTAATGTCAATTACAGATACCGTATTGTTTTTGTCGTATCCACCGCTATTTGCCACATACAGTTTGCCATTATTAATAAGTATGCCTTCTGGTCCTGCTCCAACCTTAATTGATCCGGTAACCTTGTTGGTTGCAAGATCAACCACCGCTACTTCATTGTTAGTCCATCCAGTTACATATCCAGTTTTCCCATTAACAGCCATATAGCGGGGATTCGCTACCGAAATTGTAGCATATTTCTTACACGAGTACTTGCTTACGGCAACTACCTTATTCGACCCATTGAGAATTAAGTAGGCCGAAGTGTCAGCCTCTGCGATGCTTTGCAGCACATCGCCAAGAGCCTCTTTGTTCACCTTGTAGTAAACATCGTTGGCTAGGCTATCGCCGGTGGCGTAGTAGAGCGAGATTGATGCATTATTTTTTCCATAGTTCCCCTCATTGGCAATTACCATCCCTTGGGTTAGGTCGTAGCGTTGCTTAGGCTTGCTTGTCGAGTCATCATTTTCACAAGCCGTAAACTGTAGCGTGGCGCCAACAAGTAGGGCCGCATAAAGAAGCTTCTTCATCTTTCTATTTTTTGTTTATTGTTGATTATTCCTGTTGTAGGTGCATTCTGCGGCTAATTCTACCTTCCAAAGCTTACCGATATCCCGGCCTGAAAGGTTCTTAGCGGAAGCGCATAGCCTTTTTGCATCTGATACTCCTCGTTCCAGATATTATCTATTCGGGCGAATGGGCGTAACCCTCCCCAGTTGAAATCGAATGTTTTGTCCACTGCAACAGAGGCCACCCAAAACGGATTCAGCCAGTCGGTGTTGCCGATGTAGTAGCGCCTACCCGTATACGATTGCGTATACCTAATGCTAAACGATTTCGCTTGAACGTAAATGGCCGCGCTTCCCTTGTACTTGGGGGTATACATCAGCTGCATCCCCTTTGTCGGCGATTCTTTTGTTTGATCTGTCGATCGGGTGAACATCCCCGACACATCTACCCCCAGCGTCATTCTATCCACCTGCTGTTTCACCGTAATGCTGGCTTCCGCGCCTCTCGACCATGCCTTTCCCACGTTTATCGGGCTCCATACTGATCCGTTTGGCTTCCACTGAATCCAGTTGTTTACATTGTTATTAAAAGCCGCAGCTTTCATCGACAGCAAAAAACCATTCTTTGTATGTAGGTAGTCCAGCCCCAGCTCTTCGCCGTAGCCCTCTTCTGGTTTTAAGTCCTGATTACCCCATCCCTTCCAGTACAGATCGTTAAACGAAGGAATACGGTAGTTCCTCGATGCATTCCCCCTTAGTTGAAGCCCCTTCATCAACCTTTTTTGTATTCCCACCGACCATGTCATGGGCGATGCCTTTCCATCAACCAGCTCCTGTCGGATGCTAGCAAAGCTCTCCAGCCCTATATCATCAGCTTTAAAGCGATATCCCAGCACCCCGGCTGGCCGGTAGCGCTCCTTGATCTCAGGATAGTTGGTCGAGGTTGCTCTCTCGTACGATGCGTTGATTCCCCCCTCCAGCGTACTCTCAGCGCTAAGCTTTACGATGGCTTCCCCCTCCAGCAATCCCTGAGTGGTGTGGTGGTTCGATCGTTCTATGCCAGGGTTGCGGTAGTTTTCCCAGTCGCTAAACAAGGCCGACTTAATGTTGAAGTCAACCCGGTGGCGAGTGGCCTGCCACTGTGCAGTTGCCCTTAAAAAATGGTTGTAGTCGTACTCGCTGCTCATGGTGTTGCTCACCATCGGCGGGTACTGGTTGTAACCATCCTGCCCCCAGAGCGATACCACCATCCTGTCGTTGCCCGTTAGCGCAAACGTGCCGGTTTCCATTATTCCTCCCTTGCGGTAGCGGGCGTTTATCTGCCTGTCGCGGTTGTCGCTGCTGGTAATCTTGTAGTTGTTCTCGGCTTCCGTATAGAATAGGCGAGAGGATATCGCCATTTTGGCCCCGCTGTAGGTATATTTGGCTCCGGTATAGGTCAGTCCGTAGCTGCCCACCGACTGCATCACCTCGCCGCTGCTTCCCGTTCCAAAAGGCAGCACATTGTCCAGGTGAATCACCCCACCAATGGCTCCGCTGCCAAACAGCGCGCCGTTTCCGCCCTGCTGCACCACCACCTGATCCACGAAGAAGGTTGGAATACTTCCAAAGCTAACGCCAGCATTCATCGAGCTCTGCAGGTTTATGCCATTCCAGAGCACCGCCGTGTGCGCCGAGCTCAGCCCTCGCAGCGAAACGTTCGAAGTTCCCCCAGGGCTGTAGCTATTCACGTTTACGCTAGCTTGATTCGATAAAAGATCGGTCAGCAGTGCGCTGCTGTTCTGCCTAAGCTCAGTAGGCGAGACGATTTTTAGTGATAGCCCCGACGAGTAGCGCTTCAGCTTGCTGCTAACCACCACCTCCTTCAGCCTTACCGTATCGGATGTGGTCTTTTCATCGATGGCTGTAGGGCCATATACGGACAGCGCGCTAAGTAGAAAAACGTTTAATAACATGTTTTAGAAATGATCAAAATCGTTAGCGATTCAACCACTTAAAACCTGCGAATAAAAAGAAGTGATGCGAAAAGTAATGTAAGATGAATTACATCGAGCTCTTTATCCGAAAGCTATAAATGTTCCAGTTTTGGCAGGTCTTCTGGCTTGCTCCCCTTTTATCCGCCTTCCCGTCCTCAATCGGACAGTGGCATTTGGATGGTGATAAAAGGTTTTGATGGAGCTTACAGCAGCGGTAACTGCTCGGGTTTCTCACCCGATTCCCTCTTCGCTCCGCTTGTGGCGGAGACCAAAACTGCGGCAAAGATAGATTTAATTTATCTTCCCAAAGGCGGCATTAGCTTTTTTTCTTCTCGAATTCCAGTCTCGTCTTCCCAAATGCAGTTACATGCAGATCTAGTCGCGGATTCCTCATCAACAAATAAATAATTTTCTGTAAGATGCTTGTTGATACAATAATAAGTATACATTTGCAGTAAGCTTTATTCAGAAACAGATGCAGGGCGAACGGATCTTCCAGTAGCTCTGCATCTTTTGTTTTACGACATCCCTTGTTAACCTTCCTCATTTACACCGCCTAATGCCAAATCTTGCTAAAAATAAGGCGTTTGGCTTTATGGTTTCATGTCTTTTCCGATAGACTCAGTAGCATTGTTAATGTAAACCATCCCATTTCTATATGGTAAACCATCGGCGAGCAAGCTAAACGGCACCCAACAACTTTTTCTCCGTAATCATCATGGCGAAGCTGGAGGCGTTAGCCGACATCCCAACTTTCCGACAACGGGATATACAAGATTGGCACGAATCCTTGTTTGAGCAAGGTCGCCTCCGCAGCATTTCTCAAAGTAGTAATCGCCTTAAGGCGATTACCTTATCTTAAGCCAAGACATTCTACCGCAACTGAGCGAGTTAATTCGTGCCAAGGGCTTTTCTTTTCTTCTGCCCTTCAAAAAGAAAAGAAGGTAGAGGTCTCTTCCTTTAGTAGATTGCTAGCGGCTATTAAGCGATTCTTGAATTCAGAGGCTATGTTCAAAAGGCAAAGGCTTATATGCTAAATCTAAGGCGTTTGGCGGATATTCGCAGAAATAGCTAACTTCGTGGCGGATGTGTTACGTTTGCATCCTTCATCTTAAATCTATATGCGACAAAGTAAAAAGGACGCTATTCGCCTCAACAAGCTGATTAGCGATGCAGGATTTTGCTCGCGCCGTGAGGCCGACGAGTATATTGCCCAAGAGCGTGTTACCGTAAATAGCCACACCGCAAAGGTTGGCGACCTCGCGTTTAAAACCGACTTTATTCGAATCGATGGCGAGCCCCTCCGCTTCGTCGAAAAGGTGGTCGAGCAAAAGCGAAAGCCTGAATTTCTCTCAAAGCGAGTTTCCCGGAATACGGCCGATGGATCCAAAAAGGAGAGACCAGTCAAAGCAGAAGCAGGTAAAAACGAAAAGTTCGCGGAAAAGAAGAAATCGAGCAATGCCGACAGCATTAAAAAGGATGCATCTAGCGCTTCTGCACCTTCAAAATCATCCCCTTCAAAACCCGATAAGAAGACAGGATCGGCAAAAAAGTGGTTTTCCGGGCGTAAAAAGTAGCGGTATTGCTGTATTCTTATTTATTCATTTTATAAGTTTGTAAGACCATTACGGCTAAGCCAAAAGCCAGCATTAAGCATGTTCCGAAAAATAGCTGCAACAATATCTTTGTTCACCCGAATTCCCATTGCCCGATGGATGTCTATTTCCCATGTCGATTATGGGCGTACGGCACCCTATTATGCAATTGCTGGATGGGTAGTAGGAGGTCTTACCGCGCTCGTCTTTTACCTGGTTGACTATCTTTTCACTCAGCCCGTTACGGTAGCAATCACCCTAACGTTCTCTATCTTCCTAACAGGAGGTTTACAGGAGGGGGGGCTGGCCTACTTCTTCGACAACCTCGGAGGAAGGCACGGGCAGCGCTTCTACATCAAGAACCGCACCGATAAGCAAATCGGAATCCAGGGCATTCTTGGCGTTGCTCTGGCTCTGATACTCCAGTTTTCCATTCTTCAGGAGCTAAGTCCTGCTCTAGTTCCCTGGCTAATACTTTCGGGCGAAAGCCTCTCGCGTTTGGCGACCATAACCCTGATTGACACCAATCGGTACTTACGTCCTAAAGAGGGGTACGATGCAGCCCCTGCTTTTGGTAAGTTAGGCGTAGATGGTTGGCTCATTGTTCTTATCACAGGCTTACTCCCTTTCTTCCTAACCCTTAGGTTGAAGATTTGGGTGGCAATAGCACCTCTTATTGCAGTCCGAATTATTATGCAGATTTTCTTTAAACGATTCAGGGGAGGCGTAAACTTCGAAGAGTGCTTGGCAACGCAGCAGTTCTGCTTGATTGCGTTCTATCTGGGAGTATCTGCAATACCGAACATTTAGCAGCATGCATATAATGTAAAAGCCCCAAAGATTTCTCTAAGGGGCTTCTTTATTTTAGACGAGTCTGTTGCCTTTTTTCGACCTTGCGCTTTGTTGGGGCATAAACGCAAAAAAGGGTAAGCTACTTACATCGCACCGCTACAACCGCCTACCCTTGCTACCTTCCGGTCCTGGGGGGATTCAGCAGGAGCTGGTCGTGTAAGACTTACCCGGGCACAAAAGTACAACAATTTCCGAAGAAGCCAAATAAAATGCGTGCGCATTCCCCAAATCTCTTATCTTTGACAATCATTAACCGTATTAAACAACATGTTATGGAAGACGAAAAAAATCCCTCATCAGTAATGCTAAAGTCCGCTGCAACAAATGGAGCAATTTTAGGCTTAATCTCAATTCTATTTGTAGTAATAACCTATATGACAGGTGATATTTACAAGGGAAATGTTTGGTTAAGCGTGCTGAGTATGGTCATATCAATTGCCGCTCTTGTCTATTTTGCCCTAAGCTATCGAAAAACAGCTTGTGGTGGTTTTATTACCTATGGAAATGCTTTTATCTACTGCTGGCTTACCTATATCTTTGCAGGCGTACTCTCTATCGCCTTCATGGTACTTCTCCAAACGGTCATAGAACCTAACTACATGGAAAAAATGGCCGATGTTCAGCGCGAAATGCTATTGAAGAAAGGACTCTCTGATTCTCAGGTCGAACAGTCAATTGCAATGGCCTCAAAGTTTCAAACTCCACTTTATATTGCCATCATAGGTTTTCTCGGTAATGCGCTTGTTGGTTTGGTAATTAGTTTAATTACTGCAATCTTTGTCAAGAAAGATAAGCCTGTGTTCGAGTAGCAGGTTGTTTTTGATAAATAAAGGATAATGAGTAAGTTAGATATTTCGGTAGTAGTTCCGCTGTACAACGAGGAGGAGTCGATTCCCGAGTTGGTAGAGTGGATTGATAGGGTGATGAAAGCCAACGGCTTTTCGTTTGAGGTTGTTATGGTCGACGATGGTAGCACCGATCGTTCTTGGGATATTGTAGAGGAGTTAGCAGCAAAGTATCCGTTTGTAAAAGGAATCAGTTTCCTTCGTAACTACGGGAAATCAGCTGCACTATATTCCGGTTTCGACGCCGCCCAAGGCGAAGTTGTTATTACAATGGATGCCGATTTGCAGGATAGCCCCAACGAGATCCCCGAACTTTACCGAATGATTGTCGAAGAGAAGTACGACCTCGTGTCAGGCTGGAAGCAGAAGCGCTACGACCCAATAGGGAAGCGTCTCCCCAGCAAATTCTTCAATGCAACCGCTCGTTTTGTAAGCGGTATTAAGCTTAACGACTTCAACTGCGGACTTAAGGCGTATCGTCGTAAGGTTGTGAAAAGCGTAGAAGTCTATGGCGAAATGCACCGCTATATCCCTGTTCTTGCCAAGCAGGCCGGCTTCAAGAAAATAGGAGAAAAAGTAGTAGAACACCAAGCTCGCAAGTATGGCGTCACGAAGTTTGGCTGGGAACGCTTCATTCACGGCTTCCTCGATCTGCTTTCCGTTGTGTTTGTATCTAAGTTTGGGAAAAAACCAATGCACTTTTTTGGAACCCTAGGCATTATTACCTTTTTAATAGGCGGAGTTTTGTCCGGGCTCATGATTGGTGAAAAGATTTACCACTTGGCCAACCACATGAAAGTGCGTGAGGTTACGGCACAGCCTCTATTCTACATTTCATTAACGCTGGTGATTATCGGAGCACAGCTCTTCCTTACCGGCTTCCTTGGTGAGTTGGTGTCAAGGAGTTCTAGCGAGCGAAATAACTATCAAATCGATAAAAGAGTATAGAGAAAAAGAGCAAGTTCTTGAATTCAAGACTTGCTCTTTTTTTTGTAGATGCTGCTTTGGTCTATCACTTTCCTTTGTAGGTAGAACGCTGCTGCATTTCTATCCTTTGCTGGTCTAACTCGATGGTTCTTGTCTCCGTTGGTAAAATTAGTACGGGATAAATTTCAGAGATTAGCAGATAAATGCTAGATTCGCAGTGTCAATTTGTGTGATTCTTTTGTATTTAAAACATGATAATAATGAAGAAGTTACTAGTTGCTTTGCTAGCGTTGGTTGTTTTGGCTGGAATAGTTTCGTCATGTGCTAGTTCTGAGAAAAGTTGTCCCGCATACCCTCAATCTCCCAATAGGAGGTAGTGGCTGTATTCTAGGGTTAACTTTTTTTAGGGAGTTCTTACGAATCCTTAAGGGATTCGCGATTAACATGACAGGCTGTGTTTCGAATTGATTAAGGGTTTTAAAATCAACAATATAAAACTATGTATAGGTATTATTATTGTTGTTGGGCTGTGGGAAGGGAATTGATGTATTCTTCAGTTTTATTATCTTTGTGAATCGATAAACAGCAATTTATTTCATTATAACATTTAAGCTATGGCTAAAATCAAAGTTGGTATCAACGGATTCGGAAGAATCGGACGCTTAGCATTCCGTGCTGCTCAAAAGCGTAGTGATATGGAAGTTGTTGCAATCAACGACCTTATCGATGTTGAATACATGGCCTACATGCTAAAGTACGACTCAGTTCACGGTCGTTTTGATGGCACTGTAGAAGTAAAGAATGGACAACTTATCGTTAATGGTAATGCTATCCGCGTAACTGCTTGCAAGAACCCAGCCGACATTAACTGGGGTGCTGTAGGTGCAGAGTACGTAATCGAATCTACAGGTTTATTCCTTACTAAGGAAGCTTGCGAAGCTCACATTCAAGGTGGTGCTAAGCGTGTTGTTATGTCTGCTCCATCAAAAGATGACACCCCAATGTTTGTAATGGGTGTAAACCACACTACTTACAAGGGCGAGCAATTCGTATCAAACGCATCTTGTACAACTAACTGTTTAGCTCCTCTTGCTAAGGTTATCAACGATAAGTTTGGTATTGTTGAAGGTCTTATGACTACCGTTCACGCTACTACCAATACTCAAAAGACTGTTGATGCTCCATCTGCTAAGGATTGGAGAGGTGGACGTGCTGCTGCTGGCAACATCATCCCTTCGTCAACTGGTGCTGCAAAGGCTGCTACCAAGGTTATCCCTTCGCTAAAGGGTAAACTTACTGGTATGTCTTTCCGCGTTCCAACTCTTGACGTTTCTGTAGTAGACCTAACTTGTCGTATCGAAAAGTCTGCTACCTACGATGAGATTAAGGCTGCAGTTAAGGCTGCATCTGAGAACGAATTGAAGGGTATTCTTGGATATACTGAAGAGGCTGTTGTTTCTAGCGACTTCATCTCAGATCCTCGTACCTCTATCTTCGATGCTGAAGCAGGTATCATGCTTAATCCAAACTTCGTTAAGCTTGTATCTTGGTACGACAACGAGTGGGGTTATTCTAACAAGGTTCTTGACCTTATCGCTCACATGAGTACTGTAAAATAGTTTAAGTACTATATAAATTAAATAAATTAAGGCCGACTATAGTCGGCCTTTTTTATTATCTGAACATTCTGTATTTTATTTCCTCTATTCGTACCGAAGTGCCTCAATCGGATCAAGTCGTGCCGCTTTAACAGCAGGAAGGTATCCTGAAGCAAGGCCAACTCCAAAGTTTAGGGCTATGCCAATAATAATCCATCCCCAAGGAATAATGAATGGGCTGTCAATCAGCGATGATATGACGTTTCCTAGTAAAACACCGAGAATAATACCGAGAACTCCTCCCATTTGACAAATCATTATCGACTCGAAAAGGAACTGCTGCTTGATATTCTTTGACTTTGCGCCTATGGCTTTTCGAACTCCAATCTCCTGTGTTTTCTCGGCAACAGCAACAAGCATGATATTCATTAAGCCAACTGCAGCCCCGAGTAGGGTGATGAAGCCGATGAGCGTAGCTGCATAGGTTACGTACTTGAGATTCTCGATGAGCACCTTTGCTATTGCATCACTTTTTATGATATTGAAATCGGATGGGTCTGTTGCCTTGAGCTTTCGGATGGCACGGAAAAGTCCCTCTGCTTGTTTGGGTGCTTCCTTAAAGTGCATTGGATTTTTTGGCAATACCAAAATGTAAAACGATGATTGTTCGCGTGCCCGTAGTGTTTTCCCTAGGGAGACAGGGATAATTACCATTCTATCGGTTCCTCCTCCAATCATTCCTCCTTTAGTCTTTAATAGACCTACTACCCGATACTTTCCACCTACTGTGCTGATGATTTCCCCTGTGGGGTCTTTCTTCTTGGGGAAAAGTTTAGTTGCAATGTCCTGCCCAATGACGGCTACGTGGTTTAGGTTTTCAACTTCCGATCGAACGATTCCCCTTCCTTTTTCCAACTCATAGCCTGAGTTGGAAATGTAATTTTCATCCGCAGAAACTATGGTGTTGTTTGGGTTTGTTTCGTTTCCATTCCCACGGACAATCTTTGCACCACCCATTCTCATGTATATGCTTATGGTCGATGGCAGCTCATACCTTGACTTGAACTCTAGGGCTTCGTTGTAGGACACGTTAGGGTTGTTTCTTACGCGTCCCCTCGAATCTCCACCTATTCGTATGTTGAAATCACGGCTTGTTATGGTGAAGGAGTTAGCCCCCATCATTGATAAGGTACTTGTAATTGAACTTTTTATTGAATCGATAGCCGTTGTAATGCCTACTAAAGCCATGAGCCCAATGGCAATGATAACAATGGTTAGAATAGTTCTTAGCGGATTCGATTTTATTGAAAGCCATGAAATTCGGAGGTTTTCTTGGACAAATGCTCCTGCACGCATATGCTATCTTTTTTTATTAGTATATATCCTTCTAAATGTACAAAAATCATTAATAAAACAAAGCTCTTGAAATGGTGGCTTTGTTCATTCTATATTTTTTATTTTTGGGGAATAATTAACGACTAAAATCTTTTATATGGTTTTTAAATTCAGGGCGTTGTCGGGAGATGTGGAAAACTTTGCTCGTGACTACGAAATATCTGAAGAGAATACCCTTTTTGATCTTCACCAGCTGATACAGTCTGACTTGAACTTCGATTCTTCTCAAATGGCATCGTTCTTCGCTGTCGATCACGAGTGGAATAAACTACGCGAGTTCACCCTTTTTGATCTGGGGGAAGAGGCTGACGATATGGATGACGCTCCAGTTCCAATGGATGTTATGACGCTTAAAGAGCTGGTGAAGGAGAAGAATCAGCGGTTGCTCTATACGTTTGATATTTATAGCGACCGAAGTCTCTTCCTTGAAGTATTAGAGCATAAGAAGGTCGAAGTTGGCGTGAAGTACCCTATTGTAACCTATTCCGAGGGTGAGCCTCCTTTGCAAATCGAGAACGTTAGCGAAGAAGACTCTTCGATTTACGATGATGTGATGGAGGACTTTGATGATTTCGAATCGTATGAGGATTACAACGAGCGGTCGGATGATGAATTTTAGCGCTAATGGGTAAAAAGACTCTGGTTGTGCTGATGGGGCCAACGGCTGTAGGTAAAACCGATTTGAGCATTAGCATTGCCAAGGCGTTGAATGCCCCCATCGTTTCTTCGGATTCGCGACAAATATATAAGGAGATGAGAATAGGAACTGCGGTTCCTGAGCCCGAGCAGTTGGCAGCAGTACCTCACTACTTTATTGGTTCTCGTTCAATTCACGAACCGTATACGGCAGGTCGTTACGAGTTCGATGCCGTGGAGGTTATCGAAAAGCTTTTCTTGGATGTTGATTATGTAGTACTATCGGGAGGGTCTGGCTTGTACATCGATGCTGTATGCTTGGGTATTGATGCCATTCCCGCAACCAATAGCGAAACTCGCGAGATGCTGAAGCAACGCTTAAAGAACGAGGGGATAGCTGCGCTAACCGATTGGCTTAAGCGGTTGGATGAGAATTCGTATAATACCATCGATTTGAATAACCATCAGCGGGTAATTAGGGCGCTTGAAGTATGTATAATTGCTGGCGTACCATATTCCACCCTCCGAAAAAACTTTGAGAAGACCCGCAACTTCGACATCGTAAAGATTGGCTTGCAGCGCGACAGGGAGGAACTTTACCAGCGCATAAATCAGCGTGTGGATATGATGATGGAGCAGGGATTGCTTGAAGAGGCACGGTCGCTGTACGAGCATCGCGAGCTAAACGCGCTCAACACCGTTGGCTATCGTGAACTTTTCGACTACTTCGATGGAAAAATAACGATGGAAGAGGCAGTTGAGCTCATCAAAAGGAACTCTCGAAGGTATGCCAAGCGACAGATAACCTGGTTTAACCGCTACTGCGATATTGCCTGGTTTTCTCCAAACGATTTCGATGGGATAATGGCGCATGTTGCAGCGGCACGCAAAGCTTGATGCATTCCCATTTCGCAATCTCAATAAAAAGAGCCAATTTTGCTGGCAATCATACGATTTAACATGACGAAACCTTTAGATATAGTAATAGTTGGACCCGCTCATCCGTTTCGTGGGGGTATTGCTGCCAATAACGATAGGTTGGCTCAGGAGCTTATGCGAATGGGGCATCGCGTAAAGATTTACACCTTTAGCCTACAGTATCCTTCGTTTCTTTTTCCTGGAAAAACGCAGTACACCACGGAGCCTAAGCCTGAAGAACTGGATATTGACATTGCCGTAAACTCCATAAATCCGCTAACCTGGCTTAATGTTGGGATGAAAATCCGCAAAAGGAAGCCAGATATCCTTCTTATTCGTTACTGGTTGCCCTTTATGGCTCCCTGTTTTGGAACGATAGCCCGAATTGCCAAGGGTAACGGTCATACCAAGGTTGTTTCGGTGGCCGACAACATCATTCCGCACGAGAAGAGAATAGGGGATAGGCTACTTTCGAAGTTTTGGTTGGGTTCTACGCATGGTTTTGTGGTAATGTCGCAAAGCGTTGGAACGGATTTAGGAACGCTTGGCTATAGGCGTCCTGTTGGCTTTTGCCATCACCCGCTGTTCGATAACTTTGGAGCCATTCTTCCTAAAGATGAGGCAAAAAGGTTGCTGAATCTTGATCCTTCGTTTGACTATATGCTTTTCTTTGGGCTGGTTCGCGACTACAAGGGGTTGGATTGGCTGCTTGATGCCTTTGCAGATGCTCGTTTGCAGAACAGAAAGCTAAAGTTGCTGGTGGCTGGGGAGTTTTATGCCGATCCAAAGCCATACTACGATCAGGTGGAGCGTCTTGAGCTAAAGGATAGGGTTATCTTCTACCCAATCTTCATCCCTGATCCCGAAGTTGGAAGATACTTCTGTGCTGCCGATATCGTGGTGCAGCCGTATAAGCATGCAACGCAGAGCGGGGTGACCCAAATTGGATACCACTTTAATAAGCCCATGCTGGTAACCAAGGTTGGTGGGCTATCGGAGATTATTCCAGATGGAAGAGTGGGCTACGTTGTGGAGCCTAAGATTCCTGCCATTGCCGATGCGCTTGTCGATTTCTACGAAAGTGGGCGAGAAGCCGAGATGTCGGAGAATGCAAAGAATGAAAAGGTAAAGTACTCGTGGGGCAGCATGGCTAACGAGATTCTGAGAATATTTGATGAGGCGACAATAAAGTAATGCGATTAGATTATTCTTCTTCGAATGAAACTTTAGTCTAATTTCTAATGTCTAAACCCTAACGTCTAATAAAGAAACGTATGAATACCATATTTACCCATCGTTCGATAAGGAACTTCACCAACCAAAAGGTGGAGGAGGAGAAGTTAATCCGTATTCTGGAGGCTGGTGTACGCGCATCGACCACCGGGAATATGCAGGTGTACAGCATTGTGGTAACCACCGACAGCGAGTGCCGCGAGGCGCTTAACGCCTGCCACTTTAATCAGCCTGCCACTAAGGCACCGGTTATGATGACCTTCTGCGCCGACTTTAACCGCTTCAACAAGTGGTGCGAGCAGCGTAAGGCCGCTCCTGGCTACGACAACTTTCATGGTTTTGTGGTTGCAGCAATAGATGCGCTACTGGCATCGCAAAATGTGAGCCTAGAGGCAGAAAATCAGGGATTGGGAATTTGCTACCTTGGCACCACAACCTACACGGCCGATAGAATCATCGATATACTAAAGCTGCCTAAGGGTGTGGTTCCCATTACAACCGTGGTTATGGGCTACCCTAGCGAGATGCCCGAGCTAACAGACAGGCTTCCACTCGAAGCAGTTGTTCATCGCGAGGTGTATAGGGACTATACCCCTGAGGATATTGATAGAATTTATACCGAGCGCGATACCCAGCCGCTTACCCTTAAGCTGCTTGAGGAGAACGGCAAGGATACGCTTGCGCAGGTGTTTACCGATAACCGCTACACCAAAAAGGACTTTGTTGCTATCTCGAATCTGCTGCTCGATGTGCTAAAGAAGCAGGGGTTTATGAACAATATATTCAGTGAATAGGGAGTGGCGAGTAGGGAATAGTTCAGATCGTCTGCTACGATAGCTCTGATATCTGAGACTTGATCCATTTTTAAGGAAGACATGTTTTGAAATGCCGTATGGGAGTCTGGAATCAAGGCTCCCTTTTTTTGTCTCTTTACTTGGAGCAGGTATGGTTCTATAACAAATAGGGTTGACTGAAGGAACTGGAATAGATGCGTGTTGTAGCCTACATTCAACCCCTTCATGATTGTTTATTTTCCTTGTCTTACTTACCTGTGTTTCACTCGGGTTTATTGGCCTTGAAGACCTTTGGGGCTTTGGGCAGCTGCAATGATGGCTTAGGTTTGCCATTTCCGTTACTACCGGCATCTTCCACACCGTTTGGCGACGGCAGGCTAACGGTGAATGGAGGTATGTTTGGGAGTAGTGCCGCTTCTTCCGTTTAAATAGGCTAAGGCTACCTTTAGCATCGATTCTTGGCCCTTTATCATCTCTGCGGTTGTCTGTCGTTGGCGAACATCGATTAATGCTAACTTTGGGGATTAAGCAAATCCTTACCTGATGAGACATAAAATAACCGCTATGGCGTTGGCTGTTGCCGCTTGCTTCGGAGGCAGCGCGCAACCTTCGCAAAGGGCCATATTTACCTCGCCGAACTTCTCCATCTTTTCCGATTTGGTGACGTGGAAGGCTGATCGTGCCTTCCTGAAGGGCGATACGCTATACTCCACCTTCAACGGAAACGACGAACCTGCCTTTAGCAGCACTACGGGCGCCTACAAGCGATCAATCATACTAAAAAACACCAGCTATCCGCAGCTAAAGTCGTCGGTGCCGATGGTGGATGCGCTCTACAACATGACGTTGAATGAGCTCGATCTGCTTCGTACCAAGGATGGCTACTTTGACACGGGCAAAAGCTGGGGAGGCGTGTGGACGCGCGACCTTAGCTACGCTACCATTCTGGGCATTGCCATTGCCGACCCTGAGGTTGCCATGCGAGGGCTGATGCGCAAGACCAAAGATGGCCACATCATTCAGGATACCGGTTCGGGTGGGTCGTGGCCGATTTCGAGCGACCGTAATACGTGGGCGCTTGCCGCGTGGGAGGTGTACAAGTACACCGGCGACAGGAAATGGCTGGAAACCATCTATCCTATTATAAGGAATACGGTAGAAGCCGACCTGAAAACCATCTTCTACCCCGGAAGCCTTCCGCTGGGCGAATCATCGTTCCTAGATTGGAGGGAGCAAACCTACCCACAGTGGATGAAGCCCATCGATATCTACCGCTCGGCAAACCTTGGGACATCGGTGGTACACTATCAAACCTACAACATCTTAAATAGCATCGAAAAAATCCTTGGCATTAAGGGCGAAAAGTATGGTAAGCTGGCCGAAGCGGTGAAGCGTGGCATCAACACCCAGCTGTGGATGGGCGATAAGGGCTACTACGGGCAGTACCTGTACGGTATCAGCTCGATATCGCTATCGCCCCGATCGGAGGCGCTTGGAGAGGCGCTTGCCGTTATCTACAACGTGGCCGATGGTGAGCGTAGCCAGTCGGTAGTTGCCAATACCCCCATCACCGAATATGGTACTACGTGCATATACCCCCAGATACCCGAGGTTGGGCCCTACCACAACAACAGCGTGTGGCCCTTCGTGCAGGCATTCTGGAATATTGCCGCCGCAAAGGTGAGGAACGAGGCTGCGCTGACCTACGGCATGTCGTCCATCTACCGAGCTGCCGCCATCTACCTTACCAACAAGGAGAACTTTGTGGCATCGACGGGCGATAGCCACGGAACCGCCATCAACTCCGACCGCCAGCTATGGAGCGTGGGTGCCAACATCGGGATGACCTATAAGGTGATCCTGGGGATGAACTTCGAGCCCAACGGCATTGCCTTTGCGCCCGTAATCCCGCAGGCTTACGCGGGTAGGTACTCGCTTGCCGGCTTTAAGTACCGCAATGCTACCATCAACGTCGCTGTCGATGGGTTTGGCTACGAGATAGCCTCGTTCACCGTAAACGGCGTAGAGCAGCAACCTTTTGTTGATGGTAACGCTTCGGGCGTGCTCAACATCAGCATCAAGATGAAGAATGCGCCGTTTGCCCCATCGAAGGTAAACCTGCGGAGCGTTGACTTTGCCCCTGCAACTCCGGTGGTTACCCTTAACGCTGGCGTGCTGGCCTGGCGGAGGGTTGCAGGCGCCGGCGTGTACGAGCTGTACCGCAACGGCAAGCCGCTGCATGGAACTCCCGATACCACCTATGCCATTGGCAATGATGACTGCTACACCGAGTATCAGGTGAAGGCGGTAGATGCGCGTGGGTACGAGTCGTTCCTTAGCAATCCGATTGCCATCGAACCTCAGACAAAAACCTTTACGGCCGAAGCAGAAGACTTCAACCCTAAGTCGGATCTACCCTATACCAGCTTCTCCGGCAAAGGTTTTGTGGAGATGTCGCCCACCAAGAACACGAAAGTCGCCATTCCCGTAACGGTAGGCGAGGAGGGCGACTACCTGCTCACCTTCCGCTACTCGAATGGAACCGACCGCATGTGCTGCGGGAACTCTGCCGCCCTTCGCACGCTTTGGATCAACGGGAAGCAGGTGGCTACCATGGTATTCCCGATTGTCGAAAAGGATGCCTGGAGCGATTGGAGCCGCTCCAATGTCGTTCGCGTACAGCTGAAGAGGGGAACCAACACCCTTAAGCTCACCTACGAGAAGCATAACCGCAACATGAATGGCAACATCAACCTGCTGATGCTCGACAACGTTAAGGTGGTGAAACTGTAGATGGTGGAGGCTATACGAAGGTATTTCGAAAGCTAAGCGACGCTAGAAGAAGATCTTTTTTTTAGACGTATAATAGTAAACGAGCGGGCCTGAGCAGTTGTTGCTTAGGCTCGTTCGTTATTTTATGGGTAGGTTGATCTACTTTCGCCAGTCCTGCCTCCCACATCCGCTGAAGGTGGCTTGCTGCCATTCGCTGTTTATGCTTTTTGAATTCTGGCAGAAGCCCCCGCCGAACAGGTGGCTACAATACGCTCAGGCGCACCCCACGATCACCATCCATAATTCACAATTTGGTAGCTTGCACCTACCGCTCAGCTAACATCCGTTTGCTTACTTGCCGTCGCAAAACAGAGAATGAACGGGCTCCTGCCAATGCACAAGCGTTGCGGCACGGCAGAGCTCAGCGTATTTGAATTGATTGTTTCATTATAGATGTGTGTTTAGATTAGGTTAGTTCATTAGTTTACGTTTTTAGACAAGATGAGGGATGTCCGCGAGGAGCAGCCCTTTTTTTATGCGATGGGGATAGAAGCGCTTCTGTACAATTCTCAATCGTCCCTATACGCCAAGGGGCAGCCCGTACAGGCTGCCCCTTGGCGTATGCAGTAGTTCGGAGCGGCTACTGGGCGAAAATTCGGACGCTTTCGCTAAATGTTAGCGTATCCTCGCTGCCCTGGTAGGCGCACTTCAGCTCGTACTCCTTGCCCGGCGTAAAGCCCGAGATATTCTTCTTGCGCGTCGACGAAGGGGTAAGCCGCCACTCGTTGATGTTTTCGGGTGCAGGCACCGGTGCCGAGTAGAAATTGTACACAAAGGCATCTGGGTTGGAGTTTACCTCGCACAGCAAGTCGCCCTTATTGGTGCCGCTCGCCACCTTAAACTTGGTGGGCTTGGGCAGCACCCCCTTTTTCTTGGGCTCCTTGGGCAGGTTAAACCCGCTCGACTGCAGCTTCACGATATCCCCCTTGGCCTGCACGTTTACCTCCATCGCAATATCATGCAGGCATGCGCACACCAGCTCCTTCTGTACGTTCTTCTCGGTGATATCGTGCGGCGCACCCGACCGCGCCTTTACTAGCGACCCGACATATGTAGTCGTTCGCTCGTCGAGCATTGTAAGCGTAGCGGCGTCAAACTTAAAGTTTACATTTCCTGTTAGCTTCTTCGATACATTCTGAGAAAAGGTGGATAGCTCATAATCAGACATCCTAAAGTAGTTAATGATAACGTCACGCTTTGACATGGTTTGAGAAGTTTAGTTAATAATGCTATTTATACGTTAAGGATTTGTGGCGAGTTTCATTTTGAAAACATGTTTTACAGCATAAAATGCGTTCTGGCAATCTCATGATGGCATAACATAGGTTTTGTTTGTTTTTTAAAACATACAAATTCTTGAAAATTAGATATATCGCTATTTTGCGTTGCTCCATTGTAGGTTTACATTGCTCCATTGTAGGGTTGCAATAGATCATTGTAGGGTTGCAATAGATCATTGTAGGGTTACAATAGATCATTGTAGGGTTACAATGGATCGTTGTAGGGTTGCAATGGGGCATTGTAGGGTTACAATGGATCATTGTAGGGTTACAATGGATCGTTGTAGGGTTACAATAGATCGTTGTAGGATTACAATAGATCATTGTAGGGTTGCAATGGATCGTTGTGCATCTACAATGCTCCATGCGCTCCCATGGTGCAAGCCCGTTGGGGCCGCCAACAAAAAAGCCAGAAACCTCCCGGCATCTGGCTCTATGAATAAAATATAAAAAGGCTTACATCAGAAAATGCTAGAATAGGTTCACCGCTAGCTGGATATTCCCGCTGTTGAACTCGGGGTTCCAAAGGGCGGTGGCCGATACCGGAATGGTGTGGTCGCCGATGGTCATACTCTTCGATGTCACAACGCCGGTGGCCACGATGTTGGACTTGGGGCCGTAGTGGTGTTGCGCATGCTACGGTAGCAACCTCGGCGAAGCTCCCTTCTGCTGCTAGTCCCCTTTGTGCCTAGCTGCAATGGGGTAAACGACAGTTTTTTGGATGTTGTTAATGGTGTGTGCAGGCGTGCGTATCGAAGTGTCGTCGCCCTATAACATGAGTAAGTACATTTTATGTAAATATTCACGTAAAAAGGGTGAAGCAACTTTGGGCGTTATGGGGCGTATGGGTTGTTTCATCGGAAGGTCGAGTGGAGGGTGAATTATTTAAGCTAAAATCGACTTTTACTTTGCAAGTGTCTTTATTGTAGAGATATGTGTAAAACGGTTGCTGGTGTGTAGCAAAAAAATGAATGAATTTCCTCCTTAAATTGAACTGAAAACGCACCGTTGCTGTTGCCCGTATTCGTTAATATTGCCGTGTAAACGTTATTTTGTTAAAAGGACCAACCGAGGAATCTAATTGTTAAACAATTTTCTGTGCTATGGAAAAAGAGAAAAGAAGGAAAGCGCTCTCTAGGAAAACACTTCTTGTTTTTCTAATGTGTTCTTTTTCTATTTTGCTGTATGCCGCTGGAGGCGCTAGTCCTAGCAGCCTTCAAGCGCAAGGTAAAAAGGGAATAGAGGTAAAGGGACAGATCAAGGACCAAGCGGGGAATCCCGTTATTGGGGCCACGGTGTACTATAAGGGAGCACCAACCAGCGGCGTTGCTGCAAATGTTAACGGCATGTTCACCATCAAGTGCCCCGATCTGAAGGGCGTTCTGGTGATCTCATTCGTTGGATTTGAGACGCAGGAGATCTCGCTGAATGGGAAAACGAGCTTTAATGTCGTGCTCAAGGATGCCTCGAAGGTGCTAGACGAGGTAATGGTTGTGGGCTACGGACAGCAAAAGAAGGTAACCTCTACGGGAGCCGTAACCGGGATGAAGGGCGACGAGCTGCTGAAATCCCCAACCGCATCGCTGGGCAACGCCCTAGCGGGTAAGGTTACCGGCGTTTCTTCAGTTCAGTATACCGGCGAGCCAGGTGCCGACAACCCCGAGCTGTTCGTTCGTGGTATCGGTTCTTTGTCGGCCAGTAGCTCTACCCCTCTGGTGCTAGTTGATGGGGTTGAGCGTAACTTCTTTCAGCTAGACCCCAACGAGATCGAGAGCTTAAGTATCCTGAAGGATGCCTCTGCAACGGCGGTGTTCGGGGTACGTGGCGCCAACGGGGTTATTATTGTTACCACCAAGCGCGGAAAGCAGGGAAAGGCCCAGATCTCGATTTCTTCGTCTTTTGGCGTTCAGGTTCCTACCCAGCTGCTGGAGTTTGCCAATAGCTACCAGTACGCCCAGTACTACAACGAGGCGCTGACCCGCGATGGGGGCGATGTTACCAAATCTCGCTTTACGCCTACGGTTATGGAGGCATTCCGAACCCATTCCAACCCCATTCTGTATCCTGACATGGATTGGATGGACTACTGCTTAAAGGACTTTACCACCCAAAGCCAGCACAACATCAATATAAACGGGGGAATTGATCGGGTTCGCTACTTCGTTTCTCTCGGAATGACAAGCCAGAATGGGCTTTTCAAAACATTCGATTCCAGCAGCGAATCGAACTATAAGTATAATAGGTACAACTACCGCGCAAATATCGACTTCGATTTGACGAAAACTACCGTGATGTCGGTAAACATTGGAGGTGTTGTTGCGGAGAAGAACCAGCCCATATCCGGCCAAACGCAGGAAGAGATCTTTAGGTTCCTCTATAGGGCAACCCCCTTCTCAGGTGCAGGTATTGTGGACGGTAAGTGGATAAAAACCAACCCAGACTACATTTCGAATCCAGGATCTGATGGGTTGGATATCTACTATGGGCGAGGATACCAAAAGCGGGTAGACAACGACCTGAACCTTGACTTTCAGCTGGATCAGAAGCTGGACTTCGTAACCTCTGGGCTATCGCTAAAGATCAAAGGTGCTTACAACAGCACCTACTACCAGAATAAGAACCGATCGGCTTCAAAGCCCTACTATACCCCTGTGCTGGGAGCCGATGGCTCTATTTCGTACAGGAAGAGCGGCGACGAGGTTGACCTAGGCTATGGCGAAAACTTTGATAGGGGAAGAAACTGGTACACAGAGGCAGGGTTGAACTGGAAAAGAGACATTGGGGATAACCACCTTAGCGCGCTGATCCTTTACAACCAATCAAAAAAGTACTATCCCAAGACATACACGGATATCCCATCGGGGTACGTTGGCCTCGTTGGCCGCGTAACCTACGACTTTAAGTCGAAGTACCTGTTCGACTTTAATATTGGCTATAATGGTTCGGAGAACTTTGCTCCTAGCAAGCGCTACGGCGTATTCCCTGCCGCTTCATTGGGTTGGATTGTCTCCGAGGAGCCTTTCTTTAAGGCACAGGAGGTGGTGAACTACCTGAAATTCCGTGGATCGTACGGCATTGTTGGTAACGATAAGATCGGAGACGACCGATTCTTATACCTCGACGACTCGTATGTGCTTGGGGGCAATAGCTACAACTTTGGCGTTAACGTTACCTCCAACCAGCCTGGCGCCTACGAAGGAAAGCTCGGCAACAAGGACGTAACCTGGGAAAAGGCGGTAAAGCAGAACTACGGGGTTGACATGAACCTCTTTAACAGTAGGCTGAAGCTGAGCGCAGATTTCTTTAGGGACGATCGCTCGGATATCCTGATTACAAGAAGGACGGTTCCCGGATACGTTGCCATAACGCTTCCTGCCGTAAATATGGGTAAGGTCGAGAATAAGGGGTGCGAGTTTAGCGTTAACTGGGACGATAAGATCGGCAAGGACTTCAAGTACTTTATCAAGGGAAACCTATCGTACACCAAGAACAAGATTGTCTTCAGCGACGAAGTTCTCCAAGACGAAGCCTATATGAACCGTACCGGACAGTCTGTTGATCAGCCTTTCGGACGTGTGTTCTGGGGATTCTACGACGAAACAGCTGTTGCCCGCTACGAGAAGGAGTTCAATACTAAATTCCCATCACATGGCATCACGCTGCAGAATGGAGACTGCGTGTACGTCGACCTTAACAAGGATGGCGTAATCAACCAAAACGATGTTAAGGCTATCGGATACCCGAACTACCCTCGCTTTACTGCAGGATTAACGCTGGGCTTCGACTATAAAGATTTCAACTTCAGCATGAACTGGGCCGCTGCAACGCAGGTGTCTAGGCAGCTTGACGAGCTGCTCCGTCAGCCTTTGGGCGATATCCAAAACCATGGGCTGCTGATTTCCCAGTACGAAAATCGTTGGACTGAAGAAACCCGAAATTCGGCCACCTTACCAAGGGCCACCTTGTCCACTGGCTTGGCCAATAACTATGCCATGTCTACCCTATGGCTTAAGGATGCCAGCTACGTAAGGCTTAAAAACGTGGAGATGGGGTACAACATAACCGGTGCGTTTGTAAGCAAGGCTAAGGTTAAGTCGCTAAGGGTGTTTGTTAGCGGGTACAACCTGTTGACATTCTCTAAGCTCAAATTCCTAGATCCCGAATCTAGAACTAACAGTCGTCCTACATACCCTTTGATGAGGGTGTTTAGTGCAGGGGTGAAAATTGGGTTTTAATTAAAAAAACAGAAGGTATGAAAAAGATACGCTCAATAATCGTACTGCTAGCGATGTTGGCTTCTATGAGTGCATGCGTAGAACCTCTTAAGGTTGGGGACGACTTCCTAGAGAAGGCTCCTGGCGTAGACGTTAACGTCGATTCGGTATTTAGCAAGGCGGAGTATGCTCGACGATTCCTTTGGAATGCGTATAGCGGCCTTTACTATGGTTTGCCTCTTAGCTGGTCGGATATTGGTGGTAAAATGAACATGTCGACATTTGAATGCTTGTCGGACTGCATGAATACGGCTTGCTCGTGGGGTACTGCCAATAGCATTTACTACAGTGGTTCGTACAATGCTGGCTATGAAGATAACAGCGGGCATTCTCGTTGGGGGTTTGCCAAGGAGGGTATGTGGCAAAACGTTCGTAAATGCTGGATATTTATAGAAAATATCGAAAGAACGAAGGATATGGACGAAGCCGAAAAAAGCCGTCTAAAGGCCGAGGCTAAGACCATGATTGCGATGAACTACTTTGATGCATTTCGCCATCTTGGCGGATTGCCCATTGTTAACCATGCGCTTAAAATAAATGAGAATTTTACCAATCCGAGAGCAACGGTCGAGGAAACGCTCAACTTTATGGTTACACTCCTCGATGAAGCAATTGCCACCAACGAACTTCCTTGGGCTCTTCCTCCCGAAGATATTGAGAACTGGGATGGAAGGCTTACCAAAGCTGGGGCTATGGGTTTAAAGTGCAAGATATTGCTGTTTGCTGCCAGTCCGCTATTTAATGATGATGTACCATACAGTACCGAGCCCCCTCAGGTTGCCGTAGAAAAACGACAGGTTTGGGTTGGTTCTCGTAAGCAGGAGCTCTGGGATCGTACGCTTTCTGCCTGTGAGGCCTTCTTTAAAGAGCAAAGCGCGCAAGGACGCTACGGACTATACACAGGGGGAGACTATCAGGCTGCCTTTAAGAATGCCTACTTCTTGCGTGGTGCAGGGGGGGGGAATCCCGAAATGCTAATTTCAACAAGGCCTCAAAAGTACAGATTCGAATCGTGGGAAGGATATAACTACTACTTCCCCGATGCAGAAGCAAATGGGATGTTTAATCCAACGCTCGATTATGTGGACATGTTCCCCATGGCTGATGGTAAGCCTTTCGATTGGAATAATCCTGCTCATGCTGCCAATCCGTTTGCCAATAGGGATCCCAGACTTTACCAAACGGTTTTAGTTAATGGTGCTCCATTCAAAGGCCGCAAAGCGGAGATGTACATTGGTGGACGTGAACGTACTACCAAAGATATGGATCGGTACAAGTCTGGGTTTGGTCTGTACAAGTACATCCAGGAAGGTTCTGATAGAATGAAATCTGTAACGTGGCCCTACCTGCGTATGGCTGAAATGTACTTGATTTATGCGGAAGCTTTAGCAGAAACCAAAAATCTTCCTTTGGCAATTCAACAGGTGAATTTAGTGCGTGGTAGAGTAGGTTTAGGCGGTTTAGTAGAAAGCAATCCTAGCTTAGATCTTACTGATAAGAATGTTCTAATAAAGGAAATTCTGCGCGAGCGTGCTTGCGAGCTGGGGCTGGAAGATACCCGCCTATTCGATATGATTCGAAGAAAGTTGGCTGATGATTTTACCAAGCAGCTGCATGGATTAGATATAACTCGTACAGATGGCCTGACTACAGGATGGCCAAGCAGCTTTAAGTACGAGAGGTTTAACCTATCACAACGCGATTGGTCTAAACCTGGCAGATGGAGCCCAAAGTGGTATTTGGCTGCATTCCCTCCTTCTGAAATAAATAAGGGGTACGGGTTAACTCAAAACCCAGGATGGTAGCAGATTATACGGAGATAAGTCGTTTAATTTCCAGCAATTACCTTCCTTCCTTGTTTAGGTAGCGCAGGGTTCTTGTAGAACTGAAAAAAGATTTAACATGAAAAAAATAGCATTGCTGTTAATATTGCTTTGGGGGGCAGCTGCAGGTTTTGCTCAACAAGTGACGGTTTTGGGTCATGTGGCGGATCGCAAAAACAATCCGTTACTTGGAGCAACGGTATCAGTTGTTGAGGCTCCAGCGGTAAGAGAAATGGTCGATAGTACGGGAGGTTTTAAGATATCCGCAACCATTGGTAATAAGCTCATCATTTCGAAGGCTGGAGTTGGGCTAAAGTATGTCAAGATAACGAGCGCTGATCCTTTATCTGTGGTGCTCGACTATAGGGACGAGGTGGTTTTGCTCCCTCATGGGGTAGAACGTAGAGCGGAGGAGCTGACGGGGGCAATTTCGGTTCTTAAATCGGAAGAGCTGATGAAGAGTTCCTCGCTAAATTTGAGCAACGCATTGTTCGGAAATATATTGGGACTGTCTGCCCTGCAAAATGGTGGCGTAGATTGGGAAAACAATGCATCCCTTTTTGTAAGAGGATCTAAAACCCTTTCAAATAACTCGCTTCTCGTTGTTGTCGATGGGCTAGAACGTTCGATTGACAACATCGTGCTCGACGAGGTTGAAAGTGTAGAAGTGCTAAGAGATGCAGCGGCAGTTGCCCGTTATGGCTTTAGAGGAATTAACGGGGTGTTAGCAGTTACAACCAAGCGTGGTCAGTACAATTCGAAGAGCATTACTTTCAGGTACGATCACGGGTTTAAGCAGCCTGTACGTCTGCCTGAATTTGCAAACTCGTATCGTTATGCAAACGCGATAAACGAAGCACGTGCGAACGACGGGCTTTCGCCTCGATATAATGCCTACGAGGTTGATGCGTTTAAGAATGGAACTTATCCTGGTGTTTACCCAAACGTAGACTGGTTTGATGAGGTGCTAAAAGATTGGTCATCTACCAATATCTACAGCTTAAGCTTTAAAGGAGGCGGAAAAAACGCCCGCTATTTTACGGTGCTTAACCTTGAAACAAGCGATGGCTTGTTGAAGAATGCTGATGCGAATAGCGGCTACTCAACACAGCTGAAAAGTTCGAAAGGTAATGTTCGTACCAACTTTGACATCGACTTGACCAGTACAACTGCATTACAGGTAAATATTCTTGGTATTCTGGGTGAAACTAATAGACCTGGTACTCACCAATCGACCCTTATGGATCAGCTTTACTCTGTGCCTTCTGCGGCTTTTCCTGTAAGGGCACTAGATGGGAAGTGGGGGGGCGATGCCACTTGGACTAATCAAAATCCTGTTGCAAACTCTATTAGTACAGGTTATGCTCGTTCCCAAACAAGGGCGCTACAGGCTGATGTAAAGCTGACGGAGAAGCTTAACTTTATTACTCCTGGGCTGTCTGCTTCGTTGAGGGTTGGATACGATAACTATACCGAATACTGGGAGTCGAAAACAAAGGGATTTAATTATTCGAATAATGTGATTGTTTTTGATCAGGCTGGGAATCCAATAGACACCACCACAACAGTAGGTGGTAAAGTTTCGCAGCTTAACTATACCTCATCGCTGGGAGTACAGTCTCGCCGTCTTAACATTGTTACGAGCGTTGACTATGAAAAGGTGTTTGGCGAAAGCAAGTTTGGTGCTTCAATCATGCATCACCACGATCACCTAGTGAATTCGGGGAGAGACCAAACCTACAATAGGGAAAACATATCGGGTAGCTTTAACTATGGATATGCTAATCGCTACTTTGCCGATTTAGTACTAATGGCTTCAGGGTCGAACCGCCTAAAGGGCTTAAAGGAGTGGGCGTTTTCGCCTACCATTTCGGCAGCATGGGTGCTTTCGAATGAAAACTTTTTGAAGGATTCTAAACTGGTAAACTTCCTTAAGCTACGAGCCTCTGCGGGAATTATTAATACCGATTATGTTCCAGAATTGGACTTGGGAACTCAAGCTTATGTAGGTGGTAGCAGCTACTATTTAGGAGATTCTCCTCAGAAGGTAGATGGTTGGAAGGTAGGCCGTACTCCAACAGCTAATCCAACTACCGAAAAGGCATACAAGTATAATGTTGGGGTAGATGCAATGCTGTTGAATAGCTTGCAGCTTACTGCCGACTGCTTCTTCGAGAGACGTAGCGATATCTTTGTTATTACAGGAGGGCAAAATACTTTGATTTATGGTGCATTCGACCCATACGCCAACGACGGCAAAGTAGATAGCAAAGGGGTTGAACTTGGGTTGGACTATGCCGGTAAGGTAGGACGTGACTTTAGCTGGTTTGCAGGCGCAAAGTATACCTTCTCGCGTAGCAAGATCGTGGAATCGCTAGAGACTCCTCAGCCTTACGACTACTTGAAACGTACAGGAAAATCTATTAGCCAACTTTTCGGATATCAAGTGTTGGGAATGTTCAAGGATCAGCAGGATATTGACAACAGCCCTCGTCAAACACTTTCGGCCGTGAAACCAGGTGACTTTAAGTATAAAGATCAAAATGGTGATGGCGTAATTGATGCGTTGGATATGGTTGCTATGGGTTATAATACCGTATGTCCGGAAATATACTACTCATTTAATATAGGAGCCGAGTATAAGGGGTTTGGCTTTAGCGCAATACTTCAGGGTGTTGGAAACTATAGCGCGTTGCTAAATACGAAAAGTGTTTACAAACCACTAATTGGCAATTCTACTATTTCTAATGACTATTACGAAAATAGATGGACTCCAACCAACCTAACGGCAAAGTACCCTCGCTTAACCACTGTTGATAGCGACAATAACTTTGCGAATAATTCGACCTGGATTGCTGATAGGTCATTCGTGAAGTTGAGAAACTGTGAGGTTTACTACTCGTTCCCTAAGCAGCTGCTATCTAAGATTAAGCTGAACACCGCTAAGATTTATGTTCGTGGTGTAGATCTTCTTTGTTTCGACAATTTAGACATTGTTGATCCAGAGAGTTACGGTGTAAACTATCCTACATTGAAGTCTTACCATGTAGGGTTAAGTATTGGTTTTTAACATAAAAAAGTTCATATCATGAAGATAGTTAATAAACTTTTTATGCTAATGTCTATAGTTGGGCTGGCTGCTTGTAGCGATCTTGACTATGATGAGCATGTAAGTGCTGATAAGAATGATGTATTTACCAGCTTCGATAAAACTCGGGGGTTCGTTACGGATATATATGGACAGCTTGGTGGTTTTGTAACGTTTGACAATGGAATGTTAGCTTCGGCAACTGACGAGGCTGTTTTTTCGAAGCCATCATCACGAGTTCACGACTTTTATAATGGTTCGTGGAGCGCTATTCGTACAATGACCAACTGGAGCAACTACTATAAAGCCATTCGTTCGGTGAATACTTTCCTTATTGAGTCTAAGGGGCAAACATTTTCGCAGTTCGCCAATAATAAGGATTACAAGGAGCAAATGGATCGCTTTAATAACTACCAGTGGGAGGTCCGCTTTTTGAGAGCCTACTTCTATTTTGAGCTGGTAAAAACCTATGGAGATGTTCCGTTTGTTGGAGATAAGGTTCTTTCTGCTGAGGAAGCGAATACCATTACAAGAACGCCTGCAAAGGAGATCTTCGACTATATAAATAAGGAGTGTACGGAAATTATTCCGAATCTTCCGCCAACCTATGTGGGATCGGTTTACAAGGAAATTGGGCGTGTAACTCGTGCTGCTGCCATGGCGCTAAAGGCTCGCGCGGCCCTATATGCGGCAAGCCCTCTTTTTAATAAGGATAACAACAAGGAGCTATGGAAAGCTGCGGCTCTTGCTTCGAAGGAGTTACTCGATTTTGCCAGTTCTAACGGAATTAAGCTAGGTGCATACGAGAAGAATTGGGGCGTTGATAACTATAAAAACGCAGAGGTAATCTTTGCTCGTGGTACTGGTGACAGTAACTGGATGGAGTATGCCAACTTTCCTGTTGGGGTTGAAGGAGGCGGTGGAGGAAACTGCCCCAGCCAAACCCTTGTAGATGCCTACCAAATGAAGACCACTGGTAAATACTGGGATGAGGCAGGAAGTGGTTATGACCCTGCTTCCCCTTGGGTTGGCCGAGATCCTCGGTTTTACCTAACTGTAGCAAAGAACGGCGACACTAAGTGGCCAACCTACAACACCAAACCGCTCGAAACCTTCGAAGGAGGGGTAAATGGAGCTCCTTTGGCTGGTGCTACGCCTACAGGCTACTATCTGAAAAAGTGGATAGAGGTTTCGGTGGATTTACGTCCAGGAAAGGAAACTTCTAAGCGCCATAGTTGGGTAATCTTCCGTTTGGGTGAATTCTACCTAAACTATGCTGAAGCCGTATACCGTTATCTAGGTAGCCCTGATGCTACGTCTGCAGAGTTCCCCATGTCGGCTATTGCGGCAGTTAACGTTATTCGTAGTCGTACCGGGGTGGCAATGCCTGCTCTTCCTGCTGGAATGGACAATGCAACCTTCGAAAAAAGCTACATGAATGAGCGATTTGTGGAACTCGCTTTTGAGGATCACCGTTTCTACGATGTGCGAAGGTGGAAGAAGGGACCCGAATTCTTTACTAAGGTTGGTGTGCTGCACCTAAAAAAGGATGCCCAAGGGAGCCTTGTTTACGAGCGTGGCTACCAGTCTCGAATTTGGGAGGACAAAATGTATTTTGCTCCAATCCCTTATGCAGAAATTGTAATAAATCCAAACCTGAAGCAGAATACAGGTTGGTAGCATCCGAATGCTAGGTTTAGCATCCTTGGATATTTATTGAAGCTGATATGAAAGCCTCGACAATAGAGTAGTCTTATTGTCGAGGCTTTCTTTTCTGTGGGCGATACCGGAAGGGGAGGCTGCCTATGGCCATTCTATGTAAAGGCTCTTTTGCGCTGTATTCCTTGGCAGGTTTTAGATGAAATTGTTTAGCTTTATTTGTCATCTTGCTTCGTTTTTCTAATTTTATGGGCGTTGAAGGAAGAGGCAGTAGGCCAAAACGCTGCTTCGCGTGCTGTAGAAATTTAGTAATCATTTTTAAACGGTATTTTATGAGCAAGACAGATTATGATCTCCTTGCAGCGGAGATCGAGAAAGTTCAGAATGCTGCAACCCCCAACATGCCGATATCGGTGATGCTTCAGGAGGCCGAAAATCTCGAACATTGGGTTCAGGAAGACAAGGTGCTGCTTACGGCAGTTGGTTTAGACTGGAAAGTGGTGGATAGCATTAGTCCTCGTGCAGGTGCGCTACGCTACCTTCAGGGCGAGTGGAACAAGGAGTTTCAGAGCAAGGATGAGGCACAGAAGGAGTGGAATCTGCGTTCGCCAGAGGCTTACGCCCTGCACGACGAGCTGATCCATCACGGCCTGTTCGCCTACCGCAACATGCCCGATGTGCTAACCAAGGTTCAGCGTATTGCCGATGGATCCGGGCATGCCGACATGATTCAGGATTTGACCGATCTCTGCGCGCTGGGGAAGGCCTATCCGGCTCCGCTTACGGCCATTGGTGTTGATCTGAAACTATTCGACAAGGCAGGTGTGCTATCGGAGGAGATGGCCGACCTGCTTGCCCGTGCCAACGGCTCGCGCATGCACTCCAATGTTACGGTTCAAACCCGCAACAAGGCCTACATCCACCTCAAGGAGGCTATGGATGAGGTTCGCCGCTGCGGCCAGTACGCCTTCTGGCGCAACGAGGAGCGCAAGAGGGGGTATGTGAGCCAGTATATGAAGGTAAAGGTTGCCAAATCGAAGGCAAAAACTTCCGAAGAGTAGGATCTTATAAATGATTTATTGAGTACCCTCAGCCGTAGTACGCCTACAGGTTGGGGGTACTTTCTTTTTGCGGTCGGTTACCTAGTTTGACTACCCGGTTACCACTTTTTTGTGCCCAGTTACCGTAACCGACGCCCCAAACCTGGTAACTGGTGGGTAAACCATGGTAACCGACTCCCAAAACTTGGTAACTGATGGGTAAACCAAGGTAACTAGCTGCCAAAACTTGGTAACCGATGCTCAAAAACTAGTAACCGGAGGGTCAACTACTGTAACCGACACCCAAAAACATGTAACCGATGCCAGATTCCAACAAACGCAAAAAAAAGCCAGAAACCTCCCGGCATCTGGCTCTATGAATAAAATATAAAAAGGCTTACATCAGAAAATGCTAGAACAGGTTCACCGCTAGCTGGATATTCCCGCTGTTGAGCTCGGGGTTCCATAGTGCAGTGGCCGATACCGGAACGGTGTAGTCGCCGATGGTCAGGTTTTTCGATACCACAAAGCCGGTGGCTACGATGTTGGACTTGGAGCCGTAGAAGTTCTGCGTTTGTCCGGCAAGGGCAAATGCGCCGCCCAGGTACAGCTTCATGTCGTAGCCGTTGTAGCTGTAAACGGGGTACTCAGCATACGCGTAGGTCGAATAGCGGTTGTCGCCGTATTGTGGTCCTACGCCGGGTAGGTTGCTAGGAGTTGTCTCCAAGTCTCTGCCGTATATGATGGTGCTGGCCGAGAGGTATAGCGGAAACGACTTGCCAAACTGGTACCCGAGGGTTACGTCGATAAAGTGGCTGGTCGTCTTTTGGTCGTAGTCGAACAGCTTGGAGGGCAAGCCAGGCGAGAAGTTAAAGATGTCCCACACCTCGAACTTAAAGCCACTCTTGTTGTAGGCAAGGTAGTAGTCGAATTCGCGGTAGTCGCCGTTAAATCCTTCACCACCCCAAACGCCAATCTTAAAGGCCTTCGATGGGCAAACGTAGGCAACATCGAGCGCGGTCATTGGTGCATCGGTAACGGCGTAGCCTCTCCAAAGGTGCATGTTCTTAACCTGAAGGTGCATGTCGATCGAGCCCTTCGCAGGCGTATCTTGTGCTTGTGCGAACGGGAATGCCGATAGCATTCCTACCGCTAGTATGGTCGATTTAAATAGTCTCATAGGGTTAATGTTTGTCGTGTGAAAATCTGCATTCAAAAGCCGAGGTCTTTGGTGGATGGTGGTAAAATGTCGGTTTATTAGACCTGACAGGTTTTCAAAACCTGTCAGGTTTACCCACCCATTATATTGTTCGCTATACCAAGAACAGGTATAAAGCTGCTGCTAGCGTTCCACCTGTAATAGGCGCAATAACAGGAATCCAAGAGTATGCCCAATCGCTACCTCCCTTATTCTTCATAGGAAGGATGGCGTGCATGATACGTGGGCCAAGGTCGCGCGCTGGGTTGATGGCGTAGCCGGTAGTTCCACCTAGCGAAAGGCCAATTACCCAAACCAGGAATGCTACAGGAATAGCACCTAGCGAGCCTAAACCGATTGTTGTACCAGTGGCATCCTGAATCTTAGCATCCGTGAAGAATAGGATGACAAACAGCAGCGCAAATGTTCCGATAACCTCGCAGATGAAGTTGAGCGGATAGTTGCGGATGGCAGGACCCGTGCTGAATACGGCTAGCTTGGTTGCCTTATCTTCCGTTTGGTTGAAGTGATCGTTGTAGGATAGCCATATCAGGAAGGCACCAGTAGCGGCACCTAGCA
Organism: uncultured Acetobacteroides sp.; assembly: GCF_963667355.2. NCBI lineage: Bacteria > Pseudomonadati > Bacteroidota > Bacteroidia > Bacteroidales > Rikenellaceae > Acetobacteroides > uncultured Acetobacteroides sp. Next base: position 3,117,598 of record NZ_OY763328.2, read on the forward strand.
TTTGTGCTCCGATGTAAGCTGGTACACTTGCCCATGCAAACTTGCCGGCGATGGCTAGGGAGATAGTTACGGCAGGGTTGAGGTGGGCTCCGCTATAGGGACCGGCAACGGTAACGCCGATAAATACGCCCAATGCCCATCCTGTGGTTATTACAATCCAGCCACTTCCATTGCCTTTTGTTCCCTTTAGGATGACGTTGGCAACTACTCCACAACCCATTAAAATAAGGAGCATGGTGCCTAAGAATTCTGCGGTAAATGCGTTCATGTTCTCGAAATTAAAAAGTTAGATTTGAAAGGGATTGCAGCCCTTTTTTAGGTGTTGTTTATCGGGCTGCAATCCTATAATTATAAATACTCAGCAAGCACTCTGCTATTCTTCGTTCTGGTCAATCCAGCTCTGAGCGCGCTCAACGGCCTTGTGCCACTGCTTAAGGTACTTCTCTACGCGAGTCTTTTCCATTTTGGGCTCGAATACCTTATCGATAGACCACTGCTTTTGCAGGTCGTCGGTGCTATTCCAGAAGCCGACTGCAAGACCAGCCAAGTAGGCTGCTCCAAGTGCGGTTGTTTCTAGTACTTTCGGACGGATAACCTTGCCTTTAAAGATGTCTGCTTGGAACTGCATTAGGAAGTTGTTGGCAACAGCGCCACCATCAACGCGTAGCTCGTGCGATTTTTTGCCCGAGTCGTGCTCCATAGCCTCTAGTACATCGTAAACTTGGAAGTCAATAGCCTCTAGCGCTGCGCGTACCATGTGCTCGCGCGAGGTGCCGCGGGTGATGCCCACCATGGTTCCGCGGGCGTACTGATCCCAGTAGGGAGCGCCAAGTCCGGTAAGTGCAGGAACAAAGTATACGCCTCCGTTATCCTCTACGCTGGTAGCCATTGCCTCTGTTTCCGAAGCGTTTTTGATGAGTTTTGCACCGTCGCGAAGCCACTGGATGGCTGCACCACCTACGAATACGCTACCTTCGAGGGCGTAGGTGGTTTGTCCGTTAATCTTCCATGCAACGGTGGTGAGTAGGTTGTTTTTCGATTTTACAGGGGTGCTTCCGGTGTTCATCATCAGGAAGCAGCCGGTTCCGTAGGTGTTCTTTGCCATACCTTCGTGTAGGCAAAGCTGTCCGAAAAGAGCTGCCTGCTGGTCGCCGGCAATACCTGCAATAGGAATATGTGTTGCAAAAAGGGTGGTTGCTGTCTCGCAGTACACCTCGCTACACGACTTAACCTCGGGTAACATGCTTTCTGGAATGGTAAACAGCTCCATCAGCTCCTTATCCCACTGCATCGTGTTGATGTTGAATAGCAGGGTCCGGCTAGCGTTGGTTACGTCGGTTAGGTGCTCCTTACCTTGGGTGAATTTCCATATCAGCCAGCTGTCCACCGTGCCGAAGCAGAGCTTGCCCTTTTCGGCTCTCGAGCGTGCTCCGTCGATGTTGTCGAGAATCCACTTAACCTTAGTGGCAGAAAAGTAGGCATCAAGAACTAGCCCCGTTTTTTCCTGGATCTTCGCAGCTAAGCCTTGCTCTTTTAGCTCGTCGCAGTACTTTGCGGTACGTCTATCCTGCCAGACAATCGCATTATATATAGGTAGCCCGGTTTCGCGGTCCCATACAATGGTAGTTTCACGTTGGTTGGTAATACCAATTGCCGCGATGTCGGTACCATTAAGTCCTGCCTTAGCGATAGCTTCGGCTGCAACCGATGCCTGGGTGTACCAAATCTCGTTTGGGTCGTGCTCAACCCAGCCAGGTTTGGGGAAGATTTGCTCAAAAGGCTTTTGCGATACTGCCTTAATTTCGCCCGAATGTTCGAAAATAATTGCCCTGGAACTGGTTGTACCTTGGTCTAGGGCTAAGATGTACTTTTCTGTTGTCTTGCTCATGGTTAAGTGCGTTTTATATATTGGTTGTTACTATCTCACAATAAACCCATTTGCTAGTTTTGTGTATGCAATTACTTGCTCGTCAATCCACTGCTGGTCTTTACCCAGCTCCTTTGCCATGATTTGTGCAACCTTAGGCGCCATCTCGATGCTTAGCTTTGCGTTGAGGAAGAGAACTCTAACCCTACGGGCAAGAACATCTTCTACAGTGCGTGCCATTTCGCTGCGTACCGCCCAAACAACTTCCGATGCACGATACTCGTGGTTAGGATGGAGCTTTTCAGCGAATTCGGGATTTTGTTTTTCCAAATCGAGGATCTGATCCATATCCGAGCCGTATACGTACATGTGGTTGTTAAGGTCGGGGTTTGGTCGGTATCCATGTATCTTAAACTTCGTGGTGACGCATTTGTTTGCTATCAATCCTACATTTTTGATGGCGGTGTCTACAGCATCTTCTGCCATCTTTCTAAAGGTAGTCCATTTACCTCCGGTGATGGTAATCAGACCGCTATCAGATACAATAACCTTATGGCTACGCGAAATTTCTTTGGTATTCTTTCCTTCACCCTTTGGTGCAGCAAGCGGACGAAGCCCTGCGAATATAGAAAGAACATCTTTGCGTGTAGGCTTCTTGGTCAAATACCTTCCAGCTGTATTGAGGATGAACTCGATTTCCTGCTCAAGGGCTTGAGGTTCTAGTTCTGGCTTTTCGCGAAGGGTGTCGGTTGTTCCAACTACCACTTGGTTATGCCAAGGTACGGCAAAGAGTACGCGACCGTCGTCGGTCTTTGGGATCATCAGCGCGTAGTCGCTTTGTAGGAACGATCTGTCTAGTACAAGGTGTACGCCTTGACTTGGGCGAACCATATCTTTAGCCTCAGGGGTGTCCATCTGCATGATTGAATCTACGAATACCCCGGTTGCATTAACAACGCTTTTCGCCTTTACCGTATGGTTTCGATTGCTTTCGAGATCCTTCACCTCAACGCCGGAGATTTTTCCGTTGGCGTCCTTTGTCAATCCGGTTGCCTTTACGTAGTTTACAACGCATCCGCTGTTCTCTACGCACGATTGAGCCACATTGATGGCAAGGCGAGAGTCGTCAAACTGTCCGTCGTGGTAGATTACGCCGCCATAAAGGCTGCTTTGCTTAAGGAGAGGCAGATTTTTTATCGCCTTCTTTTTCCCGATATGAACCGATCTTCCAAGGCTTAATCTTCCTGCAAGAATATCGTAAAGCGTAAGTCCAATAGTGTAGAATGCACCTTCCCACCAACGATAGTTTGGAATGATGAACGATTGATTCTTAACGAGGTGAGGGGCGTTCTTGAGTAGAAGTCCACGTTCGTGCAATGCCTCAAGAACCAGCGCAACATCGCCCTGAGCCAGGTATCGTACACCTCCGTGTACTAGCTTGGTGCTTCGGCTTGATGTTCCCTTTGTAAAGTCAGCTTGTTCTATTAGTAAAACTTTTAATCCTCGGAGTGCTGCATCGAGCGCAGTACCTAGGCCTGTTGCTCCTCCACCGATTACTACTATGTCCCAAACAATGCTGGCATCCTCCATTTTATGGATCTGTTCTTCTCTTCTCATGGTTGCTTTATTTTTGTTTCTCCTTTTTGTTGTGTTCCGAATTGGTTTCGAACTTGTGCTTTAGACCTTACGTAAAGTTTCGACTACAGTTGCAAATGAAAGAATAAAAAATGAAAAACAAAACAAAACGAAAGAAAAGATCGTAAAAAGAGATAAAGATTTTTTTTGAAAAGGAAAGTGTTATATTTGATGTGCTGAGAAAAAAGTAATCTGTTTGTATGAAAATCACTGATCGACATAAGTTTATTCTTGATAAGGTGCTTAAGGAAGGAACGGTTTCGGTTGTAGACTTAAGTGAAGAACTGAAAGTTTCGGCTGTAACTATTCGAAAGGATTTGAAATTCTTGGAGGAGAAGAAGCTTTTGTTTCGTGCTCATGGCAGTGCAAGCCACTTCGATCCTTACGTAAACGATAGTCCTGTTAATATAAAGGAGCGCATTCATGTAGATGAAAAGCGGCAAATCGCTCAGAAGGCTGTAGAGTTCATTAAGCCAGAAGATTCGATTATTATAGCTTCGGGCACTACGGTGCTAGAGGTTGCTCGTGCTATCGATCCTTACACAAAGCTTACGGTGCTTACTGCAGCGCTGAATGTTGCAGAATCGCTGCTGGGGCATAAGGATTTGGAAATTGTGATGCTTGGTGGTGTGGTGCGAAAGAGCTCCTTCTCTGCCGTGGGGCCTTATGCCGAAAAGATGCTTAACGACTTTGCCTGCAATAAGCTTTTCTTGGGAGTTGATGGTATCGATTTAGAATTTGGTTTGACTACCACCAATATGCTTGAGGCTCACCTTAATCAAAAGATGATAAAAGCTGCTCAACGAATAATCGTGGTTGCCGACTCATCGAAGTTCGGGCGCAAAGGGTTTGGCAAGATTTGCGACATCGACGCTGTTGATATCATTATTACCGATAGCGGCATTAGTTCTGCTTTTGTCAAGAAGATTGAGGAGGCCGGCGTTAAATTGATTGTCGCTTAGAGGAGCGGCGTGCCGTGGTTTGAATGTTGATGGGCCAAATTTTCAAACGTTGATTAGCAAGGGGAATCTCGTAAGGTTGTGTCAATAGATTCCTGCGTTATGGTCTAAAATCTTAAAGTTACATTATCATCCTCATAATTGGGACAAGCAGCGCTGTAGCTGCGCCCATTAGTCCAATGGCAAGCCCGCTGATGGCTCCTTCTATGGCACCCAGCTCCATTGCGCGGGCGGTTCCCATTCCATGAGCAGCGGCTCCAAGAGCCAATCCTCGCGCAATCTTGCTAGATATACCCATCTTATCGAGTACAAATGGTCCTACGATTCCTCCAAATATGCCAACGGCAACAACAATTACAGCGGTTAGTGCAGGTAATCCTCCAAACTTTTCGGAGATGCTCATGGCAATTGGCGTAGTAACCGATTTGGGCTGGAGCGTTGCCACGAGGGCTTTGTTTGCGCCCATCGCATACAATACTGCGGTAACGCTGGCAATACCTACTATAGCCCCAACAAAAATTGATGTAAGGATAGAAAACAGATTTCCTTTAATATGGGTAACCTGATCGTATAGGGTAACTCCGAGGGCAACAACGGTGGGCCCTAGCATAAAGTTGACGATGTCGGAGCCTTTTTCGAAGGTCTTGTACTCAACTCCAAATATCTTCAGAATAACTATAATCAGCAGTATGCTGGTAAGTAGCGGATGGAGTAGGCTTATCTTGGTTTTGCGGAATAGCCATAAGCTAAAGGTGTAAATTCCGAGCACAAAACCAAGTACAAAGGCCTGCGAGGCGAATAACTCTTTTACAGTTTCCATTTCTCCATCTTTTGTTGAATCCAACCTACAGTAATAATAACCAGCACGGTGCTAATAATGCTCGATAGCAAAATCGAAGCCCAGTATTCCTCTAAAATGGCAGTTGCCGTAACAATTCCAACTCCTGCTGGCAGGAAAAACAGCGACATGTTTTGAGTTAATGTATTGGCTGTTGGACGGATTTTATCTGCTTTTACGATTTTAAGGAGCAATGAGGCAAAAAGGAGAAGCATTCCAATCACACTTCCAGGAATAAAGCCATCGATCATGCTGCTAATCAAATTTCCTATCGTTAGGTATAGGAAGATGATGAATAGGCCGTAAATCATGCTTTTGAGATGTTTAGGGGCAAAGGTAGCCCCCTTTTAAAAATCTTGGCATGCTGATTTGTAGTGATTAACAATAAAAGGGTTTATTAAGGCTTCCCTTTTTTGAATACGCTAAACCGAAACACAAGGAAGTTATTCTTTATTATATGTTACCCTTTACGATAAGAATTACAGCAAAATCTTGATTCTTGTGTCTTGATACTCGTGTCTCCTTATAGGCTAAGCACGTAAACCAACACAGATATGGTTGCTACACCTGCAATAACGGCAGATGCTCTTTGCCACAGGTTTAGGTTGGCATTTATTCCGGGAAGCCTTTTTGTCCCAGAGAACATTGAAAATATTGTTTTGGCGTTCTTTTCCGTGTAGAAGCTTGTGGCTAGACCGATAATATGCGTTCCAACTAGAATCATTAGTATCGTTATAAAGGTCTCATGCAGTTCGAGGTGACCTTCGAAGTTGGAGAAGCGGGCTGGTCCAAAGAAATCGGTATCATCAGACAGCGCTGTGAGCAGACCTGTTGCTGCTACGCAAATACCTGTAAGGATAATAAGCAGCATAATGGTAGCTGCTGCAGGATTATGCCCCGTATAGAGGTGTTCTTCAGCTTTGATGTTCTTTATAAAGTGAATTACCTTTTTGGGTGAGATGGGAAAGTCCTTAAATCGGGAGTAGCGAGGACCTGTAATGCCCCAAATCAACCGAAAGAGTAGGAGCGTGCCTATGCTCAGCCCAATTGCAGCATGGGTTTGGGTGTAATCGCTTAGAAGGTATGCCAGCACGCAGCCTGCTGCTAAGTACCAGTGGAATATTCGGGTGGGTAATGTCCAAACATTTGTTTTCATAGGTTTGCTAGTTTTGTCGACCACCAAATTAACTGAATTATGTAATTAATCAAGCACGATGTTGCGATGTTTTTTGGAGATCATCATAATGAAAGATAAAATGTTGCTATTACGAGACTCTATACAAATACTAGTGCTACTTTTGCAATTCTTAAAGCGTATAGCATTGAACATCTCTTATCAGAAACCATAGGCTGCAGAATGAAAACATACAAAGTTCTTTTAGATGACTACCGCGATCCCGAAGATCTCTACTACTACAACCACGACGAGGTTTACCTCGAGCAAGGTTGGTTGGTGGTTCGCAGCTTCGAAGAGTTTACCGCTAACATTAGCGGATACTACCATCGTGGAGCATTTCCCAGCCTGGTATCATTCGATGGCGCCATCTCTACGCTGCACCTAAGCCGTGATGTTGGGCGAGATTTAGAAACCTATGTTGAGAAAAGTACGGTTGATTGCGCTGAATGGCTCGCAGAGTATGTGGCTAAGAACCATCTCGAAATGCCAGAGGTGAAAATCCATGCATCAAGCGGCGAAATCTCCCAAAGCATCTTCGAGGTAGTAAAAGCCGTTAAGGGAGAATTGTAGCAAACATAGAAGGAACCTGAAATCACTTTCTGTCCCTTCTTTTTGGATTCATTTCCTATTTTTTCAGACAAGGGGAAAACGACTCGGAAGCCGATATCATCGCCACTGCCGCTTGGGCTGCGATAGTCGCGGCGTGCACTTCGGCTGTAAGTCGCCGAAAAGATCCAGCTGCTTCCGCGGAGAACCTTCGACGCTAGCGCTGTTGCCTCCGCTGGCCCTGTAGGGTCTATTTGTTCGGCAATGCCGTAGGATTTGTACCAATCTCCACACCACTCCCATACGTTACCATGCATGTCGTACAACCCCCACCTATTGGGCGGATAGCTGCCTACTGGCTGCGGACTTTTGGTGTAGGATGCGGTGGTATTCGTATTAGAGCAGGAGTCGTAAGGGTACTTGCAGTCGTAGTTGGCCTGCGTACTGCTTAGGCAGTAGCCCGTGCTAAATGGTGTAGAGGTTCCTGCACGGCAGGCATATTCCCATTCGGCTTCGGTTGGTAGCCTTCCCCCTACATAGGTGGCGAATTCGGCTGCGCCGTACCATGATACAAATACCACGGGATGATTTTCGAAGCCAGCGGCTGGTACCCATTGATCGTTTATATAGTGTAGCCCCCAATCCTGAATGCCCGAGCTCGTGCATATTAGCGTTTGCGTTGGGTAGGAGCCCGCAGCATACTTTCCATCGCGGCCAACTCCTTTCGTATTTAGGAATTTGGCGAATGCAGCGTTGGTTATCTCATGCTGACTCATCTTAAAAGCGCTCACGGTTACCTGGTGCTTTGCCTCATTTTCGTAGCATCCCTTCTCATTTTTTGTGCAGCCCATGGTAAAAGTACCTGCAGATATGGTTGTCGTTTGTATGTGGATACGTTTGGTGCAACCGCTTGTAAGCAGTATGCCTATCAGCAAAGCTGCAACAAGTGTGACTCTACTTTTTTCAATCTTCGTCATGAAAATCATCTTTTTCTATATTGATTACTTCCTATTTGTGAGGAGGTTCTTGTTTACAGGTGATTGTCTGTTGTCTGTTGGTTGTGCATTGCTTTAGGGGGCGTTAAGGTAGCATTATTGCTGCTATGCTACGAGAAACACCTGCCTTTTTATCTTCTATATGTATTTGTAAAGTAAGCAGCCTGTTTGCACGCTGCGTTGATGCATATCAGCTCGCCGATGGGCGAACAACAGCATCAAAATATCTTTCCACTATTCGTATTGCGTTAGCTTTGCCGCATAAACCAAAAAGATGATCACATGGCTTTAACAGTTAGCAAAAGCAGATGCCCGCAGAACCACCGATGTCCCCTTATCCCAACCTGCCCGGTTGGCGCTATATCGCAGAATGGCTATGGGCTTCCGGTTATCGACGAAGCAAAATGTATTGAATGCGGCAAGTGCATCCGCCATTGCGGGATGGGCGCCGTGCATAAGCAGTAGCCTTACAAGCATTGTTCAAAATAAAAGCGTAGGCTAAGCAGCCTACGCTTTTATATCATGCTCGTTTCGCCTTCTCAATTATTGCTTAGGAGCAGTTCGGCTCCGGTAATATACTTTTAATGGCTCTTCGGCTACCAGGGAGGATGCAAAAGAAGGTATACTACTTCTTTTTAATTGGCGTCAATCGGAGTAGGACTACATCATGTCCAGGAACGACAGCCTTTAGCTTGCTCTTTGTAGTCCCTGCTGGTTTCTTCGCCCACAAATCTTTTAGCTGGTAGATTACCTTGTCGAGGCTGGCGCTGGTGTTCGATAGGGTATCCACCACCGCTTGGGTCTTCCAGTCGAATTCAACGTTGGCGGCGTTCTTCCCTCTGTTGAGGAAGCAGATGGCCCAATCGCCACCCTTAAGAGGTTTGCACCAAACCTGAATGCTGTCCTTTGTCGAATGCTTAAATGCGGCAATGCCTAACGAATCTTGGCTTACGGCAATCACCTCCTTGTTGGTAAGGATTTCTTGCGTTTGTGCCGAGGCGTTACGCAAGTCGTGTCCCATAATAAGGGGTGATGCTACCATGCACCACATGGTAAAGTGGGCACGGTCTTCGTTGGCCGGCATGCCGTTGCCAACCTCGAGCATATCTAGGTCGTTCCAGTGGCCAGGAGCGGCATACTGCCTTAGCGGTTCTGACATGTCGAGGATCTGCATTGTTCCCCAGCACTTGTAGGTTCCGTGATCCTGAATACCATCAAAGCAGTTGAAGATATCGCCTGTGGTGCGCCACATGTGGGCTATGTTGGAGGCCCAAAGCCAGGGCTTGTTGGTACCCCACTCGCACATGCTAAAGAGGATAGGGTGTCCGGCAGCAGCAAGCGCCTTGCTCATGGTGGTATATGCCCCCTTCGAGTTCACGTTCTCGGTGAAGCACCAGTCGTACTTTAGGTAGTCTACACCCCATTGCGCATAGGTAATGGCATCCTGGTACTCGTGCCCAAGGCTGCCGGGTTTCCCTCCGCAGGTTTGCGTTCCGGCATCGGAGTAGATGCCAAACTTTAGCCCCTTGGAGTGAACGTAGTCTGCTAGCGCCTTTATTCCCGAAGGGAATCGGGTAGGATCGGGGTGAATAAATCCAAGGCTATCGCGTTGGCCGTGCCAGCAATCATCGATAACAATGTACTCGTAGCCGGCTGCCTTATAGCCGTTGGCTACCATAGCGTCAGCAATCTCGCGGATTAGTTTCTCGTCGATGTTGCAGGCAAACTTATTCCAGCTGTTCCAGCCCATTGGAGGCGTTTTGGCTAGGTTGGCAAACTTTTGCGCGTAGCCGCTGCCCACTGCAATTGCTAGGGCTAGCATTAGTACGATTTTTTTCATTACATGTGTGTTGAAGAATACGTGTTGCATGGCTATTGCCCATGCCTTATCCCTTCAAATATATAGCGCGATTGGCTAAATATGTCGCTTTTAGAGAATAGTACAACGAATGGATGTAATAGTACATATTTGATGGCAGAGCTCAGCACCCTTACCCTGATGGCCACTAGAGAGGAGGTTCCAACCGCGAGGGGTGCGTCCTAGTTGATGTTAACTTTTGCAGCGAGCTAATCTTTTTGGTGTAACTGCTGTTTATTCGCAAAACCCAATACCATGAAATGGCTATTGACTATTGCATTGGCGCTACTAGCAGTAGGTACCAATGCTCAAACAGGGAAAGCAGTCCACAAAAATACCAAGAAGATGGAACTAAAGAAGTTAACACCCGAGGAAGAGGCAGTAATCGTTCGCAAGGCAACCGAACGCCCCTTTACCGGCAAGTACGATAACTTCTACGAAAAGGGAACCTACGTGTGCAAGCGCTGCGGTGCGCCCCTCTACCGTTCGGAGAGCAAGTTTGATGCGGGCTGCGGATGGCCCGCCTTCGACGGCGAGATTAAGGGTGCCGTTAAGCGAATCCCCGATGCCGATGGTATGCGTGTCGAAATTATATGTGCCCATTGTGGAGCCCACCTTGGGCACGTATTCGAGGGCGAAGGGTTTACCAAAACCAACACCCGCCACTGCGTAAACTCCATCTCTATGGAGTTTATCCCCGATAGGAAGTAGTGAGTTTGTTTGCCAATTGTGGAAGATGCGATCTAATTCCGTAAAAAAAGCAAAGCGCAACCCTAGGGCTGCGCTTTTATTCTGGTTCGCTATAAGTTTGTCTTTGCTGTCGGTTTATTGATTTCTGTAAATAGGCTTTGAAAGTAGCATTTAAGCATTGCCCTTCGAGCCCGTGCTACATCTTGTGCTTGTTTCGATGTCAGTAGATTACCTCCAAGTGTCTGTTTCTCGTTAATGCTGTAGTATTGTTCTCTTGGTTTTCTTGCATCGAAGAGATTTTGGCCGAGGGCAAAGTACTTTGCCTTGCTAAGCACAAGGGGGGCAAGCGTTGGGATTATATCGTAGTGCGATCCCATTTTTGCCGTATCGATTTGCACCTGCTTTTTTAGCGCAGGAGGGAGGTATATATATAGCGGCACCGAATTCTCGTACAGGTCGGAGCCTGGCTTGTTGTAGGGCAAGATCATTCGAATGTTATGGTCGCCGGTTATAACTACGATGGTGTTGGCGGCCAACGGCGAACTTTTTATCCACGTCATAAAATCGCCCAATGCTTTGTTGGAGTACTGGTATCCCTTAAGGTACTCCTTCACCAAACTCTCTTCGCCTTGGTATAGCGCCATATCCTTGGGTGTAAGGTTTAGTGGAGGTAGCGGATATCCCTGAGGAAACTCAAATGGCGTGTGGCTGGTAGAGGTTAAGCACAGAAAAAAGTTGGGCTTACGCTGTTTCTTAAGCTTATCGAAAACGCACCGAAGCATTTCGTGGTCGTATATTCCCCATGTGTTATTGTATGTTGCCTTGGGGTAGTCGTGCAGTATTTCGTACTTCCCTAATGCGCGCTTAAACTTTAGGTTGGGGAGCACCTCAAAAAGGTTTCTCCACGATAGCTCTATTCCCGAAATGAACTCCGTATTATACCCGTTCTCGTTGAAGGGTTCGGCAATCGATGTTGGTAGCTGCGTATAGCGATACTTCGAGGTGAATAGCGGTTGGTAGGGGGTGTTGGTGGTTATTGTCTCTAGCGTGTTGATGGTGCCGTTGGCCGCCGATTGGAAGTGGCGGAACAGGATATCCTCCTTCAAATGCTTCTCCATGGAGCATAACAGATTTGCGTGCTGACTGCTATAGTCCATAAGTTTGTTACTCCAGCTCTCCACAACAATAAATACCACGTTGTACTTACGGGCATTAGCGGTCGGCGGTGTTACCTTGTAAATCCACTCCTCCAGTGGCTTTTTTGCCGCTTCCTGCACCGGGATGTTGTAGTAGGTGGCTATTGCCTCGTTGATGTTGCTAAATCCCTCCTCTTTCAGGATTGTCTGGGGCTGTCCTAGCTCAAACTGTTTTCCTTCTTCGCTGAAAGCCTTTTTCAGCATAAACACGCCGTTGGGTACGCAATCGTTTACCTCGCGGTTTTCCGATATGTATATATCCTCCGAGCGTAACGGGAATGTGGTTACAGACCCCCTAATGGCAATTGGCAGGAGAATAAAGTACCCGATAACAAAGGCTATGATGCGCTTGGCGTTCGGGTGGGTTGGTCGGCTTAGTATCTTGTCCGACCAGTACTTTAGTCCTATAAAGATGGCTGAAATGCATCCCAAAAACAGAAGCACCGGATGCTCCTTCCATATGCTTTTGGTTAGCACCAAGGGGCTCTCCTTAAAGAAGTCGAACAGTACAAGGCTGTAGTGCGTCTTAAAGTTGAGGTAGTACTGCTGGTCGAGCATCAGAATTAGCGATACCAGCGTATATACGATAACGATATACCATTTTAGGATGGAGATAAAGGTGTTGGGCACCTTATCGTTCTTCGAGACCAGCAGCCAAATCATAAGTAGCGATATGGGCGTGAAGATGTAGGCCAGAACCTGAGCATCGAATCGAATGGCGTTTAGCAGCAGGCGCCATGTTACCTCCATGTTACTCGCTATGGCCGAGTAATCGCCGAATCGAAGCATAAACAGAATTCTGAATAGGAAAAAGATAAGAAACCCTACCACCACAAACCGGAATACACACCGGTAGTAACCAACTTTATTCATATAGATTGCTAGCCTTACAAATTTTTCTTAGGAGGACCGAATGTTGCGGCGGAGGTACAAGTTTGATGGACCAAAAGAGGAATCTTAGCCAGTTTGCTATATCCCCTCATTCAAGTTAATGCAAATGGCTAAGGGGGCAACAGCCACCTGTACATTTTACCTACAATTACAATGTCATCCCAAATCTGCTTGCAAAGGTACTTTTTTAAGTCTTTCGTTTGCCTGTTGCTGGATAAGGAGTAGAAATTTTGACCTTTAGATATTTGATTAAGCGAAAAAGCAACACTAAACGAAAAGCGCAACCCTAGGGCTGCGCTTCTATATTGATAGGCATGCTATTTCTACCAGTTCATTACCACCCTAAACCTGCTGCTTGGAGGTACAATGGAGGTTTTGAAATCGCTGTACTGCACGTACACCCTTATAGAGCCTGGCGTAAAGTCGAAGTCGTATGTCTCCGTCCATAGGGCATTCCCTTCGGCCTTGTGGGTAACGTAGGGTAGTGGAGCTTGTACGTTGTCGTTGGTAAATTTGTATACAAATACATTTCCTTTGTTGGCAATAAACGATGTGAGCTCTGGGATAGCCAAGTCGGCATAGTAATACGAGCCATTCCCATCTACGTTTCCGCTAAGCGTCCATTTGTTTACGGTCCATTCCGACACATCCCAGCTGGTTCCTTCGCCGGGAGCACCGGTTGGACCATCAGGTCCCATTGGCCCCATTGGCCCTTCGCATCCTAGGAGTAGGAACGCGGCTACAAGTAACGGTAGAAATCTTTTCATAGTATTCGGTTTGTTTGAGATTTGCTATGGCTTAAAAGCCGGTGGTATTATCAGTGCTACAGCAGATGGTAGCTCTTTTAACCACAAACAAAAGTAGCAAAAAAGTAAAGCGCAGCTACTGGTGGTCGCTGTGCTTTAGCATTGGCTAGCTTACAGCTTGAGTTGAGCCTCCACTCGGTCGTATACGCCTTCGACTATTGGGGTTTTGACTGTTTTTGCAGTAGGCTGAGATCTTGCTTGCAGAAGACCTTTCTTTTTACGATACTGCAATCTTCGATTCATCATCGATCTCTATCTGCAGCTTAACCTTTGCCTTTAATGCTTTAAAAACTTTGGTTATTGTTGCAACCGTTGCGCTGCTGGCTCCATTTTCCAGCTTCGAGATTTGTGCCTTCTGTACGCCAATAAGTTTCCCCAGCTGCTCCTGCGTGAGATTCCTTTCCAGTCTCATCTTCTTGAGCTTTTCACCAAGAATCTCCATGCTAAGCTCAAACTCGTATTGCTCTCTTTCGGGGGTGCCGGCTTCACCAACGTACTTATCCTCCAATTCTTCTAGGGTGGTGTACTTCTTCTTTTCCATGGATTATTGCTTTTTTCTGTTTTTGCGCTCTTCCTCTAGCCTCTTCTCCTTAAAGTATGCCTTCTTAATTTGTTCGGCCTTTAGTATTGCTTCCTTCGGTGTTTTGTTGGATTTCTTGGCTATACCATGGGTGCTTACTATCAGGCTTTCCTTTTCGCCTTTGGTATCCCAAAATGCGAACAGCCTGTAAAATTTACCGCTTTCGTCGATGCGAAACTCGTAGATCCCATCGCTGTCCTTCAGTTTAGTAAACCATTGGCCAATTAACCTTTCCTTCGTTTTTCGAATTGCCTGAAAGAACTTGCGCCTCGATTTCTCGTCTAGCCTATCCACGAAACGTTCCGCTTGCGGTAGGAAAATGGCTTCAATCGGTTTCTCCATAGGTTAAACTGGTTATGTGCGAATAGGTTTCCAAATATAGAAACCTGTTTCGTAAAAATCAAGAAAAACAAAGCATTCGATTTGCATGGATTTCATGTGAAAGTAATTGTCTTTTTAGTGGTCACATGCAACTCGCATCGCAGTCTTTCATCAACTTTGCTGAATTACTGCATTCATGCTCGTTTCACTTTTTGGATATGCTAAACGTTGAATTCACCCCTAAATCCCCTAAAGGGGACTTCGCGCAGCTCAACCATCATGGGGAATTTCGAACTCCTATTCGGCTTCTGGTTACGATACGTGCTGCGCTGTAGCCCCCTTTAGGGGGTTGGGGGTGAATACGGATGAGTTTACCTGCAGCTCCTAAAAAAAGAGAAATCTCTGATCCGGCTTGCTGCTAAGACACTATTTCCTTCAACAATGCTCAAAGCTTTGCTGATTCTTGTGCTACAACTCTACGATTAGCAGGTAGCAAAAAAGTGAAGCGCACCCCCTTGGGCTGCGCTTCATTATTGCTTGTCTATATGCTTGCGGTTTACTGTGGGGTAAGTCCATGAAGGCTCCACCTGCTATTTCCCCCCTTTGGTCAGAAATCCGGCAATTGTCCGCGAGTAGCAGATGGCAAGGAAGGCAACTACCACCTTTACCCCTAGCGCCACTACGGCATCCCAATCGTTAGCCATCCAAGGCATCCCCATGGGCTTAGGCGTTGCCAGGTATTTGAGCTTAACCCCCAAGTCGGGTAGAAACCAAACGATAACCACCAGCCCCATTAGGGTTAGGGCAATCTCGTAGATGGTGCGCTTTTCGGTCGATAGCTTTGCGCTTTCCTCGTAGTCGGCAGTGCTGCAGATGTGCTTGGCTACCGCCCTTGTTCTAAAAACAAATAGGTAGCTAACCAGGGCTACTATGGCTAGGTTAAGCACGCTGATCCAGAATATGCCAGTCTGTGCGGGAGTGTCCATCATTTCGCTGCTCTTTGTAAGGATTACAAGGTAGCTAAGCACCTCACGTGTAAGGTCGATGGCTTTAAAGAGCAGGTAAATGCCAAATAGCTTTACCCCTAGCTCGTAAACGTCTGCTTTTCTCATAGTGTAAGTTTTCTATTTATTATGAATACTTGTTGTTGTCGGTAGCTTTGTGTTGAGGTTTTGCCTAAGCCCTCAGCTTTGCGTAAGCACCCTTTTCCTCTGCTAAGCGTAGGCGGAGCCTACGCTTTTGTTTACTGCGGCCTCCGCCCATTCTTGTATCAGGACATAGGCCTTGGTTGTAGGAGCGGAGCAAGGACTCACCACTCGCCGAGGTTAGCCCATCTTTTCTATAAGGAATACTTAAGACCTACAAGCAACCCTACCGAGTTTGTCTTAAGGCTGTTGTCCGCAATGTTGCATAGTCCCAAGTTCTCCACACCCCCAACGTCGAGTATTAACCTTTTATAGATAGGGATTAAAGCTCCAACCCCCACCGTCAAGCCTCCATCGATTCGCTTAAAGTCGCTGTTCGTAGCTAGTGGCTGAACATCTTCACCATCCCAATCCTCCGAGTACTTTAGCAGGTATCCCACAAAAAGGCCTCCGTTGATGTACCCTTTGATTTTTCCACCTGTCTGAAATGAAGCTTTAATGGGAAGTACGAGGTAGTCGAAGTTGAAGCGCTGATCGTTGGTTGCTACTTTATTTCCTTCGTCATCCATATACGAGATATCTTTCATTTTTCTACCCTTCCTCTCAAAACCAAGTCCTGTGCTAATCGCAAGATGCGGAAGAATGCTGTAGCTGGCGGTGATCCCGCTTCCGAAGCCCATTTGGCTTGTAAAGATGCCGTTAGGATCGCTACCGCGCATTGATGTGATGGTGGTGGTTGATTCTACCCCAACGGTTAGCTTCGACGATTGCCCTAAGGCCGAAATGGTAAATGCCAGCATTAGCGGAACGATTATGAATCTTTTCATTTTGTAGGTAATATATTTTTAGGAGGTGCAAATGTAGGTAATCCTATGCAAAGCTTTAGCCCCAACCGAACGTAAAAACGCATCCAAAGCTTTGCTAAGTGTTAGGCTCCGCCTCCGCTTTTGCTTTCTACGGTCTCCAGCCTTTTTTATATTAGGACTGATGCCTTGGCCGAAGGAGCGGAGCGAGGGCGCTCATAGCCGTCAGGCTAAGGTTTAATGACTCCTCCGGAGTCGTGATTCCATGATGATCCACCTATCTACAAACCTTTAATGCCTCTGGCATTATGCTTTCGTTCGAAAAATCCCAGAGGGATTTAAGGTTTGTAGATCGAAGCTTGGCAACCATACCGACCCGATACGGGTCGTACTAGAGCATACAATACTGCTAGCAGAATCTTTTTCTTCTTGGGCTGACGGCTATGAGGCTCCGCCTCCGCTTTTGTTTTCTGCCGCCTCCGCCCATTCTTGTATCAGGCCAGAGGACATGGTTGTAGGAGCGAGGTGCTTACTTATAAATCTCTGCATTTACCCCTTTACTTTGCAGCATCTCTATGGTGTTTCGCATTAAAAATAACTTTGCTTTTGATTCTATTTCCACCTGATAGCGCCTTCCATTGATGTCTATGTAGTTGTTTATTCCATCCTTTGTTCTTAGTGCACCAACACCAACATAAGCCCCACTATAGCTATCGCCTTTTGTCTCATTATGGTAAAATGCAAGCTGGGTAATGTCTGAATATGCTATTGTTTCGCTAGTACCATTTGCAGGAATTATAGTAGTCAAGTAGCTAGTGTGAAACTCTACGCTGCCAATTACGCTAAACGGCTTTACAACGTAAATGGTGTATAGCCAGATTAAAAGGAAAAGAAATGAAGTAGAATTAAAAACATTAGTATAAAAGCTGGATTCAATATTCAATACAACCGATAAAATAATTGGCGCTATCGTTAGTACAAAAAATGCCATCCTAATGGTAATGATCTTCCTATTGGGTGTAACAATGCTCAGCTTCGTCATCAGGTCTCCTTTTATCGTTGGTTACTTCAACCTCTATTACTTGTGGTGCCTCTGCCTATACGATGAAAACCAAACGGACGCCAGCATCGGAAGGTATATCAGCAGCATTTTTACCCCCGCCTTTGCGGCCTCGCTAAAGCTCCCCTCTCGGCCAAGCAGGTAGCAGAAATTCATTACCATCAACCCTATTAGTAGTAGAATCCATATTCTCGCCTTTACCCATTCGAAGGCGCTTGTGCTTTTTCTCATGGCGGTGTGTGTAATTGTTAATGCTTACGTTTTGCTGCGGACTAAGACCTCTATTTAAGTTCGGCGGAATTGTAAATTCCGCCGAGCCTCGTGCTTATATGCTACGACTAGCGGAGGGCCAAACAGAATTTTTAATTTGTATTTTAGCATAGCAGAATTCTTAGTAGACGCAGATTAAAACCACTTATTTGCCAGATTGTAAATTTTATTCAGTTTTTTAATTGAGATATCATCATGGCTTTTCATTCTAAAGTTGATAATTGGACTAATCGTATCGTTGCTAACCCTATTCTTATTTTTGTTTTTTTTAAACAGTCTATTCTGCTCATCTATCAAGTATGTTAACATATTAAAAAGCGCTGATGTTACTTTGAGTTCTTTTTTATCCGCAGTAAGGATAATGGTGCCATCTGGTGCTTCTTTTATGAATTTTAGCACTCTAATATATGCGTGGTAGTAGTTAGACTTTAATCTGTCAATCTCTTCCTTGTTACTACTTTCGTTATCCACCTTTGTTTCTATCGGAGTAAAGTCTAATATATTATCTTCTTCTTCAATACATGAACTCTTGAGCCAACCGCAATGCCATATTAATAATAGAGTAATGATTAATATTGGAGTAAATATTAAAATTGAATTTATTACAAAATAATTTGAATTTAAGACGTAGTTTACACTAAAAGTATTGAATATTTGAAATAGTGACACTGTATGTACAATACATGTTATTAAATATATTGAGGCAGATATCTGTCCAATTGCAATATTTATTTTGGAAGGAGAGTATGCTCCTCCATTCATGGAAAACAGAGATGAGTTAACGTCTGCCCTATCTTTTTCTTTTACCATATCATAGCCTTGAAATGCTGCATAAGGCTTTGCTCTATTTTCAATATTTCTATAATCCATTTCAAATGCATATATAGTTTTCTCATATCTCTCGTACCATGCTTTAGAACCTTTTGCCATTGCTATCCATAAGCATGAAAATAGAATTCAAATAATAGATAAAAAAAAGGCCGAGGTATGTAATAATATGAGACTCTTTGAATCTTGAACTTGTGATGAATTTTTTATAGCATTAATTATTACTATATTCGTTTCTTGTTTATTTACTATTGCTGAAATTAGAAATCCATATCCAGTATAACATAACACTAAAAGTGTAGTTAAAAATATAGATCGTTGCCATAATGATGTAAGTTCAAAATCTCTACATTTCCATAGTGTTTGATGAATATCTTTGATATCTATTTTGCTAGATTGTTTTGGAGATGGTAAATTTTTAGGCATTCTAACTGTGTTTATTGTTTTCTTGCAAACTTCGATTTATACTTATTCATTAGGGCTCTGCTTAACTCACAATAAGGGCTTGATGAGGATTAGCAAAGCATAGTTTCATTTAATATAGTGATTATATATTGCGGTTAGCACCGCAGAAACCACAGACAAATAAGTTTATTTGATTTTACTTAAAAATGATCTTCTAAATATTGTTTTTGTAGCGTCGCTATACTGTGTGGTGTGTATCTCAAATAATTCATCAAATAATTCTTTATTTTCAAAACGCAATTCCCCAAATTCTAATTCTTTTATGCCAAGTGTACTCCATATTTCTTTTAGGGATGTTCCTAGGTACACTCTGTTGGGAATTTGTTCTGATATTTCAATGATTTTATCAATTCTTGAGATAATTTCTTCGGGTGTAGATTCTATCTTTCTAATTTTTAATTTAGTCATGTTTTTGATTTCGTGTTTCTAGTTAAAAATGAAAACTCCTTGCTAGGGGTAAACTCTGCTAGCCTTAGTTTTAAACCTTTTCAAGGCTAGGCGAAGTCTGCAACTTCGTCTTTACTAAAAAGCGGTCTTCTGACCGCAACTAGCAGAAACCGCCCCCAAATATACCCACTTTCCCCCACCATTAGCACCCATAAGCTTAAAAAAAGTTCAGCCTAAAACACCTTTATACGCTACCAGAGGCATATACCAGAAAAAAAACTTATTGTGCAGCTAAAAAAAGTTGTGCAATTCTTTGGTTGTGTTAATTAAAACTTCTAGTTTTAGGCCGTTTCAGACCAAATGCTAAACTTTAAAAAATAATTATTATGGCAAGCACCTCCGAAACAGGCCACGCCAAGAACGTGGATAACTTCAGCAGCTTAATCGATGGAATTGCCTCTTTTGGCGCTACGTACAACCCCTCGAATCCTTCAACCATTCTTGCCGCGCTAAAGGCCAAGAAGGAGTCGGCCCGTACATCCATCAACGCCGTTAACACCGCTTCCATTCAGTACGCCAACGCTACCAATAAGCGCGAGACGGCCTTCGTACCCTTCAACTCAACGATAACCCGCGGGCTCAACTCCCTTCGCGCCTCGCCATCGGACGACAACACCGATGCTGCCGTAGCTACCATTGCCCGAAAGATACTGAACACCCGTGCGCCCAAAGGGTCTACCAGCAAGGAGGCTCCTGCGCCTGCCGCTGGACCTGCCGTTAAGGTCAAGAAGGTGTCCACATCGCAGCGCAGCTACGATAGCCAGGTCGATAACTTCGACCGCTTCGTGGAGGCGCTGGCCAACATCCCCGAGTATAAGCCCAACGAGCCCGAGCTAAAGGTGGAGGCCCTAAAGGCCTATGCTGCCGAGCTCCGTAAGGTTAACGACGAGTGCAACACCACCAGCTACGCCCTCGATGCCGCACGTGCCAACCGCAACGCCGAGCTCTACACCACCAGCACCGGGCTGGTTGATGTGGCCCTAAGCGCTAAGGCCTACGTTAAGTCGCTCTTCGGTGCTACCAGCGCAGAGTTCAAGCGTATCTCCTCGCTCGAGTTTCGCACCGTAAAATGATCGTGAATTTGTTTACTCATTGCCCGTCCTTATAGAAGCATACGCTTCATGTTTTAGAGCGGAGGTTACCTAAAACGTAGCCTTCGCTTCGTTTTTAAGCACATTGGCTCCGTCGCTTTACACATTGGCTCCGTTGCTTTACACAATCACACCTGCGACTTACACATCGGCACCTGCGGCTTACACAATCGCACCTGCGACTTGCACAATCGGACCTGTGGTTTACACAATCACACCTGCGGCTTACACATTCACACCTGTGGTTTACACATTGGCACCTGCGACTTACACATCGGCACCTGCGACTTGCACATCGGCACCTGCGACTTACACAATCAGACCTGCGGCTTACACAATCGCTCCTGCGCTTTACACATTTGCTCCTGCGCCGAGCTTCTTCTCTTCGTATCCATTATTACCCTTATCCACTTTCTGCCCCTTCGCGCCTAAAAAAACATCTAACGTCTAATATCTAATCTCTCAACACTTGCATCTAAAAACGAAGGGCCCCGAGAAAAAATCTCCGTGCCCTTTGTGCCATCCTCCGTGCCCTTTGTGGTAAAAGAGAATCTAATATCTAACGTCTAACATCTAATATCTCAACACTTGCATCTAAAAAGGAAGGGCCCCGAGAAAAAATCTCAGCGCCCTTCGTGTTATCCTTAGCGTCCTTTGTGGTAAAAAGGCGTCTAAAATCTAATATCTAACATCTAACGTCTAGATGTGAATCACCTCACCGTAGGCTGCCGCAGCCGCCTCCATGATAGCCTCGCTCATGGTAGGGTGGGGGTGGATCGCCTTGATAATCTGGTGACCGGTAGCCCCCAGGTTTTGGGCCAGCACCATCTCGGCCACCATCTCGGTAACGTTGGCACCGATCAGGTGGGCGCCCAGCAGCTTGCCATCCTTGGCATCGAAGATCACCTTCACGAAGCCATCCCTAGCGCCGGCAGCTGTCGCCTTGCCCGAAGCCGTAAATGGGAACTTGCCCACCTTCACCTCGTATCCAGCCTCGATGGCCTTCTTTTCGGATAGTCCCACCGATGCCACCTCGGGCGTGGTGTAGGTACATCCGGGGATGATGCTATAGTCAATCGCATGCACGTCCAAGCCGGCAATCTTCTCCACGCAGCAGATACCCTCGGCCGATGCCACGTGGGCAAGGGCTGGTCCGGCCACGATATCGCCAATGGCGTACACGTCCTCGATGTTGGTGCGGTAGAACTCGTCCACCACCACCTTGCCGCGCTCGTTGGCCACGCCTACCTCCTCAAGGCCCAAGCCTTCGAGGTTGGTGGCAATACCCACTGCCGATAGAACGATGTCGGCCTCAACGGTCTCTTCGCCCTTCTTTGTTTTGATGATCACCGAGCACCGCTCGCCGGTAGTATCCACCGAAAGCACCTCGCTGTTGGTCATCACCTTGATGCCCGCCTTTTTGAACGAGCGCTCGAGCTGCTTCGACACCTCCTCATCCTCCAATGGAACTACGTTAGGAAGGAACTCCACCAGCGTCACCTTTGTTCCGATGGCGTTGTAGAAGTAGGCGAACTCGCTACCAATGGCGCCCGAACCTACCACCACCATCGACTCTGGCTGCTTGGCAAGCGTCATCGCCTGACGGTATCCGATGATCTTCTCGCCATCGATGGGCAGGTTCGCAAGCTCGCGGCTGCGTGCGCCCGTTGCCAGGATGATGTGGTTAGCCTCAACCTTGGTTACGGTGCCATCGGCTGCGGTAACCTCTACCTGGTGTGGGGCAACCAGCTTGCCGAAGCCCTCTATCACCTCAACCTTATTCTTTTTGAAAAGGAACTGAATGCCCTTGCTCATGCTGTCGGCCACGCCACGACTGCGGGCTACGATTGCCGCAAAGTCGGGTTTGATGGCACCCTCAACCACCACGCCGTACTCGGCTGCGTGTTGGGCGTACTCGTACACCGATGCGCTCTTAAGCAGCGCCTTGGTTGGGATACATCCCCAGTTTAGGCAGATGCCACCAAGTTCGGCACGTTCAACAACGGCCACCTTCATGCCCAGCTGGCTCGCGCGGATGGCTGCCACATAGCCTCCAGGACCGCTACCTATAACTATCAGGTCAAAATTCATGTCGTTAGTTCTATTTAGTGTTAAGTGTTTCTTCTACTAAGAGACGTTAGATATTAGACTTTAGATGTTAGAAGAGGTTCGAAGGTTTGTGTTTAGAATATCTTTCACTTGAACTTTCTTTTTTCGCTAAAATTCATAAATATCGTTTGCCTTTCTTGCTTCTACTTTATCCTCCCGCTTTGGCGGGAGGGCAGGGGGTGGGTAATAGTTACTTCAATTAACCTACCACCTTTATCTCCGTGGGATAAATCCCAGTTGTTTCTCTCCTGATATAACTCACAAACCAACCTACGGTATATAAACATTAATTCGTTAAACCACCTTATTCCGTAAATACCGTGGCCTTGGCCATACCATCTTCGTCGTGGGTTCTGTTCGAAGCGGACGAAGCATCCACAGCACTTCGTAAAGTTCAAAGTCTCAATGCGCGTGCAAACCATTATCATGGTAAAACACCCTACGCCGAAGTCTGCAAGTTAAGGCACGATAGGCTTTTCTTTGTTTCGTTTCTTTTGGACACAAAAGAAATGAAAGTAAATATATCCTATCCCTATACCTCTGTGTTAGGCGAAGGCTTCAAGCCCATTGCCGTCAAGCTAAGGTCTAATTCAAAAGTACAAACGCCCAATTGCAGCACGTTATCCTCCCGCTTAGGCGGGAGGTAGGGGTGGGTAATGGTCACAACCAATATCCTCTCCAACCTTTATTCCTGCGGGATAAATCACACGGGAATTTATAGATGTCGCCCCTTCAGGGCTTTATCTATTCACTACTCCCTTCTCACCTTCTTCAAAAACTCCACCCCCTTACACGCCAGCCAAATCACCGACTGTGCAAGTATGATAGCCGCCCCCGAAGGCAAGTTCACCTCAAAGCTGACGTACAGCCCCACCAGCATCCCCACAAATCCAAGCACAATGGAGGCAACCATTATGCGCTTAAAATCTTTATAGAAGATGTTGGCCGTAACAACAGGAATGGTAAGGAGCGCAATCAGCAGGATAATCCCCACCACCCGAATGCACATCACGATGGTAACCGATATCAGGATCATCATCATGTAGTTTACCAGCTTCACCGAAGCATTTTGCGATATGGCAAACTCCTTGTCGAAGGCTATATATAGGATAGTTCGAAGTCCCAGAATAAAGAGAAGCAGCAGCACCACATCGAGGGCCAGCATCACCCCAAGGTCAACCTTGGTAACGCCTAGCAGACCTCCGAAGAGGAAGCTCATCAGGTTAGGTGCGTAGCCTGGCGTCATCGAAACAAATATTACCCCGATGGCCGTTCCCAATGCCCAGAGGATGCCAATGGCCGAATCCTCGCGCATCTTGGTTTTATCTGCAAAGAACTCAATCCCCATTGCCGAAAGCACCGAGAATACAAACGCTCCGAAGATGGGGTTCAACCCTAGGTAGTAGGCAATCCCAATCCCCCCAAACGACGAGTGGGTGATACCTCCGCTGAGGAACACCAGCCGCTTTGCTACGATATAGGTGCCAACAATCCCGCAGGCGATGCTCACCAGCAGTCCGGCGATAAAGGCGTTCTGCAGGAATTGGTACTCGAATATGTCGTTTACAAACTCTACCATTACTTCTTATTATGATTTTCGAGAACGGTATGCGGAATATGCCCGTGCGTGATAAGCTGTATCGGACAGTTATAGTTGTCCAGTTGCTCCTGGCTGATGATGTTCGATGGGTGGAGGTGTAGCCCTCTGTTTACACAGGCAATCGACTTTACGTACTGGCTCACCGTCCCAAGGTCGTGCGTAACGATTACGATGGCCATCTGCTCGTTTAGCTTCGTGAGCAGCTCGTAGAGTTCCCCCTCAAACTTGTTATCCACGTAGGTGTTTGGCTCGTCGAGGATCAGCAGCTTCGGCTTCGATATCAGCGCACGGCTAAGAAACGCCCGCTGCATCTGTCCGCCCGATAGCTCGCCAATTACCTTTTTTCGGAGATGCTCGATGCCAGTTCTCTCCATCAGCTCGCGTGCAAGCGCCTTATCCTCCTTGGTGTATTGGGTAAAGATGCCCTTCCTAGACATGATGCCCGAAAGCACCACCTCCTGAACGGTTATAGGAAATTTCTTATCGATGTTATTTACCTGTGGAAGATACCCGATGAAGTCGCGCTTGCCATCGGTCGATCCATGTAGCGCTATCTTGCCAGAAAATGGAGGGAGGATACCCAAGATTACCTTAAGCAGCGTAGTCTTTCCGCCTCCATTCGGACCGATGATGCCGATGTAGTCCTGCTCGTTAATAGTCAGGTTAACGTGCTCGATGGCAGCAACGCCGTCGTATCCGGTGGTAATATCGGTTAGCTCAACCAGCTTTTCACTCATTGGTTGGCGGAATAAAGTGCGTTAATTATATGGTTTGTGCTTTCAAGCCAATCGTACGCAAAGGTATTTATTGGTTCGATAGTAGCGCCAACTTCTCCGGCAAAACTTTTGATTAGGCTTAGGTCGAACTCCTTTTGCACGAATATCGTTTTGATGCCAACCTCTTTTGCCTGCGATACAAGTCGCTTCATGTAGTCGGCGGCAGGTTCCTTGCCATCCTGTTCGATGGATATCTGCTCCAGTCCGTAGTCGCGTGCAAAGTAGCTTAGCGCCGGATGGTAGATGATAAACTTCTTAATCTTTAGGTTAGCCAGTTTGCTTTTTGCTATGGCATCGATGCTGTCTATTGATGCAACAAGGCTTTTAAAGTTCTTTTCGTAGCTTGATTTATTCTTCGGATTCAGTGTAACCAGCTCGTTAAGCGTTGCCGTTGCCATTACCTTGTAGTTGGCAGGCGATAGCCAGATGTGAGGGTCCATCCCTCCATGATGATGTTCATGCTCCTCGCACTCCTCATGGCTGCATGAGCCTTCAACCATTTTGACACCTTCCGATAGGTTGGCGTACTTCAGCTCAGGGTTGTTTGCTTTAATGTTGTTAAGCCATTTCTGCTCAAACTCCAGCTCGCTAATGCCAAGGTATAGCTTCGACTTTGCCACATCCTTCATTTGCGATGGCGTAGGCTCGTAGGTTTCCTGGCATGCTCCCGTTGCCACCATCACGTTTACATCAAACTCATTTCCCGAAATTCGATCAACCAAATATTTAATGGGAGGAATGCTTACGGTAATTGTCTTCCTATTGCTTTCGGTTGACTTGCTGCTGCACGCGGTAAATCCCCCAATCAGCACAATTGCAGCCAGTACAGCAGTAGCCTTCCTAAATTCTTTTCTATAGTTCATCTCTTTGCCTAAGTTCTTTAATCTGTCAATATACAGTTGTATCGATAAAATGTTCACTCTTTAGCTTCGTCCAAAGCAAGAATCTTGAAGTTAATAGCAATTATTGCCTGAGGCTTATTCCCCTCCTTTTAAAGGAGGGGTGCCCGTAGGGCGGGGTGGTTTTGCTTTTTAATGGTCAATCCCATACTTCTTCATCTTCAGGTAAAGCGTGTTTCTGCTTATGCCCAGTGTTTTTGCCACCTGCGAGATGTTGCTGTTAAGTTCCTTTATCGCCTCCTTAATCATCCTTTTCTCCATTTCATCGATGGAGGTAAGGCTAACTTTTGATGATGAGCTGCCTCTGTGAGGTGCTGAGCCAACATCGGGAAGGTTCTTTACCTGATCTTTGGTGACATCCCAAACGATGTTGCCGTTCAGGTTCACCGTCTTTTCGATGAAGTTCTCCAGCTCGCGAACGTTGCCCGGCCAGCTGTAGCTTAGCAGGAAACGGTATACTTCGGGCGATATCTCGGGCACATCCTTGTTCAGCTTCAGCGCCTTCGACTGTAGGAAGTAGTTGATTAGCATAGGAATGTCCTCCTTCCTCTCGCGCAGCGATGGTAGTCGAAGAGGTATTACGCTTAATCGGTAGTATAGGTCCAAACGGAATCGTCCTTCCTTAATCTCCTCCTTCAAATCCTTGTTGGTAGCGGCAATAATGCGCACATCAACCGGGATGTTCTTGGTTCCGCCAACGCGGGTTATTACCCCTTCTTGGATAACTCGTAGCAGCTTCACCTGCATGTCGAGGGGCATTTCGCCAACCTCGTCTAAGAAAAGTGTACCACCATTTGCCAGCTCAAACTTACCGGGTTTGCCACCTTTGCTTGCACCTGTAAAAGCGCCGCTATCGTATCCAAAAAGTTCGCTTTCAATGAGCGATTCGGGTAGGGCACCGCAGTTTACCGCTACAAATCCAGCGTTCCTGCGGTTCGAGTAGGTGTGTATCGATTGGGCAAGCAGCTCCTTACCGGTTCCGCTTTCTCCATCAATTAGTATGGTCGATGGGCTGTTTGCTACAATCTTTGCGTATTCAATTACGCGCTGCATCTCGTAGCTTTCGCCAATAATATCCTCGAAGGTGTAGCGCGCGTTCATTCCGGTAAACTTGTTTACGATGTTGTAAACGCGCTTCATCTCCCTAATTAGAATTACAGCGCCTACAAACTCTCCTTCAATAATAGTTGGAAGAAGGTTTACCGCGTAGCGCTCTTTGTTAGGGACGTTATCGAATACAACCTCCTCATCGAAGATCCGTTCGTTGCGTTTTAGGATTGGTAATGACAAATCCCATTGGGGCAGGATGTCGGATATATTACGCTTCTCTAGTTCTTTATCGTTTAAGCCTAATTCTGATAGTGCAGTTTTGTTGTGGCATAGCACCTTGCCGTTAGCATCAACCGCAATAAGCCCGTGATTTAATGTGTTGATGATGGTTGATAGCAGTCGGTTGCTATGTTCTAGGCTTTGCTGCGTCTGAGAATTTCTCACTTGCGTACTAATGCCCAATGCTGCCGCTTGTACAATGTTTATGGTGTTTGGGGCAACACTCTCGCTCTTAAAGAAAATCGATAGCACTGCAATAAGGGCACCTTCTTCGTTTGTTATTGGCGCACCAATGCTTGTGTATTCGTTAAAGAAAAAATGAAAATGATCCTTTGGGGCTAGTTGGATTGGGTGCTTTTCATGCAATGTGATTCCGATTGATGAGCTACCCAAGTTTTCTTCATCGGAAAAAGCACCTGGCTTTAAGAAGCACTTCGCTGCTCCTTTTACCGATTGCGAATCTCCGTAAACCTTTAGGATGCAGCCCTCGCTATCGGTTAGCACCAAAAATGTGCCCTTTTCGTTGAAGTAGCCATTTAGGGCTTGTACTGTAGGCTCAGCAATAGCAATTAGCACCTCGTTATCCGATTGCTTTTCTATCAGTTCATCTTTCGAAATAATTTTAGGATGAGGATTCTGGCGTCGTTCAAGTCCGAATGCCATACTTCGGGCAAATGAATGGCGGACGATTTCTTCGTGTTTTTTTGCGGAGGTTGGCATCGTTAAAGTGTGTATGGCAAATGTAGCAAATTATGGCAAGTTGTACTAAAAGTGCTCACTGTTGGGATGGCGTCGCAAAACTCCTTACTTTGCATCGAACAAAGGATTTTACCATGGATTTTAGTAGCGACCATTTACAACAACGAGTTCATCTCGTACAAACTTCCGACGGATCTCAAACACTTTCTGTTGATGGTGGAGTTGAGCATTACCACTCAACCAATGGGGCTATAGCCGAAGCGCTTCATGTGTACATAAATGCTGGTCTAGCACCGTTTTTAGGTCGCGAAGTAAATGTCTTTGAGGTTGGTTTTGGTACAGGTCTTAACGCCATGTTGACCTATCAATTTGCAGTATGCAATGGCACTAAGGTAAACTATACGTCAATCGAGCGCTACCCGTTACCTTTGGAACTAACTGCGAAACTAACCTATCATGAACAAGTAGGACTTGATAGAGAAAAATACTTCAACGCGCTACATAGTGCTCCTTGGAGTTACAAGGTTGAACTCGATAGCTATTTTTCACTTCAAAAAATAGAGGGCAATTTAGTTGAGTATAGCCCATCGTCAGGTATTGATGTTGTGTTTTTTGATGCTTTTGCTCCCGATTTGCAGCCTCAACTCTGGGCGTTATCTATCTTCGAGAAAATCTATAAGGCAATGAATGAAGGTGGTGTCCTGGTTACCTATTCATCAAAAGGATTCGTTAAGAATAATTTGAGAGAATCGGGTTTTAATGTTAAGAGATTGCCTGGTCCTAAGGGTAAAAGACATATGATTTTAGCTCAAAAATAATTTATCCATCCGTTGCTAATCGACTGAATTTGCGTTAAATTCAAGCCAAATACAAACGGCTATGCTTACTGCTAATAATACCGAAAAACAAGAGTTGACCTTGAGTGAGGTAAAGCTCTTCAACATAGGGACTCCATTGTTAGTGCTTGTATCTCTATGTGTGGTTTTATACTATCTAATCTGGGGGATAGAACCTCTTCTTTGGGGTGTGCAGAAGTTTTTTTCCTATATGTGCGTTCCTATTGTATTAATAGGGCTTTTCCTGAATGAATTCTTTTATAGGCTAACGCTTGCTATTTTTTGCAAGTTTCCAATGTCAACCTTTTGGTACGGTTTTAATTTGGGTCAACTAATGAAATGTGGTGATAGGGATATCCCTGCTGGGGTTGATTATTACCGCTTGGCATTATTCCTTCCGCATCTAATAGTTGGCGTCTTTCCTCTGATTTTTGGAGTTGTAATCAACCATCCAATAATATTTATCTTTGGATTCGTATTTACCATCGCGTCTGTCGGTGACCTTGTTCTTTTGTGGGAAATGCGTCATTTGAGCTCTAGAAATGCAGTGAGCGAGCTTTCTTCGCGAGAGGGAATTGCAGTAGAAGATGAAGTGTCAGAAGAATAACCTGATTTAAGTTAAATTCAATTCCCTAGTAGATTTGCTTTTATTCATTAGCAGATGCTTTTACCATTTAGTATTGAATTATTGTATTGATTAAAAATTCTTAAATCAAAGATGGTTGAGGAAGCATGATGCAAGTTATATGGTATCTTGTCGAGTGTTCTAAATAAATTATATGAGAAAAATGCTAGCGAAAAAACGTATCGCATTAGTAGCCCATGACAACTGCAAAAAGGATATGATTCAATGGGTCGAGAAAAATTCCGAAAGTATAATTGGTCATGATTTGACCTGTACCGGTACTACCGGTCGAATGATTGAGGATGCACTTCGTCATAAGTACGGAGATGAAGCAATAGATAAAGTTTCAATCAGCCGGTTAAAATCAGGACCTCTAGGGGGCGACCAGCAGCTCGGTTCGATGATTGCAGAGGGCAAAATTGATGTGCTTATTTTCTTTTGGGATTCTATGCATGCCCAACCTCATGATGTAGATGTTAAGGCGTTACTACGTATCGCAGCAGTTTACAACATTCCAACTGCACAAAATCGTTCAACTGCCGATTTTATAGTAACATCTCCTATTTTGAGTAAGGATTATACCCCCAAGGTGTACGACTACTCGAGTTACATCAGCCGTAATATCGACCTGTAGCCTTATTCTTAGGCTTCAAACAAGCTGCTGCTCGAAAGGGCAGCTTTTTTTGTTTTAGAACATATTATTTTTT
The DNA here is from genome assembly GCF_963667355.2 of uncultured Acetobacteroides sp. Lineage (NCBI taxonomy): Bacteria > Pseudomonadati > Bacteroidota > Bacteroidia > Bacteroidales > Rikenellaceae > Acetobacteroides > uncultured Acetobacteroides sp. The sequence continues at coordinate 3,147,646 of NZ_OY763328.2, forward strand.
AAGCAGAATCCCTTTAGTAACTAGTCTTAAGTTAATGCTTAATGTGTTTTTAATCCGTTAAACTCTCCTAATGGATTTCGTGAATCCGTATTCGTATTATGCAAATAGTCAATGCTATGTCAGATTAGTTCTACGCTTTTTAAACTGGTACTCCTTTTTTCTTTATCACATAAAGCCTTAAGTTTACAAGGTTTTTCTTTGCGAAAGGCCCTCCGTAACTTTATTAAACGCTTCAATGGATCTTAAAAACGTTAAGCTTGTTCTGGAGGACGGTACAGAATTCATCGGTAAGTCTTTTGGCTACGAAGGATGTTCTGCAGGTGAGGTGGTTTTCAATACTGCCATGACCGGTTATCCTGAAAGCCTTACAGACCCTTCTTACCGAGGTCAACTTCTAGTCCTCACCTATCCTCTTATCGGAAACTACGGTGTTCCGGGTGCCAATCAGGAGGATAACCTCTTTAAATTTTACGAATCCGATCAACTCCACATCGATGGATTGATTATCTCAGACTACTCTGAGGAGTACAGCCATTGGAATGCAAACGAAAGCTTAGGTGACTGGCTTAAGCGGAACAAGGTTCCCGGAATTACGGGGATTGACACTCGGGCGTTAACCAAAATCCTTCGCGAAAAGGGGGCCATGATGGGCAAAATCGTTTTCGAAGGACAGGATATCGCCTTTCGAGATCCTAATAAGGAAAACCTTGTAGACCAAGTCAGCACTAAAGAGGTTAAAATTTACGGAGAAGGGCGGCAACGGGTAGTTTTGGTCGATTGTGGGGTTAAGAACAACATTATTCGTAACCTTATTAAGCGCGATGTAACGGTTGTTCGTGTTCCTTGGAACTACAATTTCCTAAATGAGGAGTACGATGGGCTGTTTATCTCGAATGGACCGGGAGATCCTAAGATGTGCGAGGCAACCATTAATAATTTAAAGGTGGCAATTACCCAAAATAAGCCTATTATGGGTATCTGTCTTGGGAACCAATTGCTTGCTTTGGCATCGGGTGCAAATACTTATAAGTTGAAGTACGGACATCGTAGCCACAATCAGCCAGTTCTTCAAGTAGGAACCAATAGGGCGTTTGTTACCTCGCAAAACCACGGTTTTGCCATTGATAACAGCACCCTGAGCGGCGAATGGGAACCTTACTTCATCAACCTAAACGACGGTACAAACGAGGGTGTGCGCCACAAAACAAAGCGTATCTTCTCGGCTCAGTTCCACCCCGAAGCTTCGAGTGGTCCAACTGATACCGAATTTTTGTTCGATGATTTCATCCGTAACATTGAGGCTTACAAGGCCGAATAGCAACGTTTTTGCCGTTTAACCGATATTCGAGATCAGATAATGAGCGAAATAAAGAAATTTAAGAAGATAATCGTACTGGGTTCGGGTGCCCTTAAAATTGGTGAGGCTGGCGAATTTGACTACTCTGGTTCGCAAGCACTAAAGGCACTAAAGGAAGAGGGAATCAAATCGGTACTGATTAATCCCAATATTGCAACCGTACAAACATCCGAAGGTGTTGCCGATAAGATTTACTTTCTTCCTGTAACGCCTTACTTCGTAGAAAAGGTTATCGAAAAAGAGCAACCAGATGGAATTATGCTCTCCTTCGGTGGACAAACTGCCCTCAACTGTGGTACGGAGTTGTTTGACTCAGGTGTTTTGGCAAAGCATGGCATCGAAGTTTTGGGTACACCGGTTCAGGCCATTAAGAACACCGAGGACCGCCAACTTTTTGCTGACCTGCTTCACGAAATTGATGTTAAGACTCCTCGAAGCATCTCATGCACCTCTGTAGAAGAAGCGCTTAAAGCTTCGGAAGAACTTGGTTTTCCAATTATAGTTCGTGCTGCTTACACGCTTGGAGGACAAGGATCAGGTTTTTGCGACAACCGTGATGAGCTGCTAAAACTTGCTGATAAGGCATTTTCATACTCGCCGCAAATCCTTGTGGAGGAATCAATCAAGGGTTGGAAAGAGGTAGAGTACGAAGTGGTTCGCGACCGATTCGACAACTGTATTACGGTTTGTAATATGGAGAACTTTGACCCGCTTGGAATACATACGGGCGAAAGTATTGTTGTTGCTCCATCACAAACGCTTACCAATGCCGAGTATCACAAGCTTCGCCGTATTGCCATAAAGATTGTTCGCAAGGTGGGCATTGTGGGTGAGTGTAACGTTCAGTATGCGCTTGATCCATACTCCGAAGATTACCGCGTTATCGAGGTTAATGCTCGTCTTTCGCGCTCTTCGGCTCTAGCTTCTAAGGCAACAGGCTATCCTTTGGCGCACGTTGCTGCGAAGCTTGGCTTAGGCTATGGCTTGCATGAGCTAAAGAATGCCGTTACCAAAACTACTACCGCTTTCTTCGAGCCAGCGCTCGATTATATCGTTTGTAAGATTCCTCGTTGGGACTTGAACAAGTTTATCGGCGTATCGAAGGAGATTGGCTCTAGCATGAAGTCGGTAGGCGAGGTGATGTCCATCGGACGTACCTTCGAGGAGGCTATCCAAAAGGGCCTTCGAATGGTTGGTCAGGGCATGCACGGTTTTGTTGGCAACAACGACCTAGTGTTCGACGATATCGATAAGGCTCTTTCCGAACCAACCGATATGCGCGTGTACAGCATTGCTGCTGCCTTTGCTGCAGGATACGATATTGATAGGGTGCACGATCTTACCAAAATTGATAAGTGGTTCCTTGTTAAGTTAAAGTCGATTTTCGATACCAAAAAAGCCCTTCAGGAATACGATAAAATTGAGAGCGTACCAGCTGATACCCTTAAGGACGCCAAGCGAAAAGGATTCTCCGATTTCCAGATCGCCCGTTTTGTGCTTAAGGATAATGGTCGCTCGATGCATGAAAAACTTCTTGAAGTTCGTAAGTACCGTAAGGATTTAGGGATATTGCCATATATCAAGCAGATTGATACGCTTGCGGCAGAATATCCTGCCCAAACAAACTACCTGTATATAACATACAATGCTTCAGAAAGCGATGTGGAGCAGCCAAACGACAACCAGTCGGTTGTGGTTCTTGGCTCTGGAGCATACCGTATTGGTAGTTCGGTGGAGTTTGACTGGTGCTCGGTGAATGCCCTTCAAACGGTTCGTAAGCAGGGGCTTCGTGGGGTGATGATTAACTACAACCCCGAGACGGTATCTACTGATTACGATGCCTGCGACCGTCTCTACTTCGATGAGCTTACCTTCGAAAGGGTGATGGATATCATCGACTTCGAAACACCTCAGGGAGTAATTGTTTCCACAGGCGGACAGATTGCCAACAATTTGGCGATGAAACTTTACGACCAAGAGGTAACGGTGCTTGGAACATCGCCAGTTGATATCGACCGTGCAGAGAATCGCCATAAGTTCTCTTCGCTTCTTGATGAGCTTAAGATAGACCAGCCTCGCTGGAAGGAGCTTACCTCGATGAATGAAATCCATAAGTTTGTTGACGAGGTTGGATTCCCAGTGCTTATTCGTCCTTCGTACGTGCTTTCGGGTGCTGCCATGAATGTGGTGTCGAACCACTTCGAGTTGGAACACTTCCTTAAGCTTGCAGCGAATGTATCGAAGGAGTACCCTGTTGTGGTAACCGAGTTCATCGAGAACGCTAAGGAAATAGAGATTGATGCAGTTGCGAATAAGGGCGAGGTAATTGCCTACGCTATCAGCGAGCACATTGAGTTTGCCGGGGTACACTCTGGCGATGCTACGATGGTATTCCCTGCACAGAAGATTTACTTCGAAACGGCTCGACGCATTAAGAAGGTTGCTCGTCAGCTTGCTAAGGCGCTTAGTATTACCGGACCTTTTAATATGCAGTTCCTTGCCAAGGATAACGATATTAAGGTAATTGAGTGCAACCTGCGTGCATCGCGTAGCTTCCCATTTGTATCGAAGGTGCTAAAGGTTAACTTCATTGAGTTGGCAACTAAGGTGATGCTCGGAATGGAAGTTCAGCGTCCTGATAAGTCGATTTTCGAACTCGACTATATTGGTATTAAGGCTTCGCAGTTCTCGTTCTCGCGCCTATCTAAAGCCGATCCAGTGCTTGGTGTGGACATGGCATCGACAGGAGAGGTTGGCTGTATTGGCGAAAACTACTACGAGACGCTGCTTAAGGCCATGCTTTCGGTAGGGTATCGCGTACCAAAGAAGAACATCCTGCTATCTACAGGTGATGCTCGCTCGAAGATTGAGCTGTTGAACAGTGCCCGCATGCTTAGAGATAAGGGGTACAACCTATTTGCAACTCGCGGATCGGCGCAGTTCCTTAACGATAATGGGGTTCAGGTTACCGTTCTTCACTGGCCTGATGAGGATGCCAAGCCAAATACGCTCGACTATCTTCGTGAGAGGAAGATCGACCTAGTGATCAATATTCCTAAAAACTTGAGTAAATCGGAGCTGGCAAACGACTACACCATTCGTCGTAGTGCGGTAGATTTCAACATTCCGTTAATTACCAACGCACGTTTGGCAAGCGCATTTGTGTATGCCATTTGCAAGTATAGCATGGACGATCTGAAAATAAAGAGCTGGGACGAGTACCGTTAACAGCACACTTATCAGCATAAAAGGGCGGGATTCATTTTGATTCCCGCCTTTTTCATATATTTAGGATTGAGATAATTGTTGAGAACCACTCATTCCTCGTACCAATGAGAGCACTTGTTGAACCATTGCGGTTACTGCCAATCCTAAAAATCGCAGCTGCTTTTAGTCTAGGTATTGCATTTGCTACGGAGCTAGATCTTGCTTGGTATTTCTGGTTGCTGCTATCGCCGCTTGCGCTACCTGTAATGTATTGGGGGTATAAAACGGTGCGGTATAGCTACCGCTGGATGTTTGGTGCAGGCACATTTCTTCTTTTCTTCTCGTTGGGGGCAGCCTATGTTAGCGTGGCAAAGTCTCAGATACCTGGAGCTTCTTTTGATGAGAATTCGTTCCTAACCGTTCAGGTTGACGATAATCCTGTAAAAACAAGGTATGGATGCCGGTGGACGTCGAGGGTTGTTGAGGCTCCATCAAATTTAAAGGCTTTGGTAGGTACAAAGGCGATTACCTATAGTAGGGATACTGCTGTGCCAGACTATGCTGCCCTTCTGCGGATCAGGGGCAGGGTTGCAGCAATCGATCCGCCAAAGAACCCGTACGAATTCAGCTTTAAGGATTACTATGCGCATCAAGGCATCTACGCTTCGGTGTTTGTTTCGAGAGATGGGGTGCTGCCTATAGGGAAAGTTGTGGTTAACCAGATGCTCCGGTTGGCCTACTTTCTACAGCGGTACACGCTGCAAACATTTAGGCAGTTTGGGTTCGAGGGCGATGAGCTGGGCGTTATCCTTGCGCTAATGATTGGCGACAAGCAGCTCCTCGATGGAAATCTTAAAACAATGTATGCCAATATAGGAGCAATGCATATTTTGGCTGTATCCGGAATGCATGTTGCGCTTTACTATTTGGTTTTGGTGTGGCTGCTCTTTTTTATGCGAGGTAGGGTAGGCGGTTTGCTCAAGAATATGGCCATTCTTCTTGCGCTATGGGTGTTTGCTTTTGTGGCCGGATTCTCCCCGTCGATTGTGCGGGCAACCGTTATGTTCACCTTTATACTGGTGGGGAAGATGTGGAATAGAAGCTCCAATACCTATAATATGGTTGCCGCATCATTTGTAGTTCTGCTGCTGTACAACCCCTTCTCGCTATACGATGTTGGCTTTTTGCTGTCGTATGCTGCCGTGTTTTCAATCTTGCTGTTTTACCCGTTCTTTGGCGCATGGGCTCCAAGTAGTAGAATCCTTAGGTGGGGGTACGATCTGGTTGCCGTTTCGTTGGCGGCACAAATTCTAACCTTGCCGCTTACCGTTTACTTCTTTCATCAGCTTCCGTTAGTCTTTTTGCTCACCAACATCATTCTTATTCCGCTTACAACCCTAATAATTTATGGGGGATTGGCTTTGCTTTCAATCTCGTGGTGGACATGGGGGGCGCATTGGCTGGCTGCTGCGCTTGTTTGGCTGCTGAAGCTGACCAATAGCTCCGTTTCGTACATTGAGCATATTCCGGGAGCCGTATTGTCGAGCATATACTTCGAGCGCTGGCAGATGCTGCTGCTCTTTGTGGCATTTATGCTGCTTTTCATCTTCATGCTTCACCGGAAGCCTCGGCTAGTGCTGCTGTCGCTTACGCTGATGGTGGCTGTAGCATCAGGCAGCGCCTTTAGTAGGCTTAAGGATAGGCGGCCGCTTTTAGTTGTTTATGCCATGCGCGGGGGAACTGCCATCCTTATGAGCGGTGGTGAGTGCAGCTACTGCCTCTGCGATTCGGTTCGCGACGGTTACAGCTACAAGTTCATGGATCAGTCGCTCCTGAAATGGGGGCGGTTAGCCTCCAGCGAGGTTCGCTTTTTCGGCTTTAAGGATTCTCTGAGCGAATCGGATTGCAAGTATAGCAGCGGCTGGTGCTCTTTTAGGGGAAAGGTGATATATGTTTCGTCGGCACCAATAGCGAAAAAGAGGACGGCGGATCCTCCTGTTGATGTCGACTATCTTATTGTTTGCAGGAAGACGAGGGGAAGACCCGAAGAGCTGCTGAAGTATATTCGGCCAAGGCTGGTGGTAATCGATGGCTCTGCCTCGAAATATTTAGCAGCTAAATGGGCTGACAGGTGTAAGCTGGCGCGTGTACCTTTTTATAGTGTAAGCAAAAAGGGCGCTTTTGTCGTCAATCTGTAAAATAGAGCCGCATGCAGCGCCTCTAGGGAGGTGTTTGAAAAAAGCTATGGAACATCGTGTTGGTTGTTGAGGCTTACAGCAAAGAGCACCCCAGCTCCGAAGGTCTGCTAGCTTAAATGTATTAGCTAAAATCACCGGATCGAATAAAAAGTGTAATAGAATGTGCCGTTAAACATCGTTAATAGAATGGCATCCTAAAAACTTTTATATACTTTCGAACCGAAATTTTAAAGCGGGCTAAAAAGTTATGTAAGGGTTGACTTTACTTACGATCTGTAAGAATTCCCTTCCTTGCCTTTAGGGCACTTCCTTAGCTTCCTACTAAAATGACATTTCAGCGAAAGCTTAAAGATACTGCTTGGCTCGTTTTCATATGTTAGAATATTGGTTAAGACACATTTATTGAGCTAGGAACAAAGAGGACGATGAGAATCGGTCCTCTTTTCTTTTTTACGGGGTTTTCGATTCCATCTTGATTCGTATATTTTGCATGCTCGGCGAGTTGGGCTTCTGCGGCTGTGCGCGCTGCCGGAGGGCTTACGCCGTTAGCCATTGGGGCAATCCGCTTTGCATCCGGCATTTTCATCAGCCATCATTAGCGCTATAAGAATAAAAAGCCCACCCGGGTTGACTGGGTGGGCTTTCGTGTGCGGTATGGTGGTGTGTGCTACTCCTTCTTGCGCGCCTTAGCCGAGCGGGCGCGGGTAGCGCGCTGCTTGAGCGTTTTCCGGCATTCGGCAATGGTGGCGTTTATCGAGTCGGCGAGCGTCTTGTAGGGCTCGCTCTTCTTAAATTCGACATAGAAGTTGATGTAGCGGAACAGCTTGTTGATGGCCTGGCACAGCTCCTGGGCGGCCCGCCTGGCGTTTACCTTGTTCTTCGACTCCTTGACGCTGTCGCGGAGCAGGCTGTGCTGCTCGTAGCTGGCGTGCCCCTCGCGGATTTCGTCGATCCACTCCTGGGCGTTGATGGTGGCTATGGCCTCCCGCAGCTTGGGCTGGCTGTCGAACTCGGCCAGCAGGGTGTCCACCAGCATCGTCTCCTCCTTGTTGCCCTTCCGGTTCATGTCCCAGCCGGTTTTCTTGATGGCGTTCACCAGCAGCTGCCCCGCATTCGCCCAGGTGGGGTCTTTTCGGCCTGCGCACACCTGGGCGTAGGTGCGCAGGTTAACAAATCCGTGGTCGCGGAGGCTATCGTCGGCTTTCATCTGCTTGGTGATGCTGGCGTAGCTCAGCTTCATCAGCGCCTTGGTCAGCAGTTGGTTTTTGGCGCGTACGTCCTCGATCAGCAGGGCTAGGTCGGCATCCTTGTCGGCGTAGGGCGCAACTGTGTCGAGCACCCTGTCGCCAAAGTAGCCCTTCTCGTTGATGCGCATGTCGTGGAAGGCGTGGGGCTTTATCATAGGTTAAGCGTTTACGTTCTACCGCCTTGAAGGTATAAAAAAATGGCCGATTCCGATGCGGTGCACGGAAAGATTGATGGGCAAGGCGGCGAAGCGGGGGCTGTGGCGGTGCCGATGCGCTGGCTTAAAGCTGGCGGATTGCCTTGGCCATGCCCCAGGGCAGCTGTACTTGGTGGCGGATGGATTTGGCCCGACGTCGGGCAAGCAATGTTTGGGGCTGGGCAAGTGTGGCCCGACGTCGGGCAAGGTGTGATCGGTGGTGAGAGATGCTTGCCCGTGGGCGGGCCAAGTGTGATCAGGTGGGTGTAGTACTTGCCCGAGGTCGGGCCGAGCCTTCGCGGAAGAGGATGGTACTTGCCCGGGGTCGGGCCAGCACTTTTCGGCAGGTAGCAGTACTTGCCCGACCTCGGGCCAATTCTTCTGTGGTGTTTTTTGTGCGTTGATCGTGAGATGTATGCGCTATTTATCAAAAAAAGTTGGGTGCATCCGTAGGGGATTCTCCGGGTGGCGCATCATAAGGGTGTAAACAGCAAACAACAAGTAGAACGCACAAAATAAATACTACGACCATGAGAAATCTTGTTAAGAGAATGCTACAAATCGGCATGATAGTCGTGCTGGTAGCCAGCTTCGGATTTGCCTACGGCCAGAACGGCAGCTACACCACGGTGTACGGCATTGTGAAGGATGCCAACACCCGGAACGCCGTGGCTTTTGCCAACATCAGCATCCCTAACGGCAACATCGGTACGGTAACCAACTCTGAGGGCGAATTCCTGATTAAGGTGCCCAAATCGCTCAACGCCTCCGAGCTCGAGATCTCGCACGTGGGCTATAAGAACAGCACGCTGAAGATCGAGGAGAGCAACGGAAAGCCCGGCGTCTACTTCATCGAGCCCCACGTTCTTTCCCTTCAGGAAATTATAGTCCGTCCCGAATCGCCCGACATGCTTGTTCGGATGGCCATTTCCGATATCTCGAAGAACTACGCCATTGCTCCCGCAATGATGGAGGGCTTCTACCGCGAGACCATCAAGCAGCGCCGCGACTACCTGTCGGTTTCCGAGGCTGTAGTTGACATCTACAAGACGTCGTACACCAGCTACGATAACGACCGCGTAAGGGTAGAGAAGGGCCGCAAGGGTACCAACATCAAGAAGGCCGACACGCTGCTGGTTAAGCTGCAGGGGGGGCCATCGGTAGCGCTGCTGCTCGACGTGGTGAAGAATCCCGACTACCTGTTTTCGGTTGAATCGCTCCGCGACTACAAGTACGAGATGAGCGGCGTGGTTAACATCAACAACAAGCTCAACTACATCATCAGCTTCAGCCCTGCCTACGAGCAGCCCTATCCGCTATTCTTCGGCAAGTTCTACATCAACCAGGAGACGCTAGCGCTCACCATGGCCGAGTTCAGCATGGACATCAGCGACAAGGCAAAGGCCGAATCGTTCTTCATCAAGAAGAAGCCAATTGGGCTGAAGATGGTGCCTACCGCCACGAGCTACCTGGTATCGTACAAGACCGGCCCCGATGGCAAGTACTACGTAAACTACGTCCGCAACGAGATGAAGTTTAAGGCCGACTGGAAGAAGCGCTGGTTTAACAGCTACTACACCGTGATGTCGGAGATGGCCATCACCAACATCTCCAAGGCCAACGTGGCCAAGATCCCATTCGACGAAACCTTTAAGACCAACATGGTGCTCAACGACCGCATCCAGGACTTGCAGGATCAGAACTTCTGGGGCGAGAGCAACATCATCGAGCCCGAGCAGTCGATAGAGAATGCCATCCGAAAGATTGCAAAGTACATGCAGAAGAATAACAACTAGGAATTCCCGGCGTATGCAGAATCTCCCCTCGGGGAGATTCCGCTTTACCGCCAAAGCTGTATCTTTAACCGTAAAAATAGCCGTATGGGACTTGCCGATATCTCGATACAACGAAGGATTCAGGAAGGCGACATAAAGGAGTTCGAGCAGCTCTTCAAGAGGTACTACGAGCCGCTTTGCCGCTACGCTGGTGGCATAGTAAAGGATATGGATGTTGCCGAAGAGATCGTTCAAGAGCTATTTTACGATTACTGGAAGAATCGGGAAACGCTCTCCATCCAGCTATCGCTGAATGCCTACCTCTACCGATCGGTTAAGAACAACTCGCTATCCCACCTTCGGAAGCAAACCGTTCGCCAGCGCTATGCCGAGAAGGCCAAGAGCGAGTACAACGAGGCAGAATCGGTAACCGTAGAAGACGAGCTGGTTGCCGAGGAGCTAAGCAAGGTCATCGACGACACCCTACACCAGCTTCCCGAAAGGTGCTCGATGGTGTTTCAGATGAGCCGCTTCGAAGGAAAAAAGTACCAGGAGATCGCCGATAAGCTAGCCATCTCGATAAAAACGGTAGAAGCCGACATGGGGAAAGCCCTCCACCATTTCAGGGAAAACCTAAAGCGGTTCAACCGGGTAGCCATGTAACCACAATTAATTCTTACTGCCATGACGCTAAACGAAAACAACACCGAGCATCTAGAATTAATAGCCAAGTATCTGGCTAACGAGATGGACGAAAACGAAAGGGCCAACTTCGAAATCGATATTGCCCTAGAGCCAAGCAACGCAAGGCTGATAAACGAAATGAGAGGGGAGTGGGAAATGATAGACAAGCACAGCAACCGAAAGAGCATAAACGTAAACAGCGCCTGGGAAAAGCTCAATGAGCGGCTGGAAAAGGAGGATTTACTACCTCAAGCAGAGCCACAGCAGCGCAGGCTAGGTGCTCGGAGGATGCTGCGGTACGCCGCAATGCTGGTGGGCGTTGCCATTCTCGGAACAGCATCCCTATGGATGATGTCGAAGCAGGAGACGCCTCAAATGGTAAGCGTGCTAAATGCTCAAGGGCAAAACACCATGGTGAAAACGCTTGCCGACGGCTCTGTCGTGTACGTTGGCGGAAAAACCAGCTTCGAGTATCCCGTCAAGTTCTCGAAAGACGAGCGCAAGGTTGCCCTTAAGGGCCAAGCCTACTTCGACGTTGCCAAGAATCCGAAAAAGCCATTTATCATCGAAACCGAAGATGCCTATATACAGGTGCTAGGGACAGCCTTTAACGTAAAGTCCTACGATCAGAAGGCATTCGAGCTGATCGTGGAGCGGGGCAAGGTGAAGGTGACGCTTAAGAACGATTCTAGCGTAAGCCAGATTGTAGTGGCAGGCGAGAAACTCGTGATTAATAAGAATAATCTCCAAAAGAGCGCTTGGGAAGACGATGGCTCTCTGGCCTGGCGCTTGGGTAAGATGCAGTTTAAGGACGAAACGCTGCAAAATATCGTAAGGGTAATCAACCGAAACTATCAGTCGAACATTACCATTGCCGATGAGCAAACCGCCAGTCGCAGGCTCACCGTTACCTTCGATGAGAACTCGCTAAGCACCATTACCGAGCTAATCTGCATAACCTTAAACCTCCAGAGCGAGAAAAAGAATAACCAAATTATTCTGAGTTCTACCGATGCAAAATAGGCAACAAGCTGCTATACGATCTGTAAAAAGCACATCGGCGCTATCCGTAAAAGGATTGGTGCTGATGTGCTCCTTGCTTTTCGTAAGCCTGCTGGTGAATGCCCAAAGCAGCATCCTCGAAAATCGCTACACCTTCGAAGCAAAGCGAACCTCGCTATACGACGCATTAAACATTATTAGCCAAAAGACCGGCTACTTCTTCATATACGACAGCAAAATTCTTGAAAGCGATAAAAGGGTAAAGCTAGAAGCAAGAGGGGCGAAGCTAGAATACATTCTTAAAGATCTTCTTAACAACCCTAAGCTGGGTTTCCGCGTATTTTCGAAGCATATCCTCATATTCGAAAAAGATGAGAATGTAGCAGCAGCTCAACGGAAAGAACCCGTTAGACAAGACTCTGCAGCTACAATTTTAGTAAAGGGAAAAGTCTTTGATGAGGTATCGCGAAAGCCTCTTCAGTACGTTTCTGTGGCAATCGAGGGCACATCGGAGGGTACGATTACCAATGGCGAAGGATATTTTATTCTGAAGCTACCTCATAGTCATGAGCAATGCAACGTCAGGATCTCGCATATTGGCTACAAGCCGTACACCTTTCCGATAATGCTTGCTCGCGATCAGAATGTCGACCTCTACCTTAAGCCTGATATTGTTTCGCTGCAGGAAATAGTAATTCGTCGGGTTGATCCTGTCGAGATAGTTACTAGCGCAATTAAAAATCGCAAGAAAAACTACTCCTCAACGCCTTACTGTTTGACAACATTCTACCGTGAGGGAGTACTTAAGAATGGAAGTTATCTCAGCTATGCGGAAGCAATCTTTAAGGTATATAAGCCTGCGCTTGATCAGTTTTTCGGCGTAGAGCAGGTAAGTGAGGTCAAGTCGCGCAAAATCGTAAACACAGAGCAATCCGACACCCTGTTTGTGAAGCTAAAGGGCGGGATTTCAGCATGCCTTAGCCTAGATATTGCGAAAAGTACTCCTGATTTTCTTGAACTATCCGAAATTGCACGATATCGGTACACCCTTTCCGATATGGTGTCGTACGAGTCGCATAATGCGTATGCCATAAACTTTGTACAAAAAGCAGATGTCGACGATCCTCTTTTTACAGGAACCATGTATATCGATGCGGATAGCCTTGCTATACTTGGCGCCGAATTCGAGATTAATCCGGCATACATTTCGAAGGCCGCAGACTACCTAATCTCGAAGAATAGCAAAAAACATATCGTTAAGCCCGAACGCTTTACATATAACGTCACATACCGAAAGGTTGGAGACTACTATTACATCAACCACGCTAAATGCGATGTGCAGCTGAAGGTGCGAAAAAAAGGAAGGCTATTTAGCAGCACGTATTCTGCCTTTTTGGAGATGGCTACCTGCAATATCGACACCAAAAATGTGAGCAAATTCGACAAGCAGAAAACCATTCGGCCTCATGTAGTCTTTTTGGATTTGCCCTACACCTACGATCCCAGTTTCTGGGGCGATTTTAATTACATCATACCCGAAGAGAAGTTAAACGAAGCCTTAAAACGCATAAATACTAAGATTGAAAAAGTTGAGTAAGCGTAGTTGATAGGTGCTATTCTAATGGTGTTTACTTGCCATAAATCAGTTTAAAGTCAACCTCTCATATTTGCTGTTAGGCTATATCTCCAAAATATTTTGTACTTAAAGGGAAAATATGGAGTTAATGTCACGTGAATTTCAAGGGTTTGCAATTTGAATGCAAGGTTAAATTGTGCTTTTTTTAGTGTAAATAGGAACTTTTATTCAAAACAGGATGTGTTTATAAAAAAATGGTAGTAATTTTACTTTGGTTTTAGTTCAGATATAAAACTGCCCTAATATGCAACAGTGAAGTGTACCTACACGCCCTGTATACATAAATTTTATAGTAAAATTTTAATAACAGTACAATTATGAACATTGGATGTGCCTCTTCTCTAAAAAGAATCGGTGTTTTTTACGATGGTAATTATTTCCTACAGGTAAGCAACTATTACAACTACGTACACCCACGTAAAAGACGCTTAAGCATTTCTGGTCTCCACTACTACATTCGTCACTTAGTATCAAAAGAAGAAAATGTAGACATTAAGCTTTGTAAAATTGCGGATGCCCACTATTTTAGATGTAGGTATAGCGCTCAGGATGCCAGTCAACGCGGCAACCAGCTTTACTACGACCGTGTATTCGACGATATTTTAATGTCGGAAGGCGTAATTACCCACTATCTTCCTTTTAAGAACAACTTTGGTAAGAAGGAAGAGAGAGGTATTGACGTATGGTTAGCGCTTGAAGCATTCGAACTTGCCATTTACAAGCAGTTTGATATCGTTGTTTTAATTGCGTCGAATGGTGACTATGTACCATTGGTTCGTAAACTCAATACGCTAGGAACACGTGTGATGGTTCTTGGATGGGAATTTGAATACACTAACGATGAAGGACAAAAAGTAGTAACCAAAACTTCGCAGGATCTACTCGAAGAGGTTAGTTATCCTGTTCCAATGCATGCTGAAATCGATGGAAACGAAGAAGAAGCAGACATTGTAGACAACCTTTTTGTTAGCAACGAAAGTGCTCCAAAGCCTGTGATTGCAACAAATATTAGCGCTGTATCATCTAAATCGAAGGCTTCTATTGCTACCGAAGAATACCAAGAAGGTGAAATTCTAAGTTTAAAGAATGGTTATGGATTCATCAAGCATCCAAACAATAACCTATTCTTCCACTATCTTGATCTTCAGGATGTCGATTTTAACGATCTTATGCCTGGTGATCCAGTTGAGTTCACCATCGAGCAAAACATCCACGGACAAGATGTGGCAAAAAATGTACGTAAGGTGGAGTAAACCTCCTCTCTTCATAAAAAGACCATCCTTGCGATGGTCTTTTTTTTTACTAAAAATGTTAATTGTTCGTTTGAATTAATAAATTTGGGGGCTTTTAATGATGCTAATCTAGTTTTGGATTTAGAGTAAAGTGTTAAGTGGAATTGAACAAGGATGGCATGAGGTCATTGCGCGGAACTTTATAGAGTGGAATTGAATAAGCGCCCATCTCTCAAACGTATATTCTGAAAAGGGAGGTTTTTCATTGTCATCCCAGAAGTCACCAACTCACATTGGAAAAACTAGAGATTCGCAAGCTACTGGTTAATGCCTTAAAATGATGCATGAACGACACCTACACCTACAGTCCTAAACTTAATGAGTAAAGAAATATGACTTTCCAAAACGAACAAATAGACAAAACATTATCGATGCTTGCTCGGATAAATTGGAGTAGCATCAGTGCGATGATTGTACTACTCCTTATTACATCCTTTATCCAAAAAAACACAACCTCGTATATTTCGCCTGAGACAGCCGCAAAACTATACTTTACTGCAATTGTAATTGCTCTTATGACAATTCCTCTTACAAACTGGCTATTTAATAAAAGAATTAAAAGAATTAGCGGTAATGATCCAACCGAGTTGTGCCTTAGAATATATAGGGTTGCGTTCTTTACAAAACTCATTATAGTTAGCTCGGTTTTTTTTGTAAATCTTGTGCTATACTTCTTCTCGAACAACACTCATCTTCTTATTATAGGGGCAATATATATTGTATATCAGATGATCGCTCTTCCAAGCAAGGAGGGGTTGTTTGAACTAGTAGGAGTCGAAACCGAAGAAAAGGAAGCTGATCAGCCTCTTTAACAAAAGATAAATTAATCTGTAAATCGTATATCCTTTGTACGATTTATATCTTTGTGCGACTAAACAGCAGCTCAATGAACGTACTAGAAAACTTCTCTTTAAAGGAGATTACCACCTTTGGTATTGATGCAAATGCAAAAAACTTTGTTCAGCCTGCCAATGACGATGAGGTGGTTGGCTTCCTGAAATCAAATAAGACGCAACCTATTTTTGTACTTGGAGGAGGTAGTAATATCATATTTACTTCAGATTTTGAAGGAGTAGTGCTTCAACCAACAGGAAAAAGTGTTGAGGTTTTAAGCGAGGATTGTGATAGCGCAACTCTACGAGTTGGGGCTGGCATGGAATGGGACGACTTGGTTAAGCTTACCGTAGGAAAAGGATTGGGAGGGTTAGAAAATCTTTCGCTAATACCTGGTCATGTAGGGGCTTGTCCGGTGCAGAATATTGGTGCTTATGGTGTAGAGGTAAAAGACACCATAGTTGCTGTTGAAGGTTTTTATCTTGACAGCGCCGAACGTTTTTGCTTTGATAATGGCTACTGCCAATTTGGCTACCGCGATAGCATATTCAAGCACGAGTTGAGGGGGAAGGTGGCGATTACCCATGTAACGTTTTTGCTAAGTAAAAGCCCTGTCCTAAAGACTCACTACGGCAATATAGAAGAAGAATTAAAGAATTATTCCGAAAGAACAGTACAAACTGTGCGCGATGCGGTTATTTCTATTCGCGAAAGAAAACTCCCTGATCCTAAAGTTATAGGGAACTGCGGTAGCTTTTTTAAGAATCCGACTATTTCGAAGGATGAATTTGATGCCGTCAAGGCTCAATATTCGAATGTTCCCAACTATCCAGCGGCAGATGGCAAAATAAAAGTTCCTGCGGCTTGGCTTATCGAAACCTGTGGCTATAAAGGTATAAAGAAAGGGCATGTTGGGGTTCATGGCCAGCAAGCACTTGTGCTGATTAACTTAGGCAATGCAACCGGTAAAGAGGTGATTGCCTTGGCTGATGAAATAATAGCAGGGGTATCCGATAAGTTTGGGATTGTTCTGGAAAAGGAGGTGAATATCCTTTAAGGTGATTGAGAAAAAGATAAGCAAAAAGAGAGGCACTTGTAAGCGCCTCTCTTTTTCTTTATTTCTTTATGTTTCGCTTGTTAAGTGCGGCTTGGTATACCTGAGCATTCTTTTCGTGCTCCTCTTTAGTAACGGCAAATGCATGTGCTCCGGAGAAATCAGCCTTTGCGCAGAAGTATATATAAGGTGTTTTTGCGCTATTGAGAACTGCATCGATAGCCTCGATTGATGGTAATGCTATAGGGCCTGGGGGCAATCCCTTGTACTTATAAGTATTGTAGGGAGAATCAAACGATAAATGCTTGTTTAAGATTCGGCGAATGGTTGGATCGCCAATGGCAAACTTAACTGTAGGATCGGCTTGGAGCAGCATTTCCTTCTTTAAGCGATTGAGGTAAACACCGGCAATGGTGTTCATCTCTGGAACGTAGTTGGTCTCCTCATCGACAATTGAGGCAACGGTGATTACCTGTTCGCGGCTAAGACCCATCGAATCGGCCTTGTGCTGTCTATTCTTTTCGCCCCAAAACTTGTCGTACTCCTTCTTCATTCGCTTAAGGATATCGTTGGGAGTTACGTTCCAGTAGAGCTCGTAGGTATTTGGAATGAAGAGGCTGATGATGGTTTCTGGTGTCATTCCTATAGATTTGGCAACAGAATCGCTATTGAGCATGGTTACTATAGCCAAAGAATCGGGCTCTAACTGTTTTCCTAGTATTGATGCAAGCTTCTCCTTTGTTCTAATATTGTTGATGTAGATCTGTGCAGGATCTTGGTTGCCTGAGATTAGCATATTAAGCAACCGACGGTTGCTCATGCCTGCAACCAACTTATATCTACCTGGCTTTACTTTTTGAGCATATCCTTTTTTTTCGGCATAGCTTTCGAACGTGTTGAAGTTCTTTATGTAGCCCGACTGCCTAAAGATGGCAGCAACGGCATTGTAGTCGCTGCCTGTTGGAATTAGTATGTGTGCCGATTTTTTACCGCCCAGATCAACATTGGGCATAAGTACCCGTGTGTAGAGCCTTATGCCGAAAAACAGGGCAATCGAAAATGCCGCAATTGCTACTGTAATAGCGATTTTCTTTAAGGGCGTCTTGGCAGGTTTCTTTTGTTTTGCAGAAGCCATTGTCTATTATTTTTTATGCAAAATAAACCATTTAAGCCTAAAGTCGGCTAGCTTCCTAAATATTTAAGGCATCAATATCGTATCTTTTAGGTAAATTTGGTAAATTTTTCAGGCTATGACAGAAGTAATATTGTTCGCAGTTTCAATTATTTGCGTTGCAGCAGTTGCTATTGTTGCTATTGCGCTTACATTGAAGCACCAAAAGTCGTTCCAGCAGATAGAGCAGCAGCTCGTGCGCAATAAGATTACGCTACCCCTTAGGCTGCAGGCTTACGAGCGGTGTGTCGTTTTCTTGGAGAGGATAAGTCCCGATTCTTTGGTTGTTAGGGTGAACAAGGGCGAGGATACGGTTGCAAGCCTTCAGGCTAGGTTGTTAAGCACCATTCGCACTGAATTTGAGCACAACATATCGCAGCAACTGTACGTTAGCCCAGAGTCGTGGGTTTATGTTGTTAATGCAAAGAATAATATTGTTGGCTTGGTCAACTCGTGTAGCAGCAAACTTCATCCCGATATGAGGGCTATTGAGCTGTCGAAGCTCATTATCGAGGCTTATGCGAATATCGAAACTTCGCCTACGGCACTCGCCAAGCAAAAGATAAAGCAGGAGGTTGCTCTGCTCTACTAGGGCATGGTTGATGTAAAAAATAAGGGGCATGCGCCCCTTATTTTTTACAAACAAACTGCTAAAAACACAAATGCTGGTTAGAATCTCTCTAAGACATTCGCTCTCTTCTTTAAATTTATTAAGGCGTATCTCATTCGGCCCAGTGCTGTATTGACGCTGACGTCGGTAAAATCGGCAATTTCCTTGAAGCTCATTCCTATGTAGTACCTTAGGAGTACCACCTCTTTTTGCTCTTTGGGAAGCTCATCGACAAGCAATCTGAGGCTGTTATTTTGCTGCTTTCGGATAATTGTCCTTTCGGGCGACTCATCGGCTGACATGTTCTGCAGCTTATTCTCGATGGCGCTATTCTCATCAATGGAAATTGGGAGGTCCTTGCGGTAGTAGTCGATAACCATGTTGCGGGCAATGCGCATCAGCCAGGGAACGAACTTGCCTGCATCTTTGTACGCCCCTTCGGTAAGCGAGCGGTAGGCCTTTATGAAGACGTCTTGCGCGATGTCTTCGGCAACATCCTGCCTCCGGATGAACAGGCAAACGTAACCTAGAACTTTCTTTCGGTATCGGTTATGCAGGATTGCAAACGAAGCATCGCTGCCCTTGGCAACGCGCTCTACCAATTCGTTATCTGCAAGCAATGGAGTTCTCAATGTCTGGATATTTTGAAGGTTTCTACTGCTGTTGTTCAAATACGGCTGCAAAATATCCATTCCGCATCGGCTTGGCATTTAAAATCCGCCACAAAACGGTTAATAACTTGTTAAATATTCAGCTAATGGTTTTGCTGTAATGGCTGTAACTGGCTGTAAATTAGTGGTTGGCGAAATAAACATTTTGTTAATCCAGAAGGTGACTTGCCCTCGCTGGTGCTGTTGGGAAGCCGCTAAGTGGGGGAGGGGGCCGGGTATTTCTGCCATGGTTGGGCATGCGGCCAAAATGTAAAAGCCTCGAGGTTGACTCCCCGGGGCTTTTCAGATTTATGGTGTTCTACCCGTAAAATGGTTTCTGCCTAGTCTTCGTACATGGCATCGAAGATGCGCTGGCGTACGGCTTCGAACATCACCAAGGCGGCAGCAACGCCTACGTTTAGCGAGTCGATTTGGCCGCTGAGCGGAACCTTCACCATCTCGTCAACAAACTTGAGGTTGTCGGGAGAGATGCCCTTATCCTCCGACCCCATGATGATGGCCGTTGGTGGTGTCATGTCCACCTTGTACATCATGTCCTTGGCCTTTTCCGACGAGGCCACAATCTTAATGCCGCTATCCCTGAGGTAGAAGATGGCGGAGCGCAGGCTGGGAACTTTAACGATGGGAATGAAGTGAAGCGCCCCTGCTGACGACTTGATGGCGTCGGAGTTGATTTGCGCCGAGCCTTTGGCCGGAATGATGATGGCGTTAACCCCAGCACATTCGGCCGAACGGGCAATGGCGCCGAAGTTGCGGACGTCGGTAACGCCATCGAGAACAAGGAATAGTGGGGTTTTCTTCTCGTCCTCGAGGGCGGCGGTAACCACATCCTCGAGCTCGTAGTACTCAATTTGAGCGGCAAAGGCAATTACGCCCTGATGGTTCTGGCTGGTGATGCTGTTCAGCTTCTCGGCTGGAACGTACTGGGCGAAGATCTTCTTCCTACGGAGCAGGTCCTTCAGCTCCTGAATCAGCTCGCCCTCCAGCCCGTTCTTAATCATAACCTTGTCCAGCGGCTTGCCGGCGTTGATGGCCTCTATCACAGGGCGAATTCCAAATATCGAATTTTGGTTGCTTGCGCTCATATTGTTTTTATTTGGCGCAAAGATACAAAAACTCTGTGCGTAAATAAAAAGCCCATCGCCGAACGGTGGAGGACCTCGCTGTGCCTCGATTCATGTTGGTTTTAGCAGTCTCCTATTTTCTTACTGGACTGACCTTTTTTAGGTTTACTACAACGTATTGCTGGCGCTTTTTTCCTTTCCCCTTCAAAAAAATGACGCACACTACACATGAACTGCCGTAATTGGCAAGCGGTAACGCCTCCGAGAGGCATCGCAACATCTCCAATGTCCGAGCAACCACCCCTACAGGTGTTCCCGACCACCTACATAGGTATTCCGTACCACCTCCGAGGCCCAACCGACCACCCTCATAGGTGGTAGCGACCACCCCAACAGGTGTAACAGGCCGCCTTGGAGGTCTGCCGATTAGGCTTTGCCAATAAAGCGAAGTCCTGGTTTCTTTCGAAAGATGGGGAATCATCATTCTCTCATAAAGGAGGATAAATGGTGGACCAAAGTACGCCTCTAGCTTTACATTTTACTGCGGCAGCCATCATTGAGGAAGGATGTAGCTCTAGTCACAACCATGCACGGAGGCGGCATAAATGCAGTATCTGTAGGGCGTCTCTATCGAACCTTGAGCGAGAAAAATAAAGGACGTGCGAATCTGCACTTGCAAGTAGTATGTGCTTGCAAAAGAAAAGGCTATAAATCGAACGATTCATAGCCTTTTTACTTCTGTGGAGCTGGAGGGTGTCGAACCCTCGTCCAAACAAGGAACCCAAATGGTCGCTACATGCTTAGCCGTCACCTTGTTTTTCGAGATTCAACCTGACAGAGGCCTTCTAGCCGAATCCTTATCCCCTAAATCTTATAGATGCTTAAGGGCGTCACATCTACCAGCTCTATGTTTTTTGAAACCCCGTATGCCTTTGTTCAAAGAGCAGGAACTTGGGCGGGATTCTCGTCTCTGAGCCACCTTGGACCCTGAGATTAAGCTAAATCACTTAGTGATATTAAGCAGCGAGAGCGTAGCTATT
The DNA here is from genome assembly GCF_963667355.2 of uncultured Acetobacteroides sp. Taxonomy (NCBI): domain Bacteria; kingdom Pseudomonadati; phylum Bacteroidota; class Bacteroidia; order Bacteroidales; family Rikenellaceae; genus Acetobacteroides; species uncultured Acetobacteroides sp. The sequence continues at coordinate 3,168,682 of NZ_OY763328.2, forward strand.
TTCGCCATTTGAAAGTTGAGACCTGATATTTACGAGCTAGCATCACAACGCTCGGCATGCTACCACTCCGACTCGGCTTGCTGTCAAAACCAATACAGCCCCTTCGGATGATTTGCAATTGTAGTACGAAAATAGTTTTGCAAAGATACGCTATTTAGGCATTTTTCAAACCCTCAATAGCCAATAGCGGATCTTTTGATTTAAATACAGCGCTACCGGCAACCAAGCAGTCCGCTCCGGCATCGTATAGAGCCTTGGCGTTGGTGCTGTCTACCCCGCCATCAATCTGAATAATGGTACTGGCCCCCTTTTGCTCAATCATTTTTCGCAGTTCTACTACCTTGCTATAGGTGTTTTCAATGAACTTTTGTCCTCCAAATCCGGGGTTAACGCTCATCAGAAGCACCATATCAACATCGTTTAGTATGTTTTCAAGCAGCGCTACCGGCGTATGAGGGTTGAGCGATACGCCAGCCTTCATTCCGTTATCCGTAATGTGCTGAATCGTGCGATGAAGGTGGGGGCAGGCTTCGTAGTGCACGGTGAGGATTTCGGCTCCTGCTTTTCTGAATACCTCTACGTATCTGTCGGGGTCGACAATCATTAGGTGTACGTCCATTGGCTTTTGCAGCAATGGCTTTATACTCTCCAGAACAGGTATTCCATACGAAATATTGGGAACAAATACGCCGTCCATGATGTCGAGATGAAGCCAGTCTGCCTGGCTTTTATTGATCATTTCGATCTCTTTGTCGAGCTGAAGAAAGTTGGCCGCAAGAAGCGAAGGGGAAACTAAACGTGGCATCTGCTATATTTTTTTGCAAAAATAGGAAAAGGCGGGTAATCCGCCTATTCCTATACATTACAAGTATCCTCTAAGAACCTTTTCTTTGGCCATACATTTGAGTTTTCGTAGCGCTTTTTCCTTGATTTGGCGAACACGTTCTCTGGTAAGATCGACCTTAAGCCCAATTTCATCTAGCGTATGGGGGTGGTTGCCGTTTAGCCCGAAGTACAGTTGAAGAATGATGGATTCTCTTTCGGTGAGCGAGTTTAGAATACGATGAATCTCTGTTTTAAGCGAGTCGTAAGAAAGATCGCCATCAGGCGTTTGCTCTTCGGCATCAAGCAGGATGTCGTGTAACGCCATATCCTCGTCGGTTCCTATTGGAGCATCCATTGAAACGGGGCGTGAAGAACTTTTGAGGACCTCCCTAATTTCGCGAGGCCCAATTTCCACTACATCGGCTATTTCCTCGATTGAGGGTTCGCGCTCGAACTGCTGTTCAAGTTCTGCAAAAGCCTTGTTTATTTTGTTGAGCGAACCAATCTTATTTAAAGGTAGTCTTACTATTCGCGCTTGCTCGGCTAAGGCCTGCAAAATGGCTTGCCGAATCCACCAAACAGCGTAGGATATAAATTTGAAGCCTCTTGTGTCATCAAACCTTTGGGTAGCTTTAATCAGTCCAAGGTTTCCTTCGTTAATTAGATCGGATAGAGTGAGCCCTTGATTTTGATATTGTTTTGCGACAGATACGACAAATCGCAAGTTTGCACGGATCATCTTTTCTATCGCTTTCGGGTCACCTTGTCTTATTCGTCTGGCTAGCAAAATTTCTTCTTCTGCTGATATTAAATCCTCTTTCCCAATCTCGTGTAAGTACTTGTCTAACGATGGGGTTTCTCTATTTGTGACCTGTTTCGTTATTTTAAGCTGTCTCATACATTTAGGTTGGTTAACAAATTCTTGTTGAATATAAGCAAAAAGGTAGTGTAGCAAATAAATCTCTAAAAATAAGATAGTATTTGCTGTTCTTTTTACTCTCTTTCAACAAAAATGTTTGATAAAAGTTGCAATTTCTTTGGAGTTGTTCTATACTTGCAGAGATTTAGGTCTTCTAATAAAATCAACCCCCTTTCGTTATTCAAGAGTTTTTCTCACAACATTTCCATGAAATAACTTTCAAGCGGAATAATTCATAGTTCATTTATGTATGATATTTTAGAGCTGAACAGCAAGCTGCTATCTGATTTAAAGGAGATAGCCAAGCAGCTTAATATTAAGCGTGTCGATTCGCTTAAAAAACAAGATTTGATATATAAAATATTGGATGAGCAAGCCTTACAGGCGGCAACTGCGACTCCTCAAAAGGAAGTGTCTTCGCGTCGAAAGGCGGATGCTCCTAAGAAAGAAGATAAAAAGGAAGTTAAGCAGGTTACTGAAGAGACTTCAAAAAAGGAGGAAAAATCAGTTCCTTCTGTAGAATCTGTAGAAGAACTTAAACCTCAGGATCCCGAAGAACTTAAAATTAAGCGTGAGCGTCTTAAAAAAGGTAGCGTTCGTTTCGAACGTGTTGTAGGATATACTGGAGACACCAGCTCTTCAACCGACTCTTCAGCTGATAGTACTCAACAAAAGTCAGAAAAAACACACGGTAGACAAGAAAGAGCCTTTTCTCGTCAGCAAGAAGGCAAACAGCGTCAAGAAAAAACATCCCAGCGTCAGCCAATGGAACAAAGAGGCCTTGGCTCGAAGCAACCATCTTCCGAAAAAGTTGTTTTAGACGAAATTATTGAGGATGCTTACTCCGAACCCACAGTTGAGGTTGAAGATGAGGGTGATGTTTTTATTTCTTCAGATGTAAATAAGATGCCCGAGGAGGTTGCTGCTACAATGCCAGAAGATCTCTTCGATACACGTAGTCAGGAGCCTCAGCCATCGGTTTCTTCAAAAAAGAATGATCGTTACGAGTTTGATGGACGAATAAAAGCTACTGGAGTTCTCGAAATAATGCCCGATGGATATGGCTTTATGCGTTCGTCGGATTACAACTACCTCAATTCTCCTGATGACATTTACGTGTCGATGTCGCAGATTAAGCTTTTCGGGCTTAAAACTGGCGATACAATTACAGGTGAGATTCGTCCCCCAAAAGAAGGGGAAAAGTACTTTCCTTTAATAAAGGTACAATCAATAAATGGGCGCGATCCTGATTTTATACGCGATCGTGTTCCTTTCGATTACCTAACCCCATTATTTCCTACCGAAAAATTCACTTTGGTTGGTAAGGGACATAATAACCTATCTGCTCGTGTGGTTGATCTTTTCTCTCCAATAGGTAAGGGACAAAGAGGTCTTATCGTTGCTCAGCCTAAAACTGGTAAAACGATGCTTCTAAAGGAAATTGCCAATGCAATTGCCGACAACCATCCAGAGGTATATATGATAGTGCTTCTTATTGATGAACGTCCAGAGGAAGTTACTGATATGGCTCGCAGTGTAAAGGCAGAGGTGGTTGCCTCTACCTTCGACGAGCCTGCGGAGCGCCATGTTAAGGTTGCCAATATTGTTCTTGAAAAGGCTAAGCGTTTGGTGGAGTGTGGTCACGACGTGGTGATTTTACTCGATTCGATTACTCGTTTGGCTCGTGCGTACAATACTGTTCAACCAGCATCGGGCAAGGTGCTTTCTGGTGGTGTAGATGCAAACGCACTACATAAGCCTAAGCGCTTCTTTGGAGCTGCCCGTAATATCGAAAACGGAGGTTCACTTACCATTCTTGCCACAGCTCTTACTGATACTGGTTCTAAGATGGATGATGTAATCTTTGAAGAGTTTAAGGGAACTGGAAATATGGAACTTCAGTTGGATAGAAAGTTGGCAAACAGAAGAGTCTTCCCTGCGGTAGATGTTACCCTTTCGAGCACTCGTCGCGACGACCTGCTTCTCGACAAGGAAGCGCTGCAGCGCATTTGGATACTCCGAAACTATCTGTCGGATATGAATTCCGTAGAGGCAATGACATTTCTTCGAGATCGAATGTCAAAAACCGTCTCGAACGAGGAGTTTTTAATATCGATGAACAGCGATTAATAATAAAGGAGGAGGCTTAAGAGTCTCTTCTTTTGTTAAATAGGGTTATAAGTGTTTTTTGATTTATAATATTTTAATCCTTCAATTAGCTGGAATACCTGCAATTAAATTGTTATTTAATTAGCAGTTAGTTTGGTGTATAGCCAAACAAATATTGCAAGGTGGCAGAGCTATTATTTTTCCTTATTTTTGTACCACGACTAAAGCAAATGCTTATTCCTTAATAAATTAAGTGACGATGACAAAAAGCAAAAAGTTCATTACCTGTGATGGTAATTATGCTGCTGCGCATATCGCCTATATGTTCAGCGAAGTAGCGGCCATTTATCCCATCACCCCTTCGTCTACTATGGCAGAATATGTCGACGAGTGGGCCGCAAATGGTAAGAAAAACATTTTTGGAGAGACGGTTAAAGTAGTAGAAATGCAATCGGAAGCAGGAGCAGCTGGTGCTGTACACGGTTCTCTTCAAGCTGGAGCATTAACCACCACATTTACAGCTTCGCAAGGTCTTATGTTGATGCTGCCAAACATGTATAAGATTTCTGGAGAAATGCTTCCTGGTGTTTTCCATGTATCTGCTCGTGCTTTGGCTGCTCAATCTCTTTCTATCTTTGGTGATCATCAGGATGTTATGGCCGCTCGTCCTACTGGATTTGCCATGTTGGCAACTGGTTCGGTTCAAGAGGTTATGGATCTTGCTGGTATAGCTCACCTAACGTCGATTAAAACTCGCATTCCTTTCCTTCACTTCTTCGATGGATTCCGTACTTCTCACGAAATTCAAAAAATTGAGGAGTTGGATATGGCCGATTTGGAGTCACTTCTTGACCACCAAGCTCTACAGGAATTCCGTGATAGAGCGCTTAACCCAGAGCATCCTGTTACCCGCGGTACAGCGCAGAACCCTGATATTTACTTCCAAACTCGCGAGGTTAGTAATAAGTACTACGATGCTATTCCTGATGTAGTTGCTGATTACATGAAGCAGATTAGCAAGATCACAGGTCGTGAGTACAAGCCTTATACTTTCTACGGCGATCCTAACGCAGAAAATATTATCATTGCTATGGGATCTGTAACCGATCCTATCAAGGAAGTTATTGATCACCTAATGGCGGCAAAGGGCGAAAAGGTTGGTTTGCTTAACATTCACCTTTACCGTCCATTCTCAGCCAAGTATTTCTTCGATGTGCTTCCCAAAACGGTTAAGCGTGTTGCTGTACTTGATAGGACAAAGGAGCCTGGTGCTAATGGAGAACCTTTATACCTCGAGATTAAGGATCTATTCTACGGAAAGAAAAATGCACCAGTTATTGTTGGTGGTCGCTACGGTTTATCTTCTAAGGATACTACCCCAGCACAAATCATCGCAGTATACGAGAATCTTAAGCTTAACGAGCCAAAGGATCACTTTACCATTGGTATCGTAGACGATGTGACTTTCAAGTCGCTTCCAGTACTCCCTGAAGTTTCGCTAGCAGCTGCTGGTACCTTTGAGGGTAAATTCTATGGTTTGGGTTCTGATGGTACTGTAGGTGCTAACAAGAATACTATCAAAATTATTGGAAATTCTACCAATAAGTATTGTCAGGCATATTTTGCCTACGATTCAAAGAAATCGGGTGGTATCACTATTTCTCACCTTCGTTTCGGAGACTCTCCAATTCGTTCTTCTTACTTGGTTTCAACTCCTGATTTTGTGGCTTGTCACGTTCCTTCCTACCTTTGGAAGTACGACATGCTTCGTGGTATTAAGGAGAACGGAACTTTTCTTTTGAACTCTGTTTGGGATGTAGAGGAAACCAAGGCTAAACTGCCAAGTTCAGTAAAGAAGATTCTTGCTGAGAAAAAGGTAAACTTCTACATTATCAACGCAACCGCAATTGCAGAAAAGATTGGTCTTGGTAATCGTACCAACACTATTCTTCAATCAGCATTCTTTAAGATTGCCAACGTGATCCCTTATGAAAAGGCTGTTGAGCAAATGAAGAAGGCTATTGTAAAGAGTTACGGAAAGAAGGGCGAGGAAATTGTTAACATGAACAATGCTGCTGTTGATCGTGGTGGTGATGCTGTTAAGATTGAAGTTCCTGCTGAGTGGGCTTCGATTGTGGCTGAGCCTCTAACTTTCAATACGAATGCTCCTGAGTTCATCCAAAAAATAGCCGATCCAATCAACGCACAGATGGGGGATGATCTACCTGTTAGCGCATTCCTTGGTTGGGAAGATGGTACGTTCCCTGCAGGAACTACTGCTTACGAAAAGCGTGGTGCTGCAGTAAACATTCCAGAGTGGCAAGGTAATAACTGTATTCAATGTAACCAGTGTGCTTATGTATGCCCTCACGCAGCTATCCGTCCATTCCTATTAACTCAGGAAGAGGCTGCTGGTGTTCCAGAAGGAACTCAATTGGTTAAGGGGAATGGTGCTGTTAAGGAATTCCAATTCCGTATTCAGGTAAGTCCGCTTGACTGTACAGGTTGCGGCAACTGTGCTGATGTATGTCCTGCTCCTAACAAGGCTCTTGTTATGAAGCATCTCGACACCCAAATGAATGAGGTAGAGCGTTGGAACTACATGCATGGTAAGGTTGGCTACAAGGATACAATTCTTGACAAGACTAAGACTGTTAAGAATCTTCAGTTTGCTCAACCTTTATTTGAGTTCTCTGGGGCTTGTGCTGGATGTGGTGAAACCCCATATATTAAGGCTATTACCCAACTTTTTGGTGATAGGATGATGGTTGCCAATGCTACCGGATGTTCTTCTATCTATGGTGGTTCTGCACCAGCGACTCCATACTGTACTAATGCTAAGGGGCATGGTCCTGCATGGGCAAACTCGCTATTTGAAGATAATGCAGAGTTTGGTCTTGGTATGCGAGTAGGGGTTGAAAAAATGCGAGAAACTATCAAGAATAAGCTCGTTGCTAATCTTGAATCATTTAGTGCTGATACTGCTGCTGCTGCTAAGGAGTGGATCGAGAACATGGCTTTCGCAGAAAAGAGCCGTGCTGCTTCTGCAAAGTTGGAGGCTGCACTTGCAACCGAAACTTCAGAAGTTGCTAAGGACCTGCTTGCTATTAAGAGTTACTTCGTAAAGAAATCTCAGTGGATCTTCGGTGGTGATGGTTGGGCATACGATATAGGATTCGGTGGACTCGATCACGTAATTGCTTCTGGCGAAGACGTAAATATTCTCGTAATGGATACTGAGGTTTACTCAAATACCGGGGGACAGTCTTCTAAGTCGACTCCTGTTGCTGCAGTAGCAAAATTTGCTGCATCAGGTAAGCGTATTCGTAAGAAAGACTTAGGCATGATTGCTATGTCGTATGGTTATGTATATGTTGCCCAAGTTTCGATGGGCGCAAATCAGAACCAATACTTCCAGGCTATTAAGGAAGCAGAGGCTTATCCAGGACCATCGCTTATAATTGCATATTCTCCATGTATTAACCATGGTTTGAAGAATGGTATGGGGCACTCTCAAAAGGAAGCGAAGTTAGCTGTAGAATGTGGTTACTGGCATCTATATCGCTTCAACCCACAACTGGAAGCAGAAGGCAAAAATCCATTTACCATCGACTCTAAAGAACCAGAATGGGCGAAGTTCCAAAACTTCCTTATGAGTGAGGTTCGCTATACTTCGCTTAAGAAAGGATTCCCTGAAGTTGCCGATGAGTTATTTGCAGCTTCTGAGGAGAATGCAAAGTGGAGGTATAACTCGTATAAGAGATTGGCTAATATGGATTATTCCGCAGAATAGCGTAATCCTAGAATAAATGAAAAGGCAGGATAAAATCCTGCCTTTTTTTATATATTGTCGGTCAAACCTTCAGCCTTGTTAGTTAATGAAACTTTTTTTTAGGGTATTACTTTTCGGGACTTTGAATCTTCTGATTTTTAGTGCAACATCCCAGGTTCCGAATTTAAAGCAGTACACCGTTTCCGATGGCTTACTAACTAATGAAATCTTTCAGGTTTATCAAGATTCTAAGGGTTATATTTGGTTTGCAACAGCATATGGGGTGTGTAAATTTGATGGGAAACACTTTGTTCAAATTGAAAGACCTAAAGAATTCAGAAATTCATCGATTCTCGAAATTAAAGAAGATAGTAAGAAGCAGCTCTGGTTTGTTTCGCTAAAGGGTAACTTATACCATTTTAGATCCTCGAAATTAGTTCCTTTCATATATAATTCACAGATTCAGGATAATTTATATACAAATAAGGGGCATATACGCGATTCATTTGTTCCTCTTTCCGATTCTTCGGTGATGATCTCATTTAAAGAAAAAGGGGCAGTTGTTGTTAGGCAGAATGGCATCGTCAGCTTTAAATATCCGAATCAAAAGAGTGTAGTACTTTTTGATTTTTCTAAGAGTAACCCATTTATCTCTTTTCAATTTGTTCCTTCAGGACCTATTGAAGTGCGTGATTCTAAAAAAACTTCCTTTATTTATAATTCGAAGATATTTCCAACTCATCTCTATGCTGCAAAACTGAAGAATGGGAATAAGATATTTTCTTTGGATAGGATAGTCTACGTAGCAGGGAATGGCTGGTGTAAAAAGTACGAAATGGTTGATGCTATAACGGGAATCTATCAGGATCGAGATTCGCAAATATGGCTATCCATAAATGGACATGGCGCTTACTGCTATCCAAACGAAAATTTCAGTCATGCTCCTTCATTTAAAATTCTCGACAAAGAGATTGTTACGTCAATACTTCAGGATAGGGAAGGTTCTTATTGGTTTTCTACTTTAAATTCAGGTGTTTTTTTCACCCCTTCACTATCATTTGTAAACTATACCACGAAGAATGGACTTTTTTCCGACAAGGTGTCGAAAGTTACCTGTAACAACAATGAAGTGTGGGTTGGCTATGCTGATGGCTTTGTTTCGAAGATTAATAAGGATGGGGAAATTAGACACTTTGTAGATGGTAAGAATCATACGACTTCTGTTAAGGGGCTTGGTTGCCTAGGGTACAACAAGTCAGTTTGGATTTGTTCCGACATTCTTTATCGTATAGATAATGACAGAATTGATCCTGTAGAAAAGACGTTGGTGAAGCATAACAAAAATCCAAATTATGCATTGCTTCCACGCGCAGTAGAGAAGTCGAGAGATGGAGGTATTTGGGTTGCATCAAATAGGGGATTTAAAAAGATATTAAAAGGCAAGGTCGTTTACGACTCGTATGAGACTGGTGATTTTGTCGGTATTGTTTACTCGTTGGCAGAAGAGCAAAACGGGGACTTGTGGATTGCTTCTAATTCGCTATTCCTTTATTCGAGGGGTAAGGTTCGACAAATAGGAGCGTCGAACTCGTTGCTAAATACGAGCATCGTAAAGAGTGCTATTAATAAGTATGATCACCGACTTTGGTTAGGCACGAAAAGTAATGGAATTTTAGTGCTTAATAGGGGCAAAATAATCCAGATTTGTACTAGAAATGGGTTACAGTCTGACAATATCTCAAGTTTTGATTTCTCGGGGAATCAGGTATGGGTTGGTTCTAATCGTGGAGTAGATCGCATAGCAATTAATCAAACCTCTCCGCTTAAATATAGCATCAAGCACTATAACACATCACATGGGCTTATTTGTAATGACGTAAAGGATGTTTGCGTATCGGGTGACTACGTGTATTTTGCTACTATTTCAGGATTATCTCGCTTTAGTGTTTCGAAAGGGGCTGATAACAATGTTCCTCCTCCAGTAATGATTTCTTCTGTAAAGGTAAACGATAAGGAAGTAGGGCTTGATCAACTTTTGAGGTTAAATCACGATCAGAACTTTATTGATATCTCTTTTAATGGCTTAACCTACAAGTGTGCAGGTGATGTAAGATACCGTTATAGAGTAGATGGGCTGAGCAATAAGTGGTTTTATACGTCAGAAGGTACAATTAGGCTATACAAACTCCCAGCAGGTGATTATAGGATAACCATTGCTGCAGAAAACAATGACCATGTATGGTCGAATAAACCGGCAGTTGTTAGTCTCTCAATTGCAAATCCCTTTTGGGCTACCTATTGGTTTATTGGTTTATGCTTAATTGCTGCAGCTGCAATCGTCTTCGCTTTTTTCCGTGCGCGTTTGCGTATTGTTCGAAAAATTGGCATGCATGAGCAGAAGGAAAACTTGTGGAAAAATCAGAGCCTTAGCTTGCAAATGAATCCACATTTTATCTTTAATACGCTGAACTCAATTCAGCTGTACATTCTTAAGTGTGATGTGGACTCTTCGTTGCATTACCTGTCGAAATTCTCAAGTTTGATGAGGAAGACACTTGAGAACTCCAACAGGATGAATGTTACGCTTAAGGAGGAACTGGAATCCCTTGAACTTTATTTAGAATTGGAATCTCTTCGTTGCGAGGGAAAATTTACATATAGCATTGAATGCGATCCGAGTATTTCTCTTTCTGATAGCTACATTCCAACTCTTCTAATACAGCCCTATGTAGAGAATGCAATCTGGCATGGTGTAATGCCCAAAGCAAGCAATGGGCATATTCAGGTTAAAATTCAAAATGCAGGAACATTTGTTAAGTGTAGTATTGTCGATGATGGGATTGGACGAGTTAAGTCTCAAGAGATTCAGAATATGAGCTTGGTTCGAAAGCATAAGTCTTTTGCAACAAAGATTACAGGACAACGGATAGAGATACTAAGATCTCTGTACAACAAGGAATTTAGTTTCGAGTACGTTGATAAGTACGACGACGAAGGCAATGCTTTTGGAACAGAGGTGATTCTAATATTCCCTCGTGATTTTGTGTCTGTTAAACATGTAACCCAAATTGTTGAATAGCAATGGATGTAATAAAGGCGATTGTTGTAGATGACGAGCGAGCCGCCGTGGAATCGCTAAGTATTATGCTTAATAAGTATTGCGAAGATTTGAATATCGTAGCAACAGCAATGTCAATAAATGAAGCTAAGAAGGTGATTGTTGAACATAACCCTGATGTTGTATTCCTTGACATTATGATGCCTGATGGTACCGGTTTTGATATCCTAGAAGCACTTCCTGATCGTAATTTTGAGCTCGTTTTTGTTACCGCATACAATCACTTGGCGATAAAGGCGCTAAAGTACTGTGCAATTGAGTTTATTCAAAAGCCAGTTTGCAAGGATGATTTAACCAAGGCTATTGATAAGGTGAAAAACAATAGGGGAATAGTACGGAATTCATCTCTTCAGTACACCGTTTTGTTTGAAAACTTAGGGAATGAGCTTCCTAATAAGCTTTGTTTGCCAACTGAGAGGGGGCTAGAAGTGGTGGATTTGGGAGAGGTGTTGGCTTTTGAGTCGAAGGATGGTGGTGTTATTGCTTATACCATCGAGGGGCGAAGTATTGTTTCTGAAAAAGACATAGATACCCTTGAGGATACACTATTGGACAGCAAATTTTCTAGGATTGCCAACGACCTCTTGCTAAATCTGAAAAAAGTAGAGATCATCTCAAAGGGAGAAATCTTCATGCATGGTGGAAAGACTTTTAATCTATCTGCCGAGCAAATTAACGAGTTCAAAATAAGATTTGGCAATCCGCCTTATTAATTGGCTAGTTTTTTAACTTTGCAGCTTATTTAAACAGCATTGGGACGACTACTAGCTATTGATTATGGAAAGAAACGGGTTGGCATTGCGGTTACAGACCCGATGCAGCTTATTGCAACAGGACTTTGTACTGTCGCATCTAATCAGGTTATTACCTTTTTAAAGGAGTATTTGGGTAAAGAAAGCGTCGATTGTATTGTTATAGGGCTGCCCAAGCAGATGGACAATAGTGAATCGGAGTCGATGGTGTACATAAAACCCTTTCTTAAGCAGCTGGCTAAACATTTTCCACAGATTAAGGTTGAAGCATACGACGAGCGTTTTACTTCGAAGATTGCGCATCAGGCTATTTTGGATGGTGGCGTAAAGAAGATGGATAGGCGCGATAAGTCGCTGGTGGATATGGTTAGCGCTACAATTATCTTGCAGTCGTACATGCAGAGCAAAGAGTTACGAAAATTTTAGACCAATGATACTGCCAATTTTTGTTTACGGATCGCCTGTTCTAAAGAAAGTAGCAGAGAATATCGATCCAAGCTATGAGGGACTAGATACATTTTTAAAGGACCTGTGGGAAACGATGTACCATGCCGATGGAGTTGGTCTTGCAGCTCCTCAGGTCGGGAAATCAGTTCGTGTATTTGTAATTGATGGAAGTGGTTTTGCGGAAGATGATCCCAAACTGGAAAATTTTAAGAAGGCCTTTATAAATCCTCAAATATTGGAGCGTAGCGGTGAACCATGGCCATTTAATGAGGGATGCTTAAGCCTTCCTGGGGTGCGCGAAGATGTTTACCGTGAAGCAACCGTAAAGATTAAATATCAGGACGAGAACTTTGTAGAGTACACCGAAGTATACGGCGGTATCGCTGCAAGAATAATTCAGCACGAGTACGACCATTTGGACGGTTTGCTCTTTGTTGATCGGCTTTCTCCGTTAAGAAAGAAGCTTGTGAAAGGTAAGCTTGCCGCAATGGCAAAGGGTAAGTATAGCGCCGATTACAAGAGTAAGCAAGGATAGGACGTAATTTCGCAGCAATGAAACGAGCATGTTGGCAGAACGCACAAGCACCCTTGAAATGCCAATATTCGAGTTCCATCCGACCTCTGAGAAATAAATAATTATCGGATGAAAATAATAATTGCAGGAGCAGGAGAGGTGGGAACCCACCTTGCAAAGATGCTGAGTAACGAGTATCACGACTTAGTGGTGATTGATGACGACGATCAGCGGCGCAAGCAGCTTGCTGCTAATGTCGATGTGCCCTGCATTGCTGGAAGCCCATCTTCGTTCGAAATGCTTTCGCAGGCTGGGGTCGAAAAGGCGGATCTGTTTATTGCGGTTACTCCTTCGGAGGAGACAAATATCATTTCGGCATCGCTAGCCAAAAGGCTTGGCGCCCGGAAGGTAATTGCGCGTATCGATAAGAACGAATACCTGTTGCCCAGCAACAAGGAGGTGTTTGTGGATATGGGTATCGACTACCTTTACTATCCAGAGAAAATTGCGGGTCGCGAGGTGGTTGATCTTCTTAGCCAGTCGTTCTCTACCGAATTCGTCGATTTCGCCAATAAGAAGCTGAAACTAGTCGTATTTAAGCTCGAAGAATCATCCCCAATTATTAATAAAACGTTGCTGCAGGCATCGGCTTCTCGTATCGATTTAAACTATCGGGCGGTTGCCATCTCGCGTAATGGTGAAACCATAATACCAACGGCTACCGAACGATTTAAGGTTGGCGATATTATTTACGTTATTACCAACGAAAAGGGGGCTCCTGAGCTGGTAAAGTATACGGGTAAGTCGCCAATCGAGGTTCGGAGCGTGATGATTCTTGGAGGAAGCCGTATCGGGATATGGATTGCCCGTGATTTGGAGAATAAGGTAGGCGTTAAGATGGTGGAAATTAACCGCGAGCGCTGCCAAAAGCTTGTAGACGAGCTGCCAAATACCTTGGTGCTGAATGGCGATGGCCGTAACTCTGACTTCCTTATTGAGGAGGGGCTCGAGCATGTTGACGCCTTTATTGCGGTTACCGGAAACTCGGAAACCAACATCCTAGCCTGCATGCTTGCCAAGCGACTAGGCGTTAATAAAACAATTGCCGAAATCGAGAACCTCGACTACATTAAGCTAGCGGAGAGTGTTGGTGTTGATACGGTAATCAACAAGAAACTGATTACGGCTGGTCGCATCTACCGCTTTACCATGAGCACTGATGTGCAGTCCATAAAGGTTCTTTCGGGATCGGATGCCGAGGTGATGGAGTTTATCGTAAAGCCGGGTAGCCCTGCGGTTCGCGGGCCTGTTAAAACTATTAACTTCCCTAAAGATGCAATGATTGGTGGTTTGGTTCGTGGCGATTTAAGCCTGATTGTTACCGGCGACACCGTCATTCTTCCCTACGATAGGGTGGTGGTGTTTGCGCTACCGTCGGCCATCAACAAGATAGGACGATACTTTAACTAGAATATCGGAAAAGAGGATTTCGCAGGTCCTCTTTTTTTTGCGCTAAATTTGTGCGGCGTACGCTTAAGAAGAAATTAGAATGACAGCATTAGAAATATTCGAGAAGCAGGTAACGGGAAAGAAGGCTTTGGTGATCTTCTCGGGTGGACAGGATAGCACCACCTGCCTGCTTTGGGCCCTGAAGAAGTATGACGAGGTTCGTGCTATCAGCTTTAGCTACGGGCAGCGCCACAGCGTGGAACTGACGCTGGCGGCCGACATCTGCTCCCAGTTGGGCGTAGCGCAAACGGTGGTTGACCTGTCGGTGCAATTTGCCGAGCTAAACGAGTCGGCCCTGCTGACGAAAGGCGACGATGTGAATGCGGAGACCACCCGTGGCCTTCCCGCCTCGTTTGTCCCCAACCGAAACCTTATCTTCCTGATTTATGCCCATACTTTTGCCCAAAAGATAGGCTTCGACACGCTTGTTACTGGCGTTTGCCAAACCGACTACTCGGGCTATCCCGACTGCCGCTACGACTTCATCCAGTCGGCAAAGGCTACCATGAATATGGCTAGCGAGGTGGACATCGAGATCGAAACCCCAATCATGTGGCTTAACAAGGCGGAGACCTTTATGCTTGCCGATCTCTGCGGGGATATCAATATCATCATTAATAAAACCCTTACCTGCTACAATGCTGAGCTAACCATGAACCGCTACGGCTACGGGTGCGGCAAGTGCAACGCCTGCCTGCTAAGGGCGAGGGGGTACGACGAGTACGTTGAAATGGTGAAATGCAGCGAGTAGTGAACTTGTTTCTACCATAAATCAAAAAAGCGCAGAGGTTATCCCCTGCGCTTTTTTGTTTATCATGCCTGCTTACTTAATGGCAACGGGTTCTACCGTATAGCCTTTTTTCTTCAGCAGCTCCAGGATGCCGTTGCTGCCGGGAAGGTGCCCCGCGCCAACGGCAATAAAGCAGCTTCCGGCATCAATTTTCTTTTTTAGTCGGGGAATCCACTTGGTGTTCCTATCCGTGATAAGTACCTGATCGAACTCTGGGTACTCCTTGTTTTCCTCTTTCGACATTTTTGCAATCTGGTCGAGCTGCTGCGAGGTGTAGGCCGCCACCATTTGCTGGTACTGCTGCCTGGTTTTGCTCATGTCGGAGATCATTTCCACCAGCTGCTTCACCTGCTTGTCGAACGGCAGGCGGTCGAAGGCTTCCACCTGTTCGGCAACCGTTTCGATGCCGTCAATGGGTTTGTTGGCCTGCTTTGCCTGCGCCAGCAGGTACTCCTCGTAGCTGGCGGGGGTAGAGCCCACCACCTTCGATAGCAGCAGGCTGGTAAACACGAACGGCTTAAGCGCGGCCACCTGCTCGAAGGGGATGCCTGCCGAATCGGCCATGTAGCGCGATACCTTCTCTAGCTCTTCTGGCGTCATGAAATCCTTGATGGATTTTCCCTTGGCCGCAATCAGCGCGGGAAGCGAGGAGAGCTCTTGGGCGTCGTCCATGTCGATTTCGAGCACCAGCCGGTCGGATGCGTTCAGCGCCTCGGCGGCTGCCTTGGGGAAGAAGAACTTGGACTGGGGCAGCGCGTGGATGGTCCCAAATATGAACGTTGGCTTAGCGGCACCTTTGGCGGTAACCTTCCAGAGCAGCGAGCTCTGCTGTGCGCCAGCGCCGCCTGCCAGGAGCAGCAGCCCTGCTGCTAGTAGCGCCTTGCGTAGGTGTATCTTCTTTGTCATAGTGGTATTGTCGAATGGTTGGCTAGTGCAGGTTTTGCTAGAGGTTTACCCCGAAGGCGGCCAGCTCCTTCTTTAGCTGCTCGGCATCGCGGAAGTTGATGGCGTTGAGCCCGAGGCGCTGCCCTGCCTCTACGTTGGCCTTGTTGTCGTCGATGAATACGGCCTCCGATGGGGTTACCGAGTAGCGGTCGAAGAGGATCTGGTAGAAGTCGTCGAAGGGCTTGCGCGTCTTCTCCTCGCCCGACACCACCACCCCGTCGAACCAGCCGAGGAAGTCGAAGTGCTTTTGGGCCGTTGGAAACGTTTCGGCGCTCCAGTTGGTAAGGGCCAGCAGCTGGTACTCCTGGTTCTCCTTCAGCGTCTTCAGGATTTCCACCGTTTGGTGGAGCGGTCCGCCCAGCATCTCCTCCCAGCGGCCGTAGTAGGCCTCAATCCACTCCTTGTACTGGGGGAACTCGGCCACCTTCTCTGCGGTAGCCACCTGGCACAGCTTGCCGGCATCCTGGGGCTCGTTCCATCTGTAGGGGCAGATCTCGGTGAGAAACCACTTCATCTTCTGCTCGTCGTTGTCGAATATCTTGCGGTACACGTACTCCGGATTCCAGTCGACAAGCACCCCGCCGAGGTCGAAGATAATTGTTTTGATGTTGCTCATGAATTGAGTTTTGGTGAGCCGCAAATGTAGCAAATGTTGCCTTTGGCTCGCCGCAGAGGGGCATCCGAAAGCGTTAATGTGTTTTCGAAAAGCTACAGGAGGTTAACTGCTTTTGCCGACAGTCCTCTGCCAATCGCCGAAAGGGCAAGCTGTACCCGTTTGGGGGTATCGTACGGCTGCAGCAGGGCAACTACTCGTGGTTTAGCCCCTTCGATCATTATGTATTTTTCAAGACAATAGTTGATGTGAAAAATGCAGCTGTATTCTTAGTGAAGATAGTTGCGGCATGAAAAATACAAGTGTATTCTTTGTGATGAGAACTGTGCCTTGAAAAATACATTTGCATTTTATGTATAACAGTATTGGTGATGTAAAATACATTTGTAAATTTTGCGATGCTACTTTATGCATTAAAAATACACTTGCAAAATTTATTGCGCTTTATGTGATGAAAAATACAAATTTGACAAAGCCCAGAAACGAAGAGCCGTTGGGGTTCCGAAGGGCGCCAGAAGGATAAACGCAGGAGCAGGTGGGCTTCCGTCGTGCTGCAAAGGGGAAAACGGACTTCGAATTGGCATGCTGCCTTATGGCGGAACGGGAAAATCGGTGTCGGTTGGGGAATAAAAAAGGCGAACCCGATATCCGGTTCGCCTTTTCGTATGCTTTCTACTGCTGGTCGGGGAGGGTGAGGGTGCCCGATATCCGGCGGAGCTCCACCTCAGTATTCTTCAGGTTAACCTGCGCGTTGATCAGCCGGTACGATACATCCACGAAGCTGCGCTGGGTTTCGCGCATGTCGATGTCGCTGATCGACCCCTGCTCGTAGGCCTTTAGGGCGATGGTGAGGTTCTTCTGCGCCAGCTCCAGCGACTTTTGCTCGATCTCCACAACCGACTGCGCGGTGGTGTAGGCGTTGTAGGTCTTTAGGATGCTGGTGCGCAGCTCCTGCTCGAGCTGCTGAACCCGTACCTCCATGCTGCTTACCTGCAGCTGCGCGTTGCGCTCGTTGCGGCGGATGTTAAACCCGTCGAAGAGCGTTACGCCTGCCGTAACGCCAACGTAGGGCCCGTGCGAACGGAGCGCGTCGTAGCTTCCGTTGGTGTAGCTGTACTTGTTGAAGGTGTAGCTGGAGTTGAGTGTCACGTAGGGCATCGCCATCGACTTTACCTCCTTTACGCCCAGCTGCTGGATGCTCAGCTCCTGGCGTGCCTCTATCAGGCTGGGGTTTTGCTCCATTGCCTTAGCGGCGATATCCGGGTAGGCGATGGGGCCAGCCGTTGGCTGCTGCTCCTCTACCTCAAATGCGGTTTCTGGTGCTCTGCTCAGCAGCTGGTTGAGGTCGGCCTTCAGGTTGCGTAGGGCGAGGCTTTGCTGAACGAGGTTCGAGCTGTCGCTCTTGTAGTCCACCTCGGCTTTCAGCAGGGCAACATCCGACCCCGAGCCAACCCGCTTGGCGGTTTGGGCGATCCTCACCCGCTGCTCCGAGATGCTCATGGTTTCGGTGAAAACCTTTATCAGCTGCTTCTGCTGAACGATGGCGTTGTAGGTAGATATGATCTGCGCCGCAGAGTTCTCCATGTTTACCCGGAGGGTGGTTTCGCCCTGCTTCTGCAGGAGGTCGAGCTTCTCCTTGGCGATGAACATGCCCATGCCGTCGAAGAGCGTCCACGAGAGCGATACCCCAGCGTTGGCATTAAGCGTGCGGGGGCTTGCCGATGTGGTGGAGCCATCGAGGCGGGTGGTCTTGTCGGACGATGCCTTGATGTTGCCGCCAACGGTGGCGTCAACGCGGGGCAGGAAGCCGGCATTGCCGTAGGTGTTGTTGTTGGCTGCAATGCTGCTGCTGTTCTTGGCTATTTGTATCGAGTACCCGTTTTCGAGCCCCAGCCTTACCGCATCCTTTAGGGTAAGCACCTCTTGAGCCGAGGCGCTAGTCCCGCCGAGTGCTGCGGTAGCAAGGAGTATGAGTAGCGTTTTTTTCATTATTCTATGGATGTTTGTTCACCAAATTTCTCATGATCCTGATCCTGGTCGTGCCTAATGTTCGCCGTTTTCCTCGACATGTAGGTGTATAGGGCCGGAATCACGAAAAGCGTTAGGATAAGCGAGAAGAGTAGGCCGCCGATTACGACAATCCCCAGCGGAATACGGCTGGTAGAGGCGGCACCAAGGGCAAGCGCAATAGGCACTGCTCCGAATACTGTAGCAAGGCTGGTCATCAGGATGGGGCGAAGGCGGAGTGCCGCAGCTTCGATAACCGCCGTGCGAATGTTGATGCCTAGCTGCTTCTTTTGGTTGGCGAACTCTACGATCAGGATGCCGTTTTTGGTTACAATACCCACCAAAATGATGATGCCGATTTCGCTGAAGATGTTCATCGTTTGCCCGAATATCCAGAGCGAGAGCAGCGCACCTGCCAGCGCCAGCGGAACGGTGAACATGATGATGAGCGGATCGCGGAAGCTCTCGAACTGGGCCGCCAGAACCAGATAGATCAGCACTATTGCAAGTATAAACGCAAAGTAAAGGCTGTTGGAACTCTCCTCGAACTGCTGCGAGATGCCCGACAGGGTGGTGGAGAAGGAGTCGTCAAGCGTCTCCTTCGCAATGCTACGCATCTCGTCGATTCCTTGCCCCATGGTTTTTCCAGGGGCTGGGTTTGCCGATACGGTTGCCGAGATGTAGCGGTTGTAGCGGTAGCGTTGTGGAGGAGTGCTCTCCTCGATGGTCGAAACGAGCTCGCCTAGCTGGATCAGCTCACCAGAATCGCTGCGGATGAATATGCTCTTGATATCGTTGGGGTCGTCGCGTAGGTCGCGCGAGGCCTGCCCAATCACCTGGTACTGCTTGCCGTTCATGATGAAGTAGCCGTAGCGCTGGCCGCTAAAGTATAGCTGTAGCGCTTCCGAAATGTCGGCTACCGTTACGCCAACCGAGCGAGCCTTATCCCTGTTGATTTTAATCTGCAGCTCTGGCTTGTTGAACTTCAGGTTGACGTCGACGGTTTGGAATACCGAGCTTGCCTGCGCCTTATCCATGAACTTTGGGAGGTACTCCTTCAACTTCTCAAAGTTGGGTGCCTGTATTACAAAGCTAACGGGCATTCCACCGCCACGTCCTGTGCTGATGGTCTGGTCTTGAATGGCAAACGACTTGGCAAAGTTGTTCTTTTTGGTAACCTCCGATAGCGCGTCGGCAATTTGCTGCTGGCTTCGCGAGCGCTCTGATGCCGATACCAGCGATATTCTGATAAAGCCCGAGTTTGCGCTACCACTTCCAGGAGCTGTTAGGGCTATAATGCTTTCTACTTCGGGTATTGTATCAACAACTTGGGCCAGATCCAGCATGTAGCTATCCATCTTTTCGAATCCGGTACCTTCGGGGGCAGTTGCCATTATCGATACACGACCTTTATCCTCGAGTGGGGCAAGCTCCGATGGGAGCATTTTCCCAATAACAACAATAATCACGAACGAAACAACCATGATGACGATGGCAACCCACCTGATACTCACGAATCGGGTGAGCCCCCGGCGGTAGCTGCTGCTTAGCCATTCGAAGAATCGCTCCGAAAACTGGTAGAACTTGCTCTCGCTTTTCTTGTGTTTAAGAACCCGGGCGCACATCATAGGCGTTAGGGTTAGCGATACGAAGCACGATATAAGAATCGAAGATGCCACCACAATACCAAATTCGCGGAATAGTCGCCCTGTGACGCCTTGGAGGAAGATAATCGGGAAGAAAACGGCAATAAGGGTGATGGTCGTCGACAAAATGGCGAAGAAGATTTCCTTCGTTCCTTCCATGCTCGACGAGTAGTTGTCCTCGCCGCGTTCGATGCGCTTAAAGATATTCTCGAGCACCACAATGGCATCGTCCACCACAAGCCCTGTGGTAAGCACAATTCCCAGCAG
Organism: uncultured Acetobacteroides sp.; assembly: GCF_963667355.2. Classification (NCBI taxonomy): domain Bacteria; kingdom Pseudomonadati; phylum Bacteroidota; class Bacteroidia; order Bacteroidales; family Rikenellaceae; genus Acetobacteroides; species uncultured Acetobacteroides sp. Next base: position 3,188,915 of record NZ_OY763328.2, read on the forward strand.
TGTAAGTATGTTGATGGAGAATCCGGCAAGGTACATCACAAAGAAGCTGCCGATAAGCGAGATCGGGATAGCGATTATTGGGATTAGCGTTGTTCGCCAGCTGCGCAGGAAGAAGAATATTACCAGCAGCACAAGCAGGAATGCGAGTAGTATGGTTTCCTCTACCTCCGATATGGCTTTTCGGATATTTTTGGTGACGTCCCAAACAGGGGTAATGCTGATATCCTTTGGTAGCTCCTTTTTTAGCTGGGCTATGCGCGTGTATGCCTCATCGGCTATTTCTATTTGATTCGATCCTGGTTGAGGTATCAGGGCAACGGCAACTTGAGGAACGAGCCCTTTCCCACGGTTGACGCTTCGCTCATTCTCGGGCTTTAGGCTGGCAACGCCAACATCTCGGAGCTTAATATTGGAGCCTTCAATATCCTTTATAATAAGGTTGTTAAAATCATCTACGCTAGTTAGTCGTCCTAACGTTCTGATGCTTAACTCTACGTTATATCCCTCAACTCGTCCTGCTGGCAGCTCGATATTCTCCTTGGCAAGCGCGTTTCTGATATCGCTTGGGGTAACCTTGTAGGTTGCCATTTTTTCGGGATCGAGCTCTATTTTCATCGCATAGCGCTTCTCACCCCAAACGCCAACCTGGCTTACCCCATTTATGGTTTGGAGCCTTTCTTTGAGCACGTTATTGGCTAAGTCGGAAAGTTCGAGCAAGCCCCTATTGTTGCTTTGTATGGAGAATGCTATTACAGGATCGGAGTCGGCGTCGGCTTTCGATACGACGGGAGGGTCAACATCTTTGGGAAGAAGGCGGATAGCCTGCGAAACGCGGTCGCGTACGTCGTTGGTTGCACTTTCCATATCCTTACCAAGCTCAAACTCTACGGTGATACGGCTTCTTCCATCCGAAGACGACGAAGAAAGCGACTTGATGCCTTGGATACCGTTGATTGATGCTTCGAGGGGTTCGGTTATTTGCGCTTCAATAACATCGGCGTTTGCTCCCGTATAGGTTGTCGCTACGGTAACAACAGGCGGATCGATGCTGGGGTACTCACGAACTCCCAAAAACTTGAATCCAACAAACCCGAAAAGGACTATAACAATGGAGTACACCATTGTTAAAACTGGACGTTTTATACTTGTTGCGTAAATGCTCATGGCAAAGAATTGAATGGTTAAGAATCGGTTATTTTACAGTAACATTTACAGGCTTTTCGTCTTTGAGCATCATTAAACCTGTGGTAATAACCGTATCGCCTTGAGCAATACCTTCAATTATTTCAACTTGGGTTCCTGTTCTGTAACCAGTCTTAACCTTGGTGAGCATCGCTTTGCCACCTTTTGCTACGTATAAGTTCTGAGATCCTAGCTGAGGAACTATTGCTTCAGCAGGAACAAGAAGCGCATTTCCTCCTTCTAACTGAATGTTTACCTTAATATATGAACCTGGCAAAAGTATATTCTTCGCATTCGATGCAAGTCCTCTAACCTTTACGGCTCTAGTCATGGGATCTATTTCGGGTTCTATTGCGTAGATCTTTGCCTTGTATTCAGAGTTGTCCCCTTCCACGGTAAAGCCGATTGTCTGACCTTTCTTTACTACCATGGAATAACGCTCTGGTAGATTAAACTCGACTTTTAGGGGGTGAGTTTGTATCAGCTTTGCTATTGTATTACTTTGGCTGACGAAGGCACCTAAGCTAACTGCGCGCAGACCTACGGTTCCATCGAATGGGGCTCGTATTTCTGTTTTTGCAATTTGGGCTTGGGTCATCTGGATATCGGCACGGATGGCATCGAGCGAAGTTTTTGCCTGCTCGTAATCTTGCTGGCTTATTCCGTTTACGGCTAGGAGGGCTTTTTTTCTTCTCTCATCGTTGCTTTGCTGAGCCTCTTGTGCTTTTTGGCGTTTCAATGTGGCTAGCAGATCTGCATCGTTGAGCTTTGCGAGGAGGGCTCCTTTTCGAACGGAGGATCCTTCTACAAGATTAAGGACGATAATTTTCCCTTGTGCTTCTGCCTTTAGCTCTACCTGCTCATTTGCCAAAAGAGTACCATTAAGCGATACCTCATCCTCTAATTTCGATGGTTTGACAACAAGCGCATTAACTGCCAATGGTTTCTTGTCTTTGTCTTTATCCTTTTTTCCTCCCTTTTTATCGGAGCAGGATGCAAGTAGAATGGAACATGCTAGAATTAGCATTGTTGTTTTGTAGACTAACTTAGTAGATTGCATGGACTGTTGATTTATACACTATTTAATGGTCTTTAGACACGATACTTCCTGAAAACTTTTACTTTTTCGCAGTTTTCTTGACCGATTGTTGGTTGTATGGCAAATTACAGATGCTTTAAAGGCTGAAATTATTAATCCTGTTATTGTATATCAATCAGAGTTGATACCTCCTTTTCGGTAAGCACTTTTATATTTCCCGGATTCATGCCGTCAATGACTAATGGTCCAATAGCGCTTCTTACTAGCCGTAAAGTAGGGAATTCAACAGCCGCTGTCATCTTTCTTATTTGCCTATTCTTCCCTTCTGTAATGGTTATCTCTATCCAACTTGTAGGTACGTTTATCCTAAATCGGATTGGAGGAACTCTTTCTGGAAGATCTGGCTCTGCAACTCGATTAACTATAGCAGGACGAGTTCTGTATTCTCCATTAACGTTTATGGTAACTCCTTTGCGTAGCTGCTCTATGGCATCATCTGTAATCTCCCTATCTACCTGCACCAAGTACGTTTTTTTGTAGTGATGTTTTGGATTCAGAAGCCGACTGTTTAGGCTCTTGTCGTTGGTGATAAGAAGCAAGCCCTCGCTATCGTGATCTAGCCTTCCAACAGGGTAGGCGTCTTTGGGAAAGTTGAAGCCAAGATCAGCAAGGGTGTGCTTATCACCCTCCCTGCTGAACTGAGATAGCATACCGTATGGCTTATAAGCTAGAAAGTAAACGAGTCTTTTATTATTCTCTGATTCTCGTCTTGACGCTTTTATTCCCATCGTTCCCACTTTAGTCGCTCTGGTTTATACTTATCCTTCGGCTTGTTTTCGCCTTCAGGATGCCCAACAGGAACTACATTTAGGGGGATAACATATTTTGGGAGATTCAAGCATTTGCTTACAAGTTCAACCCTATCCATATCAGGGTAAACGCCCGTCCAAACGGCTCCTAACCCAAGCGACTCTGCCGCAAGAAGTAGGTTCTCGGTTGCTGCTGAGCAATCTACCACCCACTTGTCTTTATCTTCCTCTTTGGCTTTGGAAAGATCTCCGCATACCACAATAGCGCAAGAAGCATCTTTTACCATTTTTGCGTAGGGAAGGCTTGCCGAAAGTTGGTTGAGCATTTCCTTCTCTGTAATTGCAATAAAAGACCAAGGCTGCCTATTCTTTGCCGATGGTGCTGCCATTGCTGCCCTTACGAGTAATTCTATCGTTTGGCGATCTACAGGTTGCTTAGTGTACTGGCGCACACTCTTTCTTTCGAAGATGCATTTAATAGTTTCGTTCATGTTTCATGCTTTTTAGGACGTCATTCAAAGGTACTAAAACGTCATGTAAACCTCAAAAAGAGTAGGGATGGTTATTGCGAATGGAAGGTTACGTGAAAAAAGCAATGCTAAAATGCATAAAATACAGCGACATGCAAACGCTTGCGCTTTGTATAGTGTTTAAATTTAGTGTTTTGATGTTTTAGGCTGTTTTGTTTTTACTAGTGCATGTCGTAATTGGTGAACTTGCCATGCTGGGAGGCTAAAAAAGAGCATACATTTGTGACTGAGAGAATGAGAATTTCTCAAAAAAGGGTTTCGTTGTGATACCGGATGCTTATTTTGAGACTTTCAACTTGTTAAAACACCATGAAGTTTACGAAAAGCGAGTATTGAAAGTTTGTTCATAAATCGCTTAGATGTTAGTTGGAAATTGATCGCTTAAAAAAAGAGAAGCAGCCCAATACGTTGGGCTGCTTCTCTTTTGTATATCGCCTATATGCTAATTTAATTACCTTTACGGGGCAAAATTGGCATACAATGTTTAACTTCTTTAGGGTTACCAAGATTTATCGTCCAATATTTCTTATTGTAGGGATAATCTCAGTCGGCACCGTTGGTTTTGTTTACATCGAAAATTACAGGCTGCTCGACGCAATCTACATGACCATAATTACAATAGGAACCGTTGGCTTTTCGGAGGTCCATCCGTTATCCGACATGGGGCGAATCTTCACTTCTCTCCTAATTCTTACAACACTTGGTGTTTTTGCTTATTCTGTTACCCTCATTAGCCATTCTTTTGTAGAGGGTGATGCTCGGCGGTATTTTTTGCACAAGTATCTACGGAGAAAAATCAAGAAAATGAAAAATCATGTTATTATTTGTGGATTAGGGCGAACAGGACGTTCGGCCTGCTATCAGTTAATGTCTACCGATTCGGACATTGTGGTGGTTGACAGGAAGGGTGAGCGGAAATCTCCTAAACTGGACGACCTAGTTATGGTAGCTGGCGATGCAACCGACGAAAAGAGCCTTATCGAGGCTGGTATTATGAATGCCAAGGCAATTATATGCACCCTCCCTTCCGACGCCGATAATGTCTTTGTTATTCTTACCGCCAAGGGGCTTAACCCTGCTATTCGAGTAATTAGTAGAGCTTCTCAGGAAAGTGCGTACGATAAAATGCTAAAAGCTGGAGCCGATGCGGTTATTCGACCCGAGGAGATTGGGGGCAACCTTATGGCAAACCTGGTTGTAAAACCCGACATCTCGGCATTCTGGAGGCTGCTTTCCTTTAACGATAGCGCCTCGGGCAACTACAGGGAGATACTTGGCTCTATATTCTCGAAGGAGACCTGGGGTAAGCCTATCCACGATTTGCATATCCGAAGGGCTACTGGGGTGAGCATTATTGGCTACAAGACTGCAGCCGGCGAAATTCTAATCAACCCTACGCTCGACATCCCTCTCGAACCCCACGGAAAGCTTTTCGTGCTTGGAACGAAGGAGCAATTAGAAGCGTTCTATAAGGTATTTGCCAAGAAGTAGGGTCGAGAAGGTTAGTAGATATTCCTAATTCTGACCTCTACGCCTTTTATGCCTTTCAGCCTCTTTTTAACCTCGGTAAGATCCGTCCCCTTATAGTGGTAGGGATATACGATTGTGGGCTTTACCATCTTTACGGCATGCTCGAACATGGTAGCATCCATGGTGTAGGGGAGGTTAACGGGGAGAAAGGCGACATCAATCTTCTTTAAGCTCGCCATTTCGGGGATATCCTCGGTATCTCCGGCAACGTAGAACCGTTTACCACCTATGGTTATCACGTAGCCATTTCCGTCGCCCTTGGGGTGAAAGAGCTCTCCCTTTTCGTTCTTGTGCTGTATGTTGTAGGCGGGCACTGCCTCTACAACTATGCCGCTAATCGTTTTTTTCTGCCCATTCTTTAGGATAACCGTCGGCTTTATGGCGCTGCACTGCTCTGGTGCCACTACGACTGTGGTGCTGGAGGAAAGCTGCTCAATCTCCTTTGCATCGAGATGGTCGAAGTGGTTGTGGGTTACGATGACGATGTCGGCCTTCGGAAGGTTCTCCTGCTTCATAAATGCCTTGCAGGGATCTACGTAGATGTTCTTGCCATCAACCTGAAACAGCAGGCTGGCATGCCCCAGTAGGGTTACGGTGAGCTTGCCTGCGCTTGTTGGAAAGGTGTCGGCACCCTCGGGCTTAAACGACGAGGCTCCTAGCAAAACAACGGCCATTGCGATGGCCAATTGAACTTTTGTAAGCATGGTAGCTGATGTGTAGTGAAACAATAGTTATTGTAGAGCGGCAATATAGCGAATAATATGCAGATGGTGCCCAAACAGGAAGAGGCCGCACGTGGCGGCCTCTTCCTGTTTGGTGGTATGCTTTGCTATAGGTTTCGGGTTACATACATGGCGCTAGCTTGCTGCGTAGGGGTAACCTCGATGTCGTTGATGCTAACGTGGGCAGGCCTAGTTAGCACAAACATGATGGTTTGCGCGATATCCTCGGCAAATAGCGGCGTGATGCCCGCGTAAACGCCCTTGGCCATCTCCTCGTCGCCATGGAACCGTACGATGGAAAACTCCGTCTCCACCATCCCAGGGCGTATCTGCGTTACCTTAACGTTCGATTTCAGGAGGTCGATGCGCATGGCCTTGGTGAGCGCGTTTACGGCATGCTTGGTGGCGCAGTACACGTTTCCATTCTCGTAAACCTCGGTGCCGGCAATCGAGCCAATGTTAACGATGTGGCCCGACTTATGCTCGACCATGATGGGGGCAACCCTACGGGTGATGTACAGCAGCCCCTTAATGTTGGTGTCCACCATGCGTTCCCAGTCGTCCTCTAGGCCATCCTGGAGGTGGCTAAGCCCGGCGGCCAGCCCTGCGTTGTTAATCAGAACATCAATTTTTTTCCAGCGTTCGTGGAGGGTGCTAATGGCGTTATCCACCTGCTCCTTATCCCTGATGTCGAAGCAAAGCGGAAGAACATCTGCCTTGAACTTTACCTCAATTTCCTTCTTTAAGTTGTCTAAAAGCTCAGTACGCCGTCCGGTGATTATAAGATTGTAGCCGTTCTCTGCGAGAAGAAGAGCAGTGGCCCGGCCAATTCCAGAAGTCGCACCAGTAACAAGTGCTATTTTTTTCATTTGGTCTGTTTGTGTGTTATTGAGCGGTTGTATATATAAGTGGGGCAAATGTACGAAAAGGTTTTTGATAGCGCTGCTGGGGGGTGATGCAATTTTGCCAGCGTTCCACATAAAGTGCTTGCCTGCTAGGCAGATGTATGAAATGTTAATTACTCGGCTAGCTCAGAAATTCCACCCTCCATCGCAGGCTGATGCTCGCCCCCTGCCTGCGCGCTACCTGCTTCTGACTTGGCCTGTTGGACCTCGGAGGGCGCTGTATTGGTAGATCCCCTTCCGTAATCGGCGCTCTTGGAGGCTGCATTGGGTAAGCCTCCCCCTGCTACGTCCCTTCAAAGGTCTGTAGCTCCCGAAAAAGTACCATGGACTGCTGAAATTGCACCGTCGTAGCCTAGAAGTACTCAATGCTTGGACTAAATTCCAGCAACAAATGACTAAATTCCTCATTGATTTGACTAAATTCCACCAGTAGATGATTAAATTGCTCGACGCCTTGACTAAATTCCACTAGTGAATGACTAATTTGCACGAAGCTTTGACTAAATTCCACCAACGGATGATTAAATTCCACGAAGCTTCGACTAAATTCCACCAATAGATGACTAAATTACTCAATGCTTCGACTAAATTCCACCAATGAATGACTAAATTCCACCAGCAGATGACTAAATTCATCATCACTTCGACTAAATTCAACTAGCTAATGATGAAATTACTCATCGCAATGACTAAATTCAGCTAGCGATTGACTAATTTGCTCACTTCGTTGTGCAAATTCCACTAATGGATGACTAATTTCAGCAATTGCTGGTGGAAATTCCCCCATCGGAGGCCTGCGAGTAGGGATGCAAGGCGGAGAAATGGCCATGCAAGGCCCGCGAAGCTGCTCCATCGGGCTGCGCCATGCCGGTGAAGGCCTAAGGCGGTGCAGCGCTGGCGTGGCTACCCGCGAGCGATAGGTGGCGCGCTGCGTGGATTGCTTTTTTTACATCAGAAACCAATAAATTAGCGTAGAGCCACATAACTCGTAGGTATTTCTTATATTTGGAGGTAAAGCGCTACCTATGCCAACAATCAGAGAGAATAGTACACGACACGAGGTCGACCAGTACAGCCGCTTTTTGGCCGAAAAGGTTGACGATTTTGGCCGGCTTACCCAGGCCGAGCAGGGCGCCCTTCGGGCGCTGTTTACCTACTGCGTTGCCCACTCGCCCTCCGATAGCCTGCTCGCTGGGCTGCCCCTTGGCTTCCGAATCCGCCACAGCACGATTGCGGCCCATGGGGTAGAGTTCCCCTCCATCGTGCTGAGCAACCCCAGGCCCCTGTTCTCGCTGCTTTCGGGGGTGGTGCCATCGCACAACCGGGCGACCTTCCATATCGAAAAGCTGATAGACCTTACCGCGAAGTACTACGCCTTGAGCGGATGCGCAGTGGTGGACTCGAAGCTGGCCTTGGCCGATAACCTCACCAAGCCGATTCTTTTTTCGTTGGATGTCGAGCCAGCCTACGATGCGCAGGCCTCGGCGCTTACGCAGCCGAAGTACCACGTATATGCCGTTACCGTAGGCGAGGAGTCGGCCATTCGCTTAGAGGGGGAGTATGATTTCCTCCGTATCTTAAGCTCGTTCGGCACAGAGGGGGCCGCTATTGCCTACTGTCAGGTAAGGGATGAGGCCGACTTTGGGTACGTCGTCCGAATGGCGAGCCACTTCGGCTACAAGCTCTCGTTGAATGCCGATTTGTTGGCGGCAGCCATCCAGCCGAAGGCCTTTTTGTGCATCGTCCCATTCTCCGATGCCGAAAGGTTCGAGGAGGCCTGCAGCTCCTTTAGCCTCACCTCCTGCGGGGTTCTCTCCGAGGGGGTGGGCGAAAGCATTCTTGTACGGAAGGGCGAAACGCTCCATTTCTCGTCCATCCTCCTCGACGAGATCATCCTTGCCGCCATTCAGTACCAGTTCTACGGCAACTCGGCGGTGGGGTTCGCCCAATTCGATACCGCCGCTGCACCATCCCGTCGGCCAGCCGAGCGCACAATTCAGGATGTGCTCGAAAACATGGAGTACGTATCGGGCAGCCAGCTCGCCGCTCGATTTGATCCCTGCATGAATACGCATCAGGCCAGCTTTGCCCGTTCGCCGTATGCCTCGTATTTTGCGGTAAAGGATGTTGGCCGCTTCCTCGTTTCGTTGAATACGCTGGTGCCCGGTGGCGATGGCGACCTGGACTCAACATTAAGGGTGATTTTTGAGCATCAAGCATACGGCGCGAAACCCGCGTTGGCGCTAGTCCGGCTCCTCGAGCGACCTCGGAATGCGGGAGAAGGGCAACGGGTGGTTGACGAACTGACCCGGTTCTTCGATATCTTTTCCATCCAATGCCGCATTGAGCGGGAAGAGATCGCCTGCCTGTCGAGCGCCTACGTGCTGTCCTTGGGGCTGGTCTCCAGGCTAGATCAGAAGGTGGGCGAGTTGATGTCGGGCTTCAAGCAAAAGGGTGATGTTATCTACATGCTAAACCTTCGTTCGGGAGGGGCTGCACAAGATCCGGAACTGCTTTTTTCGAGCGGCATCATTCCCCATTTGGTTAGCCTAAAGCTGGTGAGTGCGATCGCTCCAATTTCGAAAGGAGGGCTTTTCTACTCGCTATTCTCAATGGGCGAAAGCCAGAATCTCGGGTTCGATATAACCAGCGATTCCGAACAAACGCCAGAGTGTTTTTTATTCGATGATTCTATTGGGCGTGCCGTTCTGGTTGTTTCTGACGATCGCGAGGTGCAATTTCTTGACTATGTAGGGGAGAGTGGTGTATCAGCTACTTTGCTGGGACATGTAACTAAAGGTGAAATTAGAATTGATGATGTTTCATACGGTTTTATTGCCGATTTAAAAAAGAAGGTTTCCTTTGCATTCCAGAATAACATAAAGAAAATGGCATCAAAAAAGGTTGTAAAACCCTACGAAGACTCACAGTCGACAAAGAAGGAGCAGGTCGCAAGCATGTTTGATAATATTGCACCTAAGTACGATTTTCTAAACCACTTCCTTTCATTAGGAATCGATAAGCTTTGGCGTAAAAGGTTGGTAAAAGAGGTTGGTAAGTACAAGCCATCTCGAATTCTCGACGTTGCAACTGGCACCGGCGATCTTGCCATCGCGCTGTCTAAGCTTAACCCTCAAAACATCGTTGGTATCGACATTGCCGTTAAGATGGTAGAGGTGGGCATCGACAAGGTAAAGGAGCGAGGATTGGACAATGTAATATATCTTCAGCAAGGTGATTCGGAAACCATCAACTTCGATAGCAACACCTTCGATTTTGCCACAGTAGCTTTTGGTGTTCGCAATTTCGAAAATCCGTTGTTAGGCCTTCGGGAGATGCACCGTGTCCTGAAATCGGGTGGGGGAGTAGCAGTCTTGGAGTTTGCTATGCCAACAAAATTCCCGATTAAGCAGCTCTATAAGTTCTACTTCTTTAAAATACTACCCTTTGTAGGGCGATTCTTTTCTAAAGATAGTTCAGCCTATACCTATTTGCCCGAATCGGTAGAGGCATTTCCAAGTGGTGCCGATTTTATAGCCTTACTTAAGGAGGCTGGCTTTACAAAAGCTAGAATCATACCGTTAACTTTTGGGGTTGCAAATATCTATATTGGCGAGAAATAGGCTAGTTGTATGAATATAGGGTTGAAGATTGCTCTTCTAGTGGGTGTTTCCATATTTTTGGCGAACCATTCTTGTGGTCAGCTGAAAAAAAGTCGCCCGCTAACCAACCCTGCTTACGATTTAGGTCATCGCATTCATTTTGGATTTTCGTTAGGCATAAACAATATGGATGCGGAGGTGAATTGCAAAAGATTCTTCGCTACCGACGAGAACGGCAAAACGGTTTTGCTTTGGACTGATGTGTCGCAAGTTTCTCCCGGCTTTAATGTGAATATAATATCGGAGTTGAGGCTAAATCGCAGCTGGTCTCTTCGTGTGTTGCCGGGTATGTCGTTTGGGCAGCGAGCCTTCTCGTTCTATGCAATCGCTCATAATACTGGTGAAAAGGACTCTCTGTACCACAGTATGAAGGTGGAGTCTGCAATGATCGAGGTGCCTATACTTTTCAAGTACAGTGCCGTTCGGCACAGCGACATCAGGCCGTACTTTATAGGCGGCTTTACGCCTCGTTACGACTTGGCTGCCCGTAAGCGATTCAGCGAAGGGGTTTATATGGGATTAAATCAGTTAAACTATTACGTTGAGTTGGGTGTTGGCGTTGATTTTTATCTGCCCTACTTCAAGTTTGCTACTGAAATAAAGTACTCAAGAGGCTTAAAGGATATGCTATCAACCCGAAAGCAAGAGGTGTATGAGTATTTCCCTGAGTCAATTGAGGGGATAATCACCGATATGGTAGTAATATCTTTTAACTTCGAATAGCAATTTTAATGGTTACTTTTGTGGCAAAATAAAGTCAATGCCACAGGATTTAAATCTGTTACTTACGCCAAAACAGGCGTCGGACAAGCAATACTACCTGCCCATAATAGCAAAGCAGCTAAATATAGACCCCAGCCAAATAGCCTATGTTATGGTTACTCGACGTTCCATTGATGCTCGTAGTCGAGAGGTTAAGGTAAATATGGGGGTTCGCGTTTTTGTTGATGAAGCGGCGCCTCAAACGCTAAGTTACCACTTCGAATATGGCGATGTATCTAAAAAGGATGAGGTAGTTATTGTTGGTTCAGGTCCTGCCGGGCTCTTTGCTGCTCTTCGCTTAATTGAATTAGGCTATAAGCCAATTGTACTAGAGAGAGGTAAAGATGTGTCCTCACGAAAGCGCGATGTGGCTTCGTTAAACAGAAATCAGTCCATCAATCTTGATTCAAACTACGCATTTGGCGAGGGTGGGGCAGGTACATTCTCGGATGGTAAACTGTACACACGTTCTAAGAAACGCGGCGACTATCGCAAAGCCCTAGAAACACTTTGCTTTCATGGTGCTAACGAAAACATCCTTTCAGATGCTCATCCTCACATAGGTACCAATGTGCTTCCCCGTATTATTGCTAATATTCGAAACACAATAATGGCAGCGGGAGGAGAAGTACACTTTGATGCACGTGTTACCGATATTATTATAAAGGACGGCAAGGCTACAGGCGTTACAATTGCCAATGGGGATACCATAACAGGTCGTGCTGTAATCTTGGCTACAGGTCATTCTGCTCGCGACATATACCATCTGCTATATCAAAAGGGTATTTTGCTCGAAGCAAAATCGTTTGCAATGGGGGTACGTGTAGAGCATCCTCAAGCAATGATAGATTCCATACAATACCACATGCCAAGCAGAGGGGAATATCTTCCTGCAGCTGCTTACAGCCTCGTAAATCAGGTTGCTGGTCGAGGCGTTTATTCGTTTTGTATGTGTCCAGGAGGTTTTATAGTTCCTGCATCAACAGGGGCAAGCGAGGTTGTTGTAAACGGCATGTCTCCTTCGGAGCGTAATTCTAGGTTTGCCAATTCAGGAATTGTTGTCGAAACACGAATTGAAGATACTGCTGCTTATTCCAAGTATGGCGTTTTAGCGGGCTTGCATATGCAGATGGAACTAGAAAGGTTGGCGTTTGAAAATGGAGGGAATGGAGTTGTTTCGCCAGCCCAGCGTTTAGCCGATTTTGTGCAAGGCAAATTCTCTCAAGATCTACCTAAAACATCATACCATCCAGGTGTTCAGTCTTCGTCAATGCATCACTGGCTTCCAGAGTTTTTTTCTAAGCGACTCCAGGAGGGATTTAAAGCATTCAATGGGAAGATGCGTGGTTTTGTAACCAACGAGGCGCTAATTCTGGGTGTAGAATCACGAACATCTTCGCCTGTTCGCATTCCTCGTGATAGCAACACCTTTCAGCATCCTCAAATTGAGGGGCTGTACCCTTGTGCCGAAGGTGCTGGCTATGCTGGAGGAATTGTTTCTGCAGCAATCGATGGTGAAAAGGTTGCTGAGAAATTCGCCGATTGGGCAAAACACTAAAGGATACGTCGCTTAAATTCAGAGCAGCATATGGCTGTTGCAATTGCTACATTCAGCGATTCTACATTCTCTGTTTTAAACGATGGTATAGTCAGCCTTTGGGTGACGAGAGGCTCAATCTCTTTGCTTATGCCGGAACCTTCGTTACCCATAACTAATACCCCATAACGAGGTAGATTGATGGTGTAAATGTTATCACCATTCATAAATGTGCCAAATATGGGGATATTTTTACTTCTTGCATCTTTCAAGACTTCCTGCAAGTTGCAGTAAATTATTTTTAGTCGCGCTATAGCGCCCATTGTTGCCTGTACTACTTTAGGATTGAAGCAATCGGCTGTATTTGTACTGCACACAATTGTGCTTATTCCAAACCAATCGGCAAGTCTTATGATAGTCCCTAGATTTCCAGGATCCTGAACCTCGTCAAGTACTAGCGTAAATTCATCTTCGATTACCCTATACGTATTAATACTTTGGGGGATTCTCACTAATGCAAAATAGTTGGTTGGGGTTTGTAGAAAGGATATCCGCTCCATTTCAGTTGTGCTAATCATGATGACATCCTTTACGGGAAGTTCATTTTGATTACTAGCATATAACATTTCTATGTGGAATCCAGCATCAATAATCTCCTTTATTGCTTTTTGTCCCTCGACAACGAATAAGCCCTGCTCGTATCTGAATTTTTTCTGGGCTAACTTTCTAATCTCGGCAATCTCTTTTTTTGTCATCTGTCGCAATTATCTTGCAAAACTATATGTTTAATTCTTTGGAAGGTAATTCATAAGTTGTTAAATCAACTTTTATGTGTATTTACATCTATGGAGGACAATGAATCATGCAATAATTCTCACTGAATGCATTTTTTTGTATTTGAAAAGTTGAAAATTGAAATAATTTCATAGTTTTGCACCTAAATTCTTATAGGCTAAAGTTCCTAGAGAAGATTAAGCAATTCGGTTAAATTGCTTAAGACAAATAGATAAGTGGTTAACTTCGCTACTATAAAGTAGCAATGGTGTTTAGAGGTTGAAAGTGCTCGATGTGAATCGAGCATTTTTTTTATATTCTACCAAGTATTATCCGCATTCCAACTATATTTGTTCTAATAACGTAACTCTGCCTTTTGTGAAAAGACTAATTTATATCTTGCTGTGCGCTGCAATTCTGGTTGGATGCTCCCAAACAAAGTTTGTTCCCAAGGGAAGTTACTTGCTTACAGATGTTGACTTGAAAGTGGATAATAAGAAGGTTAGCAAAAGTGCTTTGTCTGGTGTTATTCAGCAGAAACCAGTTAGAAAATTCTTAGGTATTCCGTTTGAATTGTGGATTTACGACTTGTCGGATAGTATTGGTAAAACTCATTTTAAACGTTGGATTAACAAAACGCTTCAAAAAATAGGGACACCTCCTGCAGTATTTGATTCTTCTTTGTACACTAGTTCATTAGAAGGTATAACTCAGTACCTGAATTCAAAGGGATACTACAATGCAATTGTTCGAGATTCTTTAGTATATCGCAAAAACAAATTCGTAACAGCAAAGATTAATGTTCAAACCAATACTCCTTATAGGCTATTGAATTATCATATAAGCGGGTCTGATTCATCTTTAATCGCTATCGTAAGGAAAAATTCTACGTCATCGATGTTAAAACGCGGGATGATTTTTGACTCTGATGTGCTTGAAAAAGAGCGAGACAGAATCGTATCATCCCTTAAAAATGAGGGATACTACTCTTTTAATAAGAGTTATATCGTTTATGAGGCAGATTCTACTGTTGGTGGGAAAGGGGTGGCGTTAAACCTTCTTGTTAAGAATAGTTCAAATTACAATGCTGATAGTGGGGTTGTTGAAGAAAGTCAACACGAAAAATACATTGTTAAAGAAGTGAATGTTTACACTAACTATGAGCCAACAATGGCTTTGACAGACAAAGAGTATACGAGTAGGTTCTCTACATACGTTTACAATGGTTTAAATATAAAGTATTTGAATAGGCAAAATGTTACCTCAGAATTAGTAAATAGAGCAGTACAAATAAAACCTGACGAACTTTACGATAACTCTCAAGTTAATGCTACCTATAATAATTTTTCGGGTTTAAAGATGTTTAGAACAATAACTATACAGTTCAATGAGTCTGAAAAAAATACGACTGCTAATAGTAATGTGAAAAATACTGTAAACTTTGAAAATGCTAAAGAACTTGTATGCAATATCTTTCTTACTCCTATGTTGCTGCAAGGTTATAAGGTAGAGGGGGAACTGTATTTAGCTTCTCAAATTTGGGGAGTAGCAGGGAATTTAGGTTACTCTCATTTAAATTTATTTAAAGGTGCTGAGCAACTAAACCTTAATTTTAATGGAACTATTGACTTCCTAAGAGGAAATCAACAAGAGGATGTTATCAACCAGATTAATAAATCTACAGAATATGGAGTGTCATCTTCAATATATGTTCCTCGATTTCTTATGCCATTTAATCTCCAGAAAAAACTGAAGTTGCAGGCTCCAAAAACACAATTTTCTGGAAGTTATAATTTTCAAAGTCGGCCATATTACACTAGAAACCTAGTTAATTTTGGTTTTGGATATAGCTGGATGACTAAAAAAAAGTTTGCTATTTCTTATACTCCTATTAATTTGAGTATTATTAAAATGTCTAATGATGATAGCCTTAAAAAATATTTGGGAAACAAGCCTTTGTTAGCAGCTACTTTTTCCAACCACTTTATTTCTTCAGGTATATTTTCTATAGTTTATAATACGCAACAACTTAATAGCCAGTCTAGTTATTTTTATTCGATTTTAAATATAGAGGCAGGTGGAAATGTTGTTAGTTTGTTTAATCCGATTTTAAAAAAGATTAAAAGTGCAGATAACTCATCGGTGAGTTCTATTTGGGGAATGCCCTATGCTCAATTTGTTGGAACTGATTATACCGTAGTTTACAATCAACGTCTTGACTCTAAAAATAGGGTGGTGTATCGATTTCAGATAGGAGCCTCTTTTCCGTACGGTAATTCTTCAGCATTGCCTTACGAAAAGTATTATTATGTGGGAGGCGCGAATAGTATGCGAGGTTGGCAGGTTCGTATGCTCGGACCAGGTGCTGCTTCTGATTCAGTAATGAGAGGCTTGGGGGATTTTAAACTTGAAGGGAATCTTGAGTATCGATATAAACTTTTTTGGTCGCTTGAGGGGGGGGTATTTCTTGATGCAGGTAATGTTTGGTTCCTCCCGCGAGACCATAGGCAATCGAATGAAACGTTTAAGATAGATACTTTTTTGAGCCAAATAGCGACAAATACAGGTCTTGGCTTAAGATTGAATCTAGGTTATCTTATAGTGCGGTTTGATGTAGGGATTAAGATGATTGATCCTACAAAACCATACGGAAATCGTTTTCTGCTTAGTCGAATGCCTAAAAGTGATAACTTTTCGTATCACATAGGTATTGGTTATCCATTTTAACAGTGATAACAATTAAACGATATATCAAGGAATTCTTGACATTCGCCAAATGGGAGCAGAGGGGAATAATCCTCTTATCGGCAGTGTTTGTTGCCCTAATGATTTTTACTATATCGTACAATCCTAAGCAAAAAGTATTAGTTACACCAGATATTTCGAGAAAGATTAAAGATTTTGAACGGCAGGTGATGTTGTCTGAGAAAAAAAGTAGAATTGGTAGCGCAGAAATGGGCTGGAGTAATTTTTCTTCGTATTCCAATTCTCGTAACAACTTCACTCCGTTTAAATTCGACCCCAATACGGCAACATTGGAAGAATATCAGGCACTAGGCTTCTCGTTAAAGCAATCACAGTCACTTCTAAATTATCGTGCTAAAGGAGGACGATTTAGAAAACCCGAAGATTTTAAGAGATCATTTGTAGTATCGGGAGAGCATTACAAGCGGCTTGCTGCTTATATCGTTATACAAAACAGTACTAAAGACACGGTACCCTGGCATGTTTATCAGCCTGTGGTTTTTCAGCTCGTCGACCTTAATGATGCTGATACTACCAGTTTAAAAACACTAAAAGGAATTGGTTCTGCTATTGCTAAAAGAATTGTCGATTATAGGAGGAGATTAGGAGGTTTTGCTAGGAATGAACAACTCTTAGAAGTTTATGGAATTGACTCTTCCAAATACTCCCTTCTACAGAATCAACTCAAAAGACCTTCAAAATGGACAAAAATATGTATAAACACTGCAGATGTAGAGACACTTAAGCGCCATCCGTACATATCTCCTTATGAAGCACGAAATATTGTATATTTTCGGACGAAGAGAGGTTCAATACGGAATTTACAGCAGCTTGTGTCTGATAGAATCATCTCAAAATCTACTTCGGAAAAGTTAGGTGAGTATGTAGACTACTCAAATTGATTAAAAAAATCAATACGCTTGTTTTTCACATTGAAAATTTAGTAACTTTGCGGCTCGAAAACAAAAACTGTAACCATGATAATCGTTCCAATCAAAGAAGGAGAAAACATTGAGAAAGCTCTTAAAAAGTTTAAGAGAAAATTTGAAAAGACTGGCATTCTTAAGGAGTTAAGAAATCGCCAGTATTTTACTAAGCCATCTATCGAGCGTCGTGAGCAGATTAAGAAGGCTATCTACATCCAGCAACTGCAGCGTATAGAGGAGTAGTGAAAATTAACTGAGAATCCTTTACAAGATTGTCGAAAAGGGCTATCTTAGAAAGTATGATAACTCAGTTTGAACAGTACCTTCTTGCGGAAAAAAGATATTCTCCACATACTGTAAAAGCCTATAAAACGGATCTTTTACAGTTTGTGGATTTTTTGGGTTATACCCCTGAGAACTTTCTTCCAAGTGATGTTACCTCTCAACTTGTGAGAGGATGGGTCGTTAATCTTGTAAAATCGAGGTTGGCATCTTGCTCTGTAAATCGAAAAATTGCATCCGTAAATACCTTTTATATATACCTCAAGCGGTCGGGAGTCGTAAGTAAAAATCCGGCAGCAAAGGTTATGCATCCTAAAGAGCCTAAACGCCTTCCTGCATTTGTAGGTTACGATGCTATCGAACAGATTGCGCGTAATGAGGGTTCTGACTTTGTATCTTTTCGAAATCTTCTAATTGTAGAACTACTTTACACCTGTGGAATTCGACGTGCCGAACTGGTTGGCATAAAGGTTGATGATGTTGATGGCCAGACGTTAACTTTGCGAGTGTTTGGGAAAGGAAAAAAAGAACGAATAATTCCACTCATTCCAAGTACTAATTCGCTTTTAAAATGCTATATTAGCCAAAGGGAGGAGTTCTTTAGCGAGCGTCCGACACCTTATCTCTTTTTAACTGCAAAGGGTGAACAAATATACCCTAAACTCGTTGAAAGAGTTGTAAAAGAAATGTTGAAAAATGCTGGTGTTAATGGGAAAAGAAGCCCGCACGTGTTAAGGCATACCTTCGCGACGCATCTTTTAGATAATGGAGCTGATTTGCTTAGCATAAAGGAAATGTTGGGGCACTCGTCGTTAGGGACAACGCAAATATACACTCACAACACGTTGGAAAAGATAAAGACTTCATATATGAAGGCTCACCCTAGAGTCCACAAAAACAGTTAGGAGGTTTTTTATGAACATCAAGATTCAATCCATCAAATTCGACGCCGACAAGAAGCTTGTTGATTACGTTGAGGCTAAACTATCTAAGTTGAACAAGTACAACGAAGAGATAACCACAATTGAAGTATACTTAAAGTTGGACACAAACTACACAGAGGGGAATAAAAAAGTTGAAGTGATGATACCTTTATCGGGTAGCGACATTTTTGTTGAGCGTCAAGGAAAAAGATTTGAAGAGGCTGTCGATCTATGTGTCGATGCTTTAAAAATATCACTAACTAAAAGTAAGGAAAGGGCAAGAAATATTTAGTCTTGTAAGATTTTTCGGTAAAGGAGGAAGGGGGCTTCCTCCTTTTTTTAAATTAGTTGATTCATAAGCCAAAACTTACATTTTTCTTTTGTACTTTTGCGGCTGTTTCCGAAAAGAAAGGTTGCTTTATGAAAAAATAAAATAAAGCTGGAGAGGTCTTTGCGGTGAAGTAAATTATTCGTACATTTGTCCTCCGAATTTGGAGGCATTTAGCCTGTAGTGTAGTTTGTACAGGCGATGTTTAAGCAAGGGGAGATACCAAAGCGGCCAACTGGGGCAGACTGTAAATCTGCTGACTTATGTCTTCGTAGGTTCGAATCCTGCTCTCCCCACAAAAAATGCGGAAGTAGCTCAGTTGGTAGAGCATCAGTTTTCTAAACTGAGGGTTGCGAGTTCAAATCTTGTATTCCGCTCGAAAAGATTTGCCGATGTAGCTCAGTGGTAGAGTACTTCCTTGGTAAGGAAGGGGTCACGAGTTCAATTCTCGTCATCGGCTCTTTGGAGTTTAATAAAATTTATCTAACAGTTTAACAATTTGGAGTTATGGCTAAAGAAAAATTTGACAGATCGAAGCCTCACGTAAACATAGGTACCATCGGTCACGTAGACCATGGTAAGACTACCCTTACTGCTGCAATTACTACTGTACTTGCAAAGAGAGGGTTGTCAGAGTTGAGAAGCTTTGACTCAATTGACAATGCACCTGAAGAAAAGGAGCGTGGTATTACCATTAATACTGCTCACGTTGAGTACTCAACTGAGAATCGTCACTACGCGCACGTGGACTGTCCAGGTCACGCCGACTATGTAAAGAACATGGTAACTGGTGCTGCTCAGATGGACGGTGCTATCCTAGTAGTTGCTGCTACTGACGGTCCTATGCCACAAACTCGTGAGCACATTCTTCTTGCTCGTCAGGTAAACGTTCCTAAAATCGTTGTTTTCCTTAATAAGGTTGACATGGTTGAAGACGAAGAAATGCTTGAACTTGTTGAAATGGAAGTTCGTGAACTTCTTAGTTTCTACCAATTCGATGGTGACAACGCTCCTGTAATCCGCGGTTCTGCTCTTGGTGGCCTTAACGGCGAAGCTAAGTGGGAAGATAAGATTATGGAACTTATGAACGCTGTTGATGAGTACATCCCAATTCCTCCACGTGACAACGAAAAGCCATTCCTTATGCCAGTTGAAGATGTATTCTCGATTACTGGTCGTGGTACTGTTGCTACTGGTAGAATTGAAACTGGTGTTGTTAAGGTTGGTGAAGAAGTTCAGATCATCGGTCTTGGTGAAGAGCCAAAGAAGTCAGTATGTACTGGCGTTGAAATGTTCCGTAAACTTCTTGATCAAGGTGAAGCTGGTGACAACGTAGGTCTACTTCTTCGTGGTATTGACAAGAAGGATATTCGTCGTGGTATGGTTATCGCTAAGCCAGGGTCGATCACTCCTCACACTAAGTTTAAAGCTGAGATTTATGTACTTAAGAAAGAAGAAGGTGGACGTCACACCCCATTCCACAACAAGTACCGTCCTCAATTCTACCTACGTACTTTGGACGTAACTGGTGAAATTACCCTTCCAGAAGGTGTAGAAATGGTAATGCCTGGTGATAACGTAACTATCACTGTTGAGCTTATCACTCCAGTTGCTCTTAACCAAGGTCTACGTTTTGCTATCCGCGAAGGTGGTAGAACTGTAGGTGCTGGACAGATTATTGAAATTGTTGAGTAATTTATAACTTCTAGGATTGGTCTTTGCTGACCAATCCTATTTTTACGGGTGTAGCTCAGTTGGTAGAGCATCGGTCTCCAAAACCGAGTGTCGGGCGTTCGAGTCGCTCCTCCCGTGCTTCAGAAAATTAGACCTATGAGAATTAAAGAATATTTCAAAGAGTCTTATAACGAACTCAAAAATAAGGTTTCCTGGCCTTCATGGAGTACGTTGCAAAATAGCGCAATAGTTGTTATGATTGCTTCCCTACTATTCGCTATTGTAGTTTTTGCAATGGACATCACCTTCAGGAATCTTATGGAGTTAATCTACAGCATGCTGTAATAAAAATAGGAAAGAGCGATGAGCGAAACCGAAAAAAAGTGGTATGTCCTAAGAGCAATTGGTGGCAAGGAAAAAAAGGCAAAGGAGTATATCGAAAACGAGATACGTAACCGAGGCCTTTCTGATTTTGTTTCCCAAGTGCTTATTCCTACTGAGAAGGTTTACCAGATTAGAAATGGTAAAAAGATCAGCAAGGAGAGGATACACTATCCCGGTTATATTCTTATTGAAGCGGCGCTAGTAGGTGAAATTCCTCATATTTTGACCAACATTACTAATATCATCGGCTTTTTAGGAGATCCTAGAAACCAAAACGCTCCTATCCCTCTCAGGAATGCGGAGGTTAACAGGATTCTTGGTCGTATTGATGAGCTTACAGAAGGCGAAGAGGAAATTTCTATTCCTTATGTGGTTGGCGAATCGGTTAAAGTAATCGATGGACCATTCAACGGATTCAATGGTGTCATTGAAGAAGTAAATGAGGATAAGAAAAAGCTCAAGGTAATGGTTAAAATTTTTGGCAGAAAGACTCCTCTGGAGTTGAGCTTTATGCAAGTTGAAAAAGAGTAGTTAAACTAAGTAAAAACTGCTATGGCTAAAGAAGTCGCTGGACTTATTAAGTTGCAGATTAAAGGTGGCGCAGCAAATCCATCACCACCAGTAGGACCTGCTTTAGGTTCTAAGGGTGTGAATATTATGGAGTTCTGCAAACAGTTCAATGCCAGGACACAAGACAAGGCCGGAAAGGTTCTTCCTGTCATTATTACTGTTTATAGCGATAAGTCGTTTGACTTTATCGTAAAACAACCACCAGTAGCTGTTCAACTTAAAGAGGCAGCCAAAATTCAATCTGGTTCTGCTGAACCAAACCGTAAGAAAGTTGCCACCATTACATGGGAGCAAGTAAGGGCTATTGCACAAGACAAGATGCCTGATATGAACTGCTTTACCTTGGAATCGGCAATGAAAATGGTTGCTGGTACAGCAAGAAGCATGGGAATTACCGTACAAGGCGAATTCCCTCAATTGTAATAATAAATACTGCGTGCAGAAATGAGTAAACTTACCAAAAATAGGAAGCTAGCTTTATCGAAGGTTGAGCCAGGCAAGGTTTACAAGTTATCGGAAGCTGCAGAATTGCTAAAGGAACTATCCTTTACCAAGTTCGATGCTTCAGTAGATATCGACGTACGCCTTGGTGTAGATCCTCGCAAAGCTAACCAGATGGTTAGAGGCGTTGTGACCCTACCTCATGGTACCGGTAAGCAGACCCGCGTATTAGTACTCTGCACCCCTGATAAGGAGCAAGAAGCCACTGAGGCTGGAGCCGATTATGTAGGTCTTGACGAATACATCGACAAGATCAAGGGGGGATGGACCGATGTTGACGTGATCATCACTATGCCTAGCGTAATGGCTAAGGTGGGTGCTCTTGGTCGTATCCTTGGTCCTCGTGGTCTGATGCCCAACCCTAAGACCGGAACTGTTACCATGGAAGTGGGAAAAGCAGTGAAGGAAGTTAAGAGCGGTAAGATCGATTTCAAGGTAGATAAGTTTGGTATTGTTCATACCTCAGTAGGTAAGTTGTCTTTCGAGCCTAATAAGCTTGTTGACAATGCGCACGAGTTCTTGAACACAATTATCAAACTTAAGCCTTCTGCTGCGAAGGGTACTTATATGAAGAGTATTTACCTTTCTTCGACAATGAGCCCCGGCTTACAAATTGATCCTAGATCAATTAACGAGTAATTTTTTAACCTTGTTACTATGAGAAGGGAAGAGAAAAACGTTATTATCAATGGTTTAGCCGAGCAACTCAAGAATTCTCCTCATTTTTACCTAACTGATATTTCAGGTTTAAATGCGGAAGACACCGCAGCACTAAGAAGACAATGCTTTGAGAAAGAGATTACCCTTATCGTTGTAAAGAACACTTTACTTCGTAAGGCGCTCGAGCAAATCGAATTTCAAGGCACTGAGTTGTTCGACGTGCTTAAGGGGTCCACTTCGATTATGCTAACCGAAAAGAACAATGTTCCTGCTAAACTAATTAAAGAGTTTAGTAAGAAGAATAAGCTTCAAAAGCCAGTTCTTAAAGGTGCATTCGTAGAGGATACCGCTTATATCGGTGAAGCAAGCCTAGAAGAACTTGTTAACATCAAGTCTAAGGAAGAGCTTATCGGCGATATCATCAGCCTATTGCAATCTCCAGCGAAGAACGTTATATCTGCGCTGCAATCGGGCGGAAATATTTTATCGGGTGTTGTTAAGACCCTATCTGAGAGAGAAGAATAGTAGTTTAGTCAAAATTTTTTTTAAAACGAAGTAAAATGGCAGATCTTAAGAAATTTGCAGAAGAATTGGTTAATTTATCTGTAAAGGAAGTTAACGAATTAGCTAAGATTCTCAAGGACGAGTACGGCATCGAGCCTGCTGCTGCTGCAGTTGCTGTAGCTGCTGCACCTGCTGCTGGAGAAGCCGCTGCTGCTGAAAAAACTCAATTTGACGTTATCTTGAAGTCAGCCGGTGGTGCTAAACTTCAAGTAGTGAAGGTTGTTAAGGAAATGACTGGTCTTGGTCTTAAAGAAGCAAAAGACCTAGTTGACGGCGCTCCTAAGGCAGTTAAGGAAAAAGTTTCTAAGGAAGAAGCAGAATCAATTAAAGCACAACTTGAAGAGGCTGGAGCTGAAGTTGAAGTTAAATAGCATTTACCTAGTAAGTAGGTAATTTGGGTTTAGAATCTAATTTTATTAGATTCTAAGCCTTTTTGTTGTTTTTTCTAACTTTAGTTCAACAAATCTTGAAACGATGTCTCTAAACAAAAACAGCCAGCGAATCAGCTTTTCATCAACGAAACATCAGCTATCATACCCTGATTTTCTTGAGATACAGCTTCAATCATTCAGGGATTTCTTTCAAATGGAAACCACGCCCGAAAATAGAAAAAATGAAGGGCTCTACAAGGTTTTCATGGAAAATTTCCCTATTACAGATACCCGAAATAACTTCGTTTTAGAGTTTATCGACTATTTCATTGACCCACCACGCTATGCGTTGGATGAGTGTCTTGAAAGGGGCTTAACTTATAGCGTTCCGCTAAAAGCTAAGCTAAAGTTGTATTGTACAGACCCTGAACACGAAGACTTTGATACCGTGATTCAGGATGTCTATCTGGGTACCGTTCCTTACATGACTCCTAAGGGAACATTCGTTATCAACGGTGCCGAGCGCGTTGTAGTATCTCAGCTTCACCGCTCACCAGGCGTGTTCTTTGGGCAAAGCGTACACGCAAATGGAACAAAACTATATTCTGCCCGTGTAATCCCTTTCAAAGGATCGTGGATTGAATTTGCTACTGATATTAATAGCGTGATGTACGCCTATATCGACCGTAAGAAGAAGTTGCCTGTAACGACTCTTCTTCGTGCGATTGGCTACGAAACGGATCGCGATATTCTTGAAATCTTTGATCTCGCTGATGAAATCAAGGTTTCTAAAGTAAATCTGAAAAAGTTTATTGGTCGAAAGCTGGCTGCTCGTGTGCTTAAATCGTGGATTGAGGACTTCGTTGATGAAGATACTGGAGAAGTTGTATCGATTGAGCGTAACGAGGTAATTATCGACCGTGACGTTGTTTTAGAGAACGATCATATTGATGAAATTCTTGAGTCGGGAGCAAAGACTATCCTCCTTCACAAGGACGAGGGTATAAATGCCGATTTCTCGATCATCAATAATACCCTTCAAAAGGATCCTTGTAATTCCGAAAAAGAGGCAGTGGTGTATATCTATAGGCAACTTAGAAATTCTGAGCCACCAGATGAAGCTACTGCTCGTGATGTTATTGACAAGTTGTTCTTCTCCGATAAGCGCTATGACTTGGGAGAGGTTGGACGTTACCGTATCAACAAAAAGCTTAATCTTAACATCGACTCGGATACTAAGGTGTTGACTAAAGAAGATATTATCAACATTATTAAATATCTTATCCAGCTTATTAACTCAAAGACTGACGTTGATGATATTGACCATTTGTCGAATCGCCGCGTGAGAACTGTAGGAGAACAGCTGGCTAATCAGTTTAGTGTTGGTTTAGCTCGTATGGCTCGTACAATTCGTGAGCGTATGAACGTACGCGATAATGAGGTATTTACGCCAGTCGATCTGATTAATGCTAAAACGCTATCTAGCGTTATTAACTCGTTCTTTGGAACAAACCAGTTATCTCAGTTCATGGATCAAACCAATCCTCTTGCGGAGATGACTCATAAACGCCGTCTTTCGGCGTTAGGACCTGGAGGTCTTTCGCGTGAGCGTGCTGGATTCGAGGTTCGTGACGTACACTACACGCACTACGGGCGTTTGTGTCCTATCGAAACTCCTGAAGGTCCAAATATCGGACTTATTTCTTCGCTTTGCGTTTTTGCAAAGATCAACCATCTTGGATTCATAGAAACTCCTTATCATAAGGTTGTAGAAGGGAAGGTTGACTTTGAAACCGAAGGCCTTGTATACCTCTCTGCAGAAGAGGAAGCTGGAAAGATTATTGCGCAGGCAAGTGTTCCATTGAATGAAGATGGTACGTTTGCTACCAATCGCATTAAATCGCGTATGGAAGGCGACTTTCCAATCGCTGAACCAGAGCAGGTGAAACTGATGGATGTTGCTCCAAATCAGATTGCTTCGATTGCTGCATCGCTTATTCCGTTCCTTGAGCATGATGACGCAAACCGTGCGTTGATGGGATCTAACATGATGCGTCAGGCTGTGCCACTTCTTCAGCCTGATGCTCCTATTGTAGGAACTGGTTTGGAAGGCGAAGTTGTGCGCGATAGCCGTACGCAAATTGTGGCAGAAGCAGATGGTGTTATTGAATACGTAGATGCTGCTGAAATACATCTGCGCTACGATATGACCGAGGAAGAACGTTATGTGAGTTTCGATCCCGAGATTAAAGTTTACAAACTTCCAAAGTATCTTAAGACCAACCAGAGTACCTCTGTCAACCTTCGTCCGATTGTAGAAAAGGGGCAAAGGGTTGTAAAGGGAGAAATTCTAACAGACGGTTATTCTACCGAAAATGGAGATTTGGCTCTTGGTCGAAACCTTAAGGTGGCGTTCATGCCATGGAAGGGGTATAACTTTGAGGACGGTATTGTAATCTCTGAAAGGCTTGTTCGTGAGGATATCTTTACTTCTGTTCATGTTGATGAATATATTATGGAGGTTCGTGATACCAAGCGCGGATTGGAAGAACTTACTTCTGATATTCCTAATGTAAGTGAAGAAGCAACACGTAACCTTGACGAAAACGGTATGATCCGTATTGGAGCAACCGTTGAGCCTGGTGATATTCTTATTGGTAAAATTACGCCAAAGGGTGAATCTGATCCCACTCCTGAAGAGAAACTGCTACGTGCAATTTTCGGCGATAAAGCAGGAGATGTGAAGGATGCTTCGCTAAAGGCATCTCCATCTTTGCGTGGTGTAGTAATAGATAAGAAACTGTTCTCTCGTTCTCTTAAGGACAAGAAGGGAAAAGTCAGCGAAAAGGTACTTCTGCAAAAGGTTGATGATGAGTTCGAAAAGAAGACTAACAACCTTAAGGTAAAACTTGTCGATAAGTTGTTCAATCTTGTTAATGGTAAAACTTCTCAGGGAGTTCAGGATTATTACGGAACTGAACTTGTTGGTAAGGGGGTTAAGTTTACCCAAAAGGTACTTGTTGAACTCGATTACCTAAGCGTAAATCCGAATAAGTGGACAACAGATAAGGATAAGAATAATATAATCAAGAACCTGATTAATAACTATATTGTTAAATTCAAGGAACTTGATGCAGAAGCAAAGAGAAAGAAGTTCAACATCTCTATTGGGGATGAACTTCCAACAGGAATTGTTCAACTTGCTAAGGTTTATATTGCCAAGAAGCGTAAGATTCGAGTAGGGGACAAGATGGCAGGTAGACACGGTAACAAGGGTATTGTTGCCAAAGTTGTACGTGACGAGGATATGCCATTCCTAGAGGACGGAACAATTGTTGATATTATTCTTAACCCTCTTGGTGTACCATCTCGTATGAACCTTGGTCAGATATACGAAACCGTATTAGCTTGGGCAGGTAGAGAACTTGGTGTTAAGTTTGCAACTCCAATTTTTGATGGTGCTGAACTCGATCAAATTGGCGAGTATACCGATAAGGCAGGCGTTCCTCGTAACGGTAAGTCATACCTTTATGATGGAGGTACTGGTGATCGCTTTGACCAACCTGCAACTGTAGGTATCATTTACATGCTGAAACTTGGTCACATGGTTGACGATAAGATGCACGCGCGTTCTATTGGACCATACTCGCTTATCACTCAGCAGCCACTTGGAGGTAAAGCACAGTTTGGTGGTCAACGTTTCGGGGAAATGGAAGTTTGGGCACTTGAAGCATTCGGTGCGTCGAACATCCTCCAAGAAATTCTTACCATTAAATCTGACGACGTTATGGGGCGTGCTAAAGCTTACGAAGCAATCGTTAAGGGTGAGCCGATGCCAGCTGCTGGTATTCCAGAATCGCTTAATGTGCTTCTTCACGAGCTTCGCGGCTTAGGATTGAGCGTTAACCTTGAGTAACAAACATAGAGCCTCCCTACTTTTGTAGGGTTGGCTCATTTTTATCGAATATAATAAGCTCAAAATATGTCATTCAGAAGAGAGAATAAGGTTAAAACCAACTTCACCAAAATCTCTATTGGACTAGCCTCTCCGGAAGAGATCCTCGAGCGCTCTAGTGGCGAGGTTTTGAAGCCTGAGACAATCAACTACCGTACATATAAGCCTGAGCGTGACGGACTTTTCTGCGAGCGCATTTTTGGTCCTGTAAAGGATTACGAGTGCCACTGCGGTAAGTACAAGCGTATTCGCTACAAGGGTATTGTTTGCGATAGATGTGGGGTTGAAGTTACCGAGAAGAAAGTTCGCCGTGAGCGTATGGGACACATCTCGTTGGTGGTTCCTGTTGCTCATATTTGGTACTTCCGTACTCTTCCTAATAAAATTGGTTACCTTCTTGGTATTCCTTCAAAGAAACTTGATGCTGTTGTATACTACGAACGTTATGTAGTAATTCAGGCAGGTATTAAGGCTGTTGACGGGATCAAAGAGATGGACCAACTTTCTGAAGAAGAATATCTAGATATTCTAGATACGCTTCCAAAAGAAAACCAGTATCTTGATGATAGCGATCCAAACAAGTTCATTGCAGGGATGGGTGCTGAGGCGCTTTACCAACTGCTTGAACGTACTGAGTTGGATGATTTATCATACTCGTTACGACACAAGGCAAATACAGAAACTTCTCAGCAACGTAAGAGTGAGGCACTAAAGCGTCTTAATGTTGTTGAAGCTTTTAGAGAATCAAAGGGCATCAATCGTCCTGAATGGATGATTCTAAAGGTGGTTCCTGTAATTCCTCCAGAACTACGTCCGCTTGTGCCCTTGGATGGTGGTCGCTTTGCAACATCTGACCTTAACGACCTTTACAGACGTGTTATTATCCGTAACAATCGTCTGAAAAGATTGATAGAAATTAAGGCTCCTGAGGTAATTCTTCGCAACGAAAAGCGTATGCTTCAAGAGGCTGTTGACTCTCTATTCGATAACTCTCGTAAGTCGAATGCGGTTAAGACAGAAGCTAACCGTCCATTGAAGTCGCTTTCTGATTCGCTAAAGGGTAAACAAGGACGTTTCCGTCAGAACTTGCTCGGTAAGCGTGTCGATTATTCGGCTCGTTCGGTTATTGTCGGCGGTCCTGAACTTAAGATGCACGAATGTGGTATTCCTAAGGACATGGCTGCTGAACTTTACAAGCCATTCGTTATTCGTAAGCTTATCGAGCGTGGTATTGTAAAGACCGTTAAGTCTGCTAAAAAGATTGTTGACCGTAAGGATCCGGTTGTTTGGGATATTCTTGAAAATGTTATCAAGGGGCATCCTATAATGCTAAACCGTGCACCAACCCTTCACCGTTTGGGTATCCAGGCATTCCAGCCAAAGCTTATAGAAGGAAAAGCAATTCAGCTGCACCCACTTTCATGTACCGCATTCAACGCGGACTTCGATGGTGACCAGATGGCGGTTCACCTTCCTCTAGGCAACGCTGCAATTCTTGAGGCCCAAATTCTAATGTTGGGTGCTCACAATATCCTTAACCCTGCTAATGGCGCACCTATCACCGTACCATCTCAGGACATGGTTCTTGGTTTGTACTACATTACCAAGGAGCGTAAGGGGGCAAAGGGTGAAGGAACTATTTTCTATAGCCCTGAAGAGGTGATTATTGCCTATAACGAAAAGGCTGTAGAACTTCACGCAATAATTAAGGTTAACTACCCACAATACGATGCTGATGGCAATGTTATTGGTCATGAGCTAATCGATACTACTGTTGGTAGGGTGATCTTTAACCAAAATGTACCTTACGAAATGGGCTTTATCGACGAGTTGGCTACTAAAAAGTCGCTTAGAGATACTATTTCGCAGGTATTCAAGAAGTGCGGTACTGCAAAAACGGCTAAGTTCCTCGATGATATCAAGGACCTTGGTTATGGGATGGCATTCCGTGGTGGTCTATCGTTTAATCTTGACGACGTGCTTATTCCAAAGGAAAAGCAGGAACTCATTCGCGATGGATATGCTCAGGTTGATGAGGTGGTTGCCAACTATAACATGGGTTTCATTACCAACAACGAGCGCTACAACCAGATTATCGACATCTGGACACATACCAACGCCAAGATTACCCAGATTCTGCTAAAGCAGCTTAAGGAAGACCGTCAAGGCTTCAACTCTGTTTACATGATGCTTGACTCTGGGGCTCGTGGATCTAAGGAGCAGATTCGTCAGCTTTCGGGTATGCGTGGTCTGATGGCGAAGCCTCAGAAATCTGGTGCCGAAGGAGGTCAGATTATCGAAAACCCAATTCTTGCAAACTTTAAGGAGGGGCTATCGGTACTTGAATACTTTATTTCTACCCACGGTGCTCGTAAGGGTCTTGCGGATACCGCGCTTAAGACGGCTGATGCGGGTTACCTAACTCGTCGTCTGGTTGACGTATCGCATGACGTAATTATCTCTGAAGTAGACTGTGGAACGCTTCGTGGTCTTGTTGCAACTGCAATCAAGAATAACGAGGATGTTGTTGAGACGCTTTATGAAAGAATTCTTGGACGTACTACCGTTCATGATATATTCCATCCGCTCACGGGTAAGCTAATTGTTGCTGCTGGTGATGAGATAACCGAGGAGATTGCTTCTGAAATTGAAGAATCACCAATCGAACAGGTTGAAATTCGTTCGGTACTTACCTGCGAATCGCGTAAGGGAGTATGTGCGAAGTGCTACGGGCGTAACCTTTCGACTAGCCGAATGGTTCAGATCGGAGAGGCTGTTGGTGTAATTGCTGCACAGTCAATCGGAGAGCCCGGTACGCAGCTTACCCTTCGTACCTTCCACGTGGGTGGTACTGCAGGTAACCTTGCTACAGACTCTAAGGTTATTGCTCGCTACGATGGTCGCATCGAAATCGATGAGCTTCGTACCGTTCAAAAGGTGGATGGCGAAGGTAAAAATGTTGACGTTGTTATTGGTCGTTTGGCTGAAATGCGCATCGTTGACAAGAATACCAGCATAACTCTTTACACTCACGCAATTCCATACGGTTCTATCCTTTACATGAAGGATGGTGATGAAGTGACAAAGGGTGATCTAGTAGTTGAGTGGGATCCATATAACGCGGTTATAATTTCGGAGTTTACTGGTAAGATTGCCTTTGATAATGTTCAGGAGGGTATTACCTACCGCGAAGAGTCTGACGAGCAAACCGGATACCGCGAGAAGGTGATCACTGAATCGCGCGATAAGACGAAGAACCCAGGCATTAAGATTGTTTCTGATGCTGGAGAAGAGTACAAATCGTATAACCTACCAGTTGGCGCGCACATTGTTGTAGAAAACGACAATCCTGTTAAGGCTGGTGATATTCTGGTTAAGATTCCTCGTGCAGTTGGTAAGGCAGGTGACATCACCGGAGGTCTTCCTCGTGTAACCGAGCTCTTCGAGGCACGTAATCCTTCGAACCCTGCTGTGGTTTCGGAAATTGACGGTGAAGTATCTCTTGGCAAGATCAAGCGTGGTAACCGCGAGATTGTGGTAACCTCGAAGCTTGGCGAAGTGAAGAAGTACCTTGTGCCACTTTCACGTCAGATCCTTGTTCAGGAGAACGACTACGTTCGTGCCGGAATTCCGCTTTCTGATGGTGCAACTACCCCAAGCGACATCCTTGCCATCCAAGGTCCAACCAAGGTTCAGGAGTATATCGTTAATGAGGTTCAGGAAGTGTACCGCCTGCAGGGTGTAAAAATTAACGACAAGCACTTTGAGGTTATCGTTCGTCAGATGATGCGCAAGGTGGAAATCGTTGATGCTGGGGATACCAAGTTCCTTGAAAAGCAAATTGCGGATAAGTGGGACTTCATGACCGAAAACGACTGGATCTATGACAAGAAGGTTGTTATTGATTCCGGCGATTCGAAGAATGTTAAGGCAGGACAGATCATCACGGCTCGTAAGCTTAGGGATGAGAACTCCATCCTTAAGCGTAAGGACCTTAAGCTTATTGAGGCTCGCGACGCAATTCCCGCAACATCGAACCAGATTATGCAAGGTATTACCCGTGCTGCGCTTCAAACCGGCAGTTTCATGTCGGCAGCATCCTTCCAGGAAACGACGAAGGTGCTTAACGAAGCCGCTATCCACGGTAAGATCGACTACCTAGAGGGCATGAAGGAGAACGTAATCTGCGGAAAGTTAATCCCCGCAGGTACAGGTCTTCGCCAGTTTGACAGGCTAGTGGTTGGCTCTATGGATGACTACCAGGGCCTGATGAGATCGAAATCGCACGACGATATTACCGAAGAGTAATCGTTGATATACTATAGGAAACCGGGGCTTGTCCCCGGTTTTTTTATACATTTACCCGAAATAAATTCATGAAATGGAAGATAGCAATCAGCATCCAGACCTAAACATTGAGCTAAACGACGAAGTGGCTCAAGGGGTATACTCGAACCTTGTCGTTATTTCGCACTCGTCCTCTGAATTTGTACTCGATTTCATTAGAATTATGCCTGGGATGCCCAAGGCTCAGGTAAAATCTCGTACGATTTTAACTGCCGAACATGCCAAGCGTTTGCTAATGGCCCTTCAGGACAATATTCAGAAATACGAGCAGCATTTCGGCGAAATTAAGATTAAGGAGATGGAACCTATTATTCCAATGCCTTTTTCGAGTAGCAGCAACGGGCAGGCTTAGCAGCAGGGGCGGGTAAAGACGGGTATGGCATCTTCTGATTGCCATGCCGTTCTTAATTTCTCTTTGTACTTATGTTGATTGTCCAAGAAAGCGAAAGAATATGGAATCGCACAGCTATCGGGTTAGCCTATAGCTGTGCGGTTTTCTTTTTTCAAGGAGGGGTGAACTTCTGGGCAATGTGCTGGGAATACGTTGTGATGTATCTATTGCTTCGCCAGATGGGGTTGGTTGAAAATAGGTCAACGCAAAGTTGGAGTGCTGGTATTTCCCTTTGTTGATTTATGCGGGAACTCTATTGTTCTGCATCTCGCTAATGTGTCGATGCTGAGCTTAGCGGGATGGCCGTTTATTTGGTTGGGCGCGCGAGATGCTGTGTGCTGCCAGTTTGGCGTATGTAGTGTTGGTTTATGGTTTTACACCGCCAGTTTGGCGTATGTTACGCCAGTTTGTTATTCTGCACTGCCGGTTTGGCGTATGTTGGGCCAGTTTGCTGTTGTGTACTGCCAGTTTGACGTAGTTTGCGATAGTTTTGCGTTCCGTATTGCCAGTTTGCCGCTGTGCAGCGTAAGTTTGGGCTGTGCACGGGCCTTTGGGCGTTGGGTGGCGGTAGTGCCTACGATGGCGTGTCGGGGGATAGCGCTTACGGTAAATCCAAGTGCCATAAGCGAGCGGTTGCTGGTAGCAGCTGTAAATTGCACCTCTTAAACTGCTATCTGACTACTCCGGTAAGTTGCGGCGCCCCGTATTTGAGACTCATATCGCCAACGATGCCGTAGTAGGAGCCGGTGAGGTGCTGGGATACGAGGCCAACTCAAATGGCTGCATACCATTGGGCATGTAAGCTGTCAGGTCAAACCATGATTTCTAACCACATTCCCTTCCCAAAAAAGTCATGGTACACAGCAGCCCATCATCGAGCATTTACCGGCAAGAGGCTATGTCTGCTTTCGTTCTGCCGATGTTAAGGTGCCGGTGTTTCCTGAGGTGCCGTTGCTTTTGCCTGCTCTTGCTTCATGAAATCTTCGAAGCTCATGCTTTTATAAAGGTCGGCTTTGAGGTACTTAAGGATGGGCAGCAGCTGCTGGGGCTTTTGGTAGCCGGATAGCAGCGTTAGCACGTTCTGCGACTCATCAAGGTAGGCGGTTGTCGGATATCCAATGCTACCATTCGAGATGGCAAGCACAAATGTATTTATCGATCTTCCGTTGGTTGTTTCGAGGGAGTAAACCTTGCCCTTGTAGGTAAAGGAGCCTTGCTTCTCGGCATTCAGCTTCACCGCGTAGTAGTTTTCGGTGATGTAGCTCGCCACCGCAGGGGTGCTGAAAGTCTCCCTGTCCATAACCTTGCACCAGCCGCACCAATCGGTGTAGATATCAACGATGATTTTCTTCGGATTCTTCTCCGAAGCGCTCAGCGCCTCCTCAATGGTCATCCATCGAATTGGAGATGGCTCCTGCGCTTTTGACGCGAATGCTAGCAGCATAAGTGCGGCAAATAGGTACTTTGTTAGCCTCATAAGTCGGTTCAAGTTTTCTGCGAATATAGGAACTATCGGCAAGACAACTATTTTGAGGGGCCTTATTAAGCAAGGGCGCCGCTAATAAATGTTAATTTAATTGGGGCCTAAACTGAAAAAAGAGTGTATATTTACGCATCAAGAAATCCAATTACTATGAATAAAGACATAAAGGGATTAAACCCACAGCTGATTTGGAAGCATTTTTATGCGCTCACCCAGATTCCTCGTCCATCGGGACACGAAGAAGCCTCCGCACAATACGTTATGAACTTCGCCAAGGAGCAAGGGCTCGAGGCATTCCGCGATGAGGTGGGCAATGTTATCGTTCGTAAGCCAGCGACCGCTGGAATGGAAAACCGCAAGGGGGTTGTGCTTCAGGGGCACCTCGACATGGTTCCCCAAAAGAATAGCGACAAGGCTCACGACTTCGAGAAAGACCCTATCGAGGCTTACATCGATGGCGATTGGGTTACCGCCAACGGGACCACCCTCGGAGCCGACAACGGAATGGGCGTTGCTGCATCGTTGGCTGTGCTCGAGTCTAAAGATATCGCACACGGTCCAGTCGAAGTTCTTATGACTATTGATGAGGAAACCGGAATGACCGGCGCTTTTGGGCTAAAAGGTGGCGTGCTAAAGGGCGATATTCTGCTTAACCTCGATTCGGAGGACGAAGGCGAACTTTACGTAGGTTGTGCTGGTGGCACCAATGCAAATGTAAAGTTCGAGTATAAGGAAGAGGCTGCACCTGCCGGAATGGTTGGCTACGACCTCGAAATCCGTGGTCTAAAAGGTGGGCACTCCGGCATGGAGATTATCCTTCAGCGTGGAAACTCCAATAAGCTAATGTTCCGCTTCCTTTACGAAGTTATGGGCATGGGCGTTCGCGTAAGCAGCGTTGATGGAGGTAGCTTGCGCAATGCCATCCCTCGCGAGTGCTTCGTTAAGGTTGCAGTACCTACAGCAAAGGCCGCAGAGTTCGAGGCAAAGGTGAAGGAGTTTGAAGCAATTTACCTTGCCGAATACGCTTTGGTTGACGAAAACTTAACCTTTAAGGCAAGCAAAGGCGATGTTCCTGCAAAAGTGATGGATGCTGAAACGCAGAACAAGCTAACCTATGCCATTTATGCATGTCCAAATGGGGTTGTTCGCATGAGCGATTCGATGGTAGGCCTGGTAGAAACATCCAATAACCTTGCTCGTGTAGAGGTGAAGAGTGGGGCAGGGCAGGTGCTTTGTTTGCTCCGTAGTTCGGTTGATAGCGCAAAGCTCGACCTTGAGCGTCAAATCTCCAGCGTGTTTACCTTAGCAGGTTTCGAAGTTTGGATGGATGGGCAGTATCCCGGATGGAAGCCAAATCTAAGTTCTCCAATCCTCACTACCATGCAGAATGTTTACCAGAAGATGTACGGGAAAGTACCAACCATCAAGGCTATTCATGCCGGGTTGGAGTGTGGTCTACTAGGAGGCGTATATCCAAGCTGGGATATGATTTCGTTTGGGCCAACCATTCGCTACCCTCATTCACCAGATGAGAAGGTAAAGATCGATACTGTGGATAAATTCTGGAACTTCTTGGTAGAAACACTAAAGAATGTCCCCGTAAAATAGTGGAGAAAATATGTCTCTAATAGATATAAAGGCTCGCGAAAGCGGGCCTTTAGTTTTTAGTAGTATCAAGAGGAGGTAGTCGGTTCGGCTGATAGTAAGGAGCCATTTTGGGGCAGGGCGAGCCTGCCGGAGGCGGAACTAGGTGCTGCACCAGCACCTGTCTCCGGTTCTTTTTTCAAAAAAACATTCCCTTCAACGGCCTCTTACAAAGGCAAGCAACGTTCGTTAACGCGTTAAGGTATGGTGTAGGGGTTGCGGAATCGGAAAATAGGCGTACTTTTGCATCCGCAATCGGGAACAACGGCGCCTTCGCAGGGAGGGCTAGCGGGAACGGGAGCGAGGCTCTTTAACATAAGCGGCTTAGGAGGTAAGCCGGAACGGACGAGGGAGTAGCGAGAGCACCGGCCGCCCAGAAGGGTTTTAGGACGGAAAGCCGCGAAGGGGCAACCGAAAAAAAAGTTGGCCAACCGCTTGGAAGTTTCGAAATAAAGCCTACCTTTGCAGCCCGCAAATGAGGGAGCGGGTCGCTGAGAAGCGGCAAAAAGTAATAGGTTCTTTGAGGAAGTGCAGTGAAAAGATAGAAAACGATTAGGATGATTTATTAGACTAACGTAATCCTGATGGGCTAAGGAAACAACAGGGGAAGCAATTCCCCGAAATCAACATCTTCTACTATGGAGAGTTTGATCCTGGCTCAGGATGAACGCTAGCGGCAGGCCTAACACATGCAAGTCGAGCGGTAGAGGACCTTCGGGTCCTTGAGAGCGGCGCACGGGTGCGTAACGCGTATGCAACCTACCCTTTACAGGGGAATAGCCCGTCGAAAGGCGGATTAATGCCCCATGGCTCCCAGGTCCGGCATCGGATTTGGGGTAAAGATTTATCGGTAAAGGATGGGCATGCGTGCCATTAGCTTGATGGTAGGGTAACGGCCTACCATGGCTACGATGGCTAGGGGTTCTGAGAGGAAGGCCCCCCACACTGGGACTGAGACACGGCCCAGACTCCTACGGGAGGCAGCAGTGAGGAATATTGGTCAATGGGCGCAAGCCTGAACCAGCCATGCCGCGTGCGGGAAGAAGGCGCTACGCGTCGTAAACCGCTTTTGTCTGGGGGTAACCGCAGGGACGTGTCCCTGCCTGCAAGTACCAGACGAATAAGGGTCGGCTAACTCCGTGCCAGCAGCCGCGGTAATACGGAGGACCCGAGCGTTATCCGGATTCATTGGGTTTAAAGGGTGCGTAGGCGGCCCGGTCAGTCAGCGGTGAAAGGCTCCTGCTCCACAGGAGAGCTGCCGTTGATACTGCTGGGCTAGAATCTTAGCGAGGCGGGCGGAATGCGCGGTGTAGCGGTGAAATGCATAGATATCGCGCAGAACGCCGATTGGGGAGCCAGCTCGCCAGCTGAGTATTGACGCTGAGGCACGAAAGCGTGGGGATCAAACAGGATTAGATACCCTGGTAGTCCACGCCGTAAACGATGATGGCTCGCTCTTGGCCTGCAAGGGTCAGGGGCTTAGCGAAAGCGTTAAGCCATCCACCTGGGGAGTACGCCGGCAACGGTGAAACTCAAAGGAATTGACGGGGGCCCGCACAAGCGGAGGAACATGTGGTTTAATTCGATGATACGCGAGGAACCTTACCCAGGCTCGAACGCCGAACGAATATGGGGGAAACTTCATAGCCAGCAATGGCGGTCGGCGAGGTGCTGCATGGTTGTCGTCAGCTCGTGCCGTGAGGTGTCGGCTTAAGTGCCATAACGAGCGCAACCCCTATCGGTAGTTGCCAGCGGGTTAAGCCGGGAACTCTACCGAGACTGCCAGCGCAAGCTGCGAGGAAGGCGGGGATGACGTCAAATCAGCACGGCCCTTACGTCTGGGGCGACACACGTGTTACAATGGCCGGTACAGAGGGCAGCCACCCAGCGATGGGGCGCGAATCTCGAAAGCCGGTCGTAGTTCGGATCGGAGGCTGCAACCCGCCTCCGTGAAGCTGGATTCGCTAGTAATCGCGCATCAGCCATGGCGCGGTGAATACGTTCCCGGGCCTTGTACACACCGCCCGTCAAACCATGGGAGCTGGGGGGACCTGAAGTGCGTGACCGCAAGGAGCGCCCTAGGGTAAAACCGGTGACTGGGGTTAAGTCGTAACAAGGTAGCCGTACCGGAAGGTGCGGCTGGAACACCTCCTTTCTGGAGCGCCATCAGGGCGAAATCTGAGAGCTGCACTTCCCAAAAGATATTGAGCGCCACGAGGCAGACGGCCGCATCGGATGCGGGTGGCGCGCAAACGGTAAATCCGGCTTTAAAACCCGGAGGCACCAGAAGATCTTTGACGTTTGAGGACGAAGCGGCGCATGCGACGGAGTTGATCTCCGGCGGGTGCGCGGAAAGGAGTAAGAAAAGGGCGCACGGGGGATGCCTTGGGTCCTATAGGCGACGAAGGGCGTGGCAAGCTGCGAAAAGCCGCGGGGATCGGCAAGCACGAATCGATCCGCGGATACCCGAATGGGGCAACCCACCTGGCTGAAGGCCAGGTATCCGGAGCAATCCGGAGGCGAACGGGGAGAACTGAAACATCTAAGTACCCCCAGGAGAAGAAAACAATAGTGATTCCCCGAGTAGCGGCGAGCGAAAGGGGATTAGCCCAAACCCATCCGGTTACGGCCGGGTGGGGGTTGTAGGGCCTCCATTACCAACCACGAGCGAAGCTGAAGCCGCTGGAAAGCGGTGCCATAGCGGGTGACAGCCCCGTAGGCGTAGGCGAGTGGGCGGGGGAGGAACCCTGAGTAGGGCGGGGCACGAGAAACCCCGTCTGAATCTGGCAGGACCATCTGCCAAGGCTAAATACTCATAGGACACCGATAGTGAACCAGTACCGTGAGGGAAAGGTGAAAAGTACCCCGAATAGGGGGGTGAAAAAGACCCTGAAACCGTGCGCCTACAAGCGGTCGGAGCCCTTTAGTGGGGTGACGGCGTGCCTTTTGCATAATGAGCCTACGAGTTGCTCCTGTCCGGCAAGGTTAAGTGCGGTTACGTACGGAGCCGAAGCGAAAGCGAGCCTGAATAGGGCGAATAAGTCGGACGGGGCAGACGCGAAACCTTGCGATCTACCCATGGCCAGGATGAAGTTCCGGTAATACGGAATGGAGGTCCGAACCAATAAGCGTTGAAAAGCTTCTGGATGAGCTGTGGGTAGGGGTGAAAGGCTAATCAAGCTGGGAAATAGCTCGTACTCCCCGAAATGCCTTTAGGGGCAGCCTTGGACTTACCACCATGGAGGTAGAGCTACCGATTGGATGCGAGGGCCTCACCGCCTATCAAATCCTGACGAACTCCGAATGCCGTGGTGCGATATCCAGGAGTGAGCCGGCGGGTGCTAATGTCCGTCGACGAGAGGGAAAGAACCCTGACCGCCAGCTAAGGCCCCCAAGAGGCGGCTAAGTTGATGAAACGATGTGCGGCTGCAGCGACAGCTAGGATGTTAGCTTGGAAGCAGCTATTCATTTAAAGAGTGCGTAACAGCTCACTAGTCGAGCGGCTGCGCGTGGATAATAATCGGGCATCAAGCCGTCCGCCGAAGCTGCGGATAAGAAATTATGGTAGGGGAGCATTCCACCGGCGGTGAAGCTGGGCCGTAAGGTCTGGTGGAGCTGGTGGAAAAGCAAATGTAGGCATGAGTAACGACAAGGCGGGTGCGAAACCCGCCCACCGATAGACCAAGGTTTCCTGATCAACGCTAATCGGATCAGGGTAAGGCGGGGCCTAAGGCTAACCCGAAGGGGGATGCCGATGGACAGACGGTTAATATTCCGTCCCTGGCCAGCGCTGCGATGGGGCGACGAAGGAGTGAAAGGACCGCCCGGCGACGGAATGCCGGGTTGAAGGGTGTAGGTATAGGGTGTAGGTTAATAGCCGGATCCTGCCGAACCTGATAGTACCGCGAGCCCACGGGCAAGCGGATAGCGTCCCTAATCCGACTTCCAAGAAAACCCCCTAAGCATCAGGCGCTGGGCACCCGTACCGCAAACCGACACAGGTGGTCAAGGAGAGAATCCTGAGGTGCTCGAGTGAATCACGGCTAAGGAACTCGGCAAACTAGCCCCGTAACTTCGGGATAAGGGGCCCCCACGGTGACGTGGGGCGCAGCGAAGAGGTCCAGGCGACTGTTTACCAAAAACACAGGGCTCTGCGAAACCGAAAGGTGAAGTATAGGGCCTGACACCTGCCCGGTGCCGGAAGGTTAAGAGGAGAGGTCATCGTAAGAGAAGCTTTGAATCGAAGCCCCGGTAAACGGCGGCCGTAACTATAACGGTCCTAAGGTAGCGAAATTCCTTGTCGGGTAAGTTCCGACCTGCACGAATGGTGTAACGATCTGGACGCTGTCTCAGCCGTGAGCTCGGTGAAATTGTAGTATCGGTGAAGATGCCGATTACCCGCAACGGGACGGAAAGACCCCGTGCACCTTCACTGCAGCTTAGCGCTGGTTCTGGGGTGGCGATGTGTAGGATAGGCTGGAGGCTGTGAAGGCGGTACGCTAGTATCGTTGGAGCCGACGTTGAAATACAGCCCTTCGCCACTTCGGGGCCTAATCCCTGATAGGGAGACACCGCTTGGCGGGTAGTTTGACTGGGGTGGTCGCCTCCAAAAGAGTAACGGAGGCTTCCCAAGGTGCCCTCAGCGCGAATGGCAACCGCGCGTGGAGTGCAATGGCACAAGGGCGCTTGACTGTGAGGCCGACAAGCCGAGCAGGTGCGAAAGCAGGGCATAGTGATCCGGTGGTTCCGCATGGGAGGGCCATCGCTCAAAGGATAAAAGGTACGCCGGGGATAACAGGCTGATCGCCGCCAAGAGCTCACATCGACGCGGCGGTTTGGCACCTCGATGTCGGCTCGTCACATCCTGGGGCTGGAGAAGGTCCCAAGGGTTCGGCTGTTCGCCGATTAAAGTGGCACGCGAGCTGGGTTCAGAACGTCGTGAGACAGTTCGGTCCCTATCTGTTGCGGGCGTAGGAAGTTTGAGGGGGTCTGACCCTAGTACGAGAGGACCGGGTTGGACGAGCCTCCGGTGTACCAGTTGTTCCGCCAGGAGCACCGCTGGGTAGCCGCGCTCGGTTGGGATAAGCGCTGAAAGCATCTAAGCGCGAAGCCTGCCTCAAGATGAGACTTCCCTTAAGGGCCGTGGGAGACTACCACGTTGATAGGCCGCAGGTGTACGCGCAGCAATGCGCTTAGCCGAGCGGTACTAATTGCCCGAACGAGCTCCGAGAGGGCCGCGCCCTTAGCGGGCAGACGCCGCTTCGTCCGAAGAATGTCAAAATCTAAAAGATATAAGATTTTAGACGCTAGATATTAGACGCTATATGAGGATTGAATGGCATATGCTATGAAGTCTAAGATCTAGGTGCTAAATACTAGGATCTAAAAGAAGACTTAGGTGGCTAGGCGGCGGGGCTCCACCCCTTCCCATTCCGAACAGGGCCGTTAAGCCCGCCAGCGCCGATGGTACTGCTACACCAAGCGGGAGAGTAGGTGGCCGCCAAACCTATAGAGTTCCGAAGTCTTGTACTTCGGAACTTTTTAAAAAACTGATGACTATACAGTCTCGTAGCTCAGTTGGTTAGAGCACTACACTGATAATGTAGGGGTCCGCGGTTCAAATCCGCGCGAGACTACTAAATGGGGGATTAGCTCAGTTGGCTAGAGCATCTGCCTTGCACGCAGAGGGTCAACGGTTCGAATCCGTTATTCTCCACAAGTAGGAAGGGTTTGTCTGAATAGGCAAACCCTTTTTGCATTCTATGTGTGCATATTATTGTTGAATGTATCAGGTCTAATAAAAAGGAGCGATGTTTGGTCGCTCCTTTTTTGTTTATGGTAATTAATGCTAATCAGATCGTTTAGTCCACCATCATCTCCCTATCCCTAAATCCTAGAAGGTAAAGGATGCCGTCTAAGCCAATGGTGGATAGCGCATGCTTGGCCTTCTCCTTTACCTTGGGCTTGGCGTGGAAGGCTATGCCAAGTCCTGCGAGCTGGATCATGGGGAGATCGTTGGAGCCATCGCCAACGGCAATAACCTGATCGAGGCGTAGGTCTTCCTTAAAGGCTAGCAGCTTCAGCAGTTCGGCCTTCTTTTGCCCGTCGACGATATCGCCAAGGTGCTTTCCTGTTAGCTTCCCGTCTTTTATTTCGAGGTCGTTGGCAAAGACGTAGTCGACGCCGAGCTTGCTCTTGAGGTGGTTGCCGAAGTAGGTGAATCCTCCCGAAAGAATGGCCGTACGGTAGCCGTAGCGGTTCAGCGTTTTCATCAGCCGTTCGGCGCCTTCGGTTAGGGGTAGGTTTTCGGCGATCTCCTTCATTACGCTTTCGTCCAATCCTTTTAGGAGCGATACGCGCTTGATGAAGCTTTCCTTAAAATCGAGTTTTCCCTGCATGGCATCTTCGGTGATGGCCCTTACTTGGTCGCCTACGCCGGCGCGTTCGGCCAGCTCGTCGATCACCTCGGTTTGGATGAGGGTTGAGTCCATATCGAAGCATATCAGGCGGCGGTTGCGGCGGAAGATGTTGTCGACCTGAAAGGCTACATCTACGCCTGTTTCGCCGGATATCTTTACGAATTCGCTTTTCATCTTATCGATATCCTTGGGGGTTCCACGAATCGATAGCTCTACCACTGCCTTTGTTTTGCTGGTGTCGCCATCGAGCGGGGTGCGGCCCGACAGGCGGGTGATAAGGTCGATGTTGAGCCCCTGCTCGGCGATAATACTGGTGGTTCGGGCTAGGTGCTCGGCGGTGAGCTTGCGGGCGAGCAGGGTGAGGATGTAGCGGTCTTTGCCCTGGTGGTTTACCCAGCCGTTGTAGCGCTCTTCGGAGATGGGGGTGAACTTTACGTTGACGCCCATCTCGTAGCTCTTAAATAGGAGGTCTTTGAGGATGGGCGACGACTCGGACTCTTCTGGCACCTCGAAGAGGATGCCCAGCGCGAGGTCGTCGTGGATGGTGGCCTGCCCGATGTCCAGGATTTGTACGTTGTACTGGCTTAGGATTTGGGTTAGCGAGGAGGTTAGACCCGCTTTGTCTTCCCCTGAAATATTGAGAAGGATAATTTCTCTCTTCTTTTGCTGCATGCTCTGTTTCATTAGTTCTGACTCTCTGATTTCACAATATACCAAAAATGCGGGGCGGCGGTTTGGGGGCATCATCCTTTTCGCTTTTTTTAGCATACTCATCGGCCGATGGATTTTGCGGGGGAGCCCGTGTGCAAAGTTTTTGCTTACTTTGCCCTGCGTTAATCAACCTAAGCATGAAATACCTTCGATATGCCCTTGTGGGGGTGAGCGTTCTTATCCTGCTATACCTGTTTGTGCTTACCGATGCCAGCTTCAGCAGGGAGAATAGCCTGGCGTGGGGTTCCCTTGTGGTGCTGTCGGTGGCAACCTACGGGCTGGACTTTTGGGTGATCCGACGAAACAGGCGCAGGGGGGAGTAGCGAATTTGTACCGCTGGTCCTCGGCTTAATCAACAAAAGCGGGTGGCTTTGAGCCTGCTTAACACTAGAAATGCTGTAAAGATGTCTGCAGAAAAGAAGTTTTCCTGTCCAGTTTGTGGCGCCAAGGTGCCCTTTAGCTACGCCATGCGCATTGCCGATGATAAGCGGCACGTGTGCGAGCGCTGCCACACCCATTTGATCCCTAAAACCAACAATGTTATCTACATCAGGATTTGTACCGTAATTGCCACGCTGATATTCGTGCTTACCTACAGCAAGGTGGTGTTCGGCCTCTACGGGGTAGAGCGCACGTTTGTGGCCTCGCTGGTTCATCTTGCTGCAACGGCGGCCTTCTACTTTGCGCTAACCTACGCTGCCATTGTTAGGGTGGTGGTGATGAAAAAGCTGGAGCAGTAGCGGCGCTACAGTTCCTCGTGGCTGATGGAAATCAGCGAGCCTTCGTGGGTGGACTCGATGGTAAGCGTCCCGATGGCGAGCAGGTCGAGCACAATGCGCTCGGCCTCTTTAGTTGATAGGAGCAGCTTCTTCCAGATACGGGTAAACGATGATGGGCCGTTTTGGGTGACGAAGTCGATTACCTTTTGGTGGCGGTCGCCAAGGCTTACGGGGCGCTGTTTCCCGCACGACTGCCGCAGGTAGAGCGAGTGCAGGCGGCCCACCTTCATGTTTTCGTCGGCTACGCGGATGTAGGTGGTGGGCTTCATCTCCTTGTCGGGGGCGGTGTGGGGCTTCTTGCGGCTCTCCTCGATGACGATTTCGAGCACCACCTTTCCGCCGACATCCCAGCGGATAACGCTAAAGGGCACTTCGGGCTTGCAGTAGAGCTGGGCGGCGGTTTCGATCATGTAGTACTCCTCGTCGGAGTTCACGCCGGCAATCCGGCCGTTATCCTTAACGCCGAGCAGCAGCGAGCCGCCCGTGGTGTTGGCAAAGGCGGCCAGCGAGCGGGCTATCTTCTTGGAATCGGTAACGGCATACTTAAAGTCGAGATGCTGCCCTTCTCCTTCGGCGATCCTATGTTGCAAAATGGTACTCACCCTTTCCTGAAATTTGGCGTAAAGATAGCAGAATGGCAGAAATGTGGCTTTGGACGAGGGTGCCTACGCCAGAAATTTTGCTTTAGCAGTTTTCTCTTAGGGGCTGCCGAAAGGCTCAGCCGTTTTTACCCCTACTTCCCTTCGGGTGTTTACGGAGGGATACAGCGGTTGGTTAATGATCTTTGGGTAGAGGCTGCAAAAAGCAGGGTAATAGGCTGCAAAAAGCAGGGTAGAGGCTGCAAATTGCAGGGTGTAGGCTGCAAAAAGCAGGGTGCAGGCTGCAAATAGCAGGGTGTAGGCTGCAAATAGCAGGGTAGAGGCTGCAAAAAGCAGGGTAGAGGCTGCAAATTGCAGGGTGTAGGCTGCAAATTGCAGGGTGTAGGCTGCAAAAAGCAGGGTGTAGGCTGCAAAAAGCAGGGTGTAGGCTGCAAAAAGCAGGGTATAGGCTGCAAAAAGCAGGGTGTAGGCTGCAAAAAGCAAGGTGCAGGCTGCAAAAAGTAGGCAGGCTGGTTTGAGAGGCCTTGCCGCAAACGAAAAAGACCTAACAGGGGGATAAATCCTGTTAGGTCTCGTGGAGTTTCTTTATCTCAAAGCCTCAAGGCTAAGGGGAAACCTAGGTTTCTATATTCTTCCGAATAATTCCGCCCTAGCTGGATGTCGCTTCGCACCACTTCTCTCCAGCCTATCGTAGCTGAGCCCCGTAGCTGCGGTCGAAGGCCTTCACCAGGTTGTCCATGATGCGGTCGATTTGCTGGTCGGTGAGCGTCTTGGTTTCGTCCTGTAGGATGAAGCTAAGCGCGTACGACTTCTTGCCTTCGGGGAGGTTCTTGCCCTCGTACACGTCGAAGAGGCCAACCTTCTTAAGCAGCTTCTTCTCGGTTTGAAGGGCGGTCTCGCGCAGCTGGGCGAAGGTTACCTTCTTGTCGAGCAGTAGGGCTAGGTCGCGGCGCACCTCCTGGAACTTGGATATCTCCTTGAAGGTGGTCTTGTTCTTGCGAACGAAGCCAATCAGCAGGTCGAAGCGGATCTCGGCAAAGAACACCTCGTTCTTCACGTCGAACATGTTGCGGAACTTCTTGGCCACGGCGCCCATCTCGATGAGCTTCTTGCCGTTTAGCAGGTAGGTAACGCCATCGCTGATAAAGTCGAGGCTGTTCTCCTCCACCTTTA
Organism: uncultured Acetobacteroides sp.; assembly: GCF_963667355.2. Classification (NCBI taxonomy): domain Bacteria; kingdom Pseudomonadati; phylum Bacteroidota; class Bacteroidia; order Bacteroidales; family Rikenellaceae; genus Acetobacteroides; species uncultured Acetobacteroides sp. Next base: position 3,233,796 of record NZ_OY763328.2, read on the forward strand.
GGTCGAACAGGCTAATGCCGAAGCGCGATAGCAGCTGTTCTACCGAGGCGCGAAGCGTAAAGTAGTCGCTAGGCGCAACCTTGGTGTTCCAGCTCTCGGCGTTGCGGTTGCCGGTAACGAACAGCGCCACGTGGTAGCTCTCGTTGTAGGCGCGCAGGTGGTTATCGTCGGTTGCCTTCTCGGCGTTGTAGGCGTACACGTTGCCAAACTCGTACAGCTTAAGGTCGGCGTTACGGTGGCTGGTGTTAAGGCCAATGGCCTCCATGCCGTTGAAGAATAGGGTTTGGCGCATCACGCTAAGGTCGCCGCTAAGCGGGTTGATGATGCGAACCGACTTCTCCTCGGGGTAGGCCGTTAGCCCTTGGTAGTAGGCCGCCTTGGTAAGCGAGTTCGACATGATTTCGTTGAATCCGTTAGCCGAAAGTAGGTCCGAAGCGGTGTTCACGATTCTATCCTTTTCGGGGCGTGGCTCGAACGATAGGGTCGAGCGTACCTGTAGCGGCATCTCAATGTTGTTGTATCCGTAGATGCGGAGCACCTCCTCCACAACGTCGGCCTCGCGCTGAACGTCTACGCGGTAGGCAGGAACGTTTAGCAGCAGCACGTCGCCCTTATCCTCAACGATGGCTATATCTAGCGCATCTAAAATCTTCTTGATGGTGTCGGTTTCGATCTCCTTGCCGATTAGCTTGCGCATCTTATCTAACGATACCTCTACGCTAAAGTTGTCGATAGGGGTAGGGTAGATGTCGATTACTTCGGATGAGATCTCGCCACCGGCCAGCTCCTTCACCAGAAGGGCAGCACGCTTAAGCGCGTAGATGGTTTGGTGAGGATCGATTCCACGCTCGAAGCGGAACGACGAATCGGTATTCAAGCCGTGGCGGCGGGCCGTCTTGCGCACCGATACGGGGTTAAAGTAGGCACTCTCGATGAAGATGCTGGTGGTTTCCTCGGTAACGCCCGAGTCCAATCCTCCAAATACACCCGCGATGCACATCGGCTCGTTGGCGTTGCAGATCATCAGGTCGGCCTCGTTAAGCTTGCGCTCTACGCCGTCGAGGGTGGTGAATGGCGTTCCCTCTGGGGCGGTGCGAACCACAATCTTACCTCCGGCAATCTTAGCAGCATCGAAGGCGTGTAGCGGTTGGCCAAGCTCATGAAGTATGAAGTTGGTAATGTCTACCACATTATTCTTTGGGTTGATGCCGATGGCGCGAAGCTTCTTCTGTAGCCATTCGGGCGATGGGCCAACCTTTACGTTCGATACGGTGATGCCGGCGTAGCGGGGGCAAGCCTCCGCGTTCATAACCTCTACGGGGATGATGTTCGAGGTGCTATCAACCTTAAACGCATCTACCGATGGCATCTCCAACGACGATGGAATACCGTTTACCTTTAGGTAGGCAGCCACATCGCGGGCAATGCCGTAGTGCGATGCCGCATCTACGCGGTTGGGGGTAAGCCCTATTTCGAAAACGTACTCATCTTCTAGCTTGAAGTACTCCTTAGCAGGTGTTCCTACTGGGGTTTCGGGGTCGAGCACCATGATGCCGTCGTGCGAGTGACCTAGGCCCAGCTCATCTTCGGCGCAAATCATACCCAACGACTCAACGCCGCGTATCTTTGACTTCTTGATCTTAAACTCGTCGTCGCCCGAGTAGAGAACGGTACCTACGGTAGCTACGGGTACCTTTTGCCCGGCGGCCACGTTGGGCGCACCGCAAACGATCTGTAGCAACTCGGGGCCGCCAACATCAACTTTTGTAACGCTTAGCTTATCGGCATCGGGGTGGCGCTCGCATTCTACAACGTAGCCCACAACAACGCCTTGCAATCCGCCCTTAATGGCCTCCTCCTTTTCGAGGGAGTCCACCTCTAGGCCAATCGACGTTAGTATCTCAGAAATCTGTTCGGGTGTAAGGTCGGTTTTCAGGTAGTCCTTCAACCAGCTATAGGAGATATTCATGTGATAAATTTTTCTCGTTACAATTAAGGCGTAAAAATAGGGAATAGATGCTTACCCTCAACGGCTTTTTGCATAAAAACTGTTTCAAAGTGCGGGGGATGGGAGCAATCCTGACCGGTATATGGAAAATAAAAGAGACGTTGCAGCGCAACGTCCCTAACCAAATTATGCTCGTTAGTGGATTGGGCTACTCAAACTTCTTCATTATCCTTTCGGAGATGATGGAGTAGAGCTCCTTTAGCTCGGGGGTATTCTTGAGGTAGGCCTCGTGCATGTAGATGGTTCGGCTGTCATTCCGGCGTGCTGGGCCGGTTTGTACGGCAATGGGGTTCTCCGATTCGAGCGCCTTGGAGATGGTCTCCTCGATGAGCGGCTGCAGCACGGAGATGTTTAGCCCCTCCTTGTGCAGCACCTCGTTGGCGCAGGCCATCATGTAGTTGGTAAAGTTGCAGGCAAACACGGCGGCCACGTGGATGGCCTTACGCTTGTCCGACTCCAGCCAGTCCCACCTAGCCTCCAGCTCCTCAACGGCTTTAACGAGTACGCGCTTTAGGTGCTCGTCCTTGGCCTCGAGGTAGAAGGGCACATCGCGCAGGTCGATGATGCGGTTGCGCGTAAAGGTTTGCAGCGGGTAGAGCACCCCAACGGCATTGGCATCTTTCCCAAAGATATCGATAGAGGTGGTTCCCGAGGTATGCACAATGCAGGCTTCCGGCGACACCCGCTTGGTGAGCTGCTGGAACACCTCCTCGATGGCGCGGTCGGAAACGGCAATGATGTACAGGTCGGCGTTGGTGTCGCATTTCTCGATTGACGAAATGTTAACCTTTAGGTCGAGCCCGTCTATAATGTCTTTTGCCTTTTGAGGGTTTCGGGCGGCAATCTCCACTTGGAAGTTGGTGGTGGTGGCGAATCCAAAGGCTAGATTTATGGCAACAGCCCCCGAGCCAACTACTACTATCTTCATAATTGTGTTGAATGGTTATCAATAGAAGCAAAGATAGAAAAGTTGGATAACTATTGCTGCAAGTTGGGGAAAAAGGTGTGCAGGGATGGGCGATGACCATCCTTAGCCTAGCTTGTAACCTTCTCTAGGGAGGTTAATAACCGCCTCGGAGATGGTTGTAGGGGAGACCGCGAGACTGTTCATGCAACTGTGTCTGCAAAATGATAACGATAACTTTGCAGACAATGAAAGAGGAAGAAAAAGTAGCGAGCTTCAGTTACGAGGAATTTGAGAAGGAGGCCATCAAAGGCCTTTACGAGCGCAAGAGCCTAAGCGGCGAGAATGGGGTGTTCGCCCCGCTGCTCAAGCACTTTTTGGAGAAGGCCCTAGCGCTGGAGCTGGAGCAGCACCTGAAGGATTCGGAGGGCAACAAGCGCAACGGCGCTACCACCAAAACGGTTAAGAGCTCGAACGGCGAGTTTGAGCTCAGCCCCCCCAGAGACCGTAACGGATCCTTTACCCCAGAGATCGTGGCCAAGCGGCAGGTGCTGCTGGACGACGAGCTCTGCGAGAAGGTGCTCTCGCTCTACGCCAAGGGGATGAGCTACGCCGACATTCGGAAGCTGCTGATGGAGGTTTACGGGCTTTCGCTCTCGCCCGCCCAGATGAGCGAGCTCACCGATCGGCTCATCCCCGAGCTGCAGGAGTGGCAGCAGCGCCCGCTGAGCCCGCTCTACGCGATAGTCTGGTTCGACGCCATCCACTTCAAGTGCCGCGAGGGCGGTGCAGTGCAGGGCAAGGCGCTCTACAACGTCTACGCGGTCAGCCAGGAGGGCTTTCGGGAGCTGCTGGGCATCTACATTGCCGGGAGCGAGTCGGCCCGCTTCTGGCTGGAGGTGCTGCAGGATCTGCGCCTTCGGGGCGTGGAGGACATCCTGATCGCCTGCACGGATAACCTCAAGGGCTTCAGCGAGGCCATCAGCAGCACCTTTCCCGAGACGGTCATCCAGAGCTGCATCGTCCACCAGGTGCGCAGCACGCTCAAGTACGTGGTTAAAAAAGACTACAAGGCCATCACCGCCGACATGCGGGCCATCTACGGCAGCCCCACGCTGGAGGCGGGCGAGGCGGAGCTCGAGCGCTTCGCCGAGCGCTGGGGGACGAAGTACCCCACCGCCGTCAAGAGCTGGCGGGAAAACTGGTACAAGCTGAGCTCCTTCTTCGACTTCGGCAGGGAGATCCGCCGGCTCATGTACACCACCAACCCCATCGAGGGCATCCACCGGCGCATGCGGAAGGTGACCAAGACCAAGGGGTGCTTCTCCTCCGACATGGCCATCAAGAAGCTGATATACCTCGTTATTCGGGATATCAACTCGAGCCCAAAGCGGGAAGTTGCGGGGTGGAAGCTCATCTACGGGCAGCTTTGCATTAAATTTGCCGAGCGGATGGCCAAGTTTGGAGCATGAAGAACACCCGCGAAGGAAGGCCAGGCCTCCTAGCGGGGCAAGGGTATACAAGTGGCTCCGTTCCTCCGCCACCCTTGCCCCGCTAGCAGCCCTAACCTAAAAGGCAGGCGTAATTCCTGCTTCCGAAAAAATAGGGTAGACACAGTTCCGTGAATAATCCCGAGACCGCTGGTGCCAATAACCAGTTCAGAGCAGGTAATAACCAGTTTGGAGCAGGTTACTAACCTATTCGGAGCAGCTTATTAGCAGCTTGGAGCAGGTTCTTTTCTTTTTGGAGGATGCTTGCATCCTTGGCCGTAGCGGTTGGTAGGGTGGCAGGGGGGCAGTAGCAGCAAAGGCCACCCCGATCGTTATCGGGGTGGCCTTTGCCAGTATGTATTTGCTCTATGGAGCCACCTACCGGGTGGGGCTAACTCCCTCCGAGGTCATCTGAATGCGCTTGATGGTATTATCCTTGTTGTAGTACAGGCGGTCGATGCACACCGAGCGCCGGAAGCTACCCCCATCGGTGTTGATGCTGCCGTTGTGGTAGATGAAGTACCAGCTGCCCTTAAACTTCACGATGGCCTGGTGGTTGGTGTTCGAGTTGCCGGCCACCTCGTTTAGGATGCCCTTGTACGCCCAAGGCCCGTCGATGCTTTGGCTCATCGAGTAGGCGATCTTCTCGGGGAAGCCTACGGCGTACGAGAGGTAGTACCAGCCGTTATTCTTGTGTATCCAGGGAGCCTCGGTAAAGTGGGGGAGGTTGAGCACGGGCCTGATGGGGCCAACGGTGTCCACCATGTTCTCCTTCAGCTTCACGTAGTAGCACTGCGTGTTTCCCCAGAAGAGGTAGGCCTGGTTGTCATCGTCGATAATTACGGTGGGGTCGATGTCGTCCCAGCTGATGTTGGTGTACTGGGTGGTAAGGTTGTTGGTGATGATGGCCGATCCCTTGGCATCCTTAAACGGGCCGGTGGGGCTGTCGGCAACGGCTACCCCAATGGCCTTGCCGTGGATGCTCTTATGCTCTACGGCCACGTACCAGTAGAACTTGCCGTTGCGCTCTATCACCTGCGAGGCCCAGGCATCGCCACGGGCCCACGCGAAGTCCGACACCCTCAGCGGTACGGGATGCTCGGTCCAGGTCTTCATATCCTCGGTCGAGAATAGGAGCCACTCCTTCATCTTGTAGAAGTTCTCGTTGGTGGGGCACTCGTCGTGGCCGGTGTACACGTACAGCCTGTTACCGTGCACGAACCCTGCCGGATCGGCCGTGTACTTGTGGGTGAACACCGGGTTGCCACTGGCCACAAAGGTGGTGTCGTGCTGCACTACCGGTTGGGCTTGAGCCTGGGCAGCCCAGAAGCCCATCATTGCGCACATTGTTGCTATTATCTTTCTCATAGTTCAGATTGCTAACGGTTAATGCCATTCATGCACCACGAGGAGCATGCGCTATCAATATAGAGAAAAATGAAAAGTTGATGTGGCTATCAACAAAAAAAGCCCCGAGAAATCGGGGCTTTACTATTGAGTAGCGTAAGCTTATGCTTGCTTGATAACCTCTTCCTGTACCATCTTGTAGATGCCAAGGTCGTCGATATTGCTCTTTGCAATATAGCTATAGCGATCCTTGTTCCATGCTGCACCAAGCTTGATGAATACATCAGCCGAGTTGGTGAAGCGGGCGTCGCGCTGAGCGTCGAGTAGGAGTAGGTAGCCCATGATGATGTGGCCAGCCATCTCCACCAAGCGGCGAGCGTGGAAGTCTAGGTATTCGTTGTCGCCAACGGCGTGAACCAGTTCGAACGCTTTCACGTACTCCTCGGTCATATCGGCAAGAGTCTTCTTCATGTACTCCATGTCGGTATGAACAGGGGTAGCAGCGTAAGCCTTCATCTGCTGTAGGAATACGCCGGTGGTTACGCCCTTAATGGCGGCAACAACCTGTAGCTGCGAGGTTCCTTCGTAGATGGTGGTGATACGTGCGTCGCGGATGATGCGCTCAATTGGGTAATCCTTCATGAAGCCCGATCCACCGTGGATTTGTAGCGAGTCGTAGGCAATCTGGTTGCTGTACTCCGAAGCGAATAGCTTAAGCAGCGGGGTGTAGCAGTCGGCCAGCTTGTTAAATTCCTTTTGCTCGTCGCGCTCGTTCTTCTCCAACTTGCGGTCTTGGCTGATGTGGTAGTATGCCTTGTACACATCAACAAAGCGCGATGTCTCGTAAAGCAGCGCACGCGATGCCTGAAGCTTAGCCTTCATGTTGGTGAGCAGCTCGTATACGGCTGGGAACTGGATGATGGCCTTGCCAAACTGCACGCGCTCGTTGGCGTACTTAACAGCCTCGCGGTAGGCAGCCTCTGAAAGGCCAACCGACTGAGCACCTACGCCAAGGCGGGCACCGTTCATCAGCGACATTACGTACTTGATAAGACCCATCTTGCGGTCGCCCACAAGCACTGCAGGAGCGTTGGTAAATACCAATTCGCAGGTTGGCGAGCCGATGATACCCAGCTTATGCTCGATACGGCGAACCTTCATGGCGTTGTCCTTCTTGTCGTACACGAAAAGCGACAGACCACGAGCGTCGTTGGTGCCATCTTCCGAGCGGGCAAGAACTAGCGAGATCTCAGCGTCACCGTTGGTGATGAAGCGCTTTACGCCGTTCAACAACCATGTACCCTTCTTTTCGTCCCAAGTAGCCTTTAGCTGTACAGCCTGTAGGTCCGATCCTGCATCAGGCTCGGTAAGGTCCATGGCAGCGGTTTGGCCTTGGTGGATACGAGGAAGGAACTCGTCCTTTATTTCTTTTGATCCAAATTCGTGGATGGTCTCAGCGCAGTCCTGTAGCCCCCAGATGTTGGCAAAACCAGCATCGGCACGCGATACCAACTCGGCAGCAACCACGTAGGGAACCATGGCGAAGTTCAATCCGCCATACTCGCGTGGAAGCGACATGCCGTAAAGACCAGCTTGGGTAAGCGCATCGTGGTTCTCCTGAGTACCACGGGCATACTTCACGCGGTCGTTGATAACCTCGGGACCCTCGGCATCAACCGACTCGGCGTTGGTGTCAAGGATGTTGCCGCAAATGTCGCCTACAATCTCCAGCGTCTTGTCGTAGCTGTCAATAGCATCCTCGAAATCGATAGGAGCGTAGTCGTAGGTTTCCTTATCTACAAATCCCATTTCCTTGAGCTCCACGATCTTCTTCATCAGTGGGTGCCCTAGGTGGAATTTCAAATCTTCGTTATCTGAGTAAAAATTTGCCATTGTTCTTGGTTTTAAATCGTCCTACTTAGTGCTACTTCGAGTTCTTCTTGTAGTACTTAATCAACTTAGGGATGATTTCGGATACGTCGCCGGTAATTGCGTAGTCGGCAATTTGGTTGATAGGGGCAGCAGGGTCGTTGTTGATCGAGATGATCATGGCCGATTGCTCCATACCTGCGGTGTGCTGAATTTGTCCTGAGATACCGCAAGCGATATATAGTTTAGGACGAACGGTAACACCGGTTTGGCCAATCTGGCGGGCATGCTCGGCAAAGCCTGCGTCGACGGCGGCACGCGATGCGCCCACCTCGCCACCAAGAACCTGAGCAAGCTCATGTAGAAGGGCAAAGTTTTCCTTCGATCCTACACCGTAACCACCAGCAATGATGATTGGAGCGCCCTTGATATCAATCTTACGCTCTTCAATTTCGCGCTCGATGATACGGATAACCTCATCGGTATCGGTAAGGAACTTGTTAGCGTCAATCTTCTTAACCTGTGCAGGCTTGGCGTTGGCAATAATCTCCTTCTTCATCACACCCTCGCGAACGGTTGCCATCTGTGGGCGGTGGTCGGGGTTGATGATGGTAGCGATGATGTTACCACCAAATGCTGGGCGGATTTGGTATAGAAGCTTCTCGTAAATCTTTCCGGTTTTATTCTCGGTATGCGAGCCAATTTCGAGCGAGGTACAGTCGGCAGTTAGACCGCTATGTAGAAGCGATGAAACGCGAGGACCTAAGTCGCGACCAACAGACGATGCTCCAAAAAGCGCAATCTGTGGTTTCTCTACCTCGAACACGGCCTTAATAAGGGTGGTGTGAGGAAGGGTGCGGTATGGGGCAAGGCGAGCATCGTCGGCAACGTGTACCACGTCGGCACCGTACTGTCCGAGTTCTACCTCAATACCCTTAAGGTTATGACCGAGGGCTAGCGCCTCTAACTGGCAGCCTAGCTGGTCGGCAAGGTTACGGCCCTTGGTAAGCAGTTCAAGGCTCACATCGGCAACCTTACCATTTTCTATTTCGCAGTAAACAAAAATGTTGTTCACGGTAAAAGTCTTTTTAAGTTTAGAAAATTATGAGGATTAACCAATGGTGTGATTAGCCATAAGCTCCTTAATCAGCCATTCGATATCTGTATCTTCTGATGTTAGGCGCTTTGCCTCCTTAGCGGCAAACACCACGTTGTCGATCTTCTTAACCTTGGTAGGCGATCCCGAAAGACCTAGCTGCTCTACGTCGGCGTCAACATCGGCAACACCCCACTCTGGAATGCGAAGGTACTCGCGGCTTTGCAGCTCCATGTAGTAGTCCGATGTTTGCTCCTGCAGCTCGGTAACGGTGCGGGCATGCTTAAACTTCATCAGCTGCTTGGCGTTGCGTGGGCGAGCTTCTGGAGCCGATGCGGTAACGGTGATTACCATTGGTAGCTTTCCGGCAACAACCTCGATGCCGTGCTCAAGGCGACGCTTGATGGTTAACTCCTCGTTCTTGAACGATAGGATGCTTTCGGCATAGGTTACCTGAGGCCAGCCTAACTTCTCGGCAACCTGTGGCCCTACCTGAGCGGTATCGCCATCGATAGCCTGACGGCCTGCTATAACAAGATCAGGTTGAATTTTCTTAACGGCTTGCGAAAGCGCGTAAGAGGTTGCTAGCGTGTCGGAACCCGCAAACTTACGGTCGGTAAGCAGTACGCCATCGTCGGCACCACGGTACATACCTTCGCGAATAATATCGGCAGCACGACCAGGGCCCATGGTAAGGATGGTTATTGTGGTGCCAGGATAGCTGTCTTTTAGTCGGAGAGCTTGCTCTAAGGCATTTAAATCCTCTGGATTGAAGATCGCAGGAAGGACAGCGCGGTTAACGGTACCGTCGGCCTTCATGGCATCCTTGCCCACGTTGCGGGTGTCGGGTACCTGTTTTGCGAGAACAACAATCTTTAAACCTTTATTTGTCATATATTCAGGGGTAATTTTTGCTGTGACGGGCAAATATAGGAAAAAATGCACAGACTCAAACTGGTAAATAGGGAATTGGTCGGCACCGTTTATTTGCTGGCGGTAAACATTGCCTTGTAAGTGGGGTTGCGTAAGTAGGTGTTAGTAACCTGTTTGATATTTCCCATTAACGCCGGCGTGCTGCTGTTCTTTTACGGTTGTTTATCGGCTGTGAATTGTCGTTAGGGTATTCGGAGATGGGTAAGAAAGCAGGGGGTGCATTTTACGCTCAATTAGTTTCTTGTTTTTGTACGGATGCTAATTAATAGGTACTAACGCTTAAGGTAGATCGCTGGCGGAGGTGTATATTTGTAGCTGCTCTTTAGGCAATTCTATCGTTTATCGACAACCATTGATTTTAATGAGAAAGCAATCACTCTTGTTCCGTTCCTATCTTGCTACTGCTGCATTTTTACTTCTGCTTGTTCCGCTGGCCCTTGCCCAGCAGCGCCCTAAAATTGGGCTGACGCTCTCGGGCGGTGGGGCAAAGGGGTTGGCCCATATTGGCATCCTGAAGGCCATCGATAGCGCGGGCCTAAAGGTCGACTACATTACGGGAACCAGCATGGGGGCTGTTGTAGGGTCGCTGTACGCTGCCGGTTATTCGGGAAAGGATATTGAGAAAATTGCCAACGATATCGATTGGAATGACCTGTTTAAGAGCAATCCGCAGTACAACGAAATTGCCCTACGCGAAAAGGATGAGTTTGGCAGCTACATGTTCGAAGTTCCTTTTAAGGGCTTTAGGCCAGCGCTAACGTCGGGGATTATGGATCCCGAAGGGGTGTGGGTTGAGTTCCTGAAGGCGCTTTACCCTGTTTATGCGGTGAAGGATTTCCACCAACTGAGCATCCCGTTCGAGTGTATTGCCACCGACTTGGAGATGGGTAAGCCTGTTGTGCTCAGCTCGGGCGAGCTGGTTCCTGCCATTCGCAGCAGCATGGCCATCCCGTCGGTGTTTACGCCAATATCCTACCAGGGAAAGATTCTGGTGGATGGCGGCCTGGTGCAAAACTTCCCGGTGAGCCAGGCAAAGAAGATGGGCGCCGACTACGTTATCGGCGTGAGCCTGTACTCGGGGCTGATGAATAGGAACCAGCTTAAGACGGCCTTTAACGTGATGGACCAAATTACCAGCTACGTGGATGCCGCCGACGAGGTTAACCAAAAGGCCATGTGCGACCTGCTGATTATGCCGCCAATTGGCGACTACAACGCGGCCAGCTTTGGCGACTACAAGGATATCATCCGAATTGGCAACGAGATGGGGGCTATGATGTACCCCACGTTTAAGCATCTGGCCGATTCGCTGAACGCCATTCAGCCCATAGCATACGATCCCTACTCCCGCTTTAAGCCGGAACCCTCGGTGACACTGGACAACATCGAGGTGGTGGGCATCAGCGAGACTACCCGCAAGCAGCTGCTCGACAACATGGCGCTGAAGGTGGGCAAGTCCTACTCGGCCCGTCGGCTCTCCGAGGCGCTTAAGCGGGCCTACGCTACGCTCGACTACAAGTACATCTACTACGAGCTCTCCCCGACGGCCATCCCCCATCACGCCAACATCCGAATCGTTGCCGAGGAGTACACCTCTACCTGGGTAAAGGTGGGGCTGCTCTACAACAGCTTCCTAGGATCTGCCATCAACCTGAACTACACTCTCAGAAACTTTAGGAAAACCAACAGCCGGTCGATGGTGAAGCTGTCCATCGGCGATAACTTCGACGCGCTTGTGCAGAGCCGCCTGCTGTTTGGCCCCAAAAACAGGAATCAGCTGCAGGCCGAGCTGCGGTTTACCGACCTGAACATACCTTTATATAATGGGGCAAAAAAGCTCTACGTTTACAACACAACCTTCAACAAGGTGGACTTGTCGTTTACGCGCTACATGGGCAATACGTCGAGCCTTGGCGCGGGCATTTCCTTTAACTACATGACCTACGCGCCCGATATTGCCGCCGATATCCGGTACCGGGGCGGGGAAAGCCACCTGTACGGGTACGTAACACAGTACACCAACTCGTTGGACAGGAGGTACATCCCTACGCGGGGGGGCACGTCGAAGCTCGAGGCGGGCTGCGTGTTTGGGCGCAACCTGCACCGCAACCCATCGCAGAACAAAACCCTCTACGACTCGCTTCTGCTAACGCTAAAGGGGAGGCCCTACTACCAGCTCTCCTACCAGGCTACCGTATACAGCCCCATCGCCCCAAAGTCGTCGATTATCTGGGAACTGCAGCTCGGGGCACAGCTCGATTTTAGTGGGCTTTACTTCAGCGAGTTCTTCCTGGGAGGGGATCAGTCCCTCTTCCACAATCACATGAACTTTACGGGGCTAAAGGATGCCCAGGTTACAACGAGCTCGTTTGGCAGCATGCTGCTGGGGTGGCAAACCAACGTGTACGACAACCTCTACCTGCAGGCGAAGGCAAACTACGGTATCTACAACTTCGTAAAGAGCAAAACGCTGGATGCCTCCCTCAAGGCAAAGCAGCTGTGGGGCTTTGGAATCTCGGCCGGCTACTTTGTCTCGAAGTGGCCCATCAACCTGTCGGTATCCTACTCGCCCGAGATGAACAAGGTTTGCACCAGCTTCTCGCTGGGCTACGCCTTTTAGGGATTAGGGTCGCATCCGCGTTGAAGGAGGCGTCCTCGCTTGCGGGATTCCCCGTTTCTGCAGCAATGGTCCATCCCAGCATCTGGGATTCTCCGTTTTTGCAGCAACGGCCCAACCCAGCGTGCGGGATACTCTGTTTTTGTAGCAATGGCTCATCCCAGCTTGCGGGATGAGCCATTGCTACAAAAACGTACTTGCCATCCGCCGAGGGGAAAGAAAATCTGCATCTGCCGGGGGATGATGAAGGCACTCGTAGTTGTAGTGCGGGTGCAGCATTCGGATCGGTGCGATTCTGGCACGCGATCTGCACTACCTCCTTCAAAAAACTAACACGATGAGTAAGCTAAGCTGGCCGTTTATGGCGCTGGTTGCCGCAGGAATGCTGGTTTCGTCGGCTGCTTTGGCCGATGGACCGAGAAGGCATCAGCAGGAGAGGGAGCACGGAAGGGAGCGCGGAAATCCACACCGTGAGGATTATTATCGCGAAGATGGGGATAATCGTGGCGACGATCGATACGAAAGGCCCCACCGCGAAAGGGGGCATTGGAAGGAGCACGGAAATCCTCATCGCGGGCGCGTTGTTGAGGTTTACGATTCGCCCTCAAGAGATAAGCGCTACCACCCGAAGTGGCATCCGCACCACGATTTTGCGCGCCGATGGGTGTACTTCCCCCGCTACAACATGTACTGGGATAACTACCGCGAGATGTACGTCTACAGCTCGTGCGGGCGCTGGGTTGCCGAACCCGAACCTCCACGTATTGCGATAAACGTCAACCTTTCCAGCGAGCGCTTTGTGGAGTTGGGCGTCGACCTCGACGCTAGAAGCGATGCGTTTGTCCTGAACAGCCGGCACCGAATTGTTTTTAAGCTGTAGGAGAAGCTATGAAAAAGGGAAGAGGCCCGCTAGAGCCTCTTCCCTTTTTTTATTCGGATAAAATGAATTCCGGCTTAAGAATCCCCTTGAGTTTGCTGTAGGGGATGGTGTAGCTGATGACGCCATCGGCATAGCTGGCAATCTCGTAGTAGTCGTACGCCATGAGCAAGCCTTGGCGGGTGAGGGCAAACGACGCGGGCAGGGGGAGCTCATCCTTAGCAACAAAAAGGCCCGACTCCTCAAGCGTCGACGGCTCCTTGATGCCCCGATCCTGCTTAAGCTGGGCAATGCTGATGGCTTCCAACTCGGATAGCCGGCCAGCCTCGGCAACATCCTCAAGCCTTAGCCGCTTGCCCCTGCTGGCGCTGAAGCAGGTGTACGTTTCGGAGGGATTGCCGTGGGCACCGCCGGTAAACGAGTAGTGCTTGCGCCGCAGCGACACCACCGATGGCGTATTGGATATTACGGTTATGCTATCCATGCTTTCCCAGCCCAGCATCGGCAGCCCTTCCTCGTCCTTGGTTTGGCGGATGCTCTCATCCACAAACGTCTTCATGGCTTCCTCGGCGGTCTGGTATCCTCCAAAGGTTGTGTACCTAATAAAGGTATTGATGCTGTCGGCCAGCACGGCATTTTGCTTTTTGTCGAATAGGGGGAAGGTTATGGACGATCGGAAAAGAAGCGATGAGTCTTTGATCCTATCGCTTTCCTGAACGAACTTCGCCGTTCGGTATTCGTACTTGATGGTGTCGATGCTGTTGGCAGTGCTTCCACCGTTTACGCTTGTGCACGAGGCTATATTAAGAAGCAGGGTATAGCTGGTCGCAAGAAAAATAAATAGTCGCATGGCTTAATTTGGGTTACTCAAAGATAGCACGCGAAAAGTTGTAGGTAAAATAGCCCCCGATTTTATCCTTGTATTTAACTTTAATACTAAATTCGAGAAAAAAAGTTGATGGGATCTGCGCACGCCTGCAGAGCACCCCAGCACCGCCTTGCGGGTTGGGATGCGCGTCCTGATCGACCGTTACAGCTTAAATGGAACAATCGATGAAGTATTTTGGAGCACATGTTAGCGCATCGGGAGGAGTTGAGAACGCACCTGCCAATGCCAGTAAGATAGGCGCAAAGGCGTTTGCGCTGTTTACGAAGAATCAGCGCCAGTGGAAATCGGCGCCGTTGTCGGCTACCTCCATCAGCAGCTTTAAGGCCAGCTGCGAGAAGTATGGGTACACGCCAGCGCAGATACTTCCCCACGACAGCTACCTGATTAATCTAGGGCATCCCGAGGAGGAGGGGTTGGCCAAGTCGCGCGAGGCCTTCCTCGACGAGATGATGCGCTGCGAGCAGCTGGGGCTCGATAGGCTCAACTTTCACCCAGGAAGCCATCTGGGGAAGATCGATGAGGAGACCTGCCTGCGCACCATTGCCGAGTCTATCAACCTTGCTTTGGATAAAACCCGTGGGGTTGCCGCAGTCATCGAAAATACGGCGGGGCAGGGGTCGAACCTTGGGTTTAGGTTCGAGCAGATTCGGTATATCATCGATCATGTCGAGGATAAAAGCCGTGTAGGCGTGTGCATCGACACCTGCCACGCGTTCTCCGCTGGATACGATTTGTCTACGCAGGAATCTTTCGATAAAGTCTTTGCCGATTTCGAGGCCATCGTTGGCTTTCGCTACCTAAAAGGAATGCACCTTAACGACACCAAGAAGGCGTTGGGCAGCAAGGTGGATAGGCACGAGAATATTGGTTCTGGTATTCTTGGTGTCGATGCCTTTAAGTTTATAGCCAAGGATTCTCGGTTTGATGGTATTCCTCTTATCCTGGAAACTCCCGATGAAAGCCTTTGGGCGCAGGAGATAGCCCAACTCTACAGCTTTGTGTAGCCGATGAGGGGAATAATTCTAGTAAATACGGGAAGTCCAGCATCTCCATTGCCTGGGGATGTTGGTCGTTACCTCTCCGAATTTTTGATGGATGAGCGGATAATCGACATTCCGTTCATCTTTCGCTTCCTCTTGGTGCGAGGTGTAATCGTCCCTTTTCGGAAGTACAAGTCAGCAAAGGCGTATGGCGCTATTTGGACCGACGATGGCTCGCCGCTGCTCGTTAACTCCATCCGGTTAGCCCACAAGGTCGAAGGGTTGTCGGGTGTTGCCGTCGAGGTTGCCATGCGGTATGGTAGTGAAACAGTCGAAAGCGCTCTAGCTAGACTGAAAGCAAGGGTGGCAAACCTATCAGAGGTGGTGGTAGTGCCAATGTTTCCCCACTATGCAATGTCGTCCTACGAAAGTGCTGCGTTGCACGCCAAAAGCGAGCTGCAGCGTCTCGATGGCCGCTTAGCGGTAAAGGTTGCAAAGCCGTTCTACAATCAGCCCGGCTATATTGCTTCGCTGGTTAACCTATTTGCTTCGCTTGACCTATCGCAGTACGACTGGCTGCAGTTTTCCTACCATAGCATCCCAATTCGGCAGCTGCAAAAATCGCTTAGCACTGTTTCGAAGGAGCATGCTTTGGATGTAAACTACCAGCATCAGGTAGAGGAAACATCGAGGCTTGTAGCCCAGCAGCTAGGAATGATGGATAGGTATGGCGTATCTTACCAGTCGGCGATGGGGAAGAGCTGGCTAGGACCTTCAACTAGCGAAGTCTTGACGGATTTGCCCAAGCGAGGGGTCAAAAGAATACTTGTAATTAGTCCTGCCTTTGTTGCCGAAAACCTAGAAACGCTCAAGGATATCAATGTCGAAGCGCGTAAAATATTTATGGATGCAGGTGGAACGGAGTACACCTACGTTTCTTGCTTGAATGATAGTAGCCAGTTTGCTCAATTTATTGTCGATTGGGTTGAATCGGTATAAGATTCGTAAAGCATTTCGGTTGTCGTTATGCGTTGAGAAACAAAAGGAAGCAATGGCTGTTCCTAAATTCGGTATAAATCAGCATTAAGGAGGCGTAGTTGCAGTAACGTTATCTAACTTTCCAGAAAAAATGCACGAGCATTCCAACCATAGCAACCATAGCAAGCATCATCACGCCCATCACCCCCATGGCGCCCTAAAAACAGCGCTGTTTCTTAATGGTGGCTTTGCCATTGTTGAGTTTTTTGGAGGAATATTAACCAACTCAACAGCGATTCTTTCCGATGCCATTCACGATTTGGGCGATGCCGCCGCAATTGGAACGGCCATCTACTTCGAAAAAATATCGCAAAAGCAGCGCGATGGAAAGTATACCTATGGCTATAAGCGATACTCGCCATTGGCAGCTCTTATTAATACGTTGATTTTGCTCGTAGGCTCAACTGCCGTTCTTTTTCAGGCAATTCCCAGGTTGCTTAATCCACAACCGCTTCATACATCAGGAATGATGCTGCTTGCAGTATTCGGGTTGTTGTTTAATGGCATTGCAGTGATTCGCTTGAGGCACAATTCTACTACAATTTCGCAGCGCGCTGTCATGTTACACCTTTTTGAAGATGTTCTTGGTTGGCTTGCCGTGTTATTGGGTAGTGTGCTGATTAAGTTAACGGGATGGACTATTATTGACCCGATATTGTCATTGGGAATCGCTGCATTTATTCTGTACAACGTATTCAAAAATCTGAAGGCTATTTTTTACATCTTCATGCAATCGGCTCCCGATAGCGTTGATGAAAATGAAGTTCGCGAAAAAATCATGTCTTTGCCTCATGTTATAGACGTGCACGATGTTCATCTTTGGTCGATGGATGAAAGCTACCATGTGGCAACCCTGCACGTTGTGGTACCGCAGGGGCTTAGCAGTGAAGATCAGGTTGGATTAAAACAAAGTATAGGCAAGTTCATGGCAGATTTTGATGTCAACCATGTAACCATTGAGGTGGAATTCGATTCAGAGACCTGTCAGAAGTGCAACTAGTTGCTGCTCCAGTTGAGTAGCTGGTAGCTGGTTGGCTGTACCGCTTGGCTTAATGATGGAAGAATACGTTCGAGCAGTATTCCTTCGAGCGGTTTTCCTGGATACCCGAAAGTGGCTCTTACGCCAAGAGACGCAAAGTTTACCGCCCTATCTAGCGCTATAGGTAAGCTATCGCCTTGTAGAATTGAGCCAACAATTACGCTTGCAAATGTATCTCCCGTTCCGGGGAAGGCAGCCGGAAGATAGCTGCAGGATACTTTCCAGAATCGACCATCTTCGCGATTGTAGGCAATTACAGAGGTATGTTGATCGTCCGTTGCAGGGATGCTTGTTATCATTACAATCTTTGGCCCCATTTCAGCGAGACGAAGCAGGTAGCTGCGGATTTGCTCGTGGTTTACCTTGGGAGTATACGGTTCGTTGAGTAGCAGAAACACCTCGGTAAGGTTTGGGGTGATTATATCTGCCTTTTTTACGAGCATCTGCATTTCGGTTACCATATCCTCGCTAATTGGAGTGTAACGTTTTCCGTTATCACCCAATACGGGATCTACAACAACCATCACCTTTTCATCTCTAAAATCATCAATAAACTTTGCTACAATATCAATTTGGGCAGCAGAACCAAGGAACCCGCTATAAATAGCATCGAAGTGAAGTTTGAGCCGCTTCCAATGATCAATTATTGGCTGCATGTTTGGCGTTAAATCTACAAACTCGAAGCCTTCGTATTGGCTATGCGTCGAAAGGATGGCTGTGGGTAAGGGGCAAACCTGAATTCCCATCGACGAAAGTATCGGTATAATAACTGTTAACGACACTCGCCCAAAGCCAGACATGTCGTGTATTGCTGCAACGCGTTTAACAGGATTCGAGAACATACGTATTTAGTATTTCTTTGCAAAGATAGTCGACGTGGGGAGAAGTTGTAACTGCTTGATATAAAATATAAACTTTATTTGTGCTTAAAATAAATACAATAATAAGGTAAATGTTTTTTTTCATTCAAAAAAATGTATAAATTGGAAAGCAGTTAAGAATCCCAATTCCCAAACTAAACAAGCAGGGTTATGAGAACTATTACGTTTAATGAACTCAGAAAAATTAAAGACAGTCTTCCAGAAGGAAGCATTCATCGCATCGCTGAGTCGTTGCATGTAACCGATGAAACAGTTCGCAACTACTTTGGCGGTGCTAACTACCGATCAGGACAAACTGTTGGAATTCACATTGAAAAGGGGCCAGACGGAGGGGTGGTTGAACTTGACGATACCACGATCTTGGATATGGCATTACACATGCTTAGCGAAAAATCTTAGCGTATTTAGAAAAGAGTTCTCATTATAGAAGGCAGTCATCCAACGATGGCTGCTTTTTTTATTAACGCCTTTTAATAAGATAAGGGGCACCCCCTCGTTCCTGTTTGGTTAACTTTGCGGCTTTAACCATTCAAAATATTTAAACCATGCGAGTAAAAAGTTTTTGTAAGCTTTTTTGGGGCTTATCGATGGCTCTTTTTATTCAGGGGTGTTCTTCTACATCTAATATTCCTAAGCCTAATGAGGGATATACAAGTTTCGAATACAAGCCAACCTCATCGGTGGTAAATGTTCCTGTTTCTCTAAGCGAAAAGATGCTCAACGGTAAAATCAATAGTGAGATTAGCGGGCTACTTTTCGAAGACAAGAATATGCAGGACGACAACGTAATGCTTAAGGTCTGGAAAGTTCAGCCTATTGCTGTTCAGATCAATGGGATGAGCATTGACTATCGAATTCCTCTTAAAATTTGGTTGAAAGGCGGAATGACTAAGCTAGGTATTACGGTTGCTAAGGAGGTAGAACTTCAAATAGCCCTAAAGTATCACACTACATTTGGTATATCACCCGATTGGTCTGTTTCTTCAAAGACTGTTTCTTCAGGATTCGAATGGATTAGTAATCCATCGGTTAGCCTTGTCGGGTTTAATGTTCCGGTTAAGTATGTAGCTGATAAAATTGTTGCAGGAATGCAAGGACGGGTTTGCTCGGAAATTGACAACCAGATTAAGGCTCAATTCAACATTAAAGCGCAAATGGCTACAGCGTGGAAGCAAGTTCAGCAACCAATGCTAATTAATAAGGATTACAACCTTTGGCTTAAGCTAACTCCTTCAGAGATTACTGCTACTCCATTTGCCACCCACAACGGTATGATCAGTACAGCAGTAGGCGTTAAGTCTCAAACTGAAGTGCTTGTTTCATCAAAGGCTCCTGCTGTTACACCTGTGGTAAAACTACCGAACTTCCGATTGGTTCAAAAGTCCGATGGCCAGTTTAACTTCAATATCTGGACGGATATTCCTTATGCAGAAGCAGAACAAATGGCTGTTAAGGAGGTAAAAGGAAAGACGTTTAACTCGGGGAGTAAGGCCGTTACCGTAAATAGCCTTCAGATTTATGGAAGCAACGGAAAGGTTGTTGTTGGCGCTAACCTTTCGGGTAGCTTTAATGGTACAGTTTACTTTGTAGGTGTTCCAGTTTACAACAAGGAAAAACAGGCTGTTGAGATTACCGATTTCGATTTCGAAATGCAGACCAAAAACATTCTACTTAAAGGTGCAGCATGGCTCTTCAAGAGTACAATTAAGGAGAAGATCAAGGAAAACATGGTGTTCCCAATTAGCAGCTACCTTAACACTGCTAAGAATACCGCAAATACAAGCCTTAAGAACAACCACTCAGTTCAGAATATTGCCATCAATGGTGTAGTAGACCAAATTGATATCGACAATATTTACCTTGCCGACAAGTCGTTTAAGGTACTTGGAGTTGCAAAGGGGAAACTTAACGTTGCCGTTGAGGGGTTAAACTTCTAACGGAGTATAATCGTATAATTTAAAGAGCCATCTGCCAATGCGGGTGGCTCTTTTGTTTTAGGGACGGTTGATCCCTTTTGGTGTTTGTGGGCAATTTAGAATATCTTACCTTCGTAGGCATACTATTAGAAAAGATGCAGGTAAATCATTTGTCGTATCTGAGATTGTTGATACAGAAGATAAAGCGGTTGCCAAGTCGGCGGTTAACGCTTCTTTTTAGCGTCCTTACTGGTATTATCTGTGGGTTTGCGGCCATAACAATCAAGTGGCTTATCCATTTTGTGAAGCTTAACCTTACAGGATGGCTACCAACCGATAGCGGAAGCATTCTTTTGTTTGCCTATCCTATGATAGGTGTTCTTTTATCCATTATTTTTCTTCGTCTTTTTGTAAGGGATGACATTAGCCACGGCGTTACAAAGGTGCTTTATGCCATGTCGCGTAAAGAGTCGAGGCTAAAGGCGCATAACATGTACACGTCGATGTTGGCAACTTCGCTTACAATTGGGCTCGGAGGTTCTGTTGGCGCAGAAGGGCCAATCGTAATGACTGGTTCAGCTATAGGTTCGAATATAGGTCAATTCTTTAGGGTAGATGCGCGGATGGTTATGCTGCTTTTAGGGGCTGGTGCGTCTGGAGCTATTGCTGGTGCCTTTGGTGCTCCTCTTGCAGGGGTGATCTTCACCCTTGAGGTCTTGATGCTCGATCTTACCATGTCGGCAGTGGTTCCGCTGCTGCTTTCTACGGTTTGTGCGGTGAGCATTACCTACCTATTTGTGGGTTCATCCATTATTTTCCCGGAGCGGTATATCCTTAACTTTTCGGTGTATAATATACCTTACTATATCATCTTAGGTATTATTTGTGGGGCCGCTTCGCTTTACTTTACTTGGGCTTCCATTACCATTGAGGGCTTTTTTAGGCGACAGAAGAGTCTTGTTTCGCGGTTCCTAATTGGAGGAGTGCTCTTAGGTTTGCTAATTATGCTTTTCCCTTCGTTGTACGGAGAGGGATACGAGGCTATTGGGAAACTTTTGACGCTGAAGACTGATGTGCTTTTCGAGCATACTCTATATTACAATTTGAATGGAGAAGTTTGGGCGCTACTTCTTATCCCATTGTTAATCATCTTTTTTAAAGTTCCTGCAATGGCTTGTACGTTTGGAGCAGGTGGAGTAGGGGGAATTTTCGCCCCAAGTCTTTTTGTTGGGGGGATGGTTGGTTTCTTTGTGGCCACGTCTATAAATGTTCTTTTTGGGATGAGCTTACCTGTTGGCAATTTTACGTTGGTTGGTATGGCTGGTGTGCTTGCCGGGGTAATGCACGCCCCTCTTACGGGAGTCTTTCTTATTGCCGAAATTACAGGAGGGTACCAGCTGTTTATTCCGCTAATGCTGGTGTCGGTTCTTTCCTACATAACTGTATTTAGCCGTAATCGTCACTCGCTTTACACGCTGCGTTTGGCGCAGTCGGGAGACTTGATAACCCACCATAAGGACAAGGCGGCTATAACCACAATGTCGCTCGACGAGGTCGTTGAGGCTGACTTTATACCTGTAGCGCTTAATGCAACTCTTGGCGAACTGGTTAAGGCTGTTGCTAAGTCGAAGCGCAACATTTTTCCGGTTGTCGATTGGGGTGGTTGCCTTAAGGGGGTTGTTCTGCTTGATGACATTCGCCATATAATGTTCGACCAGTCGAGGTACGATGAGGTGTTGGTGAGCGATCTTCTTATATTGCCCCCCGATCAGGTGGTGGTGGGTAGCACCATGGAGGAGGTGTTTGCAATGTTTGAGGAGTCGGGGGCCTGGAACTTACCAGTTGTGGATAGTAATGGTGTGTATGTTGGGTTTGTCTCGCGATCGCGGATTCTCTCAATCTATAGGGAGAAACTGGTAGATCTCTGTAACGATTAGCACCGTATTTCGGTAACCTTTATGCTTCTACTTTGGGTATCTCCATTAGAGACGGTAGTAGAAACTGAATCCTAGGCTAGGAAACGATGCCTTTCCCAAGTTCGAAGTAATCCCCCAATACGATGAATCTTTTATTCGTTTATTGCTACCAACCTGTATAGTGTAGCCGAGGTATACCTCCACACCCCAATTGTACGATAGGTTAAGCTGACGTCCCAGCTGCAAGTTCAGCAGCGAGTGTAGTTCCTCTTCTTCCTGCGAGTCTTCATTCAAGAAACATACACCTACGCGTGAAAACCATGGTTTTTGTGGCGATAGCTCGGAAGTTCCAGCGATATGAAATTGCCCTGCTATCGTTACCGTTTGGATTTGATTGCCAAAGATTCGAAACCAACCGTACGAGGCGCCAAGCTGTACTTGCCCTTGCTGGTAGTGGATACCTACATTGCTCATCTCTGGAACTCCAAAGCCAGCAGTAATCAAAAAATTACGTTGTCCTTTTGCTGGGTTATTAGGATATACCGCTATGGTTGTAAATAGCATTGCTATTACAGCCCATTTTTGTACGATGTGCAGCATGCTTCTTCTTTTAGTGGAGTAAAGGGTTTCTACTAATGGAATAAATGTATTTTATATACGAATTGTGATTTTTATAGTTTTAATTGGATTGGTTCTTTCGCATTATTCTACGCTGTTATGAGCGAAATTTTTTGTAAAATTCATTAACCCATTTCCATTTTTGATAGGGTAATTTCTTTACCTTTAGCCCGCAAACTTAAAAAAACGTATTATGGTTCGCGATACACAGATATTCGATCTAATTGCGAAGGAGCGTGAACGCCAAACTCATGGCGTAGAGCTCATCGCTTCAGAAAATTTCGTTTCAGAACAGGTAATGCAGGCAATGGGTTCTGTGCTTACCAATAAATATGCCGAAGGTTATCCAGGTGCTCGTTACTATGGCGGGTGTCAGGTAGTAGACATCGTGGAGCAGCTTGCTATCGATCGTCTTAAAGAACTTTACGGTGCAGAATATGCTAACGTTCAGCCACACTCGGGAGCGCAGGCAAACATGGCCGTGTTTATGGCTTGCCTAAAGCCTGGCGATACATTTATGGGGCTCGACCTTGCGCATGGTGGTCACCTTTCTCATGGCTCTCCAGTAAACATATCGGGTACGCTTTACAACCCTATTGGGTATAAGGTAAACGAAGAGGATGGCCGCGTAAACTACGACAATATGGAGCAAATGGCCATCGAGCATAAGCCTAAGCTTATCGTTGGTGGTGCTTCTGCCTACTCGCGCGAATGGGACTACAAGCGTATGCGCGAAATTGCGGATAAGATTGGCGCTATCTTTATGGTAGATATGGCTCACCCTGCTGGTCTTATTGCTGCTGGGCTGCTTGAGAATCCCGTAAAGTATGCGCACATTGTAACGTCAACCACCCACAAAACGCTTCGTGGACCACGTGGTGGCATTATCCTTATGGGTAAGGACTTCGAAAATCCTTTCGGGATAAAGACTCCTAAGGGTGAAGTAAAGATGATGTCGGCGGTGCTTAACAGCTCTGTTTTCCCTGGAATTCAGGGAGGACCACTTGAGCATGTTATCGCGTCTAAGGCTGTTGCTTTTGGCGAAGCTTTAACTCCAGAGTATAAGGTATACCAAGCGCAGGTTAAGAAGAACGCTGCTGCTCTTGCAAAGACTTTTGTTGACATGGGCTACAAGGTTATATCTAATGGTACTGAAAATCACCTTATGCTGATTGACCTTCGAACCAAGTATCCTACCATTACGGGTAAGCAGGTGGAAAATACGTTGGTTAAGGCTGATATTACCATTAACAAGAATATGGTTCCTTACGATTCTCGCTCTCCATTTACCACTTCGGGTATTCGTGTTGGCGCTCCTGCCATTACAACCCGTGGTCTCAAGGAGGATCAGATGCCGCTAATCGTAGAGTATATCGATACAGTTATTGCTAACATCGAGAATGAGGCAAAGATTGCGTCTGTTCGCGCAGAGGTTAATAAGATGATGAAAGATCTACCGCTGTTTGCTTGGTAGTGTTTAAATACAAGTCGTAAATTTTTTTTAAGGGTAGCCTACAAAAGGTTACCCTTTTTTGTGTTTCACAGGTAGCACCTGCTGGCTTGCTTGAGGTAGCCTTACTGGTTCGGCAGGCGATTGCTTTACGCCCATATCCCTCGGCTTGGGGAATAGGCAAGGATGCTTATGGTCTATCATGCCGCACTTATAGGCGTTGGCTTCAGGCAACGGATGATGAGTAGACAAATTTTTTGGCTTCAGCCTAAGAGTTGCACGCTGTACGATGGTGCTAAAACTTCTACCCTGCTAATCATCTGTAATTTGTTTGTTAATGCGGGTGGTAGCGTTGAATTTCAAAATAGCGTTACATCGCTTGGCCTTACTTTTACTTCGGGTTGTACAGCGGGATTATCTTATTGGCGATTATGCTCATTGTGCTGCTCCATTGCTGGATGGCTACGGTGGACGAAACGTTGGCCCAGCTGTTGGTGGCAACCACAATAAGGTTCGCATCGGGGACTACGACGATGAATTGTCCGCCATAGCCATTTGCAAAGAAGTAATCGTGCGATGATAGGCTGCCTACCCAGAAAAAGTAGCCGTAATTGGGCCCATAAGGTTGAGCATTGTTGGTTGTTATCTTTGCTGTTGTTGCCTTAGCTACCCAACTTTCCGAAACTACCTGGGTATTGCCGTAGCTACCTTTGTTTAGGTACAGTTTTCCGATGGCTAGCATGTCGTAGGGCGTGAGCTCTAGCCCTGCACCTCCGTTATTTATCCCTCGCTTATCTACTAGCCAATTTCTATCGCCTATACCAAGTGGTGTAAAAAGGTATTTCTTCGCAAACTGGTAGGTTGACATCCCCGTTGCTTGAACTAGCACGGCTGAGGTGAGGTGTGCGATGCCCGAGTCGTAGTAAAAGCTTTGCCCAGGTTTGGTAATAAACGGCTGGTTTAGTGTAAAGGCTAGCTGGTCGGGAGCATTGAACCAGTCTAGGTACCTTGTTGTACTGGTAAGCTCGTCGCTGAACATTCCAGCGCTCATTGTCAGCAGGTGGTAGAGCTTTATGTTGGCCTTGGCGGTGTCTGTGATGGGTAGATAGGCTTTTAGGTAGTCGCCAATGGGCACTTGCTCCGATTGGATGTAGCCTTTGTCTATCGCTATTCCAACTAGCGTCGCCATTACGCTTTTGGTAACCGAGCGAACGTCGTGCGGGGTGTTGGCTACGTTCGATTGGTAGTACTTCTCCTTTACTATTTTCCCATCCTTATACACTATCAGGCATCGCAGGTTGGGATTGCTGGCAGCAGCATCGAATATATCGTCGAGCTCGGTAGGGGTGGGGGTGGGATCCTGCTTATTCGCATTATCCTTTCGGCATGCTGCGAATGCCACGACGATGAGCAGGAATACGTAGAGCAGGAACGATTTTGCTTTCATGGGGTTGCCGTTTTTCAGACCGCTATGCTGCTCGGCATGCAAAGCCGTAGCGCCGCTTACACTTTCTGTAAACGTTGTTGCCCCTTGTTTTGTTACGGGTAAGGGGGCGGAGGTGCTGCTACCTGTTTGCAGCACACCTGCTGGCGCCATGGCGGGCTGCGGATGGGCGTGCTTTGGGGTTACCGGGCTGCGGTTAACTCGATACGGTTGCCGTCGGGGTCGAGCACCACGCTCTCGTAGTAGCCATCTCCGGTTGTTCGGGGATAGCTGGCTACGGTGACGCCTGCTTCCTCCATCTTTTGGGTGAGGAGGTCTACCTGTTGGGCGGTTCCTACGGTAACGGCAAAATGGGCTAGTCCTATGGACTCCTTACCCACCACTTCGGTGACATCTACCCGTTGCATGATCTCAATACGTGCCCCACTGCCGAAGGTGAGAAAGTAGGACGAGAACTGCTTTTGGCGGTTGTCGTATCGGGCTGATGCCTTGCAGCCAAAATGTGTCGAGTAGAAATTTTTCATCCGCTCTATGTCGGTGGTCCAAATGGCGATGTGGTCGATATGCATGTTGCTGCTATTGGTGTTGATTGATTATTGTCGGTTGCAAGTTGGCGCTTTAGCCTGTATGCTTTGCTGTATGCGTTTGCATAGGCGCTTGGCAAATTCCGGTTCGGCGTAAATTAAATGCTCTCCCTCCTTTACAATTTCGGGGACGATTCCCATCTGGCGAAACCAATCCTGTTGAGGCTTATGCTCGTCCTTTTCGCCATAGAAGAGGGCTATGCTGCTGATGGGGGAGGTGTTTTCGAAGCGCAGCCTTGTTGACGAAACGCAGTACATAGAATCTACTCGTTGGGTTTTGAGCCCAAACCTCCAGGCTATTGTTCCGCCAATGCTAAAGGCTAGTACTGCCACATGCTCCGGCTCTAGCTTGGTTAGCTTTTCGACGGCTCTTTCGATACCTCCGCTTACGAACTGGTGATGGAGATGCTCTTCGGTGTACACCGATTTTCGCACATCGCCCAGCTCGCAGCAGTCGTAGTACTTTACCTCGAAACAACTATTCAGCTCTGCCAGGTAGAGGTCAACCCACTGCGATTTGTTGACACCCCATAGGTCAGAAAGAATAATTAAACGTCTTCTCATGGTATATTTTCTGTGGTTCTACTTATTCTCCGTGTTGCGGCTCGGCTCTTTTACCCTCGCAACTCGACTGCGCTTTTGTTATTTTTAGGCTTTGGCTTATAGCCTATGACAGGGGCTTTGGCTGCTTAAAAGCGTCGAGGAAGTTCTGCTCGGTAGCGGGCGGTGGCCTATAGCTTTGCCCTTATGGCTGCCTTCAGCTGGTATGCCTCTATGATAGTTGTGTCGAAGTATAGCTTTAGGATGTCGTTGAGGTTGCTGTACGTCTTTGGGGCAAACGCTCCGTTCTTAGAGAAGTATACCCCGTTGGAGTAGTAAACGGAGTGGATGGCCCTGGAATAGCGGGAGCTAAATACGAGGATGGTGTTGCTGACGATGCCTTCTTTGGGCTTATGCTTGGGCTTTATGGTTAGCTCCTGAACTTTTTCGAATGTGCTTGCAAGTATTTTCGTAAGGTACTCGGAGCCTACACTCGTGTTATGGTCGAACAGGCTTATACCTTCTATTCCTGAATTCTTGAAGTAGCATTCCAACGAGTAGCTGTGGCAGTTTTGTGCTCCAATTTCGAAGAACGAGAGGTAGCGCTCCTTCTCTTGGTCGGTTGGCACGTAGGTGCTGTCGAGCCTGTTGCTCTTTAGGTAGTATTGCAGATCGAAGGTGTGTGGCGTTACCAGGTTGCACGTTACAACGGTATCATTAAACCATCTGCATCTCTGGTTGTAGTAGTGCTGGCTGGTGCTGAAGGTGTCGATTTTGGTGTAGATATCCTCGAAGCGTAGCTTTGGTGGGCGGTTTTGAGCCTGCACCCATAAGCTTACGCCTATAAGTAGCAGGATGGCTATTGATGTTTTCCTTACTATTCCCTGTAGCTTCATGGTAAAATTTTCTAGTATATGTTGGTCAGGTAATGTCAAAGCACTTGCTCAACTTCTCCCAGTAGTTGTTTATCCGCTGCGATTTGTTGAATCCCCATAGGTTGGAACGTATAACGAGTCGTTTCTTCATCCTATTTTGCCTATCCCATTCCTTTTCAATGTCCAGATCATGGTTGCCTTGGTGAGCCAGTACTGCGCCGCTACCAGCATGATGCCGCCAGCTACAATTATGGCGTACAGCATTGCGGGGGTGATGTCGAACGGCAGGCGGAGCATGTGCTTTAGGTCGGCCGGTGTCGATTGGCTCATCAAAGCAAAGATAGCCGATGTTAGGCCAACTGCTGCAATTACGGCCGAGGTAAATGCCGATACCTTTCGGATTTCTGCCCGTAAGCGGCTCGTGTCGCCCGTTGCGAGCAGCCTTTGACTCCAGTAGTAGCCGGCGGTGGCGCCTAGCGCCGGATGGAAGATGGGTACGCCCATGAAGAACCCGAACATGCAGCAGGTGTAGAACAGGTAGATGAGCATCAGCGTAGGCTTTGATATGCGGTAGACGTCAACCCCTCGAATGCGCTCTACTAGCGCGTTAACCATCATTCCTATCGCTGCGCCCGAGAGCGCTGCCCCTGCAATTGCCAAACCGCTTTGGGTGAATAGCAGCGATATCCACCAGGCGCCTAGAAAGCAGCTGGTGGGCACTACCAGCTTCACGATAAAACCAAAGAGTAGCCTGTCGAACATGGCCGTGTACTCGTTGCTGTTGCTCATTCTTTTCCTCCCTTATACTTTTAATTGCCCACTTGGGCGGGTGCCATTCTAGGTTGTCGCTGTGGTGCGGGTACCTCTCCGTGCGAGGCTGCTGGTAAGAGGGCTTTCTCCTTTAACTGCTAGGTGCTAATGGAGGTGGAGAGCCCTTTATCCAACACCTGCAAGGTGAGCCTATCGGCTGCTGTTGGCTGCTCCTTTGCCTGATGGCTTGGTGAGGCAGCATTGCGCCACTACCAGTATGATGCCTCCACTTGCTATTGTGGGATACGGTATTTTTCGATTAATGTCGAAGGGTAGCAGAAGTCTGTTCGTTAAGTTGTTTGGCGTCGATTGGTCTGCTAGGGTAAAGGTTGCTGCAAACTGGACTATTGCTTCTTTTACTTTTGCTATACGTCATGACATCTTCATGAAAAAATCATCTATTGGGCCTTTACAATCCGTAGGTTTCCTTTTTTGTCGGCTTTTTCCACCTTCCAACCTTGGTTTAGCTCTATGGTGTAGTACTCTCCTACAATAGTGTTTCCTTTTATTTCTGTAGGAAGTGGAAAGGTAAACCAAGTGTTTTTACCGTTACGCTTTTTCAAGATTCCAGAAACGCCAAGTGCCGCTTTACCCTCAGCTGTAGAAAAGTTGCCAAAGTTTTTCCCTTGTCGATCTTTACCTTTGATGTTTGAGTACACCATTCCTTTTTCTTTAAGAGATAGTGTTCCATTCATGTCGTAGCTTTGTGCGAATAGGCTATCGGCTAGCAACACCGATAGCGTAGGCTTCTTGAAGAACATTTCGGTATAGTAGGCAATATTCTTCTCATTTACCTTCTTTCTTTCTGCTTCTTGCTTATGGATGCTGTCGTAACTGTTTCTTTTTCTTGCATTTTTCAGCTCATTGGCGGTAAAGTTCAGCGCTTTGCCTAGGCATTGCTTCTCGTAGATGTCTAGAAAGTTGTACACGTGATCTAGCCCCTGGCGCCATTGGATATTTAGGTGGTCAAAGAGCAATCCATAGGCAAAGCCGGTGGCATAGGGGAATGGACGGGTGTAGGTGTCAGCAACTTCTCGTTCGTCTATCTCTTTTATTGCTTCCTTATATTTGTTGGGGTAGGTAGATAGAATGTAGCCGGTATAGTTGGCCGTTCCCTCTAGCGTTTCTATCTCGAGTTCTTCCTTCAGAAAGGCGCTATACTTATCCTGGCGTAGTTTCCTAAAAGTAATGGCATCGTGCAGGTAGCTTTCAACAACACTCTTTTCCTTTTGCTCATTTGCCGATTTGAGGGCGTTTCGTAGCGCCTGGAATTCTAGCCGTAGCCACTCTCTTGCATCGTAGCTGTCTAGGTAATCAATCTGGTTGCCGTAGAGCTTTATGTGCTTAGCCTGTAAAATGTGGAAAAGTTCATGGATAATTGTTCCGCTATTGTTGTTTAGGTAGTTATACAGAATGGTGGCAAATTTCTCTCCTTCGTATTCCTGTACGGTGTTTGTTTGGCTTAGCTCGTTGGGTTCAATTTTTTTGTAGTATAGAACAGAATCGGTGGTGCTGCTTCCCTTTAGGGGGTAGAGCGAGTAGATATCGCCATTGCGGCCTAGGATAATTGATTTGTCTGTCCATATGTTTTCTCCCCACAGCCTTCCGTCATCCTTGTTCAGGATAGCCTTTGCCTTTAACAGTTCGTCTTTAGCCTTTTCCTTGATTCGTTGGGGAAGTGTCTCCTCATTATGCTTAACCTTATCTAGGATAGATTTCCATTCGTGACAGGCATGGAGGCATATCAGGTCGCTGTCGCCAGCTATATGCTGGTAGTTGGTATATAATCGTTTATCGGCAAGTACGCCTAATGCTTTTATGGCATTTGTGGTATCTTGGTTTAATGCGTATATGCAGGCTCCGTTGTAAAGGCTTGTGGACGAAATTTCGTATCCGCAGCTGTCTATAACTCTGCTGAATTGAATTGCTGCTGATTTATAGTCTTTGGCCTTGTAGTATTTTATTGCATTTGTATAAGTTGCATTTGTATCAAAAGTTTGCGCATGCAAGATAGGTGATGTAAGTAACAGCAAAAATAGGCTTGCTGTATTCCTCAAAATGTTAGATTGTTTGTAGCTCATTTATGGTTTCTTTTTTTTGTATTATTTTTTCGTGGTGAAGCAAACGGTGATCTCCAAATATACTCTTTCCGTTTATTCCGTACAGCTGTTTGTACAGCCTTTTACCCGGTAGCCTGCGAGGGTAACCTATCGGCTGCTGTTGGCGACTCTTTTACCTGGTGGTCTGGCCTACTGCCTTGCCGCTGTGGGGCGGCCGCTTGGGCGGGTGTTACCGCTTTACGATCTCTACCCGGCGGTTCTTGGCCCTACCTTCAGCGGTTCGGTTGTCGGCAACGGGCTTCTCGGCACCCCAACCCGCCGTGGAGAGCCGCTGCTTGCCGATGCCCTTGCCCGTTAGGGCGCTTGCAACGGCGTTGGCCCGCTGCTCGGAGAGCTGCTTGTTCTTGGCCGCATCGCCAACATTGTCGGTATGCCCCTCAATGCTCACCTTGAGCGCTGGGTTCTCCGACAGGAGGCGCTCCAGCTCGGCGATGATGGGCTGCGATTCGGGCTTGATGGTCGACTTTCCGTTGTCGAAGAGAATGTCGAGGGCGATGTACCCATCAGCATTCAGCGCCGCTAGGATGTCGGTTGCCCGGATGACCTGCACCATGGCCTCCTTCTCGACAATGGTTAGCTGGTACTCCGGCGCGCTGGCTTCAACCTTTATCCAGGTCTCGTTGGTGCCGTTGGCTATCTTGGCGCAGATAAAGCTGTAGCTGTTTCCGCTCTCAACCACCTTGCCGACGATGGTGGCGTGGATGCTTTTGAGCGCATTCTCGAAGTTTCGGAATATCTGTAGGTCCGAGACCTCGCTAGCCCCCTCGTCGAGCAGGTAGGTGTAGTGGTAGAATTTACCCTCCACCGTTGTTCGCTTCGCGCTCTCTTCGGTGCTATTCTCCACGGTGAAGCTGTAGGCGTCGAACTCCTTGAGGTCGCACTCCGATAGGTGGAAGTGGGGCATACGGTTGAACATCGGATGGTCCTTGCAGCCTTCGGCATCCTCGCCTTGCGCTGCGGCAAGCGTTACCCCAATCAGGCAGTAGCTCAGCAGTAGTAGTATCCTCTTCATGTTTCAAGTCGCTTTATATGGTACTTCGGCGGACAGCCCACTCCTTGGCCTTGAGCCTGGCGCAGGCGTTACGGCGTGCCCATCCGTTATTTTATCCCTATAAATTTCGGCAATACAATCGTATAGCGCAAGAGGGCGGCTCCTCTTTTGTGCCGTTGCCCTCCGATGGGGCGCCCGTGCATCATGGCCGATGCGCCTGCTGGCGCGCTTCCCTTGGTTGCGGTACCGCAGCCTTGGCTGTTGCTCGTACTGCCGCTGCTCCAATGCCGGGTTGGCTGGCCTCACCTCCAGCTCGCAAACGCGCATCGCCGTGCTGCGGATAGGAGGTGGTGGCTGGTTTGCCTTTACACCTCTACTGCCACCCCTGTTCGTGCAGCCTACTCGTTCGGCAGCTGGGCCATCGAAATTTGGTACCTCAAGCTGGCGATGATCTCCTTGGGTATGGTGGCGTAGATGTCGTAGGTGCTGTAGTCGATGGGCCTTGTTAGCACCAGGTGGTTGTCCTTCACCTCGTAGGTGTAGCTGTAGCTCACGTTCTTGGTAAATACGTTGTACGACAGGTTGAGCGTCTCCCCGTTGGTGGAGTAGCTTCCCGTGAAGTCGGTGCAAACGTCAATGTCCATCAGGGATCCCCTAATCTTCCCGTTGCTGGTAAAGGTGATCTTCTGAATGGGAGCCTTGGTGAAGAACATGGCATCAACAATGGGGTACTCCACCCCCTTCTTTATGCTAACGGTTGGCGCGCTTAGGCTTACGTCAACCTCGATGCTTTCGGTTTTGGAGGTGGCGGTTCCTTTGGCGGTAAAGGTGCCTTTAGCCAGGTCTACGCTAAAGCCGCTGGTGAGCACGTAGCTCTTTTCGTTTTGTACAATAGCTACGGCATTGCTGTAGAAGGTAAAGTTGATGCTCTTGCCGTATAGCCTTTTATCGCCAAGCGAGTTGTCGATGATGAATCGGTTGTCGCTAAAGTCTACCAGGTTTCCGTTTACCCTTACCTCCCCCTTCCATGGGTTGCCGAAGAGGCTAACGAAGCTGTAGTCGCGGGTAAGCGTAACCAGAAAGCTATGCTCCTGGGGTTGCCATGTGGCCAGCAGGTTGCTGGGGTAGGTGGTCTCCTTGTCGCATCCCGAGAGCAGGAGCGTAAGGCATGCGGTAATCAGCAGCAATCTTTTCATACTATTGGGTGTTAGACTGATTCGTACTTATGGGTTTTGTGCGGATGGGGTTGGGGGGCAGAACTAGCACCTGTTTGATGCTGTTCTAGCTCTTCTGTAGTCACCACATCCTTCTTGCAATGCGTTGGCACTGCCTATGCTTTTGCTTTATGTGGCGGTTGCCCTCTATGCCGCTCCAGTGCACTTGGCTGGTAGAGCGGATAGCTTTGGGTATTCCGCTTTGTTTGTATTCTGGCTTTGTCTTTTTTGTCTCCCTTTTTTGCTTTATAGCGATGATTGCGGCTTGCCCCTTATTTCAGATCAAACCTTACGAATACGCTATACTCCAACTTTATCTTTTCAAATTCAATATTCTGCTCCGATTTGTCAGAAACCGACATAACTGAGTTGGCGTAGCCTCTCACTACAATACCGGGGACTCTTCCTTGTAGTGCATTGTATGCGTCATTCTCGACTTCCCTTACGAATAAGGCTCTGCCGATATTCTGGCCTATAGCTTCGGTAAGCGCCTTCGCTTTTTCCTGAGCGGCTTTTATTGCTTGTAGCTTCACCTCTTTTCTGTAGTCTACAATTTTGCTGCTTTCAACTCGGTCTATCGATACGTTGGAAATACCTATGCTTTGAAGCTCTACGAAAGCTTTACCTGCCGAAGTGCCATCATGAACGAGCAGCTGGTACTCCTTACTAAGGATAATGTCCGATTTAGCAAGCCAGTAACTTTTAAAGTTGCTGGCAACGTCTTTAATAGCTAGATCCTTCTTTGTGTCTATTCCTATTTCCTGCAGCTTTGCAACCATCGAGGTCTCAATCTCAGCGAGACTTTTGCCTTTAATGTCCTTTTCGTTTACTACAATTTTTATGTAGATCTTATCGGGAGCGATTTCCATCTCCGACTTTCCGGTTACCTCTATGTAGTTTTGGTCTATGAAGTTTTTCTCGCCCTGTTGCCCAAATGCAGTGGTGGAAAGTAGTAGCGCCAAAATGGCTAGTGCTTTTTTCATTGTGAATGATGTTTTATCCGTTGCTTTCAATGATCTTAATTACTGGTGCTAATATTTTATTTTTCTCGCTTCCGGCTACTACTCATAGGTTGTAGCCCTCGATTGCTCAAAATTGTTGTATGGGTATTTCGCCTAGCTAGGGGATGCTGCAAGTTGTGCTTTCTTTACTTTAACTTCCAATCTGAAAGTACGAGTGTTGTTATTACATCGTTCCACATCTCGAAGCTGGTAAGCTTTGCTTTTACTGGCAGCACATCGGTGCTAATCCACTTGTCGTGTCCAACAATAAACATCATGGCTTTATATTCTAGCACCTTATTAAATGGATTGTTGATTTCTAGCATCATGTGCTCACTTATCCGATCCTTTACCTCTTGTGATAGTTCAATGGTAATGGTTTTCTCAGGGTTAAGGTTCTCTTTTACAACCTTCATTGAGGTGATCGTGCTTGTGTCGCTTTCAACCTCAACGAATATCTTTTCTCCCGGATAGATTTGAAGGATATTATCCTTTACAAAAAAAGGTGATCGGTTAACTTTTTGCTCGTAGAACTGCTTGCTGTTTACAGGCAGCTTGAGCACATACTCTTCTCGATAGGGTCTTTCGTTCTGCGAGTAGGACCAGAGGTATGCTACACACAGTAGAAATGATAGAAGTATTTTTTTGGGCATGTTGAAAGTCCTTTCTTGCTGATTCTTCATTACAAGTTAATATACTAGGTGTTTTTTGTTAGCAGACGGTTTTCGCTTTCGTCATCTTTGCTTATTATCGTGCTTGCCCGTTACTCTTCGCTCTTATCCTTAACAAACCACGATGCCACAAAGCCGGTAAAGGTGCCGAATATGCCTACGCCTGTTACCATTAGGAATGCAGCAATAATTCGTCCTTCGGTCGTTACAGGGTACAGGTCGCCATAGCCTACCGTCGTTATGGTGGTGAAAGACCACCATATTGCATCTTCGGCTGTTCTAATGTTGGAGTTGGCTGCCGTCTCTACCTGCAGTATAGAGATGGAGCCAAACACGATCATCAGGAAGGCGATAAGGGTCACGCTCGTGAATGTTCCCTGTTTCTTGTTCCTGTAGATATGCTTTGCGATGAACTTTATAGAGCGAAAGGCGCGAAGTATACGCAGTAGCCTGACAAGGCGTATGAACCTCCCGTAGCGGAGGACTCCAATGGTGGGAATGCTAGATACCAAATCTATCCATCCCCACTTCATGAATTGTAACTTATTTGGTGCCTTGTAGAAGCGATAGGCGAAGTCGGCAAGAAAAATATAGCAGATGAAGTTGTCGATGATGCTTAGCAGATGCGTCATGTTGCTCGGCAGCTTGCCAAACGTCTCTACCATTAGCGAGGCTAGCACGTAGACCGATAGAACCAAAATTACAACATCAAGCAGCGTTAGCTTGTTCTTTTCTTCAAGGGCTACTAAATTTTCCAAAGCGCAATATCTTTTTTATACGCTTCGAAGGTACTGATAAAGTATTACGATACGGCTGGTGTGCGTTTGGTATCTACTTCTCTTCGCTCTCATACATCTGTAAGGTATCCACTAGCTGCGTGCCATAGCCGTAGATATCGTCTAGCGTTGCAATTTCAATCTTGGTTTCCTTCTTGTTCTCGTCAAAAAGGCCGATATACTTCTTTGTTTGTCCATTTAGCCATAGTCGGCATATCGGTTTCCGATTGTTATTGTCTAGGATGACGCTGCAGTAGGTTTGCGAATCGCGGTAGTGTATTCTTTCGGCATCAATGCTGGTGCGAAGGATGCTTTTGATGATGTAAAAGCCGTTAAGCTCCTCTTCGGTGGTTACAATCTTGCTTTCCTCCGCTGCTTTTTCATGGGCATTGGCTGTGTCGGTCTCTACCTGTTGAGGCTTTGTTTGGTTAATGGCGTTCATCAATCGGTCGCTAACAATGTCGTTGAAGGTTTGGTCGACGGTCTTTCTAACAATTTCGGTGAACTGCGTCATAACCTTTTCGGTTGCCTTACCATCGTACACGCGGCTTACGAAAAACTTCACGAACTCGGCGCTTGGGGTGGCAAGCTCTTTTGTTAGGACATTTTTTATTGCATTGGAATATTTAAGCTCGCTAGCGGATGTGAGTATCGTGTTCACATCAAATCCGCTCTTGTGGAAGCGGGCTAGCTCTTTTATCTGCTGCTCCTTGATGGTGGTGAGGTCGAAGCTAAAGAATGGCTTTTCATCCATCTTATTGGCGTTGTCTAGGTCGGTGTAGAAGTTGTATTCCACGCCGTTTGTTAGCAGGGCAAAGCGCGCTTTGGTTAGGTGAAAGTACTTGTGGATTTGGGTGTAATGCTTATCTAAGTTCTCCAGATGGTTTTTGCATTCAATAATCATTATTGGCTGTGTTTCCTTTAGGATAGCATAGTCAACCTTTTCAATGTTCTTGGCTCCAAAGTCTGTTACAAATTCGGGGACAACCTCCATGGGGTTGAATACGTCGTACCCGAGGCTCTGTATGAATGGCATAACAAATGCGCTTTTAGTTGCCTCTTCCGTTTGAATTTGGTCTCTGAGCTTGGTAACCTTGTCGCCAAGCTGCTTGATCTGCTCTTTGAACTCCATAATGTTAGGGTTATTATTTGCTATTCTATCTTTTTATCATTTTCTCTGTTGGGTTAGGTGCGCTTACCCCTTTGGGGATTTTTGCATGCCTTTCCTTTCAGGTTCCATGCTGCTGCTATTTCTTGTGAATACCGCTGCGGGCATTATGAGCTTATCCGTAGAATTTTTAAAAGAAACCTTTCCATGTCCGAGTATACAGGATAGACAGTTGAGGAGGACGTCCCGGACAGGAAAGGTTTCGTGACCAAATTTTTATCACCCCAAACATAGGTAAATAATGCTAACATTGTTCTTCAATGTTTAACTTTTTTTGGTTGACTTTCTTTTGTCGGCGTTACCTCCTCGGCATTTACCGATGGGCTGCTACCCCTGCTGCCGGTAGTGGCAATAATTTAGCGATGTTTAATGGTATATCGTATCGCATAAAAGCTAATACGGCTATCACATAGGGATATGTTTGCTGCATTATTTTATTACCATGATGAAATATTTGGTGAAAAATTTGTTTTTCTAGTAAAGAATCTTAAATTTGTTTTCTGTACTTCGTGATGAGAGAGTGTACATTGCCAACAGCCAAAAATGTAATTATACAATTTCACCGATGTATAAGTTAACTCAAATATTAATTAAAACTCTTTTAGTATTTATGGGTACAGCAAGTAACACGGGTCATGCCAACAACCTTGCCAACTTTAAAAAAATAGTAGGCGTTACTGGGGAGCTGGGGGCTAAGTACAACCCTGCGCAGGAAATGCTAAAGTCGCTCAACCTTACGAAGTATGGGGCGCTTGGCCAAAAAACGTTAGACGATCAGCAGTCCGCCGAGGCGGCTTGCAGCGATGCCATAAACGTTCGTTTTGCTCTTTTCAACGATCTCGATTCGTTTTTTCCTCGTGTGGTAAGCATCTACTCCATTTCGGGTGTCGATGCGAAGGCTCTAGAAAGCATAAAGGCCATTGCCCGCAAGATGCGTCCTAAGTCAACCTCGAAGAAGGAGAATAAGAATTTGGAAGCCACGACCGCCCTTACAACAGCCGATGCTGCTTCTGCGGTTACTCCCGAAACGAAGCCTAAAGCGCGTACTGCCTCTCAGCTGGGCTACGAAGACAAGGCCAGCAATTTTGCTCAGATTGCCTCCTTCGTTGAGGCTAACCCTAAGTATGCGGCCAACGAGCCCGAGCTTACCAAAGAGGGGGTACGCAAGTACTCCGATAGCCTTATCGCGGCCAACGACCGTTGCGCAGCTGCCGAAGGCGCCCTCGAATCGGCCCGTATCGAGCGCGATCGGGTGTTCTACACCAATCCCGATTCGCTTTATACTATTTTTCACGACATTAAGCGTTACGTTAAAGGGGTATTTGGCAGTTCAAGCGTTGAGTATAAGCGTATATCTGGTATCGAATTTAAGCTCCTAACTAGGTAGGCGCTATTTGGTTTTCTTTACACTAGGGTGGCAGCAATGCCACCCTTTTTGTTTGGAGAACATTTGGAGAGCCTTGTCGCCTGCCAGGCAAAGCTCCTGCCGTACCGCTATGGCGGCTCGCTATTCTACATTAAGCGGCTTCACCATCCCGGTAATCGTCGAAAAGCGGTGGCAACCTAGTGCTGCCGCATGCGCTTATAGCGGCGCAGCTAATAGCATCTCCACATTGCCCCACTAAGGCTCCTCATTTCAGGTTTACTCTTTCCATTAAACCCGATAATGCAGCAGAATCCATCTTGTAGCTTTTTGGCTGACGCTGATAACCTTCCGGCTGACGCTAATAGTGGAGCGATGGACGCTGATAACCTTTTGTCTGACGCTGATAGTGGAGCGATGGATGCCGATAACCCTCCGTCTGACGCTGATAGTGGAGCGATGGATGCCGATAACCTTCCGTCTGACGCTAATAGTGGAGCGATGGATGCTGATAACCTTTCGTCTGACGCTGATAGTGGAGCGATGGATGCTGATAACCCTCCGGCTGACGCTGATAGTGGAGAGTCGGATGCTGATAGCCCTCCGGCTGACGCTGATAGTGGAGCGATGGATGCCGATATCCTTCCGGCTGACGCAGATAGTGGAGCGATGGATGCCGATAACCTTCCGGCTGACGCTGATAGTGGAGCGATGGACGCTGATAACCTTCCGGCTGACGCTGATAGTGGAGCGATGGATGCCCTTATACAAAAAATCCGCAAGAGCAACCTCGTGCTTCATGCGGATTAGTGGGTGTTAGCCGGCAGTAACCTTCGGCTTGTAGGCTATTACTAGATGGCTGCGGTCTTTGCCTTCAGCCAAGCTTTCTCGTTCTCGTTGAGGTATGGCGTTAGCTTTTCGAATACCGTTTGGTGGTAGCCGTTTAGCCAGGCCACCTCGTCGGGAGTGAGCATGCTCTTCTCAATTGGCTTCGTGTCAATGGGGCATAGGGTGATGGTCTCGAACCGCTCGAATGCTCCAAACTCGTTGGTAACGTAGGGTACGCAAAGGGTTAGGTTTTCGGTTCGGATGCCGTACAGTCCTGGGCGGTAGAGCGCGGGCTCGTTCGAGGTTACCATTCCGGGCTTCATCGTAACGGGGTTTTCCTGCATCCTGATGCTCTGTGGCCCCTCGTGTACGTTAAGGAAGTGCCCAACTCCGTGTCCTGTCCCATGTCCGTAGTTAATGCAGTGCTGCATCATCGGCCCTCTTGCCAGGATGTCGAGCTGCGACCCGCGGGTTCCGGCAGGGAACACGGCCATGGCCAGCGCGATGTGCCCCTTTAGCACCAGCGTGTAGTCAATCTTCTCCTGTTGGGTTGGCGTACTCAGGTGTACGGTTCGGGTGATGTCGGTGGTCCCCGTTCTGTACTGCCCGCCCGAGTCGATGAGCAGGAATCCCTCCCGCTTCACCTCGGCGTTGGAGGCTTCGGTGGCCGAGTAGTGGGGGAGTGCCCCGTTGCACCTGTAGCCGGCAATGGTGCCAAAGCTTTCGCCCATAAACTCATCCGACATGGCGCGCAGCTCCCGCTGCTTGTCGGCGATGCTCAGCTCGGTTACGGTCTCTTTCCCCAAGCTATCCTCCAGCCACATGTAGAAGCGGACGAGGGCTACGCCGTCCAGCTCCATGGCATGGCGGAATCCGGCGACTTCGGCCTCGTTCTTTACCGCTTTCAGCGAGGTTGCCGTTCCGTTGGCGTCCCTATCCTCAATGATGTTCACGCTGCGGTGCTGCAGCTTCTGCCTTACCAGTATGTTGGTTTTCCTTGGGTTGATGATAACGTTTCTGGTGATGTCAATTCTTTCGACAAACGCCTCGAACTCCTCGTAGGGCCTGATGTGCACGCCGCTGCCGGTAAGCACCTTCTGATCGTCCTCGCTCAGCTTCTCCACGTCGACAAACAGCACCGCCTTGTCGTAGTAAACCGCGGCGTAGGCCAGCACAAGTGGGTTGTAGTCGATGTCGGCCCCGCGGATGTTGAAGAGCCACGCCACCTCGTCGAGCGCCGATAGCAGCATGATGTCGTCCTTATGGATGTGGGCCGCCTTCACCAGCTGCTGTAGCTTGCTGGTGGTGCTCATGCCGCTTATGTTTTCGGGTAGGAGGAATGCTTTTTTCTTGGGGATCTCAGGGCGGTCGCTCCAGATGGGGTTCACCAGGTCGGCCGCAGCCTTCAGCTTGTTTGGGGCAAGCGCATCCGACAGGCGTTCGAACTCGCTTACCGAGAAGAGGCGCCCATCTACGCCAATGGTCGAGCTCAATTCCATCATATCCTTTATATATTGCTCGATGGAGGGCACACCTGGCATTCCCATGCGCATCAGCTCGATACCCGAGCCCTTCAGCTGCGCCTCGGCTTGAATAAAGTAGCGGGAGTCGGTCCACAGCGCCGCCGAGGTGGTGGTAACCACCAGCGTTCCGGCCGAACCCGTGAAGCCGCTAAGCCACTCCCGGCACTTCCACCGGTCGGCCACGTATTCGCTAAAGTGAGGATCGTTGCTGGGCACGATATATGCTTCCAGCTTGTGCTGTGCCATCAGGCTGCGAATATCGCTCAGCCGTTGAGGAATACTTTTCATAGGTAGTTTGTTTAAATTTAGGAACTAAATGTACTAATATTTGCTATTGATGGTTCTTACCCGCCTCTTTTGCTGAAATTTTTATTGATGGAGCAAACTCAGCTGCGGATAGCCGCCCCTCACCGGGCACTATCGCCTACGCAGTATTGGCATTTTTAGGGACAGCTGGCGTAGCCATCGTTGTAGCTCCGGTATTTTATGGTGATGGAAAAGAACAGAGGAAGGTATAAGGCTGAGGTATTTCTGTACATAGGGATCAGAGTTCTTCATTTCTTTTTTGATGATTCAAGGGATCGCTTGTACTCCTTATACTTGTCGAATGAGGTGTAGCAGCCCTGGCTTCCCTTCATAAATTACCCGAATAAGTATAATTGACGAAGGGGAGCGGTGGCGCTATTTCAGTTGGATTTTTATATCTTTCCATTCTAATTTAGACAAAACAAAAATAACGCAATACAATGAACAACTTTCAGTTTTACAATCCTGTAAAGATTGAGTTTGGCAAGGGTGCTGTCGAGAAGCTTAGCAGCCACATCCCCGCAGGCTCAAAGGTGATGGTCACCTACGGAGGTGGAAGCATCAAGTCGAA
The DNA here is from genome assembly GCF_963667355.2 of uncultured Acetobacteroides sp. Taxonomy (NCBI): domain Bacteria; kingdom Pseudomonadati; phylum Bacteroidota; class Bacteroidia; order Bacteroidales; family Rikenellaceae; genus Acetobacteroides; species uncultured Acetobacteroides sp. The sequence continues at coordinate 3,274,449 of NZ_OY763328.2, forward strand.
CGGTGTGTACGATGCAGTGTTTAAAGCCCTTTCAGGTTTCTCGGTTGTCGAGTTTGGTGGCATCGAGCCCAACCCTGCATACGAGACTTTGATTCAGGCAGTGGAGCTTGCCCGTCGCGAAAAGGTCGATTTCCTCCTTGCAGTAGGAGGTGGGTCGGTGGTCGACGGCACTAAGTTTATTGCAGCCGCCATTCCTTTTGTTGGAGATCCTTGGAATATTCTTGTAAAGCATGCTAAGGTCGACTCAGCGGTTGCTCTTGGCGCCGTACTTACGCTTCCCGCTACCGGATCCGAGATGAACTCCGGTGCAGTAATCTCTAAGCGCGCCACAAAGGAGAAGTATGCCTTTGGATCGCCCTATACTTTCCCTAAGTTTTCGATTCTCGACCCCGAGTATACCTATTCGCTGCCCAAAGCTCAGATTGCCAACGGTACCATCGATGCTTTCATCCACGTAATGGAGCAGTACATGACCTATCCTGCAGCTGGGTTGGTGCAAGATCGCTGGGCCGAAGGTTTACTTCAGTCTCTCATCGAGCTAGGTCCAAAAGCCCTCGAAAACCCAACCGATTACGACGTGCGTTCGAACCTAATGTGGGCTGCAACCATGGCGCTCAACGGCATTATCGTTGTTGGCATGCCTTCCGATTGGGCTACCCACATGATAGGACACGAGCTCACCGCCTTACATGGGCTTGCCCACGGCGTAACGCTGGCTATCATTCTTCCATCCATGCTCGATGTGATGTTCGAGGAGAAGAAGGAGAAGCTAGCTCAGTATGCCGAGCGCGTATGGGGCATTACCAGCGGCTCTGCCGACGAAAAGGCTCGTGCAGCAATCGCTAAGACCGAAGAGTTCTTCCGATCGATGGGCGTACCAACGCATCTCAAGGAGTACGGCATTGGCGACGAAAGCTTCCAGACCATTTGCACCCGCTTCACCGAGCGTGGATGGACCGCCATGGGCGAACGTCAGGCGCTAACGCCAGAACGCGTTCTCGAAGTTTTAAAGAAGAGCTTGTAAGCTTTAGTTTGCGAAGGCGGAGGGGGAAGTCCTTCCTCCGTATTTTTTCAAGGAAGGAAACAACAATTAAAACATGAATAAAGACTTGTACATTTTTATCAAGTGGTCCGATGCCGATTACTCTGTAGGAATAAAAACTATCGACGATCAGCATAAGGAGCTCATCAAGTACATCAACCAAATCTATCAGTCAATACTCGATCGCAACACCAAGGAGGTTACCATCGATGTGCTCGGTAAGTTGGAGGATTACGCTAAGTTTCACTTCGGGTTCGAGGAGAAAATCTTCAGCCAGATCGGCTACGAGTTTACCGAGGAGCATATCGCCGAGCATCGTGCTTTCACCGACAAGATAAAGCACTTTAAGGACGGTATGGCTAAGGGGCACGATGTCATCTTCAGCATAACCAACTACCTGCGCGACTGGCTACGTATTCATATCCAGAAAGAGGATAGAAAGTACGCCCCAGAGTTTCAAAAGTTAGGAATGGAATAGGAGTTGCAGACGATCTTTGTCCTGCAAATAACAAAGGAAGCCAACCTCCCGGTTGGCTTTTCTTCTTCTTTTTATGCGATGATGACTACTTTTGGAAAATCTTAGTCCAATTCTTTGGCTCACGATTTTTCCAGTCACCTTTATGAAATACGTAGCTTCCAATAAGTGGTAGAACAGTGGTCGCTTCTGCGTAAACCATTTGTTCGTACACGGTATCAACCTTACCCCACGACGATGCTTCCTTAAGTGTCGACGACGAGCAAGCGCCATCGCGAACATCAGCAACGGTAATAAGCACTGCATACTTGTGCATCGATGCATCTACCCCAAGGCACTCTGCACAAACTACGGTATCCTGTGCGAAGTTCTTAGGAACTCCACCACCAACCATGAATAGACCGGTAGTCTTAGCCGCAATCTTAATGTCGGTAAGCTCACGGAAGTCGGCAACCGAGTCAATAGTAACGTAAGGTTTGCCTTCCTTCATGCGTTCAACCTGGTGCATTACTAAACCGAATCCTGCCGAGCAGTCAGAGAATGCTGGAACGAAGATAGGCACGTTATGCTCGTAGCAAGTTTGAATAAGCGACTCCTTCTTAACGGCATTCTTCGAAAGGTACTTGCCCATTTCGTAGATAAACTCGCGCGAAGAGTAGGGGCGAGGCTCTAGGCTATCAGCAATAATCTTGATGGTTGAATCACAAGATTGCAGTTCCTCTTCATCAATATAGGTGTCGTAAATACGGTCAACATAGTTGTCGCGTAGAAACTTATCGTCGATAAACTGGGTTCCTCGGTAGTGCTTGTAGCCAAGCGCTTCGAAGAAGTCCATGTCTACAATCGATGCACCGGTCGAAACAACGGTGTCAATCATGTTGTGCTTTACAAGGTCAACGTACACCTGCATGCAACCGGCAGCAGAAGTCGAACCTGCAATGGTAAGGATGTTGGTGCATCCATTTTCGGCAATCATCATGTTGAAGATGTCGGCTGCATTGGCAGTTTCTCTCGAAGAGAACGACATTTCTCTCATTGAATTGATGATTGGGCTAGCATCAAACGATTTTATATCGACGTGCTTTATAACTTGTTTAAGAAGATCTTTCTTTTCCATTACGAGTAAATTCCAAATAATGTAATTGTGAGCGAAAGGATGAAAACAGCAACCTTATTATGGGAAAGGTTGCTGTTTTGTATGTCGGACTAAATGTCTTCAGCGTGTTAACCCTTGATTACAGGGTAGAGGTAGGACGTAAAGCAAATCGCAACAAGTGCGGTTCCGTATTTTTTTTCTGGAACGAAGCTTTCGATGTTAATGCAGATGTCTTCTAAACGGAAATCTTCTGAGAATCCGTTATAGTAAAGTTCGTCAAGGCTTAGTCTAAGTAGCTTTTCTATTTCCTCAACCTCATAGTTGCCGTTGTGTTCACACACGAGACCCCCATGGCGTTCATTTGTTTTGCGGTCGTATAACCAACCGTAGATGATACCGGCAGAAGCGCGCTCGCCCTTACTAGTAGTTGCAACAGCCATAATCGATTCAACAACGGAGCCGTGGGTAATTTTGGCAGGTTGTGGTACCTCTGTGGCTATGCTAGGCATAATCGACGAGTAAGTCATGATATTAAACGTCTCTATGTTTGCCTGTTTTAAAGCTAGGTGATATGAGCCAGCGTGAACAGTTATGTCACTTTCTCCGTGTCCTTTGGTAACGAAGTAGTCTTTTGGAATCCGGTTTCCAACTACGATTCCTTGTAGTTCTTGTGTTGAGCTAAGGTTTGTCATCGTCGCACATAAAAAGATAATTGGTTAATACTAAAAGTTATATCGCCTTTTATGGGATCTTATCCCATGCGTATTGTCGAAATGAAACAATTCTCCCTCGTTAAGAGAAAATTATCCTAAATAAGGAATAGTTGAAGGCGTGTCCGCAGGGGTAGAATCAAATCTGGCGGACGCAAAGACTTCGAAGAAGGTCGCTGAGTATCTTATACCTAAAAACCACCGTATAGGTGTCCAAGAATGTGTTTTTAGTGTGCAAGGTTCTTTTCATTTCGTTGTTCAAAGTTTACAGTTGACCTGTCTTCGAGTTAGTTATTAATGAACTGTAAGCTGTGTTTTTCATTTGCGCATGATACACCTGAAAAACTTTGCAAGTATAGGAAAATATTAGATTAAAAGAGAAGTCTTTTCTCTTAAATTTTAACTTTCTTCAAAAAAACACCTAATAGAATGGTTTGTAGTAGGTTATGATAGTGTTACGACTCGTTAATAACGGCTGTTTATGTGTCAAAATAGTCTTGCTTTTTTGAAATGTGCCGTATGCCTCTTCATAAATGGTTCTAGATGCCCCCAAAAACAGAACTATAATTTGATTTTTTCTTCTCGTTTTCGACTATTAGGGTATGGGTACTTTGTTGGATGATTCCAGTTTTATTTTCTTTGGAATAAACTCTTCATTTTTATAATAGGCTAATATGCTCATGCCGGGAAGATGGCTATTGATTGTTTTATATACGAACATTATTTGCCATTAGCATTAACAGTGATAAAATGGAAGAGCCTGTTTTTGTAAGAAATTCAGATAAATAGGACTGCCTTTTGCAATATATGTGTAAAAACTTTGTTTTTTTTACCCCAAGAGGGTACAACATTGGAATTCTGCGATTATATTTGCAGTGCAATTGAATTTAATCGTTTCACAAAACAAAAAACTGTACAATGAAAAAGTTACTCGTTATCGTTGCTGTTGCTGCTATGTTCGCAGCTTGCGGTGGAAACAAGACTGAGCAAAAGGACACTACTGCTGTTGACACTACTGCTGCTGTTGTAGCTGATACTACTGCTGCTGCTGATACTGCTGCTGCTGATACTGCTGCTCCTGCTGTAAAGTAATTTGCAACGATAAGCAAAGAAATTAGAGTCAACCTAGTGGTTGGCTCTTTTTTTTGTGCCTTTATCGCAAAAGAATAAAAAATAAAGGAGAGCATCCTACTGTAATGCTCTCCTTTATTATATCTAGTGGTATCTTCTATTTCATCTTGCATTTTAAATGCTCTAATGTCAACTTATCGTATTTTGCTTGCTGTTCCTTGCTAAGGCTCTTGCGAACTTCAATGGAGTATGTAAGCCAATTCTTGCGAATTTGAGCGTTTAGTAGTCCTAAACTATCGGTATATATTCTTATCGTAGCAGTATCAGGAGGTGTATTGCTAACCTGATAATGTAATTGGATCATTATGCTATCGTACCTATTATAGAGAGGTTCGTTGATTGCCTTGAAGTGCGCCTTTCTGGCAATAAAGTTCTTTTTTTGATTTTCTGTTAGCCCTAACTTCTTAAAAAAATGGTTGCGCTGCTTTTCTGGTGAGTCTTCTTTGTCTGAATGAACAATAACAACGCCAATAAATGTAGCAACATTGGCAACAAGAAGCAATGCTATAACCCAAAGGAGAATTTTTGGCTTAAGAAACGAGTTCATGGTAATACTTTTATTTTTCGAAAGCAACGGGTACTTTCGTAATATCGTTAAGGCTGAGCATATCGTACTGCTGCGACTGGTTTTTGCTGTGTGCAATGTAAACAGTAAGACCTCCGACAAGGAAGGTAACAACTACCGATACAATTAGGGCATAACGGACGCTGTTATACTGGCGTTGTTGTGGTTTGTGGGCTAGTTTGTCAATGACCTTTTCGGTGAAGTATGGGTTAAATGTAGGACACTTTGCCTGTTCGATTTGGCTTGATAAGGCTAAATATGATTCGTACAGTTGCTTACAATTTGCACATGAATCCATATGGGAAAAGGCAACCTCATCGAGCTGCGAGGGCTCGTTGTTGATGAATCTTGATTTGAATTCTTTACATCTCATGTGTATACCTTTTATCTATTGACAATTTTTTGATTGAAAACTTGCGGTTCGGTTCTAATAATTAGACTTTGCCACCAAAATCCTTCTAAGATTTCGTTTTGATCGAAATATAAGCGATTCTACCGATGATATTGAAATATTCATAATCTCGGAGATTTGCTTGTATGAAAGTTGCTGATAGGTGAATAACGTGATTGCAACTCTCTGGTTGTTCGGTAGCTCGTTAAGGGCTAGTTTTAATCTTTTGAGGTTTTCATCGGGATCGGTAAAGTCATCTGGTAGTCGATGGTCATCTATGTATTCCCCTGTATCAGCCTTTCCTTTCCCAATCAGCAGGTCTTCGAGGCTTTGCATTATCAGCCTTCGTTTCTGCTTTCTCAGATGATTTAGCGATTTGTTTACTGCTATCCGGTAAATCCAAGTGCTAAATTTCGACTCATGTCGAAAAGATCCAAGCGATTCAAATACTTCGATAAACACCTCCTGAGCAATATCCTCAGCATCGGGAAGCGATTGCGTAAAGCCATAGCAGGTCCGCTGCACCTGTTGCTTGTACTTATCTACAAGATGCCTGAAGTGAGAATTGTCTCCGTTAAGTGTTTGTTCTATAAGGTCTTTATCTGACATTGATGGGTGTAGAAACGCTTTGCTAATATATTAAAAATAGATTATGAACGAATGTGGGTGTTTTTTTACTTTTTCTTCCCTATTTTCGTATTAAATTAACAAGAGTTAAAGTACTGTTATGGGGATTAAATCTAAAATGCTAGCCGGTTTTGTTGTAATAGGATTGCTGCTTTTCCTCTCAGGTGCAATTACCCTTTTTGAGGTAAATAGTATGGGCAATTCAGTGCAGGGTATGCTAAATGATAATCTTCGATCAATTGAAGTCTCAAAACAGATGGTTGGCGCATTGAACCAAATTAATCAGGGGGTTCTCCTTGCTATTAATGGTAAGTCGGAGGGGGCAATAAAGGCCATTGATGATGGTGAAAAGCTTTTTGAAAGATCCTATAGTGCTGCTTTGAATAATCTTACAATTGAAGGAGAAGAACATTACGTTAAGGCAATAGATAGCAGCTATAGAATGTTTAAGATGCAGGTGGATAGTGCTGTTTTAAGTTCAAATGCCAAAAATATTGATTGGTATTTTGCTGTTCTTATGCCTAATCAAAATCAACTTATTAGAGCAGTCGATAGTTTGATGGCGGTTAATCAAAAAGCTATATATCAAAATGTCAAACAAATGAAAACAGGAGCGAACAGAGCTATGATGCCTGGTCTTATAGCCATTGGGGTAGGGATCGTTTTTGTTTTCCTTTTCAACTATTTTGTCAACATCTTTTTTGTTACTCCGATAACTCGAATTTCTCAAGGTGTTGAGAATTACGTAAAACATGCTATCCCTTTTAGGGTTAAGGTTGATACCAAAGATGAACTTGAGCGGCTGAAAAATTCGGTTGAAAAACTCATAATTCAAAACAAATCAAATAAGATAGAAGACTAATGAGACTTTTTGTTATCGTTAGGTATGTATCGATGGGATTACTGCTTAATGCAGTTTTCATGCTTATTGCAACTACTGTATCTACTTTAAATCATTTTGATGCGGGATTTTTTCCTTTGCTGCTCAGCTTTTTGGTTACTACGGCGATGGGGGCTTTCCCTTTGATATTTGTTCCTGTTTATCGTGATATTAGCCTAAAGGAAAGTTACGTTATTGTAGCCTTTTCGTGGCTTCTTTGTTGTGCTATTGGTATGCTACCCTACTTGCTGTGGGGTGGTGAGTTTTCTGTAACAAAGGCATGGTTCGAAAGCGTTTCGGGCTATACAACCACAGGTGCTACCTCGTTGGCAAACATTGATGCCTTACCGTTAAGCATTCGTTTTTGGAGATCCTCGACCCAGTGGATTGGTGGAGGTGGCGTTGTCCTTTTTGCGTTGGTAGTTCTTCCTTCGCTGGGCAAGGTACATGCTAACCTATCTAAGATAGAGATGTCGTCGCTATCGAAGTTGAACGTTTCTAAAGGGGTGTTTGGGTCTCTACGCACGATTCTTGTGGTCTACATCATCTTAACGGTTCTTCAAGCGATACTCCTATACTTGTCGGGACTTAGCGTTGTTGATGCTATCGCTTACTCGTTTAGTACCATATCAACAGGCGGATTTGCAATGAGCAATAGCAATATAATTGGTATTAATAACTCCGTTGCCGAGGTAATCATCTTTATCTTCATGGTTGTTTCGGGGCTAAACTTTAGCCTGATATTCGCTTCTTTTATGCGGAGGGAGGTCTCTGTATTTAAGTCGGGTGTGGCAAAAATTTATCTGCTTTCTATTTTGATAGGGGCTTTGGTTTTATCTGTAGGGCTTCGGTTATCGACCTATACGGGATGGGCTGATTCTTTTAAGCATGCCTTTTTTCAGGTTGCATCGTTGGCTTCCTCAACAGGTTTTTATAATGCCAACACTTCGCTATGGCCACCGTTTGCTATAATGCTGCTCATCCTTTTTATGATGCAGGCCGGTTGTGCGGGGTCAACATCGGGCGGAATTAAGGTGGATAGGGTTGTGCTTTTTGGCAATACCATCAAAACTCAGATAAAGCGACTTCAGCATCCCAATGCGGTTATCCCTGTTCGCATAGGGAAAACCATCATTGCAGATGAGGTGGTAAGCTCCTCGTTGTTGTTCATCGTTTTTTACGTCATGATTATCTTCTTGTCGACGGTTGTCTTAGGAATGTTTGGCCTCGATATCCTTAGCTCATTTTCGGCATCAGCGGCGTGTATGGGCAATGTGGGACCTGGCTTTGGGCTAGTTGGCACAATGGGGAATTATGGCAGCCTACCCGATTTCTCGATGTGGTGGCTAACTCTTCTGATGCTACTTGGCAGGCTCGAGATATATGGTTTGCTGATGATAGTTTTTATTCGTTCGTGGAAGTAAAGAAATAAACATAAAGGAAATGCAAAGTTTTCAAGTAGTAAAGTGCCCTTATTGCGGCGCGCAGCACCGAATGGTTAAGCCAGCAAAGAAGCTTAAGGATTACGAAATGTACTCCGATGGTAAAACCGTTTCGTCGGAGTTGAATGAGGCTCTTGAGGTATCTCGCTGTAGCAAGTGCAACGAGTTCTTCTGGATAGAGGATGCAGCCGTAGAGGTAAATCCGGTTGAAGAAGAACTTCCTATCGTTAGATCGCTTAGCATCATTGAATATGTGGAAATGCTAACCGATAACACCCAAACGGTGACACCTGACGAAGAGGAAATTCTGCGGATGGAGCTTCTTTGGGCATTTAATGACAGGGTTAGGCAGGGTAAGTCCCTTTTCGAAAGCGAAGATGAAAAAACTATTTGGCTTACTAATATGAATGCCCTTTCGGAATTGCTGGACGAAAGCGATGTTTACTCAAGAATGATTAAGGCTGAGATTGCCAGAGAGCAGGGTAATTTCGAACTAGCCGAAAAGTTGCTGTCGTCTATAAAAGAGGCTCAGCTGATGCCTATTAAAAAGATGATGCTGAATGCAATTAGCCATGACGAAACAGAGGTGTTCAAGATTGAAATGTAGCTTTATTTGGCTCTGGTATAAACGTAAAAAGGTGGCATTAGCCACCTTTTTACGTTGTTATTGGGGTGTGTTACTTTTTGAAATCGACTCCGAAAAATGTAAATATCTGCTTCATCAGCGAATTCTTCGCAGCTTCTGAAGATATTGCTTCGAGTGGGAAACCTAGTACAACAACCTTACTACCATTCGATTTTAGCAGCGTTCCTGCGCTGGTTTGCGTATCGCGGTAGCGCATAATGCGGATTGCTTTATCTGTGGGTTCGATGGCATCGGGTGCTTCGATGCGAAGGCTGCTACCGTTGAGCTCTTCGGGCGTTAGGGTTGAACCGTTGAAATTCCATGTCCCTTTGATGTATGGTTTTGCATTATCGGTAGAATATACGACTCCGGTATTGCTAGCATGGTTGGTCATCCACCTGAAGCCAAGCTTGTCGGCGGCAAACTTAATGGCTGAGGAATCTTTTTGCTCAACCATATCGGTGCCGATGTAGGCTCCCGATAGGAGTAGGGGGATGTTCTTGCCTACAGCTTTGTCAAGTGCTTCCACCATTTTGGGGGTGAATACGGCAAAGCTGTCGCGCTCTTCCCTAAAGTTCTTAACGGTGCGTTGCTCGCCAAAGAGTACATCGATAAATCGGTATGGCGTAACGGTAGTGCTGCTCTCGAAGGCGCTACGGCTAGTAGAGACGTACGAGATTCCCCATTTTTGGTAGGATGCTCCCTGAGTATGGGTAAAGTCGTGGGTGTTGCCGTGCTCGGTATTACCCCACCATTCGACACCCGATGAGCCCCATCCGGTGTTGTCGTCGTCGAGCCAAGGCTCGTTGCGGTTATAGTTTTGCTGATACCCAAGGAAGGTTGGCTCCATGCCATCGGCTACGCCCTCATCTTCCCACCATTCGAACCCTGCTTTTGCGCCTAGGTCGAACGATTTTGGGGCCGATATGCGGGTAAAGCCGTTGACAATTAGCGCTGGCTTCTGGCTGTTGTTGAAGAGGCATGCCGACAGCTGCTCGGTGGCGAAGCTTTCGCCACCATCGTTGACGCCGGTAACCTTAAACGAGTAGCGCGTGCCCCATTCGGGTAGCTCTATTTCTGCCGATTCGCCGGTTACCTCCTTGAATTTGGGCGAGAATCCGTTGTCGTTGGTGCGCATGTAGATGCGGTACTTGGCGGCGTTGGCGGTGGGCTCTAGCGGATCGGCGGTATTCTTCCACGAAAGGCGAATGGTCTTTCCCTTTACCTTTTCAATTGCTAGGCTATTGGGCGCAAGCGGCTGAATGGGGGCATCGGCACCGTTTAGGTAGCGTACCATGCCCTTGTAGATGGCGCGGGCAACGGTGAAGCGGAAGCGGGGGTCGAGCCCGTAGGTCATGTCGGCCAAGTTCTGGTGCGATAGCAGCTCGAGGAGCAGGGTAGGGGCGTCGGCAACGGAGGCTTCGCTGTACGAGGCATCGCGGAGGGCGCGCTTGGTCCACTTCGAGTTGTGCAGCTGCTTGATGTCGTTGCACACCTGGGTTTGGATGATGTTGCCCATGATTCCGCTTTGCTGGCGGCTGCGGCCATCGCTCATGTTGCCGTTCTTGGTGCTGTAGATGGCCAGCGTACCCACAATCGAGTCGTTGGGGGTCGCTCCGGCGTCGGTGTGGAAGGCCAGCGTTAGGTCGATGGGCACCTTATGCTTCTTGAGGAAGTTGGCCCAATGGGGACGGCTCTGGTAGTCGTCGTTGTAGTCGTTCTGGTACTTGGTACGGCTGTAGATGCTGTCGGGGATACCGGCGGCCTGCAGGTAGTAGCGCGAGGCCTCGAGGTAGCTGGGCACGCCGCTGGTCTTCCATTCGTAGTCGTCGGGGTTTACCGATTGGGCCTTGGCGGCCCCGTTGGAGCTGGATTTTGCGTTATCGGTGATAGTAGCCGATGGGCGGCGGGCAACCATGCCCATGCCTCCACCAAAGCGAACCGCATCGGAGGTAACCACTCCCTTTTCGTTGCTCCTGTTCGACACTACCACGGCGGCATGTGCGCTATCGAAGTTAAAGGTGCCGAGGTACTGCCACGTTTCTCCGTACATCTTTTGGTTAACAACGAACTCCGAAACGCCTCCGGTGTGGTACACCTTGTAGGTTACGTCGCTGACGTTGCTGGGGGTGTTGGCCCACGAGATGTACACCGCGTAGTCGCCCTTTTTGGTGGGCGCCATGTGGGGCTTGTAGGTGAGGCTGGCCGTACCCTTTGACGAGGTCTTTGCTTCGAGGTGGGTTCCCATCTTGAAAGGGTTGTCGTGGGGGTAGAGCACGGCCTTGTACTTGTAGCCCTCGTGCTCTGCCTTCCAGACGCCCAGCTTGGTGACGGTTCCGCCCTTAGTGGATAGGTCGTTGTCTACAACATACCTCTGCTTCTGGTAGTCGCGTTCGCGGGGAATAAGCGTCACCGCACCCGCATTCTCGAGCATCGGCTCCAGGTACTTCACCACGTAGGGCATGTTGCCGATGTCCTCCACGTTGCTGAAGCAGCGGGCGCGCTGCCACTCCCATCGGTCGAGCTTCGATTCGTAGTAGTATCCGTGGCTGTGCCACATGGCGATGTGCCTCCCCGATAGCCCCTTGGGGAAATCGCCTTTGATAGGTTCTTTTACCAGCTGGTTCTGCTGCCCGTATACGGACGATACGGTGAGCAGTGCAGCAAGCAAGGCTATGTTTTTTCTTTTCATTGGAGAAATGATTGGTATGGTCTTCGAGTTATGGTTGATGCTTCTGATCTTTGAACGAATGGGGGACTTTTCGACCTCCATCTTGAGGCTAAAAGCGGAGCATCTAGCCGCTTTTTGCTTCAGCAAACAAAAGTAATCATTTTCAAGCGGGCTGCTTAGCGGGGGCTTGCCCCCTTTTTTGTTCAAAAAATACGATCTCGGTGGTTCTCTGCGCACTTTTTTGGGCTTACGCAGGTTGCATGGAACTTCCCATCGCACATTTTTGCCTCAAACATGGCTGCATGGAGCTTGCCAGTATGCTTTTTTGGCTAAAACTGGTTGCATGAGGCCTGCCAGCGCACTTTTTATACTCCCAACTAGCTGTTTGGAAGTTTCTATGCCTGCAATTGGGGCCAAGCTGCCAGCTTGGGAGTTTCTGCACCTGTGAGTCGATAAAAAACCGCTCGGGTGGACTATCCTGCTTGCGTAAAAACGAGCAGGCTCTCCGTTTTAGGGAAAGCCTGCATGCGTTTACGCTTTATTCTTTACCCCTAAAGGCATCAACGGCTTTTTTTACCGATCCGTGCTCCAGCAGGAGCGCCTTGGCGGTTTCGTAGTCGAGCCCGGTTTCCTCCACGATCATGCGGGTGCCGCGGTCTACCAGCTTTTTGTTGGTGAGCTGCATGTTTACCATCTTATTCCCTTTAACCCTACCCAGCTTAATCATGGTAGTGGTGGTAATCATGTTCAGCACCAGCTTCTGGGCGGTTCCCGACTTCATGCGGGTCGATCCGGTTACGAACTCGGGGCCTACGATGGGCTCGATGGCAATCTCTGCCGCCTTGCATACGGGTGCATCGGGGTTGCACGATATGGCTGCGGTAAGAATGCCCAAGGCGCGCGCCTTCTCCAAGGCTCCAATCACGTAGGGGGTGGTTCCCGAAGCGGCGATGCCGATCACCACGTCGAGCTCGCCGATGTTGTGGGCGGTAAGCTCCTCCCACGACCGCTCGGGGTTGTCCTCGGCGGCCTCGATGGGGTTGCGGAGCGCCTTATCGCCTCCGGCAATCAGGCCGATAACCTTGCCCTGGGGCATGCCGTAGGTTGGCGGAATCTCCGAAGCGTCGAGTACGCCTAGGCGGCCGCTGGTTCCGGCGCCGAGGTAGAAGATGCGTCCTCCCTTTTTCATGCGCTCAACGATGCCCTCCACGAGCTTCTCGATTTGGGGGATGGTTTCGCGAACGGCAAGGGCCACCTTTTGGTCCTCGCTGTTGATGTCGAAGAGCAGCTCCGAAACGCTCTTCTTCTCTAAGTCGTTATAGAGTGATGGTTGCTCTGTGATCTTCTTAAAAGCCATAGTCGTAGTCTTATAATCTTAGCGAGAGTGATATTCAATTAAGCCATTAATGGGGCTCTGCTCAACCTTGCCGAGCTTGATGCCAAGGGGAGCAGCCGCTGCCTCGAGCATTTCGCGGAAGTGGAACCCTATCGAACCGATGATGTTCACGGGGTAGCTCGTGTAGTCGTACTGCTTGATGTTGCGCTCGAAGAAGAGAATAAAGTTGCGGGTAATAAGGTCGCTAATCTCCTTCTCGTGCTTGTTCTCGTTCATAAAGCGGGTGAACGTGGCCAGGAATCGGTTGGGGAATGGCTGGCGGTACACCCTGTTGATAACCTCGGCAGGGGTAAGGTTCAGCTGCTCCATAAACTTCTTGGCGATATGCTCGGGCATCTGATTCTTGAGCACGTCGGCAACAAAGGTTTTGCCCATCATGGCACCGCTACCCTCGTCGCCAAGGATAAAGCCAAGGGGCGAAACGTTCTTCGCGATCTTCTCGCCATCCCAGAAGCAGGTGTTCGAGCCCGTTCCCAAAATGCAGGCAATGCCTGGCTTGTTGCCGCAAACCGCAAGGGCAGCACCAACCAAGTCGCTCTGCACGCTGATGGTTGCAGCCGAAAAGGAGTGGGCGAGGGCTTGGCGCACGCCCTCAATCTTCTCGGGGAGGCATCCTGCACCGTAGAAGAAGAACTCGGTAATCGTTAGGCCGGCAAAAGCGGGAGCCACATTGTCCGCTACGTCCTTCTGAATCTCCTCAACGGTCTGAAAAACGGGGTTGATGCCTAAAGTCTTGATGGTGGCAACAACCTTTCCGCCTTCAACGGCCACCCATTCGGTTTTGGTAGAGCCGCTATCTGCAATAAGTATCATAGCTTGATGTAAATTTTTCGTTTGTAAAGCTGATGCCCAATCATCCAGCAAATGAAGATGAAGAACAGCGCAAAGATTAGCGAGGCAAAGGTCTCATCGACAAAGGTGCTCACAAGCCCGTTGTAGATAAATCCCTTAATGCTTACCGGCGCATCGTTGTACATAAAGCTGATGCTGCCCATTAGGATGGAGAGCACCCCTCCCAAAACGTAAAGGAAGAGCGGGTTAATACCAAACGACTCGAAGAAAACGCTCCATTTTTTCTTCCCCTTAACGTCGATAATCCAAGCAAGCAAGGCCAACAGCAGCGATGCCAACCCGCAGGTTGTTAATACAAATGTTGGAGTCCAGATTTTCTTGTTGAGCGGAATGCCGTAGCTAAGCAGCAATCCGGCAAAGAGGAGGATTGTTCCAAAGATGAAGATCTTGCTGATCTTTTCGGTTAAGTCGGTTGTAGTCTTTATCAGCTTACCGCAGTACACGCCAAGGATTACGTGGGCAAGGCAAGGGATGGTGCTTAGCAGCCCTTCTGGGTCGAACGGAATGCTTTCGCCGTGGTAGATGTGCGCCTCGCCAAAGAGTGCCGTATCTACGCGGATGATGATGTTGTTGGGGGTTAGCTCGAATCCATCGCCGAATAGCAGGATGAGGTAGTAGCCAACAAGAATGGCGGCAGCCGCCTTCAGCCAATGCCTAGAGGGGATAAAAACAACCAGCAGCGATGCAAAGAACGAGCTTAGCGCCAGCCGTTGCATTACGCCAAGTATTCTGATCTTGTCGAATGGGAAAACGGATGAGGTAAAGCGCTCCCAGAAGGGTTGGTTGGTGCTGATGTCGAAGGTGCCGTGGCACATTAACGAAAACCAGCCAATTGCCGTACCAACAAGGAAGATGAGGACGCTGCGCTTTGCCAGCTTCTTAAAGTAGTCTGGCGAAAACGCAAAGTTGAACTTGCTTAACGAGATGTACATCGATACGCCCATGATGAACATGAAGAATGGGAATACCAAGTCGGTTGGCGTAAGTCCATGCCAAGGAGCATGCTCTAGTGGGGTGTAAATGTGCCCCCACGAGCCTGGATTGTTTACCAGAAGCATCCCGGAGATGGTTATACCGCGAAGTACATCAAGCGATAGTAACCTTTTTGATGATGGGTTTAGAGGTGTATCCATGGCTATTTATATAAGTAGTACTTCTTCGATTTTTCCTTGAACGACTTGTCGTCTTTGTGCCAGTAGTCTTTAATCTTGGCGAAGCTATATCCGTTGCCGAACTCCTTTAGGACGTAGTCGGTTCCCGAAACCTTATTCCACATGGTTAAGCGATCCTTTTCGCAGCGCTTAAAGAAGTCGATCTTGGGATTTTGCTTGTACATCTCCTGCATAATCCAAAACTGGATATCCGAAAGGACAACCGTCTTAGGATTGGTGATGTGAATCTGTACCCCTTGGTAGTTTACCCCCTTGCCAACGCTATAGAAAGGTTTGCAGAATATTGGGCGGAAGTGAACGCCTTCGAGCTTAAGCGCATTGAGGCTATCGGCTAGCTGATTTGCCGAGATAGAATCGGTAGCAACAATTTGGAAGGGCAGGGTATAGCCAACGCCAATTGATACAACCCCAAGTTCGCCAAGAATACCCGTTGTTGCATAGTATAGCGCCGCATTGGCATTAGGAATGTGGGGCGATGGGGCAACCCAGTCGAGCCCAGTTTGAGCGTAGGTCATGGAACGCTTCCATCCCTTCATAGGAATAACGGTAAGCTTGCATTTGCCCTTGATCATTCCTTCTCCGTTAAGCATTAGGGCAACCTCGCCTGGGGTTAAGCCATAAACGTATGGGATATGAAACTGGCTTACGAACGAGTAGAAGCCATCCTCAACAAGGCAGCCTTCAACTTTTTCGCCTCCAACAGGGTTAGGGCGGTCGAGCACGATGAATTCTTTTCCATACTTAGCCGCTTCCTCCATTACAATGCCCATGGTGCTGATGAAAGTATACGAGCGGCTTCCAATATCCTGTATGTCGTACACAATGGCGTCAACTCCATCAAGCATCTCCTTGGTAGGGCGTTGGCTCTTGCCGTAAATCGAGTAGACGGTTACGCCAGTCTTAGGATCGACGTAAGTTTCAACCTTATCGCCAGCGTAAACATCGCCACGCACACCGTGCTCGGGCGAGAATAGGGCAACGAGCTTTACGCCTGGTGCTCCGTTAAGGATATCGATCGTGCTTTTATACGATCTGTCAATACCTGTAGGGTTAGTTATCAGGGCAATTCGCTTACCCTGTAGCTCCTTAAACCCATTTTCTTTGAGGACGTCAATTCCACACTTCACTTCACGACTAGCCTCTGCCTTAGAAAAGCAGAGGGTCATGAATAGTGATAGTGCAATAAGATACTTGAGTTTCATTGTTAATTCTTATTCTTTTTTACTCCAAATGTAGGATCAATCTTAAGCATTGAACTTGCAAGGTACACGAGTATCGTGCAGCAGAAAACGTAGATGAAGAAGTGCTTGTAGCCTAGAAGGTCTTCTACCCATCCTGCAACCATGCCTGGGAGCATCATGCCAAGAGCCATAAATGCAGTGCATATTGCGTAGTGAGCCGTTTTATGCTCGCCAACGGCAACGTATATCATATAAAGCGTATAGGCTGTGAATCCAAATCCGTAGCCGAGCTGTTCTACAGCAACCGTAATACCGATAAGGAAGTAGTTGTCGGGTTGAACCTGCGATAGGAAAACATAGCATAAGTTGGGTATGGTTATCGACAGCGTCATTGGCCATAACCAGAACTTTAGCCCTTTCTTCGAGGCTGCAATACCACCTAGGATTCCACCTATTGTAAGGGAAATAACGCCAATTGTTCCATAGAATAAACCTACCTGGCTGGTGGTTAATCCTAAACCGCCCATCTCTTTTGCATCCAGCATAAATGGCGATGCCAGCTTAACCAGCTGCGATTCGGCAAAGCGATAGGTAAGAAGGAAGAATAGCGTGGTTTTGATTCCTGGTTTTTGGAAGAATGTGCTAAAGGTATTGAGGAATTCCCTCATAATATTGCCTGCCGTAACGTCTTTTGAAGGACGATCGTCGTCAGGGCGGGGGAGTACAATTCTGTGATAAACAAAGATGCTTCCGAATAGCGCTGCTAGAATAAAGAAGGTTAGCGACCATGCTCTTGGAATGTTTCCTGACACGCCAGAGAATGTTGCTGAGCTTGCTTTTGTTAGATTGGGGTTAACCTGTACGGCTACGAATGCTGGTTTGTTCCAGTTCTCCCCTTTAAACACCAAACGTTCACCCTGAACTAGCGTGAAGCTCTTATCGCCAAAGTCTAGCGAGGTGTTTAGGACAACATCTCTTCCGTTCTCAGGCTTTTGCGAAAGGCGTACAGCAACTATTGTTACATTACCAGCGGTGCTCGATACCTTAGCCTTTTTGGCGCGTACATTCTCGCCAAAATGCTTTTTAAGATAGTTGCCAAGCGGTTCGGAAACGTATGTAGACCAAACCGAGCTGTTTTGCGATTTGGCAACTTCGGCTTTTTTGCTCTCGGTATCGGTTGAGAATCCATTTCGGAGGTTGTAATCGCGGGCAAAGGCGATCATTTTCTGGGCGCTATCGGATGGAATTGTTCCAATTTGCATAGCATGCTCTGCGGCTGCGGTGTAGAAATGGATTTCGCCTGGAAGCGATTGTCCTAGCAGCGTATCTTTTGAAGCAGAAGATGCTGCAACCTGTTCGGTTTTTCCTTGAATGTTGATGTCAACAGGTTTCATTCCGGTTGAAACCTCTAATGCACCAGCAATCCAGATAAGAACACCCTGTCCGGCAATCATGGCAATGCGGTAGAATGTGCTACGGATACCAACAAAGAGCGATTGCTCGTGCTCGTCTAGCGCAATCATGTAGAAGCCATCGGCAGCAATGTCGTGGGTGGCTGAACTGAATGCTACTAGCCAGAAAAATGCTAACGATGCTTGGAGGTAGAATGAGGTGGGAATGCTAAACGCAATGCCCGCAAATCCTGCTCCGATGAGCAGCTGCATGGAAACGATCCACAACCTCTTCGTCTTTAATAAATCGATAAAGGGGCTCCATAAAGGCTTTATAACCCATGGGAGATAAAGCCAACTTGTGTATAGTGCGATATCAGTGTTTGATAACCCCATTCGCTTAAACATAATCACAGCAACGGTCATTACCGCTACGTATGGAATGCCCTGCGCAAAGTAAAGCGAGGGGATCCACGACCAGTGATTCTTGCTTTTTTGGGTTTGATTCATAGTCTTCTAAAAAGGTTAGGCCGGTATTACCTGCCAGTAATTAGTATTTTTTTTCGATGGAGGCTGATGGGAAGTAATGGTTTAGGATTGCCTTGTAGGCATAACCTTTATGCGCCATAACGGCAGCACCAATTTGGCATAAGCCAACGCCATGTCCCCAGCCTGCTCCTGTGAAGGTGAAGCCCTTTTCGGTTTTATCGATAACGAAGGCTGAGCTGTAGAGATGCGATTCGGAGAATGCCTTTCGGATGAGCAGTTCCTTGCCAAGTATTAGCGTCTGCTTTGTTCCAACAACCTTTAGTCGTGTAAGGCGACCCGAAGTTCCTCGTTCGACAGGTACTAGATCTGTAATGGTACCAAAGTCGATGCCGATGCGGCGATTTACCAGCGAACTCATCTCTAGTGCATCGAAATCAACCTTCCATCGGTAGAAATTGGTGGTTTCCTGATCGTAGTTGTTAAGCACCTGCGATAGCACTGTTGCATCTTTTGTATTACAGAATGCGTCAGGTTCACTACGAATCCATTTGTCGGCATTCTCCTCGGTGGTTAAATCGGGGAGCTGACCTTCTGCATTATCGTAGAGCTTAACTAGGTACGGATGCTTTTCTGGTTCCCAGCAATTTTGGAACTCTTCGACGGCTCCGCCGCAGCATTTGGAGAAGCGGGCATCGCAGATTAGCTCACCGTTCATGAGCATTTCGCCGAAGGTTTGGTCGATTGCCTTTTCTACCATGTCGAGCGATTGGCTGGCACGTGTGATTCCCTGATAGCGCTGGCAGTGGTCGTCGGCGCACACGTCGAAGTTGGTATGGTCTTCGCGATCCCACCACTTGGTCCACTCCTCGTTGGTACGGATATCGCTGATGTAGGATTTCGCAGAGCTCTCGAGCGCTGTGCGCTTTTGGATTTGAGAAAGCATCCAGCTGCGCGAAATAACGGCATGAGCTTTGAGCAGCTCCAGCGAGCTGGTGGCGCTCATCTCCGACGAAATTACGCTTACAAGATACCTCTCTATGGATATGCGGTTGATGGCGGTTAGCTTCTCATCCTCAATAATAAAGTCGAGGTTCCCTTCAAAGCGTTGATCCTCCTTGCGCTCCCAGTGGAAGCCTATGCCAATAACAACATCCTTTAGGAGAAAAGTAGACTTGGGGTTGGAGCCTTCGAAGGAGAACTTGTCGTAAAGTTGCTCGTCGAAGGATATCTTTCCCTTGTGATACTCGACTCTGTGCGAACCGCTGTACTCCTTGCCATTAAACGTAAACACTCCATCGAGAACGAACTCGATGGAGGGTTGAAACATTATTCCGACAGTTATCTCGGGACTTTTCATTGAATTAGCTTATTAAAAACATCGGGGGTAACCGTTATCTGCTGAAGGATATCCTTAATATCGGTCTCCGTAAGCTTGCTAAAATCTTTCTCGAGCGGCGTTATAAAGATGCCACCCAAGTCAATTGAGGCAGGGCTAATCAGGATGTTGGCATCTCCTTCTGCAAAGAATTGGCTTGGGCGATGCGTTTTGCGAGGGTATACCACAAGGTGGTAATGACCGTTGTTCACCCAGGCAAGCAGGTTCAGCATTGGTTCTTCTTCCGAGTTGGTTATCTGCCTAAACTTGGAGTAGAACTGGTTAAACCAGCAAATGATGGTATTGATGCTAGCCGATTTGCATACAATGGTGTGCGCAGCGGCATTGTTTAGCACGTAAACATCAGGGGCAACCTGTTTTGCCTGCGAACTTAGGATTGCCTCGATATCCATCTCTATGGGAAGGAATCCCTTGTTC
Source organism: uncultured Acetobacteroides sp. (assembly GCF_963667355.2). Lineage (NCBI taxonomy): Bacteria > Pseudomonadati > Bacteroidota > Bacteroidia > Bacteroidales > Rikenellaceae > Acetobacteroides > uncultured Acetobacteroides sp. The sequence continues at coordinate 3,294,398 of NZ_OY763328.2, forward strand.
CCAGCCTGAAAATGGAAGTGGTCGGGGGCAGAAGCTCCGCATTTGGGACCGTTGTAGAATATGAGGTAGTCGGTTAAGCAACCTGCAAGCTCGAGCATGTCAGCAATTTTACCATCTATTCGCTGATCGATATGGTCAACGGCAGGAATGGTAAGGTGCTTCTTGAAGATGGGGAATGGGTTTACCAGTATGGTATAGGCATTCCCCGACTTGGCTGCGAAAGGGATGCCCCGCTGTACAGCAGGACGATTGGCTTCGCAGAGAAAGCACTTGCGCTCCTTGATGCTCTTGGGGTCGACCTTGGCAGCCGACGACTGAATTCGCTTGGGGTTGAACTGAACCTTGAAGCTATATCCTTCGATTTGGGTATTGCGAACCTCAACAGTTTCGAGAGCTGCGTAGTTTTCGCCGCATTGCTGCCATTCTACGCATTGCTCTTTTAAAAGTGTGTTTACAGCACTATTCATTCCTACTTCTTCTTGTTTAGCTGCTTGCGTGCCTGAAGTTCCCAGGTACGGATACGATCTTTATATAGGTTGTGCCCGTTCATCTTCACTACATCTAGCGATGCATCGGAGTTGTCGTCCCAACGACGGCAGTTGTACACAACATCGTAAACGCGGCCAATTTGGAAATGGCGCGAGAAGTAGAGGCCAAGGGCATAATCTTCGCCGTAGCTGGTATTTGGAACCTTAATTTCGCGAAGCATTGGGGTGTAGAAGGCACGGGGCGCTCCAAGACCGTTGATGCGAAGCGCGTTATTGCGTCCGTTTTCGGGTGTCCACTCCTTGTGGTCGATGATACCAGGGGCAATCATCTCCATATCGAAGTTGGTCATCTTGTAGGTGCCAACTACCATCGAACAATTCTGCTCGTAGAAGGCGTTAACCATGGTTTGTAGCGTATTCTCCGATGAGTAAACATCGTCGCTATCGAGTTGAACGGCAAACTTACCGCATTCGGGATGGTGAACCCCTGCGTTCCAGCATCCACCAATACCTAGGTCTTTTCTTTCGGGGGTGATGTGGATTAGACGTGGGTCGTTGAACTCCCTAATGGCCTCGGTGGTGCCGTCGGTGGAGTGGTTGTCTATAATAATAAGGTTGAACTTGAAGTTTGTCTTTTGAATTAGGACAGACTTGATTGCATCCTTAATGGTTCTAATGCGGTTGAATACGGGAATGATAACCGAAGCTTCGGCGGGGAAGTTTACAGCATCAAATTGGATAGGGGTGAAGATAGGTTCGAGGTAAGCGCCAACTTTTTTAAGATGGGCTGTGCAAGCCTTTTCCATATCGATTTGTACGCCTCTGTTTTTTGGATCGACGTAGTCGAAAATCTTTTGGCCAGATTTGCGCGTATCATTTTCCACCTCAGTGTATAGGTACTCGTTGATGTGCTGGATAGAACCAAGGCACGACGCTGCAAGACGTAGGTTGTACATTCCTGCAAATGGGTAGTCTTCGGTCGAAGATGCTACCGCTTGCTTAAGAATTTGGCTGTTGTAGATGAGAACGGAGCCAAAATCGAAATCGTCACGAAGGCTACCATCTTGGCATGCGATAAGCGGATTCGCTTTACGAGTGCCGTCTACAACTTTGTAGTGGTCAGCATATGTTAGGGCTGCTTCCGAGCTGTCGGCAAGGAAGAGGAAGCGCTCGAGGGCGAAGTAGCCCAGTTCGAGGGTGGTGTACTTGGTGTAGATTAGCGAGTAGTCGGTGTCGGCATGGGCGGCAATTGCCTTTACGGTATTGCTGGATACCAGCGAGTCGACCTGTATGGTTGGGCATCCCAGCGCATCGAAGTTAGCCTGCTCGGTAACGAGAAGGTATACCTGTTTTACGAGTTCGGATGCCTTAAGGGCTTTTACAGTGCTCTCTACCTGTGCAAGATCGGCGGCAGGAATAAAGCAGTTAAGTCTTTTATTCATTGTTATTTGTGTTTTAATTGTTGCTTCTACTCTTGGTTTTTTGTGAAGGTCGTTTTGCGCTGCTGCCAACCGAGAAGACCTTGGGTTTGCGGGGTTGAGCATGGCGTAAATCGACTAAAACAAAGATAACTTAAATTCTAAGCGATGATTCGCCCCTATATATTTAGCTATATTTGCCTCCACCTTTAAACATAATAGTTAATCGTTTTACTATGAGAAAAGTAACCTTGTTTGTAGTGCTATTGTTTGCCTTGGCTGCTGCTGAGGCGCAATCGGTACGTTTTGCATTACTCACTGACTTGCATGTTGTTCCGGGTAATGCAAATGATTCCACACTTCGGTTAATTGTAAGGGAAATTAACCAAGATAAGTTCAGCTATGTTTTTATTACGGGCGACCTGAGCAACCAGGGGAGCGACGTGGAGCTGCGCAACGTTAAGAGTATATTGGATGGGCTGACAGTACCCTACTACATCATTTCTGGAAACCACGAAACAACCTGGAGCGAAAGCGGTTGTAAAACGTTCACGGAGCTGTGGGGAAAGGATCATTTCGCATTTACAGATGATCGATTCCTATACGTTGGCTTTCCCTGCGGTCCGTACATGAAGATGGGCGATGGCTTTGTTAAGTACGAGGATATTCTTTGGCTTAAACAGCAGATTGCCGAGAAACTAAAGCCTGGAATGAAGGTTATTAGCTTTGCGCACTATCCGCTTGACGAGAGCGTTAGCAACTTCTCCATGGTGACCTCGGTGCTAAAGGCTAATCGGGCTGCCGTAGCCTTTTGTGGGCATGGGCATAAGCTGCAGCTGATGAATTTTAGCGGTATTCCAGGCATCATGGGGCGTGCTAATGCCTCGGGAGACGGAAAGACCTTTGGCTACAACGAGGTGGAGGTAGGGCAGGACTCGCTGTTCTTCTACGAAAAGCTGATTGGCGCGGAACGAGTGCGAAGAGTTGCGCTGTCGCTGGCTAGCAACAACCTCTCCGGCATTAAGTCGTCGGAGGAGCAGGTGAAGATAGACAGCCTATGCCATCTCACCCGCTTTTACCAGGATGATGCCTCGGTGTTTAACGGGGTGGAGCGGGCTGATGATCTGCTGGTGCTGGCCAACTCGCTGGGTCAGGTAAAGGGGATTGGCGTAAAGGACGGGAAAGTTGCCTGGACGCGGCAGCTGGAAGGTTCGATTTACTCACATCCTACCATATATAAAGGTGTAGTGCTGCTGGGCACGGTGAATGGGCTGCTGTACGGGCTGGACGCGAAGAGCGGAAAGGTGTTATGGCAGCTGAAGACGGATAGAATAGCGGTGGGCACGCCTACCCTAGAGGGGAAGTTTGCCTATGTGGCATCGTCGAAGGAGTTTCTGAAGGTGGAGGTGAAAAATGGGCATGTGGCTTGGCGTAACGCGCTTCCTCGCTCGTACTCGCAGGGGGCTCCGCTGGTGGTTGGCGATAAGGTGCTCTTTGGAACTTGGGATACCAACCTATACTGCCTCGATAAGCAAACGGGACAAACCAAGTGGTCGTGGAATAACGGCAAGAAGGTCGATCTGCTTTCGCCGGGCAACGTGCAGCTCTTTGCTACCGACAAAACGGTGTTCCTGGTTGCTCCCGATCGGTTTATGACTGCGCTCGAAGCCAATACGGGAAGGCAGCTATGGCGCAATAACGAGTATAAGGTGCGCGAGTCGATGGGGGCATCGGCTGATGGGAAGGCAATTTACGCCAAAACGATGGATGGAATGCTGATAGCCGTAGAGCCCAGCGCCGAGAAGTTTATGCTGCTTTGGAGCGTAGACACGGGCATTGGCTACGAGCATAATCCTTGCCCCATTGTGGAGCATAAGGGCATTATTTACCTCGGTAGCCGAAAGGGCGAGGTGGTTGCCGTCGATGCGGCCTCGCATAAGCTCATTTGGGTCGAGAAGGTTGGCATGTCGTCGGTTAACGCATTTACCATTGATGAGGCTGGAGACCTTTGGCTCTCACTCATCGAGGGATCGGTATTTAAGCTATCCGCTAAGTAGCGCTGGCGCTGCGGACCGATGTTTGGTATCTAGGATATTATGGTAGAACGAGTGGCTACTGCACTCGTTCTACCCACAATGTGCTGCATTGCATTGCCGATGGCTTGATGCCACTAGGCGAATGCAATGCAGCTTTTTATGCGAGGCTGGCTAAGCGTAGGAGACGGTATGCAAAATGGTATACGTATCAACTTTGTATAGCTTGGTGTAGGCAAATGATGGATAGCATAGCAAACAATTGGCGAAGACACCCAAACAATTCAATATGTCAGTCAAACAATGGCGAAGACAGGCAAACAATTGGTAAAGACACTCAAACAATACAATATGTCAGTCAAACAATGGCGAAGACAGGCGAACAATTGGCAAAGACAACCAAACAATTTAACATGTCTGGCAAATGTTGGCAAAGTCACGTCAAATGATTCGCTTTTAAACTAAAACTATATAATTTCGAGAGATGCATACAATGCATCCCTGCCCCGAAACGCTTATTCAAGGAGGTCGAAACGCGATATTCGTATACCGACACCTATTATTATAGATGCACTTCTGCGTTTTCCTATCTCCGCACCTTCTGTCACCGCTTGATGAAGGAATAAAAATCAAATCGCTGCCTACTACCCATTCTATTCATTATAGAGTTCAAAATGTTAAAAGATGACCTGCTACTTTACGAAGTAGAATTCGTCCTTTATATAGCTGTATAAATTAAAAACGTAAAAATAAAACGTACAATTACGCATGTTATGAATAATTAATAAAAAAGCGGGTATGTTTTGTGAAAAAAGATTTATAAAAATTAACAATTGGTGAAAAAATAATTAATATTGCTTTGTACGGTTAATTTAAAGACAAAACCACTATGAATACTAAACAGGAAAGAAAGCTAGCAATGGCGTTAACGCTCCTCGATTTTTTCAACAAAAACATTTCAGTCGCGAATGCTATCCCCAATTTTCCAGCGATATTCTTGCTTTTGCAGGAGAATGTTAAGCAAATACAGTTAAACAAGGGAAAGCAGGAAGCCAATATTACGGGGCTATTTGATATTAAGGAGCAGCTGCGTAAGGAGTTGGTCGTTAATACCTGCGATGTGGTTCGTAAGTTAAAGGCTTGCGCGGTAATGTCTGGCAACAAGGTGCTGGAGAAAGAGGTCTCATATAATGAAACTGATTTTAGCCGATCGAGGGAGGCTAGCATTCCGGCTAAGGTGCAGGTGGTTTGCAACAGGGCTAACGAGCACCTGAAAGACTTGGCGGTTTATGGCGTTACCGAAAAGGCGCTATCCGATTTGAAGCAGCTATCAGACAACTTCTTGGCAGCGATTCCCACAGTACGAACGAGCATCACCGACATGAAGGTGATAACTGCCCAGCTCGACGCGCTTTTTGTGGAGAACGATAACATCATGGGAAAACTCGATGTGCTTGTAGATGTGGTGAGGCTGACCCAGCCAAGTTTCTACTCGGCCTACCGGAATAACCGAAAAATTGTAAATAAGGGCGGTACCACCCTTGCGCTTAAGGGGCATGTTGTTGATGCTAAAAGCGGCGAGGCCATAAAAGGGGTCAAGGTTACCTTTACCCCCAAAGGCGTAATCGGCGCAGAGGCATCGGCAAAAGGCAAAAAGGTGCTGGTAAAGAAAACGGCGGATAAGGGAGCCTTTTTTGTGAAAAATCTTTCCGAAGGCATCTACGTGGTAACCATCGAAAAGGTTGGCTATGTAACCCAAACGGTGGAGATCAGCGTCGATGGCAGCGAAATGGCGAAATTGTTGGTTAAGCTAGATAAAGTCTAGCGACTTAATATTTTAGTTAGGTGTGAATGCAAGGGCTCCGTACAGTGCGGAGCCTTTTTTTAGAAGCGCATTTGGCTGTAAAGCGATTGATGCAACGGTTTATGCATTTCTACAAATGCGCTATCTCTTAAGGTAGTGCTATGGCTAAAGAGAAGGGCGAATAGTGGGCAGTCGGCTAGCGCTGGTTGATGCTTAACATGCTAACAACCATTTTGTCTTAACCTGAAATCCTACAATCGGCAGTTGCAACGGCAGTGCGCATGTCAGGTGTTTTGTTCGTTTTTGTATTTGTTCTGTGCGGTAGCTCGCGAATAATGCAGGGGGTGGTGAAAAAAAAGAAAAAACAGCAGGGAATTGGTGCGTTTTAATGGGGGTGTTCGAAAAGAAAAGGATGTATTGCAAAATGCGATGTTAAATATTACGATTATTTGGAGTAGAACGTACATGTTGAATAGCATGATGTTGCTGTAAAAGGTTTATAATGCGGGTTATATCTTTTTTACGGATCGGACGAAGAAGTAACAATAGGCATTTATTGAGCTAAAAAGGATTTTTGTACATAAAAAAAAATCTTCAATATCGCTTTCTTTGCACATTGTTGCACATCTGTAATTGGCAAGATAACAGTGCCGTATGATTTTTCTTCTTCGGGTTGATGAAAAAAAAGATTAACAGATGTTAGTGCTGTTAAGAATATGTTTGTAAAGAATTGAAACGGTAACTAGTTTTGAATTGCTCTAACCATTAAATAATATTGAATGAAAAGACTTGAATACACGCTAGCTATCTCTCGAGCAAAGAGGTGCTTAGTAATCGTAGGGTCGTTGGCATTCCTCGGAATGTTCAACCCCGGGACAAGTTTTGCTGCCAGCTCGGCTATTGTAGCACAGCAGGCCGCGAAGGTGAAGATAAGCGGAACGGTCCTCGACCAAACCAAGAACGCAGTGATTGGTGCTTCCGTTGCTATTAAGGGAACCACAACCGGAACGGTTACCGACATCGAAGGTAAGTTTAGGCTTGAGGTTCCTGCAGGGTCGAACCTGACGATTTCGGCAATTGGCTACAAGCCTACTGTAGTTAAGGTGACGAAGTCGGATGCAATTAACGTTGTTCTGGAGAACGATAACGTATCGCTGGAGCAGGTGGTAGTAGTTGGTTATGGTTCGCAGAAGAAGGCAAACCTAACTGGTGCTGTAACGTCAATTGACATTAACAAGACGTTGGATAGCCGACCAATTGCCGATGTGGGGCGTGGCTTACAGGGTACAACTGCAGGTTTATCCGTAGTGCTTCCAAGTGCTGAAGTTGGATCTGATCCTAAGATTAAGGTACGTGGACAAATTGGATCTCTCAATGGTTCGAGTTCCCCTTTAATCTTGATGGATAACGTAGAAATCCCCAGCATTACCTTGGTTAACCCAGACGACATTGAGTCTATCACCGTACTAAAGGATGCCGCATCTGCATCTATTTATGGTGCTAAGGCTGCATTTGGTGTTATTCTTATCTCTACTAAGAAGGGGGCGAAGAGTGATGCCGTTAATGTTACCTACTCGGCCAACATGTCTTGGCAAAATACCGAAAAGGGGTACAACATGGGTGGCATAGAGGCAATGGAGTATGCCTTGATTGCGGCTAAGAATGTTGACGCTACTTCTACGGGTGCTTTCTATAAGGTTACCGAGGAAGGTTTAGCCAAGGCTAAGGATTGGCAGAAGAACTATGGCGGAAAGATTGGAAGCGATGATCCTACCGTTTATGGACGCGACTGGTACCAAAATTCTGCAGGACAGAAGGTCGGTCTTCGTACCTATAACGCTTACGATTATTTGATAAGAAAGTGGTCGCCTTCGCAGGAGCATAATCTTTCTTTAAATGGGAAGAGCGGTACTACTACCTATAATATTGGATTGGGCTATTTGGACCAGGATGGTATGAATAAGGTTGCTAAGAAAGACAACTTTACTCGTTACAATTCTTCTCTCCGATTGAGCACCCAGTTTAATAAGTACATTACCTTTAATGCAGGTGCTATTTACTCAAAGCGCACCAAAAGCTATCCTAATACAACAACAAGTGCTATTGACCCTTGGTACTACCTATACCGTTGGGGACCTCAATATCCAATCGGAAATGATGAGAATGGTAACGAGCTTCGTAGCCCTACCGAAGAGTTCCATCAGGCAAATACGTCTACGCAGGAAAAGAACTATACCAACATAAACTTAGGTTTTCACCTAAATTTCTCCAAGGATTGGACTGCAGATTTTGACTACTCGCATGCTAATGAGGAGTACAACTGGCTATGTCCTGGCATTCGTTTTACTGCTGCTGATACCTGGAGTGGTACAACTGCAAGAAAAGCTGCCGATGGTAGTAACGTTTACGTAAATAGCGATGGTAAGGTAGTTGCTGCCTCTGAACCTGGAGCTATGCAAGCATACGATTTGGTAAATAAAACCTATACTGATGTAGGTTCTGGTATTGACAACATTAATCGTCAATCAACAAACTCTCAGCGTAACACATTCAATGCGTATACAACCTACAACTTTAAGTTAAACGACGAGAATTCGTTTAAGTTTATGGCTGGTGTTAACCGTGTTTCTTACGTTGAAGAGTACCATTGGGGAAAGATTACATCTCTTACCGATTTAAATAATGTACAGTTTGGTAACGCAATTGGTACCCAAACCGCAGGTGGTGGAAAGTCTTGGGAGTCGCAGCTTGGTTTCTTTGGACGTATTAACTACGATTTGATGGGTAAGTATCTTTTGGAGGCCAACCTACGCTACGACGGATCGTCGAAGTTCCCTACTGATTTGCAATGGCGCTGGTTCCCATCATTCTCGGCAGGATGGCGTGCAAGCGAAGAATCATTTATGCAGTGGGCTAAGCCTGTACTTAGCAGCTTAAAGTTTAGAGCTTCTTACGGTGAAATTGGTGACCAAACGGTTTCTAATAGCCTTTACCGATCGAACCTTGGAAAGATTACACAATCGAGTTGGTTGGATGAAAATGGGAAGAAAACAAACTTTGTAACTGCGCCAACTGCAGTAGCTAGCGATATATCTTGGCAGAAAATTGCTACGCTAGACTTAGGTATTGATGCCCGTTTCCTTAACAACGAGCTAGGATTTACATTCGACTGGTATCAACGCGACACAAAGGATATGATTGTTGGCGCTGACGGAATTGCAGATACATACGGAACAACCGCCCCTGCAGGAAACTATGGTAATCTAAGAACAAGAGGATGGGAGTTGTCTGTTGACTACAACCACAGATTTGCAAATGGAATTGGCATTAATGGAATGTTTACGCTCTCTGACGCTACCACTAAGATCACCAAATTCGGTTCGGCAACAGGCATTAGCGGATGGTACAATGATAAAACATATGGAGAAATATGGGGATACCGTGCCAACCGTCTATACCAAGATTCCGATTTTGAGCATACTGCTGATGGTAAATTGATTAAAATTACATTAACAGAAGCAAACGGTGCTAAGAATGCTGGTAAAACAGCTTACAAACTTAAAGGCGATAATCCAGTTTATCAGGCCTACCTACAAAGTGATAGCTTTATGTTTATGCCCGGTGATGTAATGTTTAAGGATCTCGATGGAGATGGACAAATTACCTATGGCGATAATACGGTTAGCAGCCATGGCGATAAGGAGGTAATAGGTAACTCTACTCCTCGTTACGAGTATGGCTTCCGTGCAGGAGCCGATTACAAAGGGGTTGATTTCTCTATATTCTTCCAAGGCGTAGGCAAGCGCGACATGTGGGGTAGCTCATCTACCACTCTTGCCGGATTTAACACCGCTGATGGTGCTATGGCCGAAAGATTCTGTACTGATTATTGGACTCCCGAAAATATCAATGCCTACTATCCTCGTCCATACAGCTTAGGTAACGGCACAAGTGGTTATAGCATGCAGGTTCAGGACCGCTATCTGCTAGATATGTCGTACCTACGAGTAAAGAATATAACTTTAGGCTATACATTACCTGCTAATCTACTAAAGAAGGCTTGGATACAGAAAGCTCGTTTTTATGCATCGGTTGAGAATGCATATACTTGGGATCATTTAAGCGGAACTCCTGTTGACCCAGAATTGATTCCAGGTGAAGGCTTGCTCTCTGTTGACAACTATCAGGCAGGACGTGCAGGTATAAGTACTCCTTCATTTAGAACTTTCTCTGTTGGTCTTCAACTAAACTTCTAAAACAGTAACAACTATGAAAAGATATATATATGCAATTTTTGCTGCAGTAGCTCTTATGACAGCAACGGGATGTGAGGATTTCCTTGATCGTCCTCAGCTGGATAAGGTGCAGGATAACGACAGCTTTTGGAGAAACGAAACCGACTTCCGTACCTATAGTGTCGATTTCTATACTTGGTTTTTTACCGGGTACAACTCAGGGTATGGGGTTAACTATACTCCTCTTACAGGGTATACCTTTAACGATGATTTATCGTCGAGTTCAAAACAAGAAAACTTTGTTTCGAATGTTCCTGGTTCAGTAGGTAATTCATATACTCCATCAGGTCTTGCAGGAGGTAGTTGGTATCGCCAGTATAGCGGAGAGACGTGGAATTTTGGTTGGGTGCGCAAGGCCAACATCATGATTCAACGCGTAGATCAGTACAAGAAGAATCTTGTTGTTGGAAATTCTGATGCTGCCTATAGGCATTGGATGGCTGTAGCTCGCTTCTTTAGAGCATACGCTTACTATAACCTTGTAGTTTCATTTGGCGATGTTCCTTACTTCGACAAGCCAGTGGATGAAACCAATTTGCCAGAAATGTTCAAAGATCGTGACAACCGTCAGGTGGTAATGGATCACATCTACGACGACCTAAAGTATGCCATTGATAATTCTTACCTATTGGATAATGGAAGTTCTCAGTATGTAAATAAGTATGTGATTGCTTCTATTGCTTCGCGCATTATGCTATTTGAAGGAACATGGGAAAAGTATCACAAGGTTAAGAGCATTGATAATGTTGACCGTGTAGAGAAATACCTGAAATTCTGCGTAGAGGCAGCAGATGTAGTTAAGAATTCGAATAAGTACAAGTGTGCTCGCGATTTCCGTTCTTTGTTTGGTTCTCCAGATTTAAAGGGTCACCCAGAGGTTATCTTCTATCGTAACTATACCGCAACAATGACAACTCACTCTGTTGCTTCATATGCTAATGGTTACGAAGGACAGGGTAAGGCCGCAAATCTTCAGCTTATTAAAGCGTTTGTTTGTAACGATGGTCAGCCTTACAAGACATCTTCTCTTGCAAATGCGAATGACTTTAAGCTTTCTGAGTTAGCAAAAACCCGTGACCCTCGTTTTGAGGCGACCTTCTTCTGCTTCCCTGAAAAGAAATCGGCTACATTGCTTTATAGCGATAAGTTTATTAGTCGCGAGGGTGCCTCTTTCTGGGATAAAGATGGAATCCGTCCTAGCCAATATGGTGGGGCTGTGAATGAAAATGATGCTCCTGTAATTCGTTACGCAGAAATTTTGCTTAACTGGATTGAGGCAAAGGCTGAACTTGCTCAAACTTATGGCGGAAGCTATACCTGCTCTCAAACGGATATCAACGAGTCTATTAACCAAATACGTAAAAGACCTTTGGATCCAGATGCAGAAAGGGCTGGTGTTCATCAAACAGCACCACTTGACATCTCTATGATTCCAAACGATCCAGATCGCGACTCTGATGTTTCTCCTCTTCTTTGGGAAATCCGTCGTGAGCGTCGCATGGAATTCGTTTTTGAGTTCCCTCGTTTGCTTGATATCAAGCGTTGGGCTAAGATTAGCTACATGGATAACATAAAGTATCCTGATACAATGTTTGGAACTTGGGTGGACTTTAATAATGATAGCGACGTTAAGGCTTGGCTAGATGATCCACAGTACACAAAGCCTAATGGTCCAAAACTGATTGTTCGTACTGCTGATGGTACTGAGATTACCTATGATAAAACAAATAGGGATAAGATGGTAGGTTTCTTTAAGCTTATCAACGTACAGCCTCGTGATCCTTTCACTGATAGAGTTTATCTATCTCCTGTTGGTGTTCAGGAAATTCAAGAGTATAAAGCAAAGGGCTTTACTCTGACCCAAACTCAGGGCTGGTAGTAGGTTCTTTTAAGAATAATAAAGAAGAGGATGCAGCTTATCTGCATCCTCTTTTTTTATACTTTTATCAGCGTTATCAACCTCACCACCTTTACTATTATGGAAACCATTGATGCAGCCCACAGGGCTTTTGTTCAGAAGATATCGGCGAAGGTAAAGCGCCGAAATATTACCACTAAGGCTATTGAACGGCTTGCCTGGGGAACGGATGCAAGCTTCTACCGTCAGATTCCTCAGGTGGTCGTTTTTCCAGAAACTCCCGACGAAGTTTCTTTCATCTTGGAGTGTGCTGCGGCGCTTAGCATCCCAGTTACGTTTAGGGCTGCCGGTACCAGCCTCTCGGGGCAAAGTATAACCAATTCTGTTCTTGTTGTTGCGGGTAAAAAGTGGGAAAAGTATTCGGTTGCCTCCGATGCCTCTGCCATTACCATGCAGTGCGGATTGGTGGGGCAGCGGGTAAACGAGATTCTTGCTCCGCTGGGCCGTAAGTTTTCGCCCGATCCTGCCTCGCTCAAGTCGGCCATGGTGGGCGGGGTGATTATGAACAACGCCTCGGGGATGAACTGCGGTACGCATGCCAACAGCGATAAGGTTATCCGCTCGGTTCGTATCATCATGCCCGATGGGTTTAGATTGGATACGGCCGACGAGGAGTCGCGCAAGGAGTTTAATAACCGCTACCCAAGCTTTTGCAGCAGCTTGCTGGCGCTTCGGAAGCTGATACTCGACGACCCAAAGCTCCACGAGTGGATTCGCTACAAGTACTCCATTAAAAATGTTACCGGGCTGAATATTCTTCCGCTGATTACGTATAGCGATCCGTTCAACATCATCGCCCACCTGATGGTGGGATCGGAGGGGACGCTGGCGTTTTTGGAGGAGGCTACGGTGGTTACCGAGGAGGTGGCACCATTCCGGGCCAGCGCCATGGTGTACTTCGACGGTATACGGGAGGCCTGCTTAGCCATTCAGCGCCTAAAGAAGGAGCCTGTTATTGGTGCCGAGCTGCTGGATAGGCTGGCGTTACGGTCGGTGGAGGATAAACCCGGCATGCCGGAACACCTTAAGACGCTACCTGAATCGGCAACGGCCGTGCTGTTTGAGACGAAGGCAGAGTCGCAGCACGAGCTGGCGGAAAATGTTGCCCTGATTAAGGGCATCATCGAAAGCTATAAGATTTTGATGCCCGTCGACTTCCTGGACAACGAGCGGGAGTACAGCAAGCTTTGGGCTATCCGTTCGGGTATCTTCCCTTCGGTTGGCGCCATGCGAAAGGTTGGCACGTCGTGCCTCATCGAGGATGTGGCCTTCCATATCGAGAATCTGCCGGAGGCAACGGTGGAGCTGCAGGGCCTCATCGCCAAGCATGGGTATGCCGATGGCGTAATATACGGGCATGCGCTGGAGGGTAACTACCACTTCATCATCAACCAAAGCTTCGACAGCCAAAGCGAGATAGACCGCTACGAGGCGCTGATGGGCGATGTTATCCGCCTGGTGGTGGATAAGTACAAGGGATCGCTGAAGGCCGAGCACGGCACGGGCCGCAACATGGCTCCGTTTGTGGAGTACGAGTGGGGCGGCGAGGCGTTCGCCATCATGAAGCGCATCAAGGCGCTCTTCGATCCCAAGGGAATCCTCAATCCGGGCGTTATCTTTAACGACGATCCCCATTGCCATATAAAGAACCTCAAGCCGCTTCCGCTCACCAATCCGCATGTGGATAGGTGCATCGAGTGCGGGTTCTGCGAGGTGAACTGCCTAACCTGCGGACTGACGCTCTCGTCGCGCCAGCGCATTGTGGTGCAGCGCGAGATTTCGAGGCTGGAGCGTACGGGCGAGAATGCGGCGCTGCTGGCCGACCTGCGCAAGGGATACGCCTACTTGGGCGATGCCACCTGCGCCGGCGATGGCCTCTGCGCCACCAGCTGCCCGATGGGCATCAACACGGGGCACCTTACCCACGATGTGCGCCAGGCCAACATCCCACAGGGCGGCTTTGCCTGGAAGGTGGGCGACTTCGCGGCCATCCACTTCGAGGGTATCAAGCAGGCGTTGCGCCCGGTGCTTGCCGCTGCCAATGCGGCGCATACGGTTATGGGATCGTCGGCGCTGGGGGCGGTAACCAGCACGCTGCATAAGGCTGCGGGCATTCCGCTTTGGACGCCTTCGATGCCCAAGAGCAACAAGGTAAGGCCTGCGGTGCAGAAGCCTAGCGCGCTAAAGGTGGTGTACTTCCCCAGCTGCATCAACCAAACCATGGGAACGGCTAAGGGCGACCCCAGCCAAACGCCGCTGCCCACCAAGATGGTGAGCCTGCTCAACAAGGCTGGCTACGAGGTGATCTTTCCCGAAAATATGGAGGCGCTATGCTGCGGCACCATCTGGGAGAGCAAGGGGATGCCCGATATTGCCGACCGCAAAACTAAGGAACTGGAGGATTCGCTCTGGAAGGCCAGCAACAACGGCGAGTACCCTGTACTGTGCGACCAAAGCCCCTGCCTATACCGCATGCGGGCCTGCATCAAGTCGATGAGGCTGTACGAGCCCGCCGAATTCATCGAAACCTTCCTGGTGGATAAGTTGCGCTTTACACCCGTCGACGAGCCGGTGGCGCTCCATATCACCTGCTCGACCACCAAGATGCAGCTGCGCGATACCATCATTGGGCTGGCCAAGCGCTGCTCCACCCGGGTGATGGTGCCCGAGGAGGTGGGCTGCTGCGGCTTTGCCGGCGATAAGGGATTCACCAACCCCGAGGTGAACGCCTACGCCTTGCGCAAGCTTCGCCCACAGCTCGAGCGGGCCAACGTTAAGCAGGGCTTCTCCAACAGCCGCACCTGCGAGATTGGGCTAACCACCAACGGAAAGGTTCCCTACATGTCCATCGTTTACCTGGTGGATAGGGTTACCGAGCTCATTCAGGAATAGGCTTTAGCTGATAGGATACTTATAAAGGGGCTGCTCCGCTTAGGGGGCAGCCCCTGCGTTGTTTAGTGGGTGCTGAAAAGAGAGCTATCTATCAGCTGAACCGCCGTCGTCGAAGGTTTTTAGGGAATATTCACGGGCACGAAGGGCATTCGGCTAAACACCCCCGCGCAGCCCTCGGGGTAGTTCCTTTTACGCGAATACTCCCGTTGCCCCCATGGCTCCCAGCGCCCTAATTAGCCCGTATCGCAGCTCCAATACCCCCTGTTTTGAGCAGAAGATGCTATATTTTGATCAGCAGACGCTACATTTTGATCAGAAGATGCTATGTTTTGATCAGCAGACGCTACATGTCGATCAACAGATGCTACATTTTGATCAGTAGCCGCTATATATTTATCAGCAGACGCGACATTCTGAGCAGAAGGTGCGATATTTTCCAAAAAAGGTAGACACAGCTCCGTGAATATTCCCCGGAAGCAAGAATTTAAGCTGGGGCTGTTAGTGGCGCAAAGTGGTGGAGGTGCGGCAGCCGCTGCGCAGCTCTACCGCATAGGTTGACTCCTAGATGAATCTACCGCAAAAAAGAAGAGGTGGCCTACAAGGGCCACCTCTTATATGGTAGTTTGGCTATGCGCTTAGAGCACCGTAGCATTTTGGCTGCTCTTCGCGGAGGTATTGCCCGAGGCCTCCTGCTTATCCTCGTCCGACGAGCTCTCGATTCTCATCTTGTAGAACGAGCGCCAAACGAAGTACAGGGCGCCGATAAACATGACGATCCCCACGTATGGAGCTACCGACCTAAACTCGGCGCTAATGGCAATCTCCATGGCCAGCAATCCGAACAGGGTGGTAAACTTGATGATGGGGTTGATGGCCACCGACGAGGTATCCTTAAATGGGTCGCCCACGGTGTCGCCCACAACGGTAGCGTCGTGTAGAGGGGTTCCTTTTTGCTTGAGGTCAACCTCAACCACCTTCTTGGCGTTGTCCCAGCTGCCGCCGGCGTTGGCCATGAAGATGGCCTGGTATAGGCCGAAGATGGCGATACCAATCAGGTAGCTCACAAAGAACGATGCCGCTGCAAAGGCCACCTTCGGATCGGCACCAACAATCTCTCTGCCCGAGATGAATGCGAATGCCAGGGCAAACAGGAATACGGCAGGGAAGATGTTCCACATCCCGTTTTGGGCGTACTGGGTGCAAATCTTCACCACCTCTTTCGAGGTTTCGATGGATGCCTTCTTCTCGGCGTTAGGGTCGAGGTTGATGTGGCGCTTGATGTACTCAACGGCACGGTAGGCGCCGGTGCTAACCGCTTGGGTCGATGCGGCCGTAAACCAGTAGATCACGGCACCGCCGGCCATCAGCCCTAGGATGGTCCAAGGGTTAAGCAGGTTAAGAATAGCGTCTGGCTCTACGCCAAGCACGTTCTTAATAACCAGGATCAACGAGAAGATCATGGTGGTTGCACCTACCACAGCCGTACCAATAAGCACTGGCTTAGCGGTAGCCTTAAAGGTATTTCCGGCACCGTCGTTAGCCTCTAGGTAGTACTTGGCCTTTTCGAAGTCGGGCTTAAAGCCGAAGTCCTTCTCGATTTCCTTGTCGATATTAGGCAGATCCTCGATGAGCGATAGCTCGTACACCGATTGAGCGTTGTCGGTTACCGGCCCGTAGCTGTCAACCGCAATGGTAACAGGCCCCATGCCCAAAAGACCGAAGGCCACCAGGCCAAATGCAAAAATCGAGGAGTAGATCATAAACTGATCGAGCCCGAAGGTGCTAGCGTAGTAGGCGATAAACATCAAGCCGATAAATACCATTCCCTTCCAGAATGCCGAGAAGTTACCGGCAACAAATCCCGAAAGGATAACCAGCGACGCGCCGCCTTCTCTACCGGCCTTCACCACCTCTTGTACGTGTGCCGATTTAGGGCTGGTAAAGATTTTGGTGAATTCGGGGATGATGGCGCCGCCAAGGGTTCCGCAGCTGATGATGATCGATAGGATAATCCAAGCATTGTGGCACTGCGCATCCACAATCGATGCTGGACCGATAAGGAAGTAGCTGGCCGCAAATGTTGCGATGATGGATAGGATGGAGGTAATCCAAACCAGGTTGGTAAGCGGCTTCTCGAAGTCGAGATCGTCCGTATCACTGTAGAGCGACTTGCTGAGCAGGTTGTTAATCCCGAATGCCGATACTGATGTAACGATCATCAGGATGCGCATGCCAAAAATCCAGGTTAGCAGGGTTGCCTGAAGTGCAAGCTTGGTGCTTTCGTCGATTCCAGGAACAAAGCCTACTGCAAGAACGATAAACGAGATCAGCGCAACGCCGGTAACGCCGTAGGTTTCGAAACCGTCGGCGGTAGGTCCAACGCTGTCGCCAGCGTTATCGCCCGTACAGTCGGCGATTACGCCAGGGTTACGAGGGTCATCCTCGCCAATTTTGAATACCACCTTCATCAGGTCCGAACCGATATCGGCAATCTTGGTGAAGATACCACCGGCAATACGAAGCGCCGAAGCACCTAGCGACTCACCGATAGCAAAACCGATGAAGCAGGCGCCAGCCAGCTCGCGAGGCATCAGTGTAAGGATGATAAGCATCATGATAAGCTCAATGCAGATAAGAACCACCCCGATGCTCATTCCTGCATTTAGCGGAATATGAAGCAGCTTAAGCGGCTTACGCTCCAGCGAGGCAAAGGCCATACGGCTGTTGGCAAGGGTATTCATTCTGATGCCAAACCAGGCAACGCCATACGACCCAAGGATACCGATAACGGTCCATGCCAAGATTAGCGCAACACCGCCAACCCCTTTTTCCTGAAGGTACCCAAAGTAAAAGGTAACGCACGTAGCGATGATCAGAAACAGCCAAACGAGGAATTTTCCCTGCTGGATGAGGTAGGTTTTACAGGTTTCGAAGATTACGTTCGAAACATCGAGCATCGACTTGTGCGCTTGGGCCTTCTTTACCTTCAAGAATTGGTAGAAGCCAAAGGCTAAGCCCAAAAGGCAAACAACAAAACCCCAGCCAAGTAGGGTGTTCTGTCCGGCGGACAGGTCAGGAATTTTAAGATCGGCTTCGCTTGCTGACGATAGCAATGGAAGTAGCAACGAAGCCATGCTGAGTAAGGTTATTTTTTTCATAGTGCGTTTGTTAGTTACAACTTCTTCGCAAGGTCAAAAGTATATTCTTGACATTTTTTCAGGCAACAAAAGCAGAGTTTTTTTTGAGTTAAATTTATGTTGTACAACCTAAATTAATTGATAGGCGTTGTTGTTTTTAAAATAAGTGCTTTTTATAGTTAAGGTATGGCGTAGTGGTAGGATTATAGAGAGAAGGTGTGAGAGGTTACTCCCTAGAAATAGATCTGACAAATGAAGTTTTTATTCAAAATAATAGTTTGTTATTTTTTTGTTCGGTTAACTTGTTTATTACCATTTGCATGGTGGCTCAAGTTTCGTGTAAATTCTAAAAGCAATCTAAATAGCATCCCTATTCAAGGGCTTTTCCTTACCTTTGCGGCATTACTTCGACAGGAAACATCTGATGAGCATTTCTTTTCTAATTTCAGCTGCGTTTCTGCCTTTAATCAGCTTCTTTCTACCCAAAGGACGGCAGTTTGCCATTACGATTTCTATCCAGCTGATTGTGGCATTTTATACCGTTGCTATAGCGGTAAGCGCACTAGGGTTTGGTTCCACAGCCTCGTATTTGGGGTGTTTGGCTGGTGGTACTCCTATTTCGATAGACCCGTTATCGTTTTTATTTGTTGCTGCCATTAATCTAGTTTGCGTACTTTCTTCGGTTTACTCGAAGGGGTATTTGGCGCCTTATTTGGCAACAAAGAACAGGAGCGAGTTGGCCCTTCATGGTGCTGCGCTTGTTTGGCTGCAGGTTTCCATGCTACTGGTAGTAACCCTTCGCGAAGGGTTTGCCTTCCTGTCCGCCTGGGAAGCCATGACGCTTGCCTCCTTTATACTGGTGATGTTTGAGGCCGAGAAGCGCGAAACGTTTAAGGTTGGTATATCGTACCTTATTCAGATGCACGTAGGCTTTTTTCTTATCCTTGCCGGATTTGTTGTTGCCTATGCAAAAACTGGAATTTTTGGTTTTGATGCGCTAGCGTCCTACTTCACCTTAAATAATGGGATTCCCGTATTTCTGCTCTTCTTCTTAGGATTCGGGCTGAAGGCTGGCTTTGTGCCGCTACATACCTGGCTTCCGAATGCACACCCTGCTGCTCCATCGCACGTATCGGGTGCCATGTCGGGCATCATGATTAAGATGGGCATCTACGGAATAATCCGAGTGCTATTTGCCATGCGCAACCAGTACTTCGAGGTGGGCATGATTTTGCTGCTAGTTTCTCTTCTTACTGGTGTTTGGGGGGTAATTAGCGCCATCGTACAAAAGGATCTGAAGAAGGTTCTTGCCTATAGTAGCATCGAGAACATCGGCATTATTGGTATTGGACTTGGTTTAGGTTTTATTGGAATTCATATTCAGTATCCGCAGCTGTCGCTGCTGGCCTTTACCGGTGCCGTGCTGCATATCGTAAACCATTCGCTATTCAAGCCCATGCTGTTTATGGGGGCAGGCTCGGTGTACACGGCAACGCATACCCGCAACATGAACGATTTGGGTGGACTTATTAAAAAGATGCCGCATACATCATTCCTCTTTATTTTTGGAGCAATGGCTATCTGTGCGCTTCCTCCATTCAACGGATTTATTTCGGAGCTCCTTATATATGTAGGGATGTTCGGCAGCTTAGCAGGGCAGTCGCTTCGCGAAACCATTATGCTTATTACCTCATCGATGGTGCTAGCGCTTATTGGAGGATTGGCTGTTTTTGCCTTCTCTAAGGCGGTGGGAATTGCGTTCCTAGGCGTTCCTCGTAAGCCAATCGACCACGTTAAGGAGGTAACCGGTTGGATGCTTGTTCCTCAGTATATCCTTCTTGCTGCGATAGTGATGATAGGTTTATTTCCAACGGTTGCCATTAAGCTTATTCTTCCTGTTGTTGCTCAGTTTCCTCAGGTAACTGCATCTCCAGAACTTTTACAGCCTGTGCTGCATACAACCAGCAGCATTACCTGGATATCGTTGGCGTTTGTAGGATTTATTGCAATTATATTTTTTGCTAGAAAAAGGGTGCAGCAGGATGTGGTCATTACCGAAGGGCCTACCTGGGGATGTGGCTATTCCGCCGTTAACTCTACTCAGCAGTACACCTCTACCTCGTATGCTGATAGCTTGATATCTATATCTAAACCGTTGGTAAAGGTTACTAAAGATTTTGATCCGCTCGAAAAGACCGATTTCTTTCCTCATGCAACCAGCTTTAAGACGGGGAGCAACGACCTCTTTGAGGATATGGTTACGGTTCGTCCCGCCAATAAGCTTCAGAAGCTTATCCGAAGGGCTGCCATTCTGCAAACGGGGCATGTGCAGCATTACGTGCTTTATGCGCTGCTGTTTATAGTGGCCATTTTTGTGCTAACCTACTTTAAGATGATTTAGGATGATAGGATATCTACTCATTATAGTTGCAGCATTCTTCTTCCCGGGTATTATTGCTCGAACCAAAAGCTTAGCCTCGGGGCGTAAGGGATCACGTATTGTTCAGCCTGTACGCGATATCGTGAAACTACTTCGTAAGGGTAGCGTTTACAGCACTACCACAAGTGCAATCTTTCGTATTGCGCCAACCGTTGGTCTTGCCTGCGTGCTTACCTCAATGCTTGTTATCCCATTTGCGGGTGGCAGCGCGCTGATTTCGTTTAGCGGCGATTTTGTCTTCTTTGCCTACCTGCTTGCGCTGGGGCGCTTCCTTATGATTATTGCAGCGCTCGATACGGGCAGCAGCTTCGAGGGAATGGGGGCCAACCGCGAGACACTCTACGCTCTACTCGTTGAACCTGCTCTCTTCGTAATGATGGGGGTTTTGGCAATGATGACGGGCTACACCTCCTTTACCGAAATCTTTAGGGCATTTAATACCGTAGGCGACTACTCTTTGTTGCTTGGTGCTCTTTTTGCCTACCTCGTAATTCTTATTGCCATGGTGGAGAATAGCCGTCTTCCTGTCGATGATCCTAAAACGCACTTGGAGCTTACCATGGTGCACGAGGTAATGATCCTCGACAACTCGGGCTTCGACCTCGGTTTGATCCACCTTACCTCATCGCTCAAGTTTGGCGTTTACTCCATGCTAATGGCCAACATGCTTATTCCTCCAACATGGAAGGTCGGCTATCAGTTTCTTTACTTTGGGGTAATTACGGTTGGGTTTGCTATTCTAGTAGGATTTCTCGAATCGTTTAGGGCACGTAACAAGATGGCTAAAAACCCTCAATACCTGCTTACGCTTACGGCCATTGGTCTGCTAGGCCTAATTGTGGCTCTTATTCTAATGCAAAAAATAGCATAACGCATGAATCTCGCTATTATAGTACTATTTGGCGTAACGCTGATGTACATCTCAATTGCCGAACGGTTTGCCGCCTACCTTAAGCTTGTTGCTTTGCAGGGGGTGCTCCTGTTCTTTTTGGCATTTTCCGAACTCTCGGGTGCCAACGACCTAGCATCGCTAATATTTGTGGTTACCGAGACACTTATTTTCAAGGCTATTGCAGTTCCTCTTCTGCTTCGGAGCATCGTTAAAAAGATGAAGGTTGCCAAGGTGCACACCAAGGCTGTTCCTGCATTCTACTCGTTGCTTTTGGTGTTGGTTGCTATGGGAGTTAGCGTGGTACTAGGCGATATGCTCGAGATCGGGCGCATCGAAAAGATATTTATGATTACCGCTTTGTTTGCGGTTTTCACCGGGTTGATTTTGGTAATCACCCACAAGAAGATATTTCCACACTTGGTGGGGTTTCTTGTGCTGGAAAATGGGGTGTTCATGTTTTCGCTTGCCGTTGGTTCCGAGATGCCGTTCTTGGTTAACGTCGGAATCCTGCTCGACCTGTTTGCCAGCATTTTAATTTTGGGAGTTTTTGCTTCGCGTATCGGGAAACGGTTGAACGACCCCGATGTGGAAGATTTATCATCGCTAAAGGATTAGGAAATGCTGTACTTTTTTATCATATCTGTTGCTTTAGTGGGGCTGATGCTCTCTATTCGGAAACCTATGGTTAGCAAGGTGCTTTCCGGTTTGTTTGTTGCCAACCTTGTTGCGCTGTTGATTCGTGCCTATGCAAGCAAAGGACAATCGGAACTAACCTACTTTACCTTCGATGGTACTGCTACTATAATGCTCACGCTGCTGGTTGTGGTTGCCATTCCTGCCTACATCCACAGCTTTTACTACCTGATACACGAGTCCGACAGGGGAATTCCTCTTTACATCTCGGGGCTCACTGGTTTGCTTACCTCGCTTGTAGGTGTCTACCTATCGAATAACCTTATTGTGCTATGGGTTTTTATGGAGGCCACCACGCTTACCGTGTCGGTGCTCATCTACCATCACCGAAGCACGCATGCGCTAGAGGCTACCTGGAAGTACGTATTTGTTAGTTCCATTGGTATTGCGCTTGCCTATATGGGTATACTCTTTCTGGGAACCATTGTATCCCATTCTGGGGATATTCCTCTTTCGTATAAGAGCCTTGAGGTGCTTGCCGTAAGCGCCAATCCGGCCTATCTGCGTATTGCATTCCTATTTGTGCTGGTTGGCTTTAGTACCAAGATGGAGCTCTTCCCCATGCATACCGTTGGCATAGATGCCAACACCATTGCTCCTCCACCAATTTCGGCTGTAATGTCTACCTTGATGGTGAATAGCGGCTTTGTGGCTATCTACAGGCTGCTTAACATCCTCGATGGAACCGTGGTTGGGCAGTGGGCATGTAACGTGCTTATTCTTTCGGGTATCCTGTCGGTGGTAATTGCGGCAACCTACCTGCTTAAGTCAAATAATCTAAAGCGCCTGCTGGCCTACTCAACCCTCGAGAATATGGGGTTGGTTGCCATTGCTCTTGGCATTGGAGGCGTTGCCCGCTATGCAGCCTTTGTTCATATCATTGCCCATACGTTCCTAAAGTCAGCGCTCTTTTTTCAAGTTCGGCAGGTGCGCAACACCTTCGATACCTACGAAATTTCGAAGATGGGCGGCTACATTAAGCACTACTCGGCAGGGGCGCTGGTGTTAATGCTCGGTACGCTGGGTATTGTAGCTTTTCCTCCGTCGGGTTTATTCGTTTCGGAGCTGGCAATCTTTAAAACCATGCTAGTGCAGCAGTGCTGGGGGCTTTTCATTGTCCTTGTGCTGGTGCTGCTATTCTGCGTTTACGCCATCGTACAAAAGCTGCTATCCATCCTTTATGCAAAGGAATCGGTTAAGCCTACCGGCTTTAAGCTCTCCATCCGACTTACGGTAGTTCAGTACGCCCTCGTTGGATTGGCGTTTTACGTCTTCTTTTTTAAAGATGGATTTGTGATGAACCTTATTAACGAAGCAATAAAGTAGGATATGAACCAGTATCATCAGTACGCTAGGGTTAAAGGTAATCCTGCAACCATTAAGCTCGCCGATATTCCCATGCTGGAGTATGGCGCATTCTTCGAGCAAACGGTACATATCCTTCGTAATCCCGATTGTCGTTGCGTTAGCTACTTCGCGAGGCCTTGCAATGACGAGTTGGCCTGCTTCATCTGCCTCTCCGATGGGGTTGGCGACATCCTAATATATGGCTATAGCTACCAAGGACAGGCTACGCTGGCCTCGCTTACGGTCGCTATTCCAGCAATGCACATCTACGAGCGCGAGATTGCCGAAAACTTTGGGGTTACCTTCGAGGGGCATCCTTGGCTTAAGCCTGTTCGCTATCCGTACAACCGCTCGTATGCAGGGTGGATGGACTCCTACCCATTTTATAGGATAGAGGGAACGGAGCTGCACGAGGTGGGCGTTGGCCCCATCCATGCCGGTGTTATCGAGCCAGGTCACTTCCGTTTTATCTGTAATGGCGAAAAGGTGCTGCATCTCGAGATTCAGCTGGGCTATCAGCATCGTGGCGTAGAGACCTTGATGGCCGATGGCTCTTCGCTTCTTCGAAAGACTATTTTATCAGAAAATATAGCAGGCGATAGCGCCGTGTCGCATGGGTTGGCTTTTACGCTTGCTGCCGAAGCGCTTGCTGGGGTAGAGGCCGATGAGCGTCTTGCCCAGGAGCGCGTGATTGCTCAGGAGATGGAGCGTATTGCCATTCACATTGGCGATACCGCTGCCCTCTGTGGTGATGTTGCCTATCAGTTGGGGCAGGTGGTTTGCGAGGCGCTGCGCACGGTAACCATTAATACTACGCAGTTCTGGTGTGGCAACCGTTTTGGCAAGGGAATTATTCGTCCTGCTGGAACGCGCTATCCGCTTACTGCCGATGTCCGCAACGAGGTGGTGAAGAACATGAGTAAGGTAAAGCGCGAGTACGTGCAGTTTACCGAACGGCTCTTCTCGCTTCCTTCCGTGCTTGGCCGATTCGAGGGGATTGGAATTGTTACCACCGAGCAGGCTCGCGGCATTGGTGCCGTTGGAATGGCTGCCCGAACATCCAACCTTAATCGCGATATCCGTAAGAGCAATCCCTACCTTGCCTACAAGAATCTGGAGCACGAACCTATTGTAATGGATTCGGGCGATGTAATGGACCGTGCACAGCTGCGTGCCGACGAGGTGGTGCAGTCCATAGACCGGGTGCTAGAGATGCTCGACAAGTTCTACTATCAGGCTGCATCTGCTACTCCAAACTTTGACTTGGCGTTTGCTCCTAACGCGTTCGCCATTTCGCTGGTGGAGGGTTGGCGTGGCGAGATTTGCCACGTGGCAACAACCAACGCCGAAGGCTCTATCGATCACTATAAGGTGAAAGATCCATCGTTCCATAGCTGGTTTGCCCTAGCGCTAGCCGTTCGCGATCAGGAGATCTCCGATTTCCCTATCTGCAACAAGAGTTTCAACCTCTCGTACTGCGGGAACGATCTTTAAAGGAGTTAGAAGAAGTTATAACTCTGTGTTCTCTGTATCTCAGTGCCTCTGTGTTTAAAAAAGAAATAGTCATGCTCGACGAACTCAAAATACTCCGCGACCACGGAATCCAGTACGTAAAAGATTTACGTGGTGCAACGCTTACCCCGTTGTTTAGGGGCCGTCCTGTTATTAACCTCGACGTACCACAGGCCGATGTGGATGCGCTGGTGGACATGTGCCCCAGCAGGGCAATCGGTTCAGCGCCGCTCTGCATTGATCTGGGCAAATGCGTCTTCTGCCGCGAGTGCGAGTTTGCCTTTCCAACGGCCATACAGTTTACCAACGACTTTAGGATTGCTGCCAACCGCCGCGAGGATCTTATCGTGAGGGCAGGGGAGGATAAGCCCATTCGGCTGGATGTCTCATCTATCCGTCCCGAAATCCGCAAGACATTGAGGAACTCTCTTAAGCTCCGTCAGGTATCTGCCGGGGGCGAAGGCTCGTGCGAGATGGAGCTAAACGCCTCCTGCAACGTTAACTTCGACATGGGGCGTCTCGGTATCGAGTTCGTTGCCTCGCCCCGCCATGCCGATGGGGTGGTTATCACCGGACCTGTTTCGGCGAATATGGCCCAAGCCCTTCAGGTGTGCTTCGATGCTACGCCCGATCCTAAGGTGGTGGTGCTTGTTGGTTCCGATGCCATCAGCGGAGGACTCTTTGCTGGTAGCCCAGCCCTCGATCGCTCGTTCGTCGAGGCGAATCACATCGACCTGTACGTGCCTGGTAACCCTGCCCATCCGCTCACCTTTATCAACGGGCTGATGGATATGCTGGGGATTGAGGATAGGTAAACCGCACCGTAAGGTTGTATAGAATACTTGTAGAGGCGTTGCATGCAACGCCTCTTTTCGTTTAGTTCTTATCGAGTTGGTTGGTGGTAGCCCGCGCTACGCGTATAAAACAAATGACTTTAAATTATGCTCCAATCCCAGTTCTTATGTGTTTCTTGAAATAAAATGGGCTGTAAGTACCGATTAAAAAAAACAACAGGAAAAATTGACCAATTCGCTTGTCGTACTTACTCCATATAACCAAACAATTAAACCACAAATAAAATACAGGAATTGAAAAAAGCATCCGTATAACATTGGCAGTACTGTTCAAGAAGAAAAAGTTGATAATATCCTCTTGTTTTAGTAGCCCCGCTACAACTATCAGAACAAAAAAGATAATCATTAATAAATTTAAGTAGTAACAAACAAGCAAAACTTTCCTTTTCATAATCCCGTTAATTTATAATGTGCTTACTTTTTATCAACAATAATAAAATACAACTCTCCGAAATTAGCACCCTCTGTTAGGATAGGGTTGATTGGCAGGTTGTGGGCTTAAGAGACAAGGCAACGCCCTGTCTCTTCTACTCCTTCGGTCTGTCACCCTTGCGCTCTTGGATGTAGCGCTCCAGCTCGGCAATTCCCTTGTTCGAGATGTTCTTCATCAGCTCAATAACCGGGAGTACCTCCTCGGTACGGCGGAGCGGCTGTAGAGGGTTGGTGGGGTAGTCGTCTTTGGGTTCCGAAGGTGTCCACGAGAGCAGGTCGTTGGGCGTGCAGCCGAAATCTTGGCAGAACTGCTCCATCTCGTCGAGGCTAATCATGCGGTTTTTCCCGAAGGCTATGGCGATTGCCTTCTTTTTTCCGTATCCCCGTTTGCGAAGATACCCGCTGGGATCCGTAACTCCTTTTAGGTTAAGGATGCGCTCTAGGCTAAATATCAGCATAGGTTGGTAGTATTGGTTAGAATGCCCTCAATGTAGCAAAAATATCTCTTCCCCGATGTTGGATAACCGCTAATGGAGCCATGAAAAGGGTTTCCTGTGCCCAGAAAGGAGTTATCTGTGCCAAGAAAAGAGTTTTCCGTGCCAAAGGAGGAGTTATCGGTGCCAAAGGAGGAGCCTATCGTGCCAAGGGAGGAGCCAACTGTGCCATCGGAGGAGTTTAGTGAGCCATGATTGGAGCCGATCGTGCCACGGTTGGAGCTATTGCTGCGTGCCAAGCTCTAAAGGTTCGTCCGATAGCCGTAACGGAGGCTGCCCCAACGGCAGCGCGGGGGTGCTTAGCCGAATTTCTTCTGTGCCCTTGGGGGAAGCTCGTAGGTTTTGGGGCTAACGCTTCATCGATAGCAGTACTTTGGAGGCTGAAAGTCGATTGGCATCCAGTCGAGAGTGCTTGGCGGCTGGTCGAGGCTGTATCGTTGAGACTGTAAGCGGGTTCTCTCCAGTTTTGGGCGTTTCTTGCCGAAAATATGGCGCTGCTCGACAGTTGGAGCGGGCAAAAAAGCGAAAAAATCCGTCGTATAGGGCTGAAAAAATGGTGATTGACAATTTTTTTTTTGAATGTAAAAGCCTGCTACAGCTAGCTGTAGCCCTGTTTTTAGATAAAAAAATCTCTTTTAGTGCATAATTTAAAATAAAAGGTGATTTCTAAAATGTTAATTCGTACCTTTCGCCCATTAATTTTATCAAAATGAGCAAAGGAACAGTAAAGTTTTTTAATGAGACCAAAGGTTTTGGATTCATTAAAGATGCCGAATCGGCAAAGGAATACTTCGTACACGTATCTGGTTTGGTTGACAAAATCAAGGAAAACGACGAGGTTACTTTTGACCTAGAAGAAGGTAAAAAAGGAATCAATGCTGTAAACGTGAAGCTTGCATAAGCTGAAACTATAAAAATGCATTTCAGGAGAGGCCTTACATCGCGTAAGGCCTCTCTTGTTTATGTGCTATAACGAATAGGGTGGGGGATATCGATGGATTTGCCCGCTCCCTAGTGAATCCATTCAACCCCTTTGGCGTTTTCCCATTTTTCGATCTGCTACCAGAGTTTCACTCGAGGCTATTAAAATTAAAGCCCTCCGGTTTTTAGGTCGTAGTAATGATCGCTGGATTCTCTAATCCTGAGTATTGTCGCATAATGGTTGCTAATCTACAATCCTGTAGGGATTGAATTCTAATAGCCCGCATGTAATGCGGGGAAGTTACGTCCAGCATAAAACGTTATAGAACCCTTGTTTTCGGCCGGCTGATCTGCTCGTTTCCCTAAAAAAAAGTAGAGACGCTGCATGCAGCGTCTCTACCCGAATCTGTATGTAAAGCAGAATTTACTAGCTGAGGAAGCTAAGCAGAATACCAGCAGCCAAAGCGCTACCAATTACGCCTGCCACGTTTGGCCCCATGGCGTGCATCAGCAGGTGGTTATTGGTGTTGTATTCCAGCCCCACGTATTGCGATACGCGTGCGCTATCGGGCAACGCCGAAACTCCGGCATTACCGATAAGCGGATTCATCTTGTTTCCTTCCTTAAGGAATAGGTTGATGAACTTTACGAATATCACACCGGCAATGGTGGCCACCACAAACGCAAGGATACCAAGGATAAAGATGGTCAACGACTTTTGGGTGAAGAACACAGTAGCCTGGGTTGATGCTCCAATGGTTAATCCGATAAGGATGGTCACCAAGTCGATCATTGGGCCCTTTGCGGTTTCGGCCAAGCGTTTGGTAACGGTGCTTTCCTTAAGCAGGTTGCCCAGAAAGAGCATCCCTAAAAGAGGAAGCGCCGCTGGCACAAAAAGGCAGGTGAGAAGCAACCCAACGATGGGGAAGAGAATCTTCTCGAGTTGCGACACCTGGCGAGGTGCCTTCATGCGGATTACGCGCTCCCTTTTGGTGGTAAGCAGCTTCATAAAAGGAGGCTGGATGGCTGGAACCAGTGCCATGTACGAGTAGGCCGAGAGGGCAATTACCCCAATAAGCTCGGGGGCTATTCTACCCGAAAGGAAGATGGCTGCAGGACCATCGGCACTGCCAATGATGCCAATTGCACCAGACTCTCCGGGCGTAAAACCAAGCCATAGGGCGGCAGCGTAAGCGCCAAAGATGCCCGCTTGGGCTGCAATTCCGACAAGCATCAGCTTGGGGTTGGAGATCAGCGCCGAAAAGTCGGTCATTGCGCCAACGCCCAAGAATATTAGCGAAGGGAATACCCCGCTAGTCATCCCGGCGTAAAAGTAGCTGAGCACGCTGCCGCTCTCGTAAACGCCAATCTTGAAGCCTGGGGCGAAGGCAATGTTTCCTATAATTATGCCAAATCCGATGGGGATAAGGAGTAGAGGAGCGTAGTCTTTCTTTATGGCTAGGTAGATAAACGCTAGCCCAACTACAACCATGATGATATGTCCGAGCGTAAGGTTGGCAAAAGCCGTGTAGCTCAGAAGCTGTGATGTTAGGTCGGACAGATACGAAAAGGTGCTCTGGGTTTGTTCCATGGTAACGATACTATTCGATTACAATTAGCACATCACCTTCCATCACGCTGTCGCCTGGCTTAACCTTAATAGCAGCAATGCGGCCTTCCTTTTCGGAGTCGATGTTGTTTTCCATTTTCATGGCTTCCAGTACCAGAAGCCTTTGTCCTACCTTAACGGTATCGCCTACCTTCACGTTCACGCTAAGAATGGTGCCAGGAAGTGGCGACTTAACGTTAACCGCCGATTTGGCAGCGCTTGGGCTAGCGGTCTTTGCAGCCGATGGCTGAGGTTTGGGCGAAGGAGCAGCTTCGGGCTGTGCCTGCTTGGGTGCCTCGGGTTGCTTAATTTCCTTGCCTATCTCTTCTATTACGATTAGCACATCGCCTTCCATCACGCTGTCGCCCTGCTTAACCTTAACGGCAGCAATGCGGCCCTCCTTGGTGGAGTCGATGTTGTTTTCCATCTTCATAGCTTCCAGTACAAGTAGCCGTTGTCCTACCTTCACGGTATCACCCACCTTTACGTTCACGCTAAGAATGGTGCCAGGAAGTGGCGACTTGATAGTCCCCGAAGTGGCAGCACCTCTGCTAGCGCCCTTCGCAACCGATGGCTGTGCGCTGGTTGTAGAAGCAGCCTCTTGGCGAACCTGAGCAGGTGCTTCGGGTTGCTTTGGCGCCTTGTTAATAGCTTCTATTACGATTAGCACATCGCCTTCCATCACGCTGTCGCCCTGTTTTACGTTAACGGCAGCAATGCGGCCCTCCTTGTCGGAGTCGATGTTGTTTTCCATCTTCATGGCTTCCAGCTGAAGGAGTCGTTGTCCTACCTTAACAACATCGCCTACCTTCACGTTTACGCTAAGGACAGTACCAGGAAGTGGCGACTTAATAGAGCCAGATGTGGCGACACCAGGGCTAACCGTTTTCGCAACTGATGGGTGCGAGTCGGTTGAAGGAATAGCCTCTGGGCGAACCAGCTTAGGCGTTTTGGTTTGCTTAAGTTCCCTATCGAGCTCAACTTTATATGGAGTGCCGTTTACCTCTAACTCGGCAATGTTGCCTTCTACATTAGAGATATGAACGGTATAGTCGTTTCCGTTTATTTTAAACTTAAAGTTTTTCATGGCAGTAGCGTTTTGGATTATTTCTTATGAGGAACTTGACTCATGCTGTAAATCTTCGAGCTCCAGGGTGAGTAGGTGCGCGAAGTTTTTTCGATGGTTAGTATCGTTGAATCGAGATCTACCTTTTCGGTCTCGAACAGCTGAAGCGCCATCGCTATGGCTGCAAGTGCTTCGCCAGATATTTCTCCCTCATCCATGGACGTTGCAGGAATACCTTGCTTCTCAAATTCCATAAGTGTTGCCTTCTTGGCCCGGTTGATGTTTGCCTTGCCAATGTATTTGAACAACACAGATAGTAGAATTAGGATAACGCATACAACGACTATAGCAAAAAGCGCTAGGGCAGCACCGTGTGGGGCCGACTTTTGTATGGTCGATCCAGCTGATGGCTGTTCTGCAGCATTGTTGTTTGCATTAGGAGTTGGCTTCGCAAGAAGAGCCCATTTAGCATCTGCATCAAAAACGCGAGCACAAGAGGTGTCAGCCTTTTGTACAGCAGGGTTAAAAGATACGCTATCAATAAGCACTTTCCCGCTTTGGTCGTAAAGAGCTAAGTAGTTAGAACTTTTAAGATCGAAATTGAGGTGGAGAATGCCTTGGGTAGTATTGTTGTCGGCCCAAAACACGAGATAACCTCTCGAAGGAATTTGGGTTATAGAGTTGCCTTTGGGAATTCTGAACTTTGTGGGATTCTTGGGGTCGTTGGTGAGATAGCAGCCTGCAATGTTTACGGAACTGTTGGCTGTGTTGAAAATTTCTATCCAAGAGGACCGAGCCCCGAAGTCATCTTGATAGTTGCTGACATTGTTTACAAGAAATTCGTTTACCTTCAAGTCGCTAGCGCTTTGGGCAACAGCGTTGCCCGCAAAAGCGCATAGCGATATGAGGATACCCAAACTTCTTAACGAATTAAAAAGTTTGTTCATAGGGGAGTACCTGTTATAGTGGAATATTCGAGTGCTTCTTAGGAGGATTAACATCCTTCTTAGTAGCAAGCGACTGAAGTGCACGAGCAATACGGAAACGGGTATTCTTAGGCTCGATTACATCGTCGATGTAGCCAAACTTGGCAGCCACGTATGGGTTGGCAAATTTGTCGCGATATTCCTGTTCCTTTTCAACAAGGAATTGAACCTTAGCTTTCTCATCTTCGATGCTTCCGATTTCGCGGCTAAGAAGTACTTCGATAGCTCCCTTAGGACCCATAACTGCGATCTCAGCACCTGGCCAAGCGTAGTTGATGTCGCCACGAAGGTGCTTCGAACTCATTACGTCGTATGCACCACCGTAAGCCTTGCGAAGGATAACGGTTACCTTAGGTACAGTAGCTTCGCCGTAAGCGAATAGAAGCTTAGCACCGTGAAGGATGATACCGCCGTACTCCTGAGCTGTACCAGGAAGGAATCCAGGAACGTCTACAAGGGTTACCAATGGAATGTTGAAGGCGTCGCAGAAGCGTACGAAACGTGCAGCCTTACGCGATGCGTTCATATCAAGCACACCTGCAAGGTACATAGGCTGGTTAGCCACGATACCTACTGACATACCGTTGAAACGGGCAAATCCGCAGATGATGTTTGGAGCGTAGTCACGGTGTACTTCAAGGAATTCCTTATCGTCAACCAACATGTGGATAACTTCCTTAACGTCGTATGGCTTGTTCGTATTATCAGGAATAATATCGTTAAGACGCTCTTCGATACGGTTTATTGGATCGTTGGTAAGCTTAAGAGGAGCCTCTTCGAGGTTGTTTTGTGGAAGGTAGCTAAGCAGCTTACGGATAAGCAGGATACCTTCTTCCTCGTTGTCGGCTACAAAGTGAGCAACACCCGACTTAGTTGCGTGGATGCTAGCACCACCAAGCTGCTCTTGGGTTACATCTTCGCCGGTTACGGTCTTAACAACCTTTGGTCCGGTTACGAACATGTAGCTGGTTCCTCTGGTCATGATGTTGAAGTCGGTAAGTGCAGGAGAGTACACAGCACCACCAGCGCAAGGACCAAACATGGCAGAAATCTGAGGAATAACACCTGATGCCAAAATGTTGCGTTGGAAGATATCAGCGTAGCCACCAAGTGCCTTAACACCTTCTTGAATACGAGCACCACCCGAGTCGTTGATACCGATAACAGGAGCACCAGTCTTCATGGCCATATCCATAACCTTGCAGATCTTTGCTGCAAACATTTCAGATAGAGAACCTCCGAATACAGTAAAGTCTTGAGAGAATACGTAAACAAGACGTCCGTCGATAGTACCGTAACCAGTAACAACACCGTCAGATAGGTAAGTTTCCTTCTCTAAACCGAAATCGATACATCTGTGGCTAACGAACATGTCGAACTCTTCGAAGCTCTTCTCGTCAAGGAGCATTTCGATACGCTCGCGAGCCGTGAATTTACCCTTCTTGTGCTGAGAATCAATTCTCTTTTGTCCACCGCCAAGCTTCGCTTCTTCGCGAAGCTTGATCAGCTCATTAATTTTGTCTTGTTGGGTCATTGGAGTAATATCAGGTTATTTCTACTTGTTTTTGTCTTCGCAAAGTTCAGTAAGAACGCCCATAGTTGATTTTGGGTGTAGGAATGCGATGCTAAGACCCTCAGCCCCTTTACGAGGAGTCTTGTCGATTAGTTGCACGCCTTGCTCTGCAGCAAACTCAAGAGCACCTTCAATGCCTTCTACTGCAAATGCGATGTGGTGAACGCCTTCGCCCTTTTTCTCAACAAACTTGCCAATTGGTCCTTCAGGATCGGTTGATTCTAGTAGCTCGATCTTGGTTTGTCCAACCTTGAAAAATGCGGTCTTAACCTTTTGCTCTTTAACTTCTTCGATGTTGTAGCAAGTTAAACCTAGAACCTTTTCATAGTAAGGTATTGCAGTTGCTAAATCCTTAACGGCAATGCCGATGTGCTCGATATGCGAAAGTTTCATAAACGTTATGTTAAAAGATTTGAGCAAATGTAGTTGAACCCGATGGGATTACCGAAAGTTTTGCGAGAAAAATATGGCCTGTTTTATTGTTTAAAAACATATGGGGTTTTCTTTAATACCATGTTGGTTTAACACATATTCGTGCGAATTGAACTTTGTTTTATATTGATCTCGGTTTTGTTTAGCTTTAAACTGTAGCTTGATAAAAGGTAGTGCTGGGCAATTTAAAGTAATACACCTTTTTATTTGCCGAAATGCAAAAGGAATCGCCGCTGGAGGTTTTAACGGCGCATTCTTATAGTGCTAAACGCTGTTAATGGTGCTGGTTTTTCATGGAAAAGGAGATGAACGGGAAAATGGATTCTGACCGTTGAATGATGGAAATGATTTTAGCAGGACGATGATGATATATAATAGGTAAAAAACTTGCTAGGCTTTTACATTTAAAGTAGTTTTAGGGGACTTTAAATGTAAGCTAACTGTTTGCTTTACTCTAAAAATAAAAGTTATGGTTACTCGGAACTACCCTTACAGTGATGCACTTATGCTGGCTGGTGGAAAAATGATTGCAGCAAATTTGCGCTGCTGCATAAAGGAACTTTCGGTGATTCGTTCGTTGTGGACGCGCAGCTATATTACGGATCTTGACAACCGGCTGGATAATGCCTTCTCTGAAATACTTGGCTTGAGCCTACCCAACGTTCTCCAATTTTTAAAGTTTGACATTTACGACTCCCTGCAAAAGGCTGCCTTCGATTTAAGCTGCCTGAAAGTGCAGATTGAAGTGGATTTTCAGGCTAATCCGGAGAGGAAAAGCAGCAGCTTGGCTACTTTAGGGTTTACAATGTTTCAGAAAAAGCTAACAGCGCTGTCGGAGGAAGAACTGATATGCCTGTTGGAGCATTTCGCATTAAACTTATCAGCAGGAGTGCGGGGTGAACTAGTCAGAAATGGCGTGAATTCATTCCTTCTTGATAGGCTAACGCAACAGGCAGCGCTGCTTAACGAGATGAAGGAAGTGCAAGTGTCTCTCTTATCCACTGGTCGCGAGTTGGACGATCGGCAGGTTGCAACGCTATGCTCGCTTTACAATGAGGTTATGGGGATTTGTACGATTGCCTCTGCCTTCTTTGAAAAGAAGAACAAAAAGCATGATCTTTTTACCTTCCCTGTTGTGATAAATCGGCTAAAGGGGTTGTTTGCCGAGGAGTTAAACTCGATTTAGACCAGCTTTTCCCAGAAGCCAACGTCAAGCCATTGATCGAATTTCCGGCCCGCTTCGTGGAAGTGGGCTACTTTTTTAAATCCCATCTTCTCGTGGAGTTTCTCGCTGTTTTCGTTGGGTAGGGTTATGCAGCCTATCAGCGAGTGGAATCCTTTTTCTTTAAGCCTTACAATGAGCTCGGTGTAGAGCAAGGTGCCAATTCCTTTCCCTGCGGCTCCATCCTTTAGGTAAACGGTGGTCTCGGTGCTGAATCGGTACGCCCTTCGTGTTCTCCAGCTCGAGCCGTAGGCATATCCAATCACCTCTCCATTCTCCTCGTACACGATGTAGGTGTACTTCTCGCTGTATGCGCGTATTCGTTCGGCCATTTCATCTTCGGTAAGAACATCTTCCTCGAAGGTGATTACCGTATTCTCTATGTAATGGTTGTAGATGCTGCAGATGGCGGAGGCATCTGCGGAGGTTGCTGGTCGTATCATTGCTGCTCTGTATTCTTTTGGGCAAGATAGGTATTAATTGCTTCCGAGGATGGGGTTGCGGCTGCGCGTATGCAAATAATGCAAAAAGAACCAGGGGCTCAGCTTTGCATTATCTGTATGAATTGCGGGCGCTATCGCTTACTTCAGCTCGGCCTTGTACCCGATTTTAGCCAGCGCATCGATGATTTGCTCGGGCGTTGCGCTGTCGGTTTCTACGGTTAGCACCTTTTCGGGTGTCGAGGTATCAACATTCCAGCTCTTGATGCTGCTGTTGGCGTCGAGTACGGGTTTTACCTTTGCCAGGCATCCGCCGCAGTTGATGGTTGTCTTGAATTCAAACTTGGTCATGATATTCGGTTTTATAATTTTCCCTAGTAACATTCAACGCTAGATTTTGTGCGAACGAATCCGAAGGCTGTTCGACACCACCGATACGGAGCTGAGCGCCATGGCCGCGCTTGCCACCATGGGGTTGAGCATGAATCCCGTCAGCGGGAATAGCGCTCCTGCCGCTATCGGAATGCCGACAACGTTGTAGATGAACGCCCAGAAAAGGTTCTGCCTGATGGTGCGGGTGGTGATGGAGGAGAGGGTTATAGCCTCTGCAACCTTCGTTAAGTCGGAGGAGATGATGGTGATCTTGGCCACCGACATGGCAATGTCGGTACCTTTGCCCATGGCGATGCTGACGTTGGCTTGGGCCAGCGCTTCGGCATCGTTGATGCCATCGCCAACCATGGCCACCACTTTCCCTTCGGCTTGCAGCTGCTTTACGAAATCCGACTTGTCGGATGGAAGCAGCTGGCTTCTGTACCCGCTAACGCCGACCTGCTTGGCAACGGCCTGTGCAACCCTGTCGGCGTCGCCGGTGAGCATTACCACTTCGATTCCCCTCTCACGGAGCCTTCGTATGGCCTCGGCTGAGGTGGGCTTTAGCTGGTCGGATAGCGCTATGGCTGCCACAACGCCATCCTGCTGGGCGAAAAGAACCACCGTGCGCCCTTGGTCCGAATGATGCTCGAAGGCCTCCATCATCCTATCCGAAATAGGAATATGCTGCTCTTCGATAAGCTGTAGGTTGCCTACGTAGTAGCTAGTGGTGCCGATGGTGGCTCTTACTCCACGTCCGGTGATGCTTTCGAATTCCGAGATGTCAGCAGCTTTGCCTTGACCTTCGAGGTAGGCCACTACGGCGTTTGCTAGCGGGTGGTTCGATCGCTTTTCTATGCTGTAGAGCGCCGACGAGAGTTGGTTGATGTCAGCCTCGCTGTCCCACTCAATGCTGTCGACTTTTACATCTCCTTGGGTAATGGTGCCTGTCTTGTCGAGCAGGACAACGCCTACTTTTTGGGCCATCTCAAGGCTCTCGGCATCCTTAATTAGGATTCCGCGCTGTGCACCCTTGCCCATGGCAACCATGATGGCCGTTGGCGTTGCCAGCCCTAGCGCGCAGGGGCAGGCGATTACCAGCACGGTTACAAACGATAGGATGGCCATCGACACGGCGTTGTCGCCCCCAAGCGCCATCCATAGTCCAAAGCTGGCGAGGGCAATGGCCATCACCACGGGAACGAATATCCCCGCAATCCTATCCACCAGGTGCTGCACGGGGGCCTTGCTTCCCTGCGCCTCCTGCACCTTTTTCACGATTTGGGCTAGGATGGTTTCACCCCCAATTTTCTCGGCTATATAGGTAAGGTATCCGTTCTGGTTGATGGTGCCCGCGTATACGGGCTCGCCTTCGAACTTCTCCGAGGCGATGGGCTCGCCGGTAATCATGCTTTCGTCCACGAACGAGCTGCCGGAGGCCACCCTTCCGTCTACCGCAATCTTCTCGCCTGGCTTGGCAATCAGCCTATCGCCCTTAAGCACCTTGGCGATGGGGATCTCTTCCTCTTCGCCGTTGCTGTTGATGCGGACAACCGTGTTGGGCTGTAGCCCTACCAGCTGCCTGATGGCCGACGAGGTGCTGCTTTTGGCTCGCTCCTCAAGGAGTCTTCCTAGCAGAATAAACGAGATGATTACGGCCGATGCTTCGAAGTAGACGTGCGCCTCAAGCCCTTGGCGAAGCCATACCTCGGTGAGCAGCGTGTTGAATACGCTGAAGGCGTAGGACGTAGCGGTGCTGATGGCCACCAGCGTGTCCATGTTCGCCTTTCGATGGCGAGCCTGCCGCCAGGCGTTTACGAAGAACTGCTGCCCGAAGATGAGCAGTACCGGGGTCGCGAGCAGCCACATGGCCACGTTGGCGTAGCGCCACTCCATCCAAAGCATGCCAATGGCTGCCGTGGGGATCGAGAAGGCAATGGCCCCAACGGTTTGCCTCCGGAGCTGCCTGAGGTGCGCCCGCTGCTGCTGCGCCACCTCCTCGTCCAGCGCCGCCTTGTCCTCCTCGATGATGAGGTCGAAGCCCACCTGCTGGAGCACCCTCCGAAGGTCGGTAGGGGAGGTGAGCGCTGGCGCGTACTCCACCAGCCCCGACTCGGTGGCGATGTTCACCGATGCCTCCACCACGCCCTCGGCGGCGGATAGCATCGTTTGGGCGCTGGCCGCGCACGAGGCGCAGCTCATGCCGGTAATGGGAAATACCTCCCGCTTCAGCTCCAGCGCCACGCCGTAGCGGCGCAGCACCTCGACGGCGTGGCGGAGGGCCGCACCATCCTTGTAGCCGAACGAGAGCACCCCGCTGGTCGCATTTATGCTGATCGGGGTTAGCCCTGCGGCGGTAAGCTGCTCGGCAATAGCTTCGGCAGCAAGGGCACCGCCGGCCCCTATGCTGATTGATGCTTGTGGCATGGCAATGGTTTTCCACAAAAGTAGGATGATTGGGGCGAATATGTTGGTGAAGAGCTATGATATTTATCAGGTTGCCGATGCTAAAATCGGATGTGCATGGGGTGAAATCGAGGAGTTTGCCATTCGCGGATGCGTGAAGTTCGCCAACCTTCACGTCAAGATCGCCAACTTTCATGTGAGGAATGTCAAACTTGATGTGAAGATCGTCAACTTTCATGCGAAGAATGTCAACCTTCATGTCAAGATCGCTAATCTTCACGTCAATATCGCCAACCTTCATGTGAAGATCGTCAAACTTGATATGAAAAACGCTAACCTTCATGTCAAGATCATCAACCTTCATGTGAAGAATGCCAAACTTCATATGAAAATCGCTAATCTTCATGTTAAGAACGCCAACCTTCACATCAAGATCGCTAATCTTCATGTCAGGATTGCCGGACTTTACCGCATGTCGGAGGTGGATGGTATTCGCAACGGGGGCTAGCTGTAAACAAAAAGAGCCGCACAAAGGCGGCTCTTTCTATATATGTTGAAGTAGGTACTACTTCTTGCTATCCTTGATGGCAGCTTGAGCAGCAGCAAGGCGTGCGATTGGCACACGGAATGGCGAGCAAGAAACGTAGTTAAGCCCTGCGAAGTGGCAGAATTCAACTGACGATGGCTCTCCACCGTGCTCACCGCAGATACCGCACTTAAGGTTTTCGCGCGAGTTACGACCCTTAGCAACGGCACCCTTAACCAGCTGGCCAACGCCTTCTTGGTCGAGTACTTCGAATGGGTCAACCTTAAGGATACCTCTCTTAAGATATTCGGGAAGGAACTTGCCGATATCGTCGCGAGAGAAACCAAGGGTCATCTGGGTAAGGTCGTTGGTTCCGAATGAGAAGAACTGGGCAACCTTAGCAATCTCGTCAGCGGTTACCGCAGCACGAGGAACCTCGATCATGGTACCAACGGTGTACTCAACCTTATCGCCGTACTCTGCGAATACCTTAGCGATGGTGGTGTCGATGATATCCTTTTGGTACTCCAGCTCCTTAACGTTACCAACAAGAGGAACCATGATTTCAACCTTAGCGGCGTTAACGCCCTTCTTCTTAAGGTTAAGAGCAGCCTCGATGATAGCGCGAGCTTGCATTTCGGTGATCTCGGGGTAGGTGTTACCTAGGCGGCAGCCACGGTGTCCAAGCATTGGGTTAACTTCCTCAAGGCTGTGAACTTTCTCGCATACCTCTTCGAAAGAAATGCCAAGCTCGGCAGCCATTTCGCGCTGTTGCTTCTCTTCGTGAGGAACAAACTCGTGCAATGGTGGGTCGAGTAGGCGTACGGTTACGGCAAGACCAGCCATTACCTCGAAGATGCCTTCGAAGTCTTCGCGCTGCATAGGCAGAAGCTTAGCAAGCGCCTTACGACGGCCAGCCTCATCGTTAGCAAGAATCATCTCGCGAACGCTCTTGATGCGGTCGCCTTCGAAGAACATGTGCTCGGTACGGCAAAGACCAATACCTTGAGCGCCGAACTCGCGAGCTACCTTAGCGTCGTGTGGGGTGTCTGCGTTGGTTCTAACAAGCATCTTAGCGTACTTATCGGCCATCTTCATGATTTCGCCGAAGTCACCGCTAAGCTCTGGCTTTTGGGTTCCAACCTTACCGTCGTAAACTTCACCGGTGGTACCGTTTAGCGAGATAAAGTCACCTTCATTATATACTTTCCCGTCAACCTCTAGGGTGCGAGCCTTGTAGTCGATCTTAAGGTTGCTAGCGCCCGATACGCAGCACTTACCCATACCACGAGCCACAACGGCAGCGTGAGAGGTCATACCACCACGAGCGGTTAGGATACCGTTAGCTACGTTCATACCCTTAAGGTCTTCTGGCGAAGTCTCGATACGAACAAGGATGGTTTCCTTACCGTTGTTTGCCCACTCCTCTGCATCATCAGCAAAGAATACGATTTGGCCGGTAGCAGCACCAGGAGAAGCAGGAAGACCACGAGAGATCGTCTTCGCATTCTTGATGGCAGCCTTGTCGAATACTGGGTGAAGAAGCTCGTCTAGCTTGTTAGGCTCAACGCGTAGGATGGCCTCTTCTTCGGAAAGAAGACCTTCGCGGGTTAGGTCCATAGCAATCTTAACCATTGCAGCACCAGTACGCTTGCCATTACGGGTTTGAAGCATCCAAAGCTTACCATCTTGGATGGTGAACTCCATATCTTGCATATCCTTGAAGTAGGTGTCCATCTTCTTTTGGATATCAAAAAGTTCCTTGTAAGCAGCAGGCATAACCTCTTCTAGAGATGGGAAGGTTGCCTTTCTTTCTGCTTCAGACATGCTCTTGCGGGCAGCCCAACGTTGTGAACCAATAATGGTAATTTCTTGTGGGGTACGGATACCTGCCACTACGTCTTCACCTTGAGCGTTAACTAGGTACTCACCGTTGAATAGGTTTTCGCCTGTGCTTGAGTCGCGAGAAAAGCAAACGCCAGTAGCCGATGTTTCGCCCATGTTACCAAATACCATTGCCTGTACGTTAACGGCAGTTCCCCAATCAGCAGGAATCTTGTTAAGCTGGCGGTAAAGGATAGCGCGGTCGTTCATCCAGCTGTCGAATACTGAGCAAACAGCACCCCAAAGCTGCTCCCATGGGCTGGTTGGGAAGTCGTGACCAGTAACCTTCTTAACAGCAGCCTTGAAGCGAGAAACAAGCTCCTTAAGATCTGCAGTGGTAAGATCGGTGTCGTTTTCAACGCCTTTCTCTTCCTTAAGGTGGTCAATAATAACTTCAAATGGATCTTCCTCTTCCTTCGAAGCAGGCTTCATACCAAGAACAACGTCGCCGTACATTTGTACGAAACGGCGGTATGAGTCCCAAGCAAATCTTTCGTTTCCGCTCTTCTTTGCAATACCTTCAACAGCCTCATCGTTCAAACCAAGGTTAAGGATGGTGTCCATCATACCTGGCATAGAAGCACGAGAGCCTGAACGTACAGAAACAAGAAGTGGATCTTCGTTGTTTCCGAACTTCATACCCATGATGTCTTCCACGTACTTTACGGCTTTTTCTACTTCAGGAACAAGGGTCTTTACAACTTCGTCCTTTCCTAGTTTGAAGTACTCTGTACAAACTTCAGTAGTGATGGTAAATCCGGGAGGAACTGGCATGCCGATGAGGTTCATTTCGGCAAGGTTTGCGCCCTTACCGCCAAGAAGCTCACGCATTTTACCGTTACCTTCGGCTTGCTTGTTTCCGAAGGTATACACGCGTTTTACTTGTGACATTTTATCGAAATTGTTTTTAGGTTGTTATTTCGCTTTGTTATACAATCCTATAAGGGCTTCAAAGGTATGAATTTTTGCAAAACTGCATTCCTTAAACTGTGTTATAGCCTTTTGGTTCGCTTAATTATAGGTTTAATTAACGTATTAGTAGTGGATTTGATTTTGGTGTGATTTCGGTTACCCCTTTGGCATTATAGCCCTCGGATGGTGCATTAGCAGCACTTCGCGCAGATGCTCCTTCTCGAGGTGCGTGTAAATTTCGGTGGTGATGATGGTTTCGTGGCCAAGCAGCTCCTGGATAACCCTTAAGTCTGCTCCTCGTTCGAAAAGATGCGATGCAAACGAGTGGCGGAAGGTGTGGGGGCTGATCTTTTTCTTCAGCCCAATCTTGCGGCTGAGTTCCTTAATAATGGTAAACACCATTACACGGGTAAGCTGGTTGCCCCGGCGGTTCAGGAAAAGAATATTATCCGCTTTGGGATTTATGTTTAGTTTGTTGCGGTCTGTAATGTATTTCTCGATATAGCCAATAGCCTTTTGGTTGATGGGGACAAGGCGCTCTTTGTTGCCTTTGCCAATAACGCGGATGTACTCTTCTCTGAAGAATAGATCGCTCAGCCGGAGGCTGATGGCTTCTGTTACCCGTAGCCCGCAGCTGTATAAGGTTTCGAGTATTGCTCTGTTTCGAGACCCTTCGGGCTTGCTAAGATCAATGGCGGCAATAAGCGCATCGATTTCATCCACCGTTAGGGTGTGAGGCAACTTTCTGTCGAGTTTCGGACCCTGAATAAGTTCTGTAGGGTCTTCTTCTATAATATCCTCGAGCATTAGGTACTTGTAAAAACCTTTGATGCTGCTTAAAACCCTTGCTTGAGAGCGGGCATTAAGTCCACTGTCGTATAGCGAGGCAAGAAACTCCTCCAGGTGGTTTTGTTTAATGTCCGTGGGCGAAAGTTTTGTATAGCTCGTTTGTACGAATGAATGAAGTTTGTTGAAGTCTCTTTCGTATGCCATTAAGGAGTTCTCCGAGAGACCCTTTTCCAACCTCAAAAAATTTAAATAATCATCTTTGTAATTAATCCATTCCATCTCCACACCGTTTATTCAAATATTCAAACGTGCGAATATAATGATCTTAACGCATTTTTTATGAATAACGGTATGCGTATATGAGAATATTTAGGGATACTGTAAAAATATGATCTTTAGGTAGCCTAATATATGCTTTGTTAAAATGAGTGAAGGCTGGCGTACAATGCTTTAGCAAACCTCCTAAAAAACTACCTTTGTTGGGAATTAGTAATACAAGCGAACTCTGTAAAACTGCATAAAGATGCTAAAGAAAACGAAGATTGTAGCAACCATTTCAGATAGAAGGTGTGATATAGATTTTATTCGTCAGCTATACGAAGCAGGAATGGATGTTGTTCGCTTGAATACTGCCCATCAAACCCCCGAAGATTCTACACGCGTAATTGAGAACGTAAGGGCTGTATCCGAAAAAATAGCCATCCTTGTTGACACAAAGGGCCCTGAGGTACGTACGTGCAAGATGAAGGACGAGGAAAATATCGTTGTAAAGCATGGTGATAAACTTAAGTTTAAAGGCGATAGCAACGGTTTATCTTTTGGCGATACCATCTATGTTTCCTATGAGGATTTTGTTAAGGATGTTCCAGTAGGTGCGTCCATTCTGGTTGATGATGGAGAGTTGGCTTTCCTTGTACTCGATAAAAATGAAGAGTTTCTTTTCTGCGAATCGCAGGATAATGGTTCTCTAAAAGGTAAGAAAAGCGTTAATGTGCCAGGGGTGCAGGTAAAGTTGCCTCCTCTTAGCGATAAGGATATAGCGTTTATTCATTGGGCTATCGATAACGATATAGATTTTATAGCCCACTCATTTGTTCGTAACAAACACGACTTGCTTGCTATCCAGAAAATTCTCGATGAGAAGAAAAGTAAGACTAAAATAATCTCTAAGATTGAAAATAAGGAAGGTGTAGATAATATCGAAGAAATTCTTAACTATTCCTATGGAATCATGGTGGCTCGCGGCGACTTGGGGGTTGAA
Source organism: uncultured Acetobacteroides sp. (assembly GCF_963667355.2). Lineage (NCBI taxonomy): Bacteria > Pseudomonadati > Bacteroidota > Bacteroidia > Bacteroidales > Rikenellaceae > Acetobacteroides > uncultured Acetobacteroides sp. The sequence continues at coordinate 3,337,446 of NZ_OY763328.2, forward strand.
CTTCCTGCTGAGCAGATTCCTGTGGTGCAGCGTAAGTTAATTCGAGCAGCAATGCAAATGCGTAAGCCCGTAATTATTGCTACCCAAATGCTTCACACCATGATTGACAATCCTCGTCCAACCCGAGCAGAGGTAAGTGATATTGCCAATGCAATCTATCAGCGTACTGATGCTATCATGCTAAGTGGCGAAACTGCTTACGGAAAGTATCCTATTGATGCGGTGAAGACCATGAGCCGTGTGGCAATGGAAATTGAAAAGCATCTTAATCCAGAGGAGGAGATTAGCTATATCAAGGTAAACAATGAGATTACTGCGCAGCTTGCACGTTCTGCAGTTAAGGCTTCGTTGAGTCTGCCAATTAAAGCTGTTATTATAGATACGAATACTGGGCGTACTGGTAGGTATATGGCAGCATTTAGAGGGAAGTTGCCTGTTTTTGCGAAGTGCTACCATAAGCGTGTGATGCGCGAACTTGCCCTTTCATATGGTATTTATACCGAATACTTTTCACCACGCGAGAGTAGGGACGAGTTCATTAAGGATGCTGTGAAGATTGTCAGCGATAAGGGTAAGTTTAAACCCGAGGATTTGATTATTGTTGTTGGTGGTAGTTTTGGAAAGAACAGTGGCGCTTCATTTATGGAGATTTCAAATGTAAAGAACATGACTGGTGGTGAATAACCATTGTCAATTTAAAGTATAGAAAAGAGAGGGGAGGTGATTAACCTTCCCTCTCTTTTTATTTCTTCATTTCCAGGTTGTCTATGGCTTTAAGCAACGGCTTTATATCGTTTGGCTTATCTACAATGCGTTTTTCTGCATCAAGAACGAAAATGGTTGGTGTTCCAGTAACGTTGTAGTTCGTTGTTATAGGATCGTTGTATGGATTTTGCACGTTCAGATTGATCCATTGATAGCCATTGTTGGCAATGTTGAGCCTCCAAGCTGGTCGGTAGGCATCAAGATTAATGGCGATTACTTCGTATCCTAGCCCTTTAAATTGGTTGTATTTCTTCTTAAGTTCGGGAAGTAGCTTTTGGCAGTGCGAACAATTCATTGACCAGAAAACAAGAACAACTCCTTTGCATTTTAGTTTCAAAAGATCTGTTTTAGTGGAGTCGGATTCGATGGCAAAGTTGGGTGCGATATGCCCAATTGATGTTTTTGATATTCTGTCGAATTCGGCATCAAGATCCTGCGTGTTCTGTAGGTAGTTCTTTTTGATGTAGTCGATTAGTGCATCATGCGATGATTGTGCAAAGTTTTTTATCATCTCGTTTATAAAAAAACTCTGCACCTCTTTAGAAATGGTTGGCTGGTTTAGCACCTCGTCGATGGCTCTTTTAAAGTAGTTCTCTTGTTCTTGACGCGATATCCCATCAACATAATATAGGTCGAAGTAGTCCCAAAGTTTATCGGCAATGCTGGGCGTATTGGTGATGTGCGTATTTTCGAAAGGAAAACTATTCCACCAGTTTTCGATGAGATATTGGTGCTTTTGTTCTGGTGTAAGATTGTCGGGGGCTTTTGTTGGTATTTCAGAGAGAATTATTTGTGAGGATAAAAGATCTCCTGGGGCATTTATGAGCTCGCGAATTGTGTTGTTGTAGCTGCTTTCGATGCTTTTCTTCTCTTTGGTAAGTGCCTTTGCAAGCTTACTTTTAGGAGGGTAGCAGCTGAGCAGCGCATCAATTGCATCGCTTTTTTTGTTGTAAATGCTGCGTTCGTTCAGGAATCTGTAGTAAACCTTATTTTCTTCCGAATGCAATATCTTAACGCTATCCGCTAATGCATCGAGAGTTGTCGACACCTCTACGTTTTCGTGATTAATGATAAATCGGGCAAACGTATCTTCACTCAATACTAAAGAGTAAATACCTGGCTCAAGTTTAGTAGTATTAAAGGTGAAAATACCTTTTCCTAGTATAATTGAGTCTACAGGAACCTGAGTTGATCCTTGGTTGAGGTATAGGTAAGCCGATATGGGGGCTTGCTCTTTTAATCTGACTGTCAGGTGAGTTTTCTGGCTGAATGCATAAAGGACACTTAAAAGAACTAGTGTAGTAGTTATCACCTTTTTCATATATGTCTGTTTGGAACGCTTAAAAATGCTAAAAACTGGGCGAATAGCATAGGGTTAGAGTATAAGATAGCTCTTCTTTGGGCAAGAAAATCTTTCTTGGATAATAGTGTTACTAGATGATCTGCTAATATGAAAGGCATGCAGTCGGTGTAGTTTTACTTACTCTTATTTTTATCAAGGTAGTAGCTGCATACCGATGTTAGCCCGCATTCCTTACAGTTTGGTTTGCGGGCAAAGCAAGTATACCTACCATGAAGTATTAGCCAGTGATGCGCTTTTGGGATCAGGTCTTCTGAAAAATGCTTCACTAGTTCTCGTTCTGTTTCAAGTGGATTCTTTGCATTTGGAGTTAGCCCTAATCGGCCACTAACCCTAAATACGTGTGTATCTACAGCCATTGCCGGCTTATTAAATATCACAGATGCTATAACGTTTGCTGTTTTTCGTCCAACACCTGGTAACTTCTGCAAGTCATCGACATCCGAAGGGATTTCTCCATCAAACTCTTTGATCAATGTTTGAGCCATTCCAAGAAGATGTTTCGACTTGTTGTTTGGGTACGATATCGATCGGATAAGGTCGAATATATCCTCTACAGTGCCATCAGCAAGTATCTCTACTGTTGGAAATCGTTTGAAGAAGCTGGGTGTAACCATGTTTACCCGCTTGTCGGTGCACTGAGCCGATAGTATTACAGCTACTAACAGCTCGTATGGGGTTGTGTAGTTCAGTTCGGTCTTTGGATCGGGCATTTTCTCGCTGAAATACCTTATGATAGACTCGTATTTTTGCTCTTTAGTCATAACTACGTTTAATTATTCAAAATTAGACATTTTCGACAATGGGCTGGCTTTAAATTTGTGAGGTTTTAGTGTTTTGAGTTGGACTGCTAAACGCAAGACTAAGTAATACCTTGTTTATGGGATGGTTAGTTAGGTTTGTGGGAGTTTGGGATTGCGATTTATTAACATAGATAGAAAGGTGTTAAAAATCGAACTGTAAGTCTTTATTTATTATTGCTTTGAATGAGGTTGCTTGTGAATCGCTTGTTCAAAAGAAATAAATTACACTTCTTTGCAAGGACAAAAAAAATGAAATTATGGAATTTGCTTTGAATGGAATTCAACTTTTCATTGCGTACATCCTAGGTTCGATTCCTAGTGCTGTTTGGATTGGTAGAAGGTTTTATGGCGTAGATGTGAGGGAGCATGGGAGTAAAAATGCAGGAGCTACCAATACGCTAAGGGTATTAGGGCCAAGGGCTGCATTTCCTGTTTTTATTCTGGACTTCGTTAAGGGATTTGTTGCTGTTATGCTTGTCCATTTCTCAGATTTTACTCCAGGAACTACTCAGTTTGTCAACTTTCAGCTATTGCTAGGTGCTCTTGCTGTTATTGGGCATATTGCACCAATATTCGCAGGGTTTAGAGGTGGAAAAGGAGTTGCAACACTCGCTGGAATTGGGGTTGCGTTAAGTCCAGTAAGTGCGCTGCTTTGTATATTGGTATTTGCAGTAGTGTTTGCATCTACGCGATATGTCTCGGTGGGGTCTATGATTGCTGGAATTTGTTACCCACTATTCATCAATCTGCTACTGCCAAATGCGCCAATGCCGCTGGTTATTTTTGGTAACGTTGTGGCTGTGTTGCTTATCTTTACTCACCGTAAGAATATCAAACGCTTGTTTAAAGGCGAGGAGAATCGAATAAACTTCAAGAAAAAGAAATCGTAGAATTTCAGTATGATATAAAGGGCTACCAGTAAAACGGTAGCCTTTTTTGTTTTGGAGGGTTTAAAACTAAAAACCTTACCACGTAAACCCCTGTATTGGTTTAAACGGTAAGGCTTTTGACTAATGTAACAATTGAATGCGATTATGAACAGGACAAAAGTATGAGTCTTGCAGCGGGTAAAATCTTAAAAAAATGGCAATTAAGAAAAAGATGGTTAATGCAATGTGTTAAAAGATAAAGCGTTAATTGGCTTGTGTGCCTGATGGGCTTATTCTAAATTTTCATGCTATTTATTACTCTTTTTATTTCATCTTTGCATAAACAAATGGTTTGATGAAGATTGTTGTAGATGATAGAATCCCCTACTTAGAAGGTGTTTTAGAGCAATACTTTGGCGAGGTTGTTTACGCTACAGGAACTCATTTTATTCCCGAATTGGTTAAGGATGCTGATGCTTTGCTAGTACGAACCCGTACGAATTGTGATGCTAAACTATTGGACGGTAGTAAAGTGAAAATAATTGCTACCGCAACAATTGGGCATGACCATATTGATAAGGAATACTGTCAGCGAAGAGGCATTTGTTGGGTAAATGCACCAGGGTGTAATGCGTATGGAGTGGTGCAGTACGCGCTAAGCGCTCTTGCCCATATCTCTAACATGGGCTATGGAAGCCTTGATGGAAAGACGCTTGGTGTTATAGGTGTTGGTGAGGTCGGGCGACGTATTGCGGCGGTTGCTCCTTACTTAGGGCTAAAGGTTCTTTTGAATGATCCTCCTCGAGCCAGAGCCGAAGGTTCTTCCAGTTTTGTTGACTTGGACACTTTGTTGCAACAATCGGATATCGTTACGTTGCATGTTCCTCTTATTCGTGATGGAATCGATAAGACATTTCACCTGGCTGATGAGCGGTTTTTTGCAAAGTTCGGCAAGCCAACGGTGCTTATCAATGCATCAAGGGGCGAGGTGGTGGAAGGCGGCGCATTAAAACATGCAATAGCCAACCAAAAGGTATCGTATTCGGTGCTGGATGTTTGGGAGAACGAGCCCGATGTGGACTTGGATCTGCTGCGGATGGTGAGCATTGCTACGCCACATATCGCCGGATATTCGCTAGAAGGAAAGTCGAATGGGACTTCGATGGCGGTAAATAGCATCCTCCGGTTCTTTGGGCTTGAGGCTAATCCGACATGGGCGCCGCAGAATTTGCCGATGCTTGACCCTACGATTGTGTTTAGTGCCGGGAATGGTACCGAACAGGGGATTAGGGATTGCATCCTGAACTCCTATAATATTGTCATCGATGATGCTGCCTTTCGTGCACGTCCAGATCTCTTCGAATACTTGAGGGGGAACTATGGGGTTCGAAGGGAATTGTCTTTTTTTGAAGTTAGTAATGTAAACGACGAGCAGCTGGCTGCTCGTCTAAAAGGTTTAACCTTTAAGGTTAATTATAATGGATAGCTTATTACGTATAGCCGAAAAGTTTTTAGGGTCAAAACCCGAAATTAAGCCATTGGTTGGGGCTGGGTCCAACCGGAAGTATTACCGAATATTCCATGATAACAGCACCTATATTGGTGTGGTAGGGGAGAGCGTTGCCGAGAACGAGGCGTTCATCTACCTCGCCGAGCATCTTCTGGGAAAGGGGAAGCGCGTGCCCAAGGTGCTTGCCGTATCCGACGATAGGCTGGCCTACATTCAAACTGATTTGGGAGATGTTTCGCTTTACGATTTGCTGATGGATGGTAGCACTTCTATCGATGAGCTAATGACAAAGGTGGTGGAAGATCTTGTAAAGATTGAGGTGGAAGGCGTCAAAGGGATTGACCCAAGTAAGTTCTTTTCCATTCAGCAAATGGACAAGCGCTCGATACTTTGGGATCTGAACTACTTTAAGTATAGCTTCCTGAAGTGCACCAGCGTTCAGTTCGATGAGCTGCTGCTCGAGGACTCGTTCGAGAATATGGCCAACTACCTGTGCTCGCTGGATAGCAATTTTTTGCTCTACCGCGATTTTCAGTCGCGCAACATGATGGTGAACAACGATAACCCCTACTATATCGACTTCCAGGGGGCTCGTCTTGGCCCGCTGGGCTACGACATCGTTTCGTTCCTATACCAGGCCAAGGCCAACTTCAGCGACGATGTGCGCAAGAAGTTCCTGAACCACTACTACGAAACGCTACGCAACTATGGGGTAGATACCGCCCAGGTAGAGGCGAGCATCAATACCTTTGTCCTGTTCCGAACCCTTCAGGTGCTTGGCGCCTACGGGTTCAGGGGGTTCTTCGAGAAGAAGGTGCATTTTCTGCAGAGCATTGCCCCTGCGCTTCGTAATCTCCGCACGGTAATCAGCAAGGAGTACCCGTTTGAGGGGAGCTACCTTATGGAGGTGTGCCGGAAGCTGGCCGATCAGGCCTGCAAGTACGAGGTGGAGCTGCCTGCCGATCGGCTAACCGTTTCGGTTGCCAGCTTCTCCTACCGAAAGGGCATCCCCGATGACTTTTCGGGTAATGGCGGTGGATTTGTATTCGACTGCCGCGCCATCCATAATCCGGGTAGGGAGGAGGCGCTGCGCCAGCTCACCGGGATGGACGCGCTGGTTATCGAGCATCTGGATGCGAATGAGGAGATGCAGGAGTTCCTGGCCGATTCGCTGAACCTGGTGGACAAGGCCGTGGCAAAGTACATCAGCCGGAGCTTTAACCACCTGCTGGTGAGCTTTGGCTGCACGGGCGGCCAGCACCGATCGGTATACTCGGCCGAGAGATGTGCCAAGTACATCAAGGAGAAGTTCCCCAGCGTACGGGTGGTACTTACCCATCGCGAGCAGAACATCCGCCGATATTTAGACTAGCAACATTTAAACCTGTAACCGCTGATGAAAGCAATGGTATTCTGTGCCGGCTTGGGTACGCGCCTTAAGCCGCTGACCGACGATAGGCCCAAGGCGTTGGTGCCTCTTGCCGGCAAACCGCTCATCGAGCATGTGGTGGAGCGCCTCAAGTCGTTCGGCTTTACCGATATCATCGTTAACGTGCACCACTTTGCCGACAAGGTGGAGGCGTTCCTTGCCGAGAGGGGCAACTTTGGGGTAAACATCACCGTGTCGGACGAGCGAAACCTGCTGCTCGATACGGGTGGTGGGCTAAAGAAGGCCGCCCATTTCTTTAGCGATGGGCAGCCATTCCTGATCCACAACGTCGACATCATCAGCGATATCAACCTTGCCGAACTGTACGGGAGGCATGTCGAAAGCCGGGCGCTGGCCTCGCTGGCGGTGAGCAACCGGCTCTCGTCGCGCTACTTTCTCTTCGATAACGCGATGCAGCTGGCTGGCTGGAAGAACATCAAGACCAACGAGCAGAAGATTGCCCGCGTTGGCGACACCTACCTACCGTTTGCCTTTAACGGCATCCACGTGGTGAACCCCGCAATTTTCGAACTGATGGATGGCTTCGACGGCAAGTTCTCCATTGTCGACCTGTACCTCCAGCTGGCCAAGAGCCACTTCATCGAGGGCATCGACGTCACCAAAAGCCGCATCATCGACGTTGGTAAGCCTGCGGCGCTTCTCGAGGCCGAGAAGCTTATCGGGTAGCCTGCCTCCGGGGGGAGCGGGGGCTGCGCGCGGATGATTTTCAGCCGATGACCCTGCAATTTTGGTCGATGACCCTGCAATTTGCAAGGTTAGCTGAGCAAATTCCACCGATGGGTGAGTAATTTACTCATATGGGTGAGCAAATTCTACCAATAAGTGAGTAATTTGCTCATATAGGTGAGTAAATTCCACCGATGAGTGAGCAATTTGCTCACTTGGGTGAGGAAATTCCACCCGAAGCTGAGCAATTTGCTCATGCAGGTGAGCAAATTCCACAAATGACCATTGAAATTGTATCGACGCCGATATAAAATGCATCGACGGACATTGAAATTACATCGACGCCGATGCAAATTCAGCCGATGACTATTGAAATTATATCGATGCCGATACAAAATGCATCGATGCCTATTGAAATTGCATCGACACCGATACAAATTCAGCCGACGACCATTAAAATTGTATCGACATCGATGTAAATTCATCCGAAGCCCTTGTAAAAAATAGCAACGCCGATATCGTGGAAAACGATATCGGCGTTTTGTATGGTTAAGCGTCCGCTCTACTCGAAGATCACCCCCGAGCCAACGAGCTCCTCGTTGTCGTACCATGCGGCAAACTGTCCGGCGGTGATGCCGCGCTGTGGGGTGTCGAAGATGATGTACAGCCCCTCGTCGGTGCGGTGGAGCGTGGCGTCCTGCAGCGGCTGGCGGTAGCGGATGCGCACCTTGTAGCGGCGCTCTTCGCCAGCGCGCATGGCTAAGTCGGGGCGGATGGCGTGGATTTCGGCTTCTTTGATGAAAAGCCCCTTGCGGTTAAGCCCCGGGTGCTGGTGCCCCTGGCCAACGTACAGCGTGTTGGTTTCGACATCGATGGCGATAACGAACAGCGGAAGCGCCTTGCCGCCTACGTTCATCCCCTTTCGCTGGCCGATGGTGAAGAAGTGGGCGCCGTTGTGCGTGCCCACCTTCTTGCCGTTGTTGGGGTGGTAGAAGTAGGGGCGGGCCAGCTCCTGCAGCGTTGTGCGTGGGGGGAGCTTGTCGTAAAACGCGGGGTCGATCTCGACGATGTTGCCCTGTTTGGCCGCCAGCTTCTGCTGAAGGAAGATGGGCAGGTCGATTTTTCCCACAAAGCATAGCCCCTGCGAGTCCTTCTTCTCGGCGGTGGGGAGATCCTGCTCGGCAGCAATCCGGCGGACTTCGGGCTTCAGCAGATGCCCGATGGGGAAGAGCGCCTTGGAGAGCTGCTCCTGCGAGAGCTGGCAAAGGAAGTAGCTCTGGTCCTTGTTGGGGTCCGATCCGGCAAGCAGCCTATAGGTTGGCATGCCGTCTACCTCGATGGTGTCCTTACGGCAGTAGTGCCCGGTAGCCAGGTAGTCGGCTCCCTGTTCGAGGGCAGCCTTTAGGAATGCCTCGAACTTGATTTCGCTGTTGCAGAGCACGTCGGGGTTGGGGGTTCGGCCACGCTCGTACTCCGCGAACATGTAGCTCACCACCCTGTCGGTATAGGTATCGCTAAGGTCGATAAAGATGAAGGGGATGTCGAGCTTTTTGGCCACCATTTCGGCAATCATCAGGTCGTCGTTCCAGGGGCAATCGCCCTCGAGCGTACCGGTGGTATCGTGCCAGTTCTGCATGTACATGCCAACAACCTCGTACCCCTGCTCCTTAAGCAGGTAGGCGGCCACGCTCGAATCGACACCGCCCGAAAGTCCAACTACAACTTTTCCTTTACTCATCAGTATATGCTAAACGCGCGCAAAGGTAGCAATTCCTTTTGGAATGGTTTTGCGCGTTAGAAGATGGTGCGCAGCACGCTTACGGCGATTATCAGGCCTACCAGGAGGATGGAGATCATGGCCAGGATTCCGCTGTACTGAAATAGCTGGCGAAGCCTTTTAACGCCGGTAGTGGCCAAGTCGTCGTCGTTTCGCAGGATGGCCTTTTGTGTGTTGATGGCAAAGTTGTAGAGCATGATTCCGGGGATGAGCGCCGTAAGGGTGTACGTGATGATGTACACCAGGGCAATAAAGAAGCCTCCGAAGGGAATCATGGTGGCAAACAGCGAGGTTATGATGCCGCTAAAGATCACTAGAATTATCATAACAAAATACAAGCAAACGATGATGATGGATAGCAGCTTTGCCCACTTGGCAGCCAGCCAGAGCTCCTTTAGCGTTCGTCCGCTAAGCTCCATGGTTTCGATGTTTCTTTCTTCCATGCTTGGTAGTTGTGGTTTGTTGTTTAAAATCGTAAAGCAAGGCACAATATATACCTTCTTTTTTGATGCCACAACCCTTGCCCACCGCGAAGTTTGGGGCTTTACTCCTTAATCCGAGCGATGTTTTTAAGGAAGCGATCGTAGGTGTTCCAGTAAAGCTTGCTGGCGTATATAGCTTCGGCATGCCTCATCTTGGGGACGAGTAGCAGCATCTTAGGTGGGCGCACGGCATTGTACAGTTCCTTGCTCATTTGGGCAGGAACGTAGCCGTCGGCTTTGCTATGCACAAAGAGAACGGGGACATCGATGTGGCGTGCCGCCTTTATTGGCGATACATCGTAGATGTTGAAGCCGTTAAACGGACGGTCCAGTATCTTTAGCGATGTCTTGAGCGCCATGTTGGGGAGGTAGTAGTGCTGGTTTACTCGATAGGCAAGCTGCTTGGCTAGGTCGGAGTAGGAGCACTCGAATACGTAAAAGGCAACCTTACGAGCCGCATCCTTTTTGGGGTTAATCTCGCCTGCGTGGAGTATTGCCGTTGCGGCTCCTGTTGATACTCCTTCAACGCCAATAATCCCACGAGGAAATATGGCAGATACGGTATCTACCCACTGATCGAGATCGAACTTTTCGAGGAATCCGTAGGTGGGGCTCGATCCTTCGCTCTTGCCGTGTGCCCGCTGGTCGAAGGTGAGCACGTTAAAGCCACGCGCAAGCAACGAGTCAATTCGGCCACCCTTTAGAACCTCCCAGCGCGAGCTGGTAATCATATGGCAGTATATAATGGTTTTGGCTGATGGCGTTGGGTTGTATATAAGCGTAGCCGATAGCAGGCATCCATCCTTCTTTGAGGGAATGGTGAACTCTACTTTTTTGAGATTATTGAGCTGTTCCTCGTTGAAGCACTTGGTACGGGCAAAATCTTCGTAGCTGCTGCCTGGTTTTTTGGTTTCGTAGCTTTCGATGGCGTTCTTCATTACGATTATGCCCACGCCAAACCATGCAACAGCAATTGCTGCTGTTATGACGAGTGCTATGATGATGGTTTTCTGAAGCCTCATTGATAGATTCTTTTATTGGTACTAACAACTTATTCAGCTAAAAGGTTTTAAACAACGGTGTAATTATTTAGGATAACTACTAGTAACCGGTGATTACAGGGAGGGTTCGATGTAGACACAACGCCCTATAAACAGCAATGAGGTGCATCACTGCGCCTCATTGCATAATGGTAAACACCATCGTAACTGAAAAAGAATTGGGATTAAGGGAATATATTAAGGCGTTATGTTAAGTTTAAGCGTATCGGCGTTTATGGCAGTAAATATTCCATAGCCATTTGTGATGTTTCCTGGTGGGGTGGTAATATTTTGCGAGCTATTGCCCGTATCCTCGTACAAGTCGACATACTCCTGGTTTATGGCAAACAGAATGACGTTGTGATCTCCGTAGTAGTAGAACGAATGCCCCATAAAGCTTTGCGAGTTGCCCTGTGTGGGTGAAATTCTGAATACGGGTAGCGCCTCGTATTCGGTTGTGTCGTTTATGGGGGTGGCCTTGGGCGTTATCGATTCGACTACCATAAGGAAGTAGCTGCTGTTGGTATTTGTCCAAGAGTATTCGGCACGCGACATAGATGGGGGGCCAGATGTTGTGGAGCCGAAAGGTTGAACCGAAATTGAAGATGTTCCCTGAAAACCGGAAGGCTTGGCAGGTACTGTTGTGGTTGCCGATAGTTCCTTGCTGTTGTAGGTAAACTTTAGGGTGTAGGTCTCGCCTACTTGGGGTATCAGCTTATCCGATTTGTATACCCCATTGCTGGTGTATAGCAATGGGTAGGCGTTGTTTTTCGAATCGTATATAACCACTTCGAGGTTCTCTATTGGGTGTGTAATGGTATCGGTAGCACCGTACAGCAGCTGTTTGGAGATGCTTATCGAAACGGGTTTGCCGGCAAATAGGTAACCTTTAACAACAGCCTTGTCGGGATTCGATAGCTGCACGTCCATCTTTTGGCACGATGCCATCGAAAGCACTACTATGGCAAGGGCGCCTACGAGCAAAGTATACAGGATGCCCGACAGCAGCTTCGTATTGCTTATAGATATCTTCATCTCTTTAGAATTTAATGGTAAAGTTGATGTTGGGTGTAATGCCGAGGTAGTTGACGTTGGTTTCTACAATGGTATTGTCGACAATTTCGAATTGCTTATACCAAACGTTGCTGCGGTTGTACGCGTTGAACACCGAGAACCCAATTGTTGCAGGGATTCGTCCGCCTAACTTCATGTTAAGCGTTGCCGATAGGTCGAGGCGGTGGTAGGTGGGGAGGCGTTTCCCGTTTTTGGTCGATACCGTTACAAACGACTTCTTGGTGCCATCGAGTAGGGTAACGGTGTAGCCGCCTTCGGGAGCGGTGTAGGGTTTGCCGGTTGCGCAAATCCAAGTTCCCGAAAAATCCCAGTTGTGCCAGTGGTAGGTTGCTACCGCCTTAAACTCGTGGGTGACGTCGTTTGATGCGTAGTAGTCGTAATCGCCGTAGCCATCGATGTGATTTACCACACGCCCTAAGGTGTAGCCAATCCATCCCGTTAGGTTGCCCTGTTTCTTTTGCAAGAGGAGATCGATGCCGTGAACTCGTCCCCAGCCGGTAAGGAACTGGTCTTGGTAGGTTACGGCGCTTTGATCGCCACCATGCTCGGGGCTAAAGCTGCCGTTGGCGAGCGATTTCGAGAAGCGTAGCGAATATTCGGTAAGATCGGTTATTCTTTTGAAGTAGCCTTCTACATCAATTAGGTAGTCGTTGTTCTCCCACGAGAAGCCGGCAATAAGCTGGTCGGAGTAGGTTACCGGAAGGTTCTTGCCGTCGCTCAGCGTCCAGAAATCCTTGTTGCCCGACATAACATCCTCGCGAACGACGCGTTTGGCAAACTGGTAGTAGCGACCCACCGAAGCTTTTAGCTTCCAGCTATCCGTTAGCTGGTACGACGAGGTAAGTCGTGGTTCGAAGTACATTTTGCCGGTTACGCTGTAGTAGTTGGAGCGAAGTCCGGGGGTTATCTTAAGCATGTTGTCGTAAAGCGAAATTTTATCCTGAAGGTATGCCGAGAGCAGTACCCCTTCGTTTCTGCGGTCGATAAGCTTCATGGTGTCGCTCTGGGCGTAGCTGTAGGTTATCTTGTTAAAGGTGGCGTTAACGCCATATTCGAGCACGTTGTTGGCGTTAAGCTTCTGCTCGATGTCGGCTTTTGCCGAGTAGTCGTCGAGATGGTTGTACTCCATCACCCCGCGCTTAATGCTTTGGGTAATATCATTCGAATCTACATAAGAACCGCTGGATGTTTTATCGCGGTTGCTGTAGTAGTTGGAGTAGCCGATGAGGAAGTTGCCGTAGAAGCTCTCGTTCCACTTGCGCGACCACTTGAGCGATACGCCGTGGTTTCCCCAGTTGGAGTTGTCGGTGTTGCTCATGCTGAAGTTGCTGATGCGGGGGGCATCGCCACCTCCGCCACCCATGCCACCGGGTTCGCCACCTTTGAAACCTGACGAAACGTCGTTGGTGAGGTCGTCGTTGCCGGCGTAGTAGCTTAGCCAGATGATATCCTTATCGGTGGGGCGGTAGGTTAGCTTGGTGTTGAAGTCGTAGAAGTACGAGTTGATGTCGGTGCTCCCAAATGGGTTCTTACCGTTAACGTTTCCGCTTCCCGAAGTGGCTTTTGTGCTCGAGTACTTGTTAAAGATCTTATCGTAAAGCGGGCTTTGCCAGCTACGGCGACCCGCGGCAATAACGGTAAACTTCTCGCCAATGGGAGCCTCCAGAAAACCGTTGGCAGACATTAGGCTGACGTCGGCAAATCCTCCCCAGTCGGTCTTGTTTCCCTCCTTACCGGTGATTTCTACAACGCTGGAGATGCGTCCTCCGTATTTGGCATCGAATCCGCCCTTGTAGAGCTGGATATCCTTTATGGCGTTGCTATTAAACGAGCTGAAGAACCCGAAGAGATGCTCTACGTTGTACACCGTAAATCCATCGTACACCACCAGCGACTGATCGGGCGTTCCTCCTCGAACGTACAGCCCCGACGAGTTCTCGTTGGCAGCGCTTATGCCCGGCATCAGCTGAAAGGAGCGGAAAATATCCTTCTCGCCAAGGCTTGGGAGCGATACCAGCTTGATGGGCGACATCTTTATCATGCCCACCTTGCTGTTGGTTTGCAGCACATCCTGCTTCTCCCCGTTGACAACCACCTCCTGAAGGGCAACGCTTTCGCTTTCGAGTTTTACCAGCAGGTTGCTTTGCGGAGTTTGCGGTGTTAGGTGAACCGTCTTGGGTTTATAGCCTACGGCGCTTAGCACCAGCGAAACCGTATCGCTCGGAACGCGCTGCAGGGTAAAGTATCCATCGGCATTGGAGTTTGCCCCAATTGTTGTGCCCTTTACGGCAATGGTAACAAAGGGTAGCGGCTCCACCGAGGCATTATCGATGATTCGACCCGTAAGCGCGAATCGGTAGCGGGTAGGTTTTCCCTTGTAGCGCACTCCTTCATCAAGTTTTACTTCATTCGTCACCACCCAGCGGTCTACGATAATTACCTTACCGCCATCGCTGATGTAGTACTTCAGCTTATTGTTTTTGCACACCACCACATCGAGGAAATCCTTTAGAGATTGGCTGATGGGATGATGGTCGACGTGGATGGCGCCAAGCCGTTGCCGATCGAACTCGAATTGAACCTTCGATTGCTTCGAGATATTGTCGAGAACGTTGTCGAGCGTCCCCAGGTACCAGTCCGACAGCTTGTAGTCGAGCGATTTTTGCCCGCTTGCGCCTCCTGCAAGTGATAGCAGAAGTAGAAGAAGCAGCATTCCCTTATTTGCCATAGCTAATGCGTGTGATTTAACGTAAGAACTAGTAAAGAAGCGTATTTCAGCTAGTACTTATTGCTCGATTGGGGTGAAAGGGAAACATTGGGCGGTGAAGAGGAATTTTTGGGGACGAATGGGATTTTCCTATTAGGATCTCTTTCAAGCGGCATTCTGCGTACGTTTCGCTCTCCATAGTAGGGCAATGTGCATTGTGATAAGCGAAATTCCTAAGGCTACTCCCTGTGTTTTTTCGAGATGTGCTTCCTTTCCCATGCAATCTCTGCCGATTGTGGCCATTGCTAATGCTTCAGCAAGGGCTAGTCGTGCCGAGAAATCATTTCGATTGCGCTTGAGCAGCTGGTCGATTTCGTAAGCCGCCCGCTACTTTCGTAAGTTGTCTTTGGTTGAGCCGCGGAAGGGCACTGGTATTCGTATTTCACAGAGGAGCATGTGGAAGAACAAGGGGGAAGATCCATCTGCAAAGCAATATTCTCTGTAAGCAGGAACCTGCTTCCGAAAAACAAGCGGCAACGTTTAATTTGAATCTCCCTGTAAGCGATTTGAAATGGGCTGGAAGTGACTTGAAACGGTGTGGTAGCATCAAACTTCAGGAAAACCCAGAGAAATGGCTCAAAGTATTTCTCTTGAAATGCCCCGGTAGCAAGTTGATGAAAGGTGGTAGCTTGTTGAGGAGGCCTGGAATTGACTAAAATCCCCCTGTATGTATGGTGTAAGTTTTAAAGATCAGCATGTTATCATCTTTGTGCAGGAGTTTTGCCTTTAAAGATACTGTCCCCTCATTAGGCGAAGGCTCCTGCCCATAGCCATCACGCTAAGCAGATGTAAGCGACGAAAAAGGTGCTAACCGCTACGCAAATCCGACTCACCCCCAATCCCCCTCTCTCCGAATGGCATTAGCAAGTCTGCCCATACCGTAAGCGCCTATACTTGCCATTCGCAAAGAGGGGGCAGCGGCACTGATATAAGCTGCAGCCTAATCGGAGTGCTGGAAGTCCCCTCTTTTAGCCGAGCAGGTGTCGCCTGAGTAAAGAAAGCAGAAGCCGTAACGTTCTTTTACTGGTTAACCAGCCACTCGGCTAAGAGAGGGGATTTAGGGGTGAGTTGAAAATGGACTTTCCAAGGGGTGCCGACGATGTCGATCTCCTAAAGCCCCAGCCCCTGCAGCTACTCCTGGTAAAGCAGCCCCTCAAGCGTAGCCTTGGTGATAATCGTTAAGGCTGGAGGTCTTGGTTGCTAAAGTGGGGCGAGGAGGCGAAGCCGCTTGTTAGCGGTTCATTGTTTTATCATCTTCAAGCCACCATTTTCTGTTTTCTTCTTTTTGTGCACTAATTATGTCCATTCTATCAGGACTTGCTCCATTTGCTATCATGTATCCAATCCATCCATTTGTAGCGTATTTACTCTTAACCATAAATTCACAAGTTCCACCATCAAGCTCATTACTGTCGGGAATTCTATAATCACCCCAGTTACACTTTTTAGTTTCTTTTGACATATAGTTTGACCATATTCCTTCAAATAAGTTATTCGAAAACGTATCAGCCACAAATAATAAAGCATTATACTTCAATTGTCCTTTTTCGTCTAAATAGAAATCAGTAGAGAAAGTACCTGATAAGATACCAGTTCCTTTTTGCTTTGCATCTTCAAAGAATTCATATGTTCCTAAAACAGATCCTTGTGTTAATTCAGGAAAGTAATCTTCTGTTTTATATATTTTTGCTTCTTTAATTATAAGTTTTCCTTGAAAATTACAAATATTGTTACGTACTCTTGTCTTACCGCAAATAAAATATTCAAGCTTGTTCTTGGGATTTTGGATCGCTGAGCAAAAGTGAATGTAGAAGCGCTGATAATTATCTCCAATGTAACCCAAAGGTTCTTTGCGTTCTACAATTGTTGTGTCATTTTCTACTTGAAATTTGTTCAGAGTCCATAAATGAGAAATATCATACTTAGTTAGCTCAGCTATAAAATTTGTCGTTTTAGGTTGCTGCGCACATACGAGTCCAGAAATTAAAAGTCCGACTATTGTAAATATTTGCCTCATATTATGTTGCTTTTCTATTTTTTTGCAATTACCGCTAAATCGTTTATATATGCAATAAAGCTGCTTAATATATCCCCTTCCCCTAAGCCTAGCCCCCTCGCTACGCTTTGTTTGGCGAGGCCACTAGCCGTATTCGGAGGCGGAAGGTATCGATTACCGGTAAGTTTTCCAAGATGTGTCAGCGATGTCTACCTCGTAAAGACCTAGCGCTGCAGCCTAATCGGAGCGCTGGAAGTCCCCTCTTTTAGCCGAGCAGGCGTCGCCTGAGTAAAGGAAGCAGAAGCCGTAACGTTCTTTTACTGGTTAACCAGCCACTCGGCTAAGAGAGGGGATTTAGGGGTGAGTTGAAAATGGGCTTTCCAAGGGGTGCCGACGATGTCGATCTCCTAAAGCCCCAGCCCCTGCAGCTACTCCTGGTAAAGCAGCCCATAAAGCACAGCATTGGTGATAATCGTTAAGGCTGGAGGTCTTGGTTGCTAAAGTGGGGCGAGGAGGCGAAGCCGCTTGTTAGCGGTTCATTGTTTTATCATCTTCAAGCCACCATTTTCTGTTTTCTTCTTTTTGTGCACTAATTATGTCCATTCTATCAGGACTTGCTCCATTTGCTATCATGTATCCAATCCATCCATTTGTAGCGTATTTACTCTTAACCATAAATTCACAAGTTCCACCATCAAGCTCATTACTGTCGGGAATTCTATAATCACCCCAGTTACACTTTTTAGTTTCTTTTGACATATAGTTTGACCATATTCCTTCAAATAAGTTATTCGAAAACGTATCAGCCACAAATAATAAAGCATTATACTTCAATTGTCCTTTTTCGTCTAAATAGAAATAAGTAGAGAAAGTACCTGATAAGATACCAGTTCCTTTTTGCTTTGCATCTTCAAAGAATTCATATGTTCCTAAAACAGATCCTTGTGTTAATTCAGGAAAGTAATCTTCTGTTTTATATATTTTTGCTTCTTTAATTATAAGTTTTCCTTGAAAATTACAAATATTGTTACGTACTCTTGTCTTACCGCAAATAAAATATTCAAGCTTGTTCTTAGGATTTTGGATCGCTGAGCAAAAGTGAATGTAGAAGCGCTGATAATTATCTCCAATGTAACCCAAAGGTTCTTTGCGTTCTACAATTGTTGTGTCATTTTCTACTTGAAATTTGTTCAGAGTCCATAAATGAGAAATATCATACTTAGTTAGCTCAGCTATAAAATTTGTCGTTTTAGGTTGCTGCGCACATACGAGTCCAGAAATTAAAAGTCCGACTATTGTAAATATTTGCCTCATATTATGTTGCTTTTCTATTTTTTTGCAATTACCGCTAAATCGTTTATATATGCAATAAAGCTGCTTAATATATCCCCTTCCCCTAAGCCTAGCCCCCTCGCTACGCTTTGTTTGGCGAGGCCACTAGCCGTATTCGGAGGCGGAAGGTATCGATTACCGGTAAGTTTTCCAAGATGTGTCAGCGATGTCGACCTCGTAAAGGTCCAGAAGTTGCAGCTTAATCGGAGCGCTGGAAGTCCCCTCTTTTAGCCGAGCAGGTGTCGCCTGAGTAAAGGAAGCAGAAGCCGTAACGTTTTTTTACTGGTTAACCAGCCACTCGGCTAAGAGAGGGGATTTAGGGGTGAGTTGAAAATGGGCTTTCCAAGAGGTGTCAGCGATGTCTACCTCCTAACGACCCACCTACTGCAGCTACTCCTGGTAAAGCAGCCCCTCAAAAACGCCAAGCGCAGCCGTAGTGGTGGCTGCGCTGGTGTGTTTTTTATATTCGCCGATTAATGGTAGTATAAGCCCGCTACTTAAGTTCGACGCATTTGCAAAATGCGCCGAGCCTCGTGCATTTGAATTAGACTATGGCTAACCAAGGTAATGCATTTTAGTTTGTATCCTATTTACTTTTTAATCTTCCAATTCTTCCTCACAATGGATAAATAAGTTGAATCCCAATCGGCCTGACTATGGCAGGTTGTGCACCATGCCTGACTAGTGATATCTGCAAAGAAGCTGTCATCTACCTCCCATTTCCCTTTAGAGCCCTTTTTTAGATACCCATTAAACACCTCCTTCATGGCAATCTCGTGCAGCATTTCAAAGGAGAGCGGCTCATGGATTTTACTCTTTGATACATACATTTCGCGAGAGATAACTATAAAAGGACCCTGAAAAAAGTACCAGTTACCATCTATATTGACTCCATAAAAATATGTAATACCATCGCTCTCTGTATTCCAATACTTCCTTGTCAAAATGGCCGTGATAAGTTTTGTCTTATTCGAATTAAAACACAATAATGAGTCAACAGTAATTGTTTTACCAAATACAACATCATTAAAGTATTCAATATCATTTTCTATCCACTTTTTCACTGTATCACCAGCTTGGTGATAGATATTTACATATTTGTTTTCTGAAACAATTCTTTTTGAATACATCATCCATATTCGACTTTCATTACAATCTGAATTATTATTACACGAAAAAATCATAATACATAAGAAAATACAAATTAAAAACCTCAGTAATTTATCTTGGTTTAACATAACCAGTGTCTTTTATTGATTATAACTTTGTAAATATCCACGTGTAACTTCCGAAGCGATGGCTGCTGATAAAGCCATCGGGTACGCTACCTCCAGTTGGAACATAAGCTCGCCCTCCTTTGTTTTGGCGAGACCTCTGGCCGTATTCGGAGGCGGAAGGTATCGATTACCGGTAAGCTTTCCAAGAGGTGCCGGCGATGTTGACCTTCTAAAGCCCCTGCCGCTGCAGCCTAATCGGAGTGCAGGAAGTCACCTCTTTTAGCCGAGCAGGCGTCGCCTGAGTAAAGGAGGCAGAAGTCGAAACGTTCTTTTACTGGTTAACTAACCACTCGGCTAAGAGAGGGGATTTAGGGGTGAGTCGAAAATCGGTTTTCCATAAGCACCTCGTTTAAGAATGGTAGCCATTGGCTTGTCTCCCACGAGGTCCCCCCCTGTGTATATTGGGCATATTCCAATTTATTGGGGCAAATGCTTTGCGGTATGGGGCTAATTACCTACTTTTATGGTATAGGCATAACGATTAGGTATAAATAGCATAATTACAGGTTATGAGAGCTCGCGAAAAGCACTTCTACAGCCGGTACGAAAAGGTGACTCGGCTCCTGCAGCGGAGCCAGTCTGCTGCCGACATCCCGGCTTTCGCCCAGCACGTGGCCGAAATGGAAAACGTCTACCAGCAGCTCGCTCCGGCGGTTGCGCTGCTCAACAGCAAGGAGAGCAAGCTGCGCCTGCGCGTAAAGGCGGCGCATAGTGCGCTACAGGGTTTCCTGCACGGCCCCCTTATTTCGCTTAGGGAGATCTACAAGCGCAGGGGCGATGTTGTTACCGCCGAAAGCCTAACCATTTTTGCCTCGTACTACAAGCGTAAGGGGTGCGAAGCGCTGCTTTCCCTCTGCGATAGGGTGGTTAAGTTTGGCGCCGAGAACCTCGATGCGCTGGCAAGCTACAGTATCACCGTCGGCACGCTCGACGATCTGGCGGCACGGCAGCAGGTGCTCGCCGATGCCTGCGAAAGGCTGCTCGGGCACGAGCAAACGCGCAAGGAGGCGGCAGCTACGGTTGCACGGCTAACCGTGCAGGTGCACCGCCACCTGCAGCTCAGCGATCATCTCATGGAAATGGTACAGCCTAGCGAGCCAAAGCTCTACCAGAGCTACCGGCTGCTGCGTAGGGCACAGCCAGCCCATAAGCCCGCGCTGCTATGGCTCAGCATAACCGATGCCGCCACAAAAATGGCGGCAAGCTGTGCCTCAATTACCGTTGAGCAGCAGTCGAAGGACGTTGGTTCCCGATCGGGGCGCAAACTTCTAAAATTTGTACGAACAACCGGTGAAACGGGGAAGACCTACTTCCGGAAAATGTCCTACGGCATGTATACCATTACCGTAACCAAGCTGGGATACCTGCCCGTGACGCTTACGGTAGCCATTGCCGATAGCAAGCCCGTTAAGCTTACCGTGGAGCTGGTTGCCCTTCCTGCTGTTGAGGCATTATAGGCTACCCGTTGAGTTGCGGCTGCAATAGAGGGACGTTTACGGGTGGTGGAAAGCACGGAGCCATCCGCAGGCTACTTTTAACGTCTAACCGTGAATTTCACTTGGAAATATTTCCTGTAATGAATACCTTCCGCATGCTAATATGGCTGTTATCCTTGCCAATTTCGGTGGAGCGAGGTTCTGTCATATCCTGTTTTTGAAGGATGGCTGGTGCTGTCTTTGATAAGCTAACAAGAGTAATAAAAATATGATGTTTAGACCTAAAACAATTATTACAATCTTTAGTTTTTGTGTTCTTGTAGGTGTCCTTTTAGTCTTTTTATATAGTTTGACTGACCCTGATACAAGATTCCGACACAAAAGGACAGAACTTTATAACAAAAAATATGAGGCTACCTTGGATTCTTGCAAGAAATGGGGAGGAACATTTTCAGGGAATGTAGATGTAGAAAGAATTGCAAATACTGATTCAAACTTTACTTATTTAGCAATACTAGAGGATAGGTATAAAGCATTAGATGAATATTATTTGAGACCTTTCCTTTTTTGTGATATTTGTGGGGATTCAATATGGACTTTGGTTGATGCAGAAGATGATGCAAAGTTGGATTATTTGAAATCAAGATATGGTAAAAGGATTAGAACCTATGTAAGAATGCAAAGCCGTGAGTTAAATGAAAAGTACAGAATAGTTTACTACGATTCGATTTTAAGCAGGCTAACTAAGAATGCATTTAAGAGAAGAATGATACATAACAGCATCGAAGTTGGTGAATTTGACAAGACATTCCTCAAATCTCTTCCATTTAGGGTAAAGATTGATACATCAAATAAAGGCTGGTTTTCTTTTACAGAAACAAAGAGTAAGATCATGTTCAAGGCAACGCAAGAGTCGTATTATAATCCAAAGAAGTTTATGCTACCATCCATCTCTTTTTGCTACTATTTTGACTCTGAAAAAACAAATTTCCCATACAGTAAATATTTGTTTAAAAAGATAATACTTTAAGAGTCCAGCGTAGAATAAGCGCACAAGGTTTACCGTTAAGCATAGTTTAATCCAAACGCACTTGGCAAAGCCTCAGTTGGTTCTATCCTAACAGGCTACAGCCTGTTGAAATAGAGATGGCGAAGGCTCCTGCCTTCGCCAAACAAGGCAACTTTACATACTGCTAACCGTTAGCTGCTATTATGGAAAGACGATACGAAATAGCGAAAAACGAATACGAAACAGAAGACGATGACGGTAGACATCGTCTTGTTTATGCGTATTTTGGCCTTGCCATATACTTTGGGCAGTGTTTAGAAGAGACATTTTCAATTATGCTTTGTACAGACAGAATATTCAAGAAGAAAGTCAAGACCAATGCAGAAGTTAATGGAATAATTGACGCTATTGAAAACTCAAAAAAGACAATGGGTAATTTCATCAATGAAGTCAAACAAAGCTATAGTTTGACAACTTCGATTGTTGACCAACTTGACAATATA
Source organism: uncultured Acetobacteroides sp. (assembly GCF_963667355.2). Taxonomy (NCBI): domain Bacteria; kingdom Pseudomonadati; phylum Bacteroidota; class Bacteroidia; order Bacteroidales; family Rikenellaceae; genus Acetobacteroides; species uncultured Acetobacteroides sp. The sequence continues at coordinate 3,359,562 of NZ_OY763328.2, forward strand.
CTTGATACAAGAAATTATTTGGCTCACAAATATTTTAAACTACATATTGCAAAATTTTATTCGACCATTGGACAACTTGAAATGATTAAATATTTCTGCGACTTCATTGACGAGTCAAAACAGTTGGACGAGAAATTGAAAGAATATTACACCGCATACACAGACAAACTTGGTTTGACCGAAGAACGAATTGAGCAACTAATGACTGAAATGAAAGAACACGAAATCAAAAGGACAAAAAATGATTTAAAAGAATTTGGTTAGCCCCCTAGTTCGCCGTAGCTTAAATTAAACGCAGAGGGCTCGGCGGAATTTGCAATTCCGTCGAACTTAAGTAGTGGTCTTCGACCGCCATTAAACGGCAAGCCTGCCCCCCTACATAAAAGCGCAGCCACCACGGCTGCGCTTTACTTTTTTGCAGCTGCTACTGGGCAAAGCCCAAGTTGCAGCCAAAAGTAGTGCGCTGGGCGTAGCTAAATTTTGCCTTTATATCTAGCGAGCCTTATGCGCAGGGGAAATCCACGCTATGTTTTAAGCGGTAGATGCTTGTGCCCAAAAAAAAAGGCCATAAGAGTATCATGAGCTTAAGAAAATATTACATTTAGGCGAATAATAATCTTAACATTATGAAAAAACATTACATTCTGGTTCTCGGTTTTCTTTTGGCATCAATTGGTGCAAATGCTCAGTGGCTATACAGCTACGAAGATGCGGTAAAGGTTGCAAAGGCATCCGGAAAGCTTATCCTAATTGATTTTTCAGCTACGTGGTGTGGTCCCTGTAAGGCAATGGAGTCCGATGTCTGGTCCGATCCTGCCGTTAAAGCACAAATGGGCAATGTGGTGATGGTTAAGGTCGATATTGATTCCGATCGTGAGACTGCATTGAGGTATAGCGTGCAGGCTGTGCCCAATATTGTAGTTGCAATGCCTAATGGCGACATCCTTGAGCAGGAAGTTGGATACCAGAACTCCTCCTTCGTGATCTCAATGCTGAAGAGCTATTCCTACAACCTAAAAGATGCGTATGAAATTCTCTTTAGTGGTGAAAAAGCAAGCGCAACCGACCTGCTAAAGCTAGGCGATGCCTACGCCGAGGCTGGCGTAAGTGGGGCCGAGGCCACCAAGCATCGGTTCTTTAATTATGCCGAAAAGACGTATAAAAAGGCATCAAAGCTGGCGGATAAGGCTTCGAACGTGCAGGTTGTCGAGCTATCAACAATTCGTACAATCGGCCTGAGTATTGATAGGGGAAAACCTCAAAAGGCGCTTGATGCATTGGCCAAGGAGGTAAAGGAGGCGACGCTTACCGAAGCGGGCAAACTCGAGTTCCTAGCTGTCAATATGCGGGCGTATGCTGCATTAAGCAAAAAGGACGAGGCAAAAAAGTACCTGCAGCAGCTGCAGCAAAATCCTAATGCCATGGCCTTACTCGAAAAGTATAAGAACGAGGTAAAATCGCTGAACTAGAAGCGCGAAAAGGAAGAACGCCTCACGCATTTTCTAGCCAGGCTTCGCAGAGCAGCACCTATTTAAGCTATCGACATGGCAGTTGCCTTGTCGATAGCTGTAAAAACCTAATAAGAAGGCTTACTTTATGGCAGAGTTAGAACTAAAAAAGCACATTAAGAAGATTGTTACAGTACTAAAGGCGTCCAACGATGGAGGATGGGGGAAAAAGGTTGGCTCCATTGCAACCGAGATCGGCATCATAGTTTTTTCGCTGATGCTTGCCAACATGCTGCACAACTACAGCCTGAAGCAGCATCAGGAGGAGGAGAACCGCCTGTTCCTACACGGGCTAAAGGAGGATATAAAGGCGGATATTGTATCGCTGAATGAAAACCTGCTTTTCTACCAAAGTGCAGATTCTGCATATTCCTACCTCAGCCATTTGCCCGACCGCTCTACGCTCGATACCGCTCGCCTATCTCAATCCCTAAGTACGCTTGAAATATCAAACTCATTTCGTTCGCACAGCAGCCGCTACGAAGGGTTTAAGTCTAGCGGCAAGCTGCTGCAAATAGAAGATCAGCAGCTGCTCAACGATATTCTGCTGCTGTATCAGGAAAAGATCGGCGATTTAAAGGTGTCGGAAGGCACCTGGTTGAATATACATGGGAAACTCATCAACTACCTTATGGAGGAAAGCAACCTTACGTTTGATAATCCCGACTACTCAACGGTCTACCAAATTTTTAAGCAACGGAAGATCTACAACTACAGCAGTGGCCTAATTCCATGGGCGCAGCTTCTGGAGCGGTACCGTGAGGTTCTGACGCTGGAGAAGCAGATCGTAAAGCGAATCGACCAGTGCTACCCGCCGGAATAGGGTAGGCGCCCTTGTTTGGTTGATGCTTTTGCCCATAGCCGTCAAGCTAAGCGGATGATAGAGTTGTATTTTTTGAAAGAAAAGGATAGAAATTAAGTGGCAGCGCATGATTGAAACTGCTTATCCTCCCGCTTAGGCGGGAGGTAGGGGTGGGTTAAGTACGCTAAGTAAATCAACATTACCCACCTAAACGTTATAGAGCCGCATTTTTCATTTCTCAACTCCCAATGTTTATAGCATAAGGTCGAAAGGGATTTAAATATTGCTACTTTAGGTGCAATTTTTAAATCCAGGGAATAGTATGATGAGTATAAGGGGATGTGTCGGCCTTATCTTAGGCGTTATCTGCAGCCTAAATGCTGCTGCAGGTGCTGGTCGCAGCACAGGTTTTTCTAATCAAAGTAGCACTGGTGCAAAGGAGGATTCTACCGTTGAGGAGAAGCCCACGCATGTTACCATTTCGGCAATGGGCGGGAGTAACCTTATCGAGAACGGTAAAAAGGCGGCTACGCAGCAGTACTACGTTATGCCAACCATTTCCTACTCCTTCGAAAGCGGAATATATGCCAACGTTTCGGCCAACTATGTGGGTGATGCCAGCAAGCAGTCGTTGGATAACATCGGATTTGGCGTTGGATACTCCCATACGTTTGGCGATCACTTCTCGGTAGACTTGGGCTACACCTACGAGCATTACTACACCACCGAACAGGTTACCTCATCGGCCGCCAATAGCGTGTCTTTTGCCACCAGCTGGAGCGGAAAGGTGCTAACGCCATCGGTGGGGGTAAGCTATGCCTTTGGCGATACCAAAGATATTACCACAAGCTTTGGCCTATCGCATAGCTTCGATTTCGAGGGGATATTTGGCAAGAAAGATGCGCTCTCGATTCCCATTTCGGCAACCGCATCTGCCGGCACCTCATCCTTCTACCAGGAGTACGCCAAGAAGCATCCCATAAAGAAGAAGGGGGGAAAGAATAGCGTATCGCCAACGGAAATAAATACGGCGTATGCGCTCAACTCGGTCTGCTTTGGGGTAGGCATTACCTATACGGTAAGCCATTTTTCTATAACCCCTGCCGCTAGCTACACCGTATCCACCAACGATCCTTCGAGCATCGACGTAAGTAAGGCTCCCGACATCACCTTAGCGGTGTCGTACTCGTTTTAGCAGCGGAGGTTTGGCGAATGATTAGCAACGAGGAGAACGCAAAGATAGGGGATGAATAAGCCTATCACTTCCTTCCTTGTTTTGTCGAGATTTATGTAGCAGTCTGATAACCGCCCCCCCCAAGAGGCAAGTCATTTACGATTTGCCTCTTGGGGGTGCCCGTATTACCACAGTTCGGCTATGGGCTCCTGCCTCAGTCGGTTCTATCCTAACAGGCTACAGCCTGTTGAAATAGAGATGACGAAGGCAGGAGCCTTCGCCAAACAAGGTTTCCTATATTAGTTCACTTAATAATGGCAGGCAAACGTCGTATTATCGAACAACCTTCTTCCGTAGACACCATGGCGCAGCCATACCAGACTGGCACGAATCCCTGTTTGAGCGAGGTCGCCTCCACCATGTTCCTCAATGCTGTAACGGGCTTAGGGCTATTACCACATTTGAGGTAGCGCCATTCCTCCGCGACTGAGCGAGTTAATTCGTGCCAAGGGTTTTTGGTCCTTTTTGCCCTACAAAAAGGACAGAAAAGAATAAAAGCTCGCGGCTAAAATCATAAGCAGCATTCAAGGCTTAGCTGAATTTTGTGCTTATATTTTTTAAAGCGATATCCCTGCTGCATTACCGAATCGTCAAACAAACCCCATCCGACTGACAGCTACTTGACCTTAATAACTACTTTCCCTTTTGCACGACTCGACTCGACATAAGCAATAGCATCATTTGTTTGTTCAAACGGAAAAACCTTATCTATCACGGGACGAATTTTTCCTGCTTCTATCAGTTTGGTGATTTCACTTAGTTGTTTCCCGTCTGCTCTCATAAAAAGAAAATTAAAATTGACATTCAGCTTCTTCGCTTTTTTCGTTGTACTCCTGCTCAGTAGTTTCATAAGCAATTTTAAATGCCAGGGTAAACCAATTTTCTCTGCAAATTCAGGCGTTGGTGGACCTGTAAGCGAAATAAGCTGACCGTTTGGTTTTAATATTCGTAATGACTTTTCAAGAATTTTTGCCTCATGATTGCTATGTAAAACAACATCGTAATCTTTCAGCTTTGTTTCAAAATCTTCTGTTCTATAATCAATCACAAGGTCAGCGCCAAGACTTTTTACCAATTGAATATTGGACGAACTTGTGGTTGTAGCCACGTATGCGCCTAAATGCTTTGCCAGCTGAATAGCAAAAGTTCCAACACCACCAGAGCCGGCTTGAATGAAAACCTTTTGGCCTTTCTGCAAATTCGCAATTTCAACAAGAGCCTGCCAAGATGTTAAGCCAACTAGTGGAATAGAAGATGCCTCCTCCATTGAAATATTTTTAGGCTTAAATGCCAAATCAATTTCATTGACTGCAATATATTCGGCAAACGTTCCTATACGATAATCGGCAGGGCGAGCGTAAACTTCATCACCAACTTTAAAATTGTTGACGGCCGAACCAACCTTGACAATAGTTCCTGCCATATCGTGTCCATTTACGAATGGCGTTTTGTATGGTAAAAACAATTTGAAGTCGCCATTTCTAATTCGTGAATCTAACAGGTTTACACCAGCACTATGAATTTGAACTAGTACCTCATCTTGCTTTAATGCTGGCTCGCTAACAGTTGTTAGATGAAGTTTCTCCTTTTTGCCGTAATTCTTTACAACGAATGCTTCCATTTTAGTTGCTTTTATAGTTGTTGATTTTTTTGATGACTGAACTCTCAAATGCTTTGTAGGCGAAAAGTTGGATTGCAAGAAATACCGAAGCACCTTTACCGACAGGGTGGCTGAATTTTGGATTTTTATTTTCCACCAATTTCATGATCGTATTTATTACAGGTGTTGGTTCGGGTGCATTCGTAAATAAGTCATTTGCAAAGGCGCTGACTTTATTTCGATAGCTATCGTAATCGTTTATTTTCGTCTCTGCTGTTACCGAACTGTGGAGCAAGTTGGTTTTAAAGCCCATCGGTTCAACCATTGCTACTTTGATATTAAACTCATTCAGCTCAAATCGGAGGGATTTAAAATATCCTTCCAAAGCGTGTTTTGACGCACCATAGTAGGAAGCATCTGGAACGTTAAGCAAGCCCATTATTGAGCCAACAGTAATAATTTTACCAAACCTTTGTTTTCTAAAATATGGTAACAACACGTTTGTAAGCTTAATGGTTCCCCAGAAATTAGTTTCAAATTGTTGTCTGCCTTGCTCAATAGTTGTTTCTTCGGCAAGCCCCGATAAATAGTAACCAGCATTATTTATCAGTAAATCAATTTGGCTAATGTGCTTAAACAGTTCTTTACCAAAATCTTTAACGGAATTGTCATCGGCAATATCCAAAGCCAGCATTTTAAATGGCAGCTGATGTTTTTCAGGATTTCTGCTTGTGCCGATAACCGTATGTCCCTGTTTACAAAGCTGAGTAGCCACCATCAAGCCAAATCCTGATGAAGCCCCAGTAACTAATATTGTTTGTTTCATTTTCTGCTTTTGAAATTAACCTGTAAATTTGCTCTTGTTTTGCAAGTGTAAATATAGTAATCACTTTTGAAATGCAAGTAATGTTTTGGAAAGATGAAAACAGTTAAGAAAAGGTCGGAGTGCCCCATAAGTTGCTCACTTGATATTTTTGGAGACAAGTGGTCTTTGCTCATTATTAGAGATATGATGTTTTTCCAGAAATCAACCTATGGCGACTTTTTGAAATCGGCAGAAGGTATTTCGACAAACATTTTAGCATCACGGCTTCAAAGTTTAGAAGAGAATAAGCTCATTGAAAAGTTAGAACATCCGGACAGTAAGGCAAAGGTTCTATATAAACTCACGCAAAAAGCAATAGACCTACTTCCGATAATTGTAGAAATTCATTTGTGGGCAGACAAAAATCTTGATATTTCGGCTGATATGAAAGCTATGATGAAAGAAGCCAAAAAAGATAAGAGCGAGTTTATAGAATCAATGGCCAAACAATTAAAAAAACAACTTGACGCCGGGAAAGGCAGCAGCTAGTACAGGTTTGCATGTGGTTGGGGATTATGGTGTTGAGGATGTGTTGCCGCGTTTGAATTTATTCTGCTAGCTATAGCCTACAATGATAGAGTTAATGAAGGCAAGAGCCCATAGTTGTCACGCTAAGCGGATGATAGAGTTATATTTTTTGAAAGAAAAGGATATAAATTAAGAGCCTGCGCATGATTGAAACTGTTTATCCCCTCCTTGGGAGGGGGAGGGGTGGGTTAAGAACGCTAAGTGAAGTAAAATGTTGATTTAAACGAGTAAACTCACCATCTGCCCTCCCACCTGAGCGAGAGGATAACGAGCCATGAATATGCATTTGAGTTTTGAGAGACGGCTATGGACAAGAGCCTTCTCCGAACGGGGGGCGAATATATTGGGCTTGAATAGGTCTATCACTTCCTTCCTCGTTTTGTCGTGATTTAATAGCAGTCTGATAACCGCAACCCCAAGAGGTAAATTGTAAGCGATTTGCCTCTTGGGGTTGTCTGTTTTTGCTGTTAACGGTAGCATAAGACAGCATTCTTCAAGTTCCGCCATTCGTTGTGCATTTCATTTATGCAATGGCGGTGTTTCCTACATCCGTTTTGCCGAGTCTCATTTCGGTTTCATCGAGGTTTACGTCCGATTCGTCGAGTTTAAAAATTAGGCATGGTGAGTTTATTATACCTTTGAGTAGCTGTAAATCTAAAACTAGTAAAATGAAAAGCTTACTTGACTAATCTTAATCCATAACCAATATGAAGAAGTTTGTTGCATGCTTTATTCTTTGCACCATCTTGTTGAATGGTGCCGCCCAAACCGATGGCAAAATTTCCATTGGATCAACCGAAAAGATTCACTCAACGATTTTGAATGAAGACCGAACCGTATGGGTGTACCTTCCAGGCAGCCTAGCTGGTGATGTGTCTTCCTCTACGAAGTATCCTGTGGTTTACCTGCTCGATGGCGAAACCCACTTTTACTCAGTTGTAGGTCTCATACAGCAGCTAAGCTCTGCCAATGGGAATACCGTTTTCCCCGAGATGATTGTGGTAGGAATTCGGAATACGGATAGGAGACGCGATTTTACGCCAACGCACGTAGCATCTCCCTTCTTTCCGTTGGTCGATAGCAGCTTTGCCAGCGTTTCGGGTGGAGGTAGTAGGTTTTTCTCCTTTGTCGAGAAGGAGCTAATACCTTATATCGAATCGAAGTACCCAACGCAGCCCTACAGGATGCTTATTGGGCATTCGCTGGGAGGCCTAGCGGTTATGGATGCCCTTTTAAACCATACCGAGCTGTTTAGCTCCTACGTGGCCATCGACCCAAGTGCCTGGTGGGATAGTGGGTGGGTTCTTCAGCAGGCCCCCAAGGTGCTGCCCCAAAAGTCGTTCGAGGGAAAGTCTCTATTCTTGGGAATTGCCAATACAATGCCTAGGGGAATGGATGTTGCAGCGGCAAAGAAGGACACCTCCCTTTTTACCAGCCATTTTAGGTGTGTTTTGAAGCTGGATACGCTGCTTAGGCAGAACCAGGCAAACCATCTGAAGTATGCTTCTAAGTACTACAGCGACGAAAGCCACACCACAGTTCCGCTGATAGCGGAGTACGATGCGCTGCACTCCATCTTCGATTACTATACGCTAAACCTTACCCCCGAAGACTTCATGACCTTTAGCGAAGAGACGCTGAAGCGGATTGAGAATCACTATGAGGTTATCTCCAAGAATCTAGGCTACACCATCTGCTTCCCCGAGATGATGGCTAGTGGTTTGGGATACGCTCTCTTGGGGCAGCGGAGGCTTAAGGAGAGCGAGCTGGTATTTAGTGCAAATGTTAGAAACTACCCCAACAGCTACAGCGTGCACGATGCTATGGGCGATTACTACTCGGTAACCGGCAAACTCGAAAAGGCAGTCGCTTGCTATACAAAAGCATTATCCATTAAAGAGCTTCCGACGATAAGAAAAAAGCTTGATGTGCTAACGAAAAAGTAGAGAACAGGGATGTGGGAAAGTTTCCCCTGCATAAGGGTGAGTCTTTTGCCTCACCCTTATCTATTTGAAAAGTTTCCGGTCTGCGTTGTTGGTTGGCCCTATTCAAAGTACAAATCCTACAATAGAACTTCATCTTTTGGGAACCGATTGGAGTTTCCATAAATGTCCTGTAGGCGTTTCGGGTTTCGATAAATGGAATCTGTGTAGATCGCATTAATCATGCTAGTGCAAATCTCGTTCGTCCCTGTGTCGCATCCCATTAATGGCGTAAACACTGAACTACTTTCCGAAAGCCCGAAAAAAACGCCATCTTTGCGCACCTTAATAGAAGGCTGAATCCCGATGCCCGCATGTGCGGTGCGCATCGGTAGTAGTATTATCACCAAAAAACCGAAGTGTATGAAAATTCTATTTTTTAGCGCGCTGCTATTACTGTCGGGCGCTGCTGTTGGCCAAATTGATGCTACGGATGCGGAAGATGTGCCAGCATACGCCTCCACCAGCGTAACGGTAAGCGTGTCGGCTATCGACTTTGCCGGGGCCAAGGCCAAGGTTAATCTGCTTATCGGCGAGCAGCACATTAAGGTGCTCCGTCAGGACGAGGGGCTGAAAAGCCTAACGGTGGAGGCTAACTTTAACAGCGATCAGTACCGTCAGTTCGAGCTGATGCTCGGCACCCTGGGCAAGGTGCTCTCCAAGGAGGTGAATGCCTCGAACGGCGAGGAGCGTATGCAGGAGTTTAAGCTCGAAGGGCAGCACCTGCAGCAGAAGAGGGAGTCGTGCGCCAAGATGATGGCCAAGGTGGATAGCACCTCCGAGAGCTTCCTTACGCTTTGGCAGGAGCTGAAGGGCATCGACGAGCAAATTTACGAGAACAGCAAGTCGCAGCTGGGGTTGAGCAAGAAAGGCGACGGCTACCTAGTTAACCTGTCGGTTAACGACGAGGTTACCACCCCCGACAACACCCGGATTGCCTTTGTGAACATGCCCGGCTTCCAGTACTCGTATCTTTTCATTGAGTCGCCCAAGCAGGGAGTGTCGTACGACCACTACCAGGGCTACTTCCTGAAGTACCTCTTTACCCGCGGCAAGAGTTTCGTGTACACCGGCGCCTACAAGAGCGTTGGTGCATCGCAGGATGACTTAACTGCCTATTCGGAGATGTTCTTGTTCGGATTTGGGCAGGATTTCTACACTCGTCACTTTGGCCGTGGCGATCGTCGCTTCTTAAACCTTTATTCGGGCTACAACCTGGGCTACGTGTACGCTACGGGAAAAGATTCCAAGTCGAACTTCTGCTACGTGGCGCCATCGGTGGGCGTGGAGCTCTTCAAGAACAAGTATGTCTTGGTGGATACCAAGGCCAGCTACTTTATCCCCTTCTCGCACAACAAGGAGCTGAGAGGTCTAAGCCTCGATGCTTCGTTCAACTTCATATTCTAGCGTACCGGCACAAATCTCGTTACAACAGTAATAAAATGAAGAAAGGTCCGGGCGCTACCGTAGCAGCTCGGACCTTTTTTTTGCTGTTGCCACAAGAGATCGGCAGCTTGTATGGTGGTGCTACGATAAAGAAATTGGCACAGCCTCCTAATTTGCCTTATTCGTTATATAATCTGCTCTTTTAGGCTCTATAACGTTTTATGTGGGTGATGTTCTCTTTTTTGCTCGCTATTCAACCGCGCCGCAGTTGTGATTATGCTGGATGCTGTTTCCCCGCATTGCATGCGGGGCTATTAGCATTCAATCCTTTCGGATTGTAGCTTACCCTCCATTGTGCGATAACGCTCCGTATTAGCATATAATCTATCTATCATCACTACGACTTGAAGCCCGTAAGGGCTTTAACTTTAATAGCCCCGAGTGAAACTCGGGGAATTAGGTTGGAAGATGGAAATAACCCCGAAAGGGTTGAATGGCTTCACTGGGAAGGAGGTAAAATCATCGATACTACCCACTCTATTCGTTATAGAACCTTCTTTTATGGGAAATTCCTATAGGGTTTTTCTTTAGTGAAACGTCGTTTATTTATATGTAACCTTTTTTTATTGGTACAATCGCTAGATTTGTTGAAATGGGTTCTGTTTGTATGTGCTTACTCTTTTATATTAAGTGAGTTGGGTGTGACAAAATTGTTGACCATGTTAGTAACTTACGAAATGTTTAATTAAGAATCTGTAAAATATGAAACGCTTACTTTTTGTTTTTATCATGCTTGTTTGCTGTATTGCCTGCAAGAAGGAGGACGATAATCTTGATAGGAAGACTGCTGTAGGTACCATAAAGGATGCCGGGAGTACCTACTACATGTATGGTACGCACATTCTAGCTACTGACGATGGAAAAACCTTGTATGCGCTAACGAGTAGCACGGTTGATCTGAAGGACTACAACAATACAAAAGTTGAGGTAACAGGAGTGTTAGTTAAAAATTACCCAATAGAGGATGTATCTGAGTTTTTGGACGTTAATTCTGTTAAAGTGTACAGGTAAAAGGACTTGTAAAGGAACGAGAATGATAGGTTAAGCCTAGGGTAGATTGCAATCTATAAGGTATTTATGGGATGTTAATTGATATGGTAAAAAAGCAACGTAATGTTACGTACCGAAAATTACTTAACCTGTTGCAGGTGCTGCTGCTACTTTTGTAGCCCTAATAAAGCAATCAAGGTTTTTAATAATTCCCTTTTTTTAATAATTCCCTTTTATAACCAACAGTCAAATAAGAAAAGCACCTCGTGAGAGATGCTTTTCTTTTTTCTAATTCTTTAGTTCGACGCTAACTGTAGTGCCACGGCCTAACGCGCTTTCTACAGAGATATGTCCACCATGCCTTTCAACAAAATGGTTGCAGATTAGTAGCCCAATTCCAGTACTTGTTTTACTCTCGGGGTTTCGGGGCTTCTTAGGATTAATTTCTAGGAGATGAGGAATGATGCTTGCGTCTATGCCAGTTCCATTATCGGAAACGGCAATTACAGTCGTATCGGCTTTTGTTTCGGCGCTTATGGTAACAACCCCGCCGTTATGGCTGTACTTTATGGAGTTGGATACCAGATTTCTGATTACCGTTTTTAGCATATTACGATCGGCAAATATCCGAATGTCCTCGCTTACCTCATTGGCAAGGGTTATTCCCTTGATTTGAGATGTTATGATGAGCTGCTTTTCGACATCGGAGCAAAGGCGTCGTAAGCTGAAGTAGGAGGGTTGGTAGTCGAAGCCCTCTATTACGCTTTTGGTCCACGACACTAGGTTGTCCAGCAGGTTTAGGCCTTCTTCTGCCAGGTAGGTAATGTCTTTTAGGTATTTGGCTGATTTTGTATCGTTCTGCTTTTCGACATGCAGCAGCAGGTTTTCGGATATTAGCTTGGTGGTTATAAAAGGGTTTTTCAGGTCGTGTCCAATAATGGAATAGAACTTATCCATATTATTCTTCACCTTTTTACTCTGAATGAGCTGGCTTTTCAGCTCGGCTTCCCTTTTCTTTCTTTTAGTAATATCGTTTAGCGTTGCGGTTAAGGAGGCGAAGGAGCCATCAGCACTTCTAACCCCCGAAATTAGTACCTCTACCCAAATGGTATTCCCATCTTTCCGGTATATCTCGGCGTCCTCGTGGTAGTAAGATGCTGTTCCTGATTTAAATTCGGCGAATCGGGCAATTGAGGCCTCTCTGTGCTCGGAAACAATAATATCGGGAATGTAGGTTCCAATTAACTCCAAGGGCTGGTATTGTAGGAGCGAGGCGAACTCCGAATTGGCATAGGTGATCTTCATCTCTTCGTTTAGCCGAACTATGCAAACCTTTGCCATTTCGATAATGGATTGCGGCATCTCTCCTTCGATGTCTAGCAGCATAAGCTCCCGCCTAAATCCGTTTACCCTCCGATGTTCAATGATAACGCTGGTGATTTCGTTATCGATTATAAGCGGAAGGAATGAGCGTTCGAATATCTCGTTGTTCTCGAAGAATATTTTAGATCTTAAATCTTGGAGGTTCTGCTTGAAGGCATCCCTGTACTCGGGGGCTTTGGGATGTGCGGATAGGTCAAACAGAATACCGCTGTTAGGCTTTTCTTTTTTATAGCCTTTTGATTCGAACCATTGAACGGCGAAGTCGTTGGCAAAGGTAACCTCAAGGTTTCTGTTGAGGATAAAAAGCGGATGTCTTAGGTTTTCGGCCAACACGTTGCACTGCTTTCGCAGGATGACGTGCTCGTTATCTTCAATATTCCGATCCGTGATATCAATACCAACGGTAAAGAAATGATCCTTGCCTCTTTTGGCCGTTGTTTGCGCATTCATCCAAAAGGCCAACCGGTCTTTCTCCTCAGTTAGAAGCCGGCTTTCGGAAATGGTGTATCCACCCTCTTTCTTCAGTTTTTTGAAATGCCTATTTATCCGTTTGGTTACATGATCGGGCATGAATTCATGAAACGATCGGCCAACCAACTCTTCTGACTCTAGGCCAATAAACCGTTTCAGCGACTTGTTGACGTAGCAGATTCTTCCATCCTCATCCCACTCTACAAGCATAAATGGGGCATTATCCATGATATGCGAAAGGAAGTTTGAAGAGGACGATTCTTTTTCTGTGATATCTTGTAGGGTAAATATGTAAGAGCCATGCTTCCCATATTTTCCATCGGTAGATTTTGCTTTAACCTCTACAACTGTCTTTTTAGCTCCGAGGTTAATCTCCAAATTGTCATTCCAAAGTTCTCCTGCAGCCATTGCTCGTTGCCAGCTGCGTATTTTTTCTTTTGGGATGGAGATATCTTTTGTGAAAAAAACGTCTCCAGCACGTAGAGGGTGCTGAAACTGGTTTAGCAGTGCGTTGGCTGTTTGATTTTGGTAAACAATCCGGTTTTGGCAAACAACGAGGATGCCTGAATCTACCATCTCAGCGATCTGCAGCATTATATCTTCGTTAAACATTGCTCTATACGGATTTAGTACGATTCGAATAGCTGCAAGTATATGAATTTATTTTCATAAAAAAAGTAGCGGATGGCTGCTTCTTTCTTCTTTGATTAATCTATATTTAGGGCTTTAAATAGAGACGGAAAGCTATGAGGGGCACTAAGGTTAGCGTACTGCTTGTTGATGATCATCCCATTTTTACTGAAGGTTTAAAGCTGCTCTTAACTACAACGAATAACTATGAGGTTATTGGAACATGCCAGAATGGGCGTGAAATGCTTGATTTCTTAGCGATTCATCAGCCAGATATCGTACTTGTAGATATAAATATGCCGGTTTTGGATGGCGAAGAGGCTATCCAAAAGGCGCTGGAGCTGCAGCCCGACTTGCGCATAATTGTTTTGACATCGGAAGGGAAAGGAGCCATCGTAGAGCGGATAATTCATTCGGGGGTGAAGGGATTTGTATCCAAGAGTAGCTGTCAGGCCGAACTTGTTGATGCCATTGAAACCGTATACGAAGGCGGTGTCCATTTTTCGCAGGATATTTTCGACCTGCTTATTACCAGCATGCGGCAGCCCGAAAGGAATAGATCGGTGATCGACTTGTTTACTATACGGGAGAAGGAGATTATTCGGCTTCTATGTGATGGGAAGACATCGAAGGAGATTGCGCTGGAACTGAATATCAACCACCGAACGGTAGAAACCCATAAGGCAAAGATTTTCGAAAAAACGGGCGTTAACAATACCATTAGCTTGGTGGTGTGTGCCATTAAGGATAACCTAATAGAGAGTATCTAACTGCGATCATACCACGTTCTTGAGAATGCTCTAAAAGCAGATGTGAAGAGCGATTTTAAGGTGATAGAATATGCAAGTAAAAAAGAGAAACGCATAAAATCAATTTATGCGTTTCTCTTTTTTACTTGCTCTCCATCTATCTATGTATTTCTATGTAACAATAGAGAAGAAGGATCGTCCTAGGCTTGTGAATAAATTAAACGAAACAAGCATGAGAACATTTATCTTCTTTATGTGTGGCCTTTTTATTGCCACTGGACTATTGGGACAAACAGGTAATGGCCCAGCACAAACAAAAGTAATGACGCTTGGGGTTTTCCATTTTGCCTATCACAATTTGGATGTTGTTAAAACGGAAAAGAAAAATCAGATCTCGGTTTTCGACGAGCCTTACCAATCGGAGATAGTTGCCATTTCGAAGGCAATTGAGGATTTTAAGCCTACGATTATTGCTATTGAGCAAGCCCCTGACCAACAATATAAGATCGATTCTCTTTATTTGCAGTATAAGGCTGGAAGGTATGCGTTAGAAAAGAATGAAATAGATCAGTTAGGCTTTAGAATTGGTAAAGATCTAGACCTTCCTAATATTTATTGTGTAAACGACTGGGGTCGGCATTACGACAACATAACGTCAATGTTTAAAGATAGCCTCCGATTATCTAAGTTCGACGATTACTATACAAAGTTGTTTGGTTCAAACCCTACTGTTCCCAAGGTAACAAGCATTATTGATGAATTGAATAAAGCGAACAATCCAGATAGTATAAAGGATGATCTGTCTGGGTATTTAGACGGGATGTTTAAGTACGAGGAAAAACCAAATGATTTTACAGGTGTAGATTTTCAAACTGGCAGATGGTTTAATCGGAATCTGAGAATATTTCGAAACATACAAAGAATCCCTCATAGCAATGATGATAGAATCCTTCTGATAATTGGATCAGGGCACTTAAATCTGTTGAATTACTTTTTTGAGGTTTCGAAGGAGTTCGAGTTTATTTCTCCTTTGCCATATCTGAAAAATGCTAAGAGATAAGGTTATTCAACTACCTAATTACCCCAAGCCATACCTTAAATTCGGCAACGCGATTTTTGCTAATAATTACCCGCTCGGGTGTTTTCTGTACAAGATTTACCGATAGCCGATTGCCAAACCACACATCAATATCCTTTATGGCTTTGCGGACAACGATAAACTGGCGGTTGGCCCGGTAGAAGTCGGAGGAGGATAGCGTTCCCATAATTGTATCGAGCGATTTATCCATGGGGTAGGTTTGCCCGTTAAGGGTGGTTACATGGACATGCTCGTTGGAGGTGTAAAAGTAGCAGATGTCGTCGATGGATAGCGGAATTAGCTTACTCTTGAAGGGTATTAGGAATAGCTTGGTGCTGTCGACGGGTGTAGCGGTGTTGGTGATTTGTTGTAGCTGCCTAATAAGTTCGTGGTTGGTTAACGTTGCGAGCTTATTAAGGGCGTGGACTAGGTCGTTTGCCTTGATGGGCTTAAGCAGATACTCGATGCTGTTGAGCTTAAATGCCTCGAGGGCATACTGGTCGTAGGCGGTGGTAAATATCACCGGCGTGGTTACCTCAATTGCATCGAAGATGTGAAACGAGTGGCCATCGGCTAAATGGATATCCATAAAGATGATGTCGGGCTTGGAGTTGCTTCTTAGCCACTCTACGGTATCGGTAACCGTATCGGTAGTGCCAACTATCGTTATATGCGGGGCAACTTCGGCAAGAACCGCTATAAGGTTGCGCTGGGCTGCTATTTCGTCTTCTACTATAAGAGCCTTCATTGCTTCGATACAAGAGGGATTTTTACCAAAAATGTTTTCTCGTCGTTGATAACGGTTAGCTGTTTCCCGGTAAGCAGCTTAAAGCGGCTTGCTAGGTTCGAAAGCCCGATACCAGTACTCTCGCCATCGGGTAGCTTTGCCGAAATAGGGTTGCTCACCACTAAATTGTCTTCTTCGGTATAGATAAAGACCGCCAGCGGTTGCTTTGTGCTAATTACGTTATGCTTTACGGCGTTTTCGATTAATGGTTGCAGGGTTAGGAAGGGGAGGAGCAGTTTCATGTCGCTTTCATCGATCTTAATCTCGAAGAATAGCTTATTCTCGAAGCGGATGCTCAGTAGGTAGCGGTAGGCTTCGGTAAACTGAATTTCTTCTTCGAGCGTAACCAGCTCCTCGCTGCGTTTCTGCAGCACGTAACGGAATATTGACGATAGTTCGTCGATAAAGGTAAGCGCTTTGTTCTGCTCGTTCTCGCGGATGAGGTAGGAGAGCGAGTTGAGCGAGTTAAATAGGAAGTGGGGGTTGAGCTGGTTCATTAATCCCTGATAGCGGCTTTGCAAGCTATCGGTTTTTAGCTTCTCGTTTTCGATTTCCACCTGCTGCTTCTGCCATATAAGGCGGTAGAGCTGTCCGGCAGAGATGGAGGCCATTATTACGAAAAGCGCCTTGCTAAGGATTAGCGAGATAAAGCGCGAAGGAAAATGCTTATTGGGAAGAAAGACAACAATAAGGAAAACAAAGAGCAGCAGCCCTGCCAGAGTGCTGATGGCAACAACGGTTAGCTGATTCGACTTCTTCGTTCTCTTGTTGCTCCTGAATACTCCTGCATTGTAGGCAATAATGGTAAAGGCAGAAACGAATGAAAGCACCATCTCCCATACCATTCTATACCGAAACATATCCTCCCTAAAACGAGGCTCTCCGGGAAAACGGGGCGGGTGTGGCCGAGGGTGCGGGTCGGCGATGTACATTCCCACTATTTGGTTGATGTTGGCAAATAGGCAAACCATCAGCGCCAGCAACAGGAATATCAGAATCTTTTTGGTGAGCGTATTGTTGTTCATGGTGCGTTGCTATAGGGCGTTGGCTAGTGCATTGGTAAAGGTGTCGATTTCTTGTTCCATGCTTTTGCGGCGGTACTGCATTACAAATCGGGGATGGTTAACGGCAACTATTTGCTCGAAGGGTTTGCCGAGTAGGTTGTTTACCTCGGTGAGGTATTTAAAGTTTTTTCCTGCTCCAAGGCAAATGGCTTGCTTTCGGTTGGCGCCAAACGCTAGCTGGCGCTCGAGGTGCTCCATCATATAGGAAAGTGTTGCCTTAAGCATGGCGGGTGAGTCGTAGTAGTTGTAGTTTTTTCCGTTGTGGGTAAAGCCAATGGGCGAAGCTGAAGTTAGGTAGAACTTCGAGAAGAATGCCTCTGGGCCTCCCATTGCATCAACCACAGCGTAGATGTACTCCGACGAAAGTTCGGTGGTTGGCTTAAGGTTATGCTCTATTTGGCATGGATTCTCTAGTCGAACGGTATCCGTAAAGGCGATCCCCGTTTTCCCTGCACCGTTTCGTCCCGGGTTAATGCCAACGATAAAGGTTCGTGGATTGCTATCGGAGTAGTACTTGGTGTAGTACTTTCTGACGGCATCCATGGTTTCGGGAAGCAGGTACGGATTCATAGCCTCTACCCCATCGGGTAGAGGCTGATCGAATCGGAGTGTATTAAAGAAATCTACGACTTGTTCGCCAAAGGTCATTTAAGTTTGGTATTGAAGGTTGTTATTCCTCTCGAAAGTAGCCATCTTTTACTAAAAATCAAGAGGCCTATCCGAAGGTCCCATCGGTCTGTCAGATCTATCGGGACGATCTGGTCTGTCGAATGGCCTATCAAAATGTTTGTCCCTTTCGGGTTGAGGCATGCTGGCGCCTCCCTTGAAGTTCTTCAGGTTGTACACAAAGGTGACTAGGAAGTAGCGGCTTAGCACGCTGTTGTAGCTATCTTCGATATAAAGGCTGTTAACCGAGCGGCTGAAGCTTTTGTTCTTATTGAGCAGGTCGAAGACTCCAAACTTCAGCTCGGCTTGCCTATTGCTAAGAAATTTAAATCCTGCGTTGAGGTTGAGGTTGAGGTTGTCGTAGTAGAAGTTGTTGCCGCTGTACTGCTGGTAGGTTGCTTCGGGCTGAACGGTAAATCGGTCGGCGATGGTCCAGTTTAGCTTCGAGCGTCCGGTTTGCGACCAGTAGTTGTTGCCGTCGCTGCTCTTGTTGGTTGACGATACAATATTGTAGGCCGTATTGTACGATATGGTAAAGTCGAGGTTGGGGCTAATGTTGCTACCAATTACAACGCCTCCATTGGGTGAGTAGGTTTGGGTGGTAACATTCTTGTTGTTTAATATCGCAGGGAGTCGGCTATAGCCTGTTCCGGCCGATATGTTGACGTTACTTTTAATAAGCGATATGGGCAAGCCGTAGGTTACCATTGTGCTGAGGTTCCAGTAGCCATCGAGGTTAACAGGCTTCGAGAGCTGTGCCCCTTTCTTTAGGATTGTTCCATCGGTAAGAACGATATCCTTCCCAGCCAACAGCGACGAGGTACCTATGTAGTTGAGGGTGTTCTGCGCGTTGAAGAAGATGAAGAACGTTTTCCCTTTTTCCATGGAGGTGTAGCTGTAGCGAAGGTTGAAGTTGTTGCTGTACGATTGGTCGAGGTTGGGATTGCCGACGTACAGGTTGAGCGGGTCGCTATTGTCGACAACGCTTTGCAGCTGGCTGATGGATGGGGCTTGCGTTCTAGCGCCGCACATAAGCCTTAGGCTGTTGGCCTGGTTAAACTTAAAGTTAAGCATGGCCATTGGCAGAATGTTGTTGTACGACTTCTTGAGGTCGAAGGCTACCGGAAAGGTTTCATCGCCCTTTAGGCTGGAGTTTTGGTACGATAGGTTTAGCATGCCATTGTACGTATCTCCCTTTAGGCGGTACCCCAGCCCTAGGCGCTGGGTAATGTAGTCGCTCTCGTACACGTTGGATAGCGATGTGTCGAGGAGCGCGTACTGCTGGGTGGCCCTGCTGTAGGCGTTGGTGCGCTTGTCGACATCGGAGTAGGTGTACCCGACATCGTAGCTGGCCATGAGCTGGCTCTTTTTGCCAACGGGCTCGGTGTACATCACCGAGGCGCTAACGCTGTAGCTCTTGTTGGATAGCTTACTCTTTTGGTTGATGGTGTCGCGTTGCGATTTGCCCTTGGTGAAGTAGTCGTTTTCCGAGTACTGCAAGGCGTTGGCATCCTTGTTGGCGACGGAGTTGCGGAGCGAGATGGAGAAGGTTCGGCCATTTAGCTCGAACTTGTGGCGGTATAGTATTTCGTTGTTAATGTTGTACCCTTCGCTGAGCGAACTGCTCCTGTTCACCGACTTGTTGAGCAGCGTCGTTGGCCCCGAGGAGGTTTGGGCGTTCGAACTGGAGCTGGAGCGGCTGCTTTGGAAGCTGATGCTTGGGGTAACGATAAACGAGTTGTTGGGGTTGATGGTGTATTCGACCTTTAGGTTTAGGCGGTTGTTGTAGTTGTTGTTGCTGCTAGAACCCTCGTAGGTGTAACGTTGAGCCGTATCAACAGCGCCGTAGTACTGGCGATTAGTTTTCTGGTTGTTGGTGGTGTTGCTGTAGTTAAAGAAGTAGCTGCCGCTAAAGTTTACCTTTTCGCCCCACTTGTCGGAGAAGTTGATGCCAAATGCCGAGGTTTTGGTAAGGCCGCTCTGCTGGCCAACCATAAAGTTGGAGGCGCCACCACCATGTCCACCGGGACCTCCGCGCATCCCGCCTCGTCCGCCGCTGCTGCCAAGCACGCCAAGGATATCCTCGCTCGAAAAGTTCTGCTGGTTGACGTTGTTGGTCATCCCAATAAGCGATATGCGGGAGTCTCCCTTAAAGATGTTGACGTTACCGCCCACGTTGTAGCGGTCGTCGGTTCCGTAGCCGGCGTAGATTTTGCCGAACTGCCCGGCGCGCCTGTTGGCCTTGGTTACGATGTTGATGGTTTTGGTTGAGTTGCCGTCGTCGAAGCCGGTAAACGCCGCCTGGTCGCTCATCTTATCGAAAACCTCGATCTTTTCGATGATTTCGGCCGGAACGCTCTTTAGGGCAACCGTTGGGTCGTCGCCAAAGAATGGCTTCCCGTCAACGAGCACCTTCTTTACCTGCTCGCCCTGCGCCTTTATGGTGTTGTTGTCGGAGGTTACCCCGGGCAGCTTGGTGATGAGCGCCTCGGCATCGGCATCCTTGGTTACCTTAAACGCATCGGCGTTGTAACTGGTGGTGTCGCCCTTGACGCTGGCCCTTACGGCATGCCCCGTTATGGTGGCTCCGCCAATCATCTCGGTTTTTTCCTTAAGGCTAATGGTCCCCAGCGATGTGCTTGCACTGCCAACGGTTACCACCTTCGAGAAGTTTTCGAAGCCAACGTACTTAATATCCAGCCGATACTTTTGAGGGGCAACATTCGAGAAGGCGAATACCCCTTTGGCATCCGATATGGCGAGGTGTCTTTTGGTCGAATCTTTTAGGTTAACCAGTATGACGTTGGCGCTGATGAGCGGCTGCCTGTCGCTCGACTCAACGACCGTCCCTGAAACCCTTGCCGCTTGGGCATTGGCCTGCAGAGCGGCTGAGGCAATGAGGAATGAAAGGAATAATTTGGCTACGACTTTTTTCATTGTTGTAAGGTAACTAGGATTTACTGCTAAAACGAGATTGCAGAGCAGAAGTTTCTGCTCCTGCTCTGCTAAGGGGCTGCTGGGCTATTCTACCGGGCGGTCTCCGTGGCGTTCTCCGCGATTTTCTCCACGCCTGTGCTGCATCGGTCCAAAGGTTCCTTTGGCAAGCTCCATCTTGGAGAACGTTGCGTACTGCTCGGGAGTAAGCACCTGCTTTAGGTCCGCATTCCTTTTCTCCACTAAAGCGGGATTGGCCGCCTTTCTGACGGTGTCGGCCTTCATGTCGGCGATGGCCTTTTGGTTGAAGTCAAGCATGATTGCCTCCACCTTCTTCGACTGATCGTCGGAGAGCGTGAGCTTTTGGGTGAGCCTTTCGGTTTGGCGCTTTGCCATTTTTTCGGCTCTGTTTCCCTGGCGTTGGGCTGCTGCCGATAGGCCTACTAGTAGGCACATGCCTAATGCTAAGGTTTGAATTGCTGTTCTCATCGTTCTTTTTGTATTTAGTTAAACATGCTTTGTTTACAGTAGTATGACGCAGCTGCCGCCCAATAATTTCGAATATTTCCGTGAAAGGGAAAAAGATGGGGGTGAAGGCGAATGGTGGAAGGGTGATTTCCCTAGGTGGTATCCCCTGCGGCGAGGCATTTTACAGGGGCATCGGCTAAAATTATACCGGCGTCGATATAATTTCAATGGTTGTCGGCTGAATTTGCATCGGTGTCGATATAATTTCAATGGTCGTCGGCTGAATTTGCATCGGTGTCGATATAATTTCAATGGTCGTCGGCTGAATTTGCATCGGCGTCGATATAATTTCAATGGTTGCCGGCTGAATTTGCATCGGCATCGATATAATTTCAATGGTTGTCGGTTGAATTTGTATCGGCGTCGATGCAATTTCAATGATCATTGGTGGAATTTGCTCACTTGCATGAGTAATTTGCTCACCTAAGTGAGCAAATTACTCATCTATTGGTGCAAATTGCTCAGGAAGGTGAGCAATTTGCACAGCTGAAGGAGGAAATTCCTCATCTTCATGAGCAAATTGCTCAGCTACCGATGCAATTTGCAGGGTCATCGAACGGGGATTAATAGGCTTACCGTCCAAAGAAGGTATTGTCTGTTGATCCGATATCCAATAAACATCAAATAGCAAGGTGGCTGCACCTAAAAAACGAAAGCTCCGGTAGAAAACCTACCGGAGCTTTTAGTGTCGAGATGTTAGATTTGATGCTAGGGCTTGCCTGCAGGCGTAAGTAACGTGCAAAAAGGTTGCCTGCCTGCCTCTAGCTTATTTTAGGCTGTCTTTATTTCCGAGGCCTTCCTTAGCCCCAGCTCTTCGGTTGATATCTTGCGCATATCCACCTTGCGGATTTTGCCGGTTACGGTCATTGGGAACTCCGGCACAAACTTCCAGTACTTAGGAATCTTGTAGGTGGCCATCTTCCCCTTGCAGTAGGCAACCAGCTCCTCGGGCGTGATGCTCGATCCTTCGCGGGGGATAATCCAGGCGCATACCTCTTCGCCGTAGCGCTCGCTGGGCACGCCGATAACCTGAGCGTCGATGATGTTGGGGTGAACGATAAGGAATTCCTCCACCTCGCGGGGCGAGATGTTTTCGCCGCCGCGGATGATGATATCCTTGATGCGCCCAACAATCTTAACGTACCCGTTGTCGTCCATAACGCCCACGTCGCCGGTGTGCATCCAGCGGTTTTGGTCGATAACCTTGGCGGTATCTTCGGGGCTGTTCCAGTAGCCCAGCATCACCGAGTAGCCGCGGGTGCAGATCTCGCCCTCTTCGCCTCGGCGAACAATTTCGTTGGTTGCCGGGTTAACGATCTTAATCTCCACGTGGGGGTGAACCGTACCAACGCTGCCCACGCGCTTGTCGGTAGGGTCGCCGGCGTTGGTTTGGGTGGAAACGGGCGAAGTCTCGGTCATGCCGTAGCAAACCTGCACGTCGCGCATGTTCATTAGCGTGAGTACCTTTTGCATGGTATCGATGGGGCAGGGCGAACCCGCCATGATTCCGGTTCTTAGCGAGGAGAAGTCGTACTTCGAGAAGCTAGGATGCTCCAGCTCGGCAATAAACATGGTCGGAACGCCGTACAGCGAGGTGCACCTTTCGTTCTGTACGGTTTGCATTACCGTTTCGGGATCGAAGAACTCGCCAGGTACCACCATGGTAGCGCCGTGGGTGATGGCCGCCATGTTGGCCAGCACCATGCCAAAGCAGTGGTAGAAGGGTACTGGAATACATATTCTATCCTTTGGGGTGTACTCCAACCTTTCGCCGATAAAGAAGCCATTGTTCAGCACGTTGTGGTGCGAAAGGGTTGCTCCTTTGGGGTGCCCTGTAGTTCCCGAGGTATACTGAATGTTGATGGGGTCGTCGAACTGAAGCGTGCTCTCGCGCTCTTCGATTGCTTTATCGGTAATGGCACATCCCTTACCGATGAAGGTACGCCAGTCGTTCTCCATAACTACCACGCTCTCGGGGCACGAGCCATCCGCGCGTAGCTGGTCAATCATTTCGGTGTAGCTGGTTTTGCGAAAGCCTGCCGAAGCAATAAGCAGCTTAATGCCCGATTGCTCTACCGCATACTTCATATCAGCGTAGCGATATCCGGGATTGATGTTTACCATAATGGCACCAACACGGGCCGTTGCAATTTGAACCAACACCCACTCGTAGCGGTTGGGCGCCCATATTCCCACACGATCGCCGCGTTCGATACCGTAGGCTATTAACGATTTGGCAACTGCGTCAACTTCGTCCCATAGCTGCTTGTAGGTTGCTCTGTAGTTTTGGTTTACCACAACGAGCGCTTCGTTGTCGCCATGCTTTTTTACAATTCTCCTAAAATACTCGCCAAATGGAACCCCAATTAGCGGGGTATCCGAGGCACCATGCGCATACGAGAATAAAGCCATATTCAAAATTGTTAGTTTACATGTGATGGAACTACGCTACAATGCTTGCCCATTCTTACCATATATGATGGACGACGAATGGCAGCAGTGTCATTGTCCGAGTTCGTTGCTTTGCTTCGATTGCTGTAATTAGTCGGACGAAACTAACTAAAAATGAAATTGGTGATATTGGAGTGCTTTTTGTGAGGATAAAAATGATTTAATGTGTTGGGATTTATTGACTTAAATAGGAAAAGAGGATCTTACACTTTGTAAATAAAAGTAGCAGATTGATTTCGAACTATAATTTCGTAAACAGTTGTTAACGGTATGAAATGGGTGGTGCCACCGAGAAATTACACGAAATGGCAATCAACAGGTAAATTTGGGCGGTTCTATATTTAACGACCAAGTTCGATTTCAACATCCTCAAATAAAAAGAGGAAGCCCCAACGGCTTCCTCTCCTAATGCTTAAGCTCGAACCTACCTGATTTCGATCATGCGTGGTTCTTTTGGCTTTGCCTCTTCTCTTTTTGGAATGGTGATTAGCAACTCGCCATTCTCGTACTTGGCAGAGATCTTGTCGCTATCTACAATGTTGTCGGGTAGCGTAAATGAGCGGCAGAACGATTGGTAGCTGTACTCCTTACGGGTGTAGTTGCCCTCCGATTTTTCCTCCTCCTTTTTCCTCTCCGACGAGATGGTGAGCACGTTGTCCTTAAGGTTGATCGTAAAATCCTTTTTATCCATCCCAGGAACAGCCACCTCTACCATGAAGTACTCGGGAGTATCTTTAATGTTTGCAGCGGGCAGGGTTGTGTTGGTGTCCGAGTAGTTAAAGTTGTTCCAATCGAACATTTCTCTGTCAAATAAATCTCCGAATAGTCTTGCGAATGCTGGTACTGATTCGCTTCTTCTAGCTAACATAGTAACCTCCTTTTTTAAAGTTAATCTATTGGGTTTTATCCCTAACTTTTCAAATAGAATGCCAAGCGTTGATTAGTGACAATATAGCAGATTATTAGTGCGTTGTGTGACAAAATTACGGTTAGATAATGACATTTTTTCGTAATCGGGAGTTACCTTCTGCAATGCGATAAATAGAACCCGAGATGTTACGCCTTGGTGCAGGACTATTACCTTACTTTTTCTTGTTGGGAAGGAAATATCTTCTCCAAAACTTGTATCGGGTTAGCGAGGTGTACTCAATTAGTAGCCTAAATCCTGCAACTCGTTTAAGGCGATGAAGAATTCTGTAGCCAACAATTAGCATCGTAAAAACAATGACTGACTCTAGGATAAACCTTGCTGCTCCTGCAAGGAAACCTCCACCTTCTATAGAGTAGTACTTACCTAGAATGGAGTACAACTCTGCAATAACGGTGGCATAGGTAAGGTAAATGATGCCAAAGATGAATCCGTGCCCTGTTTGTATGGCGCGTTTGGGGCAGATGTTCATGCAGCGCATGCAGCTCTCGCAGCGGTAGGTCCAGAAGGGTTCGTTATGCACCAGCTTTATTGCCTTTATAGGGCAGCTGCTGATGCAGAGGTTACATCCGTTGCAGGAGGAGTTGGCGTAGAATGTTTTTGCAATGATAAATCGACCAAGGATGTAGTATACAATGGCGATGGGGAGGATAAGCATATCCTGGATGATGTCGTATGCAGCCCTGTAGCAGTTTTTCCCGCTAAGCATTGTATCGGCAAAGCGGAAGGTGATTCGTTGGCATCGTTCTACAATGGAGTTTGCCACCTTTTCCTTCACGCCGGGATGTAGCGATATCCAGTTGGATGGCATATCGATGGAGCGCATGCCTACAACCCGATACCCCTTTATAATAAGTACCAATGCGGCAAGCCAAAGGGCAATACCGCTCATTCCTGGCAGGAATAGTTTACTTAGCTTTAATCCAGCGCGGGTGTTTACCAGAAATATGCGGTTATGGTGCTTGCTTCTTGGAAACCGAAATATGAAGTTTACTACAATAGGAGGGTAGTTGAAGCCGTGGGTTGGACTAACAATACCAATTGCCGTATTTTGGGATGGAGTGTCAAGCGAAGCCCTATTAATTTGGGCGATATCCTCGTTGGTTGTTTCTACGTGCTGCGCAATGGCGCGCTCCTCTATCCATTGTGCAACCCTACGCGCGTTGCCCGTTCCAGAAAAGAAGTATAGCTTAAGCTTTTCCATATTGTTCTATCTTTGGGATAAAGATAGGGAATCATTGTAAACCTTGGTGTTTAGTTTTTTTCGTTCGTATTCGGGTGTAAGCTAATCCTCATTAAAGGTGTACTTCTTTGGTGATAATAGATTAAACTCTTTAAGTCGTAATTGAGCGGATGCGCTATCTTTGGTCGGCAAATCATAAATGGTAATACAATGGAAAGGTATGCGGATGTTGGGCTTGTTTTAGAGGGGGGCGGATTTAGAGGGATTTATACAGCAGCAGTGCTTGACGTATTCCACCGGGAGCAGCTGTTCTTCGACTATGCCGTTGCGGTATCGGCTGGTGCAGCCTATGGCGTATCGTACGTGTCGCGGCAGTATGGTAGAAACCTCGACGTTAATCCCTACATATCCGATAAGCGCTACTGCAGCCTAAACAACCTTATCCGTAAGGGCAACTACTTCGATTGGGATTTCGTTTACCATTACCTCCCTACTACGAAGGTGCTTTTTGACTACGAATCCTTTGCAAAGTCGACTACGCGCATGAAGGTGGTGGTAACCAATTGCCATACTGGTGCTGCCGAGTACAAAGACTTTAATGAGGCATCGCCCGAGAGCTTTCGAGACCTGTTAGCGGCAACCTCGTCGCTTCCTTTTATCTCGAAGATGCAGCAAATTGGCAACCAGCGCTACCTAGATGGTGGCATTGCCGATTCTATTCCCTTTAAGAAGGCTTTTGCAGATGGAAAAGAACGGGCAATTGTAATCCTTACCCGTCATGCGGGGTACAGAAAGGAGCCTATAAAGGGTAAGCTGCTGCTGAAGCTAGCCTACCGCAACTATCCTAATGTGGTTAAGGCTATAATAGACCGTTCGAATAAGTACAACCAGGCTCTCGAAGAGCTGGAACGTTTGGAAGCCGAAGGAAAGGTATTCGTTATTCGTCCCGAGCAGCCTATTGCCGTTTCGCGGTTGGAGAATAATCCGGAGAATCTTGCCAGGGCTTACGAGGTGGCCGTTAAGGAGGCAGAGCAGATACTCCCAAAGCTGAAGAACTGGCTGGATGGGAAGTAGGGAGTAGTGAGTAGGGAATAGGGGAGAGTGTTGATTTCAATCTCAGGGCTTTGTTTCTCGTATAAAATAAAAAACGTCCGGTAGGTCTCCCTAGCGGACGTTTCCTTTTCTAAAGTTCAACTAATGGTTACCTATTGTAAATAAAAAACTCTTCTTTGCTAACTCGGACCTTCTTCTGGTTTACCAGGTAGTCGTTGGCTGTATCGCGATAGCCTAGGGCAAGAATCGCTACGCTTTGGAGATTTGTTTTGTCTAGCCCTAAAACCTTATCCATTTCGGTTGTATTGAAACCTTCCATTGGGGTTGCATCAATCTGCTCCATGGCGGCGGCGATTAATCCAGTGCCTAAGCCAATATATGCCTGGCGAGTTGCCCAAGCGGATAGCCGTTCCTGCGTTCTAGAGGCAAGGAAGTCCTTGAGCATCCCGTCGAACTGAGCAAGCTCCTCTACTGGCATGTTGCGCTCCTTTGCTACCAGCGATATGTAGCTGTCGATGTGCTCGGGGGTGATGGTTTTCCACGAAGCAAAGACCAGTAGGTGCGATGCTTCTACAATTTGAGGTTGCTGGCAGGCGCTCTCGTGGATCTTTGCCTTAAGCGCGGGATCGTCGACAACAATTACCCTGTAGGGCTGTAGCCCGAACGAGGATGCGGATAGGCGTATG
Organism: uncultured Acetobacteroides sp.; assembly: GCF_963667355.2. Lineage (NCBI taxonomy): Bacteria > Pseudomonadati > Bacteroidota > Bacteroidia > Bacteroidales > Rikenellaceae > Acetobacteroides > uncultured Acetobacteroides sp. The sequence continues at coordinate 3,387,108 of NZ_OY763328.2, forward strand.
GATTCGAGGATAGGCTCAACCTTTTCGGATGGTACTTTTTGTCCATTCATTCTTTTGGTGGCGTAACGCCAGCTTAGCGCATTTAGTAGTCCCATGTGTTGTATTGTATTTTAAAGTTAATACTCGGTATTGTTTGCTGCGGGAGAACAACGGGCAGGGGGAAATGTTTAGTGGCTACCCCATTTCTGCTAAAAAAAGAGGAAAAATTACGGTGACGGAAGAAAAGTGAGATGTAGCAGCAGGCGATTTTCGGTTTTTACACAACTATTTACTTACTTTGCAGGCTACTAACGCTATTGTTTTTTTCTGTAAATAAATAAGAATGGGGCCAGCAGTAAGAGTAAGACGCGGAATTCTTTACGTAATCGACCTATTTTACCCTTTGTTTTCGCGATTTATTCCTCGTGAGACCTTTGTTTACCTAGTTTGTGGAGGGGGAAATACGCTGCTCGACATCTTCCTATACTTTATCTTTTACAACTTTGTGCTGGATAAGCAGGTGCTTGACTTGGGCATTATTAGCATTAGTCCGCACATTGCTGCCTTTATGATGTCGTTTTGCATAACCTTTCCGTTGGGCTTCTTGCTGGCTAAGTACATCACCTTTACGCAGTCGGTGCTAAAGGGGCACGTGCAGCTTTTCCGCTATGGGGTAACGGTTGCCATGTGTATTGTGTTTAACTACGTATTCTTGAAGCTATTTGTTGAGATTTTTCACTGGTATCCAACCGCATCGAAGACGGTTACCACTGTTCTTGTTGCCATATACAGCTACTTTTCGCAGAAGCACTTCACCTTTAAAACGGTTGCGAAGGAGTAGGCAGCTGTTGCTGTAACCGAAATAGACCAACGGGCGGATGCTAAATGTAGCACTCCGCCTGTTTGCTTTTGTGGCGTAGGTTACGCTGCAAAGGCGATGGTAGGTTGAATGCTTTTCTTGGGATGGATGGAAATGAAAAAAGGGAAGCAGTTACACTTCCCTTTTTGTCTCTTTAAGTAGCGCATAGCAGAATCGAACTGCTATTTCCTGAATGAGAATCAGGCCTCCTAACCGTTAGAGGAATGCGCCATTGTGCTGCCTCGGTGTGAGAACGGGTGCAAAAGTAACCCTTATTTCTACACAAGCAAAGCACAAACTATAATTATAAGCTAAATTGAAGCTACAGCGGTGGATATTCTTTGGATGGCCTCGTCTTTGCCTATAACCTCGCAGATATCGGCCACGCCTGGTCCGCTGGAGGTTCCCATGAGGACAAGCCTTAAGGCGTTCATTACCTTTCCCATACCGTACTCCTTAGCTTTGATGAAGGATTCGAGCGTTTGCTCGATGACGGGGGCTTCGAATTGATCTATGCCGCCGAGAACCTCCTTTACTTCGTCCATAATAGCGGGGGTGTCCTGCTTCCAGAACTTGGCAACGGCTGCGGGATCGTAGGCTGTTGGGGAAATAAAGAAGTAGGCGGATTTCTCCCATATCTCGTGCACGAAGTTGACGCGCTGCTTCATGATGCCTACGATGCGCTCCACCTTATCGGGGGTGGCATCAACATTATTCTGCTTGAGGATGGGGTTGTAGAGCTCGGCTAGCTCGGCATTGCTCTTGAGCATAAGGTGCTGGTGGTTGAACCACTTTGCCTTTTCGGGATCGAAGCGGGCGCCCGACTTGCTGACCCTCTCGAAGGAGAAGAGCTGGATTAGCTCGTCCATGCTAAGGAGCTCCTGCTCGGTACCGGGGTTCCATCCTAGGAGGGCGAGCATGTTAACGAAGGCTTCGGGAAGGTAGCCGTCTTCGCGGTAGCCGTGGGCGGTTTCGCCGGTTGGAGAAGTCCAGAAGAGTGGGAAGACGGGGAATCCCATCTTGTCGCCATCGCGCTTGCTGAGCTTGCCGTTGCCGGTGGGCTTAAGCAAAAGGGGTAGGTGGGCGAACTGCGGCATCCGATCTTCCCATCCGAAGGCCCTGTAGAGAAGGACATGGAGGGGGAGCGAAGGGAGCCACTCCTCGCCGCGGATGACATGCGAGATCTCCATCAGGTAGTCGTCGGTGATGTTGGCGAGATGGTAGGTGGGGAGCATGTCGGCGCTCTTGAAGAGGACTTTATCGTCGAGGGTGGAGGTGTTAACGGTTACCACGCCGCGGATAAGGTCGTGGGCGGTGACTTCCTCGTTCTCGGGCATCCTGAAACGAATGACCCATTGGTCGCCACGTGCGATGCGGGCCTGTACCTCGTCGGGCGAGAGGGCGAGAGAGGTTTGGAGCTGGTTACGTACGGAATAGTTATAGGTAAAGACGGTACCGTTGACTTCGGCCTCTTTGCGGAGGGCGTCGAGCGACTCGGGCGTATCGAAGGCGTAGTAGGCGTTGCCCGATGCCACGAGCTGATCGGCGTACTGCTTGTAGATGGCCCGGCGTTCGCTCTGGCGGTAGGGGGCATGCTTGCCTCCTTCAAGGACTCCTTCGTCGACGGTGATGCCGCACCAGCGTAGCGCCTCGTTGATGTACTCCTCGGCACCGGGTACAAAGCGCTGCGAGTCGGTATCCTCGATGCGAAGCAGGAAGTCGCCACCGTGCTGACGGGCAAAAAAGTAGTTGAATAGGGCGGTGCGTACCCCGCCGATATGTAATGGTCCTGTTGGACTTGGTGCAAAACGAACGCGAACTCTTCGATTACTCATGGTGACAAAATTTTACAGCCGACAAAGATAGGAAAATTGGGGGCTGGTGGGGATGTTTTGCTCTTAAACTTATGGCTTAGGTGCTGATGGAAAGATCTGCTGCACCTACAGGAGTGTTTTCGCCGTTTGGCTGATGCTATTGCTTCTGTAGAATCTATTCGGTAGGCTGTAGCCAGCGATAGTAGAGCTGACGAGTGCTGGAGCCTTCGCCTAAGGAGGGGATTGCGCCTATTGGTATGGTAGTAGCACCACTCTTCTGCTAATGCGATGCACCAGCACCAGTAGTCCTGGAACAAAGTTGAGCTCGGCGTTGCTAATTCGTGCTAGTAAGGTATGGCAATGCCTTATGCTCGGGGAAATAATCCATTTTGCTTAAAGGAAATCTCATTTTGCTTTAACGATATCTCTTATCCTTTAAAGGATATCTCATTTCCTTTAAACAATATCTCTTATCCTTTAAAGGAAATCTCATTTCCTTTAAACATTATCTCATTTCCTTTAAAGGAAATCTCATTTCCCTTTCACTTTATCTCTTATCTTTAAAGGAAATCTCTTATCCTTTAAACAAAATCTCTTATGCTTAAAGGAAACCCCGTATGCTTAAAGAAAATCGAGTTTCTTTTTAGTAGTGTATCTCATTTTAAATGAGTCTGATGTCCTATATCCGTTAAGCTAAGCGTATGTAAGCAACGGAAAAGGGGCTAACCGCTTCGCAAATCCGACACACCCACAAACCCCCTCGCTCCTAATGGCATTAGAAAGCCTGCCTATACCGTAAGCACCTACTTGCCATTCGCAAAGAGGGGGATGCTGCACGGATTTCCTAGTGTAGCAGGTTAGGTGTGTAGAAAATTAGTACTTGATGGCTATCGGTAGGGAAAAATTAATACATTGCAGCTTTATTTTTTAATCGTAAACCTAAGGTAAGTATAGTTGTAAAGCGACACTTCGTGTGCGTCCTGTTTCGGGGATGCTTGGGTTTACGGGATAGATAGTAGATACACCTTTTTTGCGGAAAAGGTATACATACCATTACAAATAGAGGTGTTTATATGCATTTTTGGGAGGATGGAGGTGTATATATGAGTGAGTTAGCAGTAATTCTAACTCACTCAATTAAACAATAAACGTTTGTTTACAACTTTTTAAACAATAAAAAAATGGAAAAAGAACTGATAAGTACAATTAGAGAAAAAATTCCTGAACTAACAGAAGAAAGTTCGATGTTAATCATTGATAAATTATGTCGAATACAAGAACCTGAGTTTAAACTTCCAGAAGCGCATTTTGAATATATAACCATTGATGAATTTAACACCAAAGGGAGTTCCATTAAACCTGGGAATATTGTCTTAGATATGAAAAAATTATTAATTAATTCAGCTGAAATAGGATTAACAATTGCAGGTGTAATTTCAACACCTTATTTGATTCCTTTAGCGGCATTAGTTGTCTGGAATAAAGTATGGTCAAATGTCAAAATAGATTTAGACGAAAATCATGCGATGACAATTATGTTAATGTGGGAAAATAGAGACACAACCAATAACAAGATTGATGAAATTGATGCTTATAACCTTTTTAATCAATATTTAAAATCAAAAAATAAAAATGAAGTTATACTTGAGGATTTCAGGAAAGTTCTATTTGATTTAGAGAAAATGCAATGCATTAAAAAAAGTGGAACAACAAAATGGTGGCTTAGAGAATGGGTGAAAAAAGGAATCTAAAAACTACTGCTAACACACGGTGTAGTCAACAATCGAATGAAGTGGTCGGTGTTAGTTTACAATGTCGCAGCAGCCACAGTGTAAGTTAAAAAGATAGAAACCTGCAAGCGCTTGTTAACCATGTCGATAAATGTAGTGCACCATATACAAAAACACTCAGCCAATTTAAATTACAATAATTAGATTAATATGAATTACACACCGACATCAAATATTGCTAATAAAGTAAGAAATACAAGACTACCAAGAACAAAACCTTTACTGCCTCTTTTTGAGTTGATTAGCAATTCAATACACTCAATTGAAGAAGCAATTAGTAAAAATATAATCCAGTCGAATGAAGGTAGAATTGTTATTGATTGTATTAGAAATGGTTCGCAAGAAACACTAGAAAAACTTGTTAATAATGATACCTACCCAATTCATTCTTTTATTGTAGCAGACAATGGCATTGGACTTGATGACGAGAATCTAAAAGCATTTATAGAGGCAGATACTGATCATAAGATTGAAATTGGAGGGAAAGGAGTTGGTCGTTTTGTATGCTTAAAAGCATTCAAAGAACTGAACATAACAAGTTTCTATGTTGAGAATAAAATAAGGAAATCAGTTCAATTTGACTTTAAACCAACAAAAGACGGTTTTCACAATTTCTCTAAACCTGACCTTAATGGGATTCCCCATGGTTCAATAATTAAACTCAATGGTATAAGAGAAGAATATCAAAAAACTTTACCCAAAGAGTTGTCTTATATTGCAAGAGAAATTGTTACTCATTTTCAACTTTATTTCATTCGAAGCACCAATCCTCAAATTATTATTAGAAATCAAAATAATATCCATTACGATTTAGAAACTCTTTTTAGAACTGAATTTAAATCTGATGTTAAATCAGATAGTTTTTCTATTGGCGATAATAAATTTGAATTATATCTAACAAAATCATCGGAATTTCAAAGCCACAAAATACACTTCTGTGCACATAATCGAAGTGTAATAACTGAAGGTTTATATTCAAAACTTGTTGACCTAGGTAAAAAGCCAATTGTAGAAGATGATTTTAAATTCTTTTATCAGGCTCATGTTGTCAGTGAAATTTTGAATGAAAATGTAGATACTGAAAGAATTGGGTTTATTTTTCCAGATGGAGAAGAAGAAGAAGAAGAATCTGTTGATATTAATTTGGCAAAAATAAGACGAGCATCAATAAATTGCATTGAAGGATTATTGGCTGATTATTTAGGTAATGTACGGGAACTTAAAATAGAATCATACAAACCCCTTATTGACGAGGAATTACCACAGTATAAAAGCACAATGCACTTCAAGGCAGATGAAGTAAAGAAATTGCCACCGAGTTTATCAAAAGAACAACTAGACATCGAACTTTATAAAATTGATGCTAATTGGAGATTAGAAGTAAAGAAAGAAAAAATAAAACTTCTTTCAGAAGATAAGGATGTTACTAGCCGTGAGGATTATAGACTTAAGTATGAAAAATTTCTAAGTAATTTTAATGAAATAGGTAAATCAGATTTAGCAAGATATGTAGTCCATAGAAAGACAATTATTGAATTGTTAGAACAGCTAATTGAATCAAATGGTGAAGGCAAATTTAAAAATGAAGATTTAATACATTCTGTATTCTTCCCAATTAGAACATCTTCTGATGAAGTTCCTTCTGACAAACAAAATTTGTGGTTGATTGACGAAAGACTTTCATATCATTCATTTTTAGCTTCTGATAAAACATTTAATAGCATTCCTGAAATATCATCAACTGATAATGATAGAAGTGATTTGTTGATTTATAATGAAGCGTTTGCATTTTCTGACTCTAAGAATGCACCTCATAATTCATTTACAATTGTGGAATTTAAAAAACCACAAAGAGATGATTATAAGGATTATGACGATAGTAAAAATCCAATTGAACAAACAGAGAAATACATTGAGTTATTACTAGAAGGGAAAGTTAAAGGTCGAAATGGACGAATAGTAGAAGTTGATAAAAGAACTCCATTTTATGTTTACATTATTTGTGACATAAGACCTTCGCTACAGAAAATATTAGAAAGAAGAGAATTTGAGCACACCCCTGATGGTATAGGTTGGTTTAAAATAAAAAGTAAGTTTTATACTGCATATTTTGAAGTAATGCCATTTGAAAAAGTTCTTGATGACGCAAGAAAACGAAATAGAATACTATTTGAAAAACTAAAGATAGAATAATATGGGGTTTTATATTCTGTGCATTAATAGCAGGTGAAACACGTACCGCATGTTTTGTTTCCTTTTTGAGTGTAGTATAATAGAAGCACAAGGCTCGGCATAGTCTGAGACAATGTCGAAGGTAAGTGGCGGTCTTTGACCGTAATAAAACGAATACCGTAGCGGGGTGTTATGGGAAGAGATCAGCTAAGCTTAGCATCTTTGCTATACTTGATTTCGCAAAGTTTGCGGGCTGAGCCTTCAAAGAGCAAAAGGCGTAGGCTGCGCCCTAGCTTATCGGAGGGAACAAAGATAGAAGAGAGCCGCAGAGCTTGCGCTTTGCATAGGCTACGATGGTAGTATGCGGTTGGATTGAAATAAATGGGATAAATATTAAGGTAAGAATAGTACTTAAAACGAGAATTATATGAAGACACTAACAGCAAAAAAGGCGATTATAAATGTCGCTATGTCCAACGACGCAAGCAGGCCTGTTGTCATTAATCCAACAAATTCGATAGTTGTTGATTTTAGTGACTCGATGCGTTCAAGTCGCAGTCAAATAGTCGGGTTATATCTCGACCAGGTAAATGCCGACGGGAGCATGAAATCGATTAGTATTACGTCTTTGGAAGTTACCGGTTGTCCTAATGCGCGTAAAATCACTACTAGCGATGGTAGTAATCTTGAGGAGGGTAGGGAGTATCGGATTCATGTACATATAGCGACTTCCTATTCAAAGAAGCTGCCAGTAGACGATAACTACTATGGGTACTTTGCCGTAAACTACAGCCTTAAATTGGGTAGTACAGGAATGAGTGCCTTAACTGGACGAAACCTGCTGGTTTGCATAAGCGACATACATCTGGGTGCCTACGACAGCTATACCGAGTGTAAGTTAAACCGCAAATCGTTGGTAAATTTTCTGCAAAAGGTTAACGATTCGCCTAACGTTAAGGAGCTGGTTATTGCGGGCGACCTTATTGACGAATGGTTTCTGCCAGCATCCGTTGACACCCTTGAAGGTAGAAGCCAGCAGGATTTTGTGAATAAGATTCGGGATAATAATAGTAAGGTATTTAGCGGACTCAACACGATATGCGAGAATCCTGAGATTGAGGTGACATATGTTCCTGGAAATCACGATTTGTTGATAACGGAGAACGAAATCAAAAATGTTTTCCCCAAAATGGAGCAGGCTCGTGATAGGGACGCAGCGGGCAACGTTATTATTGGATTAGGAACATACGAGCCCAAAGACTTCCCTGAGGTTGCTATTGAGCACGGGCACCGCTACAACTTCTTCTGCGCTCCCGATCCTATCTCTAACAACAAAAGCTATCCGGGCAAGGGTCCCATTCTTCCTCCTGGCTATTTCTTTACAAGAATTGCCGTGGAATCGTTATACAACGGACCTAAGCAGTATCAAAATTCGCCCTACAGCATTAGCCTAACCTACGGTGATGAAAGCCAATTCTTGTGCTCGCTATACGGACAGCTTTGGCAATCCGTTTTTAAAGATTTTCCGGTTAAGCAGAAGTACGAAGAGAAATTCATTGTTACCAATATCGATGGGCTAGCTGGTCCTTACTCCGAGCAAGACCTAACGCCCCAAGTTGGCACCGATGGTAGGCTTTACACTATCTTATATCCCGGGATTCAAGATACATGGGGCGAGCGTCAGCGGTATAATCGTGTGGCGGTACCCATTCCCACAATTACGGCAATTGAGGAATCGGATAGCGCTGATGGTACCGATGATATGTCGAACGTTCAGTACTTCAGCAATGCGAGCTCTAACAAGCGGGTTGTAATCTTTGGCCATTCGCACGTGGCGCGCATCCTTTCCTATACCACCACCGACAATAAAAGAGCGGTATACGCCAATTCGGGTACATGGATAGATAACAATAAGAGTAATCCGACGATGACCTTTGTGGTACTTATTCCACCAAAGGATCAGAACTCGAACCTCCTATTCGTTAACTTGTACCAGTACCTGCCCAATGGCGAAGTTAGCTTGCTGGATGCTCAGGTAATAACGAGGTAAGCATTACCGCTAGTAGATTTTATATACGGTTGCATCCTCTGATAAGCGTAGAATAGAAGCACAAGGCTCGGCATAGTCTGTGACAATGTCGTAGGTAAGTAGCGGTCTTTGGCTGCAATATAACGTCAAAGCAGCGGTCCATATAAAAGCGCAGCCTGCACAACGGCTGCGCTGACTTTTTTGCTACTTTTGATTGCAGGCTATATACTGCAATTTAGCAAAGACGAAGTCTGTGACCCAACTTGGATTATTCGAATGGCAAAGGAATACAGTAGATTTTCAGAACAATAGAAGACGAATATAGATGTTTAAAAAAACAAGACGATACGTTTAAGAGTGAAATTGATTTTTCAGAAAATGAGTATAATAAACTAAACTAAGATTTAATATGCTAGTAAAAGAATCAGAAATCAGAGAAGTTCACGGCATCACCGATGAACAAAGGCAAAGAATTCTTGACTTTTTACAAGGAGCGGTTTATTGTTGGTGTAAAAATAGAAGAGATGAATGGTTTGCCGCACGAGATTTATTAGGTGGAGAAAATTTCTTTTGGGAAGGTACACCAATGATTGCACTATATGAAAAGTCAGAAGATGTAGAGCAAGCTGGTAAAGATGCAGGATGGTTGTTAAAGAAAATGCTAAATGATGATAAAAGAACATACGAATCTTCATCTGATGGACGAGTTAAGCATTATCGTTGGAATGGACAAGAAGATAATAGTTACAAATAAATCATTAGCACTCTGCTAGGCGAAGACTAGAAGCACAAGGCTCAGCATAGTCTGTGACTATGTCGAAGGTAAGTAGCGGTCTTTGACCGTAATAAAACGCCAAAGCAACGGTCCATATAAAAGCGCAGCCTGCACAACGGCTGCGCTGACTTTTTTGCTACTTTTGATTGCGGTCTATATACCACAATTTAGCAAAGACGAAGTCTGCGACTTCGCCTAGCCTCTAGCGCTGATGCAGACTACAGTGTAAGGGGGATATAAACGAATTGAAGGTTATTAAAACAAGAAACATGAAAGCACTACATTTAATTATCACTTTATTAATAGTTTCAAAGTTTTGTTTAGGACAGAGCAAATTTGAAAATGACACTCTTTCCAGAGATAAATATTACAACCCTATTGAAAATAGAACTTATAGAACCGAAGGGAGTTTTAAAAGATATAGGAACGGAGTGGAAGTTGATACAATTCAACGTAGTCTAAAAAAAGAAACAAAGTTAGAAAGAGTAATTTTATTAAGTTCTAATGAAGAACTAAATGAATCTATTTCAATTGAAGAGTTTAAAACCATAAAAGATAAGATAGATAAAATATTTATTGACCTTTTTGGAGAGTCTAAGCAATCTGGAAAGATTATGATTCAATTTGAGTTGAAAAAAGACATTGATAATGTAATTAGATTTTCAATTAGAGATAATTTAGACTTGAATATTATGAGAAAATTTGAAAAACGAGTTCTATCGGAAAGATTTCCTAAGTCTAATAAGTACACAATTAAATTTCAATTCATTTACAAGGTGAATTCAATAGATGACAAAAATTAAACAACCCCTCGTTTCATCCTTCCGCTAGCGTAGTATCCTCGCTACGCTCAAGTAGCCAAGGCTTCTAGCCTGCCTATACAGTACGGCCGGAAGGCGTGAGGTATAAAAGCGTAGGCAGGGCCTGTGCTTAGTTTGGGTTTATCACGTCTGGGGCGTTCAGTTGCCCGCTTCAACTTTGTAACGGCTTGAGAAAATTTTGTCCGCAGTCCGCCACAGTCTTATTTGCAGCGTTGTATGCAAGCCAAAAGAACGAACGAAATATTAACGATTAATTTGATTCTATGAAATTAAAATATGGAATGAATCCGTATCAAGATTACGCAGAAATTATTGATGATTCAAACTCTTTGAGATTATTAAATGGAAATCCAAGTGTTATCAATATATTGGATGCTTTGAATTCTTGGCAATTGGTAAAAGAAGCAAGTCAAACATTAAATTCAGAATGTAGTACATCTTTTAAACATGTTACACCTTCAGGAGTGGCAATTTTTAGGGAATTGAGTATTATTGATAAACAGGCATATTTGATAAACAAATCATTAACTAAGTTAGCTACTTCCTATGCAAGAGCGAGAGGTGCAGACCGACTGGCTTCATTTGGAGATTTTATTGCATTAAGCCATTGTGTTGATAAGGAAACCGCATTATTAATAAAATCAGAAGTATCTGATGGTGTTATAGCACCTGAATTCAATGATGCAGCTTTAGAGATTTTGCGCTCAAAAAAAAATGGGAGTTATGTAATATTTCAAATAGATAAAGATTTTGAACCTAACGAAATTGAATCACGGGAAGTATTTGGTATAACAATAAAACAAAAAAGGAACAATTTAAAAATCAATGATGAACATTTTTCAAATGTAGTAACCCCCAAAAAAATAATACCGTCAGATATTCTTTCTGACTTAAAACTTGGGATGCTTACGTTGAAGTATACTCAATCTAATTCAATTTGTGTTGTGTCAAATGGTCAGGTAATTGGTATAGGTTCAGGTCAACAATCCAGAATTCTATGCTCAAGCTTAGCTTTAACAAAAGCAAATATTTGGTATCAAAAACTGAGGCTAAATTATTCATTTTTAAATCCACTTGAAAACATAAAAAGAACTGACCTTGACCAATTGATTGAGCTACAAAGACAGAGCCAGTATGGTGATAGAGTTATATTAAATGAATTGCCAAATACATGCTTACTTTCTGATGGATATTTTCCACAAAAAGACAATATTGAATTAGCAAACAAATTTGGAATAAGATATATAGCAACTCCAATGGGTTCAATTAGGGACAATGAAATAATTGATACTGCAAACAAATATGGGATAACTATAATAAATACAGGTATAAGATTGTTTCATCATTAGTTATATAGAAAAAAAGGCCAGCGTACGATAAATAGGGCTTTAAGCGACACGCAGCGCCCAGCATGAAGCCCCCCGGTTGAGCGTAGTACAACCGAAGCACAAGGCTCGGCATTGTCTGTGACTATGTCGAAGGTAAGTAGCGGTCTTTGGCTGCAATAACGCGAATATTATAACGGAGTGTTATGGGAAGAGATCAGCAAATCTAGCGTTCTCGCTACGCTTGGTTTGCAAGGTTTGCGGGTCGAACCTGCAAAGAGCAAAAGGCGTGGCTGCGTCTTAGCTTAGCGGAGGGAACAAAGGTAGAAGAGAGCGGCAGAGCTTGCGCTTTGCATAGGCTACAATGGTAGTATGCGGTTGGATTGAAATAAATGGGATAAATATTAAGGTAAGAATAGTACTTAAAACGAGAATTATATGAAGACTCTAACAGCAAAAAAGGCGATTATAAATGTCGCCATGTCCAACGACGCAAGCAGGCCTGTTGTCATTAATCCAACAAATTCGATAGTTGTTGATTTTAGCGATTTGATAGGTACTAGTGGCGATGTAATAAGAGGGGTAAAGCTCGATATGGTAAATGCCGATGGTACCACAATCCCGGTTAGCATTAAGTTGTCGAGTATTACTGGTTGTCATTATGCTCGAAAGATTACCACCAGTGATGGGGCGAAATTTGATGAGGGTAGGGAGTATATGGTTTGCGTAACCATCGCAGTACCAGATAGGGGAAAGTCGAAAATACCCTACGACTATTATGGTTACTTTGCCGTAAACTACAATCTTAGCTTGGGCAGTGCCGGAATGAGCGCTCTTAATGGGCGAAAGCTGCTGGTTTGCATAAGCGACATACATCTTGGTGCCTACGAAAGGTACACGGAGTGTAGGCTAAACCGCGATTCCTTGATAAATTTTCTGCAAAAGGTTAACGATTCTCCTAACGTTAAAGAGTTGGTTATTGCAGGCGACCTTATTGACGAATGGTTTCTGCCTGCAAATGTTGATACCCTAAAAGGTGGAAGTCAGCAGGATTTTGTGAATAAGATTCGGGATAATAATAATACGGTATTTGATGGACTCAATGCTATATGCGAGAATCCTGAGATTGAGGTGACATACGTTCCTGGAAATCACGATTTGTTGATAACGGATGACGAAATCAGAAACGTTTTACCCAAAATGGAGCAGGCTCGTGAAAGGGACGCAGCGGGCAACGTTATTATTGGATTAGGAACATACGAGCCCAAAGACTTCCCTGAGGTTGCTATTGAGCACGGGCACCGCTACAACTTCTTCTGCGCTCCAGATCCTATCTCTAACAACAAAAACTATCCGGGCAAGGGGCCAATTCTTCCTCCTGGCTATTTCTTTACAAGAATAGCAGTGGAATCGGTATACAACGGACTTCAGCAGCGTCAAAATTCGCCCTACAGCATTAGCTTAACCTACGGTGATGAAAGCCAATTCTTGTGCTCGCTATACGGACAGCTTTGGCAATCTGTTTTTAAAGATTTTCCGGTTAAGCAGAAGTACGAAGAGAAATTCATTGTTACCAATATCGATGGGCTAGCTGGTCCTTACTCCGAGCAAGACCTAACGCCCCAAGTTGGCACTGATGGTAGGCTTTACACTATCTTATATCCAGGGATTCAGGATACATGGGGCGAGCGTCAGCGGTATAATCGTGTGGCGGTACCCATTCCCACAATTACGGCAATTGAGCAATCGGATAGCGCTGATGGTACCGATGATATGTCGAACGTTCAGTACTTCGGCAATGCGAGCTCTAACAAGCGGGTTGTCATCTTTGGCCATTCGCACGTGGCGCGCATCCTTTCCTATACCACCACCGACAATAAAAGAGCGGTATACGCCAATTCGGGTACATGGATAGATAGCAATAAGAGTAATCCGACGATGACATTTGTGGTACTTATTCCACCAAAGGACCAGAACTCGAACCTCCTATTTGTTAACTTGTACCAGTACCTGCCCAATGGCGAAGTTAGCTTGCTGGATGCTCAAGTAATAACGAGGTAAGCATTACCGCTAGTAGATTTTATATACGGTTGCATCCACTGATAAGCGTAGAATAGAAGCACAAGGCTCGGCATAGTCTATGACAATGTCGAAGGTAAGTAGCGGTCTTTGATAGCAATATAACGCCAAAGCAACGGTCCATATAAAAGCGCAGTCTGCACAACGGCTGCGCTGACTTTTTTGCTACTTTTGATTGTAGGCTATAGATCGCAATTTAGCAATGGCGAAATCTGTGACTTCGCCTAGCTTAAAGTGTTGATAAATGAGTTGCCGGTAATTGTAAGAAAAGAACCTATATGCAGACAAGCGATATTGCACTAACAAACATTAAAAAAGGAGACATTTTCTATGTTAATGTCAATAAGACCTATTATTTTCTGCAGATAATTCATATTGAACGAGCAAATGAAATCGAAAAAAAGAATGGTTACTTTCTAGTTGTGTTTGACAAGACCTTTAGATGCTTACCAAGCTCAATGAATGAATTAGACTTAAAAAATATCTATCAACCTAAATATTTATGGAAAAAAACACTTCTTTTTACCGGTATATGGAATGACGAACCGAACATTATATTTAGAAAGGATATGATGTACTACAATCTAAAAGACAAATATCATTTGACATACTTTGGCAACACAACGGTTTGTAAGCAGCTTAAACCTGAGATTAGCTATGATTTTTCTCCACAAAATGAATGCAAGTTAAATGATGAAGGTATTCAAGTAACATACCAACATTTAGAGTTACAAGTTTTACTTTGGGGAATTGAGCAGGAAGAAATTGGCAAAACAAAGAGAAAACTTAGCGTCAAACCACAATATTTTAAAGGATGGATAGAATATGTGGATTCTGAAAAAATCATTAAGACTGAAAAGATTATTGCAAAATTTGAAAATTGTTCAGACCCTAGAATGTTTTCAAAAGAGTTAAAAAAAAGCATTCTAGCCATAAACAAGCTTGATGATAAGAAAACGTTTATAACTACAATAGAAGCAGAAAATATTATTGAGAAATTATCAGAGATTGCATTATCTAAAGGAATAGATAAGACAAGTATAGAACAACAAATTGAAGAAACTAGGACATGGTAAAAACAACTACTGCCATCATTGTGTAGCATTAACGGCGGGTGAAGCTCGTTTGGCAAGGTTTGTTTTTTTATCATGCACTTAACGCCTTGAAAGGAGATTCGCCCGCAATCTGCCACTAATGCTACATGCCGATGGCGGCAAGTAAACCAAACGAGATGCAAACAGAAATCACAAAAGATATTCAAACAGAAAGTGGAGAAAATGAATTTCAAATCCGCCTCATTAAATCTGAAGGTGTTGGCCTATTGACTTCAAAATCTGAAAAGAGCTATTTACTCTTAGACAGCATTGATTATTGGTATGACCTGATACAGGATAAATATCCAACGGCGAAAAAATGTTCTTGTAAAAATATTTGGTTTAATATTCAACTTACCTATGTTCCAAGATTTGAAACAGAAGATGTAAGAGAAATCATTGTAAAGTCAACTTGTACAAAATGTCAAAAGCAAATAACACAGTATTCTATTGACATCAGATATTCACCAACACAACACCTGATTGATGAACCGATTACTTTTTGTGAAAAGCCAAAACTGAAATGTAAGTCGGAATGGATTAACACGTACTGGAGTTTTACCGATGTTGAGAATTTTCTAAGATTTACAGAAGAAGCATTACAATCACATCTATATATATGGTATTGGGACAAGGAAAAATCCTTGCGATTCTTCGAAAAGCTTGATTGTAAGAATGTGTCAAAGGTAGCTTTTGAAAATAAATACTTTATAATATACATCGCCAAAGAAGAAATAGCCATAGATCGCTTTATTGCTTATTCGGATGACAAAGCTGGAGCTGTTACACACGAAGCTTTATGGAGGAAAAATGAGCTGATAGAAATGTATTGTCCTATGACAAATAGTATCCTTAACGGAACAAACGGAATATACGTTCTTCGTTTTGGAGTTCAGCATATCGAAAAAGGAGAGGTAAAGGATAAGTCTGATAATTTTAAAAACTATATAAGCTCTATCAGAGATTATTGGAAAAGTAAATTTACTTCAAAGCGGGGTAGGAATTGTTTTGATAATGAACAATTATACAATATGACATTAAGTGAAAATGGGATTTAGTAGCGAATTTTAAACGACTTACCTAATGCTAGCACTGGCTTTGGCGTCAGGTAGGCTGAAGTAAAATAGTGAAGTTCGGTAGCCCGAACGTAAAGCCCAGCCGCAAGCAGCAAGCGTAAGTAGATACACAACATAAAGATAATTTGACAAATGATTTCAACTAAAAAGCTGAATTTACTTCCAGATAGAATAAAGCTACAAACAATTTGTAAAGCCATTTCTGTTTTAGATGCAATACTTTCGCAAGAATGGGAATACCGTTACTATTCTTACAATAATCAATGGGCAGACAATGAAGAATTTTGTGAAATGAGAAATGGTGAAGGCGATCAAATGCTAATTTTATTTACACAAAATGGTTGTGTAATAAATGGATTTGCTCACGAACTCTATGATTATAAAGAAGAACTGCCTGCAAAAGAAAAGTTGACACAAAAATTACCTGAGATATTTAGTGAGTTTATATTTGGAGAACCTGTACAATCAGTTGGCACAACGTTTTGTATTTGGATCACCGAACAAAACAATTGGCAGATTGGAGAACTTGAACATTTTCGAGATGGCTCGGATGACTTGTTAAAAATTTTTGATGAGAATCCACAGACTTACATTGATTGGGCGACCGAATATTTTGAAGGAAGTTATATTGAAAGTGGAATTCCATTAGAGACAGCATCAAAAATTTATAACGGACAAACTTTGACAAAGAAAATGGTTTTGACAATCGTAGAGAAACTTGAAGACTGGAAACAACTTGAAACCGACTTGAATGAAATTGGTTATCCGTATGATTTCAACTAACTCTCCCCAAAGACGTCAGCTGGTAACATTGTGTAGCATTAATGGCGGGTGAAGCACGTTCCGTAAGGTTCGTTTCCCGCATCTGCCACTTAACGGCTTGAAAGGAGATTCGTCCGCAATCCGCCACTAATGCTACATCCCCCATCGTTGGCGACAAGTAAACCAAATAAGATGCAAACAGAAATCACAAAGGATATTCAAACAGAAAGTGGAGAAGATGAATTTCAAATCCGCCTTATCAAATTTGAAGGTTTTGGCTTATTGACTTCAAAGCGGGGTAGAAATTGTTTTGATAATGAACAATTATACAATATGACATTAATTGAAAATGGGATGTAGTAACAGTATTCTCTAGTTGAGCGTTGCCTCCTCGCTACTCTCAGGTGGCCGAGGCTTCTAGCTTGCCTGTACAGTACAGCTGGAGGTCGTAGGGAATAAAAACTTAGGTAGAGCCTGTGCTTAGCGAGAGTGAAAATTATGAAGATATGTATTTCACTGAACAAAACTTATCGACCATTATTGTTCGTACACTCATTATACACGAAGATTGCGACCACTTTTCCCTATTGAAATTCCTGAAAGTATCAAATGTTCTATTCAGGGGTCTGAATTATGGATTATTCTAGGTAGAGAACTTGTGCCAATTTATGATTTAAAGGTTATGTTTACCTCAACAGTAATGCGATTTATGAGCAACCTTAAAGAAAGACTGTAATGGCAACAGACGGAGTTAAAATAATTGACGGAGATACAGCCCACGACACTTACTGGGGTATTATAGACTTGTATGACAGTGGTGTAGACGTAGATAATATAAGCGAAGAGTTTCCTCTTATTCAAGCAGACTACTTTGACGACTTCGACAATGAAATTTATGTTACTTCCTGTGCTTTGGCTCTTTGGGAAATAGGACAAATGACAGAAGATAAACTTTCTTACGTTAAATCGGTAATCGACAAAGGAGCTTGTGTAAAGGTTTGGACTGAGGAATATGATCTGAAAGAAGGCAAGGCACGACAAAAAGAACTTGACAAATTGTGGAAGAAAATCAGTCAGACAAACACGAAAGTAAGAGCCAGGAAAAAGTTCAGAAAAATAACTAAATTCTATTTTCAACCTGACGACTTATTGACGTTTCATCTTAGAGACGGGAATTACAGAGCTGTTATCTGTGCTTCTATAGAGCAATACCGAGGACAATGCAATTATATCTTAGTTCCAACAACATACAACTCAAGTAAAAAACCGACAGCTGACGATTTGAAGGACAAAGAAATTTTAGGCAGACAAATTGGTAGCGGTTACGACCAGCAAACAACAAAACAGCGTCAACCAGGAATAGAGAGAATTTGGCAATTAACTGGCGGTAATTGTAATTTCTTCTTTGGTGTTATCAAATTTGCAGTTGACCACAAAGACTTCATCAATTTCAAAGACAGATTTGAAAAGGTTGGAACATTAAAAATAGTCGAAGGTCTAAAAGAAACAGGTTCTTTTGGTTATGAAGAGAGCTTTGAAAGGTTTGAAACAATTTTTGGCGACTTAGAAAATCACATAAAATTATTTCAGCAAAGAAAATATCCTGTGACCGCATTGTGTGACATATAAAAACAGGAAGAAAGGCAGCCCCCAGCAGAGTGTTACCTCATCGTTACGCTCAAGTAACCAAGTTCTCTAGCTTACCTATACAGCCGGAGTCCGTAAGGCATAAAAGTGTAGACAGAGCCTACGTTTAGCAACGGGATAATAGTATATTTAAGGGCTGTTGCTGGCCTTAATGTCGGTGCGGTTTGATAAGCTTGAAGACCGCAGTCACGCGCTTTGCAGCTACCTGCCGTAGAGCGCATGCTGGCAAAAGGAGTATTTGTAGGAATGTGGAATAAAGCACTAAAGTAGAATGGAGTTGAAAGAAACAGTTGGAAACCCCAATGAGATTCTTGGTGTTAAACCTGGATTTGAAGAGTTTTTTGGGGAGATAATGGATATAGTTAGAAAAGGACAAATCAACGATAAGCTGGGTGAAGAGCTAAAGCAGCTAGCGTTGACTTTCTCCTGCAAGAATGACTTAACCCAGTTTCGTAAAGTCAGCGATACACCTTACGAGCGTACGCTTATAGGAAGGGATGAGTCTGGATGGGAAGCCTTAATTATGACCTGGCACAAGGGGGCGCAGAGCAGCATTCATGGTCACCCCGAATTTGCTGCCTACAACCTACTAAAGGGTAAACTGAAGCTGGAGATATTCGAAGAGGTAGATGGCACCGGCGAAGTTGAGCTTGCAAGAGTGGTTGAAGTAGACGATAATACCGGGTTTTATGCGTTGGGTAAGGCTAATGTTATGACTAACCATATTCATCGGATTACCTGTTTGAGCGATATCTCTTATTCGTTGCATATTTATTCGGATGATGCAAGAAAAGGGGTTGTATATGGGGAGTAGGTTGAGTTTTTCGGCTATGAGTTTTCTCTCTAAACTTATGTAGCCAAGGCTTCCATCTTGCCACAGTACGGCCGGAGGCCGTAAGGCATAAAAGCGTAGGCAGAGCCTACGCTTAGCAGCGGCACAAGGCTCGGCATAGTCTGTGACTATGTCGAAGGTAAGTAGCGGTCTTTGACCGCAATAAAACGAATACCGTAACGGGGTGTTATGGGAAGATGTCTACTAAACTAGCACCTACGCTTAGCGGTTCGATAACGAATAGGGTGGGTATTAGTGATGAGTTAGCTCGTTTCTCAGAGAATCTATTCAACCCTCTTCGGGTTTGTTTCCATCTTCCAACCTAACTCCCCGAGTGAAACTCGGGGCTATTAAAATTAAAGCCTTCACGGGCTTCAGGTCGTAGTGATGATAGCTAGATTCTATATGCTACCGTTAGAAGGGTGTTGAAGTAACGCCGTAAAGTAAGAGAGATACAATAAACCAGAAGCATATAATTCGATGAAAGGATACTTTTATGTCAGACAGCTTGCTGTTTTGATGATTTTGGCTGTACTATTTGGCAGTAGCTCGTATGCTCAATCAGGGAAAACCATTTTCGACCCGGAGTTGACCTATAAAAGCTATCATCCGAAGAAGAGCGATCGGGTAATTTCTCGGTCGGAATACGCCAACAAATTGTACGGGTTTTGGCTTGGTGAGTGCATTGCCAACTGGACAGGCTTGGTTACCGAAATGGATAAGATAGGCTCGATAGGCGAGATAAAAACGGGTAAGTTTTATACTCGCGAAGATTGGGGAAAGTCAGATCAGCCAAGCATCTGGGGGCAGGGTGTGCCAAGCAACTTGTCGGCTACCATCGACTTTGTTTTTGTTAATCCAGATGGGGTATGGGGGGCTGATGATGATACTGATATGGAGTACATCTATCAGGATCTTTTGGCATCGAATAAGCAACCGATACTAACGGGTGAGCAAATCAGGGATGGCTGGCAGAAGCATATAAAGAAAGAAGAGGAGAACTACTTGTGGGTATCTAATCAGAAAGCCTTTGATTTGATGAACAAGGGAATGGTTCCTCCTGCAACAGGCGATCCTGTAAATAATCCGGAATACGAGATGATTGATGCGCAGCTAACCACCGAGATATTTGGTCTATTTGCCCCAACACGTCCCGATTTTGCGCTAAAGATGGCTGATCTACCAATACGGACTACTGCAAGGTTTAATTCGCAGTGGATCTCGGAGTTTTATGTCTCGATGTATTCATTGGCATCTGCTGTTGATAAAAAGAAGTCGAAGAAGGAAAACATTCTTTGGATGGCCGATGAATCACGAAAAGTGCTACCCAACGATTCCTATTCTGCAAAGATGTATGATTTTGTCAAAAGCAGGTATCTGGCCAATATCCCTTGGGAACAAGCACGAGATGAGGTTTACCAACGATACCAAGTTTCGCAAGTTGATGGCTACAATATTACCTCTCAGAACAGGTACTGTAATGGTTGCTTTGCCGCAGGGATTAACTTTGCTTCGAGCTTAATTAGCCTCTTCTACGGAGAGGGTGATATTGTAGCGACCATAAAAATTGCGGTACTAGCCGGATGGGATTCCGATAATCCTGCGGCAACTTGGGGTGGAATGTTGGGCTTTATGATTGGAAAAGATGGCGTTGAGAAGGCCTTTAATAGAAAGTTTTCCGATAAGTATAATATCCACAGAACTAGGATTGGCTTTCCGAATAACGGCATTGACAATTTTGAGAATATGGCTACAAAGGGTGTTTATATAGTCGATCGCGTTGTGCAGGAACATTTGGGCGGCGGGGTAGACCTGAAAAAGAATGTATGGTATATACCTGAAGATTCGAATAGCATGACGAAGCGCTAAACCTGATGAGTATCGCGCTGTCCTATGTTGGCATGGGGGGATGACGAATGGAATGTGTGGGAGGAGGAGGGGGCTTCGCCTTCTCAGGAGGCTTTACTTCACGAAGAGGCTTCGTCTTATCACATATCTTCGCTTCATTACGAGGTTTCGCCTCTTCATAGGGGCTTCACCCCATGTTCGGGGATGGCGCCCTTTCAGGGCTTTGTGGTGGTGATTTGCGAGACGGGAAATACTCCACTTCCAGATGAAGAGTTTGTGTAGAATGTTGCATTGTTTACCACCTGTTGAGGTGTACAAAAACGTGTACTTCGCAATCCGAATGCCTAAAAAGTATATATCTTGCGGCAATCTTTTGCAAAGGTATTCTGTGCAAGGGAGGTAAACCATCAACGTATTACTGAAAATATTTATGTTGTTACAACAGCGCATTGTAGAGCGTATTGGCTCCGAAGATATATGCTACTCCTTTCTTGTAAAGGATTTACGTACAGGTGAAAACTATGGCCATAACGAGCACGAGGTGGTATCGTCGGCTAGCACCATAAAGCTGCCGGTAATGGCGGAGGTGATGTCGCAGGTGAAGAGCGGAATGCTTAGCCTAGGGCAGCGAATTACGGTTAAGGAAGCGGATAAGGTTGGCTACAGTATCCTGCAGCTGCTCGAAACGGGCAACACCTACTCGTTGCTTGATGTGGTAACGCTCATGATCATTCAAAGCGATAATACTGCCGCCAACATTCTTATCGATTTGGTTGGAATGGATTCCGTAAATAGGAATATCGAGCAGCAGGGAATGAAGGATACCAGATTGCAGCGTAGAATGCTCGACTTTGTTGCCAAAAGCGAAGGTCGCGACAACTTTACCTCTGCCTACGATATGGCTCTCTTTCTGGAACGGCTATATAATGGAAAGGTTGTTGATGATACCTATGATGCGCTAATGGTGGACATTATGAAGCAGCAGCTCGATAGGTCGATGGTGTATGTAGATATCCCCGACGATGTGGAGGTGGCGCATAAAACAGGCGACTTAGATTGCAGCAATCACGATGTAGGCATATTCTATACCCCTAAGGGCGACTTCATCTTTTCGATGCTAACGTGGAATGCGCAAAGTAATAACCATTCGCGAAGAGTGGTGGCAAGCGCAGCTAAAGCGGCGTACGATTACTGGATGGAGCGTTAAGCGAATTGCCAATGGCAGGCTAAAAGAAAAAGGTCATCGCCGGGTACCCGGGTTGATGACCTTTTTGCTGCTGATTATGAGGTTTGGTTGTGTTGCCTATTTTCTGTAAACGTCGGATGCACCAGACTTCGAAACAGAGATGCTTTTAGGATTTCCGTAGTAGGTTACATCTGATGCACCTGAAGCATCTACCTTGATTGATTGGGTTGCTGTAACTATGGCATCTGAGCCACCTGACGATTCGATGCTGCAGGTGTGAGTAGTTAGCTCTTTTGCCTTCACGTCGCTTCCACCGCTACAGCTAAAGACTGCCGTATTGGCGGTGCCATTTAGGAAGATATCGCTTCCGCCAGAGCTTTCGCATTTAAGCAACTCTACGCTGATGTCGAGGCGTAAGTCGGAGCCTCCGCTAGCATCTATGCTTAAGGACCTAGACTTAAGTATGGCGCTTTTATTTATCATGTAAACATCGCTGCCGCCCGAGGCGCCAATGCCTTCGATGGTTTTATACGAAAGGTATATCTTAATGCCTTTGGTCGTTTTACGAACGTTTTCCTTTAACTTAAAGGTAAGGGTATTGCCATCTTGTTCGACTATTACAGCGTTGATAACATTCTTGTCGGTTACCAGCTCAGCTAGGTTCTTTCCGGTTGGATCGAGGTAAATATCGATGCCTGAAGAAACCGATATGTTCTTAAATTCGTTGAGCTTGAAAACTCGTTTGCCCATTTCTCCGTTTCCAACTATTCCTCTGGAAAAGATTTGTGCGTTTACTGCAACAGCTGCAAGGGTAAGTGCTATTAGCGCTGCAAGCTTATGTATTCTCATAGTGTAGTAAGTTTTGATGATAAGACGCTCGACTTGGAGATATGTTACAGCAGATACGAAAAAAAAGAGATTCTGTTTTATGGCTTCTATTTGGCAGGGATATCGCTTTTAAAAATATAAGCACAAAATTCCGCTAAACCTTGAATGCTGCTTATGATTTTAGCCGCGAGCTTTTATTCTTTTCTGTTCTTTTGGCTGGCCCAAAAGAACCAAAAGGCCTTGGCACGAATTAACTCGCTCAGTCGCGGAGGAATGGCACCGCTTCAAATGTGGTAATAGCCCTAAGACCATTACAGCGTTGAGGATCATTGTGGAGGCGACCTCGCTCAAACAGGGATTCGTGCCAGTCTGGTATGGCTGCGCCATGGTGTCTACGGAAGAAGGTTGTTCGGTGATACTATGTTTGCCTGCCGTTGTTAAGCGAGCTAATATGGGAAACCTTTTTATTCTGTGGTTCATAGAGGACTCCTCTAAAACAAGAATCTTAAAGGCGAAATCCCTGCTATCGGGTAGGGTATTGGTGGCAAAGATGCTTTTCCTTTATATATGAGGGTTGTATTTTTACTTGTAAGCCTAAAAAAATACATTTGTATCGGATAATACTAACCTATTACGCTATACGATATGACAAAACCAGCTCTTGCCCTGCTAATCGCTCTTATTCTTGGCAGTTGTACCTCGGTGAAGCAGTACAACCAGCAACTTGCTGAGAAGAAAAATCCCAAAGATCTACAGGAGGATGTCGACTACCTCTACCGCAAGCTGCAGGCTTACCATCCGCAGCTGTACTGGTATATCAGCAAAAAGGAACTCGACTATAAGTTCGATAGCCTAAAGTCATCCATTACCGAGCCGATGACCAGCGGGGAGTTCTACTATAAGGTGGCGCCGGTGGTGTCGAGTATCAGGGAGGGGCATACGCGAATGCTTCCGCTGAATAAGGAATATAAGTCGAGGGAGAAGGACAGCCTAAGGGTAAAGGAGTTTGGCTATACGCCCTTCTCGAAGTTGAAGTTTGGGATATTCGACAACCGTCTTTACGTGGTGAAGAATAACTCGTGGAATAAGACTATTAAGGAGGGTTCGGAGGTGGTTTCGGTAAATGGCATTAGCGCTCAACATCTCCTTACAAAGTATCGGACCACCCTAACCGCTGATGGCTACGTAACCACCTTTACGGATAGGTTACTTGGCAATCGCTTCCCCACCTTCTTCTACAACGACTTCGACTTTGCCGATAGCCTCGCCTGCGAGCTACGCCATAACGATACCCTACGTAATGTGCTGCTTAGACGGGCTGCTCCAAAGGATACGGCTAAGGGGAACGCTAATGTGAAGAAGGTAAAGGTTACGCTTACGGCTGCCCAGCGCGATAGCGCCCGCAGCGAAAGGAAGAGGCGCCTGCTGCTGGGCTACAACAGCGACGAAAAGACCTACAGTAAGAACCTCTCGTTCTACAAGTCGGATAGCAGCATTGCCATTATGAAACTGAACGACTTTACGGGAGGGCAGTACGAGAAGTTCTACAAGAGTGCGTTCAAGAAGCTCGACTCGTTGAAGGTGAAAACCCTTGTAATCGATTTGAGGAATAATACTGGAGGTAGCTTGTTTGATGTTCGTTGTCTCTACTCGTACCTCGCCGATACCAGCTTTTGCTTTATAAAAAAGATGGAGGTAACCACACCTAAGAGCATCCTATTTACTACTTACTTTAAGGATGTCCCTCTTGTTTTGGACCCATTTATTCTGCCATTTTATCCCGTTTACTTTACCTATGCGCTTTCGCACATGAGTAAGGGCGACGATGGCAAGTACTACTTCCGATTGGGGAAGAAGGTTGAGAAACCTAGGGAGACTCGATTCAGGGGAAAGGTTTACATGCTAATTAACGGGGCGAGCTTTTCTGCCTCGTGCATCATATCGTCCAATCTTAAAGGGGCGAAGCGGGCCTACTTTGTTGGGGAGGAGACCGGTGGTGCTTTCAACGGAAATGTTGCTGGACGAATGCACCTATTCGAGCTACCTAACTCGAAGTTAAATGCGCGCATCGGGTTACTTTGCATGCGTCCAGAGTACCAAACCGAGCAGGAGGGGAGAGGGATTATCCCCGATGTTGCTATCACCCCAACTCTTGATGATGTGTTGAAGGGGAACGACCCTGAATTGAATTGGGTTATTGATAGAGTAAAGCAGGAGAGGGGAATGGCAAGGTAGAGATGGGGTTTAAACCTGCCTCTACCCGCCACCAACAATAGTTGACGCATATAAATGTTATATTTGCCAGCCGTTTAGTTTGGCACAATCTTATTTAAAAGCTCATATATGCCCTTTACCTCCCTTGGTTTATCGGAATCGTTGCTTAAAGCACTCGAACAGCAGAACTATGCAAAGCCTTACCCTATTCAGAAGCAGGCAATACCTGTTGTGCTTCAGGGACGCGATATGCTAGGCATTGCCCAGACGGGTTCGGGGAAAACGGCTAGCTTCGTGCTTCCCATTCTGGAGCAGATGCGAAAGGCTGCACCTTCGAAGAACCGTCATGTTCGTGCGCTGGTGCTTGTTCCTACAAGGGAGTTGGCTATTCAGGTGGAGGAGGTGTTTCGCCTCTTTAGCGATGCACTGCCCGAGCGTGTAAAGAGCCTAGCCGTATATGGAGGTGTATCCATTAACCCGCAGATGATAAAGATGCAGGGGGTGGAGATACTTGTGGCAACGCCTGGACGTTTGCTCGACTTGGTGGATTCGAATGCCGTTAGCCTTTCGGAGGTGCAGGTGCTCGTCCTCGACGAGGCGGATAAGATGCTCAACCTCGGCTTCCGCGACGAGATGGCTGATATCTTTAAGCTGCTACCTGTTAAGCGTCAGAACTTGCTCTTTTCGGCAACGCTAAGCAAGGATGTAACCACGCTTAACGACATTCTGCTGCGTGATCCGGTAGTGGTAAAGGTGGAGGCAGAGGAGCAAAACCTTGACAACATCACCCAGCTAGCCTACTACGTAACGCCCGAGCGAAAAGGGCCTCTACTTCGCTACCTTATCGATCAGGAGAACATGGAGCAGGTGCTCATCTTCGTCTCCGAAACTATTCGCGCGGATGCGGTGGTTGTTAAGCTAAGGCAGAATGGTATTAAAGCAGCTGCACTGCATGGCAAGAAGAGTCAGGGCGCCCGAACACAAGCGTTAGCCGACTTTAAGGCAGGACGCATTACCGTATTGGTGGCTACCGACCTCGCCTCGCGCGGTATCGATATCGAATTCCTTCCCTACGTAATAAACTACGAACTGCCCCGCTCGCCAAAAGACTACATCCATAGGATTGGGCGTACGGGACGTGCCGAAGCCCCCGGAACAGCCATATCCTTAGTGTGCGAGGAGGATCGTCATCACTTTAAGGTAATCCAGAAGAAGATGGGGAGGTGGGTAAACTTTACCTATACCGACGATATTAACTTGCAGGGGTTTTAGTCTCTTTCAACACAGAGACCCTGAGGTACAGAGATCACAGAAATAGAGGCTAGACTTTATTTACCACAAAGTACTCAAAGGCTATCACAAAGGGCGCAAAGGAATTACTTTGTGCCCTTTGTGGTTGAATGCTTTTTGTCTATTATCTAGCGTCTACTATCTAACATCTAAATTGCTATCTTTAAATCCCATTCGAAAATTTATATTCAACAAGTATGTCGAAGCTCGTAGTTTACAACGCCTCAGCAGGATCGGGGAAAACCTACACCCTTGCTCGCGAGTATATCCTCCAAATTATTCGTCGTCCGATGGAGTACCGCGCCATATTGGCGGTAACTTTTACCAACAAGGCAACGGAGGAGATGAAAACGCGCATCATTGAGGAATTGCACGCCCTTGCGAAGTACAGAAGGGGCGATGGACGCGAGCCCAACTACCTTTCGGTGCTTGTTGATATGCTAAAAGGCGAGCAGGGGCAGCAGCAATCGCTTTGGGATGATGATAGCTCTCGAATGGAATACGAACGTGAGGTAAGCAAGCGCGCTCAGCTGGTGCTTACCAGTATCCTGCACGACTACTCCAACTTTGCCATCTCCACCATCGACAAGTTCTTCCAAAAGGTGGTGCGCAACTTTGTTCGCGAGCTCAACATCCAGCCGGGGTATGCACTGGAGCTGGATGGAGACAGGGTTCTCTCCTTAGCCGTTGATAAGGTGCTGGAGAGCCTGCACGAGGACGAGCAGCTGCAGCGCTGGCTCTTCGACTTGGTGGAGGAGCGTCTGAACGAGGGTGACAGCTGGGAGCTTTCGGGCATCCTTACCGACCTAGGGCGCCAGCTGATGCGCGAGGACTTCCGCCAGCAGCCCGAATCGTTCTACGAGAAGATTGGCGACAAGGAGTTTCTCGATAGCTACTACCGCAAGCTAACCGCCAAGAGCAAGGCGGCAGAGCAGGAGTACAAGGCAACCGGCGAGAAGGCCGTTCGCTACCTCGAGAACAACGGCATAAAGCTGGAGGATATCCCTGGTGGCAGTCGCAGCTTTGCCACCATCTTCTTTAAGGCAATGGAGGGCGTTGTGCCATCGTCGTACAAAGCGGCTATCGATGCCTTTAACAACCCCGATAAGTGGATGGGCAAGTCGAAGCCCAAGATGGCCGATGCGGTTTACAGCCAGCTTAATCCTTTACTTGGAAATATACTCCATTATATAGAGCACGAGCGTAACACCTACGCCGTTGCCATCAAAAACTTCCGTACGCTAGGCGTGCTGGCCGACATCGACAGGCAGGTGCGCGAGCTGGCATCGGAGGATAACTTGCTTCTTATATCGGATACCAACCACATCATCAATAAGCTGATTGAGGGGAGCGACGCGCCCTTCATCTACGAGAAAATGGGCAACCGTTTCGGCTCGTACCTCATTGATGAATTCCAAGACACCTCCAAGCAGCAGTACGCCAACTTTAAACCATTGTTGGAAAACAGCATTGGCGAGGGAGGGTACGCCATGGTGGTGGGCGACGTAAAGCAAAATATCTACCGCTGGCGTAATGGCGATTGGCGCACCTTGGGCATCAGCGTATTTGAGGATTTTGCACCCGAAAAGATATCGCTCGACACCAATTTCCGCAGCAAGCGCAACGTGGTGGAGTTCAACAACGCGGTGTTCCCCATTATGGCAAACTCGCTGCAGCAGAAGATGGCGGCAGAGGGGATTGATAGCGACGTTATCTCCAAGGTTTACGAGGACGTTTCCCAAAACGTTCCCGATGTCGAGAGCAAGCGCGGTGGATATATCCATATGGAAAAGGTTAACGGTGATTCCGCTTTGCCCGATGGCTCGGCTAACGAGCTCAACTCCTCCGACAGGGCGCAATTGGTGATGCAGAAGCTGGTGGAGAGGATCACGGAGCTGCAGGATGTGCAGGGCTACAATCCTTCGGACATTGCCATCCTCGTGCGTAGGCAAAGCGAGGGGCAAATGGTTGCCGAGGCGCTGCTGGAGGCGCGTAATGCAAGTGTGCCAGAGAAGGCCAACCGCTTTAGCTTCATCTCGCAAGGTGCGCTTTACCTTTCGTCGTCGAATGCGGTTAAACTTATCGTTTCCATCCTTCGCCTTTCCATTAATCCTACCGATGCGATTAGCGCAGCGCTGGTTTCCTACATCGAGAAGCTGGAAAAGAATGTGCCCATTGCTCACGGATACTTCGAGAGTGCAATCAGCGAGCGTGTAACAGCACTCATCGAGCGCATTGCTAACCTTCCGCTGCCCGAAGCGGTAGAAGCGATCATCGCCGAGTATCACCTAAACGAAATTGTGGACGAGTTGCCCTTTATTGGGGGCTTTGCAGATGTGGTGTTGGGCTTTGCCACCCAAAAGGTGTCGGATGCAACCTCGTTTGTGGAGTGGTGGGACGAGCGTGGATTGCGTACCGAACTGTACCTGCCCAATCAGGAGGAGGCAATTACCATTATGACCGTACATAAGTCTAAGGGGCTACAGTATAAGGTGATTTTAATTCCATTTTTCAATTGGGACTACGAGCCGGCAACCGGCAGCCGCAAGACTACGCTATGGGTGAGCGGCAAGGCTGTGTCGGTAGATGATGAGTACCTAGAAGCAATACCCGTAGAGTACGGTTCATCGTTGAAGAAGAGTGCTTTTGCCGAGGATGCCTTCACGGAACAGCTGCAGAGCTACATCGACAACATCAACCTTGCCTACGTTGCGCTTACGCGCGCCGAACAGGAGCTGTACCTCTACATTCCCAAATCGCACAAGAAGGAGCACATCGGAACGTTGCTCTTTGACGCGGCTGTTCTTATCCCTGGCGCAACGATTGTGGAGCCTGCCGAGGGCGAGGAGCCAACCACCATCACCTTAGGAGAAAGGGGGAGTGGAGCGGGAACATCTGCAAAGGAGAGTTCCGACAATACCATTTCGCTTACTACCTATAGGATCGGTAGGCCGCTCTCTAAGATAAAGCAGAGCTATTCCACCACGTTGGCAGAGGGTAGCGGCAATCTGAAGAAAGGGCTGCTGATGCATAGGCTCTTCTCGCTCATCAATACCCCTACTGATATTGATTCTGCGCTCGATACAATGGTTGAGGAGGGACTTATGGTGGTCGACGAGCAGGTTTCTATCAAGAAACAGGTTCTTGCCAAGCTCAACAACCCCACCATTGCCGAATGGTTTGACGGAAGGCATGCCATTGTTGCCGAGGGTGATATTATCCTCCCTGGCGACGACTACCGGGTTCGTCGTCCCGATCGCGTGATGATGAACGACCGCGAAACCGTTGTGGTAGACTTTAAGTTTGGCGAGGTGGAAGACCCCAAACATCGCTACCAGGTGTTTGGCTACATCAACACGCTACGCAAGATGGGGTATCCCAATGTGAAGGGGTACATCTGGTACTTCGACCACGATGGGGTGGTGGAGTTAGACTAGTTGCTGCCCAGTTACTTGCGCCTGCTTGCTTGCAAGGGGGAGTAGCATCGGCAACTCCTCCACTAGGTTGGGTATGGGGGTAAGCATCTCCTCTTCGGCCTCTTTCTGCTCCTGCTGCTCGGTAAGGCTGAGCTGTTCCTCCTCCTGCTTCTTCTGGATGTACTCCATTATGAACGACGGATCGTGCAGGTTCTCCTCCTGATCGAGGCATACGCACTTGATTTCTTCGTAAAGATCAACGAGGTGGCCCAGGTTGGCATCCTCGAGCAGCTTAACCAACTCGGGTTTCGATGCTATGTCGGAGTTGATAAAGGTGCTCAGCTTGTCGATGCAGAGGTACTTCTTGTCGAGCTTCTTAAATCCGGTGAGCTTATTTAGAAGCATCCCTTCGGGTGTTCCCTCCTGCGTGATAAATAGGAAGGTGGTTACCACTAGGATGGAGTCCACGTAGTTGGCTACAAGGTAGCCCAGCTTTCGTCCGTAGAATACGACGGGGATGAGGTATCTGTCGTCGCCTATATGCTTTACCTTGGTTGTTTCTACTACCGATTTTGCCGAGAAAAAGTACTGCATTTCGTTGAGGATATAGTCTAGGCGCTCGTTCATTCGGTTCAGCGCGTGCTTTTGAATGAATAGGCGTACAGGTGCTTCCCCTTCTTTTTTAAGGAGCTTTGGCGGAATGGCGCACCACCTTAACTCGCCTTCAAACGAAGCATAGGCCATCTCGAATACCTCCCTCTTTTTTCCATCGATAACGACATGCTGCTTTCGAGGCGCTATGGTTTTGTATCGGAAAATAACCGGCGAACACCACGAGTCGTAAACAGTTCTTTTATCGTCATCCTTAACGTCGAAGTCTACTGATTCGTATTCGACATACCCGTCGATGGGGTTGGACATCCACGATGACGAAAAGTTGATGTGGTACTGAAGCGTACCAAAGACACTGTCGCGTTGCTCCTCTATATAGCTGATCATTTCGCTAAACGCTTTTCTTGCCTCTTCGTCGTTGCTCTTCTCGAGGTACGAGCTGATGTGGAGGTGTAAGGTCATCAGGTAAATTGCAAACTCTTTGTTTGTTAACGCTGCACCATTGGGGTAGCGTGTTTTGTGCTCCATCTGTAGGATGTGAGAAAGATAGCTCTTTACGTATTCCGAGTCCTCTTTGTTTAGCTTGTCTTTGCCGATTGGTTCTATTCTTACAGAGGATATTCGAACCTTAATTAAGGTGTTGATGGTTATAGGAGGAAGGCGGTTAAATGGTTCCAGCAGATCTATCCGTTGCAGAAATTCCGTTAGCCCTTTGCGGTACTCGTTCTCCTGGTTCTGAATAATGTCTTTAGCGGTGAACTTTGGCTGCTGCGCGCCGCTTTTCTTTTTTTTATTTTTTGCCATGCCTATACGAGTGATTAAAGATTAGGTATGCTAAAAATATAGAAATAACACTAAACAAGCAATGGTTATGCCTGTTATTTTTGATGTATACTAAAATAAGCTTCTTTTTATGGGCACGATGGCCTCGAAATGGGGATTGTTGTGCTGAGTGGAGATCTATATTGGCAGGGATTTCACCTTTAAGATCTACACTACTCTAATTCGAAGGATTTCCCCCGCCGGCGGGGGAAAAGGGGGTGGATTTTTAGAAGTGTATAGCTACAATTGGCTTCAAGCTTTTACCTATAACGTCTACTTTCCTCCCCCTTCCCCCTCCAAAGGGCAATGTCGTTAAGTTAAGAAAAGTTGATCATTAAGTTGATCATTAAGTTGATGCCATGGGGCATAAACCTCCACCTAGAGCGGAAGGTCCTATACCATAAAGAAAACGACCATAGTCATTACCAGTTTAACCTCTACGAGGTAAATAGGCAGGAGATGGATGGTTTCTACAAATCGTAATGTCCTACGGACAAATTTATAACGGCCAGAATACCGCATAGCGGTTAGAGACTTGTAGCATCATTCCTACGCCACTCCTTTTTTCTCCGTAGGAGATATATAATATGCAATTTTATAGCAGTTTGGCCCTTAAGTTAACGACATTGCCTCCAAAGGGGGATACGCTTTGTGCTACGATCTGCTGATTCCTTTACGTCTACCTCCATTATGATCGATATTTCTTTTAAAAGCGACATCTCTGGCTATACTGGCGAGTAGAGTTTAATCTGTAGAAGAGATAACCCTGAGAGCGATGGCCTACGAGGCT
The DNA here is from genome assembly GCF_963667355.2 of uncultured Acetobacteroides sp. Classification (NCBI taxonomy): domain Bacteria; kingdom Pseudomonadati; phylum Bacteroidota; class Bacteroidia; order Bacteroidales; family Rikenellaceae; genus Acetobacteroides; species uncultured Acetobacteroides sp. Next base: position 3,419,168 of record NZ_OY763328.2, read on the forward strand.
GCTACCGCGAAACGCTATAATGATGGGCTGCTGGAAGGTCTTCCCCTCCAAAATTGTTATGGAGCTGAGAGTTGAGCTCATAAATACTTAAGGTTAGCTGTTATTTGTCATCTGTTTGTACTTGTAAAATGCTCGATTTTTACCCCCATGCTGGGACTGATATTCTGTGTCTTATTTAGATTGAAAGGTATGGCTGTTCGTTTATATCGTTATGTGCCAGCTGTTTTATGATGTGGAAATGATGACGGATTTATCTTTATGCTTCTTTTGATGCTGCTCGCCGTTTTAATTTGGACTGACCTTTTTTTTACGCCTCGAATTATCTAAAAAAAGTAGAACGACCATTAAATAAGTTTAACTATAATGTGTGCAATATCTCTTGAACGCATCGTCGAATATTTATTTTTGCACGGGTCGTACACTAAACGGATCGCTAAGTGTATACCGCGCTGTAGCGAATGGTTTCGACTAGAAACCCTCTTCAAGTAAGGTTCCGTATTGTTTTACTCTTTTCATTTTTACCTCCTACCGGTAGTGTTTTCTTAGGGTGGAGCAGCAAGTTTGAAATTGGTGGATGAATATTTAGCCGAATTAGCTTGATTGTCGCGTTGGCCATGTATTATACCACTCTAACATTTTTGAATCTATGAAAAGTATAAGCTTTACTTTGGGTAAAAGCTTGAAAAAAAAGGTAATGGTGGCTATTGTGGGAGGTGTATTCCTATTCTTCACCCTTACCGGCATTGTCTCTACCCAGAGCGTTAAATCTCTTCTGCTCAAGGAGAAGTACAACACGATAAAAGCGTTGTCCGAGCAGATATCCACCCAGCTATCCTCCAGCTTAGGCAAGACCGAGAAGCTCCTCATAACCGAAAGGGAGTCGCTAGAGTACGTCCATCGGTACCCCCGATCGGAAAGGCGATCCATCATCATTAATAATCTTACGGGCCTTCTTAAGAGTAACCCCGAATTGACATCTATATGGGCCGATTGGGAGCCTTTGGCCGTTGATAGCTTGGATGCTAAGCTGCTGAATACTCCTGGGGCTACCATCACGGGAAAGTTTTGCGCAACCGTATACCGAAAGGATAGCGCCATTGAGCTGGCCGACTATACCGCCACCGACGATGAGGAGGGCGATTACTACACCATCCCCAAAGACACCCGCCAGCTGCATATCACCTCGCCCTACGTCGAAAATTACGAGGCCAGCACCGACTACCTTGTGATTACCATGGGGCTTCCCGTCATTTTGAAGAACCAAGTTGTTGGTGTTGTTGGGGCTGACATTAATATATCGCAGCTGAACCAGGAAATTATAAACGGGCTCAAGGACGAAGGGGGCCGATTCTTTATTGTTGGTTCCGGCCACAAGCTGCTGGTCTACGATAAGGAAGATGGGGTAGGAAAGGAGGCCTCGGAGGTGCTCTCGAACAGCTACAGCAAGAACGAGGAGCTGATTGAGGCGATTAAAAGCAAGGCGGCTGGCTTCTACGACTTTGTGGATAGCGATGGCAAGGAGTACCTAGCCTACATCAACAACCAGTCGAATATCCTAAAAAGTGACGACGTAAGCATTCTGCTTATACCGGGCAACTTTCTAACATCGGCCAACCTAAAGATCTTCTTCATTGCCTTCTTTATCCTTTTCGGGTTGGGCTTGCTGATCTTCTACCGGCTTACCTCCTACATTATCAAAAGGATTATCGACCCTATTAATATGGTTAGCGTGGCGCTGAAGGATCTTGCCCGAGGCAACTACGCTAAAGTGTCGAGCGTGAACATCCAATCGGGCGATGAGATCGAGGAGATGGCACATTCGTTCAACAACCTCCACCGCTCCATCGAGGAGGTGGTCGATTTTACAAAGTCTATAGGCGAGGGGAACCTCTCGGCAGCGCTGACCTCTAAGGGCGAAGGCGATATCCTTGGTAATTCTCTTTTGTCGATGAGGGATAGCCTGGTAAAGGCCGACGAAGAGGAGGCACTACGGAAGCTTGCCGACGAAAAGCTGAGCTGGATTGAGCGGGGAGTCACCCTCTTTGGTAGGGTGATTCAACAGGATCATGCAAGCGTTAACTCCTTATACCAGCAGGTGGTTCGGCAGATAGTTACCTACATCGGTGCAAACCAGGGGGCGCTTTACCTGGTGCACGAAGATGCCGATGACCAAAAATACTTCGAGATGGTGGCCTGCATGGCATGGGATAGGATGAAGCTGCAGAAGAAAACCTTCTTGCTGGAGGAGGGTTTGCTTGGCTCCTGCTACTTCGAACAAGCACCAATCGAGCTTACCGAGATACCCCAGGATTACCTCCGAATCACCTCCGGCTTGGGCGCCTCGAAGCCCCAGATGCTATTGCTCTTCCCGCTGATCCATAACGCGGAGATTGTTGGCATCGTCGAGGTCGCCTCGTTTAAGCGCTTCGACGAGCATGTGAAATCCTACCTCGCCCGTATCTCCGAGACCTTTGCATCGTCCATCCTGTCGATACGGGTAAATGCCCGTACCAACGAGCTCCTCTCCCTATCGCAGATGCAGGCAGAGGAGATGAAGGCCCAGGAGGAGGAGATGCGGCAGAACATCGAGGAGCTCCATGCCACCCAGGAGGAGATGAAGCGGAAAGCTACCAGCGCCGAGCGCTTGCAGGATGCCATTGACCATAGCTTTATTACGATGATGGTGGACCCCGATTTGGTTGTCCTCGACCTGAACGATAAGGCTAAGGCGATTCTTGGGCACGAGGCTGGCTCCGCCATTGGAAAATCCCTTACGAGCTGGGTGCAAGAGAGCGATAGGTCGCTGCTTACCGCTGCTGTTGCCAATGCCAAGGTTAACGGGGTGGTGTCGGGCATGTTTACCCTTATTGCTGGCGATAGGCGGGCTACAGACATTCAGGCAACTCTTGTTTCGGACAGCGAACGTGGCGGTAATATCTCGTTTATTGCCTATGCAATGAGCTAATCCGAAAGCAACAATCGTATAGGAAGGTATGCTGGCGAATCGTAGCTGGCATACCTTCTTCTTTTTTGGTGCAGCTGCCGATAAGCTGCAGGGATATCGCTATCTGCCGATTTCTCTCTGAAGATTCCATCGTTCATAATAGGAAAAGACGAAACGGGGGGAGCCTATTTTTCATAAAAGAGGTAGACATAAAGTAATCAGCATATCGCAGCACAAAGCATATCCCCCGCTGGCGGGGGCAGGGGGTGGAAAATGCGGTTTTATGATGAAAATGCAAAGCTTATAGTGACTATACACTGCCGAAAATCCCCCCCCTAACCCCCGCCGGCGGGGGATAACCTTCGAAATGGAGTCTGTCTAATTCTTAAAAGCAAAATATCTAGGGTAGGGGGTGGGTTTACTCGTTTAAATCAATGTCTTTCACTCCTTTTTTGCGTCCTTAACCCACCCCTACCCCTCCACGGAGGGGATTACGTGCCTATATCTTGATTCGATGCTAGCTATCGAACCCTTTCTTTCAAAAACGTAATACTATATATTTCTAACCCTTACGGCTATGTGCTCCTGCCACAGCTGGATCTATCATAACAGCTACAGCCTTTTTAAATAGAATTGGCAATAGCCTCCATCCTTCGCCCATCCCCCTCCGCTACTCCTTACCCTTCTTGCTCTCCCGCTTCTTCTTCAGAGCAGCTTGGCGCAGCCCCTCGCCCTTTACGAACTTGGTGTTGTGAATGGCGATTTGTCCGTTCAGCTCGCTCCATTTGCTATCGGGATACTCTTTCGCCTTTGTCCCCACGAAAAGCAGCAGGTCGCGCATCTCCATCGTAAACGCCTTGCGGATACTGGAGGCAACCACCGTTTTGCTGCTCTCGACATCCGTGGCAATGCTCTTTAGAAAAACCTCCTCGTATTCGGTCTGATTCCGCAGCAGCTGCTGTAGCTTGGCGTTTAGCAGCAGCGTTGCCACGGCATCGGCGTAATCCGGCTGCTTTACATCCTCAATAAAGCTCGACACTATACCGGTTACACCCCTGCTGCTCGTCTTCGAGAACTCCGCCTTGTACCTCTTAAAGAGCAGCAGCAGCTTCTGCGCCGCCTCCCTCTCGGCATCAACGTCGGAGTAGAGGTAGCTCTGTATGACATGGTGGATGGACTTGAACGTTCGGCTCCTGCGCAGCACAATATCGCCCAGCGCCTCGGTAAAGGGGTTTTTCTGGCTCTGCATATAGCCCTCCTCCATTTTGGTTAGGGAGTAGCGGAACGTTTGGTAGATTTTCGACGCCGAAAGCTCGTCTAGCTTCGCCGAAATTAGGATATAATCCAGCCTGCTTGCATATCCCATTAGCGAATCGAGCAGGCAGCTCCGAAGAAAGGTTTGAAATTTAGCCATTACTAGTTAGCATATTTGGTTTTACTTAAGGTTGGCGGTAGCTATTGCCCTCCGTATGCAGATGTTTTCCTTTACTACGCTCAGTTGTACCCTGTGCATTTGGCTGATGCGTACCATCGACCACCCTATTGCCCTGCCTACAGGTGCAGATAGGTCAACCGATTCGGCAAGTACCATTTTCCAAAGTGTAAATGGGTGGTATATGGCGAATAGTACCATTCCCAAAAGTGTAAATCGATGAATCGAACCGAAGAGTACCATTTCCCAAAATGTAAATAAAGGAAACGAACCTAAAAGCACTATATCAATAAGTGTAAATAGGGGAATTGAACCGAAAAGTACCATTCCGATAAGTGTAAATGAGGATATGCCGAGCAAAAGGCTCATTCCAAAAAGTGTAAATGGTACAATCACTGTCGAAGTATTCATTCGCAAAAGTGTGAACGGTGATTCTGTTAGGTAGGTATTCGCTTCGGCTGGTAAAAAATGCATTTCCTATCACGAAGCATCCCTTCCTTCTGGTGTAAATAGTGCTATGGGCATTCCGGTAGCTGTATTCTCCTTTTTATACAATGCGGCTTAAGCCCATTTACCTCTTCCGCCTCTGCTTTCTCTACATTAGCTAAGAAAGACATAATAAAGCTATAACTATTTTACAAGAATAGCAAGACCGAGATATAAAAAAACGGTGTAATGCGCTTATAGCTACCCTATAGTACCCTAATGTAACCCGCTAAGCCTAAAAATATGCCTACATATTGCTTAACGGAGCGGATTTATTTATTAATTAGCAGAACGAAACCTACTGTCGATTTGGTTTAGACGACTTAATGGACTCGTAGATTAGGCTAATACCTAAAATGATGGGTTTAGAGAAAGTGAATGTTTTTACCAAATGAGGTTAAAACTACTTGGTTATATGGCTATTGTGATATGATTACGCTTGATTCGAATAAAGGGTATACATATTATACCATATTGAGATATATTGTTTGTTTTATGTGTATATGTAAACAAGTTACCAGCAATTTGTAAAATGAAAAACAACCAAATAATACTGAAAAATGAAAAGTTTGTATTGCAAGTTTTTCATAATTACTATTCATATACGAAAGATCAAAAATCTTTTACTGATAGAAAGAAAGCCACAGAATGGAAAACAGATATTAATTCAAGATCAGGATTTTTAATCGACAACAAATTAGTTGTCTCAGAAAAAGATAAAGGTCCTGATTTATATAATTGTAATCTAATAATATTAAATGATTACAATTCTGACAGTGAAAATGACGCATTAGTACTACAATACAAAAGATGGAATAAAGACTTAATCGAAGCTGAAGAAAAACCTAGTGGACAAATATGGCGTACACTAAAAAATATTCAATATTTAAACTTAATTGGAAGTTCAAGAAAATTCTTAATATTCAGGTTGAGCATGGCTGATAGTACCATTGAACTTCATTTGGAATATGATTACTATGAAATAGGCCAACCAAAACGAGAGAACTTTAAATTGTGCAACTTAGAGTTAGGCGTTCCAATTGAAATTAAAATTAATGGCAAGTTGGATCATTCATTATCAAGAGGAAGAGAAAGAACTTTCAATGAAAACGTTTACATTTTTCATTTGATTGGAAAAACAAATACCATTGAATTTGATAGAAATACATTAATGGAAAAAAAGAAGAAAATTCCCATACCTCAAAAAACGATTGACTTAATGAAGGAATTGTATTAATAACTTTCGTTCGACTGACGCTATCGCTTCAATCGAATCTATTTTGCATGCTATAGCCTGCAATGTTAGAACTAACGAAGGAAGAAGTTTTAGCCTAACGAAGGAAGTGTTTATCAAACGAGATTTTACCTTAAAACACATAAAGTATTAATAGAGTAGAATTCAAAATGAGATATTTTTTACTTTTAATAATCTGCATTGCTAGTGTTGATGTACAATGCCAATCTTCAGAAAAGAATTGGCATTATAAAACAATGAACGATTTTTTAGATGGATATGCTTGGGTACAGGTAAAAGATGAAGATCATGCTAATGCAGACCAAAACTATGAGATATTCTATAATAACTGTATCTATACATACTATACTCAAGGAGATTTGGGCTTATTACCCAAGGGGTATCCTTCAAATAGTTATAGGTACTACTACTGTTCTAAAAGTTTGTGGGACGATGAAATGAATCGAATAAAAGTTTCTGTAGATTCATTACTTAAGGATGTAAATATTTGTTTCGATACAGCATCAGGTACGTTAAGTTCTTCTTTTGAAACTAACTTTATTAATACGCTTGTCGATTTTGTTAACGACACTCAGTTCTATAACCGAGGTAGTGATCCTCTAGTGATCTATAAAGATAAGCCTGATAATTTTATTTTAGGGAATGGCATTAATCCTTCTCCTGAAAACATAGTTGAGTTTCGTAGAGTAATTAATCCACCAAAGTTTGTTCAAGAGTTTATTAAGAATTTGAAAAAAAGATCACTGACTAAAACATCAAAAACTCAAACGTATATTTACAGCTCTAGCTATCAGAGGAGCAGTGTTATTATTCCACAAGGTAGTGCTATTGAAATCTTGGAAAAGAATAACGAATGGATTAAAATTAGATATTACGGATCTGCGACTGTTGAAGGATGGATAAAAAGAGCTGATATTGAGTAATGTTTCTCTATTATGGCAATAGCTAATGGCTCTATTGATCTTATTCTGTAAGCAATAGTTTGCAATTATGTGATTAGCGAAGGAGCAACTTTCGTTTTTGCGAAGAATAACGATGCCCCGTTCGGTTGAAACTCTCGCCTCAGACAAATCTATTCTACAAGCTATAGCCTGCAATGATAGAACAGATGAAAGCCGGAGTCCTCGTCTAATAATAGGTATCAGCATTAAAAAGAAGCTAATGGTAACATCACCTACATAAAGCTATGGACGAAAAAAATATTCCATTTCAGACCATCGATTGGTCGACAATTCCTACCACCGAGCATAAGGGCGAGGAGGGTGTTGCGCTATGGCAAACGGTTCAGTTCCCCGGATTAAGAATTAGAATGGTAGAATACACCAAGGGATACCTGGCAGACCATTGGTGTAAGAAAGGGCACATTGTGCACTGCCTCGAGGGCGAATTTGTAAGCGAAATGCAAACTGGCGAGAAGTTTACCCTCTCGAAGGGAATGACCTACGTTGTTTCCGACGACCTTAGCTCGCATCGCTCGCACACCACCAATGGCGTAAAGGTAATGATAATCGATGGCGACTTCCTACAGCTGAAGTAGCTGGTATTGCTACTCAAGTAGAGTGGTAGAAAAGAATCTGTTTTATTAATCAGTACAAATAAGTAGATATAATGAGCGTAATTAGTCTCTGTGGGGTAGATTGCACTACCTGTGATGAGTACGGCAAAACCTGTAATGGGTGCGAAGCCATTCAAGGAAAAGTATTTTGGGCTCCGTATATGGAATTGGACTGCTGCCCCATATACCGCTGCTGCAAGGACAAGAAGAAGCACGAGCATTGCGGTAAGTGCAACCAGCTGCCCTGCCAGCTATACATTGATACCCGCGATCCATCCTATAGCGAGGAAAAACATCTGGAAAGCATAAAGGAGCGGGTGAAAATATTGAAGGAGCTATAGCTCCTTCATTCAACACGGCATGGTTTAGGCAGTAGGCTTGTCTGCGATGGCGTTTACATCGATATTTGGAAGCGTATATTCCGCGTCCTCCTAATTCTGCAGCTATAAAGTGGGGCCAAGCAATCGGTGAGATTCGTGCAATCCGATTAATCGTTGATTCGAATGGTGATAAATACGGGTTAATTGCCAATTTTGGATTAGGGATACCGTATTTGTAGGTAACGTGCAGAAAAAAGTTCCTATCCGGTATAGTGTGGTGTAAATTATAGCTAAATTGCAGCTCGAATGCTAGCTTTGTGGCATTTCGTGACGATTATTTATCAAGATAGTATCCTTGATGCAGAGCGCTGCTCGTTAGAATGTTGCCTTCTGCTGCAAAACAAGAAGGAAGCTTTATAGTATCGATTTACCTTAGTATAGGAGTAAAGTATTATGGAACCAAAAATATCGGATAAAGTATTGCTTAAAGGTGCCTGTTTTCTACTACCACTCCTGTTGCTGCTGTCGTGCGGTAAATCAAAGGAATATGCCGATGGGCAAAACCAGCCAAAAATAGAATCGCTCATTGCTGTAGCCCGCGATTCGTTGTCGGGCAATGTACCATTTGCCCGAGCGCAGGCCGATTCGGCAATGAAGCTGGTAAAGGATAGCCTGCAGTACCACGAGGTTCTACAGGTAAAGGTCAGCTGCTACCTCATGGTCGATTCCTACGATACTGCACGCAGCTACATCAACCAAATCGTAAGATTCTGCCGGAAGAGCGCTGCATCACCACGTGTTACGTTCCTGTTGGCCTCGGCGTATAACTCCTACGGGATATACCATCAGCGATTGGGCTCGTTCGACTCGTCGATTGTCTACTTTGCCAAGGCCTACGCGCTGAAGCCTTCGGGTAACCTAAAGGAGATTGTCCCCAACGTCCTGATAAACCTTGCGGATACCTATATGATGAAGGGAGATCTCACGAATGCCGCCTGCTACTTCAGAAGGGCGCTCTTTGTGAGCGATTCGTTGCAGCTTACCGGCAACATGGGGTTCCCCATCTACTTTGGTCTCGGACAGGTTTACATGGGGCTGCGCGATTTCGATCTCTCCGACACGTACTTCCGCATGGCCGAGAAGACGCTGAACAAAAGAAGGTTGGGCGAACAGTTCTCCTTCTGCAACAATAGGGGCAACTACTACTACTATAAGGAGGAATACGCACGGGCGCTTCCCTGGTTTACGAAGGCAAGGGCATTGGTGCTCCCCCGGCATGTCGACTACTCGATTTACGTCTGCGAGCTCAACATGAGCGACATCTATCTAAAGTTAAACCGGCTCGACTCCGCGCAGTACTATGCCGATAGAAGCTTTCGCTTCTTCTCCTCCATCAAGCAGCCAACGGCGCTCTACTACCTAGCGACCGTAAAGGCCGGCATTGCCCTAAAGCAAAACCGAAAGGAGCAAGCCCGCTTGCTACTGACGAGCTACAGCGATACCACAGGCATCGAGCCCTCGATCATCTCCATTCGGCATAAATTTCTACAGGATTACTACGATCGTACCGGCGATTATAGGCAGGCGTACCTATTCCTAAAGAAGAATATAGCGATAGAAAATAAGGTTCAGTCGGAAAGGGTGAAGAATAGGGTGGCCGAGCACGATATGCGCTATCGGCAGGATACCTCTTTACTCCATCGCGACATGCTTATTCAGGCTCAGCAGAGTCGGGTGAAGAATTTACTGCTGGCAAGATACCTCTGGGGGCTAGCTTTGCTGATAATTCTTGCCATTGCCGCATTCATATACTTCTACATGCGAAAGCAACGCGACCTGCAGCACATTCGGTACTTCAACCAGGTGGCAAAGCTGCGTATGCAGAGTATTCGCAACCGCATCTCTCCGCATTTTATCTTTAATGTGCTCAATCGGCAGCTGATAACTGCCGAGAGTGAAAAGGAGCAGGCCGAGCTTCGCGGATTAGTTAAGCTGCTTCGGAAGAGCTTGGAGATTTCGGAATCCCTAAGCGTATCCCTAGAGCAGGAGCTGGAGTTTGTGCAGACCTACATTAACCTCGAACGGCAAAGCCTTGGCGAAGACTTCAGCCTCGATTGGAATGTGGAGGCAGGCGTAAGCTGTAGCAGCATCTTTGTTCCCGCCATGATCGTACAAATCCCAGTCGAGAATGCCATTAAGCACGCATTACGCGGCATGAAGGGGCATAAAATGCTGAGCGTATCCGTAAAGGAGCAGAATGATGGAGTAAATATTCAGATTCAGGATAATGGATCAGGATATTTCCCTGGTATGAGCAGCCATAAGGGAACAGGTACAGGGCTTAAGGTTATCTACCAAACCATTCAGCTGCTCAATGAAAAAAACGAGCAGCAAATAGCCTTTACCATCGCCAACCTATCAAAGGATGGCGCTAATGGCACACGAGTAGATGTTTACATACCAAAGCATTACTCATTCGATATGTAGCGATGTCCGATGCACTAAGAAATCTACAGCTTCAAGCTATTATAGAATAGAAAACCATCAGGGATATCGCTAAAAAAAAGTAAACATCAATCATAATAGAGTTAGACGTAAAGGAATCAGCAAGTCGTAGCACAAAGCGTATCCCCCTTTGGAGGGGGACGGGGGAGGAAAGTAGACGCTAGAGGTCAAAACTTGATGCCAATGGTCGCTATACACTTCTAAAAATCCACCCCCTAACCCCCGCCAGCGGGGGATATCCTTCGAAATAGAGTAGTATAAATCTTAAAGGCGAAATACTAGAGTAAACCATACCTAAATGAGAAAATTTAATGTAGTAATTGTCGATGATGAAGATTTTCATGTGAAGATTCTCAGAGACTCTCTTTCTAAGTACGATAGCATTCAGATAACGGGTGAGGCGGAAACCCCAACCACAGCAAAAAAGGTAATCCTGGCACAGCGCCCCGATTTGCTCTTCCTAGATGTGGAGCTCCCTGGCACTACCGGGTTGGAGCTGCTTCGCGAAATGCGCGATCAGATAGACTGGTCCATGCAGGTTGTCTTTTACACCTCCTACGAGAAGTACCTATTAGAAGCGCTGCGCTCATCCGCCTTCGACTATTTGCTAAAGCCTTTCGACGCAGACGATCTTAATGTTGTTATGAGCCGTTTCTTCGAGTATGCGCAGAGCAATCGGACAAGCCTATCCTTTCGGAGCTCTCTCTCCCAGCTGTTACCTGGAGACTCTACCTTTATGGTTGCAACCATTACCGGATTTCAGATATTGCATTTGGAGCAGATCGGCTTCTTTACCTACGTAAACGAGCGGAAGCAATGGGCGGTGCACCTAAGCGATCAAAGCCAGCAATTCCTAAGGCGGCACACCAACTCTAAGGACATACTTAACCACTCCTCCTCATTCGTGGCGATAAGCCAAAATCAGATCATCAACATCAGCTACTTGGCCATGATTCAGGGTAAGCAATGCAAGCTTTACCCTCCTTTCGATTGGGCAAATGATTTAACCATCTCGCGGGCATACTTTAGCGCATTGCAGGAGAAGTTTAGCTTCATATAGAGTCCTTCATCTACATCACAGTACATTTTTCAACCATTTAGTTGGTATTTATTACCGAATAGGGGGCAGTTCTTGCAGGATAGATGCATATCCTGCAGGAGCTGTTTCTGTTTTGTGCATACTTGAATAATTTCGGACAGTGTTTTTGTAAGTCTTTACGCCAAAGTTTAGTGGTTGGCCGTAAAGATGAACTTCTATCAATCTGAGCGAATTAAGACATTAGAAGAAGTCGATGGTTAGTACTTTTTAAACGGATCTTTAAGTAGTAAATTAGAAAAGGGCATGTGTCTAACTGCTAAATAAGAGAGAATAAGGTAGCTTCCTGGTGGTTTTAAGGCCGCTATCTTATAATTAATGAAGCCACTCCACACCAATCTTTTTTAGTTGGCTTCATTATTGGAAAGTGGGGAAGGAGTATCGTTTGTTTCAGATGAATATTCCTTTCCCCTTTTATATTTAGGATCAGAATCATGCTGTAACTCTTATCTTATTTGTAATATTGTGATATAGTTAATCAAAAACGAATACTAATGAAGGATACAAAAGACAGAGAGCCTGTTGAAATCTTTGCAGGAACAACATGGCAGGCCGAAATGGTAAAAAGTCTACTGGAAAATGCCGAAGTTGAAGCCTTTTTGATGGACGGAATTATGGGCACACTCAATCCATGGTATACCGCGCCTGGAGGTGCAGGTGCCGTAAAGGTGTTTGTTGCTAGTTCGGATTACAGTAGGGCAAAGCAAATTGCTGACGAATACCAAGAAAACCTAAAGAATAACGGTTAAGCTATTTGGATATCTTCAGCTTCGATAGTACCTCTTTTCGGCTAAAGGAGTAAATGGCAAGCGCTACCCATATAAGTCCAAAGCTAATTTGGTAGGCAAGCGTAAAGGGTTCTTTATAGATGAAGATACCTATTAGGAGGCTTAAGCTGGGCGAGAGGTACTGAACAAACCCCATTGTTGTAAGTGACACCCGTTTGGCTCCTTGTGCAAAGAGCAGAAGGGGAATAGAGGTAACCACGCCTGTAAGAAGAATCATTATCGACATCCCGTAGGAGATGGAGCTATAGTTATTTACAGTTCCGCTAACCTGCATGTATAAATAACCAAGAGCCAACGGCGTTACCATCATGGTTTCGGCGGCTAGTCCCGTTAATGGCGAAAGCTTAGAGAGCTTTTTGACAAGACCATATAGGGCAAATGAAACGGCTAGGGAAACTGCAACCCAAGGTACCTCTCCAAACTGATAGGTGAGGAGCGCAACCCCGACAAATGCAAGAGCAATGGCTACAATTTGCCACACATCGCTTCGTTCGTGTAGCACCACCACACCCAGCAGAATGGTAAGCAGCGGATTGATGTAGTAGCCTAAGCTTGCCTCTACAATGTGGTTGTTGTTTACAGCCCAAATGTAAATAAGCCAGTTGACGCTAATAAGAATGGCAGCAACAGATATGGTTAGCAGGCTCCTGATTGATGTAAAAGCCTGTCGAAACTCTTTCCATCGCCTCATGCCGCTGATAATAACCGCCAAAAATAGGAAAGACCAAAAGATGCGGTGGGCAAGAATATCGCCAGCTGGTAGCTGCTTCATCACCTTCCAGTAGATTGGGAGGATTCCCCAGAGGCTGTAGGCTGCAATGGGGTAAACGATGTCGGCTCTCCCGTTAGAGGCTGCTTGTGCTATTGTTTTATGCTGCATTGCTATCTATTTTATGGTGCCAGCTGGGCTTGGAATAAATTCGGCGGGCAAGATACTACTTCTGGGTTACAAAAAAATCCCCGATGCCATCGTAAAGACGCGATCGGGGGGCTTGCTTGTTTGAATAATAGCCTATGCTACGTATTCTCTATGTAAAGGCAGTTTCTTCTACACTTTTTTTATGGTAGTATATTACTATTTACATCTACATTTTGGATAGAAGAGGCTGTACGTGACTCCAAAAATCCTCATCAAAAAGACGGGCAGCACCTACTAGTGCTGCATCTTCCATTAACTCGGATTGATGAACTGCAACTTGGCAGCCGCTGTTCTTGAATGCTTTTTCTAATGATTGTCCAAAGTGCCTATATGCCTTAGAGATGTTGCCTCCAATAATAAGCGCTTCTGCACCAAATTTGATCATCCAAGGGGCAAGGAATTCGCCTAAATTGGAACCAAGTTCCTCGAATACCAGCTTGGCTACCTTGCTGCTTTCTGCCTCTTCGGCAATTTGCTTTACGCCATTTGCCTCTACACCGCTTAATTCTTTATAGCGCCTGATGCACCAGCGTGTCGAAAAGTTGTTATCAGCAATGCTGCCCTTGTATGGTAGGTGCCAAACGCAGCCCATATCAGGAACTTCATTACCATCAACAACCGGAATACCGTCGGCAATAAAGGCCGAACCAAAGCCAGTACCAAGGGTTATCGATAATGAACGGCAGTAATCTTTGCCCATGCCAAACCAAGCCTCTCCAACTGCAAAGGCGGTAGCATCGTTCATAAATCGAATGTCGCTAGCTGCGTTTATGCTTAATCGCGTTCTTAGCTCATCGCCTACGTTAATGCCGTAAAGCTTCTCAAGCTTGTCGTTTTGAGCAGTAAAAAGGGCAACTCCCTTGTCGTAGCTAAATGGACCTGGCATTGCAAAGCCAATACCTGCCACTTCATCAGCACTGATGTGAGCCAACGAACGATTTATTGCGGTCGCCCATCTATCATGAATATCTTTTGCTTCAGCCTTATTATTTACCTCTTCGGATGCATAAGTTTCCGTAATAATGGTTTTGCTGTTCAAATCGATAACGGCGCAGCTAATATGGCTTCCTCCAATATCGGCTCCAATGGCATATCTTCTCATTGATCCTTTATTTTTTTCATTTAGGGGTCGTTTTAACCAAAGGTTGACCTTTGGAACTTAACTTTTTCGAGGTTGTTTGGTGTTTCTCCAAAGATATCTCATCGATGTATCTCTTTCGCAAAGTTGATGATATCCTGAACTTCATTACGATTTTACTGCCGCAAGAGGTCGAAGAATAGGGCAACTCGGAACTTTTCCATCTGCTCGAAATTATTTAGCCATCAAAAGTATATTTTTTACTTGTATCGGCTTACAGTAGGCACATTTCATCGTTGAAATAGCTCTTTACTAAAAGCGCATCCTAATAAGGAATGTGCTTGTACACTATGCCGAATTGCCTATGCAAATATTGCTGATGCAAGAAAAAGTAGCACTACTAATGCTGCAACTACAAGGGCAATCAGGTGGGTTTGGAAGGGTACCTTTTTGGGGAAGATGTCCTTCGCCTCCTTGCGGAAGAAGTCGATGAGTGCTCCAGTAGGGCAGAAGAAGCGGCACCAGGCGCGCGGAATGGCAATGGAGAGCAGCAGGAAGGCTACTGCCATTACCACCACTCCCTTCGATGCCGAGGCGAAGAAGAAGAGCGTAAATGGTTCAGCCCCGGTAACGTCGATGGTGGATCCAAAGATGGCGATGCCTAGCACGATGAGCATTACCTTGGTTCGGGTGCGGGCGAGTATGCTGGTTACGCCTTTGGGCAGCTCCAACTTCTTGGGGTTAACCTTGCCCAGCAGCTCCTGCGATGCGCCAAAGGGGCACACATAGGTGCAGTAGAAGTTCTTCCCGAAGAAAAACGGCAGCAGAATGGCCAGCGCTGCCAAGGTGAGGAAGATGATCTGGTTCTTCAGCGATATCCCCTGGATGAACCATCCTCCAATGAGCTTAATGGAGAGGAATGAGCCGTAGGCAACCCCCAAAACGCCAATGGAGAGTAACAGTAGGGGGATGCGGTACTTCTTCATCTGCTTGGGGAAGCCGTAGAAGACTAGAGCACACAGAAGCACTAGGAAGATGGAAATGTAGGTGATAATCTTTTTCATGCTGGCTTTCTGGGCAACGGCTGCAGTTTTGCAGTATTCGGCTAGGCGCTGCTTTACCGTTTCGTTGATGGCTGTCGACGAGTAGGTGGCGCCCGATACGGCATCCATATTTTTGCCCACCACCTGTTCGGCAGCTAGCCCTTCCCACTTCTTGAGCAGTCCTTCGTTCTTTACTCTATCAATAAAAGAGGGAGTTTCGCTGTTGGGGAGTAAACCTAGGCATCGAACCTTATCGTTTTTGTCGAGAACAATGACCATTGGAACTGGTCCGCTGTAGCCGATGATCTTGCTGGTGGTTTGCTGTGCGACTATGGCTTTACCTATCGAGCCATTATTCTTATCCTTTATGATCCATTGTTCGATGCCATCATCTTGAATGGAGGCTGCTTCGGGGAGGATTCCCTTAATGCAGGATAAAACTTCGTTGTTAGGTGCTGATGCTATTTTCGATTTTGCATCGCTGCCATTTTCGGCTGTTCGGATTCCGATGAGGATTACAATGAAAAGGAGAACTACCAGCTGGGGAAGCTTAGCCTTTAGGTTTGCAAGTTTCATGGCAATTTGTTGGTTTAGGTTAGCAAATGTATAAAAAGGTATCCCGATAAGATGTAAATAACCTGTTAATCCTGCGGAAAAGTGAGGGCAACTCTAATTTTGAGTGGTGAAAAGAAAACGCCCCGAAAAGATTCGGAGCGTTTAGGTTTATGATGCTTGTATAAAATCAGCAGTTAGAAGCGGTAGTCGAAGCCGATGGAGAAGCCAATGTTACTTTTCTTATAGGTCTCCTTTATATTTCCCACGTTGGTGTAGTTTATCATTCGGGTTCCCTCTACGTACTGGGTGTACATCATCCCGGAGTTTATGGTTAGCTGATCGGTAATCTTGTACCCTGCACCGAAGCCCACTGAGTGGGACGACAAGCTGTAGCTGATGTCCGATTGGTAGCCTTGTCCTGCGCCTGTTTGTATGTACATAAAGCCTCCGCTGAACAGGATTCGCTCCGACACGTTGCACTCCATGCCAACGGCGAATTCGTAGAGGTTATCGGTGATAAACTTCTCCTTTCCATCCCAGTTGGCATCCTTATCGAAGTAGTGGGTAAGCGATGCCGTTAGCTTTAGGTCGGGAATGATTCGGTAGTCGATGCCGATGGCGAGGATGGCTGGAAGATCGCTATTCGTCTCCTTGCCATCGGTGTAGTTGCCTGTATCATCAACCTTAGTATCGTTTTTCAGCTTAAGCTTGGTGGCAAACTCGTAGCGAACGCCGATGTTGAGCTTGCTCGATGGGGTGATGTTTACGCCGATGATGGGGGTTACGCCCGTGCCCGTTTGGGTGACGTCTACGTTCTTGTCGGCCACCTTGGCTGCGTTTGTGGTAAAGGCGCTGCTGATGCCGTTATAGGTTGCCTGGATTTGGGCAATGGTCATAGCGGCATTGTAGTTACTGCCTAGTCCTCCCTGAATTTGTGCAACTTGAGCTGGCGTTAGCGCACCTGCTGCCTGAGCCTGTGCGAGGGTTAACCCTCCTGCGTTGTTGGTAATAAGCGGTTGTAGCGAGGTTGCCGCGTTAGCTGCGCTGGTGGCTAATGTCTTAAAAAACAGGTTGGCGTTTACAAAACCTCCCCCAGGATTTGCGGCGCTTATTGGGTTAATTCTGATGTCGTGGATGTAGCCGTCGTAGGTGTTTCTGGCGTAAATCAGGCGAGCTCCTCCCGAGACGCTGAGCCAGTCGTTAACCTTGTAGCTGGCCCCGAGCTGCCCGCCGTAAATTACAGAAGAACCATCGAACGACATGTCTAGGGCATACCTGGTTGTTGGTATCCCTTTTTGGCTAAGGGATGTGGGGATGCTGGCGGCATCGGTTTCGAAGGAGGGGAGTCCGTTGTTGAACGTTGCCCCTCCGCCACCTCCAACTGGCCCAAAGCCGCCGAAAATGGCGAGCTTATCCTTCTTGTAGGCCGCAAAGAAGGTGGGGAAGAAGGGGGTAGTTACATCGCCCGAGTAGCTATTGTTGTTCAGGTAGGGGTAGTCGCTTTGGATGGTGCGCTTCTGGAAGAGCGTTTGGTTGTTAAGCGATAGGTGGAAGCCATCCTTAAGCAGCGTCAGGCCGGCGGGGTTGTAGTAAACGGCATCCATGTCGGTTGACGCATTGCGCGAAAGTACGCGCATGTACGAGGCGCTTTGATTGGAGCTGGTTAAGATACCACCTGCATTGGTGGTCGCAGCACCACAGGCTAGCGCTAGTAGCAGAACTATTCTTCTCATAGTAGAGTAATGATGGTTGATTAGCGTTATTAATGGGTACTCTCCGCATTAAACGAAGAATACGTGCAATTGTTTTGCGGGGGGAATCGGGGCGCCCTAGGGCGGATCAAATAAGGAGCACTCGAATCTGGAAGCCCTTGGAGGTGCCAAGGGTCGAATGGGTGTGTAGGGGGATTTTTACCTTTCCGATGGCCGATTGGTTAACGGTATTAGCTGAGGATGAAGTAGCCTTTCGGAGAAGCCGGAAAAGCTGGTTGGCCCGGTAGCATAGCCCAAATACGCGGTCGAACGTCTTGTTTACGTACCGCTTAATGAGAAGCACGTAGGCGGTTATGGCAAGGTATAGTCGTCCTTTTAGCATTGCGTGCAAAGGTAAGAAAAAAATCAAACCATACACTAATAGTTAAAACCATTAAGAGTAGGGGCGGTGGCTTATGGCATTATCCTTTCTTCTTTCATGTATTGCTGAACGCAGATAAGAGTTAACCATGCGTGGGGAAGAGTTATCCATGCGTGGGAAAGAGTTATCCTCGAGTGGGAAAGAGTTAACCACAGAAGTATAAGAGTTATCCACGGGAAAGGGGATTATTCACGGAACTGTGTCTACCCTATTTTTTCGGAAGCAGGAATTACGCCTGCCTTTTAGGTTAGGGCTGCTAGCGGGGCAAGGGTGGCGGAGGAACGGAGCCACTTGTATACCCTTGCCCCGCTAGGAGGCCTGGCCTTCCTTCGCGGGTGTTCTTCATGCTCCAAACTTGGCCATCCGCTCGGCAAATTTAATGCAAAGCTGCCCGTAGATGAGCTTCCACCCCGCAACTTCCCGCTTTGGGCTCGAGTTGATATCCCGAATAACGAGGTATATCAGCTTCTTGATGGCCATGTCGGAGGAGAAGCACCCCTTGGTCTTGGTCACCTTCCGCATGCGCCGGTGGATGCCCTCGATGGGGTTGGTGGTGTACATGAGCCGGCGGATCTCCCTGCCGAAGTCGAAGAAGGAGCTCAGCTTGTACCAGTTTTCCCGCCAGCTCTTGACGGCGGTGGGGTACTTCGTCCCCCAGCGCTCGGCGAAGCGCTCGAGCTCCGCCTCGCCCGCCTCCAGCGTGGGGCTGCCGTAGATGGCCCGCATGTCGGCGGTGATGGCCTTGTAGTCTTTTTTAACCACGTACTTGAGCGTGCTGCGCACCTGGTGGACGATGCAGCTCTGGATGACCGTCTCGGGAAAGGTGCTGCTGATGGCCTCGCTGAAGCCCTTGAGGTTATCCGTGCAGGCGATCAGGATGTCCTCCACGCCCCGAAGGCGCAGATCCTGCAGCACCTCCAGCCAGAAGCGGGCCGACTCGCTCCCGGCAATGTAGATGCCCAGCAGCTCCCGAAAGCCCTCCTGGCTGACCGCGTAGACGTTGTAGAGCGCCTTGCCCTGCACTGCACCGCCCTCGCGGCACTTGAAGTGGATGGCGTCGAACCAGACTATCGCGTAGAGCGGGCTCAGCGGGCGCTGCTGCCACTCCTGCAGCTCGGGGATGAGCCGATCGGTGAGCTCGCTCATCTGGGCGGGCGAGAGCGAAAGCCCGTAAACCTCCATCAGCAGCTTCCGAATGTCGGCGTAGCTCATCCCCTTGGCGTAGAGCGAGAGCACCTTCTCGCAGAGCTCGTCGTCCAGCAGCACCTGCCGCTTGGCCACGATCTCTGGGGTAAAGGATCCGTTACGGTCTCTGGGGGGGCTGAGCTCAAACTCGCCGTTCGAGCTCTTAACCGTTTTGGTGGTAGCGCCGTTGCGCTTGTTGCCCTCCGAATCCTTCAGGTGCTGCTCCAGCTCCAGCGCTAGGGCCTTCTCCAAAAAGTGCTTGAGCAGCGGGGCGAACACCCCATTCTCGCCGCTTAGGCTCTTGCGCTCGTAAAGGCCTTTGATGGCCTCCTTCTCAAATTCCTCGTAGCTGAAGCTCGCTACTTTTTCTTCCTCTTTCATTGTCTGCAAAGTTATCGTTATCATTTTGCAGACACAGTTGCATGAACAGTCTCGAGGATAGCTCTTCTGCCACCCGTTTCCCCTTTGTCGTTCCCCACTTTGCTTACCCTTGGGCGTCGCGGCTTGTATGCGCTTGCCTTACTATTGTTGGTGCGGAGGCTGCTACTTATTGCCGCCGCCGATGCGTCTGCTCTCGTCGTCGAGGCCCGAGCGGCGCTGGCGCGAAGGCTTCAGGTCGTCCTTGCCGAAGCGGTACGAGAAGCTGATGCCCACCTTCTGCGAGCTCCAGGTGTTGCGCGCCCTGAAGTCGACGTTATCGTACTTCGAGGTTACCCGGCTCTTCATCGAGTTGAAAATGTCGTCGACCGAAACCTTAACGCGGGCCTTGCCGGCAAGAAATGACTTCTGAATGCCCAGGTTTACCGAGTACATGTCCTTAATTTGGAACATCCCGTACACCTGTGGCGACTGGTACCAGCCCATCAGCTCGAGGGTGAAGCTCTTGGGTAGCGTAAAGCTGTTGGACGAGGAGATGTTGGTGGTTACCTTGCTGTTGGTCTGATCCTGGTTGCCATCGGTTTTCTTGTAGCTGTTGTTGTACACCGAGATGTTGCTGTTGCTCCTCCACCATTTGGTCGGGTTAAGGTTGATGCTGCCGGTAAAGGTAAGCGAGCTCAGGCTGCTCAGGTTCATCGGCACCTGCTCGATCACCTTGGTGGCATCGTCCTGCTTGAGGATTTCGGCCATCACATCGGTGGTGTACGAGTAGGTAAGCTCGGTAAAGATCATGTTATTCCACGAGTAGTTGGCCGACAGGTTGTGGGTGTACTGTGGGTTGAGGAAGGGGTTGCCCTTCCGGTAGGTGTACTCGTCTACGTAGAACAGGAAGGGGTTTAGCTGCTCGTAATCGGGGCGGTCGATGCGGCGGTTGTAGCTAAGGCCAATGGAGTTCTTCTCGTCGAGCTTCTGCTGGATGAAGAAGGTGGGGAAGAGGTCGGTGTACGAGCGTTTCACCACCTTCTTCGTGGTAACGGAGTTGCCCTTGCTCCAGGTGTGCTCCACGCGAAGCCCCCCCTTAATGCTGGTGCTGTTCTTGTCGAAGGAGAGGCTCGCGTAGCCAGCGGCCACATCCTCGTCGTAGATAAAGTGGTTCGATCGGCTAGGGTCGAAGCTCCACCCGCTGTTGTTGCTGATGTAGTACTTCAGGTTGTTGTCCGTTTTCACGGTGCTGGCCTTTGCGCCAGTCTCCAGGCGGAAGATCTTGCCCAGCGGATGCACGTAGTCCACCTTGGCCGACTTGATGGTGATCTCCGATGGGGCTTCGCTCTTCAGCTGCTTGGGGGTTCTCGATTGCGTACCGCTGGCGTTGTAGTAGAAGGCGTCGTTGTTGGCGTCGCTGTCGTTGTTAAAGCGCGCGTAGTCCATGTCAACGTTCAGCTCCCGGCCGTTGGTGTCCAGCACCGACTTGTAGTTGAGGTTGTAGCTCATGTTCCTGAAGGTGCCATCCGTTGGGTTGTTGCTGAACAGCGACGAGTCGGGCAGCGTTCTATTGCTGATGAAGTAGGTGGTTCCCTTCATGTTTCGCGAGTTGCTGTTGCCGTAGCCGCTCACCATAACGCCGATGGTGTTCTTCTTGTTGATGTCGTAGTCGACCCCCGCCTTAAAGCTGTTGGCGTTGTAGCGTGAGCTGCCGTTGGTCTTCTGGTCGAGCACCAGCAGCTTGTCGTCGCTGCCGATGCGGCGGTTCATCTTGTTGGTGTTTTCGCTGGCGTAGCTGCCGGGGTTGTAGTTGGCGTAAACGTTGGTTTTGCCGTTTCGCACGTTTAGGTTGATGCCGCCGTAGCCGCTCATCCTGCCGTTGTAGGTCATCCCGCCGTTTACGTTACCGTTTAGCCCAGGCTTAAAGCTGCGCTTGGTTCGTATGTTGATGATGCCGGTGTTGCCTGCCGCCTCGTAGCGGGCAGGCGGGTTGTGATGATCTCTACCTTCTCGATCTCGCCGCCCTGCACGCTTTTCAGGTAGTTGGCCAGGTCGGTTCCCGAAAGATGGGTAGGTCTGTCGTTAATCATCACCGTAACGCCCTGCTTTCCGTTGATGTTGATGTTGTCGTCCTTGTCGATATTGATGTTGGGCGCCTTTTTCAGCACCTCGTAGGCTGATTCTGCCGAAGCCGTAGCGCTGCTTTCGATATTCAGCACCGTTCGGTCGGCCTTTTTCTCGATGTAGGGCTTCTTGCCCACCACTGTTACCTCCTTAATGACGGCCGATGGCTTAATGGCGATGTCGGCAACGCTGGTGTTGGGGGACGATGCGAAGCTTTTGGAGCGGTTGGAACTGTAGCCAACTATTTGCGCTTTTACTACAAACTTGCCTTCGGCAACGTTGGCAAACGAGTAGTTGCCCTGAGGATCGGTAAGCGCGGAGCTCTTTATGGTTGAGTCAGGCAAGGCAATCAGCATCACAGAAGCAAACTCTATAGGCTTCTTGGTGTCATCATCTACTACCCTACCTTTAATTGAATACTTTCCCGCTACTCCAAACGAGTTAAGGGCAATCGCTAGAATTCCTAACAGGAGGAATCCCTGCTTTCGAATTGTTTTCATCATTTGATTTTGGTTTGATTCGCACATATGACGCTAATCGACCAGTATCGTTACAATTTTTTTTCGATTGGAGAACCATATTTGGATGGATGCTGCATGTAAAGTGTTCCTAATAGGTTGAAAAATAACGAGTCGTTTTTTTTCGAAGAACATCGTTATTTTGTCGAGATAGCAGCTTTGGTAGCATTGTAGGAGGGCTTTTCCTCCGAAATTTGCCGAGGCAATTTATCTCCGTTACTTATCGAAGAGATTCTTCATGTGTCTGCACCTCGTTAGGTATCGCCTTTTTGTGGGCAGAATGTGTAATTTATACGATGCTTTAGTCAGAGCACTGGTAAGTCTTTTAAAACCAAAAAAATCAAGTAGCCTGCTATTTAGGTTTATCGAAATTTAACGCAGTCATTTGGGCTAATAGGCCATATGGGGCAAATCTAGCTGCCCCGTTTGGCAAAAAAGTAGTAATTTGCGGTGTCGATTTTAACAGAGATGGCAGCCAAAATGCGTTTGTGATGTGTTTTGTAACAAGCGATTAGTAATATGCCGCGATTGTTTTAGCAATAACACTGCGGCTCTTCACCCCGTAAAAAGGGGCTCTTCTATGATGCCATCTCGGGCAGACAATCATCACGGTTGAAGGAGTAAGGCTAAAGTTTAATAATTAATAATTTTCACATGAGTAAGCAAATTGACTTAAGCAAGTATGGTATTAAGGGCAACTTTGAGATTGTTCATAATCCTGGTTACGAAGAATTGTTTAAGGCCGAAACCGATTCCAAAAACGAAGGATTCGACAAAGGCGTTGTTACAACCACAGGAGCAGTTGCTGTTGATACCGGAAAGTTCACTGGTCGCTCTCCAAAAGATAGATACATTGTTAAGGATGCTACTACCCAAGATACAATTTGGTGGGATGGCACAATCAACAAGCCAGTATCTACCGGAATTTGGAACGACTTAAAGGCAATTTCTATCAGCCAGCTTTCTTCTTCAAAGAAGCTTTACGTGGTTGATACATTCTGCGGAACTAACGAGAATACTCGCTTGAAGGTGCGTTTCGTAATGGAAGTTGCTTGGCAAGCACACTTCGTTACCAATATGTTTATTCGTCCATCTCTTTACGAATTGGAGAACTACGGCGAGCCAGATTTCGTAGTGCTAAATGCTTCTAAGGCTACCAATCCAAAGTGGAAGGAACAAGGACTTAACTCAGAAGTATTTGTTTGCTTTAACCTAACCGAGCGCATGCAGGTTATTGGTGGTACCTGGTATGGTGGCGAAATGAAGAAGGGTATGTTTGCAATGCAGAACTACTACCTACCACTTCGCGGTATCGCTTCTATGCACTGCTCTGCTAACGTTGGCGAAGCTGGTGATGTTTCTATTTTCTTCGGTCTATCGGGAACTGGTAAGACTACCCTTTCAGCCGATCCTAAGCGCTTCCTAATCGGAGACGATGAGCACGGATGGGATGACAAGGGCGTATTTAACCTCGAAGGTGGTTGCTACGCAAAGGTTATCAACCTAAGCAAGGAAAACGAGCCTGATATCTGGAGAGCAATCCGTCGCGATGCACTTCTAGAGAATGTTGTTATTAAAGCCGATGGAACACCCGATTTCTCAGATGATTCGAAGACTGAGAATACCCGTGTTTCTTACCCAATCTACTTCATCAACAAGATTGTTCTTCCATCGCGTGCAGGTCATGCAAAGAAGGTTATCTACCTATCTGCTGATGCATTTGGTGTACTTCCTCCAGTTTCTATTCTTGATGAGAAGCAAGCTCAATACCACTTCCTATGCGGCTTTACCTCTAAGCTAGCAGGTACTGAGCGTGGTATTACCGAACCAGTTCCATCATTCTCTCCAGCATTCGGTGAGGCATTCCTTACCCTTCACCCAACCATGTATGCTAAGACCCTTGTAGGCAAGATGCACGAGCATGGCGCTAAGGCTTACTTAGTAAACACTGGATGGAATGGTACAGGAAAGCGTATCTCGCTAAAGGATACCCGTGCTATCATCGATGCTATCATCGACGGTTCTATTGATAAGACAGAAACCATTCATGTACCAATCATGAACCTTACTGCTCCTAAGACTCTTAAGAATGTATCAGATATCCTAGATCCTCGTAGCACTTATACTGATGTTAAGGAGTGGGAAACTAAGGCTGTTAAGCTTGCTGGTATGTACATCAAGAACTTTGAGCAGTACTGCGACAACGATGCGGCTATCGCACTTATCCCATCGGGTCCACAACTTCCAAAGTAAGATAAGCTCTTTCTTAAATATTGAGGGTCGGCATATTGTCGACCCTTTTTGCTTTCTTTGCGCCCAACAAAAAGAAAAGCTATGGATGGAAGAAAAAGAAGTGATGTGAAGGTAGGTCAGCTGGTGAATATTGTACTTAAGGAGCACCAGCGCACTGGCGAGTTAACCGAGGGTGTGATTAAGAATATACTTACCAAATCGGGAGTCCATCCTCATGGAATAAAGGTGCGTTTGGAAACAGGCGAAGTTGGTCGTATTAAGGAGATACTAGAGGATGCCGAGGATTAACAACGTGTGTTATGATGGTGTATGATGATGAGGTCTTTACTAACATTTGCTATGCAGCCAATGGTTTAGATGGTGTTGAGTACGAAGGATGTCGTTTCGAGAGTTGCGATTTTTCGGGAGTATCATTTCGGGGGGTAGAACTTCTCGATTGCCAATTCGTGAATTGTAATTTTAGCCAGGTTAAGTTCTATGGCGCAGGTTTAAAGAACATTTCGTTTTCAGGCTGTAAGCTTATGGGAGTTGACTTCTCTGTTGCAAGCAATTTCCTATTTGCCGTAAGCTTCGCAGATTGTCAACTCGACTATTCCATCTTTCTAAAAAAGAACATGAAGGGGACTTCTTTTAGAAACTCCTCTGTAAAATCAGCCATTTTCGAGGAGTGTAATCTTACTAATGCAACCTTTGATGGCTGCAATCTTGCAAATACTACTTTTATCCAGAACAACCTACAAAAGGCTGACTTCCGAACATCTACGGAATACTCTTTAGATCTTGAGATGAATAAGGCTAAAGGAGCCAAATTCTCTTACCCAGGGGTATTGGGGCTTTTGTCTAAGTACGGCATTAGCATAGAATAAAAAAGGGACGCTCTGTGCGTCCCTTTTCTTTATTGTGTAACTCTTTTAGCAAATTCGATCAACTTCTTTCTCAATGTTGAACAGACGATCTAGCGACTGCTTGCCCTCGGCTGTTGCCTCTGTAAAGAACGATTTGTAGTACTCAATACCTTTCAGAAGGTTTTCCTTAAAGGTGTTAAAGAACTTGGCTTCTTTGGTGCTAAGTTCAGCCGCGCTTTCGGCAACCTTGTCCTTAAGGTAGCTTACGTATAGTGTCAACTCCTTAATAAACATATGAGGGCGGTCAGTTCGTTCAATTACATTGTTGGTACCATAGATGTGCCTAACCATTTCCTTAAGCGAAACTTCCTTAGTAAAGTAGGCGGTATTGGGACCAGGACAAATTGTAATTCCGTTGTAGTCCTTTCCTCCATCAATACCATGCTCTATAAAGGCAGAGGTAACTAAGCCGATGCATAGGCACGATTTTTCAGTTATCTTCTTGTACTCCTTATCGAATTCTTCTTGGGGAAGATTCTTTGCCTTAAGCTCGTCTACCTTCTTTTTTATGAAGGATATTGATGCGGTACACTCTCCTCGCTCGCTATACTCCTTGTTTAGCGCAAGGAAACGTTTGGGACAGTAGCTGCCTGGTTTCCCCTTTGCAATAAGCATGTCGCGCTCCAGTTCTTTCGAACTTCCACGGAGGTTGTTGAACATAACCCCAAGTGGAGAGATGTTGCTGAGGTATAGGTCTTCTTCGCGCGCATCAGCAAGCCTTTTTCGGGTGCCATCGTCAACGCAGGTTGCTTCTTTAACCAGTAGAAATGGCGACCCCCAACCCACAGAATCAACTTTATACTTGTCGAGAAGCATTTGATGCTCTTCGTGGGTACCTACTCCACCTTGGACGCTGATCTTAAGCTCTGGAGGTGTCGATGGTACGTTCTTGCCTTTATCGGCTAACGCTTTGATGTACATCTCGAAGTTTGATGATATCAGCATCTCGCGGTTGTCGGCAAACTCTTGGAGAATTGGTCCAAGCAGCAAGCCGTCACTTGCAAAGGCGTGACCTCCGCAGTTTAGCCCAGATTCGATGCGGTACTCCGAAATCCAGATACCTTTTTTGGCAAGAAACTTTCCCTGAATAAGTGCCGAACGGAAATCCGACACCTTCAAGATAACCTTCTTCTTTAGCTCAAAGTTGGCGTTAGGGTAGAAGTCGTCGAAAGATTCAATGTAGCCGTAAAGCTTTGGGTTCATTCCAGCCGATAGCACGATGGATGATTTTAGGCTGCTTTGAGCAAATCCTCGTAATGCAGCGTGGGCATCGTTGTATTCGTCGCTAAGCTTTTCGCCGTTATGGTAGTTCTCCTTATCGACTTTGGTCATTATGTTTACATCGATAAGACCACTGGTGAGGCTTTCCTTCAACTTGTTCCAAAACTCTTTTGTGGAGTTTGTCTTATTTTCGATTACCCTATTAAGCTCTAACTTGATTGTTGAGGTGTTGGGAAGAAGGTCGGAAAAACGGCGTAGATCTACCTTCGATTTTTTGTTGAGCAACTCCTCTATCTTAGCCTTAACAATGCTATCTACCATATTTAGGTAGGAGGTAATTCGCTTTGCTCGTGCATCGATATCGCTTGAAGAGATAGGAGAGAAGGGAAGCTCAAACTTTTTGCTGTAAAGCTCGCGCATCTTCTCCATGAGCAAATCATCTACCAGCGAAATAACCGATGAAATGCCATATTCCGCAACTCTCAAGGGGGAGTCTATCGTGTAGGCAACTCCCATGACTGGTATGTGGAATGAATGTAGTGCTGGTTTGTTAAACATAATCGCACATGTATTTGAAGTTTGTACAAAGGAAAACCTTTCTTAATTGTATTAGCTGTATGTGAAATGCGTCGCTGTTAATTTTCCACCATAATATAGTAATATAACACTCGATAGTAAGTGTTAAAACGTTGGTTGGAGGGCAATCCTAGTTTTATACGATATGCCCGATAAGATTGTTGTTGAAAGAATCCAAATCAGAGGAATAGTGCATTTGGTGTAATTTAACGGAGTGATTCTGTAGTTATAACTTGGAATGATAGCCGGTTGTTTGGTTAGCCCAGCAGGTGCATTCTTCCGAAAGTAAATTCAGATTGTAAGTGTAAATAGTTGGACTAGTCCAAATGCTTAAGCACGAAAGGCCTTTCATTTCCCTAATGACTTTGAATGGATTCGGTTTTATTCCTCGATCCTGCTATATTGCATCCGAACATTTCAAACAAGCATGGGATACTACCTTTACTCATATTGGTATTGCCTGTTCCGGCGGCGGCATAATTGCTTTTAGGTTTCCTAGGGTTCTTCCTCCTGTATATAGCCTTCTGGGAAACTTCTGAAATTTCCATCTATAACCTTTTGCTGACTTAATTAATCGCCTGTAGACAGTGCGAATAGGGGCGTTTTACCTATTTGCATATCAGGCGTAAGATCCTTAAACATTACGGTTTGAGGGTTGTTAGGTTATGTAACGAACTACGAACACAAATAAATCACAACGCAATGCTATTCGATCTTAACCTCATTAAATCGGTGTATGCAAATCTGCCAGAGAAGGTGGATGGTGCTAGAGCATTACTTGGTCGTCCTCTTACGCTGACCGAGAAAATTCTGTATGCGCATATTGATGGTGCATTTCCTCGGATGCCCTTCGAACGGGGAAATTCTTACGTAGATTTCAATCCCGATAGGGTTGCCATGCAGGATGCTACCGCTCAGATGGCTTTGCTGCAGTTTATGAGTGCAGGAAAATCGAGGGTGGCAGTGCCATCGACGGTGCATTGCGACCACCTTATTCAGGCAAAGGATGGTGCTGTTGCCGACCTTAAAGAGGCTGAGATTACCAATAAGGAGGTGTACGACTTTCTTGCCTCTGTTTCCAACAAGTATGGCATTGGGTTCTGGAAGCCAGGTGCGGGAATTATCCACCAGATTGTGCTCGAGAACTACGCTTTCCCTGGAGGGATGATGGTTGGAACCGATTCGCATACCGTTAATGCAGGTGGCTTGGGTATGGTGGCAATTGGCGTTGGCGGTGCCGATGCAGTAGACGTGATGGTTGGCATGCCTTGGGAGTTGAAATTTCCCAAACTGATAGGTGTTAAGTTAACTGGAAAGATGAATGGCTGGACGTCGGCAAAGGATGTGATACTCAAGATTGCTGGGATGCTTACCGTTTCGGGGGGAACCGATGCCATTGTCGAGTACTTTGGCGAGGGAGCCGACTCTATCTCTGCGACCGGTAAGGGAACCATCTGCAATATGGGAGCAGAGATTGGTGCAACAACATCCATCTTTGGCTACGACGATAATATGGCTCGCTACCTCGATGCTACCGGGCGCTCGCAGGTGGCATCGCTGGCAAATGGTATTAAGGACTACCTGAGAACCGATCCAGAGGTGGTTGCCAATCCTGAAAAGTACTTCGATAAGGTTATAGAGATTAACCTATCGGCGCTGGAGCCATACATCAACGGGCCGTTTACGCCCGATAAGGCTTGGACAATCTCCGAGTTTGCCAAGGCGGTTGAGGAAAATGATTATCCAGAGAGGTTGGATGTGGGGCTGATTGGCTCGTGCACCAACTCGTCGTACGAGGATATTACCCGTGCTGCATCGGTGGCAAAGCAGGCGGGGGCTAAGCATATCAAGGTAAGCAGCCAGTTTACCATTACTCCCGGTTCTGAGATGATTCGCTATACCATGCAGCGCGATGGCTTGGTTGATGTATTCAACAATATTGGCGGTGTTGTGCTGGCGAATGCCTGTGGCCCATGTATTGGTCAGTGGGCGCGCCATGGGGCCGAAAAGGGAGAGCGTAACTCCATCATCACCTCGTTTAACCGCAACTTCGCCAAGCGTAACGATGGCAATCCCAATACGTTTGCCTTTGTGGCATCGCCCGAGGTTGTAACCGCGCTTACCATTGCCGGTAGCCTGAAGTTTAATCCGCTAACCGATACGCTGAAGAATGCGAGTGGCGAAGAGGTAATGCTGGATGAGCCTGCCGGCTTTGAGCTACCCGTCAACGGGTTTGATGTTGCCGATAACGGCTACCAGGCTCCTGCTGAGGATGGCTCTGGCTTGGTGGTTAGCATTGATCCTGCATCAAAGCGCCTGCAGGAGCTAAAGCCTTTCCATGCTTGGAATGGTAAGAACCTGAAGGGGCTAAAGCTGCTCATCAAGGTAAAAGGGAAATGTACTACCGACCACATATCGATGGCAGGCCCTTGGCTGAAGTATCGCGGGCATCTGGAGAATATCTCCCAAAACATGCTCATCGGCGCTACGAACTTCTTCAATGGCCACACCAATAGCGTAAAAAATCTAATCACCCACAAGTATATGCCCGTGCCCGATGCGGCTAAGACATACCGCGATGCAGGCTTCCTGTCTATAGTGGTTGGCGATGAGAACTACGGCGAAGGCTCGTCGCGCGAGCATGCCGCCATGGAGCCCCGCTTTATGGGCGTAGCCGTGATTCTGGCCAAGTCGTTTGCCCGCATCCATCAAACTAACCTAAAAAAGCAGGGCGTGCTTGCCCTTACGTTTGCCTATAAGAGCGACTACGATAGGATTCACGAGGACGATGTGGTGGATATCCTAGGGTTGGAGTCGTTTGAGGTGGGCAGGAACCTCACCGTTCTTCTCCATCATGCCGATGGAAGCACCGAATCGTTTGAGGCGGTGCAAACCTACAACGACAACCAGTTCGAGTGGTTTAAAGCAGGCTCGGCGCTCAACCTCATCAGGTAAAATCAGAAGTAATGTATAACAGTCTAAACCAATATTTATGAGCGAGTTTTCTAACTGGACGCATTTGGCCGAGAAGGCTGCCGAAATCGACAATGACCTATACGTGAAGTACGATGTTAAGCGTGGTTTGCGCAACGCCGACCATACCGGCGTGCTTGTGGGGCTGTCGAATATCGGTTCGGTGTCGGGCGTTAAGAAGGTTGATGGCGTGAACGTTCCTGCTGAGGGGAAGCTTACCTATCGCGGCATCGACATTAAGGATTTGGCCGAGGGCTACCTCGCTGAGAAGCGCGTGGGCTACGAGGAGACGGCCTACCTGCTGCTTTTCGGCAAGCTACCCACCCGCGACGAGCTGGAGCAATTCAGCGAGTACCTGAAGGAGCAGCGCAAGCTACCCGAGTACTTCACCAAGGATATCATCCTGTCGTTTCGCGGTAAGGACATCATGAACATGCTGGCCCGATCGGTGCTGGCGCTCTACACCACCGACGATAATGCCGACGACACCAGTACCGAGAACGTGCTGCGCCAGTCCATCAGCCTTATTGCCAAGTTCCCCGAGATTATTGCGCACGCCTTCCACGGCATGCGCTACCACTACCTGAACAAGTCGCTGGTTATCCGCCATCCGCATTCCGGGTTGGGGCATGCCGAGAACTTCCTGTACATGCTAAAGGGGGCGACCCGCTACACGCCGCTGGAGGTGGAGATCCTCGACCTGGCGCTGGTGCTGCACGCCGAGCACGAGGGGGGCAACAACTCCTCGTTTACGGTTCACGTGGTATCGTCGTCGCAAACCGACACCTACTCGGCCATTGCCGCCGCCATTGGCTCGCTGAAGGGGCCGCTGCACGGCGGGGCCAACAGCGAGGTGATGGCCATGATGGACAACATCAAGCGCAACGTGAAGGACTGGGGCAACGACCAGGAGATTGAGGAGTACCTGCGAAAGATCCTCCGCAAGGAGGTCTACGACCGCTCGGGCAAGATCTACGGGATGGGCCACGCGGTGTACACCGTCTCCGATCCGCGCGCGGTGGTGCTCAAGAAGAAGGCCCGCGAGGTGGCCATCGAAAAGGACCGGCTCCACGAGTTCAACCTCTACGATGCCATCGAGCGCTTGGCCCCAAAGGTGTTCGCCGAGATTAAGGGCGAAAAGGTGATCTCGCCCAACGTCGACTTCTACTCGGGATTCGTGTACTGCATGCTCGACATCCCCGTGGCGGTGTACACCCCGCTGTTTGCCATGGCCCGCATCGCCGGCTGGTGCGCCCACCGCCTGGAGGAGCTCATCAGCGCCAAGCGCATCATCCGCCCTGCGTACAAAACGCTGGCCGAGGAGGCGCCGTATATCCCGCTAAATGAACGGGGGTAGGGGGCAAGGCTTGCAGGAAAGAAGTATACTGGAGTTAAATGGAAGAAACCTGAATCAGCGCTCGTTATCCTCCCGTTTTAGGCGGGAGGGCAGGGGGTGGGTTTAGAGCCGTAAAGCAGTACTGATGATAAGCTTAAATCTATGTGGCAAAGAGGAGGGTTGGATGGTTGATCTTTCGGTTAGCAACCCACCCCTACCCCTCCCGAGGAGGGGATAACGTACTTCGATGCTGCATTACCTCTAATCTGGTTTGTTAGTAGGATGAAGCAACTCTAAAATCTCTCAGTGCCTCCATCAACCTTGCTGCAAATCCTGTTTTCCGGTAGCGCAAATCAGCCCTCGGGCATCTCTATGATCCTCTTCCCCTAAAGTCTAGCATCTAATGTCTAAAGTCTAGCATCTAATGTCTAAAGTCTAACATCTTTTGTCCATCATCTAAAAGTCTACAACAATGACCAAAATAGCAATGAAAACGCCGCTGGTGGAACTCGACGGCGACGAGATGACCCGAGTTCTATGGCCCATCATCAAGGAGAAGCTCATCCTGCCGTACGTCGACCTGAAGGTGGAGTACTACGACTTGGGCATCATGAACCGCGATAAGACCGACGACAAGGTTACCACGGATGCCGCCAGCGCCATCATCAAGTACGGGGTGGGGGTGAAGAACGCCACCATCACGCCCAACGCCGACCGCGTGGCGGAGTACGGCCTGAAGAAGCAGTGGAAGTCGCCCAACGGCACCATCCGCGCCATGCTCGACGGCACGGTATTCCGCAAGCCCATCCTGGTGAAGAACGTGCAGCCCTCGGTGCGCTCGTGGGTGAAGCCCATCGTGGTGGGGCGCCACGCCTACGGCGACGTGTACAAGAACACCGAGATGTACATCGACGGGCCGGGCCGGGCCGAGCTGGTGTACACCGACAGGGCGGGGGTGGAGCGCCGCACGCTCATCCACGAGTTCGACTCGCCCGGGGTGATCCAGGGGCTGCACAACACCGACGAATCGATCGGCAGCTTCGCCCGCTCGTGCTTCGAGTACGCGCTCGACCAGAAGATCGACTGCTGGTTTGCCACCAAGGATACCATCTCCAAGATCTACGACCAGCGCTTCAAGAACATCTTCGAGGAGATCTTCGAGGGCGCGTACAAGCAGCGCTTCGCCGAGGCCGGCATCACCTACTTCTACACGCTGATTGACGATGTGGTGGCCCGCATCATGAAGCACGAGGGCGGCATCCTGTGGGCCTGCAAGAACTACGACGGCGATGTGATGAGCGACATGGTGGCCTCGTCGTTCGGCTCGCTGGCCATGATGACCTCCGTGCTGGTATCACCTAAAGGGTACTTCGAGTACGAGGCCGCCCACGGCACCGTGCAGCGCCACTACTACAAGCACCTGAAGGGCGAGAAGACCTCCACCAACGCGGTGGCGCTCATCTACGCGTGGACCGGGGCGCTGGCCAAGCGCGGCGAGCTCGACGGTATCCCCGAGCTGGTGGCCTTTGCCCGCAAGCTCGAGCGGGTGGTGATCGAAACCATCGAGGAGGGGGTGATGACGGGCGACCTAGCCGCCATCTGCAGCCCCCGCGCCGAGAAGGTGGTGCACTCCGAGGAGTTCCTCGACGAGGTTGCCTCGCGGCTGTAGCCCTCCTACAGGCGTAGGCGTAAAGGCCACATCCTAGCTCGGGTGTGGCTTTTGCTGTTGGTTGGGGGGGCATAAGCCAGCTCCGTCGGGGGCGTAAGCCAGCTCCGTCGGGGGCGTAAGCCAGCTCCGTCGGGGGCGTAAGCCAGCTCCGTCGGTGGCGTAAGCCAGCTCCGTCGGGGGCGTAAGCCAGCTCCGTCGGTGGCACAAGCCAGCTCCGTCGGAGGCATAAGCCAGCTCCATCGGAGGCATAGGCCACCGACGGAGGCAAAAAAAGGTGCCCGATTGCGGGCACCCTATTATGTAGAGTTGGGATGGGCTACTTTTTAGGCTCTTCTTTTTTGGCCTTAGCGCGCTTAAAGTGCCCCTTCAGCTTGGCGTGCGCCTCGGAAGCCCCCTGCACGTTGTTGCGGCTGAGGTAGTCGAGGTGCGAGTACTGGTCGATGGCATCCATGTAGTTGTCGTAATCGTGCATCATTTTGGCGCTTTCGAGCTTGTAGGCTATCGATTCCATTCGGCTAATCCAGCTCTTGCACATGTTGGCGGTAGCGTTGTCGGAGTTGAACTCGGTCCAGTCGATAAGCGGAGAGTTCAGCTGGGGCTGGGTGGCCGATAAGGTTTTCACATCGTCCACCAGCAGCTTGTTGGAGTCTCCTCCTCCTTTCCCGTAGAGCGTGCGCTCCTCCGATGTGAGCACCGGGGTATTAGGGTTAATTAAGCTTTCTAGTGTGGCGAGGGCAGCTTCGATTTCGGTTTTGTGGTCCTTCACCAGCTTGTCGCTAATTGTACTTTTCATTGGTCATAGTAGGTTTTAAGTAGTGGGTAATGCCTCCGTTAGGAGGCTGTTGTTGGTTACGGTTATTCCCTACCGGTTGGGGTGGTAGGCCTGCGCTACAGGCATGTCCCGACCTTGGGGTGTATCTTAAAGATTGGTAAATATAGTAAAAGTATTGCTCGGAATAATCCTGTTGCAAAAAAAACGCGTGGGCTATTCTCTGCCTGCCTCAACGCTTTGGTTGATTTGGGTAGGTTGTAAGGGGGAACGGCTGTGCGCATTTGTGCAAGGTGGATGTTGTTAAGTCGGGGAAAGTAGTACTTTCGCAGACTTAATAGTGGCTGAAATAGTTCTGTTTGAATCACGAAAACAAGGGGATATGAGGGTAAAGTTTGATTACGTCAATTTTTCTTTGAAGAAGAAAATCACCAATGCGGTCGTTGTCGCTTCCGTGCTATTTATGATGGTTATTGGAGGCCTCCTTCACTTTCAGATGAGGAAGGTACTGTACAATAGCGAGACGAAGCGGCTGGAGGCTCAGGCAACCGCATTCGAGAGTGCAACCCAGCGAAGCATTGCCTCGTCGGCACAGGTTGCCAAAATCGCCTCGGCCAGCTTGGACAACCTGTTGGGTAGCAGCGCCAGCGTTGGCGATACCGCTATTCTAAAATGGCTGAAAGGCGTTGCCGGCGATAATGCCAAAAATATTTACGCCGCCGTTACCGATGCAGGCGCAGGCACCACCAAGGTGTACCACTTCACCGCAAGCGGAGAGCCTGCGGTTGGTGCCGGAGCTTTTTCCGATAGCCGCTTTGCCGCTGCCGATGTAAGCTCGGACAAGGAGGTTGCGCTGGTTACCTCTGCCGATAAGCAGGCCTTTCTAAAGGTTGCTACAAAGGGAACCCCATCCAACGGAAAAACGGTGGTGGTTGGGCTGATGCTACCTTTAAAGGAGCTGGTGGCATTGGTAAACAAAAACGTGGAGGCCGATACGCTCAGCGTTCTGCTGGTAAACGGTAGCGGAGACGTTGTCTCGACTAACGTGGAGAAGTACCAGGGGAAGAAGCTCTCGTCGCTAGCCGATGGCGAGCAGCTCCTTGCAGCTGCCCAGCATAGCGGTAAGGCCGAGCGGGCGAGCTTCGATGGCGATGCGTACATTGCTAACTACCTCCCCCTATCGAAGGTAAACGCCGATGGCGGAATCCTATTCCTCTCGCCTCGTAGCGGAAGCCCGCTAGGGCTGCTAGCCACGATCCTTCTTGTGGTGATGGGTGTTTGGACCATCCTTGCGGCTATATTGCTGAAGGTTTTCTGCGTCCGAATCCTAAGCCCGCTGGAGCAGCTGACGAACTCCCTAAAGGAGATTGCCCAAGGAAGGGTTTCCGAGGATCTGAAGGTGGAGTACTTGCTGAACGATGAGATCGGCGCAATATCCGCGTCCGTAAACGGGCTGGTCGCCAACCTCACCGAGACCGCCCGATTTGCCAAGGAGATCGGGGAAGGCAACCTCGCGTGCAGTTACGAGCCCCGTGGCACTGACGACAAGTTGGGTATTGCCCTAGTGGGCATGCAGGGAAGCCTCACCAAGGCGAAGGAACTGGAGGTAGCCCAAAAGGAGGCCAACCAAAAGTCGCATTGGTCCAACGAGGGGGCTGCCAAGTTTGCCGAAATCCTCCGCAACAACCACGATAACCTTAAGGAGATGTCGTTTAACGTCATCAAGAACCTGGTGAAGTACGTTGGAGCCATACAGGGCGGCGTGTTCGTCCTCAACGACGACGTGGAAGATGACCAATTTCTGGAGATGAGCGCCTGCTTCGCCTACGATCGCCGCAAGATGCATCAGAAGCGCGTAGAGATAGGCGAGGGGCTGGTAGGCCGCTGCTTCTTCGAGAAGCAGTCAATCCTGCTGAAGGAAATTCCTGACGACTACCTCGAAATTACCTCTGGCTTGGGCCAGAAGAATCCGGAAAACCTCATTCTTGTTCCGCTTAAAATCAACGATACCATCAACGGAGTGCTCGAGATTGCTTCGTTCAACGAGCTCGAGGAGTACCAAATCCAGTTTATCGAAAAGGTGGCCGAAAGCATATCGTCGACCATCACCAGCGTTCGCGTTAACGAGCGTACATCTGCCCTCTTGGAGCGCTCGCAGCAACAGGCCGAGATGATGGCTGCCCAGGAAGAGGAGATGCGCCAGAACCTAGAGGAGCTACAGGCCACCCAGGAAGAACTCGAAAAGCGCGCTCGCGAAAACGAGCAGATGACAGGCGATTTGGAGAAGGAAAAGTACCTGCTGGATGCGCTGCTTACCAACATCCCCGACTACATCTACTTTAAGGATGAGCAGAGCCGCTTTATTCGAGTTAGCGAATCCATGGCTCCCTTGTTCAACACCAGTAACGGCTCCGATCTTATCGGTAAGTCCGACTTCGACTTCCATGCTGCCGAACATGCCAACAGCGCATTCCAGGAGGAAATGGAGATCATTAGAACCGGGAAACGAATCCTTAACCAGGTGGATCACGAGGTTTGGGAAGATGGCCGCGAGCAGTGGGTATCTACCACTAAAATGCCGCTTGTTGGCACTGATGGCCGCATCGTAGGAACCTTTGGCATCTCGAAGGTGATTACCGACATCAAGATGATGGAACTCGAAATGAAGCATCAAAACGAAGCGATGAAGGAGCACCTAGACAATATGGAGAAGACTTCCGCCGATGCCGAGAACGTAAAGCTGATGTACAATAAGATCATCAACAACCTGCCATTAAAGGTATTTGTCAAGGATCACTCTGGAAAACTTGTTGTCGTAAACTCTGCCGTTGCAAAGGCGCACGGCCTAAAGCCAGACGAGCTGATTGGCAAGAGCGACTTCGACTTCTACAATCACGATGAAGCAATGAAGGTGTACCAAGCCGAGCTCGAGGTTATGGAGGGTGAGGCTAAAACATACGTTCACGAAGAGCACACCGATAGTGGAGAAACCAAAATGCTAAAGACGACCAAGATGCCTTTCTACATTGATACCATCAAGGAGAAAGGGCTTCTAGGGGTACAGCTTGATGTTTCGGAGTTTTCCAACATTCGTATCGAGGAGCAAAAGTAGAAATATACTAGCTTAGCTTATTGAAGGAGGCCTTACGATTGCTTGTAAGGCCTCCTTTTAGTATTTTTAGATGTCATTTGAAGAGAGAGAATATGAACGTAGAAGTTATCTTACATGCAGGCCTTCTTGATGGTTACGATTTCGAAGGTAAAGAGGTTGTTGTTATTGACGCTTTTAGAGCAACTAGCGTCATTGTCGAAGGGTTGCACAACGGTGCTAAATCGGTAATTCCGGTAGAAAGCGTAGAGGAGGCACTGGCGCTTAAGTCCACAAGCCCAGCAGTCATTTTAGGTGGCGAAAGGGATGGTGTTTTAATTGATGGGTTTGATATCGATAACTCTCCGCTCAACTACACGGCAGAAAGCGTAAAGAGCCGTGAGGTTGTTCTTACAACAACCAACGGCACCAGAGCCCTAAAAGGAGTTGCAGGGGCATCAGCCGTATACCTGGGCTCATTCTTAAACGCATCGGCAGTTGCCCGTAAAGTATCCAATGCTAAACATCTGGTCCTTGTTTGTAGCGGTTCCGAGAATACCGTATCTCTCGAGGATTCGATTTGTGCAGGCGCAATAATGTACTCTTTGGAATCTTTAGCATCCATAGAATGGACGGATGCGGCATACATGCTTAAAACGCTGTTCGACGATAAAAAAGATGACTTAAACGGTTTCCTCTCTAAAGGAGAACACTACAAAGCGCTGGTTGCACATGGTTTCGAAAAGGATGTGCAGTTCTGCCTACAGCTTAATAAGCGCTCTGTTGTTCCATGCTACGATGGAACAACAGTAAAGCGTTAGCCTATTCGAATTCTCTAGAAGCCTTGGCAAAAAGATCGTTGGCGGCGGCTTGGTAGTTGGCTACAGTTCCTGCTTTCACGGTCTTTTTCACAAGCTGCCTCAGGTCGGGTAGGAATACCACCTCAAAGTAGTCCCAGTAGGGCTTCATTTTATTCATAAGATGGCTTGGTCCGCTAAGCGTTGCCGAGAACTCGTCGAAAAGGAGGTTGTGCAGCTGTTTTACCGCTAGTGCAACCTCTTTTCTGCTTGGCTCTGCGCCTTCAATAGTTTTAAATATTATAGGATTAGATATGGCACCTCTGCCAATCATCCACGAGTCTACGAAGGGGAACTTTTCTTTTAGATTTACCAGTTGTTCTACGGAGTTGATGTCGCCGCTGTAGCCAACAGGAGCCATTAGCATCTTTCCATATCGCTCAAAAGCATCCATGTCTACATCGCCTTTGTACTGCTGCTTGCCAATCCTTGGGTGGATAATTACCTCTGTAAGGTCGTACTTGTTGAGGATAGGAATAGTAACCTCGAGTTCCTCGCTGCTTGTCCAGCCCAACCTAATCTTAACGGATATCTTAATGCCAACCTGAAGTGCTGCGTTAAGTATCTCATCAATCTTTTCGGGGAAAGGAATCAGTCCGCTACCCATCTGCTTTGTGGCAACAGGTGGGAAGGGGCATCCCATGTTGATGTTAGCCTCTTCGAATCCTAGTTCTTTAAAGTGGGTTAGAACGGCACAAATATCCTCACTATTGCTGCCCAAGACTTGAGGAATAAGAGGCTGGTTGCTACCTATCGATTTTGCAATATCCTTTAATACCTTTTCTCCCTCTTTACGGTAGCGCTTGGCATCAACAAACGGACTGAATACTTTGGTTACGTTGCCGTTTGCTTGTACAACATATGAGCGGAATGTGCTATTCGTGAAGCCTTGAATGGGGGCGAGGTAAAGTTTCATTGGTATTTGTTAAGATTGTATTTTTCGTTGCACAAATTTATACCTAAAAAGGTAATTTATGGACATTGCCATAAAGATAACGCTCGAAATGATAATTGTTGGTTGTAGCCCGATATGTTGTGCTGCAAGTCCAAGTAAAAGGCTACCTATTGGCGTTAATCCTAGAAAGGAGACATTGTAAAGCGATATCATGCGGCCTCGAAATTCGTTTTTGGAGTACACCTGAATAATTGTGTTCGATGAGGCAAACAGCGAAATCATTCCAAATCCGGCAATTGCTAGCGCAACATAGGCTATGCCTATCATGTTTGATGAAGAAAAGAGAATAATACCTCCACTTAGCATTACACCTGCATAGCCTATTAGTCGTACGAGCTTAAGAGGTGTAGATATCTGTCCAAGCACGAATGCGCCAATTAGTGCACCAAGTCCAAATGCTCCCGATAGTAGTCCAAGGGTCTTTGAATCGCCGCTAAAGACATCCTTGGCAAAGGCTGGCATTAGGTTTTGAAAGGGTAGGCAAAGCAAGCTACTAAGAAACACGATGAGAAATATCTGCCTGAACCCTGCGTTACTCTTGGCGTATCGTATTCCATTTAGGAGTTCGTCGGTTATTACCTTGGGGCTATAGCTTACCTTGGGCTGATGCGGTATCTTTATCCTTATCGAAAGCAATGCAACAATAATGGCTAAGAAACTGAGGCTATTTACTAGGAAGCAGATTCCTTCGCCAAATGCTGATATAAGAAAGCCCGCTATGGCAGGTCCTACCAACCGAGAGGTGTTTACCATGATGGAGTTTAGGGCTACCGCATTGGATAGGTGCTCCTTGTTGTCAAGAAGGTCTGATAGGATGGAATGGCGAAAAGGAGTATCGAAGGCAACCACCAATCCGTTTATAACCGATAGAAAAACAATCATCCCTACAGTAATGGTATTGGTGAGGGTTAGCGTGGCAAAGAGCAGGGCAATTACCATCATGGTTAGCTGCGTAAATAGCATCACCTTCTTTCGGTTAAGCTTGTCTGCAAAGACTCCGGCAAATGGTGTAATCAGCAGAGCAGGTATTTGCGAACTAAAGCCAACTACTCCAAGTAGGGCTATAGAGCCGGTTAGTCGGTAAACCAGCCATCCCATCCCGATGTTTTGAACCCATGAGCCGATGAACGAAGTGGTTTGTCCCAGAAAGAACTTACGGAAGTTGGGCGAACTTAGCGAGATAAATCCATTCTTGGCTTTTTTGATAAAAGTATCGTATCGGGGGAAAACAAACATTGGCTGCTAAATTCGTTAGTAAGTAGGGTTGCCTATTGAGTTTTGCAAAAGTACTCTTTATGCAGCTTTCTTATTTCCGATGACTGCTCTTGGAGATTGTTTTAACTCGATTTTAACGGCTTGTTTGGCCGTGAACACATTAAATGAAAAAAGGCACCCTTAATGGATGCCTTTTGTGATTCCGACAGGATTCAAACCTGTAACCTTCTGATCCGTAGTCAGATGCTCTATTCAGTTGAGCTACGGAACCGTTTTTCGCGATTGCGTTGCAAAGGTAAATTTTGCAACCGAATTTCCTAGACTTTACATTGTCAAAAACTATTAACAAGACTCTCGACAAAACTAAGATCTCTCATATAACGAGAAAAGGCATCTATAATGGATGCCTTTTGTGATTCCGACAGGATTCAAACCTGTAACCTTCTGATCCGTAGTCAGATGCTCTATTCAGTTGAGCTACGGAACCGTTTTTCGCGATTGCGTTGCAAAAGTACGCAACTTTTTCGATTCTGCAAGGGTTTTAAAAGAAAAACCGGATGAAAAATCCGGTTTTAGTCTTTTCTTAGCCGAGGTTAACTCTTCTTTCCTTGATTCTAGCCTTCTTTCCAGTTAGACCGCGTAGATAGAAGATTCTAGCTCTGCGTACCTTACCGTACTTGTTGATCTCGATGCTATCAATGAAAGGAGAGAAGTAAGGAAAAATTCTTTCTACCCCAATGCCGTCAGAGATCTTACGAACGGTAAAGGTTTGGGTGGTGCCAGAACCTCTGCGTTGTAGCACTACACCGCGGAAGTTTTGAAGTCTTTCCTTGTTACCTTCTTTAATCTTGTAGGTAACGGTGATAGTGTCACCACTCTTAAAATCTGGGTATTCCTTTTTTTGAAGGAATGCTTCCTCAGCAATTTTAATTAAATCCATCGTTTAAAGTACTTTAAAGATTACCTGCGGCAATATTACTGACGCCTATGTTCTGGTAAGAGATTGCGCACAGAGGTTGCAAAGATAGTGATTATTTTTTTATACTCAAGCAATTAGTTGAGAGCCATTTTATAATAAAAGGACTGACTTTAAGCCTTGTTCTTTTTGGTATTTGCTATTCTACAACTTTCAGCTTTTCTCCGGCCTGATCTTTAACGGCTTTTTTCCACCATTCGGGGTAGCCTGGCTGCATTGGGAAGGCTGGGATGTTGGCGTCGTATCCGTTGGTTTCGAACTTGTCATCCTTTTCTTTCTTCACATTACCATCGATGTACTTAACAAGGAGGTACTCATCTAGTTCTTTCCAGCGGTTGAATGTTTTAGAAGAAGTGCTGATCGTATATTCTGTAAGCAGTTCTACCGCTTTAGCAGGGCTTTCTTTGTATAACTCTAGCGCTTTGTTCTCAGCATTTGCGGTGGTGGCTAGGTGGCTATTCTCCAATTCTTGTTGAACCTTTAAGAGGTCGGGGAACATAAGGCTATATCTGCCATAAACGAAGTTGGTTACCCGGTTGAAAAGCCAGAATGCCGATATTGGGCTGTACTTAACCATGCTTCCGTTGCCTACCTTGTAGTTGTTGGGAATTTGGTTTGTACAGGGGTAGATTGGGGTAAACGGTGCGTTGGCAACATCATCAACGGTAAACCAGAAAAGACCTCCAATTTCGTCGGGTAGCCAAGAGCGGCATTGGGCAACGTAGGCCCATCCAGTTTGCTGGGTTGCAGTAGCACGCTCGTTGGTGTACTCTTTCCCGTCAACCTTCCACGTCATCGGGCGCCAGCGGTAGGGGTTCGCGTATGGGCCCGAACCGCAATCCTTGGTCATGTCCATTGATGTGCCTTCGTAGTGGTT
This sequence comes from uncultured Acetobacteroides sp., assembly GCF_963667355.2. Classification (NCBI taxonomy): domain Bacteria; kingdom Pseudomonadati; phylum Bacteroidota; class Bacteroidia; order Bacteroidales; family Rikenellaceae; genus Acetobacteroides; species uncultured Acetobacteroides sp. Next base: position 3,461,134 of record NZ_OY763328.2, read on the forward strand.
GCGCATGGCCTGCATCACATCTTGAGCCGAAACTTTTTGATTTGGCTTAACGTACAGTGGCATTCTGTTTTTAAGGTTGTGGCCTAGCGCGTAATCCTCGTACTTGCCCATCTCAGGGGCGAATGCCCTGAAGAACGACCAAACGCGCGCTTCACACCCACGGGCACCTCCGAAATCGAGGGGTGCGTAGGTGTCGGAGAAGCTGAATTCGGCATCGGTGCCTTTGAAGAATCCCTTTTCGCGGGCGAAGCTGATGACGTCGCTGGCGTAAACGTATTCGATATTGGGGTCAAAGATCTTCTTAAGGTTCTTTGAGCTGATCGAGTTCTTGCTTCCTTTCTCGAGGGGGAAGGTGGTGATGCGCGCATGGTTGGCATGGCCGGATATGTATCCATCCGGAATTCGGACGGCAACCCATATCGCTCCCTTGTACTTATTGTAGGGTAGGTTGGTTTTCTTGTCGGGTACCATTTGGGTGCCTTTCCCGATGATCTCGAAAATCCAGGCTTCGTTCGGATCAACAATAGAAATTGACTCGCCCTCGGAGTAGTAGCCGTACTTTTCCACCAGCTCCGCCATCGTCTTAATGGCCTCGCGGGCATTTTTTGCGCGTTGCAGCGTGGCGTAGATCAGGGTGCCGTAGTCAACCAGCCCGGTGGTGTCGGCAAGACCTTCGCGTCCTCCGTAGGTCGATTCGCCAATTACCAGCTGATGCTCATTCATGTTGCCTACAACTTGGTAGGTCTGCGGTGCTTCCGGAATCTGGCCCAGGAGCCTCCCCGTATCCCACTCGTGGATTGTACGCATTGTGCCTGGGGCATGGCTGCCTCTGGCGTAGAAGTAGAGCTCCCCAAAAAGGGTATGCGAGTCGGCAGAGTAGGAGAGGATGCACGAGCCATCCTTCGAGGCTCCCTTGGTAACGATGTAGTTGGTACATGCATCGGCTACGTTGGTGGTGAGCGCAGCCCCTGCCAAAAGAAGTGCTAAAGCTTTAACGTTCATGTGTCGTGTTTTTAGAATAGGGACAAATGTATAAAATTGGATGAAAATTACTCTTCGTTCTTGTAGTAAATGAGCGTATGCTGTTAGGCTGTGTTTGTCACGACGTTGAACTCTAAGGTTTCGCCTTCCAGTTTTAGTTATGTGCAGATTACGAGTTTCTTGTACTTTCGTTTTTTGGAAGCCTGGACGTGGATTTCAGGTAAGTCTCTGTTGCAGTCACTCGCATTCGTGGCTGCAGATCAAACGTGCAGGTTTTCCTTTAGCGGGAGCGCATCTCATTTTTTTCTCCGCGGCGGCTTTCTGGTTACTTCTGAACCATTATTTTGGATAGTTTGTCCGATGCCCTGCATATGGCCCACATTAGCGAACCTTCCTTAACCTCATCGGCATTTGCGGTGAATCCTTCAAGGAATGCTTCGTTTAGTGCAACCTCTGATTCCACATTAACATCTATTTTTTCCATTGGGATGATGGATGGGCTGCGGAAGGGGGTGAGAATCATTTTTACGGATATTTTAGCTTTGGAGTGATTAACCATTTGGAGTAGCGCGATCTCTATATCGAGTTTGTAGTAATATTTGGCAACGTTGGTTTTTACAGCTTTTGATGTGGCAATGTCGGGGAAGCCGTACGCATCGATAGCCGCCTTGGAGCCAAAGCATTGAAGCGGAAAGACGTTTATTCCTTTAGCCTTCATGCTGCTTTCCACTGTGTAGTAGCAGAGAAAGTGGAACTTGTTTTCTCCCTTTGGTGATGCAAGAAAGGATGGGTCTGACTTGTCCATCATCTCCCTAATCTCCTTTTTCAAGTCGATGTTTAAGTTGTTCAGCGCGAGTTCTTTATTCGTAAAGTCGTAAGAAAATGCTTGGGTTGCTAACGCAACCGTTAATGCCAGTAATGCAAACTTTTTCATGCGGAATTCTTTGTTGTTTAGTGCTTAAAAGTAAAATAAACTTTTGAGAAACCGGATGTTCCCCATCTTGTCTGCGATATAAAATTCTATTTCGTGTTTTCGTCCTTTGCTGATCCGTTCCTTATCCAGCCTTACGATGGCAAGGTTGCTTTTGGTGTCGTATTCGGCAGTTGCCCACTTCCCATCGATGTAGGTGTCGAAGGTGTCGATGCCCGTTTTGTCGTCGCTAATTGAGAAGTAGAGTGCCCCGTTTGTAGGAGTTATTGCCCCCTTTATTTTTAGTAGAGGTTCCGCTTTTGGGGCAATAGAGTCGATGTCAACAAAGAATTGTCCGAACTCGCTGCTGGTCGTGCTGATGACGCCATTGCTGTAGTCGCCTCCGATGCACGAAAAGGAGGTGTTGTAGCCTCGTGCAACGAATGCTTTCTCCGCAAACTTTTCCGGCACGTTGGTTTTTATCTTTAGTTTAATCTCAGATTTCAACGGTTGACCGTTGTTCCTAACGATAATGGTCTGGCTAAATGCCTTGGGGTTTGGTTCTTCTTTGTAGTATATCAGCATACTATTGTAAATCGAGCTGCCGGGGATGGTTACAGTAGCATTAGTTCGAATAAGATCGTTCTGTTTCTTGAAGAAGTAGATGGGTGTTTGCCCTTCAGTCACACTCCTTCTAGAAGGCTTTTTACTGCCCTTCCGTACCCAAACTGCTGCACTTGTCTCGTTGCTGTTGCTGTCGATGGCTTTCAACGTTACTAGATGGGGCTTATTGTCGTAAATGGCAATCTCTCCATTCCCATTCATTTTCGATAGAAGGGAAAACTTGTTGTTCGGATCTTTGAATGCACGTATTATCTCTCTTCTTTTTGTACAGAAAAGTTCGTAGTCAATTACAGAGTTGATGTACCTCGATTCGTCGAATGCAAATCGGGTCATGTTGAAATCAAATAAGGTAGCGCTGTCAACTTTTATTTCAATACGTTTAACAAGGTATTCGTTGGTTGAGTTGGGCATGCTGTCGTATGATTCAACACCTAGGAAGAACTTGGACGGAACCGAAATGGTATCGCTAGGGAAATCTTCTTTGAGCAAGATTTCCTTGTATATGCGAGGAGTAGGGATGTCTTTGGTCGAATCGGGCAGGTAAATGATTAGACTCTTAATTTTGGGAGGAATATTATCTTCAATAGAGATGAACTTATAGTCAAGAGGGTTTAGAGGCTCTTCTGATTGCTGGTCACGTATTTCAAAATGCAGATGAGGACCTCCAGATGAGCCTGAGTTGCCACTGTAGCCGATAAAATCCCCCTTTTTAACGGGGAAGAGCGTTTTGTCTGGGAAAATATTTAGGGAGAAACTTTCTGCAGCATACTGTTGCTCTTTAACGTATTTTTCTATCTCAGGCGTAAAACTGTCAAGATGCGCATAAACTGAGGTGTACTTATATCCATGGTTTATGTACAATGCTCTTCCAAAACCAAAAGGGCTAATGAATACTCTTACAACATAGCCGTTTTCTACAGCATATACAGGAATCCCCGTTCGAGATTCTGTACGGTAGTCTAGTCCTGAGTGAAAGTGGTTTTTTCGCAGTTCTCCAAAGTTTGCCGAAAGTTTAGGTTTAATCTGCATAGGAGGTGCAAAAGAGTAAGGGGCTTGTCCGCTAGCAAGGTTGCTGTGTGAAATAAAAGATAATGCTACTGCTATTACTGAAAAAAACTTCATTTTTGATATGGTTGTCGCATGGAATCTGCTTGTTTAACAGATGGATATTTTAATGTCTAAAAGCACAAGGCATCATGCTTTCTATTAATCAACGTGGCGATTATGCTGTTTTTGTAGTACAAAAGAAACCTTTTTTACTTATTAAGATCGGTCAAAGAGCAAATAAATCAAACTAAATTTTTATTTTTACCATTGTAGTTGTAGTTTTGTAACCAAACATTGGGAGAATGAGCGAAAATCGAATCGACATAGTTTTTAAGCTAAAGGCGAAGATTTACCGTCTCATATCAACCTATGAAAGCTTAAAGGAGAAGCATGCCGAAGCCTTGAACCGGGTAGCCCAACTCGAGATGGAGTTGTCCTCAAAGGAAAAAGAATTAAAGGTGCTGAGGAATGAGAATGAAAAGTTGAAGATTGCTAAAGCCTTCACTTCTTCTGACGAATCAAAAGAGGCAAAACTTCAAATAAGCAAAATTGTGCGGGAAATAGACAAGTGCATTGCCTTACTCAATAAGTAAAAGACGCATTTAACCCCTGATATGGACGACAAACTTTCAATTCGTGTGAATGTTGCTGATAGATTCTACCCTCTTAAAATCGATAGATTGGATGAGGAGAAGATTCGTAAGGCTGCCAAGATGATAAACGAAAGGCTTGCTCAGTACCAGCAACGCTATGCTGATAAGGATACTCAAGATCTATTAGCAATGGCTGCATTACAGTTTGTTATCAGGATGCTAGATAGTGAAAGTAAGTTTGAAAATTCTCCAATAATGGGGGAATTAGATGAGCTAAATAGGGAAATTGACGTATACTTAAGTAAAGTAGAATAGCACACGATCTTTGAGAAAAATATTAGCCCGCACGGCTCTCTTAACACTTTGCGAAACTCAACACTAATTAGTTAGGAGCATTCGCTTTGTTGACGTAGGACAGGCCTTACTTCAGTTCGCTGAAGTCTTCTTTGGAAGACGTTGGAAGTCGCAAATCAACTGGTTGCTCCGCCCTTGAAATACGGGGTTTTCGTCAAAATAGGTAAGAAAGCTGCGCGGGCTTTTTTGTGAAATTTTAAACACTATATACACAAAGGCATGATAACTGACATTATAGTTGCAATAGCCGCCTTTGCCATTGGTGGAGTTATCTCCTATATTCTCTTTAGCAAGGTAATTACGAAGCGAAAAGATAAGATTATAAGAGAGGCCGAAACTGAGGCAGAGGTTATTAAAAAGGATAAAATCCTTCAGGCAAAGGAGAAATTCCTGCTTATGCGTGCTGAGCACGAGAAAGTTGTAAACGAAAAGAATACGAAGATCTTACAAGCTGAAAATAGAAACAAGCAAAAAGAACTTCAGGTAAATCAACGTTTAGAAGAATATCAGCGTAAGCAAAAGGAACTCAATGTTCTTCGCGACAATCTTGCTTCTCAAATGGAACTTGTTGAGAAACGTACTGAAGAACTCGATAAGATGCATAAGCAGCATATCGAAAAACTTGAGCAAATTTCGAGCATGTCGGCAGAGGAAGCTAAGAATATGCTGGTAGATACGCTTAAAAATGAAGCAAAATCGCAAGCGATGTCCTACATCAACGAAATCGTTGATGAGGCAAAGATGACTGCGAACAAGGAAGCTAAGCGTATTGTTATCCAGTCTATTCAAAGAGTGGCTACCGAAACTGCTATCGAAAACTCGGTTACTGTATTTAACATTGATAGTGACGAGATAAAGGGACGTATCATTGGACGCGAAGGTCGTAATATTAGGGCGCTCGAAGCGGCTACAGGAGTTGAAATTATTGTAGATGATACTCCAGAGGCGATTATCCTTTCGGCATTCGATCCTGTTCGTCGAGAAATTGCTCGTCTTGCACTTCATCAACTGGTTACCGATGGCCGTATTCATCCTGCTCGTATCGAAGAGGTTGTAGAAAAGGTTAAAAAGCAAATCGAGGAGGAAATCGTAGAAGTTGGTAAACGTACCACTATCGACCTTGGGGTTCATGGTTTGCATCCAGAACTTATCCGTTTAATTGGAAAGATGAAGTATCGTTCTTCTTACGGACAAAACTTGCTACAGCACTCACGTGAGGTTGCCAACTTATGCTCAATAATGGCAACTGAGTTAGGCCTTAATCCAAAGTTAGCTAAGCGTGCCGGTTTGCTGCACGATATTGGTAAGGTGCCTGATGATGAACCAGAATTGCCACACGCAATTCTTGGTATGAAGCTTGCCGAGAAGTTCAAGGAAAAACCAGATATCTGCAATGCGATTGGTGCTCACCATGACGAGGTGGAGATGACTACGATGATTGCTCCGATTATTCAGGTTTGCGATGCTATTTCAGGTGCTCGTCCTGGTGCTCGTCGAGAGGTTGTTGAATCGTACATTAAGCGCCTAAAGGAGATGGAAGATCTTGCACTTTCGTATCCAGGTGTGCTTAAGACTTATGCCATTCAGGCGGGTAGAGAACTTCGTGTAATCGTAGGAAGCGAAAAGGTTAGCGATGCAGATTCTGAAAAGATGTCGTTTGAAATTGCGAAGAAGATTCAGGATGAAATGACCTATCCAGGACAGGTTAAGATTACTGTAATTCGTGAGACTAGAGCAATTAGTTACGCTAAATAGTTTTTCAAAGAATACTTAATAAAAAAGGGAACCTCTTGGTTCCCTTTTTTATTGCTTGTTTTGAATAATTCGTTCGTTTTCGAGAGTGATCTTACCCTCTTTAAACAGCATTCCCAGCGTTCTTTTAAAGACCTTCTTACTTACTCCAAATTCGCGATAGATAATGTCTGCATCTGACTTGTCTCCGAATGGAAGCGTGCCGTTGTTTTCTTCAAGACGCTTTAGTATGGCTTGTCCAAGGTCTTCAACCTCATTCTTCTCGGGTGAGTGAAGTGTAATATCCAACTTGCCATCGGGGCGAACCTCCTTGATGTAGGCATCTAACCTGTCGCCAATTTCGATAGGCTTAAACACCTCGTTTTTGAATAGCAATCCCCAATATTCGTTATCAACTACGACCTTGTAGCCTAAGTTGGTGGTTTCGGCTATAACAACCTCTACCTCGTCTCCCGACTTGTAGCTGCTGCCTTGATCCTTGATAAATTTGTTGAGCTTAGTTGTGGCTACAATACGCCCGCTTTTATCATCAACGTATATCCATACAACTACATTTTGTCCAACAGAAAGTCGAACTCGTTGTTCGGAGTTGGGAACTAGTAAGTCCTTGTCGAGACCCCAGTCGAGAAATCCTCCTGCAGAACCGTTGGCTACGACTTTTAGCGTGGCAACTTGGTTGACACATGCATATGGAATTTGGGTTGTTGCAATAGGACGACCTTCGTTATCGTGGTACAAAAACACGCGTATGCTGTCGCCGTCCTTGATGTCTTCGGGGAGAAATTTAGTTGGCATGAGTATTTCTTCATTGCCATCAGTCAAATATGCTCCAAAGTTGAGCAACTTGGACACCCTTAGCCTATTAAACTGTCCAATTCTTATCATTCCTTTAAATTTTGTTCAAAGTTACATAAAACCAATGACTTTTTAATGTCTTGACTGGCGGTGCCTGGAGATAGGCTTATTGCAGTTGCCTTCAACGGTGATTCCTCGATGAGTAGCGCAATTTTTTGCATTTGTCTTGATGATCGTTTGGCGTGTGTGTAAACATTGGTAAAACAGCATTGTATGGATTATCATGAGTTGTTTGCGTATGTAGGACTAGCTGGGGTGGGGCCGAATTTAAATAAGTTTAGACGAAGTCTTTGCCGCTACTGGTTCAGGGTAGGAAAATGATATGCTATCTTGCAGCATAATTCGAAAGAGAATGATATGTCTGTTGTGCAACCGAGAGTTTCTTTTGTTTGCACATGGATGGGAGGACAAGAAATATTATTTAGGAACCATGAACAAAACTGACGAAGTAATACAGAAGTATTACAATCCATTTGAATACGCTTCCCCTTTTAGAAATGGGGCGGAACCTGAGTCGATTAGGGAACGTTACGAGCGAATACCAACAGCAATATATCCAACTGCAAGTGAAGCCGTAAAAATAGTTGCTCAAGAGGTTGCAGACCTGATTAAGAGTAGAGCTCAAAAGGGTGAGATGTGCGTACTTGGACTTGCTACAGGATCGTCGCCAATTCCTTTTTATAAGGAGCTTGTTCGAATGCATAAGGAAGAGGGGCTGTCGTTTAAGAATGTAGTGACTTTTAACTTGGATGAGTACTATCCAATGGAGCCAACCGCAAAGCAGAGCTACGTTCGTTTTATGAACGAGAACCTGTTCGATCATATCGATATCCTTCCTGAAAATGTCAATATTCCTGATGGAACGCTTCCTGTAGATAAGGCTACGGATTTTTGTAAGGGATACGATGCCAAGATTGACAGCTGCGGAGGCTTAGATATTCAAATCCTCGGGATTGGCCGTACAGGTCATATTGGCTTCAACGAGCCTGGTTCGCTGCTCAACTCGCCAACCCGCATGGTTTCGCTCGATCCGCTGACTCGCTTTGATGCGGCTTCCGATTTTGGAGGTGAGGAGAATGTGCCTCGAAAGGCAATCACAATGGGGGTTGCTTCCATCATGAAGGCAAAAAAGATTGTTCTTTTTGCTTGGGGCGATGCTAAGGCTGAGATAATAAAGAAGGCTGTTGAAGGTCCTGTTTCGGAACAGATTCCTACTACCTTCCTTCAGCTGCATCAAAATGTCAATATCCTTTGCGATTTTGGTGCTGCAATGGAGCTTACCCGCGTAAAGCATCCTTGGTTAGTGGGCTCGTGTACCTGGCATCCTCGTTTGATTCGTAAGGCTGTAGTTTGGCTATGCCAAGAGCTGGGAAAGCCAATTCTGAAGCTTACCGATGCAGACTACAGGGAGCATGGCTTGAGCGAGCTGCTTGAGGAGTACGGCTACGCTAGCACCGTAAACATTAAGGTATTTAACGACCTTCAGCATACCATTTCGGGATGGCCCGGCGGAAAACCTAACTCGGATGATGCAACTCGTCCAGAGCGTGCGCTACCTTTCCCTAAGAAGGTGGTGATCTTCTCGCCTCACCCCGACGATGATGTTATCTCGATGGGAGGAACATTCTCGCGATTAATTAATCAGGGACACGATGTGCACGTTGCCTACCACGTATCGGGCAACATTGCGGTATTTGACGATTACGCACTGCGCTTCCTCGATTTCTTGAGGGATGTACAGCACATCTACGATATTAAGGATTTTGATGCCAACTCGGTTTACACCAATGCGCAGTCGATTATTGCCACGAAGAAGCCGGGCGATGCCGATCCTGATGCGCTTAAGAGGCTGAAAGGTGCCATTAGAAGGGGAGAGGCTCGTGCGGCTTGCCGCTACCTTGGGCTCGACGAGGAGCATGTGCATTTCATGGATCTTCCATTCTACGAAACCGGAAAGGTGAAGAAGTCTCCAAAAACTCAGGCGGATGTTGATATCGTAAAGAACCTGCTTCAGGAGCTTCAGCCCCACCAGATTTATGCAGCAGGCGATTTGGCCGACCCTCACGGAACACATAGGGTGTGTATTGAGACGGTGATTGAGGCCTGCAAGCAGCTGAAGCACGAGGCTTGGTTTAAGGATTGCCGCATCTGGCTATACCGTGGTGCTTGGATGGAGTGGGATTTGGATATGGTTGACATGGCCGTTCCGTTGAGCCCCGAAGAGGTGAAGATTAAGCGCCTAGCTATCTATCGCCACCAATCGCAGAAGGATATGGTGCCATTCCCAGGCAAGGACCCTCGCGAGTTCTGGCAGCGCTCGGAAGATAGAAACCATGCTACCGCCGAGCTTTACGATAAGCTTGGAATGGCGGAGTATCAGGCAATAGAGTGCTTTGTGAGGTACGACCATTTTATCTAGCAGAATATAGAGTTCGAATGTGTGATACGTAAGGGAGTTTTCTTGGCGCTTAGACGCTCAGAAAGCTCCCTTTCTTTTTGTAGGTACCCCAGCTTCGCGATTAAGGGGGAGCTCGGGAGGCTGGTGCAAGATGCTCGTTGAGGGGGAGAGGTTGGCCCAAGGCGGGCAACTTCGGCCGTATAACTCGGAATGAACCCCTGCGTTTTTTCCATCACCCCCCGTACAACCCCTTCCATTAGGTCCGGAACCTAAACGAATACGTTCAAGATCGATGCGTTTAGGTCCATCGACGACCCGTTTAGGTCAAACGACGATGCGTTTAGGTCCATTGACGATGTGTTTGGGTCAAACGACGATCCGTTTAGGTCAATCGACGGTTCGTTTGGGTTAATCGACGATATTTTTCAGTTCCGAACCTAAAAGGAACAGTCCCGGACCCAAACGAACCATTCCGGAACCGAAACGATGGGTCTCGGAACCTAAACGGCGCGATGGTAGACCTAAACGATTCGGTAAATCGGCGAAAGACTTCGCCTTCGGACCTATTGATCGGGTCCAAGCACCCCAAGTGTGCGCTGCCGCACCCCAACCAACCGCTACAGGACCAAAATATCGAGGCTCCGCGACTAGCGCATCGGTGGCGCCAGCAGGGGGCGGGGGTGTTTTGGGCATAAATCGGCAGGTTAGTAGCGGGTAATTGCTATTTTTGCAGCAAATAAAAGTAGGCATGCATCTATCAACACATCCTCGTCAGGTACTTAAGTTTTGTCCAAAGTGTGGTTCAAACCATTTTGCACCGCAAAACGACAATTCGCTTCAGTGCGAAGCTTGCGGCTTCCGCTTATACTACAACGCGGCATCGTCGGTGGCGGCAATCATACTGGACGATGAGGGGCGGCTGCTGCTAACCCGTAGGGCGATTGACCCGTGCAAGGGCACGCTCGACCTTCCTGGCGGATTTGTGAGCGTCGACGAGTCGTCGGAGGAGGCGCTTGCCCGGGAAATTAAGGAGGAGCTGGGCGCCGAGGTTTTGGAGTATCGGTACGTCAGGAGCTACCCCAACAGGTACGAGTATAGCGGGCTTACCGTTTTTACCAACGATGCCGCCTTTATGTGTACCCTCCGCGACTACTCCGTAATAAAGCCTGCCGACGATGTTTGTGGGGTTGAGTGGTTCTACCTTCAGGATGTTAAGCTAGAGGATATTGGGATCAAGTCTATCCGGACGATGGTTCGCGATTTTATAGAGCAGCTTTAGCCTCCTTTTTGACGATTTGATGAGGCTGGTGCTTCGGAAGCGGAGCGCAGCCCAATTCTCATCAACGCTGGCAATGGCTATTTCCTTGTAGCCGATCTCGTGTAGCGGCTCCCAGCCAACCTCCCTGCTGATGGAGGACTGAATCTTGGAGCTCTTCTTGGGGAAGATCATCCAGAGCAGGCCGTCGAAGTTCAGCTCGTAGATGTAGGGGATGCTGCTCAGCAGCGCATCCTCGTTGGTGACGAAGCAGAGGGTAAAGTCGGCCTCATTCCCAGAGGCGATGTATCCATTTTCCTGAAGGTACTCCTCGAGCTCCTCGAATTCTGGAGGGGTGTTAAGTATTCGCCCCACCATGCCCTCCTTGATCTTCATCTTTTTTAGCAGGTTGCCGTTCATCGTAAAACAGGTTAAGGGTGCATTGGTAGCGCAAATATATGGTGGGGGAGGCGAGGATATCAACCGTCGAGGCCGGGCAAGCGCGATAAAGTTTGCTACTGCCCTTAGAATTAAAACAATTAAACTGTATGGCCCCGGCGAATGCTTTCCGAATTATTAACTTTGAGCCATTACAAACCTCGTACTTTTCAGTACATGACCATAGAAAAACTCATTCTGGTAGAAGGCGTTGATACCGTAGAGCTCTACGGGCCTGCCAACAGCTACTACAACAAGATAATTGGCTATTTCCCCAAAATAAAGGTCGTGGCCCGCGGCAACAGCATCAAAGTTTTTGGTGAAGAGATGGAGATCGAGCGCTTTGAGGATAAGCTGATGACGCTCATCGACGTCTACTCCAAGTACCAGCGCATCAACGAAACCCTAATCGAGCAGATTTTTGAGGATCAGGAGCTGGGTATTGCCGAAACCATCGACGGTGACGTGCTGGTGTACGGCAACAACGGCCGGATGATTAAGGCGCGAACCATCAACCAAAAGCGGCTGGTGGACCTTTACGACAAGAACGACCTGCTCTTTGCCGTTGGCCCTGCTGGTTCGGGCAAAACCTACACGGCCATTGCCCTGGCGGTTCGGGCGCTCAAGAACAAGGAGGTGAAGCGCATCATCCTTACCCGTCCGGCGGTAGAGGCCGGCGAGAAGCTGGGCTTCCTCCCCGGGGATATGAAGGAGAAGCTCGACCCCTACCTGCAGCCGCTCTACGATGCCCTCAACGATATGATCCCCCAGCGAAAGCTCACCACCTACATGGAGGATGGCACGGTGCAGATTGCCCCGCTGGCCTACATGCGCGGTAGAACGCTCGATAACGCCTTCGTGATTCTCGACGAGGCGCAGAACACCACCTTCACCCAGCTCAAGATGTTCCTCACCCGCATGGGGCGCAACGCCAAGTTCATCGTAACGGGCGACATCACCCAGGTGGACCTCCCCCGCAAGTCGGATTCGGGGCTTGCCCGTGGCATCAAAATCCTGAAATCAGTAAAGAATATTGGCGTAATCGAGTTCGATACGCGCGACATCGTTCGGCATCCTTTAGTAAAGTACATCGTCAATGCCTTCGAGGCCGAGATCGAGCACGAGGAGGAGCAGCGCCGCCTGAGAAGGGAGGAGGAGCGCGGTGAAAGCTAAGTCGATAAGAATTACCAAGATCTTCAGCTTCGATAGCGCCCACCAGCTGGAGGACTACGCGGGCAAGTGCCGCCAGCTGCACGGCCACACCTACAAGCTGGAGGTTACCGTTAAGGGCGAGATGGGCGAGAGCGGCATGGTGTTCGACTTTTCCATCCTCAAGAAGGTGGTTACCGAAAGGGTGATCAGCCAGCTCGACCACAAGTACCTGAACGAGGTGTTCGACTTTAACCCTACCAGCGAAAACATGGTGGTGTGGATCTTCGAGCAGATCGACGGCTGCTTCGAGGGGCAGCCCTGCGTCCTGGAGGCCGTGAAACTCTGGGAGACGGCGACCAGCTACGCCGAGCTGAGGCGCAGCGATGTTGAAATTTAATCTATAACAGCATAGAAATGGCAAAAGCACTTGTTACTACCGATTTTACCTTTCCAGCGCAAACCAGCGTGTATAAGGGCAAGGTTCGCGATGTGTACACCATCAACGACGAGTATATGGTGATGGTGGTGTCCGACCGTATCTCGGCGTTCGATGTAGTCCTACCTAAGGGAATTCCCTTTAAGGGGCAGGTCCTAAACCAGATTGCGGCGAAGTTTTTGGATGCCACTTCGGATATCGTCCCCAACTGGAAGGTGGCTACGCCCGATCCAATGGTTACCGTTGGCATCAAGTGCGAGACTTATCCTGTTGAGATGATCGTTCGCGGGTACCTCTGCGGTAGCGCCTGGCGCGACTACAAGGCCGGCGATAGAATGCTTTGCGGCATAGAGCTACCCGAGGGTATGGTGGAGAACCAGAAGTTTCCTGAACCGCTGGTAACGCCTACCACTAAGGCCGAAATCGGCGAGCACGACGCCAACATCTCGAAGGCGGAGATTATCGCCAAGGGGTTGGTGTCGAAGGAGGAGTACGAGCAGCTCGAGCAGTACGCCATTGCCATTTTTAACCGCGGTACCGAGATTGCCGCTCAGCGTGGCCTTATCCTGGTGGATACCAAGTACGAGTTCGGCAAGAAGGATGGCCAAATCTACCTGATCGACGAGGTGCATACCCCTGATTCATCGCGCTACTTCTACGCCGAAGGCTATCAGGAGCGCTTCGAGAAGGGTGAGCCCCAGAAGCAGCTCTCCAAGGAGTTCGTCCGCGAGTGGCTGATGGAGCACGGGTTCATGGGCAAGGCCGGGCAGCAGGTGCCCGAGATGACCGATGCGTTTGTGGCTTCGGTATCGGAGAGGTACATCGAGCTATACGAAAATATTGTGGGCGAACCCTTCGTTAAGGGAACCGACGAAGAGGGGCTGGAAAGCCGTATCGAGGGTAACGTAAACAACTTCCTGAAGAGGCTGCTGTAGTACCCGCCCGCCGTAAAAAATAAAAGCCGCATTCCCTGCGGCTTTTATTTTTATAAGACTACTTTTTCATTGTTAGGTTAATGTGCTAAATGTGTCCTGTCATATAACTGGGTTTCTTCGCGTGCAAAGATATACACGAAAATGATATTTTATAGTAATACATCTTATTTAGCTCGATATTTTTAGAAATTGACGTTCGCGGATTGTAGCAGGCTGCTGGAAAGCGGCTTTAGGCCTACCGATAGGCGCTGGAGCGCCTGTAGCGTTGCCGCTTGTACCGGTAGGGTGTAGGCGAGGAGGACGGCTGCTGGGCAGGAGCAAGCTAACGTTTCGGCTTTTTGGGGTGGGGTTACCGTAAATTTTAAGGGGCAAAAACGCCTGACGTTAGGTCTCCGCAAACCTGCGCTGCTCTACTATTCGAAAGTTTAGGACTCAACATTTTTGCGGCGCCCTGCCTACTGAGTAGATAGTCTTCTGCAAACTTGCGCCAGCCTACCTACTGAGTAGATAACCTCCCGCAAACTTGCGCTGCCCTGCCTACTGAGTAGTTAGCCTTCCGCAAACTTGATGAGCCCTTCCTACTGAGTAGATAACCTTCAGCAAACTTGCTGAGCCCTTCCTACTGAGTAGATAGCCTTCCACAAACTTGCGCAGCCCTACCTACTGAGTAGATAGCCTTCTGCAAACTTGCGCAGCCCTGTCTACTGAGTAGTTAGCCTCCCGCAAATTTGCGCTGCCCTACCTACTCAGTAGGTAGCCTTCTGCAAACCTACGGCACCCCGAATGCTAGAAGAGCTGCAGCAGGATATCCTCCGAAATCTTGCTGAGGGGGTTGTTGGAGTTGACGAAGATGTCGGCCAGCTCCGACTTCTGCCGCTGCAGGTCCATGATGCGCTCCTCGATGGAGTCGGTGGTGATGAAGCGGTAGGCGAAGACCTTATTCTCCTGCCCAATGCGGTGCGATCGGCTGATGGCCTGGTTTTCGGCGGCGGGGTTCCACCAGGGGTCGATGATGAAGACGTAGTCGGCCTCGGTGAGGTTGAGCCCCACGCCGCCCGCCTTTAGCGAGATCAGGAATACCTTAACGGCCTCCTTCCGTTTGAACTCGTCCACCACCTGCTGGCGGTTGGTGGTGCTCCCGGTGAGCATGTTGTACTCGATGCCGGCATCGTCCAGGTAGTTGGCCACCAGGTTCAGGTGCTGCACGAACGAGGAGAATACGAGCACCTTGTGGCCCTCGTTGATCACGCTTTCGATGTTGCGGGTGATCTCCTCGAACTTGCCCGACTCGTTGTAGCCCTCGAATCCGGCCAGCGCGGGGTGGTTGGCCAGCTGGCGCAGCTTGGTGAGCAGCTGCAGGAACACGAAGCGCGAGCGCTTGTGGTTACCCTCCTTCAGCTCGGCCAGCATCCGTTCGCGGGCCAGGCGCTTCTCCTCCTCGTAGAGGTCGCGCTGCTGGTCGGTCATCTCGCAGAAAATCTCCAGCTCGGTAACCGCGGGCAGCTCTGCGGCCACCTTCTCCTTCGTGCGGCGAAGGATGAAGGGCTCGATGAGGTTTTTCAGCTTCTCCTGGCGGCCCTGGTGGTTGTACTTCTCGATGGGGATAACGTACTGCTCCTTAAAGAGCGACAGGTTGCCCAGCAGCCCCTTATTCAGGAAGTTCATCTGCGCCCACAGGTCGGTGAGTCCGTTCTCGATGGGCGTGCCCGAAAGCGATAGCCGGTACATCGATTTTACCTGCATGCAGGCCTTGTAGGTGGCCGAGTCGGGGTTTTTTATCGTCTGGCTTTCGTCGAGGATCAGGTAGAAGAACTTGAACTTGGCGATCATGTCGATGTCGTTGCGAATCGTTCCGTAGGTGGTGATCACCACATCGTAGGGCGCAAATGCCGATGGGCTCTTGGCCCTCGACGACCCCGTATGCTCGTATATTTTGATGGCTGGGGCAAACTTGCGCAGCTCGTTGCGCCAGTTGTGCACCAGCGAGGTGGGCAGCACGATCAGGCTCACCGGATGGCTGGTGGTGGTGGGCTCCTCGTTGGCGACCTCTATGGCGCTAAACAGGTCGAGCGGCACGGCCGGCTTTACCGATGCCTCGCGCTCGTAGGTAAAGCTGTCCTTGCAGTGCTGGAGTAGCGATATGGTTTGGAGCGTCTTTCCCAAACCCATATCGTCGGCAAGGCAGCCGCCAAAGCCGTTCATGTGGAGGTACTTTAGCCAGGCCACACCCAGCTTCTGGTAGTCGCGCAGGGTGGCGTTCACCCCCTTCACCGTATTGGCCGACTGCACCAGGTTCGACTCGGAGTACTGCTTCAGCGATTCTATCTCCGATGGATCGATACCTTCAAGTCCTTCTACTAGCGAGAAGTGCTGCTTCTGGAGGTGCAGGTAGCCGTCAGTCTCCCTCCCGAACACCAGCAGCTGGCGGTGCTCCCTAAACCAGTGCTGGGGGATGATGGCCTGCCGGCCGCTATCCAAGTCTACCAGCTTTTGGCCCTTAATTACGCATTTCCGAATCTGATGGAGCGATACAAAGTCGCTCCCAAAGCGAATTCCACCCTTTACGATGAAGCCCGAAGCATCGCTTTGCGCCATGAGTAGCGAGGTGCAGCTGCCGAGGTGCAGCTGCGGCCCATCGATCTTCTGCCCAACCTGGATGCCTAAGTCGGCGAGCGCTTGCGCATGCTCGTTGAGCCACTCCACAGTTTTGTACATCGAGTGCTCGGGCTCCATCTCCTCGTTTTTTGGGATGATGTAGGAGGCGCCGGTGTAGTGCATCAGCCCAATGCCGCTCAGCTTCTTCTCGATGCGGGATTCCGTTTTGCTATCCCGCTCGTACTTGGTAAACACGAAGCGCTTTTGGTCGGCGCGGAAGGTTACCAGCGGCTCGGTTTTCGAGCCCGAGTAGAAGTCGCGGTTCTCGTAGCTGAACTTGAGCGAGAGGGTTGCCCGTCCGTCGAGCCCCTTCTCCAGCGTCAGCACCGGCTTAGCGGTAACCTTCGGCTCCACGATATCAAACCCGCTTGCCCTTACCACCTGGCTCTTGATGGCGTTGAGCACGAACGACTCCATGTACTTGCGCACGGTGGCTGTGCCGATGGTGATAAACGGCTTGGTGAAGAACGGCGTCAGCTTCTTGCTGTCGATGCCCTCGAAGCGGTAGAGGGTGCTGTTTACCAGGATCAGCGCGGGCGTGTTGGCAATCGCCTCCACGTGCTGGCTGGTAAGTGAGATGCTCCTGTCGCCAGCCTGCGCGTCAATATGGTACTTTAGCCCATCCACCGAAAGGGCAAAGTTGAAGATGGGGGTTGCCACGTGGGGCTCCACCGCTATCCGGTTATCCTCGTAAACGTTGTTGTACTTCTTATCCTTAACGTAAAGGTTGATCTTCTGGTTCGCGGCCAGCAGGTTGGCCACCTTGCCCATCCGCAGCTCGATGTAGGGGCGGATATGCTCGTCGAACTTGGCCACCTCCATCTTTTCGATAAACTCCTTGGTGTTTTGCGTCTTGGCAAACTTGTTGGCTAGGACCTTTTCGGAGTACTCGTTGCAAAGCTTCAGGATCTCCTGCTCCGTGCTGTTTAGATCGAAGTTTTCGGGCTTCTTGCCGTGCAGGTTCTCGGCGATGGTGTATATCTTATCCGCAATGGTCTTTACAAGAATAGGGGTGAAGATGTTCCCCAAAACTCTATGGTGAGTGAGGACAACAATGAAGCCATTGGAGGAATCGGTGTTTAGTGGTGACATTTCTTGGTACTCCTTTAAGCAGGCAAACATACGGAAAAAACCAAATGCGGATTGCTCGCTCTTTTGGCGCTGGGCGTGGTTTTAGCATTTATTTGCGGTAACCATTGGTAACCCTTCCATATTCGGCTATACTTTTATAGTTTTGTAGCTCTCTACATTTATGCGTAATATGAGATACTTTTTTACATTTTTGTTGATTAATGCCTTCTTGATCAACGCTCCGGTAGCTGGGCAAACCGATTCGGCTCAGGTTAAGGTTGTGAAGGATAAGGTTAAGATTTCTGGTAAGCTCTACTATATCCACACCGTTAGGACGGGCGAAACGCTCTACAACATTGCCCGAGCCTATCAGATTGCGCAGGAGGCCATCCTCGAGAGCAACCCCGAACTCAGCCAGGGGGTAAAGGTTGGCAACACCATCAAGATTCCGGTGGTGCAGGATCTGAAGAACCCCAACAAGAATAAGGGAACCTTTCACATCGTAAAGAAGGGCGAAACGCTCTACAGCATCGCCAAGGAGTACAGCATTCCTACCGAAAGGCTTGCCGAGATCAACCAGCTGATGGATTTCAACGTAAAGGAAAACCAAAGCCTGTTCATCTCCACGGATAGGGATGCCATAAAGCAGCATAAGAAGGAGCTAATTGCCTCTCTCAACGAAACGCAGGTGGCAGCCGCCTCGCCGGTGAAGCTGGTAAGCCACGAGGTGCTTCCCAAGGAGACGTTGACCTCTATCTCCAAGAAGTACGGCATCACCATTGACGAGTTGGTGGGCAACAACCCATTCCTTAAAGCCGAAGGGCTGAAGGTGGGGCAGGTGCTGGCTATCCCAACAAAGCAGGACAAGGGTGTGGCGGCAGCGCAAAGCGTACCCGAAAAATCGGCGGTCAGCAAGGAGCCCTATGCGTATAAATCGACTACCGTTTTTAATGTGGTGATGATGCTGCCCTTTGGTGGTGCCCATGTGGGGCTGGATTCGCTGGGTAAAGGCGCCGCCTCTCGCCGATTCGATGATATGATGCAGTACTACGAGGGCACATTAGTTGCCATAGACTCGCTCAAGAATAAGGGGGTGTCGGTAAACCTCACCGTGATCGACACCAAATCGGACAAGGATCCCAGCGCAGTTGCTCAGGCGCTAAAGAATCCAGCCCTAAAGGAGGCGAACCTAATTATTGGTCCAGTGTATCCCGAAGCCATTCCAACGATAGCCAAGTACGCCCAAAGCCATCGAATTCCAATGGTATCGCCGCTAGCCAACACCGAACCGTTAGTCAAGAATAACGATTACCTGATCCAAATTGCATCAGAAGCGGATGTGCTAGCCAAGCTATCGGTTGAGTATGCCAAAAAGGGTGAAGGCAAAACCATTCTTGTTGTGCCTTCGGATGGCTCGGATGCTAAGCTGGTAAAAGAATTTAAAGCCATGCTAAAGGAGAAGTTGCCCGAACTGAGCTACCGTCAGGGAAATAATGCCGCTTCGCAGCGTGAGGCGCTGAGAGGTAAACTGGCTGAGGGGAAGAAAACCCGCTTTGTGGTGCTTTCGAACAACGAGGTGTTTGTGCTCGACTTCCTTCAAAACCTAACCACGGCCTCTAAGGGGTACGATGTGGAGGTTTTAGGAACGCAAAAGTGGCTTAAGTTTAACAGCATTGATATTGCCTACCTGCACGGATCGAACGTGCAGATGTACGTGCAGAACTACGTAGACTATAATCAGGAAAGTGCCAAATCGTTTGTTCGCAGCTTTAGGAACTACTACAAGGCCGATCCGAACAACTACGCCTTCCGTGGGTTCGATGTTGCCTACTTCTTTATAGATGCGATGAGGAAGCTTGGTCCCGATTTCGTCGACAGCCTTCCTAAGCTCAGCAGCAAGAACGTTCATACCCCATTCCGATTCGTAAAAGAGGGAGACGGGGGATATATGAATACCGATGCCGCCCTAATAAAGCATGTCGAAGGGTATAAGGTGGTAAGGTTGAAGTAGCCAATTCGTAGCACTAGAATATTTGCCCGAGCCGATTACCAACAGCTCGGGCTCTTTGTCTTACGGCATTTGCTGCCGGGGAGGAGATTTTATTCCGTCGATGGTGCAAGTTTACTACAATGATGATGTCTAACGCTAACCCTATACCTGGGAGCGCTGCGCGCTGCTGCCGAGGTTTGGGGTGCTTTGGCTGTGAATTTTTTAATGTTAATACTAAATAGAAGGAATCGTTTTGAATCGAATTAAAGATTTTACGAAAGGTCCAATTATGTCTCCGCTGGTAAAGCTGGCGCTTCCTATTATGGGAACCTCCTTTATC
The DNA here is from genome assembly GCF_963667355.2 of uncultured Acetobacteroides sp. NCBI lineage: Bacteria > Pseudomonadati > Bacteroidota > Bacteroidia > Bacteroidales > Rikenellaceae > Acetobacteroides > uncultured Acetobacteroides sp. Next base: position 3,480,920 of record NZ_OY763328.2, read on the forward strand.
CAGATGACATACACCATGGTGGATATTGCCTGGCTAGGGCGCTTGGGTAGCGCTGCCGTGGCAGCAGCTGGTGCCGCCAGCTTTTTTGTATGGCTGGGCAACGCCCTTGCGCTAAACACCAAAATTGGGGCAGAGGTAGGCGTATCGCAGTCAATTGGGGCAGGGTTAATTGATAAGGCGCGCACGTTTGCATCAACCAGCCTAACGGTAGCGCTTGCGCTTGCGCTGGTTTACGGGGTGTTTCTTTTTACTGCCGCCCCCTCGCTTATAGGCTTCTTTGGGCTAAGCGCACCGATTACGCATGAAGGGGTAACCTTCCTGCGCATCATCGCCTTTAGCGCTCCGTTTATCCTGCTCAACGCAACCTTTACGAGCATCTACAACGCTACGGGGCAGAGCAAGGTGCCGTTCTTCATCAACCTAATCGGGCTTTTTACGAATATGGCGCTCGACCCATTCCTGATTTTTGGGATTGGGTTCCCTAAGATGGGGGTAGCGGGGGCTGCTCTGGCAACTACGCTATCGCAGGGGGTGGTAACCTTCATCTTTATCTATGAGATTACGGGTCCACGCAGGCTGTTTAAGCACTTCAGAATACTGGTTATGCCGCAGTGGTACTTCGTGAAGATGGTGCTGAAGCGTGGCTTCCCGGCGAGCTTGCAGAACTCGCTCTTTGCCTTCTTCTCGATGAACCTGGCGCGAATTGCCGCCGAGTGGGGCTATCTGGGGGTTACGGCGCAAAGCGTGGGCGCGCAGATTGAGGCTATCTCGTGGAATACCGCACAGGGGTTCTCCACGGCGTTGAGCGCCTTTGTGGGGCAGAACTACGGCGCTAAGATGCATGGGCGTATACGGCATGCCTACTTCAACACCATGGGGGTAATGGCGATTTGGGGAGCGCTGATCGGAGGGCTCTTCATCTTCTTCGGCGGCGAGATCTTCGGGCTCTTTGTTCCAGAGCCGGAAGCTATCAAGGAGGGAGCCATCTACCTACGAATTCTCGGCTTCTCGCAGCTGCTAATGGTGTTCGAGATTACCTCTTCGGGGGCCTTTACCGGTATTGGACGAACGCTACCCCCTTCCATCTTAGGGATAACGCTAACGGGGGCGCGTATTCCGCTGGCGCTGGCGCTAACGGCTACCTCGCTGCAGCTCTCGGGGGTGTGGTGGGCGATATCCATATCGAGCATCTGCAAGGGAATTCTGCTACCGATCATGTTTATCTACGTGCTGCATCGGCTTAGGCTGCTGAGCCAGAAAGGCGAGTAGCAGGGTGGATACGAAGGAATTTAACTTAACCTAATTCCTTCAATACACCGATACGCATGCAATGCGTCTCTACTCCTGCAACGCTGATTCTGGCTGGTAGAGACGCGATGCTCGCGTCTCGGAATAAACATAAAAAATGCATTTTACCCCAATATTTACTGATAAAACCTACAATCAACGCTGGGTAAATCCTAAAAAGCAAAATCCTTGGGGTGATACGCTATCGTCATGCGTAATTTGTTACTTAATTTGGATGAACCATTTAAACCCCAGGGATATCGCTTTTAATTTTCGAGGTTGCCTTGATTAGAAGTTAAACGAAGTTAGATGAAGATAGACGAAGTTAAAAGAAGGGCTTACGCTCAACTATTGCCATATTATAATCGAAAACATGGGGTTCTAAGGCTGGCGCAAGCCATTCTTTTAACTCCATGTAGCTTCGTCTAACTTCAGTTATTTTAAAAGCGAAATCCCTGATTTAAACCCTTATAAGATGAGCTTTCTGGAATTGGTAAAGCAACGGAGCTCCGTTCGCGCTTTCTCGGGGAGGGCGGTAGAACCCGAAAAGCTGGAGTACGTGCTCGAGTGCGCCCGTTTGGCGCCATCGGCGGTAAACTATCAGCCTTGGCGATTCTTTGTTGCCAGCGCCGCCGAGGCAAGGCAGGTGCTGCAGCGGTGCTACAACCGCGAGTGGTTTACATCGGCACCGCTCTACATCCTAGCTTGTGGCGATGCCAGCCAATCGTGGAAGCGGGGGAACGACGGGAAGGATCATATGGATATCGATGTGGCCATTGCCGTGGAGCATATCTGTCTTGCCGCTGCCGAGCAGGGGCTGGGCACCTGCTGGGTGTGCAACTTCGATGCTGCGCTGTGCCAGCAGGAGCTGAAGCTGCCCGAAAACCTTATCCCAGTTGCCATAATTCCGCTGGGGTATCCCGCAGGTACCGCTGAGAAAAAGGGCAGCCGGAAGAGTATGGTGGATATCGTGGAGCAGTTGTAGCTCGGCAAATACAGATACAACAATAGCCAAAGAGGACGATCCTTTTTGGCTATTGCTGTTTTATGTCCCCCTTCAAGTTGCAAATAAAGTCGCGCATGCGCTCGTAGTGCGTACCCTCCCAGTAGATGTTGCCGCAGCCGCTGCACTGGTAGAATTGGCTGTAGCACCTCCTGGTTAGCGGCTCAAGCCGATCGAGGATGCTCGCTTTGGGTACCTCCGCGAGCATGCCGTTGCAGCGGATGCACCGGCAAAAGGGATTGATCTGGCGGTAGAGGTCGAAGCGGCCCATAACCTCCCGTACCTGCTCCTGTGGCTTTTGGCTGCGCACCCAGTAGCCGTGCGTTACCGCCTTTGCCATGAGCAGCCCCACGTCGCGGGTGAGGATGATGCGGCGCTCGGCAACCGCAAGGCGGACGATCTCCGCATCGCTGTAGTCGTTGCGGTAAAGGGTGTCGAAGCCGAGCATCCGCAGGTATCTGGCCAGCTTGCCTAGGTGTACATCTAGGATGAGCTTGGTGTGGCGCAGCGGCTTTTCGCGTAGGCGGGTGATGCCTGAGATGTCCAGCGTTTCGAAGGTGGGGTACACCGATACGTAGTCGCCATGCTGAAGCCGGTAGGCAAAATCGGCCGACTGCCCGTTTACCAGAATCAGATCCACCTCCACATGCGGTACGCCAAGGGCCTCTACGGCATCCTTTACCGATGGGCTGCCGTTGAAGGAATAGGCAAACGCCACCTTCACCTTCGCGGACGGAAGGAAGTCGTTCAGTTCCTCGTAGAATCGGAATGTGGCCTGCTTGCGGTACATGGGGCCTCGTTTTTCCTACTAAAGGTAGGGCACGCGCATGGCAAAGCTGCTAGAATTAGGAGATTTTAGAGCTTCTCGATGGGTAATAAGCCGCTTCGACTGGGTTGTGCAACGTATCCGGAGTGGTTATATAACGTATCCGAGGCGGTTCGGGACGTATCCGTTGGGGTTGTATAACGTGTCGGGAGTGGTTGTGCAACGTATCCGACGGGGTTCAGGACCGGGTCGTTGGGGTTCAGAACCGGGTCGGCGCGTCGATGGACGTATCCGTCGGGGTTATGCAACGTATCCGGAGTGGTTGTATAACGTATCCGAGGCGGTTCGGGACGTATCCGTTGGGGTTGTACAACGTATCTGGAGTGGTTGTGCAACGTATCCGACGGGGTTCAGGACCGGGTCGGCGCGTCGATGGACGTATCCGTTGGGGTTATGCAACGTATCCGGAGTGGTTGTATAACGTATCTGAGGCGGTTCGGAACGTGTCCGTTGGGGTTGTACAACGTATCTGGAGTGGTTGTGCAACGTATCCGACGGGGTTCAGGACCGGGTCGGCGCGTCGATGGACGTATCCGTTGGGGTTATGCAACGTATCCAGAGTGGTTGTATAACGTATCTGAGGCGGTTCGGAACGTATCCGTTGGGGTTGTATAACGTATCTGGAGTGGTTGTATAACGTATCCGACGGGGTTATGCAACGTATCCGTTGAGGTTCGGAACTGGGTCGATGGGGTTGTGCAGGGGGCGGCCTACTCTTAGTTAGTGCTTAGAACTGTTATATTCTGATTTGGGCTATTTACACCGCCACTCCGTCGCTGTAATTTGTACGAGGATTCTTTACCGACTACTAAAATCATAGAATATGAAGAAAGGAGCGTTGCTTGTTGTGCTGCTCATCGGGTCCTTGGGTATTTCGTGTACAGCGATGACGGTTGCTTCTCCGCCACAGCCCTACGAGAGCATTTCGCAGAACCAGTTTTACGACGATTTAGCGCCCTACGGCCGATGGATTCAGCTCAACCACTACGGGCTGGTGTGGCAGCCCTTGGATTTATCCTACGGCTGGCGTCCCTACTCCGATGGCTACTGGGTGTATACCGACTACGGATGGACCTACGAGTCGGACGCTCCCTATGGCTGGGCGGTATACCACTACGGGCGTTGGGCCTTCGACAATAGCTTTGGATGGGTTTGGGTGCCCGGCTACGAATGGGGCCCTGCGTGGGTCGCTTGGAGGTATGGCGATGGCTACGTAGGCTGGGCGCCGCTGGCACCGGAGGTTCGCTGGTCGATTCAGGGAGGCTTTGGTGGGGTAAACATCGAAGTGGGCATAGGCAGCTTTGCCTGGTGCTTTGTTAACGAGCGGCACTTCTGCGATAGGCATATCCGGGGCTACCTCGAGGTGCCAGCCCGTAATGTTACCATCATCCGAAACTCCCGAAATGTGACACATTACCATACTGATAACAACCGAATCATGAATGGCAGCATTTCGCGCGAGGATGCCGAGCGGTTTACCCGCCAGCGGGTGGAGCGGTACCGGGTTTCGGAGGCTCGCTCGCGTGGCGAGGCCGGTTTCTCGCCTAGGAATGATGAGCTGCGCATCTACCAGCCCCGCGTTCAGCAGCCACCTTCGAGGGGTGATGCTCGGAGGTCGATTCCTAACGGACGGGAGGTTAACCCAGCTCAGTCGCGGGTAGTCCGAGAAACTCCCGAACAAACGCGGCAGCGGCATAGCGAGGAGGCAAAGCAGTTCAACTCCCAGGCCGAGAACCAGCGGAGGACGCTCGATAACGTCCATCAGGAGCAGTTAAGCCAGCCAAAGGCGAAGGAGGAGCGTCAGCCCATTATCCGCCAGCAGCGAACCGAGGTGAAAACGTTCAACAAGGATCGTTCTAGGGAGACAAAGGTTTTAGACCAGCGGCAGCAGAGGGAGAATCGGGAGGTTCGCCAGCAGCCTCGCGAGGAGAAGCCGCAGCGGAAGGAGCGGTAAGCTGATATGGGCTGTAGAGCCGCACGGCCGTGCGGCTTTACTTTTTTAGAATTTCAGCGTCAGCTGTATGCCATCCTTGCCCTCCTCCTCGGCGTTGGAGATGGAGAGGCCCAGCAGGCGCACCTTGGTATCGTCGAGATAGGTTTGCAGCAGCAGCTCCTTGGCGTACTTGTGTATGTTGTCGAAGCTGGTAAACCACCCGTTGATGGTTTTGCTGCGCGTAATCTGTTCGAAGTTATGGAACTTCACCTTTAGGGTGATGGTCTTCCCCTTAAAGTTGGCCTCCTTAACGCGCTCGAACACCTCCTGCTCAATCTTGTAGAGCTCGGCAATGCGCTCGAACTTGGTGGTGAGGTCCTTCTCGAAGGTGGTTTCGGCGCCCACCGACTTGCGGATGTGCGAGCCCTTCACCTCGCGCTCGTCGATGGCGCGGGCCATGCTGTAGAAGAAGAGGCCGCTCTTGCCGAAGAGGCGGGTTAGCTCGTGCAGCTCGCGCTCCTTAAGATCCTTGCCCGTATGGATGCCGTAGCGGTGCATCTTATCGGCCGTTACCTTGCCGATGCCGTAGAACTTCTCGATGGGTAGCCTCTCTACGAATGCCTCCGCCTCCTCGGGGCGCACCACGGTAATGCCGTTGGGCTTATTCATGTCCGAGGCAATCTTTGCCAGAAACTTGTTGAACGATACCCCAGCCGAAGCCGTTAGCCCGGTCTCCTCCAGTATTCTTTTTTTTATGAGCTTGGCGATATCGGTGGCCGAGGTCTGCTGCACCAGGTTCTGGGTAACGTCGAGGAAGGCCTCGTCGATGGAGAGCGGCTCTATCTTATCGGTAAACTCGCGGAAGATGGTCATGATCTGGTGCGATACCGCCTCGTACACGTCGAAGTGGGGAGGGACGAAGATTAGGTCGGGGCAGAGGCGCTTGGCCACCACGCTGCTCATGGCCGAGTGGACGCCAAACTTGCGCGCCTCGTAGCTGCAGGTGGCCACCACCCCGCGCTCCGATGCGCTGCCTACGGCAATAGCCTTGCCCTGCAGCTCGGGGGTGTCGCGCTGCTCGATGGAGGCAAAAAAGGCATCCATGTCGATGTGGATTATCTTACGCTGGGTGGTCATGCTGTTGCAGTATCAGGTATCAAGACACAAGATTTAAGACGCAAGACGAAAAGAGTTGGGGAAATCGTAGAGTCCTTTGTGCCATCCTTGGTGATCTTTGTGGTAAATATCCGTGTAGATTGGTTCCATCAGTATAATCAGCGCTCTAATCCTCCCTCGGCAATGTGGTCGATAATGGCGAAGCAGGCATCCTTTAGGGCCTCGGAGGCGGCGTGGAGGTTCTCCAGGAACTCCTCCTGGGTGGTCTTCTCGGAGTCCATCAGGTCGGTAATCGACTTAACGCTGAAGAAGGGAATGCCGTGGAGCGAGGCGACCCAGGCAAGGGCTGCGGCCTCCATGTCCTTTACCTCTCCGCCTAGCTGGGTGATGGTTTGCTCGTCGATAGGGGGCATGTCCAGCGAGTTCCCGGTGGTGACGATCCCCTGCTTGTAGCCCAGCGCCGCAGCCAAGGTGGTGGTGTCGAACGATGGGTAGAGGCCAGCGCCGTAGGTGTCCCATCCAGGGATGGGGATGCGGCGGTCGTGGAATACGAAGTGCTGGTGGCTGAGGTATACGTCGCCGATGCGCGAGCCGTTGCGGGCAAAGGCCCCGGCTGTTCCAGCGTTGATGATTAGGTCGGGGGTAAACCGCTCGATGGCCACCTGCGCGGCCAGCGTTGCGGGTTGGGTTCCCACCAAATCGACCTTGTGCTGTGGGTCTTGGCCGTTTACCACCACCAGCATGTCGATGTTCCTGTAGCGGCCGGTGTAGGCAAGGGGCGGCAGCTTGCCGAAGTAGCCGTCCTGCGGTACTAGGTTGAAGTGCTGGATTAAAGGTTTTGCCTCGGCGGGCATGGCAACCAGCAGGCAGAGCTTCGATACGTTCATCTTGTCGCTTAATTCTATGAATCATCAAAAATAGCAAGGAAAAGTTAACTCTGCATCTTGCATATTAAAATTAAGGTGGACATCTTTAGAACCATAAATGATTAAGGGAATAATGAGAAAGGTTGTTGTTATCTTACTAGTGGGAGGGATGGCTGTATCGTGCGTAACCACCACTAAGGTTTATAGGAATCCGAACTACAAGATGAGTAAGAAGGATACCGTCTACATCGAAAAATCAAGGAGCTCGTACATCTACTCCGACGCTCAGCTGCAGAACGAGGGCAGCATTGTTACGGCGGTGCCGGACAAGCAGGTGGCCTCGCTGTACCGGGTAGATAGCTCGCTCTACAAGGAGCTGAAGGCGCTTCGCTACAGGCCGATGATCGTGGAAAAGGGTTGGTCGAACCCCAAGAAGGGGCTGGTGATCTCCTACAAGGACTACTGGGTGAACGAGAAGGATCCGGCCTTCTTCCGCTTCTGGCTAAAGGGGATGTCGCTGAAGGACTCGGCGGTAACAATGGTGTACGAGGGCGCTCCAATCCCCTCCACCGATACTAAGCCATCGCCCGAGAAGGAGATCAAGCGCTCGATCCTGGAGCTCATCACCCCGGGCATGGAGCAGGAACCCGATGAAAACGACTTCTACCTTACGGAGGATGAGACCATGCTCCCCAAGTCGAAGTACTACGCGGCGGTAAGCTACGGTACGGCAAAGATGTTCGGCAACAGCTACAACAACGTTCTTCCTTCGGAGAAGGACTACAAGGAGAGCCTCACCAAGGGTACCGCCCTATCGGGCGAGCTCGGCTACTTCTTTACGCCCTTCTACGGGGCTGGGGTGTCGGTATCGAGCTTTACGTCGGCGAAGAAGTCGGCAACCATTACCAGCGAAGATCCGAACACGGCCCCCCGCCACCTGTCCGATCAGATTCACATCCTATACGTTGGCCCCGCATTCTATGCCCGTAACCTGATGTTCAAGGGGCGCTTCTCGTCCATCCTGTCGGTTTCGGGGGGGTACCTCAAGTATACCGACGACCAGAAGGTGTTTACCTCCGATACCTTCGAGACCGGCGTTTCGAACAGCATCTCGGCTAGCGGTCTGGGGGCGAAGCTTGGGCTGAGCTTGGAGTATAAGGTGCACCAGTATGTTGGGGTTGGCCTTAACGGCGGGCTGGCGCTTGGCCGCCTGGAGGTAACCGACAAGATGGCTCCTTCGGATGAGCAAACCCAGAAGCTGTGGATGAACCACTTTACGCTGGGCTTCGGCGTGAGGTTCTACTACTAGAGGAGTTAAACGAAGCTAGACGAAGATAGATGAAGGCTGGTAGAGCCGCAATGCTTGCGGCTCGAGGCGTAAAAGAAAAGAGAGGGAGTCGCTGTTGCGACTCCCTCTTGTTTTATAATTATATGAGGCTATTCGGCGTTACTCTTTAGCGTCTTAGACCCTTTGCCCATTCATGCCAAGCCCCTACAGGCTAGGCTTTATGACTACGCCCTTTCAGGGTTTGGGCTTCTTCCTATACCTTCCTCTACCTTCTGAAATAGCCCTACTTCTGGAAGGCCAGGAACGCCCACTTGTTCCTTCGGTTCTCGCCCACCTTTGTCAGGCGAAGCGCTGCCGCCGATACCTCGATCGAGGGGATATCCTCCAGCAGGATTCCGCTGAAGAAGATGGTCGCCCCTGGCTTCATGCTGCGGTAGTAGGTGGGCATATCGTTGATGAGGATGTTGCGGTTGATGTTGGCCAGCACCAGGTCGTACTTCTCGGGGGTGGTGAGCAGCGCGGCATCGCCGCAGAAGACGTTGGTGCGGTCGGCTACCCCGTTGAAGGTGGCGTTCTCCAGCGCGCTCTCATACGACCAGCTGTCGATATCGATGGCGTCAACCTCCTTGGCCCCCCTCATGGCAGCTAGGATGCCCAGCACGCCGGTGCCGGTGCCCATGTCGAGCACGGTTTTCCCCTCGCAGTTGTGCTTAAGGATGCCCGATGCCATCAGGTAGGTGGTTTCGTGGTGTCCGGTGCCGAAGGCCATCTTGGGCTCCATGACGATGCGGTACTTGTAGGGCTTATCCACGTGGTGGAAGTGCGCCAGCAGGATGCACTCATCGTCCACCACAATGGGCTCGAAGTTCGACTCCCAAAGGGCGTTCCAGTTCTGCGATACGATCTTGGTGTGCGCCACCGCTGCCGCTGTCTCAAAGCCTTGGGCAATCTGCCCTACGGTGCTGGCGATATCATCATTAAAAAGATCCTCCCGAATGTAGCCGTTGAAGCCGTTCTCGATGTCGTCGAAGCTCTCGAATCCGGCTTCGGCCAGCTCGGCCACTAGAATCTCGGCCAGCTCCTGGCTGTAGGGGGTAAGGCTTACCCTTAGCTCGATGTAATCCATGGTAAGTTGTACTGTGTAAAAAGTTGGCGCAAAGGTAGGGTTTGCCTTCCGATTACCCAAAAGTACCGAGCGCTTAGCGCGCCATTTCCTGAAAATGGCTGGCGCATGGCCCTATTGCAGGCCGAGAGCCTTTTGCGCTTGTCCTAATGCACCCCGAAGCGGGTGCGTACGCCCCTAGGATAAGGTGCGATATCCACTATGGCGTTGAGGCTTGTTGGTGCCGTTGTTGGCTGGCGCTTGGGCAGCCATAGGCGCAGATGCCTCCTGTGCGGCGCGGGAATCCTACTGGTGGGTGCTGTTGGGGGCTTAGGTAAGGGGTCCGGCAGTGTATGGTAAGGGGTCCAACGGTCTAGGGTAAGACCTCCAACGATAACGGTATGCTGGGCCTACTTTATGGATTAGCCCTATCGGCCTCATTTCCCATAGGGGTAATGTCCTGAACCGAGGGCGGTGGCTCCTAGCGCCAGCTGCTGCGCTGGTGGTGTGGAGGTGCCCAGTGGGCAACATGGGCGAGGGGGGGGAACCAGAAAGGCGTGGGAGAACCCACGCCTTTCTGTATTCTGGTTTAACCCTAATCGGATTAGAACGACTTAGCAATAGCAATAAAGTCGGCAGCCACCAGCGATGCGCCCCCAATCAGACCGCCGTCAACGTCGGGCTGAGCGAAGATTTCGTTGGCGTTCGAAGGCTTGCAGCTACCGCCGTAGAGGATAGCTACCTCTTCGGCCTGCTTTCCGAACTTAGCGGCAAGCACGCTGCGGATGAAGGCATGCATCTCCTGAGCCTGTGCGCTGGTAGCGGTCTTTCCGGTACCGATCGCCCAAACGGGCTCGTAGGCAAGCACCACCTTGGTGAGTTCCTGGCTGCTAAGCTGGCAAACAACGGCCTCGATTTGGGTCTTCACCACGTCGAAGTGGATGTTCGACTCGCGCTCGTCCAGTTTCTCGCCGATGCAGAAGATGGGGGCGAGGTTATGCTTAAGGGCAAGTTTGGTCTTCTCGAGAAGCAGCGCATCGGTTTCGCCGTAGTACTCTCTTCTTTCCGAGTGGCCAAGGATCACGTAGGTAGCCCCGGTAGCGGCCACCATGGCAGGAGCCACCTCGCCGGTGTAGGCGCCGCTCTCGTGGTTGGCGCAGTTTTGGGATGCAAGGGCAACGCCGCTTTTGGCCAGTTGCTCGGCGGCAGGGATAAGGTGGGTAAATGGGGTCGATACGATTAGCTCAACGCCTGCAGGAACCTCGCCAACCTTGGCAAGTACGTCGGCGATTAGGGCCTTTCCTTCTGCTGGCGTGGTGTTCATCTTCCAGTTTCCAGCAACGATCTTTCTTCTCATGCTCTGTAATTTATGTTGATTCTCTAGTATGCTTAACCGTTTAGCCGAACCCGAGGGTCGAGCAATCCGTAGCAGATATCCGTTAGCAGATTAACCACCACAAAGATAATAGAAAAGGTAACGACACACCCCATAACTATGGGTAAATCGTACCCCGATAGCGCCTGAACCATTACGAAGCCAAGCCCTTTCCACCCGAAGATGTACTCCACGAACACCACCCCTGCCATCATCGAGGCAAACCAACCCGATATGGCGCCTACCACCGGGTTCAGCGAGTTCTTCAGCGCGTGGCGCATGATTACCTTCCGGGTGGACAGCCCCTTGGCCTTGGCCGTGCGGATGTAGTCCTGCGTAAACACCTCCAGCAGCGAGTTGCGGGTGAGCTGCACCACCACCGACAGCGGGCGGATGGCCAACGTTATCACCGGCAGGATCATGTTTTTGAGCATTAGCGTAGTGCCGTTGCCGTAGGGGTCCACCTCAAAGAGGTTGCCCGTCAGGTTCAGCCCCGTGATGTCGCCCAGCACGTAGGCGAACAGCCACCCGATGAGCACCGCCGCAAAGAACGAGGGCAGCGACATCCCCATGGAGCACAGCGCAAGGCTGGTCTTGTCGATCCAGGTACCCTTCTTTATGGCGATGCCGATACCAATGCCAATACCCATCACCGATGCCACCAGCATCGACAGCACCGCAAGGATGAAGGTGTTCGGAAGCGTTTCCCGGATGGTCTCTCCAACCGGCTTCTGGGTAAGGTACGAGCGGCGCAGGTAGGGCACCTTTACGGCCAGCACCCTGCGGCCGATGGTCAGCCCCGCGGCCGAGGTGTACTTCTCTCTGTCGAAGTAGAATACGGATGAGGTATCGGTCGAGTGCACCGATACGGGCGATAGGTCGTTGAGGTAGCTCAGGTACTGAACCGAGAGCGGTTTGTCGAGCCCCAAGTCCTTTCGTATAATCTGCAAAGACTTTTCGTCGGAGCGCTGGCCCATCATCATCTGGGCCGGATCGCCGGGAAGGGCGTTAAATATCATGAATATTAGCGTTATCACCCCATACACGATGAGGATGCTGTAGCCGATTCGCTTGAGTAGATAGCTGACCAACGGAGTATGCTTATTTGATTCCCTACAAAAGTAGCTATCCGAAGGGTTTAGGCAACCCTATTCTTCTAAAAGAATTCACTCCAGCGGGTCCGAAAGATGATACTAGGGGCCTTAGCCGCTCATCGTTACCTCGCGTCTTGTGTCTTAAATCTTGCGTCTTTTTTGATGATGCTCTTGCATTATTTCGAATTATTCCTACCTTTGCAGCCGTTAAAACGGAATGGTCCGGTAGCTCAGTTGGATAGAGCAACAGATTTCTAATCTGTGGGTCATTGGTTCGAATCCAATCCGGATCACAAAAGCGCTAATCATCATCTGATTAGCGCTTTTTTCGTTTACTGCTGCCGAACATAGCACCTCACAATCTCGCCGACGTACATCTTATGCAGGGGCATTCCCTTGGTGTAGGTGCTTTTGGCGACATTGGCATCGGTAAATCGGTCGAGCTTTACCTTCTGGGCGTAAATCTTTTTGCATTCCAGCACCAGGGTAGCCTGCTCGTAGTATACCGCTCCGGTGTTGGTGAATAACGGCTTAAGGCCGCACTCCTTCACCTTATCTACCGTACTCCCCGAGCGTGTCCCACAGTACTGAAGGATGGAGCGGTTCTCATCGGCAAGTGCGCATAGCGTGAAGTAGTCGCCCTTCTCCATCAGCGTGTAGGTGAAGCGATCGGTGCGTACGTAAACGGTTACGATGGCTTTTCCCCAAAGGCTTCCGATGGTCCCCCAGCTGATGGTCATGGGGTTAAACTTCGACTTCGATCCTGCGGTAAGCAGAAACCAGTCGTCCTGGAATAGCCTAACGGCGTTACCTTCGATCTCCTTGGGTGAGATCTCACGGAACTTAGCGGGTTGAGCCTTTACGGTGTTAGCTCCCACTAGCGCTAGGATGATGAGTAGGAGGCCTATTTTCTTCATGGCATAAGGGTATTGGGTGCGTTACTTCGGAGGACGCCTGCGCGCTCGACCCCCAATATAGCTATAGCGGAGGCGTTACGCTACTTTACGAGAGGGAAAAGAGCCCTTATCATGTAGAAATATTCGGGTGTATAGGATGGGGAGAAGCAAAAAGGAAACCCACCGAATTGCTCGATGGGCTCTAGGCTCTTATGCTTTTCTAACTAGGATGAATCCGTGCTCAAGTCCTATGTAGTGGTTGTAGATGAGGATTGTATTAATCTTCCGACTCCCCTTCTGTATTAAGGCCTCTTGGGGTATCGTCTTGCCCGATAACGCCTCTGCTGCCATCCAAAGCGCAAAGGCCGAAGCGGTAGGAAACTCTCCCGACAGGTTCTTGTAGGAGTATACCGAAGCATCACCCAGCTGCCCCTTGAGGGTGTCGTAGTAGTGGTCGGTGCGGCAATCGCCATTGTAGCCAAGGAAAAGGGTGTCGATATCCGACACGCGAAGGTTGTTCCTTCTCAGGAATTGCTCCAGTTTAAGGCTGATGTCGCCCTCCTCGGGATGGCTCAGCTGATCGACGTCGACGATTTCAGCAAGGGCCTCCTCCTTCGATGCCTGAACGATAAACATGGTTGCTCCCTCGCCGCAGGCCGTTCCCGGCGTATTGCTGCCAATTAGCTGCGACGAGCCGACCTCCTCCTCCTTAAAGAAGCCCGCCTTTTCGTCGATGTTATAGTTAAAGCTCGATATCTCCTCGATGTTGCCCACCAGTACCGATTGGGCTTGCTCTTGTTCTATGAGCAGGAAGGCATCGAGTAGCGCATTCTCGAAGGCAAGCCCCCGTTGGACGTGCGTGTTGCTGTAGCCGTGATTCTTGTCGGTGATGGCAAGGTAGCCCGTAACTGCGTTTGGCGTGCTCTGCACGAAGTTGGTGGGGGTAAGGGTACCCTCCTGGTAGTCGATAATCTGGTTCAGGAAGCTGATACAATCCTCCAACCCCCCATTGGCCGAACCAATAATCATCCCATCAACCGTTGGGTTGCTCTTGAGCAAGGGTAGCCCAGCGCCTATTCCCATGCGAACTGCCTTACCAATACGGCGAAGCTGCCCAGCAGGAATGAGGTTGGAGTATTTAGGCTCTATGGCAAAGTACTTGGTGCCGCTATGCGCTACAATATTCTCACTTTCGATGCCATTGGCATAGGTCGGCTGAGGTGAAATACACTTGCTATCTCTGATATACATGGCTTAAGCTTTAGAGATGACTAACGAGGTACAACTTCCGCTAAATCCGTACGAGTTGGAAAGCACGTTGCTGATCTCAAGATCCTTCTGGTAGCGAGTAATTGGGATTAGGCCGTGCGGTGCTTCAATTGGGGTCTCGAAGCTGAGCGAAGGGTACAACTCGCCATATTTGATGCTAAATATGCTGAAGATAGCCTCCAGCGCCCCTGATGCACCCAGCGTATGCCCCGTGTACGACTTGGTGGAGTTAAACGGAGGCACCTCCGCCCCAAAAACAGTCGAGAAGCCGACTACCTCAGCCTTGTCGTTATTGCCAGTACCCGTACCGTGCGCGTTGATGTAGTGGATGTCGCTTGGCTGTAGTTTGGCGCTATCCAGCGCTTGGCGAATTGCCAGCACAACGCCATCGGCATCATCGGAGATGGAGGAGGTGTGGTAGGCATCGCTGGCATTGCCGTAGCCCTTAATCTCGGCATACACCTGCTTTTCTTTAACCTCTTCTAGGTCTTCTAGTATTAGGTAGGCGGCTGCTTCGCCAAGCGAAAGCCCAATCCGGTTGGCGTCGAAGGGTTTGGTTGCTGTAGGCGAGAGGATTCCCAAGGCGTTAAAGCCATTTACGGTGTACTTGGCAAGGCTATCCACGCCGCCAACGATTACCCGTTTAGCCCTGCCAGACTTAATAAGCCTCGATCCTACCATAATGGCATTCGCCGATGATGAACATGCAGTATTTAGCGTGTCAGTAATTCCCTTTATGCCGTAGTGCTTGGCAATGCAAAAGGTATGCGCGCTTGCCGAGTACGACCTAATAAACTCGGATGTCTCCGACGCGTTGTTTGCATCTTGGTAGAGTTGATCGGTAAGGCACATCCCGCCAACGGTGCTTGCCGAGATAAGCGCTGTATCGAAGGAGCGAAGGGACTTATCGTCCAATCCAGCATCGTCAATTGCCTCCTTAACGGCTTTAAGGGCAAGGAGGTCGCTCCGAGTTAGACCTTTCTCGTCTCTAATCTCAAGCATAAGCCGTAGCTCATCATCGCTAGCTTTTACTTCACCAAGTGCGTGGGTTTGGGCATATTTCGATACAAAAAAGCTGCTTTGCCCAATCCCCCCGATTCCGCTTCTTAGGCTAATCAAGTTCTCCTGAGCACTTAGTCCGATGCTCGAAACTGCACCAATCCCGGTTACTACAACGCGTTTCAAATGTCTAGTTTTTAGAATTCTCAAGAATGTATGCCGCCATGGTGTTGATGTTTACCAATACCTTGCGAGCCTCGGTGGGGTTGTTTAGCTTCAAGCCGTACTCGCGCTCAATCATAACCGTCATCTCAAGCGAGTCTATAGAGTCGAGTTCCAAGTTACCTGCAAAGAATGGTTCGTCATCCTTTATCATCTCGGGCTCAATCTCCTGAAGATTCAAGTAGCTAATTAGGTGAACCTTTAACTCCTGTTTTAATGCTTCTAATTCCATTGTTCTTTATTTAAATGATTTTATTTCGTTTTAAGCTGCCGAATACAACCAGCAGGCATGCTCCAATAAACGATAGGAGGAAGGCGGCTACCTTAAGTAGCTCTGTCCAGTTTCCCCCCTTTAGGAATACCGTGTAGAATCCTTCCAAGCACCAATACAATGGCGAGAAGTGGCTCATTACTTTGAGGTAGCCGGGCATAACAAATACCGGAACCCAAATGCCGCCAAGTGCCGCAAAAATAATGATGGAGACAGCTCCAAAGCCGTTGGCTTGCTCCTGAGTCTTTGCCAGTGAACCAACCATTAGCGCATACGATACCGCCGCTAAGCCGCTAAAAACAACAACCATCGAGAGACCTATCAAATCGTTAGGAAGTATGAGCGGCGTAAGGTTGATTAGGGGGAATAGCCATCTGCCAACGGAGAATATCAGCAACACCTGAAGTATTGCGGCTAGGAGGTAAACCCCCATTTTACTGGTGAGCACCAACCAGAAGCTGGTAGGCGTGGTTTTTAAGCGAATAAAGCTGCCGTTCTTACGCTCGGTAACAATATTACTTCCCAGCGAAACCACCATAAAGAACATGGCAAACACGGTCCATGCAGGTACGTTATGCTGGGTTGCATTGGGCATAATATCGAAGTTGGCATTGGTAGCGGAGGTCTTGGTTATGGTAACCTGATTTTGGGTGAGCACACTCTTTATGCTTATTGGGGTTTTGCCATCTCCCATTTCGGTGTACATGTTCTCCACCATTAGGTTGTTCTCGATTAGCTGCAGGTACGACTGAACCACCCCAATTATGGAGTAGCAGTAGTTATCTTGAAGTACAGGGTCGTGGAAAAAATCAATAGAGGTTAGCTTTACCGGTTTGCTCTTGCTCGCCGAATCCTTAACCCCTAAATCGGTTAAGAATAGGTTTCCGATTTCGGAGGCCTTCTGGTGTAGGCTTTCGCTGAAGTTCTCCGGAATGTAAAGCGCCACGTTTCTATTCTGCTTAAGCAGTTCCGACTTAATGGAGGCCTTTGCGATGGTGCCATCTGTGGTGATGGTGAACATGCCCGAGTGAGCCAGCATTTCGGTAAGCTTTTTACCTTGAGCGCCAGCGTCTCGGTTTACAACCAGCATGGATATCTTGTTTTCCTTAACCAACTTAAAGGTGCTATCCTGTATTAGCGTAATGATAACCACCAGCAAAAGCGGCATGGCAAACATGATGAGCAAACCAACCTTGTCGTTGATTAGCTGCAAGATCTCCTTTTTTATGGATATATAAAGCTTATACATTTGAATCGCGGTATTCTTCGCCTGTAAGTTCTAGGAAGACTTCTTTCAGGCTGTTAGTTTGATGCTCTTTTAGGAGCGATGCCATTGTTTGGGAGAGTATGATCTTGCCCATATCTATTAGCGCAATCTCGTTGCAGAACTCCTGCGCCTCCGAGAGGTGGTGCGATGTGTAAATAATGGTTGTGCCATTAGCATTCAGTTCGTCGAGCAGCTTCATTATGGCGTTTTTGCTTTGGACATCCACCCCAACGGTTGGCTCATCGAGAACCAGTATCTGCGGCTGGTGTATAATCCCAATGGCAAGGTTTATTCTTCGCTTCATCCCTCCCGAAAAGGTGGAGACTTGATGATCGGCTACCGCCGAAAGCCCCAGTTTTGCCAGGAGTTTGTCGGTTTGGCGGGCTATTTCTTTTCGGCCAAGGTTATAGAGCGCGCCGAAGTACTCCAAGTTCTGTCGTGGGGTTAACTCCTGGAATAGGGCGTAATCTTGAGGAACAAAGCCAAGCGTTTTTCTGAAGGCCTTGTAGCCGATTTCCCCCTCGCGGTTATAGTAGGCGATACTTCCTTCGGTTTTGTCGATTATTCCGCAGATAATCGATATCAGCGTGGTTTTACCAGCCCCGTTGGGACCCAGTATGCCAAACTTGCTTCCTGGGTTAATGGTGAGGCTAACCTCATTCAGGCTATTTTTTGTAGCCGAGGGGTATCGCTTAACGATACGCTGTATGTCTATTCCAACTCCCATGTTAAAACCTAATTTTAGAAAGCTTGGTGAACGCCATTTTCTCTGTCTCCGATATTTCTACAAGCATATTGGCGATTCTATTGTATGCCTCTTGGCCAACAAGTCGGTTCTTGTAAATGCCAGCCATCTCGACGGCTGCCGTACGCCATAGGTCGCCAGCACGGGTAAAGTCGTCGGACGATTGTACCAGCCTGTCCATTTGGAGATGCTGAGCCGCCTGCTCCAAAAAGGCCGCATAGATAAAGCGGAAACCACCGCCACCAGTGCCAATCTCTTCTTGCATTCGTATGATTTGGCCCATGTAAAGGGCGGCTCTACGGTCGCCAAGCTTTGAGGGCCATTTCTTTAGCTGGTTTGCGGTAAACTTAATTCCCTTAACGCCGGCAATTCCTCCAGGAACATGAAGCATATCGCGGGTGTTGCGCTTAATCCCCTTGATGATGCCCTTGCGCAACAGCTCGATGTTTGGCTTGGGAACATTAATAGGGTAGTAGATATGGCCTTTGGGGGCAAAGGCTCCTTTGGCGAACCTTACCCGTTCTAGCTCCTCCGCGGTAAGCGAAGTAACCGTTTCCATTACCGGGTCGCTGATGGAGTAGCGGTTGCCATCCTTTCCATAAACAATAAGGTTGTGCGCGTTGAAGTGGAAGCGGTACTCTACTGGGAAGTAGGTGAGGTTGAATACCCCAACCTGGCATCCCACCGGATTGCCCGTTTCTAGCTGGTTGTCCAAGAATAGCCTTGCCTTTGCGGGGTTGCTAAACTTCTTATGCTCCACCGCTATTCCCAGCGATTTGCAGGTGCGCTTAAAAATGGCACCTGGCATGGTTCTAAAGGAGACGCCTGGACCGTTGCTAATGGTAATAAACGGAATATGGATATAGAATAGGCCCGATCCCAAGCCAAAGGCCAGCGGTTCGGTCATAAAATCGTAGCCGTGGAACTGGAGCAGGTTGGTGGTTACCCCATTCTCGCAGTGTGCCGACTGTATATGGTTAAAATCGATATTCATTTATCCCTTGAAATTTTTTAGTTCCTGCACGCTGATCTCGAATACTCCAGCGTAAATGGCCAGCCTCTTTTGGTTTAGTTTCTCAAATACGCTTGGCTTAAAGTGCCTGCGAACGGTAATCTTCCAAAAACCGGTGTAGGCGGCAAGTAGCGCCACATCCATAAGTTTGAGCTGCATAAAGTAGTATATTGGACTTTTTAGTTCTGCTGCTACCTCTTTTCTTGCCTCTTCCTTAAGGCGATCAATCTCTTCCCATGCATTTTCTAATGCCTCTGCCTTTACGCTCCATCCGGTGCTAAGCGCAGTATTGTAGCTGCCATCGTCATCCTTGGCGTAGCACACCTCGCGCGAAAAGTTCTCTAGCGTACTCTTGTCCTGTGGAACTTCAGATTTCTTCATTATGCAACTGTAAGTAAGCAGAAGACGTAGGAGAAGCGCGAGCTTTCGGGTACGGCAAGCAGTATCTTTTCGCCTTTTACCAGCTTGCCGCTGTTGAAGAGCTCCTCGCACATGATGTAGATAGAGCCTGAGCCGATGTTGCCCTTGGTTCGCAGGTTGGTGAACCACTTCTCCTTGGGAATGGATATCTCGTTTTCGTCGAGTATCTTGGCGATTTTATCCTCGAAGAAGTAGCTCGAAATGTGGGGAAGGAAGTGGGTGATGTCATCAACGTTGAAGGTCCTCTTGGCAAGGATATCCTTTAGCTTGGTAAACCCTAGCTTAACGATGTTTTCGCTGAGGAGCTTTACATCCTGCTTGATGCTTAGCAGCGACTTGTCGAGTATTTCTGCGGGCGAGTGGTCGATGTAGCCTTTTAGGGTGCCGTCCTCGTTTTTATCGGCGCCCATGTACATGCACGACTCCATTACGTTGGCATACGAGATGGCCTCCACCCATTCCACCTTTAGCGATATGCCGCTCTCGCTCTTCTTGTTTTCGAGCAGGAAGGCGCCAGCGCCATCCGAGAGCATCCACCGAAGGAAGTCCTTCTCGAAGGCGATGTAGGGGTCGTTGTTGAGCAGTTCGATCTTTTCGGCCTCGGCATCGAACGTGTCGGCCTTAAGCAGGGGCGATACGCGCTCCGAGCCGGTGCATACGGCCTTCTGCTTGTCGCCCGATAGAACCGAGAGGTAGGCGTACTTAAAGGCATGCATACCCGAGCAGCAAACGCCCGATGGCGAAACAACCTCGATGCTGCTCGATTCGGGCAGGTTGCCGTGCACCATTACCGCATGCGACGGCATGAGCTGGTCGGGCGTAGAGGTGCCGCAGCAAAGCAGCTCTACCGATTTAATATCTTCAGGGTGTTCCGCAAAAAGCATCCTAATGGCCAGCGAAACCATTTGGGCGTTGGTATGGGTCGATTTCCCCTCTTTGGTAATGGCGTAGTAGCGTCCCTGTATCCCGTTGTTCCTTAGTACTATTCTTCGTGACTTTGATGGCTTACCGTTTATTAGTCCCAGATACTGCTCCATTTCATCGTTCGAAATAAGCTCGTTGGGTAGGAATTTAGCGATCTTCGTAATGTAAACTTCTTGCATTGTGAGCCTTTATTATTCCCTTTAAGTAATATTGTCTTTTTTTCTTCGCAGAATTTCGGCTAAGCGGGTAGAATATCGTAAAGTAGAAAAGCAGCACTATGGGAGCAACCACAAAAAGCGCCACTACCAGGTAGTACTTAAATAGGTTTACGTACAGCTTCCGCTTTCGGGGTGTTCTCCCTCTCTTGTCAATGATTTTTGCCCAAACCCGGAAGAGCATCTTCGCCCTTTCTTCGATGAATATGATGGAGATGGGCAGCTCTATTGTCTCAGCCTCTAGTAGCCTCTCCTGAAGTTCGCCAAGCTGGTTTCTTCGGAGGCAATCTAGTATAATTTCCCCAAATATCGATGCGCCTTGTATGTCTTCGTCGCTAATGCCTGGTTTAGGGAAGATCCCCAGAAATTTATCCTTCTTTCCGCCGAGCATCCAGTGTAGGATGGTTACTGCGCTAACAAAGTTGTTTGTTTTATCGCCTAAGGGGATGTTGCCAGCTAGCGAGCCGTTGGCCTCCTCGATGAAGCGGATCACCGATTTCTGCGAGTTGATCCACATATTGCGTGCGCCAATTACGGTAACAACTGGCTTGCCGTTTACGAGCGCCTTAAACTCCTCGTTACGGAAGAGGCTCGTTGCCGGCAACGAGGGCGATAGAAACCAAGGCTGGTAGCCTACGATGATGAGGTCGTACTCCTTCTTGGGCAGCTGTAGGGGCTTCAGCGGTATGGTGTGCTCCAGCACGCAGTCGGGCATGAGGTCGAAGAAGGCAGGGCCCGTCCATGGAAAAGGGTAGCTAAAAAGCGGCTCTACCCGTACCCGATCAACGCAAAGGTCTGATAGCGGCTGTACGAGGTTGTCGATTATCTCGTCGAGTTGTCCGGTTTGCGAGTAGTTTACTGCGAGTATGTTGAACATGAGTGGCGAAATTTTACGGGGTGGTTTACCGATGATTCCAGAGGCTAGCTCAGATCGGCATCCTTTAGTAGCGGCGATTTCTTGGCGTAGGTGGCAATCGCTTTTCTAGTCTCCGAGTTCAGCTCCTTAAATCCTCGGGTTAGAACCTTCTTGTCCTGTTCGATATTCTTGTTGTACCCCAAGATTTTTGGGGCCTGTTCCTGTATGGTTATGCGTAAAAAACGGTATTCTGCGTTAGCGGGCCATTCCTCAATCTCCTTTTCGAGGAGGAGTCGCCCCTTCTTGAAGAGGCTCAGCTGCTCCCTCTTGCCCTTTATAAGACCCGCCTTCCGCATGAGTAGGGCTCCCAAAAAGGCTTTGCTCTCCGATGATGAGCTGCCGTTCTCTAGCTTGGTAATAAGGTTGTTGATGCCATCTAGCGATGCTGCCGAGTAGGCGGCATAGAATCCAGATCGATCGATGTTCGAGCTAGCGCTGCTGGCTAATGCTGAGATGGCTGGAAGCAATGCCGCTAGGAGCAGGAGGCATCGGTGAACTTTAAATAACCTCATTGACGCGCAGGTTTTGGGTGTGAAAGTTTTGTGTATTTTCAATAAAAGTGTTCAAAAGTATAAAAAATACGAACAGTACAGCATGTCAAATCCATATTATTAAGTAGTAATAGGCTAGGTTTATGGGTCAGAATCATCGATTTCGCTTTGAAGAAACCTCAACGAATCACAAGTAAAGATTTTATTCATATCAGCTCGCTTAATGGCGGCAGGCAACCGTAGTATTAGGGAACAATTACGTTCACCTGAAATCACTGACATTATGTCGTACATCTACCGCTTTAAAGCGAAGGAGTCCGAACGCACCCCGAACACACCCCGCTGCCAAATTGGCATCATCGCCTTTGCAGTGCGGTAAAAAAGCAGCGCCACAGCCGAAATTCACAGGGCGATGCCTTCCCTCCGAAGAGTAGCATATAAGCACAATGCTGGTCGAAATAGGCATAGCGACCAGCCCTGCTAAGCTTATTTCCATACGCGAATAACGCGTGCCGGTTTAATGCATATCTGGGTAAAGCGAAACGAGCATGAATGCAGGAATTCACCAAAGTAGATAAGAGTCTGTCATGCGAGTTGCATGTGACCATTAAGAGCCAATTTCTTTCACATGAAAACCTTGGGCAGGAACACTATAGCTGCCAATAAAAATCCCCCACAAATTGGATATCTGTGGGGGATGGGGTATGCTGTACGTATTTGCTACTTCTTTACTGGGATGTATCCAACTTCTCTTACGATGGCTTGTCCCTTAGCCGATAGAATAAACTTGATGAATGGGGTTACCTGCTTCTCTGTGCTCTTTAGCGAAAAGAAGTAGAGGGGGCGAACAATTGGGTAGGAGCCGTTGTGCGCGTTGGCAAAACTTGGAGCCACATATTTGCCTCCTTCGAAAGCGACGGCCACTGCCTTAACCTTCTTCTCTAGGTATGCTAGTCCAACGTATCCGATGGCGCCCTTAGTTTGGCTTACCGACTGGATGATGGCTCCGGTTGCAGGCATGCTAAGTACGTTGTTGGCAAAGTTCTTCTTCTGCATTACGTGCTCCTTGAAGAACTCGTAGGTTCCAGAGCTAGACTCACGGGAGTAAACCACAATCTTGAGGTCGGCACCGCCAACCTGCTTCCAGTTGGTTACCTTTCCGGTAAAGATATCCTCGAGTTGCTGGCGGGTAAGCTTACCTACTTTGTTCGATGGGTTTACAACTACCGCAAGGGCATCCCAGCCGATGGTTGTCTCGTTGTACGCCTTTTTGGTGGCGTTTAGCTTCATCTTCTCGTCCATCTTTAGCGAGCGGGATGCCATAGCGATGTCGGTAGAACCGCTAAGCAGTGCGGCAATTCCTACACCAGATCCGCCGCCGGTTACCGATATGCTGGTGCCCTTATTGGTTTTCATAAAGACTTCTGCCTCTTTTTGAACGAGTGGAAGACATGTGTCGCTGCCCTTTACCACTACCTTTTGGCTAAAGCCAACCTGCGAAATCAGAAGGATTCCTGCTAAAACTGAAAGTGTCTTCTTCATGTTTTGTGTTTTAAAAAGTTTTACTCTTTTATCTCGTTAGAACTTGTACTGTATGCGAATCGTGAATAGGTTGTTGTCGAGCCCTGCTGCCGAGAACTTACCGTTGTCGGTTTTCTCGTAGCGGTTAAAGTCGTACTGCGCGGTGAAGCGTAGGTTCTTGTTGGGCTCGTAGAAGGTGCCAAGGCTTGTTGTGGTTAGCTTCAGGTCGGTTGCATTGGTGGCGGTTAGGTCTGTTGCCGATTGACCAACTTCGTTACCTTTTACCTTGGTGTTGGGGTCGTACCAGTCGTAGCGGCCGTATACCGAGAACTTGTGGATTTGCTGGATTAGGGTTATGTAGCTTCCCGCAAACTCACGAAGAAACGATGCTCCTGTTGGCAGAGCTGCATAGTCGGGGCTTTTGCTGCTTTTTGATGTTCCGGGCTGCTTGCCAAAGATGTACTCCGATACCAACTGGGTTTTGCCAATCGGTGTTTTTACCGAGAGCTGTGCATCGAACCCTAAGTACTGGCGCTTAAGTCCGGCTCCCACCTTGTCGATGCTGCCAACAAAGGCTTTAATGCCGTTTACATTACCCATCTTGTAAGTTGTGGTGGTTGGATTGTAAACATTTCCGGAGTATAGCGATGCGCCGAGGTTGATGTAAATCCTATCGTTTGAGAGACCGCTATAGGATATCTTCCCAATAAAATCTTTAAACTTATCGATATCGGCATAGATGCCGTTTCCGTTGAAGAAGCTCCCTTTTACGGTTAAGCCGTTTAGTGCAGACTGATCATCCGCTTTGTAGGTAACCATTGCACCTACTTCCTGCTCGCCGGGGAATAGGGTTTGGAACATCATTGGTCGCTCTACCACCTCCATCGATGAGGAAGAGTACTCGATGGCATATCCGAAGGGGCGTTCGAAGAGCCCGCCCGTTAGCGAGAGTGATTTGGCGAAAGGGGCAACTAGGTTGAGGTAGGCATTCCTAACGCTGATGCCTCTTTCGGTAGCATCGATAAGAAAAACGGCAGAACCAAAGCTCATATCGTAGCCAACCTTTAGGCGGGCACGGCGTACCGAGATGCGGTTGTCTACATTGTCGGCGAAATTTCCTCCGTTGAAGGTCTTCGCTCCGAGGGTGTCGGCATACTGGTATTGTGCCTGAATGTATCCGCTTACCTTAAGATTGGTGAGTGCGCTGGTTTGCTTCTTGAGCAGGGAAACTTCCTTTGCCAATGAGTCCAATTTGCTAGACTGGGCAAATGCGCTTCCGCCGAATGCTGCAATTCCAAGAATAAGACCAAGTGACTTCAGCTGTGACATGGTACTGTGTTGTTGAGTTATTTTTCTACTGCAAATAAAGGATCGCACTATTAACTCTTGCTGAACGTAGCATTAATTAATAGCTAAGATTACCTATTGCTAAACAATAGGTATTGGGAAAGGGGAGTGGATTTATCTATAAAAAGCGTCAACATAATATGATGAAATATGGTGTGGTATGGTGTGCAGATTCGTTGATGCTTTGGTTCTTACCTTGCTTAAGAAAAGAGGGGGGCTGATCCTGCCCCCCTCGTGTGCTAAAGGTGTACCGTGTTAGGTTTCCTCCTTTAACTGGTGATTCAAAATAAAGAAACCTTCCCTTCTATTTCCCCTTCTACAACCGGTTTCTTATGTTCGTTCTAGCTGCGCCTGAGGCTTTCTATTTCAGCTTGTAATTCTGCTATTGTGTTCTCGTAATCTTCAGTTTTATGGTACATCTCCTCCTGGGCGGCCTGCATCTCCTCCATGTTTTGGCGGAGCTCCTCTTCCTGAGCGCTCATCTCCTCGGAGAACTGCTTAGCCTGATCGAGCAGCTTCTGCGTGCGCTCGTTGATTTTTACGTTGGCGATGGCAGAGGCGAGGCTTTCGGTTGCCTTGTTGAGGTACTCTAAGGTATGCGCTTCAAATTTCTTGAAGGAGGCAATTTCTAGCACCCCAACAATCTCCTCGTTGTTGAGCAGCGGGATGATGGCCAAAAAGTCGGGGCGTTTATCACCAAGGCCCGAGGTAATTGCCAGGTAGTTTTGTGGAATCTCCGAGAGCAGGATGGGCGCCTTCTCGTAGATGCATCGGCCGATGAGGCCTTCCGTGATGTCCAGCTTCTTCTCCATCATCTTTTCCCTGTTGTAGGCCACGCATGATACCATCTCAACGTATTTCTCGTCTTCGCGTTCGCCCTGAATGGCAAAGATTCCTCCCTGAATGGCCCCAGAGTAGCTGATGATTTCGCGGAGGGTGTTATCGCAAAGGTGCTTTATGCTCCGATTTTCCTTTCGTATGATCTCGTTGATGCGAGTGTTGCCCTCCACTTCCCAGGTGTGCAGGTTGTCCTTCTGCTTCTGCTCCTCCTGCAACTTAACGGCTGTAAGGATATTTTCCCGCATTTCTACTAGGGCGTTGCCCAGGATATCCTTGTCACTTCTGGCGCTAAATTCGGCGTTAAAGTTTCCCTTGCCGATGTTAACGGTGAAATCAGTTATTTTCTTCAGGCTCGACGATAGTTCGTTGAGACCAACAACCATGTCGCCGATCTCATCGTTGGTCTTCTGCTCCAGCAGCTGGGCATCGTTGAATTGTCCTTCGGTAATTATCCCCAGCTGCTTCGACACCTCCTTGATGGGGGTGGCCAGCTGCTTGGAGATGTAGCTGGTGGCAATGCTTAGCACCGCTAGGCTTAGCAGCACTAGGAGCACCATTAGCATAATTAGCCGGTTGTTGGCCGACATTATCTTTGCCGTAGGGATAACGGTGCAGGTAGACCAGGTGCTTTGCGTGCCGCTAATGGCTACCGGAAAGTACACCTTGAAGGCGTTGCTATTATAGAATTTCGAGTAGTTGAAGCTCGAGAACTCTTTACCCTCCTTAATACATTCGGCTATTTGATTGGTCTGTTCCCCTTCGTCGTTTGCGGTGCCAATTCGTTGGGGGTCGGTGTGTGCGGCAATAATATTCTTGCTGGTTACCACCTTGCACGTTCCATCTTCTGCATTCATGATGGAAGAGGTGTACTTCGATATTTGGTCGTTCTTTATCAGTATGCCCACTACGCCTACCACCTGGTTGCCCTTCTTAATGGGAACGGCAATGTTGGTGAGCCAGGCCCCCTCGTACTGGATGGGGTCGGATAGCGTGGGCTCGCCGTTGCTGGTGGTCTCCTCGAATGCCTTATCGCAGCCGGTTGCGCTTGCAGCTTCGGCGGTGGCAACTTCTCCGGTGGCATTAACGATGAGGCGCGATGGGGCCGAGGCGGTGTCGGCTGTCGATCCTTTGGTGGCGTACCATACGGCGTAGGCATCGGTATTGCCGCCTGCGAGTTGCTTCATCTTTTCGACCACCGAGGTTCTCTGGCGGTTGCCATCCTCGAGGTACATCGAAAGGGCGTGGAGGACGCTAATCTTCTTATCGAAGTAGGCGGTAGCCTTTGAGGCGTTTTCGCGAGCCTTGGCTAGGGCGGTCGTTTCGGCGTTGTCTAGCACAATGCTCCTAGAGCGTAGCATGGCTACCGACATGGTTACGAGAAGAATTATCCCGGCAGTTCCAATAATCGAAATATTGATCTTTGTTCGGATGTTGCAGCCATTGTAGATCTTTTTTAGCTTATTCATGTTCCCTTTTCCCTTTAAATATGTAGTCATTCCCATTTCAAATATAATTAGCTGAGGCTAATCTTGTGTTACACTAATAACAATTAACGTGTATTTAACGGTAATGCGGGGTGTTGCTGCATTGCTGCTAGGTAGTAATGCCTAGGGGTGGAACGAAGAAAGGGCCAACTCTAATGAGAGTTGGCCCTTTCTTCGTATGGTAGTGTGCTGGATGCGCTGGAGGCCTACTTTGCCACCAGGTCGTTTGCAATCATTCGGTTGTTGTACTGCTGCAGTACGGCCTTCATCTTGGTTTCGTACTTGGTGATATTGACCTTACCCAGGAGGTTGTTCTTGAGCGCGGGGTCCTTCTTGTAGTCGAACACCTGCGTTATTTTCTTCCCATCGAAGTAGATCACCATATCATCCATCATAAACTGGTAGGCGTCGCCGATGTAGTTGAGCACGAAGGTGTCGTTCTTCTTCTCCAACAGGTTGGTGCCGAACGATACGAAGGGCTTGCTGTAGCCGAGGTAGCTCATCAGCGTTGGCATGATGTCTACCTGCTGGGCAAGGCGGTTGTCGACGCCCTTTAGCGAGCCATCGGGGGTGTAGAAGATCAGCGGGATGGCAAAGGCGTTAACGTTGGTCTTGTACTCGGCGTGCACCGGCGATACGCTGTGGTCGGCGGTAATCACGAATACCGTATTCTTAAACCAGGGCTGATTTTTGATGCTGTTGAAGAATAGGCGAAGTGAGTGGTCGGTGTAGCCCACGCACTGGTGCAGCGGGATTTGCCCCTTGGGGAATGCGCCCTCGTACTTGGCGGGAACCTTAAAGGGGTGGTGCGACGAGGCCGAGAAGAGCGCCGTGAAGAAGGGCTTCTTCATCTGCCCCATTTGGGCGCCCCAGTACTTCAGGAAGGGCTCGTCCCAGATGGCCCACATGCCGTCGAACTCGGCATCGTTGTTGAACTCCGTCTTGCCGTAGTACTTTTGGAACCCTGCCAGCTTGCTGAAGGCCAAAAAGCCCATCGAGCCGTTGGGTGCTCCGTGGAAGAACGAGGTCTCGTAGCCTTCGCCGTCGAGCAGGCTGGCGAGGGTGTTTACGCGGTTGGTGGAGTACTCCGATATCACGTAGGGCTGCACCAGCGCGGGCAGCGAGGCCAGCACCGAGGGCATGGCATCAATCGACTTGCGCCCGTTGGCGTAGGCGTTGGGGAATACCAGGCTCTGCTGGGCCAGCGAGTCGAGGAAGGGGGTGAAGCCCTTGTACTTTCCGCCATCTAAAGTCTTATTGAAGGCGCCGAAGTGCTCGCGGGCGAAGCTTTCGAGGATGATCACCACCACGTTCTTCTTCTGGGCAGGGGCGGGCAGGTCGTACTTCATCACCGGATTAAAGCCCTCGGCGAGTTCCTTATCCGAAGTAAAGAAGTTCATCTTGGTAAACGACTTGTTGCCGAAGGTGCGGATGAAGCAGAAGGGGGTGTTCACCACCAGGTACACCTGCTCGGCCGACTTTACGTACTCGCCCGCGTTGCTGATGGTGATGGGGCGGGTGCTATGCTTAAAGTCGCCGCGGATGCCGGCAACGGTAAAGGCGCTAAACATGAGCAGCATCGCCAGGGCAAAGGGGTAGGCGTAGTACCACTTGCCGATGGGCGTGGGCTGCGGCTTGGGCCTGCGGGTGAGGTACACCAGCGCCGCTACCAGGGCGGCAAAGATCAGGTACACGTACCAGTAGTCCACCATAAAGCGGAACGAGAGCGTCACCATGTTGTCCTCGTGCTTGAGGATCTCGTACACGCTGGCGGTGGTGCGCTTCAGTATAAAGGGGTAGTACTTAAAGTCGAGGGCGTTGAGGGCCAGCCCCAGCGAGTTGACGATGATGAACCACCAGCGCAGGAACTTCTGGTAGCCGCTGCGGTACTTCCAGGGGTGGGGGATAACGTACAGCAGCATGTAGGCCGCGTTGAGGTAGAGCAGCCCCGCAATATCGAACTTAACGCCGCCGCGCAGGATGGTCATCAGGTCGGCGAAGCTCACGTTGGGGAACAGCGCCAGGTTAAACCAGTAGAACAGCAGCCGGCACACGGTGTACAGGGTTAGCAGCACGCCAAACTGGTAGAGGAGCACCACGTACTCGTTCTCCAGGTAGCTCTTATTGAACCAATTCTTCTTCATCAATTTTGAATATCGTTACAGGGGGGCAAATTTATAATTAATTCGTTGGAACGAAGTGCTAAACAAAGCTCCGTAGAGCTTCCTAAGTCAAATCTAATGGGTGGGGAATAGGGTGCAGGGAGTAGAGAATAGGGAGCAGGGCGCCCTTGCCCATGGTGGTTGAGCTGCCGCAACGTCCCCTTTGGGAAATTTAGGGGGATGCGGCGGTGAGCTTGCCCTAAAGGCGAAATTCCAGGGTGCAGGCTGCAAAAAGCAGGGTGATAGGCTGCAAAAAGCAGGGTGATAGGCTGCAAAAAGCAGGGTAGTAGGCTGCAAAAAGCAGGGTTCAGGCTGCAAATTGCAGGGTCGAGGCTGCAAAAAGCAGGGTTCAGGCTGCAAAAAGCAGGGTGCAGGCTGCAAAAAGCAGGGTTCAGGCTGCAAAAAGGAGGGTATAGGCTGCAAAATGCAGGGTGTAGGCTGCAAATTGCAGGGTGTAGGCTGCAAAAAGGAGGGTGCAGGCTGCAAATTGCAGGGTATAGGCTGCAAAAAGCAGGGTTCAGGCTGCAAAAAGCAGGGTGTAGGCTGCAAAAAGCAGGGTAGAGGCTGCAAAAAGCAGGGTAGAGGCTGCAAAAAGCAGGGTTCAGGCTGCAAATTGCAGAGTATAGGCTGCAAATTGCAGGGTTCAGGCTGCAAAAAGGAGGGTGTACCCTGCAAATTGCAGGCTGACCGATGCAAAAAACACCTGCCAGCCCAAGCCGACAGGTGTTTACCTAATATCTAGCGCCTAAAACCGATGCTCAGCTCACCGGTTGGGGGGCGGCAGGGGTTGGGGCGTTGCTCTTTTTCGCCATTATCTCCTTAAACCGATCGAGGTAGCGGTTGAATAGCGCGTTGAAGTCGTTTATTTCGCGGGTGAGGGTGGCCAGCTGCTGCTGGTACTCCTTCTTCTCCTTGGCCGATTTGGCGGCCTTCAGCTTCGCACGGGCCTCCTTTAGCGCTTGGTTCTTCGATACGTCGAGGGTGTAGCTTACGGGGAAGCAGTTCCCAAAGGTGCGCGACTTGATGTCGTAGATCGTTAGGCTGCACTGCCCCTCGGCGTAGGCTATGGCTGCCGAGAAGGTAACCCTAGCGCTGGTTCCGTTAATCGAGCACGCCTTTTCGGCAGACGCAAGCTGCATCTTGCCGGTGGCGGTGTCGTGCTGCTGGACGCATCGGCCCGGGTTGCCCGCTACCTTGGCTACCCACTGCATGGCGTTCGCGGCCAGCTCCTTCTTGCTCAGCGGCACCTGGAGCGTTGTGGTGTAGGCCACCTTTCCTTTATCGCCTACGGGGAGCGTTTGCCCAACGGCTACCCCCGATGATAGCAGGGCGAGCAGCAGGGCGAGGCGCATTTTCATGTTGATGTTCTTAGTCATTTTAGCGTATGATTTAATGGTGTGGTGATCGGTGGTGTGCCGCCAGTGCGGCGTATGGGTTTCGCCGGAGGGCTACTGCTGCACCTCTGCCATCCGCCTAAAGTCGGCCCCCGTTGGGTTCTGGAACGGCGTGAGGTTGAACTCGGGCAGCACCGACCAGAAGTGCTCCAGCAGCCCTGCCTTCACGTTCTCGAACTCGTTGGAGTCCTTCTTGCGCGAGAAGCAGATGTACTCCACCGGCACCCCCTTGTCGATGGCGGGCAGGTAGCGCACCAGCAGGCTCAGCTCCTGGTGGATGTCGGGGTTGCTGCGCAGCGACAGCTCCACGTAGTTCCTAAACAGGTTGAGGTTCGAGGGGCGTACCCCAATGGCGATGCCGTGCTCGCCGTTGGCGGCCGCGGTTTCGTGCTGGAGGTTGGCCTTCACCTCCTGGAGGTAGCCGCTCAGCACGGGGAACTTCGCCAGGCGGTCGAGCAGTTCGTCGGAGCAGAGGCGCACCGAGTTCACGTCGATGTAGATGCTGTTCTTCAGCCTGCGCCCCTGTGCCAGCTCCATACCGCGCCAGTTCTGGAACGACTCGGTTACCAGCGAGTAGGTGGGGATGGAGTTGATGGTGAAGTCCCAGTTCTGCACCTTCACCGAGGTCAGGCTGATGTCCATCACCTTGCCGTCGATGTTGCGGTTGGGCATCTCAATCCAGTCGCCGATCTTCACCAGGTCGTTGGCCGAGAGCTGCACGGAGGCCACCAGCCCCAGGATGGTATCCTTGAACACCAACATCAGCACGGCGGCAAAGGTGCCGAGGCCTAGGAGGATGCGGGCGGGGTCCTTATCGGCCAGGATGCCCACAATGACGATGGTTGCAAAGAAGTAGACAATGATCTTCCCGATTTGAATGTACCCCTTAATGGATCTATCCTTGGCCATTTCGGTGGTATTGTAGATATCGTTGGCCGCGCTCAGGAAGGCATCCAGCGTCCAGGCAACCACAAACACGGAGTAGCCCCGGATCAGCATCTGGATCACCTCGTAGTAGGTGTGGCTGAAGTCGGCAAGGGCCACCTCGGTCAGGTGGTAAGCAATTAGCGCAGGGATCAGGTTGCTGAGCCGGCGAAACACGTGGCGTTCCACCAGGAAGTCGTCCCAAAGCGATTTGGTTTTTGCTGCTACTTGGTGGATAACCCTAAGGACGATAAAGTCGGTTAACTTCTTGGCCAGGTAGGCCACCAGCAAAATGATGATGATGCTTATGGCCACGCGGGTATGGATGATGATGCTTTCGGGCACCCCCCATCCCGAAAGGAGGTCTTGAAGGCGATGGATGATATGCTCACCCTGGTGCGTGGCAATTTGGGCCTGCTTTTCTAGCGAATTCATACGGATTAAGTTGTTTTTCAATGGTGGTATGCTCCCCGCAATGCAAGCCGCAATAATTTAAAGATGTTTGGCGCTGCGGGTCTGCGGGTTCATATTTTTCCTACATTTAGACTCTCTACAAAATTATTAAAATGAAAAGAATCCAAGCCATACTCTTGTTCTTTTGCATCTTTTTAACGCCAGCCGTTAAGGCTCAGGATGCGTATAGTAGCTACTTTACGGATAAGTCGTTACGGATTGATTTTCTGCTGGCAGGCGATGCCTCCGCGCAGCATGTGTACATCGACAAGTACTCCGAGGAGCCTACCTGGGCGGGTACGCGCACCAATTTGGTGGCTCCCTTCGAGTATGGCGAGTACCAGGTTAAGGCCTACGACAAGGCTACTGGTAAGGAGATCTTCAAGGTTGGGTTTAGCACCCTCTTCTTCGAGTGGCGCACTACCGCCGAGGCAAAGGTGCTGCCCCGCGCCTATCCGCAGGTGGTAACCATGCCTTTCCCCAAGGCTATCGTCGATGTCGAGTTCTTCGAGCGCAACCGCACCACTGGCGGCTGGACCTCGCTGCTGAAGACCTCAATCGACCCAACCAGCAAGTTCATCAGCCGCGAGGCAAAGCCCAGCTACCCCCGGAAGAAGATCCTCGATAACGGCACCCCCGATAAGAGGGTCGATCTGGTATTCGTAGCCGAAGGGTACACCCAAAAGCAGATGGCGAAGTTCGAAAAGGACGTTCGCGAAATGGTCGACTACATGTTCCAGCGCGAGCCCTACAAGTCGCGCAAGAGCGATTTCAACGTTTATGCCGTAATGGCGCCCTCCGAAACCGAAGGTCCCGACAACCCCGGCAAGGGCTACTGGAGCCGCACGCCGCTTGCCTCCACCTTCTACACCTTCGGAACCGATCGCTACCTCACCACATCCGACTACAAGGCGGTGCGCGATGCCGTTTGGGATGTTCCTACCGATGCCATCTTCATCTTAACCAATACCGACGTTTACGGCGGCGGCGGAATCTACAACTACTACGCCATGGCATCGTCGGACAACAAGTTCAAGGGCGAGGTGATGATCCACGAGTTCGGCCACTCGTTTGCCGGCTTAGCCGACGAGTACTTTAACTCCGAAACCGCCTACGAAGATTTCTACAACCTTAAGTTGGAGCCTTGGGAGCCCAACATCACCACGCTGGTAAACTTCGATGCCAAGTGGAAGTCTATGCTCCCAGTGGGCACGCCAATCCCAACCATTGCCGACCCCAACAAGCCCCGCGAACTGGGCGTTTACGAGGGTGGCGGATACATGGCTAAGGGCATTTACCGCCCAATCGACAAGTGCCAGATGCGCGTAAACACCAAGGATGGGTTCTGCCCAGTTTGCCAGCAGGCCATTTCGCGCATGATCGACTTCTACGTCAAGTAGAGCCTTCCATTATTTATGATACTAACAAAGAGACGTGCAACCAGGCACGTCTCTTTGTTTTAGCGGATGGCTTACCGCTGGTTTTACCCCTCTTTTTCTTCGCTATTTCCACCCAATGGCGTGCTTCCCTAAGCTGCCTCTGTCAATTATCTGATCTTTTACAAAGAATTATTCAAAACAAGGAGCTATTTTTGGCACGCTTAAATTTACAGGGTGGAAGCCCTTCAAGTTGCAATCACGTGAGGGCGGTTGGCGTATTTCCCTTGTTAACGAAAAGGAATCGAATAGATGGATATGAAGAGCATAAGCATTGATTCTTCGCTCGAAGAGATCAACGAGTCGTTCAAGGGAACTCTTATGGAGAATCTTGGCATAGTAATCACCAAAATCGAAAAGGGTAGGGTTGAGGCAACGATGCCTGTTGATCATAGAACGATGCAGCCTGTAGGGATACTTCACGGAGGGGCTACCATAGCGCTTGCAGAGACGATTGCCGGCCATGGCTCTTTCCTTTTAGTTGATAATGCTACCCGTGATGTTCGCGGCATGCAGCTAAGCACCAGCCATATTTCGGGTGCTCGCGATGGCGAGGTGAAAGGGATTGGAACCATAATTCACCAGGGAGCCTCTACCCATTTATGGAACGTTGATGTGTTTCAGGGCGAACGCCTCATCTCATCAATACGTGTTACCAATATGATTATTGAACGCAGATAGATGTCTATTGTACCTACTCAATATGCCCGTTTACTAGATGAACTTATTGCTCGGGGAGTTGCTTTTGCTTGCTACTTCCTGCCTTTTAGCACCGAGCCTACGCTTATTGTAGAAGATAGCGCTCCTATAGAGTTGGGTTCATTTAGCGATCTTGATGGAGAGGACGGCTTTGTATTTGCTCCTTTTATATTAAGTTCCGAGAAACCGCTGCTGCTGTTTAAATCGAAGAGCATTTACTGCGGTTTTGTTGATAAGATCTCGAAGCCAACGGGTGGTGTCGTTTCGAACGGGAATAGTTCGGATCATTCTACAACATCCGAAATATACAATGCCACTTTTAGCCGCTTTATGGAGCAGCTGAAAGGAGGTCGCTTTTCTAAGCTGGTGCTGTCGCGTAAGCTGGTTGTCGATCGGCATGCAAAGAGCATCGGTAAGGTTTTCCTTAACGCTAAAGACGCATACCTTTCAGCCTTCACCTACTTGGTGAATGCGCCTAAATCGGGTCTGTGGCTTGGCGCTACGCCGGAACTTCTGCTTAAGGGAGATGCCGGATGCTTTCAAACCATGGCGCTTGCCGGAACAATGCCCGTATCGGAAGGTGTTTCGGAGTATACATGGAGCGCAAAGGACCGCGAGGAGCAGCAGATTGTCACCGACTATATCTCAGATCGTCTTACCTCTTGCGGGGTTGTCGAAATGGAAAAAGAGGGCCCTGCAACCGCAAAGGCTGGTAACGTGGTACACCTTAAAACAACCTTTAGGTTTACGGCGGATGGCAATGTTGGCGTCGGAACTCTTGTTGATACGCTGCATCCAACGCCTGCCGTATGTGGGTTGCCCAAGGAGGAGGCGCAGCAGTACATTACTGAAACGGAGCAGCACCATCGGGAGTACTATACCGGTTTTGCCGGTGTTGTTCGCTCGAACAAGGAAACCGAATTATACGTAAATTTGCGCTGCATGAAGGTGGAGGCGCAGCAGTTCTCGCTTTTTGCAGGTGGTGGTATCACCGCCAAATCGGTGGGCGAGAGGGAGTGGATGGAAACCAACC
Organism: uncultured Acetobacteroides sp.; assembly: GCF_963667355.2. NCBI lineage: Bacteria > Pseudomonadati > Bacteroidota > Bacteroidia > Bacteroidales > Rikenellaceae > Acetobacteroides > uncultured Acetobacteroides sp. The sequence continues at coordinate 3,515,750 of NZ_OY763328.2, forward strand.
ATAAGCTTCGAACCCTCCAATCAATAATAGAAGCAGACGATTAAATGTACTCCAACAAGAAAAGTATTCAGCAGCTTTTGGCGCTCATGCTCGAGCATGGCGTAACCAATGTGGTTCTATCGCCAGGGTCGCGCAATGCGCCGCTTATACATACCTTTAGCCAGCATCCACAGCTTACGTGCTACACCATCGTGGACGAGCGAAGCGCTGCCTACTTTGCCCTTGGACTAATCCTTAAGACCCAAAAGCCAGTAGCAGTTTGCTGCACGTCGGGCACTGCGCTGCTCAACTATAGCTCGGCAACCGCCGAAGCCTACTACCAGAAGCTTCCGCTGATGGTCATCTCTGCCGATCGTCCCGCCCACTGGGTTGGGCAGGCTGACGGGCAAACCATCAACCAAAAGAATGTGCTTGCCAACTTTGTGAAGCGTAGCGTTACGCTTCCCGAGATTCATAGCGCAGAAGATCTCTGGTTGTGTAACCGATTGGTGAACGAGGCGCTGGTTGCTCTAACCCGCATTGATGCAGGTCCTGTTCATGTAAACATCCCGCTCTCCGAGCCGCTATACGAGTTTACCGAGGAGGTTATCCCATTGGCTCGGAAAATTCGGCTGGTGGAGGGTAAGGCTGATGTTCCCACGGCATACGTCGAGGAATGGGGCACCTTCACCAAGAAAATGGTGGTTGTTGGGCAGCTTCTTCCAAGTGAAGAAATGGCAGGTGCTATCGAGAAATTATCTAGGCGTGGTGATACCGTAATCATCGCCGAGCATACAGCAAATTTGCCATCGGCAGTTAGCGTGCGGCAGTTCGAGCAGGTGCTGGTGTCGCTATCCGAAGCAGAAAAGGCTCAATTTGCGCCCGATATACTGTTAACCATTGGCGGACACATCGTGTCGAAGCGCTTTAAGCAGCTTATTCGCAAGTGTCAGCCTTCAAAGCATTGGCGTATTGGCTGCGATGTGGTTGATACATACCAGTCGCTAACCGATTTGCTTGATGTCGATGCTCCTTCGTTTGTAAATGAAATAGCAAAAGTTGAGGTTGGCGCTACGGAATATCAAGATATATGGACTAATCGTAGCGAGCGTATTCAATCGGCAGGAGCGGAATACTTAAAGAGTATTCCTTACTGTGATTTGCTCGTCTACAAAACCATCTTCGAGCGGATGCCCTCGGGGATTAGCCTTCATCTGGGAAACAGCACCCCGGTGCGCTATGCGCAGCTATTCGCTCTATCAAATGATATTGATGTGTACAGCAACAGGGGCACCAGCGGCATAGATGGCGTTGTTTCAACCTTTGCTGGATTTGCCTCGAAAAACGATAAGATGTCTTTGCTGGTTGTGGGCGAACTCTCGTTCCTGTACGACTCCAACGGGCTTTGGAATCGGTATCTTTCGCCCAAGGCTCGAATCATCGTCATCAATAATGCCGGTGGCGGCATCTTTAGGCTGATTGATGGTCCATCAAGATCAGAGGCATTAGAGCAGCACATCGAGTACCGCCATGGGCAGTCGGTTGAGAATATCGCAAGAGCGTTTTGGGTTGAGTACCTATCCGCATCCAACGAAAAAGAGCTGGAGAATTCGTTTGCTACGCTAATGGATCAGAACATCAACAAGCCAATGCTGCTCGAGGTATTTACCCCTTCGGAGCTAAACTCGGAGGTTTATAAGGGCTATTTCGAATATTTAAAAACTAAATAAAGGCTACGACTATGGCTGAGAAAAGAGAATGGTCAACCATTAAGGAGTACGAAGAGATTCTTTTCGATTACTTCGAGGGTATTGCTAAGATTACCATCAACCGTCCACGCTACTACAACGCGTTTACCCCAACCACGGTTAGCGAGATTAGCGATGCGCTACACATCTGCCGCGAAGATCAGCAGATCAACGTTATTGTGCTTACCGGCGCCGGCGATAAGGCGTTCTGCTCGGGCGGCGACCAAAACGTTAAGGGTGTTGGCGGCTACGTGGGTAAGGACGGGGTACCTCGCCTAAATGTGCTAGAGGTTCAGCGCCAAATCCGCTCGATGCCAAAGCCTGTTGTGGCCATGGTAAACGGCTACGCTATTGGTGGTGGACACGTGCTACACGTTGTGTGCGACCTAAGCATCGCCTCGGAGAATGCCATCTTCGGGCAAACAGGTCCTAAGGTGGGGAGCTTCGATGCCGGATTGGGCTCGTCGTACCTGGCGTCCATCGTAGGACAGAAGAAGGCTCGTGAGATATGGTTGCTTTGCCGCCAGTACAGCGCCCAGGAGGCTCTGGAAATGGGCTTGGTGAACAAGGTTGTTCCTTTCGATAAGCTCGAGGACGAGGTGGTAGAGTGGTGCCAAATCATGATGCAGCACAGCCCAATGGCGCTTCGCATGCTTAAGCTGGGCATGAACGCCGATTTGGACGGACAGGTAGGCTTGCAGGAGTTTGCCGGTAATGCAACCCTTCTTTACTACCTCACCGAGGAGGCTCAGGAAGGTAAGCACGCATTCCTCGAAAAGCGTAAGCCTGATTTCCACAAGTTCCCAAAGTATCCATAGGAGATTATTCCTTTTTGATATGCTAAACGCCCGAAGATTGCTTCGGGCGTTTTGTTTTATGCGGCTCGCCGCAGCGCGTTTTCCACCGCCCACCCCAATTTGGAGCTGACCACAGCGCGGTGAGGTTCCCCAGCAGGTGGTTGGTGCTCGCCGCAGCGCGTTTTCTCTCGCCCACCACAATTTGGAACTCACCACAGCGCGGCGAGGTTCCCCAGCAGGTGGTTGGTGCTCGCCGCAGCGCGTTTTCTCTTGCCCACCACAATTTGGAACTCACCACAGCGCGGCGAGGTTCCCCAGCAGGTGGTTGGTGCTCGCCGCAGCGCGTTTTCTTCCGCCCACCCCAATTTGGCGCTCACCACAGCGCGGTGAGGCTCCCCAGCAGGTGGTTGGTGCTCGCCACAGCGCGTTTTCTCTCGCCCACCACAATTTGGAACTCACCACAGCGCGGCGAGGTTCCCCAGCAGGTGGTTGGTGCTCGCCGCAGCGCGTTTTCTCTCGCCCATCACAATTTGGGTGCTCGCCGCAGCGCAATGAGTATTTGAGCTATCTTTGCTTCCCATAATAGTAAAATAAGTAGCTATGTCAGCATCGGAATACACCTTCAACGTAGCCTCCAGCTGCACCAAGTGCAGCGCCTGCTCGCATGTATGCCCTTCGGGGATTATCGTAATGACCGCCGATGGTCCAACCCTGCCCAATGCCAAGATCTGCATCCGGTGCGGGCATTGCGTGGCGGTTTGCCCAGTTGGCGCGCTCGACTTAAGCCTTACCCCCCTTGCCAACCAGAAGCCAATTGACGCCACTCTTGGCATCGACTCCGAGCGTGCTGAGCAGTTCCTGCGTTCGCGCCGATCTATTCGCAGCTACCGGAAAAAGGAGGTTGCCGCCGCCGACCTAACGCGCCTGCTGGAGGTTGCCCACTACGCCCCATCGGGTGGAAATACCCAGAGCGTATCGTACGTGGTAATCAACAAGCGCGAAATTCTGGGTAAGCTATCGGCGCTAACGCTCGATTGGATCACGGAGATGTCGAAGGTTAACGCCTCGATGCGCTCGTACAGCAACCTGATAAGCATCAGCCGCGAAACGGGTACCGATGTTATCTTTCGGGGTGCGCCCGCCCTGGTGGTTGCCGTAGGTTCTCGCAAGATGCCTATTGTACGCGACAATGCCCGGTTTAGCCTTGCCTATGCCGAGCTCTTTGCCCCAACGCTTGGGTTGGGTACCTGCTGGGCTGGCTTCTTCGAGATGTGCTCATCTGCCTATAACAAGGAGGTGTACGACCTACTTGGGCTGTCGGAGGAGCAGATGGTGGTAGGCGCGCTGATGGTGGGCTACCCCAAGTACCACTTTAAGCGTTTAGCCGATAGAAATGCGCTCGACTTGAGGTTTCTTTAGCTCCCCGAACCTCCTCTGCCGAAGGCATTCTGTTGCGAGTGTTTAAATTCGGTTAACGTAATATTCGCCTATTCCCTTCGGAGATGCTCAAACAATTTCTATCTTGCACGCCGTGTTTCACGTGTTTTTTTAACTCTCAAAACAGAAAAGAAATGAAGTTTTTTATTGATACCGCAAATCTCGATCAGATAAAAGAGGCAAACGATTTGGGGGTGCTCGATGGCGTAACCACCAACCCATCGCTAATGGCTAAGGAAGGGATTAAGGGCGATGCGAACGTAAAGGGCCACTACGTGCAAATTTGCAACATCGTTGATGGCCCTGTTAGCGCAGAGGTTATTGCTACCGATTACGAAGGTATGATCCGCGAGGGCAAAGAGCTGGCTAACCTTCATCCCAACATCGTGGTTAAGGTTCCCTGCACCAAGGATGGCATTAAGGCAGTAAAGTACTTTTCCTCGAACGGGATTAGAACCAACTGCACCCTTATCTTCTCGGTAGGGCAAGCCCTTCTTGCCGCCAAGGCTGGAGCAACCTACGTTTCTCCGTTTGTTGGTCGCCTAGACGATATCTGCTCGGATGGCGTCGAACTGGTAGGTAAGATCGTTGAGATGTTTAACATTTACGGGTACGCTACCGAGGTTCTTGCGGCATCCATTCGTAGCAGCCAGCACATCATCGACTGCGTAGAAGTAGGAGCCGATGTGGCAACCTGTCCGCTAAGTGCAATCCTAGGTCTTTTAAAGCACCCGCTTACCGATAGCGGTTTGGCGCAGTTCCTATTAGACTACAAGAAGGTGCAAGAGTAATTTTAGCTAAGCACTAGGTCCGATATTGTGAGCCTGATAGCAATCCTATCAGGCTTTTTTTTTTGATTGGGGTAGAAAACGTAATTTATCATAAGACAATATCGAAAGATATGAGTACTTTTGCACGCATTTGCAGCTCTTGAGGTGCATGTTGAACTAACCGATAAAAAAAACGCCTAAACATGAAAGGAATAGTACTCGCAGGTGGAAGCGGAACGCGCCTTTACCCAATCACCCAAACGATATCGAAGCAACTCCTTCCTATTTACGATAAGCCGATGGTTTACTATCCCATTTCGGTGCTAATGCTTGCCGGAATTCGCGACATCCTTATTATATCTACCCCCCAAGATACGCCTCGTTTCCAGGAACTCCTTGGCGATGGTAGTCAATTCGGAGTAAACTTTCAGTATAAGGTGCAGCCTTCGCCAGATGGTTTGGCGCAGGCATTTATTCTTGGCGAAGAGTTTATCGGAAACGACGATGTTTGCCTTGTTCTTGGCGATAACATTTTCTACGGATACGGACTTTCGGGCATGCTTCATCGAAGTGTTGAGATTGTGAAGAAGGAGCGCCGAAGCGTTGTGTTTGGTTATAACGTAAACGATCCCGAACGTTATGGCGTTGTGGAGTTCGACAAAGACGGTAAGGTGCTAAGCATAGAGGAAAAACCTAAAGATCCAAAAAGCAGCTACGCTGTAGTCGGATTGTACTTTTATACTAACGATGTTATTCAGGTTGCCAAAAACGTAAAACCTTCGGCTCGTGGAGAACTCGAGATAACTTCGGTAAACCAGGAATACTTGAATAGAGGTATGCTCAATGTAGAACTTATGGGGCGTGGCTTTGCTTGGCTTGATACTGGTACGCACAAGAGCATGCTAGAAGCTAGCCAGTTTATCGAAACCATCGAGGAGCGCCAGGGATTAAAGGTTGCCTGCCTCGAAGAAATTGCCTACAACAAAGGATATATCAGCGCCGAGCAGGTGAAGACGCTTGCCGAACCAATGGCTAAAAATCAGTACGGGCAATACCTTCTTCGTTTAGTGAAGTAAAATCGCATAGAGGGTTACTTGCAGGAATAATTTATTAGTTACAACTATAAGCAATGCAATTTATAGAGACTGAAATCCCCGGAGTTTTTATTGTTGAACCTAAAGCGTTCGCCGATAATCGAGGATACTTCATGGAATCCTTCAAGGAGGACGAGTTTAATAGGAATATTGGAAAGATTCACTGGGTTCAGGATAATGAGTCGATGTCGAGTAGGGGAGTGCTTCGTGGTTTGCACCTTCAGACTGGAGAATTTTCTCAAGCTAAGCTGGTAAGAGTAGTTGTTGGTAAGGTGTACGATGTGGCGGTTGATGTTCGCGAAGGTTCGCCAACCTATGGGAAGTATGTTGGTGTCGAACTTAGCGACGAAAATCATCGACAGCTATTCATCCCTCGAGGATTCGCACATGGATTTCTCGTATTGAGCGATACTTGCATCTTCCAGTATAGGGTGGATAATGTTTACTGCAAGGAGAGCGAAGCAGGGTTTCACTATAAGTCGTTTGGGGTTGAGTGGCCATATGTTAGTGGCAATTTCATCATTTCAGAGAAGGACTTGAAACTCAAAACAGCTAAATAATCCTTGATTGGTATAAGAATTGTTAGGGTGTTTTCCATTTTTGTTGTAGATTCTTTATTGGGTGATTGATATGATTCCCTATTTTTGAATCGATTTTGCTGTTTTTATTTTAAGTAACTGGGATTTTATTCTCAACCGCTTTTTTAATTTTTTTGATATTCTATGGATAAAACTGTTGTTATCAACTTACTTATTTGTTTAACATTTGCCATTTCAGCAGCAATTGGTTTTATTATTGTTCCTCGAATTGTTATTATCTCAAGGCGAAAGGGGCTTTTTGATTTTATAAACGAGCGAAAGGTTCACACCAAACAGGTTCCTCGATTAGGAGGCGTTTCGTTTCTGCCCGCCCTTCTTTTCTCTGTATCCTTCGTAATGGGAATCCGTTACCTTGTTGGGATTGAAGTTGCCGATAATATTTCTCATAATGTTTTAGTTGAAACGCTGTTTTTGCTTTGCAGCTTGGTCGTACTGTTCTTTATTGGTTTGGCTGACGACCTGATTTCTGTTAGCTTTAGGTATAAGCTGCTAAGTCAGGTACTGGTGGCTGTTCTAATGATTGCTTCTGGTGTTTATGTTGATAACATGCACGGTTTTTTCGGAATGCACGAAATCCCTAATTGGGTTGGGTATATCCTAACGGTCATTCTTGTTTGCTTTGTGATAAATGCGATAAACCTGATTGATGGTGTTGATGGTTTAGCCTCAGGCTTGAGCAGTATAGCGCTTGCGTCGCTGGGCGTTTGGTTCTTGGAGCAGCATCTTTTTGTCTACTCTATGCTTGCATTTGCCATGCTGGGCGTTATTATCCCCTTCTTTATTTACAATGTTTTTGGGGGTAAGAATAAGATCTTCATGGGTGATACGGGATCGCTTCTTATCGGATACCTAATTGCGTTTTTAAGCGCAAAGCTCTGCATGATATCTGTCTCTGGGCCCGTGTTCGAATTTAGGGGCGCTCCAATCTTTATCTTTGCCATTCTTTTTATTCCGCTTTTTGATGCAGCGCGGGTGTTTGTTGAAAGGATGAGAGCCGGAAAGTCTCCATTTTATCCTGATAAGACGCACATTCACCACAAATTTTTGGCGTTAGGTTTCTCGCATCGGCAAACAATGGTGTCTATCGTTCTTGTTGAGGTGGTGGTTATTGTTGTTGATATCATCCTCAGCCAATACCTTGATATTACCCTGATGTTCTTCGCCAATATTGTTTTGGGCGTGTTTATGATGGTTGTTCTTCACCGTATTCAGTCGAAGTTTGATGATAGTGAAGAAGTCGAGCATCTTAAAGAGTTTAATACAATGAGCGTTGAGAAGGTGAAGAACAGGATATAGCCCCTAATGCGCGTTTAATTTGTTGGGCACACTTTCCTTGTTGCCGTATCGCTTGTTTTGTTCGGATATTGGCTTGCCAGCTTTGTTCGAATGTGGCTCCTAAGCTGGTGTAAAAAGGCTTAACTACTGCTTTTTTTACTTGGACTGTTGCTTTTAATTGATAGTTTTGCACGGCCTGTAAGGCATTTTGACGTAAATCAACTATCCTAAAATCCGACAATGAGCTATAAGGGAGGTCATCTGGCTGCGCTGAAGTATCTGTTCCGCGAATATCTTGGCTACCTACTCTTTTGGGTGGCATTCTTTTTCACTTCTCGCCTTCTTTTTATGGCAGTTAACTTCCGCGATACCACAGGAGTTGCAGCTGCCGACTACTTCGGAATATTTATCCATGGCTTGCACATGGACCTTTCGATGATTGGCTACCTGGTGATGCTATGCGGGCTATTCTTCATCGTCATCAGCTGGATTGCCCCTCAATTGGCCAAGCGCTTTGCGGCAGGGGTTACGCTGACCTTTCTTATCATCCTTTCGATTGTCGTTATTTCCGATGCGGTTCTTTTTGGCTACTGGGGCTTTAGGATGGACTCCACCCCGCTGCTCTACCTTAAGACGCCGAAGGAGGCTGCCGCATCGTTGAATATTGTTCAGCTCGTTTCGTTTCCTATTGCCATTGGCTCGTACGTGGTAGCCTGGTGGTTCATCTACAAAAGATTCGTAAATACTAGAACAACCGTAGAGGCTCGCCTGCCATGGTGGAGCATCCTGCTGATATCCTTGAACATTATTCCGATACGCGGAGGTTTTGGCATCTCGCCAATGAATCCCGGAAAAGCATACTTCTCCAAGAATGCCTACACCAACCAGGCGACCATCAATGTGGCATGGAATGTATTCTATTCGCTCAACAAGATGGAGGATACCGACCGCGAGTACAACTTTATGGACATCAAGGAGGCGCAGCGGATCGTTGCCGACATGTATAAGCAGTCGGGGGAGACGGAATACATCCTGAACACCCCAAAACCCAACGTAATTGTGCTGATGATGGAGAGCTTTGCGAGCAACATCACCGAAACGCTGGGCGAGGAGAAGGGGGTGACCCCCAACCTGGACAGCCTGATGCGCGAAGGCGTGCTGTTTACCCACATCTACAACGATGGGCAGCGGTCGGAGAAGGGGCTGGTGTCGGTTTTGAGCGGCTATCCGGCGCAAACCACCACCTCCATCATCAAGCATAACGCCAAGGTGCTGAAGCTGCCGGTGCTGGCAAAGGATTTTAAGGCTAAGGGGTACAGCACCGCCTACTACTACGGCGGCGACATCGGCTTTGCCAACATGCGCACCTACCTGATATCGGCGGGGTACGACCGCTACGTTACGCAGGACGACTTTGCGGCCGATCAGCTGCAGTCGAAGTGGGGGGCGCAGGACGAGTTTGTCTTCAACCGCCTTTTCGACGACCTGAAGGCCGAGCGGAAGCCGTTCTTCTACACCTTCTTTACCTCGAGCAGCCATGAGCCCTTCGATGTGCCCATGAAGACGGTGATAAAGGGCGACGACGAGGACTCGAAGTTTATGAATGCGGCCCATTACACCGATAAATGCCTAGGCGACTTCATCCGTAAAGCCAAAAAGTGCAGCTGGTGGAACAATACGCTCATCGTGCTGGTGGCCGACCACGGCCGCAGCTGCCCCAGCAGCCTAAAGATGTACGATGAGAAGCGCAACCGAATCCCCATGCTCTGGCTGGGAGGCGCGCTGAAGGTAAAGGGCGTGAAAGTTGACAGGCATGGAGTGCAGCACGACCTTGCGGCAACGCTTCTCGCGCAGCTGAAGATGAATACCAAACCCTACATGTTCTCGCGCAACCTATTGGACAAGAACTTTAAGGACTGGAGCATGTTTACCTTCAATAACGGCTTCGGATACGCCGAGGGCAGCTCGGTGGTGGTTTACGATAACGTCGGAAACACCTATCCGCAGGAGATTAACCCTACCGCAGAGGTGAGAAAGAGGGGAAAAGCCCTCTTCGAGGTGTATAACCACCACTTTGTAACCCTATAGAAGCGGAGAGGCTCCTGTTTGGGAGGGTTATGGTAGCAATGGTATTGCCGCTCCGCGTTTTTTGAGGTGCTTTAGGTGCATATGTGCTACTATTTGCCCTACCATTAACGCATAGGAGCAGAGCCGCAGCCTTGAGCTTACGTACTTGGCACTTAGATGATATGAAATCGCTAGCAGCTAGATGGAGCACAGAGGATAACCTTCGGTTGCTTAGCTCTCAGATTCCTTTATCAGGTAAAGGTTGGCGAAATTCGTTCGCTTATCTCGGGGTCTTCCGTATCTTTGTACCTCTGCGCTGAGTCGCTGCGCAAGAATGCATCCTGATGGATGCCCTAACATTTAAAGAAAGAAGTAGATATGACAGAAATACAACGTCCGCTTATCCTAATATCGAATGACGATGGCATAAACGCCCGCGGTATTGCAGCATTGGCCGAGATAGCCAAGCAATTTGGCCGCGTAGTAGTGGTAGCCCCCGAGCAGGGTCAGTCGGGCATGTCGCACGCCATCACATCAGCCATTCCCGTGCGCCTTCGCCACGTAAAGGAGGAGGACGACGTATCGTGGTATGCGGTAAGCGGCACCCCTGCCGACTGCATCAAGCTAGCGATGTACGAAGTGCTCCACCGCAAGCCCGATTTGGTGATATCGGGGATCAACCATGGCTCCAATGCCTCGGTGGCCGTCATCTACTCGGGAACCATTGGCGCAGCGGTAGAGGGAACGCTCTACGGCATTCCTTCAGTGGGCTTCTCGCTGCTCGATCACTCGGCCAATGCCGATTTTACCGCCGCCAAGCGCTGGTTTCCCCCAATCATCAAGAAGGTTTTGGAGAAGGGATTGCCCCATTTTACCCTGCTCAACGTAAATATCCCCAACATTCCCTCCGAAAAGATCAAGGGATATGCTCATTGCCGCGTAACGCACGGCAACTGGAGCGAAGAGTACGAGAAGCGCACCGATCCGCAGGGGAAAGAGTACTACTGGCTTACCGGATACTTCCATAACGACGAGCCATCGGCAACTGATACCGACGAATGGGCGCTGGCCAACGGCTATGTGGCCGTTGTTCCGGTGTATGTCGACTGGACGAACCGCGCATTCCTCGACCAGATGAAGCAGGAGTGGGTATTCGACGAAGAGATGGCTAAAAAACTGTAGTCAAACAGCATAACGCGAAAAGGAGAGCACTACCAGGCTCTCCTTTTTTGCTATCTGGGGGCGAAAAGCTCCTTGTTTTAACCGAAAGAGGGGCTCTTTGAATCGAAAAAGCCAGTATTTCGATTCAAAAAGCGAGTTTTTCAATCAAAAAACTCATTTTTTCGATTCAAAAAGGGGCTCTTTGCAATGAAATACTCCTTTTTTCGATTGAAAAAGAGGGTGTTTACATTGAAAAACTCATTATTTTGATTCAAATAGCGGCTTTTTGAATTCAAATACTCATTTTTTCAATTCAAAAAGTCTCTTTGGGGATCGAGATACTCCCTTTTTCAATCGGAATACTCTCTTTTTTGATTCAAATACTCAGTTTTTACATTCAAAAACGCAGTATTTGAATAGAGAAAGCAGTTTTTTGAATTTAGATTTACCGTATTCTAGCCAGACGAGATGCTTTGGGAATTCGAATTTTCCGTATTTCAACAGATGTTTCCACTCTATTTGCGCCATTAAAGCGCTATTCATCTGCAAAAGGAAGGCTATTATTAGGCAATGAACCTTCTGTTATTCCAGTAAACATTATTCGGATAAAAAGGGTTAAGCCTTTTTATTAAAAATTTATTTTCTAAGACCAGAAAAAAAGTGACCCTATTTATTTAGCTTTCAAATCCTACAAAAAGCCCCGTAAATACTAGCAATTGCAAAATATGCTATTGTAAAAATGACCCTAAAAGAGGTGTAATCGGCTATACATCTTGCATATGTAGTGTTGCTTTTTGCTAAAAATCATTTTAAATTTGATTATTGAAGTTTTTCAAAAAACAACACTTCAACTTAAGGAGAAAAAATGTCGTAATTAAAAACCAAGAATGTTATGAAGATTGTAATTCCCACCAATCTAGACAAACGGGCAAAACTTGCCAAGGACATTATGGGGAGAGCCACTCAAGATGGCGAGAAATCGCCCATCAAAACTATTATTTCGGATCCATTAAAGGCGAAAATTGAAACTGTGGAGGTAAAAGCGAAACAGGCCAACGAGTATCGCCGTCAAGTGGAGGTGCTTATTGAGGAAAGAAATAATCTAATGAAAGAAGTTGATCAGTTTATTAGAAGCAGCCGTGACATTCTTACCGGCATATTCCCCAATGAGCCCAAAAAGCTTACCGAATACGGTTTCGAGGTTGACGAAAATAGATCGAAGAAGTCATCTGCTCCAAAAAAGTAAGGCTATACTACCCTAATATCGAAGGGAACCCGACATATCTGGTTCCCTTTTCTTTTGATGTGTGGCTATTTATACCTCCATGGGGCGTTAACGGAGCTTTATATGCAGGCAATCTGATTAATCAGAGCCGTTTTGCAGAAAAAATGTTTGCCCTTCGTCCTAATGTCGGCGTCAATCGCTTACCCCTCTTTTTTTCGCTGGCAAAATGCTCAAATCCTCACATCCGCTTCGCAAAAAGCGAATTAAATCTTAGCTTTGTAGTACTTATAAAAAGAACTTCAAACGATGGTAGAGTTTTTTAAACGCGACGCCAATAGGACTGGGATTGTTGCGGCTGCATCTTTCCCCCTAGTTATTCTTGTAGTTGCCCTTTTAATCATGTCGGGATCGATCAAGCTGTGGTCCTACATCCAAACCATGCTGATTCTTGGAACGTTTTCGAAGATTCTGAGCCTATGCGTTTACCCTAACCTAATCATCTTCTACCTTTACCTGCACTACAACCGCAATCGTAGCGCCAAAGGGGTGGTTTGGGGAACCATGATTATGGCTACCGTTGTCCTGATTGTTTACCTGCTTCAAAAAATATACTAAGGATGAAGTACTACCTGGTTGCAGGCGAGGCTTCGGGCGACTTGCACGGCTCTAACCTGATGAAGGGGCTTAAGCAGCACGACCCGCAGGCCGAATTCCGCTTCTTTGGCGGCGACTTGATGGCCGCCGTTGGCGGAACGCTGGTAAAGCACTACCGCGAGATGGCCTTTATGGGCTTTCTGGAGGTGGTGAAGAACCTGCGCGCCATATCGCGCAACTTTTCCGACTGCCAGAGCGACATCGCCGCGTTTATGCCCGATGTTATCATCCTAATTGACTATCCGGGCTTCAACTTCCGCATCGCCAAGTGGGCAAAGGAGCGGGGCATAAAGGTTTTCTACTATATAGCCCCCAAAGTTTGGGCTTGGAAGGAGGGGCGCGTCAAGCGATTGCAGCAGCACGTCGATCAGCTCTTCACCATCTTTCCATTCGAGACCGATTACTTCCGCCGCTTCGGCATTAAGGTGTGCTACGAGGGCAATCCGCTCGTCGATGCGCTCGATCAGAAGCGAAAGACGCTCCCTACATTCGACGAGTTTGTGGCTGCGAATCAGCTGGAGAAGAAAAAAATAGTGGGTCTGCTCGCCGGCAGCCGAAAGCAGGAGGTGGAGAAATGCCTTCCGCTGATGAAGCAGGTGGCGGCACGCTTCCCCGAATACCAGTTTGTGGTTGCGGGAGCGCCATCGCTCTCGCGCGAGTTCTACGCGCCGTTTTTGAGCGACGGTGCGGTGAAAATGGTCTACAACCAGACCTACGAGCTCTTCAGCGTATCCACTGCGGCGCTGGTAACGTCGGGAACGGCCACGCTGGAGGCGGCTTTGCACCGCGTTCCGCAGGCTGTGTGCTACCGGACGAGCCATATCTCGGCAGCAATTGCCCGAGCGTTCATAAAGATTAAGTGGGTGTCGCTGGTAAACATCATCATGAACCGCGAGGTGGTGCGCGAGCTGCTGCAGTACGACATGACGGTGGACAAGATGGCCGAAGAACTCGAAGCGCTGCTCCCCGGTGGCGCAAAGCGCGAGCAGGTGCTCCGCGACTATGCCGAGCTGATGCAGCTGCTCGGCGAAGTGGGCTCGTCGGAGCGCACCGCTAGGCGAATGGTCGAACTTTTATCGGAGTAGGGCTGGTGAGGCAGGTTGGAATCTCGTTTATCCTGTTCGGATTGCTGCTGTTGGGAGGTGGATTTTCCAAACTCTTCGCCCAACCGTACGCTCCAAGCAAGTCAACGAAGATTCTTATCTCGGTTTACGCCCAGCAGCGGCCCCAAAGCCTCATCCTGAAGCCACAGCAGGAGGTCTTTCGGGTTTTTGGCGGAGGCATCCAGCTGGCCGAGCTCAAAAAGGACGAGCTGCTCTACATAACTTCGGCAAAAGGGAAGGTGCGTATTCGTACCATCGATCGGGCGCTGGGCACTTTCGTCAAGGTGCTTGTCAAGGCGGCCAACGATTCGGCCGTTTTCAGCCTCAACCCAGCCAATCCCTCCTCGAAGAGCCCCCGAAAGTACGCCGGGCGCATCACATTTGCGGCCAACGATGCCGGAGTGGTGTCTATCCTCGAAACAGACTTCGAGCAGTACATCGCAGGGGTCGTAGAGGCCGAGATAGGAGGGAGGCAGCCCTTGGAAATGTACAAGGTGCAGGCCGTAATTGCCCGAACCTTTGCCCTCGGGCACATGAGTAAGCACAAAGCCGAGAGCTTTAACCTTTGCGACGACGTGCATTGCCAGGCCTACAAGGGGATTTCCTCCTCCAACCCCGATATTGTAAAGGGATGCGAGCAAACTCGCGACCTAGTCGTCGTAAACCGCAACAACGAGCTCATAACTGCGGTGTTCCACGCCAACTGTGGCGGGCAAACCGTCAACTCCGAGGATGTATGGCCCAAGTATAAGAGCTATCTGCGCTCGTGCCCCTGCCCGTACTGCTCCAACTCGCGCAGCTACCGATGGCGCATGGGCGTTCCCCTCTCCAAATGGGACAAATACCTTACGGATAACGGCGTTGCCGCACCTCCCGATCTGCTTTCCAAAGATTTTAGGCAGGAAAAGCGCAAATCGATAGTCGAACTTGGAAATGTTGCCTTCCCGCTCTATAAGGTGCGGAAGGATTTCGGGTTGCGCTCCGCCTTTTTCAGCTTTACGCAGGTTGGCGACAGCATAATCTTTTCGGGAAAGGGCTACGGCCACGGCGTAGGGCTTTGCCAGGATGGCGCATCGAACATGGCGCGGATGCATATGTCGTACCAGCATATCATCAGCTACTACTATAAGGGCTGCAAGATCATAAATAGGCAGAATGCCGTTCCAGAGACAAGCGACGACAAGGCAACGGGCGACGATGGCGCCGGAATGGTTGCCACATTGGCACCCCCTGCTTCATGCAAGGTGCAAGCTGATGCCGATTCCTCCGCAAATTCTCCTTGATAGGATGTTACTATAAATAGAAAGTCCCCTGCAAGCTCGCTTACAGGGGACTTTCCGTTACGTTACCTCCAAATGCTATTTTGTTGCAGCCTTTATGGACTCCAGGTAGGCGTTTTCGTCGGACAGAATCCCGTTGGCAACGTAGTAGGCCTTCGCTTTATCGCGCATGTTGTACTTCGAACTCATCACCTGGCCGTATGCGCCGGTGGTGTAGATGGCTACAAGGTCGCCGCGGTAGCTTGTCGAGAGCGAAAGGTTCTCGCCAAAGCAATCGGTCGATTCGCAGATGGGCCCAACCACGTCATAGGTCTCAGGAACCTCGTTGCGGCTGATGTTTTCGGTAAGATGGAACGCCTGATAGAGCGCAGGGCGGATCAGCTCGGTCATTCCGCCATCGAGGATGAGGAATTTCTTGGTAAGCCCCTTCTTTACGAAGACAACCTTGGTCACCAGTATTCCGCATTGCGCAACCAGCGCCCTGCCAAGCTCGAAGTGAACCTTTACGCCTTTGGGTAGGCTCAGGTTTTCTTCGAATACCTTAAAGAAAGCCTCGAAATCGGCTATGGGCTCGTTCCCCGGGTTCTTGTACGACACGCCAAGCCCTCCGCCCATGTTGATATGCTCGAAGTTAAAGCCCTGTTTTTCGAAGTAGTTGTTCAGCTGCGAGGCCTTAACCGCAAGCTTTTTGAACACGCTGAGGTCTAGAATCTGCGAGCCGAGGTGAAAGTGCAGCCCCTTTACGTTTATATGCGTAAAGATGTGCAGGCGGTCTACCAGCTTGGGGAGCGAGGTGAGGTCGAGCCCAAACTTATTCTCGCTTAGCCCTGTGGTGATGTTCTTATGCGTGTGCGCATCGATGTTGGGGTTGATTCGGAGCGATACGTTGGCCACTTTGCCCATTCGCTCGGCAATTTCATCAATCACCTCCAGTTCCTCAATCGACTCTACGTTAAGGCTGAAGATGTCGGCGGCAAGTGCGGTTTCAATCTCCTCGTCGGTCTTGCCAATTCCAGCAAAATCGATGGTGCTGGGGTTGAAACCCATCTCCAACGCCTTGCTTACCTCGTTGCCGCTCACGCAATCCACCCCAAAACCGTGTTCACGGATGGCAATTAGCAGCGGATTATTGTTGTTGGCCTTAAGCGCGTAGTGGATAAAGTAGCCGCGCTTGTCGGCAGCCTCCTTGGCCTTGTCGAGGGTGCGGTTAAGCAGCCCCATATCGTAGAGATAGAATGGCGTTTCGATGGTTTTTAGCGTCTCGGTGAGGCTGCTATGCGGAAAATTCTTCATTTAGCTATTCTGAAATAGATGTTGGTGTAGTAGCTGTAGGGCCTCGCTCTTGTATTCGCTGCGGATAAGCACCGAAATGTTGTAGTCGCTTCCCCCGTACGAGATCATTCGAAGCGGAATCGACGATAGCGCCTCGGTAACCTGCGCAGCCATGCCGTGTTTGTCGGCTACCAGGGTTCCAACAACACAAATGATGCTTTGTTCGGATTCAACTTCAATCGAGGCGAAGGTTTCCAGCTCCTTTATGATGCCTTCCAGCTCGCTGTCGTTGTCTATGGTGAGCGAAACGGCCACCTCCGAGGTGGTAATCATGTCGATGGGCGTGCGGTAGCAGTCGAACACCTCGAAAACCTTCTTTAGGAAGCCGTATGCCATCAGCATTCTGCTACTTTTTATCTTGATGGCGGTGATGTTGTCCTTTGCGGCAACCGCCTTGAACCCGCGCGAGATAATAGTCTTGCTGATGTACGTTCCTTCGGCGGCTGGATCCATCGTATTCTTCAGCAGCACGGGGATGTTGAACTCCTGCGCCGGAAAAATGCAGAAAGGGTGAAGAATTTTTGCTCCGAAGTAGGCCAGCTCGGCGGCTTCGTCGAACGAAAGCTGCCGGATGGGGGTGGTATTTTCCACATATCGGGGGTCGTTGTTGTGCATGCCGTCGATATCGGTCCAAATTTCGATGCAATCGGCATTGGCAGCCGCACCAATGAGCGATGCGCTGTAGTCGCTTCCCCCGCGCTTTAGGTTCGAGACCTTTTCCTTGTGGTTGCGGCAGATAAAGCCCTGCGTAATTAAAATATTTTTGTCCCGATGCTGTTCAAGAAAGGGCTTTAGCCGTTCCTTGATAACGTCGATCTGCGGATCGCCCTCCTCGTTGATGTACATGAACTCGAGCGCAGGGATAAGCGCTGCATTTATGCCCTCCTGAAGCTGGTAGAAGTACACCAGATGGGTGGAAAGTAACTCGCCCTTCGAAAGAATTTCTCCTTCAATGTCGATGCTGTAGCCCTGCTCTATGGCGGCGTTAATCTCTTCAAATATTTGGGCGATGTAGGCAGCTGCCTTTGCTTTGAACTCCTCCTTGCTTAGCAGCACTGCGGCAACCTTTACGTATTTGTCGAGTAGAACCTTGTTCTTTTTCTTGGCGGATTCGATTTTGCCTTTTTTTAACGCCTCGCTAATCTCTACCAGCGCGTTGGTTGTTCCCGACATTGCCGAAAGCACTACAATCTTACGGTTCCCATCATTGACAAGGGATGTTACATGCTGCATGTTGCTCGGACTTCCTACAGATGTGCCTCCAAATTTTTGAACGATCATTGGAATAACTATGAAAAGTTTGACTTTAACGGATCTGATAAATACACGGAGAGTTGGCCTTTGTAAAAGTTGCTCGGGGTATGGTCATTGGCTGTCCAGGAAAGGCCCAAGAATCGTAGACAGCCTTAGAGCATTGCGGCGTGTTTTATACCCTTAGTGGAATGCATAAGGAGCATGCCCGCAAAAGCTGCGAGATCCATCCGTTTTATGCTGTAAGGGTACTTCACCATCGTTCTTTTGAAATTCGATTTTCGCAAATCTATCCATTTTTCGATACCATGAGGCTTAAGATTACTTTGGTATGGTTAAAGTTTAATAATCCTAGTCGAGGAGCGGGTTCTGCCGGGGGCTTTTTTGCGTTCCTACTGGCTTAATTACAAAATGGTTGTTGTGTTGTGGAAAACTGTTCGTTTAGTTGAGCAGCTTGTGGCATGCTTAATTGGTTATATTTGCAAGCAAACATCCCATTTGGTTGTTATAAAGAAAAAATACCTACATGAGAAATAAGTTGAGAAAGATCTTTCTGGCTGCAACGATGCTGATGCTTTCTGCGCCATTCGTCTCGGCGCAAGACCAGCAGCTGAATGAGCAGCTCTTTAAACTAAACAAGTTCCTTTTCATGCTGAAAACGGAATATGTGGATACCATTAACACGCCAGACATTGTAGAAAAATCGATAGTTAATATTCTTAGCCAGCTAGACCCTCACTCGGTTTACATTTCGAAGGAAGAGGTTAAGAAGATGAGCGAACCGCTCGAGGGCAACTTCGAGGGGATTGGCATCGAATTCAACATACTTGACGATACGCTAATCGTTGTTAATACCATTCCAGGTGGCCCATCGCAAAAGGTGGGGCTTTTTCCTGGCGACCGCATTCTTAGGATTGATGGAAAGATGGTGGCCAGCATTGGGCTAAAGAATTCGGATGTCTTTACCTACCTGCGTGGCGCTAAAGGCTCGAAGGTGGAGCTGCAGATAAAACGTCGGGGCGT
This sequence comes from uncultured Acetobacteroides sp., assembly GCF_963667355.2. Taxonomy (NCBI): domain Bacteria; kingdom Pseudomonadati; phylum Bacteroidota; class Bacteroidia; order Bacteroidales; family Rikenellaceae; genus Acetobacteroides; species uncultured Acetobacteroides sp. The sequence continues at coordinate 3,534,545 of NZ_OY763328.2, forward strand.
TGCCGAACTGCTAGATTTCGTGATTATCCGTGATAAAATTCCAATTTATAGCGTTGATGCGGCATACAACCTAACGCCATCCGTTGGGTACATTAAGGTTTCTCGTTTTGCTCAAAACACCTTCGAAGAGTTCCAAAATGCATTTGCAAAGTTGAAACCCGGTACCGAATCGCTTATCCTGGATCTTCGTGGGAACTCAGGAGGTTATCTTGGAACAGCAATTGGTCTTTCCGATCAGTTCCTAAGCGTCGGCAAGAAGATCGTTTATACCGAAGGCTCCAATCAACCACGACGCGATTTCGCTGCTACCGAAAGGGGGCTGTTTGAAAAAGGGAAGCTTGTAGTGCTGGTTGACGAAGGATCTGCTTCTGCTTCGGAAATTGTTTCGGGGGCTATTCAGGATTGGGATAGAGGGCTAATCATTGGTCGTAGAACGTTCGGTAAGGGGTTGGTGCAAAACCAGCAGCCGCTTCCCGATGGCTCGATGGTAAGGCTTACCGTTGCTCGTTACCATACCCCAACTGGTCGCGTTATTCAACGTCCATTCAAGAATGGTGATGCCGAAGGCTACTACATGGACCTTTACAAGCGCGAGGCAAAGGGCGAGCTAACCAGTAAGGACAGCATCCACTTTAGCGATTCGCTCAAGTTTACGACCCTTGCCAAAAAGCGTATCGTATACGGAGGTGGCGGAATCATGCCCGACATCTTCATCCCGCTCGACACTACATGGTTCACCAAGTACTACGGAAACCTGTCGCGTAAGGGCGTATTCCAGCAGTTTGTGGTAAACTACGTCGATCAAAATCGTAAGGCGCTGGAGGGTAAGTACGCATTGTTCGATATCTTCAAAAAGAAATTCACCATCGACAACGAAATTCAGAAGAGCTTCATGCAGTACGGCAAGAAGATGGGGGTAGAGCCCAATCAGGAGGAGTTCAACAAGTCGGCAAAGGAGATTAACATGGTGCTGAAAGGGTTAATCGCTCAAAAGCTTTGGGATACCTCGGAGTACTTCCAGGTAATCAACGCCGAGGACGAAACCGTGAAGGCAGCGTTGGATGCCCTCGCCAATTGGTCGAAGTACGGCTTGTAAAAGATAGTACACCTGCAATTGTAAAGAGAGATGCTTCCTTCGGGGCATCTCTCTTTTATTTCAGTAGGCACTTGAAGGCTAAATGCGCTTCGTTATACTTCCGGCGAGGCAAAAAGTGCGCAGGTAAGCTTCCCGACACCTTCTGGCGAGGAGAAAGTACGCCAGCAGGCTTCCCCGAACTTCTGGCATGGAAAGAGGTGCGCTTGAAGGCCTCCCAAGCTACGCCTGCACGGTTGTTGCACGCGCAATTTCGCCATAACGAAGGGCTCCGAAGCTTTAAGGATATTTAAGAGGCTTAAGAAGGGAGCATCCCTATTTGCCTATAAATCTTTCATTTATTTCCGTACCTTTGCCCGCTGTGGGATAACTTGTTTACTCCCATATTAGACTAATAAAATTTTTTAATGGACAAATTGGATGAATTCAGAGTTTTAGGGCTCTCGGAGAGCACCCTTAAGGCTCTTGATGAAAAGGGGTTTGAAACTCCAACACCAATCCAAGCACTGGCGATTCCGGCCTTACTTAATGGCGAACGCGATGTCATCGGACAGGCGCAGACAGGAACCGGGAAAACGGCAGCATTTGGATTACCGATCCTTGAGAGGGTACAACCCGGGAAAGGAGTTCAAGCGTTGGTTTTGGTTCCTACGCGCGAATTGGCGATACAGGTGACAGAAGAAATTGCTTCGTTTAAAGGCGACAAGAAGCTTTTTATCATCTCCATCTATGGAGGACAATCTATAAGCGAGCAGCTTCGTAGGTTGAAAAAGGGCGTAGAGGTTGTAGTTGGAACTCCAGGTCGTGTCCTCGACCACCTCGGTCGTGGCAGCTTGGTTCTCGACAACCTCCAGTACGTTATCCTTGACGAGGCCGACGAAATGCTCAACATGGGTTTTGTTGACGATATCGAAGAGATTCTTCAGCACGCGCCCGAGGAGCGCAGAATGCTCCTATTCTCTGCTACAATGCCTCAGCGCATTGCAAAACTCGCTAAGCGCTACATGAAGGAGCCAGAGCTGCTTAAGGTAGAGTCGAAGCAGGTTACTGCCGACTTAACCGACCAGATCTACTTCGAACTTCGCGATTCTGATCGCTTTGATGCGCTTACCCGTATTATTGACGTGGAACCCGAATTTTACGGACTCGTATTCTGCCGCACCAAGAATGGGGTAGACGAGATTACCTCTAAGCTCATCGAGCGTGGCTACGATGCCGATGGTTTGCACGGCGACATCTCGCAGGCGCTACGCGAGAAGATTCTTCGTAAGTTTCGTAACAAGCATATCAACATTTTGGTAGCTACCGATGTGGCTGCCCGTGGTATCGACATTAACGACCTTACCCACGTAATTAATCTCTCGTTGCCTCAAGACCCCGAGTCGTACGTTCACCGTATTGGTCGTACTGGTCGTGCAGGTAAGCAGGGAACGGCAATTACCTTCATTACCCCATCGGAGTACCGTCAGTTTGTTGCCATGCAGCGCAACGTAAACGTGAAGATCCGCAAGGAGACGCTGCCTTCAGCAGTCGATGTGATCAAGATTAAGAAGAATAAGATTAAGGTAGATCTGGAAGAGATTGTGGAAAACGAATCGTTCAAGGAATACCTCGGCATGGCCGAAGATCTTATTGAGGTTAACGGACCAGAGATTGCGCTTGCTTCGCTTCTTAAATTAGCATTTAAGGATGAACTTGATGAGAACAGCTACTCCGAAATTCGTACCGTATCGGTAGATACCAAGGGTAAGGCTCGCCTTTTCATCGCGCTTGGTAAGTTCGACGGCTACAACTCGAAAATGATTGTTGACCTGCTTAAGGATAAGGCACACCTTCCTGATGCCGTTATCGACGATGTTAAGGTAATGGATGCCTTCTCGTTTGTAACCATTCCGTTTAAGGAGGCTGAGCATACGCTCGAAGTTCTTAACACCATGCGCCGTGGCGGTGGTCGTCCTCTTGCCGAGATTGCTGGCGACAGCAAGGGTGGTAATGGCGGTGGCTTCCATGGCGAACGTCGTGGTGGCGGTGGCGGCTTTGGCGGCGGTTACCGTGGCGAACGAGGCGATAGAGGCGAACGCCGTGGCGATCGTAAAAGCGGTGGAGACCGTGGCGATCGTGGTTTCCGCGACCGTGGAGACAGACCTCGTCGTGATAGAGATTCGCGTTCGCGCAGATCGTAAATCATCAAACGCAATAAAACAAGTAGGGTGTCCATTCGGATACCCTCTTTTTTTGCTAGTTTTGAAACATAAACATTTGTTATGGGATCGATTAAAGCAGTTGTGTTTAGTACCCTTTACCAGTTCTGGTGGTTTGTAGGAGTAATTGCTCTGATGGGGCTGATTCTATACCTTTTGGCAAGAACTACCCGCCGAAACTACTCCCAGTCGGTAGGGCCTAACTTTGACACCTACTTTACGGGTTGGATCGGGACTCCGGTTCACGAGTTTGGGCATTGGCTACTTTGCCTCGTTTTTATGCATAAGGTAAAGGAGGTACACTTCTTTAAGCCCGATCCAAAATCGGGTACGCTGGGCTTCGTCTCGCATACCTACAACAAGAAAAGCATTTACCAGAAGATAGGCAACTTCTTTATTGGCATTGGTCCAATGCTCGTCGGAGGAGGCATTTTAATGGCTTTGGCCTACTTTATGCTTCCGGGTCGCGGTAACATGGTTAACCAGTTTAATGATTTCACCGAAGGTTGGCCAATTGAGGTGTCGTACGGATGGAAATCGGGATTAGTGGCGGTTGGCGATGGATTTTGGGTATTTGTGAAACTGCTATTTACAAAGGCTAACCTCCATTCTCCGCTTTTTTGGGGTTTCACCTACATCGCGCTATGTATCTCATCGCATATGATGCTGAGCATCTCCGATATTAAAACGGCGCTAATGGGTGCGCTGATGGTGTTGGCTGTATTGCTTGTTGCCAACGTGATGTCGGAGCTAATATCTGCATTTGCCAAGGATAGCTTCCAGTTTACCATTTCGAACCGAATAAGCCTGGTAAGCATGCATTTTGGCGCTATGGCCATTTTTCTTCTCTCCTTTTCGGTGGCGCTATCGTTCATTAACATGCTGCTATCATTACTGGTAAATAACATAGGTGGCTTGATGAAAAAGTAGAATTGGCAAGGGCATTGTAGACTGTTCTTGCCATGGAAATCAGATGATGTAGAAGAAAGAGAATAAAGTTTGATTAGAGTGTAATTTTTTGGGATAAAAAAAATATATTGCATACGCAAAAGACTCTAAGAAACGTTGTCGATGAGGGAGAGTAAAAGGGAATAGATCATCGATTTACGAGATTTAATAATTTAAAAATCTTGGCTGATGGAAATTTTTAAGCTAGAAAGGACATCAAGGACGCCGTTTGTCCTGATGGATCCGACAAAGGGGCTGATTGAAATCAAGGGAATATCGATTCCAAACAATTCGTACGAATTTTTCACTCCGCTCTTTGAGCGAATTGAGCGCTATGTTCTTTCTCCAACATCAATAACTACGGTTAATATGGAGTTGGAGTACTTTAATACCAGCACCTCTAAGGCTCTGCTGGAACTGTTTAAGAAACTTGCGGTGTTGACTAATGTCGAGTTTAACTGGCATTACGATAACGATGACGAGGAGATGCTTGAATTCGGGAAAAACTACGAAACACTTTTAGGTCGAGAATTTAACTTCTACCAACTTGCCTAAATGATGCGGGCTGGAAGGCACAATACCTGGCGTAACAATCCATTTTGTTACGCCTTTTTTATTTCTTTGCGCACAATTTGCCACCAGCGATGGTGTCAAAAACTACCAGTGTGAACAATAAAAAACTAAAGCATAATTTCTGATGAAACGAGCTATTTTACCCTTGCTGCTGCTGTTGGGTGTTGGGGCTTTTGCTCAGCCTAAAGACTTCAGCATAGAGCAGGCTACGATGGGGCAGGGGCGCGAATTTGCCCCCAAAACGCTTCGTGGTCTTGCCTGGCGTGGATCATCTGTTACCTACGTTGAAGATGGAAAGATAAAGGAGGTTGATCCTAAAACTGGAACGATAACCGAGGTTGCCAGCTTCGATGCGCTTGGTAAGGTTACCGGTAAAGACTTCAAGGTTTTGAGAGCCGACTGGCTTAATACGAATGCCTTGCTGCTTACAGGGAATAACACCTCGGTGTGCTACGATTTGGTGTCGAAGCAGGTTAAGTGCAGCGTATCGGCACCTGCTAGTGCGGAGAATTTTACCCTTGCGGCTTCGAACGACAAGGCTGCTTTTACGGTTAACGATAATCTGTTTATTATTAATGGAACGGAGCAAATTCAGGTTACCAACGATGGGGGCAAGGGAATTGTTAACGGTAAATCGGTTCACCGTAACGAGTTCGGTATTAAGGGTGGTATCTTTTGGTCGCCCAAGGGGAACTGCCTTGCCTTTTACCGTATGGACGAGAGCATGGTGAGCGAGTACCCGATTGTGGATATAACCAAGCGCGTTGCTGAGCTACGTCCCGAGCGCTACCCTATGGCAGGAATGGCCAGCCATCAGGTGAAGGTGGGCGTTTACAACCTAAAGAGTGGGAAAACGGTTTTCCTCGAAACTGGAGCTCCATATGATCGCTTCTTTACCAACATCTGCTGGTCGCCAGATGAGCGCTACATCCTCGTTGCCGAGATTAACCGCGGGCAGAACGAGATGAAGCTAAACAAGTATGATGCCCGTAATGGTATGTACGTTGCCACCCTCTTCGAGGAGAAGAGCGACAAGTGGACCGAGCCTGAGCATCCTGCTCAGTTCCTTACCAAAAATCCAACACAGTTTGTTTGGCAGAGCCCTCGCGATGGCTGGAACCATCTTTACCTTTACAATATCAACGGAAAGATGATAAGGCAGATAACTAAGGGCAATTGGGAGGTTTCCGATGTTAAGGAGATCACCCCCGATGATCGCTACATATACTATACCTCGACGGCTGTTAGCCCACTCGAACGCCATCTTTATCGCGTGGAGGTGAAGAGCGGAAAGACCGTTCAACTAACATGTGAAAAGGGAACGCATAATGTTATCGTTAACTATGCCGCAGGGATGATCATCGATCAGTATAGCAGCCTCGATGTGTCAAACGTCATCAACATTAAAGCTATCGATAAGCCCGCTATTGTCCGAAACCTGGTTACGGCAAAGAACCCTTACGAAGGTTTCCACATGGGGCAGGAGAAATTTATCAAGACTAAAACTTCGGATGGAAAGTTTGACCTATATGGGCGCATCATTCTTCCTGCTGATTTCGATTCCACCAAGAAGTACCCCGTTATCGTGTACGTTTATGGAGGTCCGCACCTGCAGCTGGTAACCGATAGTTGGCTGGGAGGCGCTCGCCTGTGGGAGTTTTACATGGCGCAAAAGGGGTACATCCTATTCACGTTGGATAACCGCGGTACGCCTGCCCGCGGAAACGAGTTCTACCAGGCAATTCACCGCAAGTTGGGAACGGTTGACGTGGACGACCAGATGCAAGGTATTGCCTTCCTAAAGTCGCTACCCTACGTGGATGCCGACCGCATTGGCGTGCACGGCTGGAGTTACGGCGGCTTTATGACTACCTCGCTGATGTGCAAGCATCCCGAAACCTTTAAGGTGGGCGTGGCTGGTGCTCCTGTTATCGACTGGAAGTACTATGAGGTAATGTACGGCGAGCGCTACATGGATACTCCTCAAGAGAACCCCGATGGCTATGCTAGTGCCAGCTTGCTGAACAACGTAAAGGGGCTAAAGGGTGATCTGCTCATCATCCACAGCGACTACGACGTGACGGTGGTTTGGCAGAATACGCTCAACTTCATCCGCGATTGTGTGAGCAACAACATCCCGGTTGACTACTTCGTGTATCCACAGCACGAGCACAACGTGCGCGGTAAGGATCGCGTACATCTGATGACCAAGATCACAAAGTACTTTGACGATAACTTGAAGAAGTAAATAAAGGATAAAAAAGAGGCTGTCCGATACTTATGGGACAGCCTCTTTTTTATCTTCTTGTAGAGAACCAATCTAAGCAATCGGCAATGGCCTTTTCTATTGGTTGCATGGATAACCCAAAACTTTTTACTGCTTTTTCGTTGCTATAGTAGTTGTTGATGCAGAGAATTCTCATATTGGTAAGCGACACTTCTGTTTTTACTCCTAGGATTCTTAGTATGCTGCCGACTATACCAGCAATAAGGAGTAGAGGGCGAGGTGTCATAATAAGAAGAGGATGATATCCTGATCTATTCGCCATCTTTTGGAAAAACTCTTTGTATGATAGGTTTTCGTTGGCTAGCAGGTATGCTTCTCCGTTTTTACCTTTTTCGAGTGCTTTGACTACACCTCTGGCTGCATCCTGTACATGTATGAAGTTTTTCCCACCTGGAGGATAAAAGAGAAACCACTTCCGCTGTCCCATAAGAACGATTCTTCCAGAACTTGGCTTGGAATCGTAAGGGCCGAGCATAAAGGTAGGATTCACCACTACCACGTCTATTTTGCTTTGGTACGAGAGTACCACCGATTGCCCCTCTAGTTTGCTTAACGCGTAAAGAGACTTGTCGAAGGGGCTTGAAATGGGAAGATCTTCGCATCCAGGAGCCTCTTTGGTGCCATATCCGAACGTGTTGGCGGTACTTACGTAAACAAATTTTGTTGCATTGGATCTTATTGCTGCTTTAATAAGGTTGCTGGTTGCTGTTACGTTTACATCTTGGTAGTCTGTATAGCGGCGGAGATGTTGTGCCGTTATGGCAGCTACGTGTACCACGGAGTTGCAACCTTGCATGGCAGCTTCTATGTCTTGCAGATTGGTTATATCTCCCTGAACTAGCTCCAAATGGGGATGCTGTCCATACCTGAAGCTGCTAGGGTTGCGGATAAGTCCTTTAACGCGATATCCTTCGGTGAGCAGCTCTGCAATTACGTTGGTTGCCAGTAGTCCGTTGGCTCCTGTTACCAATACTTTAGGTGAATTGCTCATAGACTTATTGTACGCTAGGTTTTAGCTCGCGGCGAACGGCGGTTGTTAGCAGCGGAAGCTTAATCCAAATGGGGATAATGGCCATCAGCAGCCAGTTGAGGTGGTTGGCCCATCCGAGGAGTATTAGCGAATCCTTTTTGAAAAGGCGGTTGATGCAGATTTTTGCTGCCTTTTCAGGCGAAAGGAGACCTATTCGGCCAAGGGAACCTTGCCTTTCTATCCGTTGGGAGACGTCCTTGTTGGTTTTCATGGGGCCTGGGTGTACAACGCTCACAAAAACATTGGTTTCCTTTAGCTCCTGGTACAGCCCTCTGGAAAAGTGCTGAACAAACCTCTTGGATGCAGGGTAAACGGTTTTGTAGCCAATAGGGCTAAAGGAGGCCATGCTTGACACGTTGAGGATGTAGGCGCTCTCCTGTTTTTTGAGGTTGGGGAGCAGCTGGTGAATAATCAGTGCAGGGGCTGTTATGTTCAGCTGGATGATGCTGTCGATGTAGTCTGCATTGCAGTTCTGAAAGCTCTGGGTGCCGCCTTTTCCCGCATTGTTGATTAGGACGCTTACCTCGAAGTTTTGGTTCACCCATTCGGTCAACGCTAGTACATTCTCCTTGTTGGTGAGGTCGGTTTCGTAGTAGATTGCCTCCACTGCTAGGGCTTTTACCTGCGAGGCAACTTGTTGAATATTCTCGTTCGGTAGGGCAACAAGAATAAGATTGTATCCCTTTTTAGCCAACTCCATCGCAATATATCTGCCTAGACCTTGGCTTGCTCCTGTTACAAGAGCAAACGTGGTTTTCTTTTCAGCCATTATCATCAATTCTTCAATTTAGCGGGTTTGATTTTTTCGATGGCGCTAAATTGGGAACTTGGTGTTGCTATTCCATTATCATTTGATAAAAAGAGGGGTTATTCGTGGGATAATGCGCTGCGCAGCCGGCTAAAGGAAACGTTGGTTATGCCCAGGTAGGAGGCTATTGCGCTGTGGGGTACGAGATTTTCGAGGAGCGGATGGCGCCTGCGCAGCAACAGCAGACGCTCTTTGGCGCTTGTGCTGCGGTTGACTACATCTTCCTGAAGGTTGCTGAGCAGCTCGTTGGCTACCACCCGAGCTCCGAAGCGTTCGAGCTCGGGGCTGATGCTGCGGAGGCGATCTAAATCCTCCACCGAGATTTCGGCTACCACAGAGCAGGTGAGCGCTTCCATCGAAAAAAGGCTTTGTCCAGCTATGGTGCGCGCAAAGTGGGGGGTAATGGCGGCTGTGGCCTGGTAGAAGCCCGTGGTAACGGGTAATCCCTGAAGGGTGGCGTTGTAGCGGTGGAGAATTCCATCGATCAGGATGTACTCGGTGCTGTTGCACCTCTTCTCGTGAAAGATGATGTCCCCTTTTTCGTACTCCCTTACCGTTGCATGGCTGGTGAAAAGTGTTCTTGTCTCCCCTGCTTGAATCCCTAGCAAGCGAAGGGTGCTGTCTAAGCGCTTTGCCATTGTTGCTATAGACTTTTCAGTCGATTTGATTTGAGGCGGCAATTTAACATTTAAATTGGGGATGCCCAAGTTGGGGAGCGCGGCAAGGATCGCGTACACCTGATGACCAAAATCACCAAGTACTTTGACGATAACTTGAAAAGGTAGTATCTGCTAATACATTCTCCTACCCCATACAGGGTTTCAAACCCTGTATGGGGTGAGCAGGTAAGCCGCAGCTGCTCCGCTGCGGCTTACTTATTTTGGGATGCTTACGGTGTTTGGCGGAATCAGCACGCCCTAATTCGCCTATATTTGTAGGCACTAAAACTTTTCTCCATGATTAACATTGCCCTGTTTGGCGCTCCGGGTGCGGGTAAGGGAACCCAGTCGGAGTTCCTTATCAAGAAGTACAAGCTGCACTACATCTCCACCGGCGACTTGCTGCGCGAGGAGCTGAAGGCGGAAACGAAGATTGGCCTTGAGGCTAAAAGTATCATCGCCGAGGGTGGCTTGGTGTCCGACGAGATCATCGTTCAGATTATTGAAAAGACCATCAAGCAGAATCCCGATGCCAACGGATTCCTCTTCGACGGATTTCCGCGCACCTACGTGCAGGCCTTCATCCTGGAGGGGCTGATGATTAACCTTAATACAAGCCTGAACTGCCTGATCAACATCGAGGTGTCGGAGGAGGTGAGCACCCAGCGGCTTCTGGGGCGGGCCAAGGAGCAGAGCCGCAGCGACGATAACGAGGTGGTTATCCGCAAGCGCCTGCGCGAGTACCAGGAGAAAACGCTGCCGGTGCTCGACTTCTTTAGGGAGCGGGGCATCTGCAAGTCGGTAAACGGCGAGCAGCCCATCGATACGATTACCCGCGACATCGAGCTTATCGTAAACGAGGAGATGAGCAAGCAGATGTTCAACGTGCTGGTGATGGGCTATCCGGGAGCGGGCCGCGGTTCGCTGGGGCTTGCGCTTGCCAAGAAGTACGGGCTGGAGCACCTGTCCACCGGAAAGATGCTGGAGGAGGAGATCGTGCGCGGAACTGAGGTGGGGGCCAAGGTGAAGGAACTGTTCGAGAGCGGGCAGATGGCGCCCGACGACATCGTGGTTCCGCTTATCGAGAAGAAGATTCAGTCCACCAAGAACTCGAAGGGATACGTGTTCACCGGCTTCCCCCGGACGCTGGTGCAGTCGTACATCCTGGAGGGCATCCTGAAGAAGCACGGCATGAAGATCTCCCACTTTATTGAGCTGGAGGTGCCCACCCTCGAACTGGTGAGGCGCCTCGACGCCCGCAGCAAAACAGACCGATGCATGCCCTACGATACCACCACGCAGAAGATCATTCAGCGCTTAATCGATCACGAAACTAAAACCATCCCCGTGCTGGAGCGCTACCGGCAGCGCCAAGAGGTGTCGGTGATCGATGGAATGGGTACCCGCGAGGAGGTGGCCGAGCGGGCCTGCGCCGAAATGGAGAATCGCTACAAGTACCTGAGGTAGCTTGATGTTTTGGATATACCAAACGCCGTAGCCAGCTGGCTACGGCGTTTTTTTTGTATTAGCCATATTATTTCTATATCTATATAGAGAGATAAGCGCTAGAGCTCCTTATACAGGAATACTTCTCCTTCTGGAGATACCATAAGAACGATGGTCTTACTGTTTTTTGTGAGCTCTACGAAGTAGTGGTCGGCATCTGCAAATTCTTCACCATAAAGGAACATGTCCGTTTCGTTGGCTTCGTTGTCGTCAAAGAGAATGACTTGCTGTACGGTGTAGTCTTTGTATTTCTTTTCGATTTCTTTCTTGGCAGGCGCGGGCAGATCGTCGAAGGTCTTGTCTGCTGTGGTTCCTACTAGCTGGGATTGCGCGTCGTAGTAGGCTTTGGTCTTAACACCATTCTGTTCGAAGGTAACCTCATCGAAAAATTTGGTTCTTACCCACTGAGCGTCTGAAGTGTTTTTGAAATCGACGTTGAACTGGGTCTTCGATAGCTCGCTGACAACTTCCCCTTTAAGGGCTCGTAGCTCTTTCCTCTCTGCTCTTAATTCGGACTTAGGCTCTTTCTTGTTTCCTTTAAGCTCTTTCTTGGTCTCCTTGATTTCCTTTTTAGTTTGTTTGATCTCTTTCTTGAGATCTTCCTGTGCGCTTACCTGAAGTGAGGTTAACCCGAACAGTAGCATTGTTGATAGAATTGCAATCTTTTTCATAACAGTAAGTGTTTTAGGAGTTAATTGAGACAATTTACAGCGTGCTCATAGCTAAAAGCCAGAGTCTAATTCCTGTTTTTCTTTAATAATGGATATTTAGTTGCAGCTAGAAGCTAAATGCAGGAAGCCTCTCTGTCTTTTTACCCAACAGAAAAGCCGCAGCACATCCGCTGCGGCTTTATTTTTTGAAGACGAGTGAACTCTGTTTTAAATTTGCGCTATGTCCTCTTTAGGTGTGGGGGTAAAATACTATAGCTCCCTAAAAATGGATACGTCACCTTCTTTGGTTACTATGAGGATTATTCTTTTGCTATCTTTTGATAGCTCCACAAAGTAGTGGTCGAGATGCTCAAATGGAGTATTATAAAGAACCATGTAGTCTGGGTCGTAATTCTCATTCTCGTCGAAGTAGATAACCTGACCTATGGTGTAGTCTTTGTATTTGGTGTTGATTTTTTTCTGGCTTTTTGCAGGAAGATCGGCGAACATTTTGGGCGAGGTTGTTCCTACCAGTTGTGCGTCTATGTCGTAGTAGGCTGTCATTATCTGGCCATCCTTTGTGAAAGTGGCCTTGTCGAAATCCTTCGTTCTTTCCCATTTAACATCTGACAAGTTGCCAAAGTCAACGTTGAATTGGCTTTTCGTCTGTTCGCTTACTAGCTTTCCTCTAAGGCTTCTCAGCTCCCGTCGCTGTTCCTTTAGGGATGCTCTAGGTTCTTTAATGACCTCTTTCTTATCTTTTCTGGTATCCTTGATCTCCTTCTTGGCCTGTTTGATATCTTTTTTTATGTTTTCCTGGGCATTCGCCTGCGATACCGTTAGCGCAAAGAAAAGGGACATTGACAAAATTACAAGCTGTTTCATAGCTGTCCTTTTTTATTGGTTAATAGGGTATCCAATTTACTGCGACCTTAAGACAAAATCGATAGGCGTATGCTGTATTTATTACTAGTAGGGTTTATTTAGCTGCAATTCAAGGAGAGTAGAACATTGCTTGCCTTGAGTTGCGGGCTACTCCTCGGAATCCGGTTCGAAAAATATCCACTGGATGGTGGGGTACTCTTTTTTTAGCGCTGCTTCGCAAGCGTTTATCCGGTCAATCAGCTGGTCGGCCGAATCAGCCTTTGCCATCTTGGCCTTTACGGCAACCATTACCTGAGGGCCGAGCTGCAGCGTGATCAGGTTAAGCAGCTGGTCGACTTCGGGGCGGGCTTCCAGAAACTGCTTCACCTCGATGCGGATTTCGCTTTCGGCGCTTTGCCCGATGAGCAGGCTCTTAATTTTCACCGCAAGAAAAAACGATACGCCAACCAGCAGGGCGCCGATGCCAATGCTTCCGATGGCGTCGTAAATCGGATCTCCGGTTACGACAGCGAGCCCTACCGATGCAAGCGCAAACGATAGCCCCAGCAGCGCGGCAACATCTTCGCCGAAAACGATGACCAGCTCGCTCTGGCGGCTGCTCTTTAGCCATGCCCAAAGCGATACGTTGCGCCTTACCTTGTTGATCTGCGTCACGCAGCCGTAGAGCGACGCCCCTTCGAGAATGATGCTCACCGATAGAACGGCAATGGCAACGATGGGGCTTTTCAGCCCTTCGTGTGCGCTGATTTTGTGGATGCCCTCGTAGATGGAGAACAGCCCGCCCATGCTAAACAGGATCAGGGCCACGATGAACGACCAGAAGTAGATCTCCTTGCCGTACCCCAGCGGATGCTCCTGGTCGGGCTTCTTCTTAGCGGCCTTTAGCCCCCAAAATAGGAGGCCTTGGTTGCCGCAGTCGGCAAAGGAGTGGATCGATTCGGCCAGCATGGCCCCCGAGCCGGTTACGATGGCGGCCGCCGTTTTGGTAATGGCAATCCCGAGGTTGGCCAGTAGGGCAAAGTAGATGGACTTTACGGAGGTGTTTTGGTGCGACATTGCTCTTTGGTGTTGTTCTACAAAATCGTCCAAAGGTAGCGTTTCTACCGGGTTTAATGCTATGGGCTGTCTGCTGTAGGCGATGAGCCTCCCTCGTTCAAGGTTTGGGTAGCGGCACAAGAAAAGCCGCAGCATATCCGCTGCGGCTCGCTATTCATTAGAAAGTTCCTGCGCTTTTCTACAGCTTGGCCATAAACGACACGTCGCCCTCCTTGGTTACCTTAACCATTATTCGGCTGCTGCCGTTGATCAGCTCCACAAAGTAGTGGTCGAGGTGCTCGAAGGGTACCCCGAAGAGCTCCATGTCTTCCGTGTTTTCGTACGCCTCATTCTCGTCGAAGAAGAATACCTTGCCAACCGTGTAGCCCTTGTACTTTGCTAGAAGCCTCCTTTGGCCGGCGGCGGGTAGGTTGTCGAAGGTGGTGGGGGTGGTGGTGCCAAGCAGCTTGGACCCGGAGTCGTAGTAGGCCTTCATCTTTTGGCCGTCCTTGGTGAACGTGGCTACGTCGAAGCTCTTAACCCGGTCCCATTTTACATCGGGCATCTCGCCGAAGTCGGCCACGAATTGGGTTTTCGCGGTTGCCCTCACCTCGCTTGCCTTGAGCGTTCGCAGGGTTTTCTTCTCGGCCTTTAGGTTGGACTTTAGCTCCTTCTTCCTCATCTGGCTTTCCCGAACTGCCTGTCCTTGTGCGCTAGCCTGAAATGCTGCCAGTGCAAAAAGTGCTGTAATCGATAGAATTGCTAACTTTTTCATGGCCTCACGTTTTTGGGGTTATTAATTAGTAGCGGGAGAAACAGGTACCCCGTGGGGATGTTTAGGTGCCGCCGGGGCGTTTACCATAAATAGGTACAATTTAGCTGCACTTGTAAGCGGGGAGTGTATCGGCGTCGCTCAATCTTTTATGCATAAGAAAAGCCGCAGCATATCCGCTGCGGCTTGTTCGGTTTCGTGCATTCTCCGCTAGGGTACTTCCACGTAGCTGGTGGTAGCATCCTTTGTAAAGTTTGCAGCAGGGGTGAATCCTTTCCAAACGTAGATTTTGGTGAGATTGGGGTTGCCTGTGAAAATCACGTTTACACAAGGCATCCCATTCGAGGGGTTTGGTATTCCTAAATATTGCTTGTTGTTGCTTATGTCGATAGTTGTTAACTTATTTTGACTACAATCGAGATTTCGCAGGAATAAATTCTTACTAACATCTATGGAAGTTAGATTGTTGTTTTTGCAAACCAAAGTACATAAATGAATACTATTACTCAGGTCGATTGATACTAACTTGTTGTTATCGCACCTTAACCAATTTATTTCTGTATTCTTACTTCCGTCGATTGTTGACAACATATTGTTGCTACAATAGAATTCAGTTAGTTCTAAATTTTTACTTATATCAATAGCAGATAGGCTGTTGTTGTTGCATTGGAAGTCCAATAGATTGGTACAGTTACTTATGTCAATTGCTGACAACTTATTGCCGCTGCAATAGAGGTTACGGAGGTTGGTGTTATTGCCCAAATAAATAGCCGATAAATTGTTATTGTTACAATCTAGGGAGGTCAGGTTTACGTTCTTGCTTACGTCAATAGAGGCTAGCTGGTTATTGATGCAGTTTAAAACTTTCAACTTTGTGTTTTGGCTGATATTGATGGAGGATAGCTGGTTACTTTCAAGGTTTAGCTCGACAAGTTCTTTGTTATTGCTTACGTCAATAGTAGCCAATTTAGACAAGGTACATTTTAGATTTCTCAACTTTGTGTTTTGGCTGACATCAAGCGATGTGAAATTGTTCTCAGTACTCTGGAAAACGATGAGTTTTGTTTTTTTACTTAAATCAATTGAGGGTAACTGATTCCCAACTAGCATTAGCGTATCAAGTTCGTTGTTTTTACTAATATCCAATGATTTTACTTTGGCTAGATATAACAAGTGGAGCTTCGTGTTTTTACTTAAGTTCAAGTTGGCAATTTCTTTCGGTGTTTCGCAGTACAGCTTTTCTAGATTTGTAAAGTATTCAACTCCTTCTAGGCTATATATTTTCTCTTTACTTGTTGAAATAATCTTGGCTGATTCTGCTTCGGATTTCTGAATTTCGCCATCGTTATTCGCATCAAACTTAGAGAGAAGGATTTTCCTAAAGGTAACATCCGGTATGTAAACGATGCTAGCATCTTTAACCGCGCATACATCCTTGATGTCTGGGTTTCCTTTTACCGATGCGGTTAGCTCCACCAGTCCTGGTTGGTTTAGGGTTAGCGTTTTCGAAGCCTCGTCGAAGGTGCCGATGTTTTTGCTCAGCGTCCAGGTAAAGTCGGTATCGGCTCCAGTTGGGGTTACCTCCAGCTCCACCTTTACTGGTTTTCCCACTTCGGCATCAACAAACCTTGTCTTAAACGCTACGCTTTGGGCGATTATGGGATTGATGGTTATGCTCTGCTTAACCTCTGGTCGTCCCTTGACGCTTACCGTAACGGTAACCGGGCCGTTGGCTTTGCGGGTCAGGGTTTGGGTGGCCTCGTCGAAGTCGGCAAGGGTTTTGTCAACTGTCCACTCCAGCGTGAAGGGGACATCAGCATTTTCGGGGGAGGTTTTTACGCTTAACTTAACGGGTTGGCCTAACCCTGCTGTTGCCGGTGCATCGGCAATAGCGATTGATTGTACAGGAATAGGATTATCCTTCTTGCATCCAGCAGCCAGCAGCACTACGCCCAGTAGCAGCGATAGTAGTAACTTTTTCATAAGACTTTATGTAATGAATTAAGGCGGCAATTTAACACTTAAGGGGGGCATATCCAAGCAGAACGCTGCTTGGCGTGTGGCCGGAGGTACGGCTCTGATGCCCAAAAGCTGCAGGGGCTTCAGGGGAGGAGGTGGGCATTGGGTGTCGATTACTGCTAAAGTCTAGCGGTATCCTCTAAAAAAATACCTTCGGAATAAGAAATAATTAACAAAACCTTTGGTGAAATAGAAAAATAGTTAATTTAGGGGCGCTGTTCTTTGAAGATTGAACCGTCTACGCTTATGGTTGCTGCCAACTGGAGCTCCCAATAGGCGTTTCCACCCAGAATTTTCTACGCCAGCGCGTCCGAACGCAAATTTCCACCCAGAATTTTCACTCCGGCACGGCGGCACGCAAATTTCCGCTCGGAATTTTCCACGCCGGCGTAGCGGGACGCAAAATTCCACCCAGAATTTTCCACGCTAGCGCAGCGGGATGAAAATTTCCGCTCGGAATTTTTCACGCTAGCGCAGCGGCACGCAAAATTCTGCTCGGAAACGATCGTGCCGGCGCAGCGGCGTACAATTCCCCGCTCGGGAATTTCCTTAGGGGAGGATGGATGCAATTTTCGTGGTGCAGCTTTTGAATCCTACGAAGAGAGCTTTTGAAGTAATTAGTACCAAAAAATTTTTTTGTATGAATTTGTATTTTTCAACGAGCAAGATGCTCTTAAAAGACGAGGTTGACTACGGCAAAAAGCTGGACAGCCAAGTTGTGGGATCGGGAATTGAGGGGCTAACCACCTCTAAGCCTTACTTACTCTTTAAGGAGGCGAACGCTAATCTGGCACGGGGCTATATGCTGTCACGGAAAAGCGAGTTTACGGAGAGGCTTTTTGAGTTGGACCAGAAGCGTGGAAACTCGTACCGGGGGCTCTACCATGGGGTGCAGAGCTACCTCTACTCCGATGTTGCCGCCGAGGTGCTGGCCGCCAAGCGGCTCAACGTGCTCTTCGAGCACTATGGCTTCGACTTCCTCGAAGGCTCCTACTCGGGCGAATCGAGCACCCTCGCTAGCTTTATCGAAGACCTGAAGAAGCCCGAAAATGCGGCAGCCCTTGTAGCGCTGAAGCTCGAGCCGAAGCAGGCGCAGCTGGTGAACGATGTAACCGCCTTCGACACCACCTACAGCCAAAAGGTTGACGACAAGGACAGCAAGGCTGACTTTGTTGCTGCCACAAGGGTTCGTAGGGAGTTTGAGCAGGCTACCAAGAACATCCTGGTCTACGTGCAGGGCAAGCTGCTGGAGGACTCCAATCCCAAGTGGGAGACACTTTGCTCAAAGATCCTTCTGCTTAATCAGGATGCCGAAAAGACCGAAGCGCTACACCAAGCCGCTCTAAAGAATAAGCGCGAGAAGGAGAAGGAGAAAGACAAGGAAAAGGATAAGGACAAGAAGAGCGAAGGGCAGAAGTAGCCCCTTCGGGAGCAGAATAAGGGGGAGCCGATTGTCGGCTCCCTTTCTTTTTCCTTCCCGCCCTGCCGAACTGGTGCCGCCAATTTACGTATGGGAGGAAAAGTGTAATTGGGGTGGGCTGTAGGGGGCAGCCCCAAGGGTGCTTAGAGTGGTGATTTTGCTAGATTTGTGGTTCAAAATTCTACATCATAAACTAAGTAAAGGAGAGAGCACATGTCAGTAAATGCCGCATTTATTTTCATAGCGCCAGAGGTAGATAGCGCTACCCATCGGGCTGCTATTAGTACGCCTGTAGTCAACCTATCGGTAGTTGGCGTAAAAACCTACGAGGAGGCCCAGAAGGTTGCCTTGGAGCTGGTGGCCGAAGGGGTTACTGCCATCGAGCTATGCGCTGGATTTGGATCGGAGGGAACGGCGCTGGTTGCTAAAGCGGTTGGCGATAAGGCCAACGTGGGGGTGGTGCGCTTCGACCTTCACCCCGGATTTGGCCATCAAAGTGGCGATAAAATCTTTAGATAACGGATTGATGGGCATTGCGCCTAGCGGGGGAGTCGATAGCGGCTCCCCTTTTCTATGCTACCCCAGCTCGCCCAGCCGCTTTTGGATGTACTGCTGCTTGGCCATGTGGTCGAGCGATACCGATTTGCGGATGTCGGAGAGGTGCCCGATGAGCGTGTTCACCGTGGTAAGGCGGCGGCGCTGCACCTCGGGCTCGGGGGCCACCACGCCGGCCTCGAAGAGCAGCATGGCCACCATCTCCACCTTTTCGGAGGGGTAGGGGGCGTTGGAAAAGAAGGCGACGATTTCGTCGGGCGTCATCGCCTCGAAGAAGGCGAGGTTCTGCTGGAAGAAGGCCATAAAGGTTACCTCCAGCTCCGAGAGCACCACCTCGTGCTCCTCATTCTTTCGGGCATTCACGATGCGGTCGAGCGCCAGAAAGAAGTTCTGCATTAGCCGCATCAGGTAGTCTTTTTCGTAGCGTATAGCCATGGTCGTTGTCGAAAATGGTTTTGGACGGAAAGGTACGAAAGATGCTCGATGGGGGAGAAACTAAATGGAGTAATTTCAGTAGTTAAATGGAGATAGCGGAATGATGGCACTAAAAGATGAAAAAGGAACGTGCTATCGTGGCATGTTATCCTCCCGCTCGGGAACAATGTCATTTATTGGTGATAGCCTCATCATAGAGGCTCAGCATTTGCTGTGCTCTTGTCCGAATTAGCTTATGGCAATCCTATTCTTTTAGCTTCCTCTACCTTCTTGTTCCTACAGCGTCAGGCTAAGCGAAAGTCCAAGGGTGTAGTCCTGGTAGTAGGGCGATCCGATAACCTTGGGTCCGAAGCTGAGCTTGCCTACCTCGGGGTTGTGGTTGCCCCTTCTGGAGAATACTCGGATGGACTTGTCGCGCGAGGTAACAATCTTCCCGTAGGTGTAGCCAATGGCAATGGCCAGCGGGTAGTCGCTCATCCAGTGCACGCCGTTGTTCATCATGGCTAGGCCAACGAGTCCCATTACGGTGTAGCCCACGGGGCGAATCCACCGAATCTCGGGGTAGTTTTCGGCGTATATGGTGATGGAGGCCATGGCCGTAGCCAGGTGCCCCGATGGGAACGCGTCGTGGTTGGGCACATCGCCTTGGTAGTGCGAGTAGGCGGGGGCCAGCTGCCAATTTCCCGACCCCTTGGTGGTCTTAAAGGGGCTCTGCCTTCCGGTGAGCCGCTTGATGAGCTGCACCGTAATGCCCATGGCCAGGTATCCCTCGCCAATCTGCGAGGCCGTTTGTATGGCCCTATTGTCGTTGGTGATGAGTCCCTTTACCAGCACCCCGGCCGTAAAGGCGATGGTGGGCCACCCCTCGCCGATGAAGTAGAGGGTAGAGTTGAGGTTCTGGGGCAGGTCCATAAAGTTGACCGCCGTTCCCCCCATCTTAAACTTGATGGTGTTGGCAAACTTGCGCTCGCCGCTGACTCCGGCCCAGCGGCCAAACTGCTGCACGGCGTCCATTGCCGGACGGTCGATGGTCATCAGCAGCGCCGTCGATGCCGCCAGCGCGCCAACGGTAATCAAACCCTTTTTGGAAACGGTTCGTTGCCCAAACTCTAACCAGTCTTTGGGGATATTGGTGATGAAGTGGTACCCCTGGGGGCGAATGTAGGAGATTGCGGTGGTGTCGTTAACAGCAACCGTGGTGATGTGGCTTGGCTTAACGCCAGCAACGGATACCGAATCGGAGATTGGCTTAGCCAATAGGGTGGTGTCGGCATTGTTGCCGATTTGAGCCTTAACCTGAAGCGTTGCAGCTGCTAGAGCTACCAGTAGCAGAATCCCCTTTTTCATATGGTGTTGCTGGTTGGGAGTACGAGCAATCTGGCGTCCTTTAATGCCTGCTGCTACCGTCAAATCCCTTATTCCCTGTTGTTGTGTTGAACCTGTTATTTCACTTTCCCGAGGTGCAAGTATAGCAAAAGGAAGTCAGATTTCCAGTCCTAAAAACAGGGAAAATTGATAAAAAGTGAGAAGGGAATAGTGAGTGGGGAATAGGGAGCAGTGAGTTGCTTCTCCCTATTCCCTATTCTAAAATTTAATGCCAATCTCGATGCGTAGCCCAACGTTAAAGGGCTGTATCTTCGACGAGAGAATCTGCTCGAATGCCCCCACCGCAAAGGTCACTCCTTCGTACTGGCTCGACATCACGCGGATGCTCTGCGTTAGGCAGATGCCGGCAAGGAGCGTTTCGGAGTCGTTGCCGTCGAGATCCGCCAGCTTTTCGGTGCCAAGGGGAATCTGCACCCCGGCGTTGAGCCAGAAGTACTTGTTGAGGGGGTAAAATAGCTCGGCCCCAATCTTGGCGTAGTACAGCGAGGGCTCTTGGTAGCGGCTGGCTTCGGAGGTGGTGATGTTATCCATGTACTCTGCGCTTACCGTGAGCGGGATGTAGATGCGGTTGTCTGAGTAGAGGCTGTTGATGTAGTAGGTTGCCGTGCATCCAATACCGTTGATGCCCGTCAGGATCGATACCGTCGACATCTCGTCTACCCTGTAGTAGCGCTCCTCGGGTTCCGCCTTTTTCCCCATTGGCATGGGTGCGCTTGCCGATTCGGGGTTGGCTACCTCTTCCGACTTGCTGCTGCCAATGTTTACGAGCCGATCGAGGCTGATGGAGTCGGGGAGAACCTTTACCTCGCTCTTTGTCCTCCTGAGCTGCTGGATGGCGGCCGCATCGGCGGTTAGCTTGTCTACATCCTTGCTGTTGAGCTGCTCCAGGCACTCCTCAATGGCTCTTCGGATCAGCTTCTCGTAAAGCGTGGTGGCATCCCTGCCGCTTTCGCTTACGGTGGATGAGGTGCGGTAGATCTCCACCTCGCCACCGGCTTTCGATTGGGCGGTGAAGCTGGTTACTGCCGT
This sequence comes from uncultured Acetobacteroides sp., assembly GCF_963667355.2. Classification (NCBI taxonomy): domain Bacteria; kingdom Pseudomonadati; phylum Bacteroidota; class Bacteroidia; order Bacteroidales; family Rikenellaceae; genus Acetobacteroides; species uncultured Acetobacteroides sp. The sequence continues at coordinate 3,555,836 of NZ_OY763328.2, forward strand.
TACCGTAGCCTTCTCGGAGCCGTTGCTGGTGGGCTGCTCCTTGGCCGATAGCACCATGATGTGCATGGTTACGGGCTTTTTCTCCGGGCTTGGGGGAAGGATATAGTCGGTGTGGCTTTTGATGGCCGATGCTACTCCGCCGGAAAGGTTCAGGTGGCGCTGCCTGTTTTTCGCAACCTTGGTTGTCCCAATCCAGCTCGTAAAGTCGCGGTTGTCGACCACGTTATCCACGTAAATCTTCGGGTTGACGAACTTCACCGGCTGGCTGGCAAGCTCAACGTCGAGGGTTTGTGCCAATCCAATCCGTACAAAAAGGGAAAAGAAGATCGTAAGCGTAAGCGTTCTATTCATCGTTACTTCTGTTATTGTATCCTGCTAAATTACCTTATTGCGCCACTTCCCAAAGCGGAGGTAGAGCGAGCATACCAGCAGCATGTAGCCCGCGTAGAATGTCTCGACAAACCAGATGTTGGTCACGTTGATGTGGGCGTATTCGACCAGCACAAAGGCAATGATAATGTATAGGGTGATGTCGGAGAGCTCGAGCCCGAACGCCGTTAGGGTGTTGCCGGTGCCCGATACCGCCATGAAAACGATAAACCCCAGCGACATGATGGTGGCGCCTACCATTACCACCTTGGCCACTGGGATGGTGTCGGCAACCAGCGAGGTGTCGGGGCTGTAGAAGCCGATGATTTGCGGAAGCAGCAGGTAGAACGCCGCAACCACCAGGATCACGCTGGTAAAGCTGAGCAGCATCGAGCGCTTCACCAGCAGGGCGATGCGGTCGAAGTGCTTCTCGCCCATCAGGTAGCTCACCAGGCTGTTGGTGGCCTCGGCAAATCCCCAGATGGGCACCATCATGGCGATGTACAGGCTGCGCACGATGTTCGATATGGCCAGCGAGCGCTCGCCCATTCGCTCGATAATCAGGAAGATTACGAACCAGGCGCTAAACGAGATGAGGTGCTGCAGCATCACCGGCGATGCAATCCTAAGCGTTTCCCCTACGATCTGGGGCTCGAACCTGCGGATGTTGAATAGCCCGAATGCCCGTGGGTATTTCTTGTAGATGGTATAAGCGATTATGATGGCAAACCCTACCAGCTCCGAAATTACGGAGGCAAGCGCCGCTCCGTTGAACCCCATTGCCGGCAGTCCGAGCTTCCCGTAGATGAGGATGTAGTTGAGCACGATGTTTAGCCCAACGGTGGTGGTGGTAACCGGGATAAGCACCCGGGTGTTGGCGGTGGCCACGTAGAAGGAGCGGAGCAGCAGCGTAAACGCCGCCGCGTAGATCCCCCAGATGCGGTACTGGATGAACCCGTCGACCAGCTGCGATATCTGGGCGTTGCTAACCAACGTGGGGAGGAGGGCGGACGCGAGCAGCTTTACCGCTACGAAAACCGCCGTGGTAATGGCGAACAGCACCAGTATCGAGCTGGCAAATGTCCTGCCGATATCGGCGGTGCGCTCCTCGCCAAAGCGGCGGGCCATGATAATCTGGTTGCCGATGGTAAATCCGTTGATCACCATCATAATGGTGAGGTAGAATAGCGTACCCAGCGCCCCCGCACCCAGCTCCAGCTCGCCCAGATGCCCCACAAAAACGGTGTCGGTAATGTTGAGGACGGTTTGGCTGATGCTCCCAACGATGATCGGGTAGGCAATTCGCCAGATATTCCGGTACGATGTCTCATCTCTCATAGCCTACAAAGGTAGCAAGATCTGCAATTGTAGAAGTTAGACTTTAGATGCTCGACGGTAGATTTTAGGTGGAAGTCCCGAGACGCTTGGCATAGGGGGTATAAGCGGTGGTACGTTTATCTTTCCCAAGCTGTGAGACGTTGATCGGAGGGGCAAATGTACGTTTCCCAAGTTGGAAAACCTTGATCGGAGGGTCGGATGTACTCTTCCCAAAGCTGGGAAACAGGCATCGGAGGGTCGAACGTGCCCTTCCCAAAGCTGGGAAACGGTCATTGGGAGGGCGAACGCGCTATTCCCAAATTGGAAAACGACGATCGAAGGGCCCATTGTTGCACTCCTCGCTTTGGGGACGAGTCGCTCCAAAAGCAAAGGAGACGAGCGGTTGGGCTCGTCTCCTTCGGTATGGGTTACTTTTCCTTAATGCAGTACTTCTTTAGGGTGGCGTAGGCATCCCGGATGCCCAGCTCGCCGGCTTTGCTGATATCGAGGCAGCCCTTGTTGGTATCCTTCAGGTAGATCTGGATGAGCCCTCGGTTGTAGTAGGCATCGGCGAGGTTGGGGTACTCCTCTATGGCCTTGGAGTAGCTCTGTATCGCCTCGGGCATACGGTTCGAGAGCGTGTAGATGTTGCCCAGGTTGTAGTCGATGTAGGCGTAGCTGGGGAGCAGCTTTGCCGCCTTATTAAGGTCGTCTATCGCCTGATCGTAGCTGTAAACGGCCACCTCCGTTTTTTGCTTAGACATGGTTGGGGTAAGCCCCTTCTCGTCGAGCAGCGTAGGCTGCATGCTGTTCTCAATAGATTTGGTGAAGTCGATCATTTCGGCCTGTACGGTAGAGCGGTTGATGTAGGTGAATCCGTTCTTTGGGTCGGCCTCAATGGCTTTGCCGTAGGCGCTAACCGATTTCGAGAACTGGTTCTGGCTGCTTTCTACGATGGCTTCCACCATATTGGCCACTGCCGGCGATTTTCCCGCGAGCGTTCCTGCCAGCGATTTTAGGCTGTCCAGAACGGCCGGCGTAGGCTTTTGTGGCTGATTGGTGAGCGTAAGCTGCAAGCTGTTGCGAAGGCTGTTCCTGAACCTGTCGTAGGCCGGGTAGAAGTAGGCGTTCTGCAGCTGTGGCAGCGTATCGGCTTTGGTAACCTCAATGCGGTAAAGCGGGCGAAGCTTGATGTCAACCTGGTTGTTGGTGAGCATGTCGTTATCGTCGAAGTTGGCATCGAACGACATCATGGCGGTAAACTTCTTGCTGGTATCGGCATACACCGAGAAGGTGCTGTCGTTAAGCCTCGACCGGTACTCCCTGATTTTCCTATTGGCGATATCGAAGTCGGCCTTGGCGCTCTTCATGTCGTTCAGCCTACGCTTGATGTACGATCGATTCATGTAGGCGTTGGCAAAGTCGGGGTAGAGCGCAATTGCCCGCGTATAGTCCTTCAGCGCTTCCCTGAGCATCCCCAGCTCAACAAGCACGGCCGCGCGGTTGTAGTAAACCAGCACATTCTTGGGGGTGATTTTGGCAACCCTGTCGTAGTCCTTAACCGCGTTGTTCAGGTCTCCAACCTGAGCCCTCAGGATGGCGCGGTTGTATAGGGTAACCGGATTGTTCGGCTCCAAACGAATAGAGCTGCTGAAGTCGGCCATGGTGTTGTTGTACTTCTTCATGTCGTAGTACACCAAACCGCGGTTGAAGAAGGCCATCGAGTTGGTGGAATCGAGTTCAATCGCCTTGTTGAAATCAGCAAGGGCATCCTTCATCTTCTTTTGCAGCGAGAAAACATGGCCTCGCTTCAGGTAGGCGTCCGAATTCGCAAAGTTAAGCCCAATGGCCTTGTTGTAGTCGACCAAAGCAGCAGTGGTATCCTTCATGAAAAGGTAGGTTGTTCCCCTGTTTACGTAGGCATCGCTAACCTTGGGTTCCTTCTGGATAAACCTGTTGTAGTCATCTATTGCCTTTTCGAACTGCTTCGACATAAAGTGGGTAATACCCCTACTAAAGTAGATGCCGGGGTACTCCGGCCGCAGGAGCGAGGCTGCGTTCAGGTCAGCAATGGCCGATTCGGTGTTCCCCATTCGGGCGAGCGTAATTGCCCTATAGTGGTAGGCTTGAGTGTATACCGGATTCAGCTTGATCGCCTCCGAAAAGTCCTGGTTAGCCCCAATCAGATCATCGAGGTTGTACTTTGCAATCCCCCTTAGGAAAAACGCCTCGTGTAGCGTCCTGTCGGTTTTTATCAGTACGTTGAAGTAGTCCAGCGATTCCGCATACTTTTGGTCGATCAGGCATTGCCTCCCGTTGTTAAAGAAGTAGTCTTTATCGATTTGGGCGAAGAGCGAGCCTGGTCTAACGAGTAGCACCAGAATTACTATGGCAATTTTACGAAATGTACTCACTGTAGGCTAATGTTAAGGGTTTGGGGTGTTTTCTTTGGCAGAGCTAAAGGTCAACATCATGAATTTTTCGCATAATCCGAAGTATCATCTCCTGCTTATGCGTCATTGCTGCATTGGGATTACCCGGATTACGTTTCAACGGACTCGGTAGCGTAGCGGCGAGCAGGGCCGATTGGCGCTTGGTCAGCTTCTTGGCATCCTTTTCGAAGTAGTACTCCGATGCTGCCTGTACCCCGTAAATGCCGTTCCCGAGCTCTACAATATTTAGGTAAGCTTCCATTATCCTCTTCTTCGACCACGTTGCCTCTATTAGTACGGTAAAGTATGTTTCGAATCCCTTCCGAATCCAGTTGCGAGCCGGTACAAGGAACACATTTTTGCCGGTTTGCTGCGATATGGTGCTTCCTCCACGAATCTTTTTCTTCTTAGAGTTGTGCTTTAGCGCTCGTTCTATGGCTACAAAATCGAATCCGTAGTGCTCCGGGAACTTGTTATCCTCCGATGAAACTACCGCCAACACCATGTTTTTGCTGATATTCTTGTAGGAAGCCCAGTCTCTTTTTGCTTTTGGGAAATCTCCATCAAAAGCTTGTTCCACACTTCTAATCAGCATAAGCGGAGTAAAGGTGATCGGCACAAACCTCATGACGAGAACCGAGAAAATCGATGACGTAAAAAAGAGCAGGGTAAAAAATTTCACACCACGCTTCATCTTAATCATCGGTCTTATTTTCTGGCTCATTGGTTACTCTAGTTTTATTCGCTCACAAAAATATAAAATCGATATTTTAGTGAAAGCTTTTGGGCGCTTATCCTACAAAATAAGTGACCTTTTTGTTCCTGATGCCTCTTTGCCCTTAATGTGTACTAGAATAATCCCTTCTGTCAGGACTCTTGCCGATATCAAGTTCCTCCCCAATTTAACGTCTTGCGAATAACGTTTATTGTCTATAGGAGTGCTTAATTCGGTAGTTGCTTCTTCGTAAACGAAATGACTATTCGTCAGTTCCCATAAGGGAGGTGGCGCGATAACTCAAGAAAATGCTGTAGTGCTTTCTCAGGTGTTATAGTTGTGCAAGGATCTTTAGTGCTAACAAAAAGGGATAGGGGGAATAATGGAAAGGTAGCCTAACCTTAAGCTACCTTCAATACCTTATTCTATGTTGTTGCGGTTCTCTTATTTGCTGTTTTGTAGTATTGCTCTTCGTAAACAGGTTCCGGCTTATACATGTGCCTTGCTGTGAAAACAGCAATGTCTTCCACCGTTATGCTATCACTTCGTTTAAAAGCCTTACTACAGGCTGGGCAACTAGTAATGAGCGAGCTTGCTTTCGATGGAATGCCGCAGAGCGTAATGTTAGCAATGGCATCTTTTTGTGCATAATTTAGTGAATTATGAGCCATCGTATTTCCACAGCATTGCCCCTTGATTTCTTTAGGAAGTTCTGTAAAGTGAGAGGCTTTCTTTAGAATGTACCGAGGCTCCTTGGTGATGCCACAACCACGAGCGAGTTCACAAGGATCATGGTAAACCGTTATTTCACTTGATTTATTTACGCCAATCTTTTCATTTTCTATTAGGCGTTTAATGTATTCTGTATGATGAATTACAGGTATGCTCAGCTGGTAATTCTCTTTAAATGTTTTGAGGCATATCGGGCACGATGTAACTATCATTTCAACTCCGCTTTCTTTGAAAAGGGCGGTGTTTTTCTTTGCAAGTTCTTCTGCCGCTTCTAGCTGCCCTGATAGCTTTTGAGGACGTCCGCAGCAAATACCACCATCTTTATCGAGGTGAACAAGTTTGTCTCCTGCAGTCTCTGCTATTTTTCCTAGGCTGCTCGTCGTGGCTGGTGTTAGCTTGCCCATACATCCCGAGAAGTATCCAATTTTTGCCTTAGGATATTCTGCCAATGAGGTGTAGCTAAAATCGGCATTGTGCTCGACTTGTTTCTTCAGCGATATTCTTAATGGCTCTATGGTAATGCCTACAGGGCAATTCTCTTCGCAGCGTCGGCAGTTTAGGCAGTTCTCAACCATTTCGGGAGAGAGTGTCCCTTGGTTCAGAGCATTGAGCAGGTATATAGGTTGCGGGTTGCCGCTGATATTTGTAGTTGTTAATGGGCAAGCATTTAAGCACACTCCGCATTTTGAGCAACTTTTTGCCTGTACTTGGTTGAATGTTTGTTGAAATTTACTGGAATCCACTTCTGCATTTCGCAAAAAGATGAAAAATGGTTCTGTAAGAATATGCATGTAGCGGGTAAAGGGTACTGCAATAAAGAATACGCCTAAAGAGATGGAGTATGCCCACCATGCAGCATAGGAACTGTTCTTTCCAAACCCCGCATTGTAAAGTAATTCTCCCATTGGTTGGGTGATGAAGCCTCCAGTTTCGTGAATTCCGGAGTTGATGCTCTCTGCTAAGAATCGTAGGGGGAATATCAACCAAAGCGAGTAAAGACCAATTTTATCAATAACCGTTAGCTTTGGCTTTTTGGCAATACTAAATTTCTTTGAAACGAAGCGCTTCGAAAAGGCTAAAACGACGCCTGTTAGTACCAATAACAGAAAAAAATCCATTATAAAAGAGAATTCCTGATGGTATTTGAATTTACTCATGCCAGGAATAAAGAACTCTAGGAAGATTGGAAAGTAGGGCGGATTTAAGTGACTTGCCGTGAAAACTTTCGATTCAAGATTGCCAATGACGATTAGCATAAACCATCCAAAGGCAAGGCTCATGTGCATAAAGCCGAGCAATAGGTTGGTTTTAAATAGGTTTATGTGAAGAAGACTTTCTTTGGCTATTTCGGTGCAGCATTTGACAAATCTAACAGGAGAGGCCAGAAGAACTTTAAGTTTTCTCCTTTCGTCTTTTGGTATTAATCGAATCCAGTGAATAAGCTGGGCAATGTAAGCACCAACAACAAATACTAATCCAATAGTAAATGGGAGTACAAATATGTTGAATTTATCCATGCTGCTCCTGAAGGTATTTGTTGATTAAAAGAACGATTCTTCGATTGCTCACATTTTTAGGACAAGCCATTTCGCACTTTCCGCATACCATACATTTGGCAAGATCATTCTCAAGAGTAACTGTTTGTCCTCTATCAATGTTCAACTTCACTTCTCTAATGTTGAATGATGTTAGCTGTGCTGCCGTGCATACTGCAGAACAAACACCACAGTTGATGCAGAGTTGGTATTCGGGATATTCCGATATTAGGTAGCGACGAAGGGTTAAATCTACCTTGTCGAGCATAATTATGCTATCCTTTCGTGTCGTAAATCCAAAATTTGCCATATTATTGGTACATCTGTTTAAGATAGAAGTGGACGTTTACGGCTACCGATTTAGCATCGGCAAGCGTTTCCTTTACCGTTAAAGGGCTTTTGGCTGTTCCTGCTACGAATAATCCTTTTTTTATACTTGAGTTTTGAGCAGTTAGTACCTGACTATTATCTACAATAAAGCGGTCAACTTCCGATTTTATGTTGAGTTGGTCTCCAAACTGTTGGGTGTTTTCTGAAGAAACCATTCCAACCATGAGTACGAGCATGTCAAGCGACAGCTTCATTGGACGACGCGATAGGGTATCCTCGATGCGAGCAATAAGCTTGCCATCAATATCTTCGTTTACTTCGGACATTCTTCCCCTAATAAACTGAATTCCCCATGTTTCTTGTGCTTCACGGTAAATACTTTCGAAATGGCGATCGAACAGGCGTAAATCCATGTAAAAGCAGTAAACATCAAGATTTGGATTTGTTTTCTTTACTTCGATCGCTTGCTTTACTGCAGTAATACAGCAAACCTTAGAGCAGTAACCGTTGCAGACTTTTTCATCTCTCGAACCTACGCAGTGAACAAAGCCAACCTTACCCGATTGATTCTGGATGTACTTACCTAGTTGATCCTGTTTTTCGGCTTTCTCGAAATCTACAGATGTAATCACCCTATTGTAAATGCCATAGCCGTATTCTTCCTTTTTAGTAGCGTCGAAAGGTTCGAATCCTGAGGCAATGATGGCTGCGTCAAAGGTGTATTCTTTGGCTTGGGTCGTTATAAGTATGTTGTCTGATTTGTGGTCAATTGTTAATACCGTAGTGCCTGCTGTAATATTTACGTTTGATAGGGATTTAAGCGTAGAGTCTAGCAAATTTACCATATCTGCGGCATTCTCGTTGTGGGGGAATAGGTGATTCCAATTAGCTACATTCCCTCCGAGTCTCTCTGATTTCTCGAAAATAGTTACTTGATAGCCTAAGCGACCAAGAACGCTAGCGGACTGCATCCCTGCGATGCCGCCTCCAATAACTGCTATTTTTTTGTTTCCTTCGTTAATCATAAGTAAGTGCACACGCTAATTAGTAAACTCTAGTACTTAAGAATTTCAGGTTTCTCAGGTTGCCCTAAGTCTTGCCCGTCTTTTGTTCTAAACTTCGCATCGGGGTTGTATTCTATCCCAATTTTCTTCAAAAGAGGTTCTACATTTACCTGGTGGAGCTGAAGTCCCAAATCCCAAGGATCGTAGCCCAAAACTAACCCTGCAAGTTCTTCGTAGGTTAGCGATGGAATTCCGTATCCCTTATCGTCGTAGGTTGTTCCTTCCATGTCGGCGATAACGTATTGCCATCTGTCTAAGAAGTAGGCGCATCCTGGGCAGTTGCTTAGTATAAAGTCGGGCTTGTATGGAGCCATCGATTCAAATTTCTTTTTTGATGCTGACACCGAGTAGCCTCTGTTGGCTTTTACCAGATACTGGCGAAAGCCAAATCCGCAGCAGTGCCTACGTTCGGGGTAGTCTACAACATCCCCACCCCACGATTCAATCATTCCAACAAGTACGTGAGGGTATTCCGCTCCGCCAACACCTTTGTGTGGAAACATCTTGGCATAGTGACACCCAATATGCTCTACAACCTTTAGAGGTTCTCCTGTTTCTTTATTTACCAGCCGATACTTCGACTTTTGAGCAATTTCGTTTCTAAACTTATATATGACATCGCTGGTATGAACTAAGTTTTTGGGCTTTACAAACTCTCTTTTAGTTGCCTTGTAGAGAAGTTTATGTGCTTTTTCTTCCAGTTCTGGATTATGATGCCAGAGGTCGAGTATCTCCGTATAGATGCCAAATGAGGTAACGCAGCTGGCAACGTAGTTTTCTAGTCCCGCTTCGTGCATTAGAGAAAACTGGCGAGCCACCACAGTCATGGTTGTTTCTAACGGAACCAAGTCTGTATGGTAGGCTATCCCTGTACAGGTTGTATGGCGGGGATCATCGAGTATCGATTTTCCCAAATCGCCTTTCAAAATGCGAAGAAATGTAGATTCTGAGCCGGGGAAGAAGTTTTGGCGAATGCAGCTTCGCGCGTAGTAGTAGTTGTCCTCCGCAATTTCTTTCTGATATTTAGCCCAAAGCTTTTTCTTTCCTTCTGGTATCATTGTGTTGCTGCTTTTATATCGAGTGGTCGTCTTCGTTGCTAAAGTTGTATATATGTTGAACGTATTCCGATTCAAGACCTGATTCGTCTAACTTAAGATCCATCTCCTTGGCTTTGATTGCGGATACATCCTCAATATGTTGAAACTGTTGGTGTGCTCCTGTAACCTCAAAGATGCTGCTAATTTCATCGAGTGCTTCCTTTGGAATGTTGCGTAGTGCTCCAGGCTTATCCTGATGGTAACTTGCGCCAACACGGTCCATTAGTGCAACCATGTGTTGCTTTTCAAAATCGAAAATAGGACCAAGTTCTGGGAACATTTCGGTATTAAGATGGTCCACGTGAATGCAATAACCGTATTTGTACGACCATTCACCAATTGTTCGCTTGAGTACCAGTTGTTGCCTTCCTTTTTCCGATTCGGCAAAGTATCCCTTTTTAATAGATAAAGCACGTAAAGCCATAATGAGCAATCCAGGAGCGTTACCTCGAGGGCAGCGGGTTTTGCACGACATGCACTCGCCACAATACCAAATTGTTTCGCTTTTGAGGAGTTCTTCTATGAGTTTGTCATCTTTGGTCGAAATAGTTTCTGCAATTGCGCGTGGTTGGTAAGGATAAACCTGAGCAGCAGGGCATATTGCGGTGCAGGTGCCGCAGCTTATGCATGAATTTATGCCTTCTTGAAACCTGATGTCCTTATTTAACTCTTCGTACAACATTTTCATACAATTGATCTGAAGCAATTTTCCGAGACGATGTTATTTAACACATGTTACGGTAAAGGTAGGATATTAATTGTAAAAATCGAAAAAAATAAGCGAGTGATGAAGAGTTTTTGCGGCTTTTAAGTCAAGGTGCCAAAAGAAATCCAGAACTATTTAAAAGAATCAAGGCGCTTGTTAACTTAACGAGCGCCTTAATTCTTTTATTGTTAATGTGTTAAAGCCACTTTCGTTTTCTGAAGATGAAGAGTGTGATTCCCGAGGAGAATAGCATAACGCAGATTGCAAATAGGTAGCCATATTTCCAGGTGAGCTCTGGCATAAAGTTAAAGTTCATACCGTACATGCTTGCAATAAGAGTAGGGGGCATGAAGATAACCGAAACCACCGTAAATATTTTGATGATTTTATTTTGTTCGATGTTGATAAGACCTAAGAAGGTGTTCTGTAGGTATTCTAAACGTTCGAAGCTAAAGTCGGTGTGGTTGATAAGTGAGCCAACGTCTTTAAGCATGATGGTTACCTTTGGGTAAAGGTCGTTGGGGAATCGCTCGCTTTTAAGGATTCCCGAGAGAACGCGCTGCTTATCGATGATGTTCTCGCGGAGCAGCATCGAGTTTTCTTGCAGTTGGTTGATGTCCAGCAGTACCTCTTCATCAACGCTACCGGAGAGGCTTAGTTCCTTACTAACTTTGGCGATATCTCTTGCAATTTGCTCTACCATATCAGCGTCAAGGTCAATTCGCGTTTCTAAAATTGCCACCATTAGGTGAAATGATGTTGGGAAGGCGCGATTGTTGAGCAAAAAGCGTCGAATCGTATCGGAGAATACTTTTAAATCTATATTGCGAACGGTTACAAGTATTCCTTCTTTAAGGATGAAGGATACCGCCTCGTAGGTGAATTCATCATCTTCCTGAATAAGGAAGTTCGAGTTCGCCATTATGGTAGACTCCGACTCTGAGTAGCGCGATGAACTTTCAATTTCCTCTGCCTGCTGTCGGGTAGTCAGGTTTACGTGGAGGAAGTTTTCGATAGCCTTTTTCTCCTTAAGGCTTGGATTGTTCATGTCAATCCAAATGATATCGTCAAAACTGAGCTCTTCGAGTTGCTCTATCTCTGTTTCTTGAATGATTTTATTGTCGCCACGAACGAATAAGGTTACCATCGACCCTTGGTTTTTACCGGTTATACAATGGGGTGTTTAGCTCTGGAGGAGTGAGTTGGCTAGCGTTAGCCCTCTTCAGCGCAAAGGGATGTCGGTAAGTCGCACAATCGAAAGCCCGATTGCGTTGACCATCGTCGTCGTTTGTGGTTGAAAATTTGTTGGAGAAACTTGGAGTAATTCGGGAAGGATTGTTGTGCTGATGATAATCGGTGTAGACTTGTATGGTCAGCAGTATTGGAGGTTGCCGACAATTTCGTGCGTTTAAACCCTTTTACGATTGGGGTAGTGCTTTTTTGAAGCACCGCCGAAACTTTTCTACAAATCATTCAACTATCGAATTTATCCCGAGGGCATTGTTTAAATTACTTTGATTACCGGCGCAAAGGTATTATTTTATTTGCAAACCAAAACAAAATTGTCTTTAAATGGCGCTTGAGAGGCTGGGCTGGCTGTCGAAGCCATCATTTTTTTGGTAAATTTGTCCGTCAAAATAAACCCCTTAAAGATGGAATTACAGAAGCTAACAGCCATTTCTCCTATCGATGGAAGGTACAGAGGACAAGTTGATGAACTTGGAGATTACTTCTCCGAATTTGCACTAATCCGTTATCGCTTAAAAGTTGAAGTTGAGTATTTTATTGCACTATGCGAGATTCCTCTCCCTCAACTTGCGGATGTTGACAAAGCCGTTTACTCGAAGCTTCGCGATATCTACACAAACTTTACCATAGAGGAAGCTCAAAAGATAAAGGATATAGAGAAGGTTACCAACCACGATGTGAAAGCTGTAGAGTACTTCCTTAAGGAAAAGATGGAGGCGCTTAAACTTACCAAATATCTTGAGTTTATCCATTTTGGCTTAACCTCGCAGGATGTAAACAATACTGCAACTCCGCTTTTACTTCGCGATGCAATAGGCGAAATCTACTACCCCCTTTTGGATGAAGTAGTGGAGCAGCTCGAACTGCTTACCCGCGAGTGGGCAGAGGTTCCTCTTTTGGCTCGTACTCACGGTCAACCAGCATCGCCAACCAAGTTGGGGAAGGAGATTATGGTGTTTGTGGAACGTATTCAAAAGCAGGTTGATTTGCTTCAGGAAATTCCAGTAAGTGCTAAGTTTGGCGGTGCTACTGGAAACTTCAACGCGCATCATGTTGCCTATCCTGAAATCAATTGGGTTGATTTTGGTAACGACTTTGTAAATAATGTACTTGGGCTTACCCGTTCGCAGTACACCACCCAAATTGAGCACTACGACAACCTTGCCGCTATTTTCGATACGCTTAAGCGCATAAACAACATCCTTATTGACCTGTCGCGCGACTTCTGGATGTACATCTCGATGGACTACTTCAAGCAAAAGGTGAAAGAGGGCGAGGTTGGCTCGTCGGCTATGCCACATAAGGTAAATCCTATTGACTACGAGAATGCCGAAGGTAACTTGGGTATTGCCAACGCGCTATACGAGCATCTTGCGGCTAAACTTCCTATTTCACGCCTGCAACGCGATCTAACAGATTCTACCGTACTTCGTAACATAGGTGTTCCGATGGGGCATACCGTTATTGCATTTAAGTCGATTCTTAAGGGATTGGGCAAGGTTTACCTTAACCACGAGGCAATAAACAATGATCTTGAGGAGAATTGGGCAGTAGTTGCAGAGGCTATTCAAACCATTCTTCGCCGTGAGGGATATCCTAAGCCCTACGAGGCGTTAAAGGAGCTAACTCGTGGTAAGTCGGGCATAACAAAGGCTGCGATTCGCGAGTTTGTGGGTACGCTTAAGGTTAGCGATGCGGTTAAGGAGGAGATTCTTAAGATTACCCCCCAAAACTACACGGGATTATTCTAGAAGTTACACATTAAATGCAAAAGAGCAGGGGAGTACCCTGCTTTTTGCTATTTTTGACCGATTTTTCCATTGGGTTAGCGTCCTTTACGGTTGTATGGGGCTGTTGAAATAAAAATAACCGTCTTTTTAATGAAGAATATTTTTAAGATTTTCCGATTCATGATTCCCTATAGGGGGCGAATCGTTGCTTTCGTTATTTTATCCATTCTGCTTGCAATATTTTCGGTTGCCTCGATTACAGCAGTGCTTCCTTTCCTTCAGATTTTGTTTAAGCAGTCGCCGGTAGTTGCCAACGCTGTGCCTTGGGCGCTGAATTCGGAGGCTATTCTTCATAACGTAAAATATTTTATCAGCCAGTATATTGTTACGCATGGTGAGATTGCGACACTAAGCGTGCTTAGCGTTTGTGTTGCGCTCTTATTCCTGTTTAAGAATTTGTTCGAATACCTTACCAGTTTTGTGATGATTCCACTTCGCAACGGCGTGGTAATGGACATTCGTATGACGCTATACCGTAAGGTTCTCGAGCTGCCTTTGGGGTACTACAGCAACGAGCGCAAGGGGGATATTCTCTCGAAGATGACCAACGATGTCAACGAAATTGAGGTTTCGGTGGTTCGCTCGCTGGAACTGCTCTTTAAAGATCCGTTACTGCTGATTGCGTATCTGACAACGCTTATCATAATCAGCCCGCAGCTTTCGCTGTTCGTGCTGGGGATGATCTTCGTCACCGTATTCATACTGGGGCGTATTGGTCGTTCGCTTCGTAAAACGTCGTACAAGGCGCAAAACAGTTTGGGTGATATTCTTTCGGCCATAGAGGAGACCCTTAGCGGGCTGCGAGTGGTAAAGGGCTTTACCGCAGAGAAGCATATGACCAAAAAGTTTAAGGAGCTAAACGATAGGTACCGTAAGTTATGCAACCATGCTTCGTGGCGCCGCGATTTGGCTTCGCCGCTAAGCGAGTTTCTTGGCGTGAGCGTTGTGGTTGCCGTGCTGATGTACGGTGGACGCTTGGTTTTGCAGCCTCACCCAACCCTTACCGCTGCTGCGCTGATCACCTACTTGGCTGCCTTCTCGCAGCTGCTCAATCCGGCAAAGCGCTTTTCGCAATCGTACTACAACATCATAAAAGGTATGGCTTCTGCCGACCGCATTGATGCCATTCTTTCGGCTGAGAATCCGATTAAGGATACGCCGACCTCTCAGCCAATATCCGAATTTAAGAGCAAGATTGAGTTCCGCAACGTTAGCTTTAAGTACATCGACGATTGGGTGCTCCGCAACGTTAGCTTTACCGTAGAGAAGGGGAAAACTGTTGCGCTGGTAGGCCAATCGGGCTCGGGAAAATCGACCATTGTAGACCTTTTGCCCCGCTTCTGGGACATTCAGGAGGGCGAAATTCTGGTGGATGGCGTCAACGTGAAGAACTATAAGCTTCGCGAGCTGCGCTCGCTGATGGGCATTGTTAACCAGGAGCCAATTTTGTTTAACGATACCTACTACAACAATATCGCGTTTAGCGTAGAGGGTGCAACCGCCGATGACGTGGAAGCTGCTGCGAAGGTGGCCAATGCGCACGAGTTTGTTTCGACATCGCCCGATGGCTACCAAACGGTGGTAGGCGATAGGGGTAGCAAGATGTCGGGGGGGCAGCGTCAGCGCGTATCCATTGCGCGTGCAGTGCTGGCCAATCCGCCCATCCTCATCCTCGACGAGGCTACATCGGCTTTGGATACCGAGAGCGAGAAGATCGTTCAATCGGCTTTGGACAACCTGATGCAGAATAGAACTTCCATCGTTATTGCCCACCGCCTGTCGACAATCAAGAATGCCGACGAGATCCTTGTGATAAACGAGGGCGAGATTGCCGAAAGGGGAACGCACGACGAGCTGCTGGCCAATAAAGGAATTTACCATAAACTGCATACCATGCAGCAGTAACATTTAAACGCATCTACAGAACCCCGCTTGCTTAGTCTGCGGGGTTTTTTGTTGGGCAGTTTTAGCCTTAAAACTGCCAAGGAGTATTTCACAGATCGCTTACAATTGCTTTCTTTGGTTCTACAATAGTTGATTAAAAATTTGTAACGATGAAACGATTTTTTCTGGTATCCCTATTCCTAATTGGGGTGTTTGTGGCTCAGGCCGGCAAGGTAGAACTCGCCGATGTGGCAAAGAATCCGGGCAAGCATGTGGGTAAGAGCATAGAGTTTAAGGGAACGGTGCTCTCGGTTTGCCCTAAAAGCGACAAGCGGCTCTTTGTGTCGCCCGCTAGCGATAGGAGCGTGCGCATGGCCGTTGTCCTGAAAAGCGGTTCGGCAGCCAGCTTTAAGGGGAAAGAGGTTACGGTAAAAGGCGTGCTCAAGAAGGTGACCTACGTTGCCGCTAAGCCCTGTGGCAGATGCGATGGCAAAGATTGCGCCAAGAGCGTATCGGAGGGGAGTGCCGCATCGTATTACGTGGAGGCCGTATCTGTAAAGTAGGCGTACTGCTGATGGCGGTGGGCGAAGTGTAGGTATTCCTAGTAGAGGCTTATTCTCACAAATCTTGCCTCCTGCTAGCCGTAAATTATACTATGGTTGAATGCCAAACCAGCAAAAAAGTAAAGCGTAGCCACCTCAACGGCTGCGCTTTACTTTTTGTTACTTTGATTGCGGTCTGTAAACCGCTACTTAGCAAAGTCGAAGTTGCAAACTTCGCCTAGCCTTGAGCGCTGATGTAGACTACGGCTAGTGGGGCTATTGTTATTATCAGCGAGGTATGGTATGTTGTCAGCGGAGGTTGGGAGATTGTCAACGAGGCTGGCAAATTGTTAGCAAAGCAGGTAGATTGTTAGCGGAGCATGGTATGTTGTCAGCGAGATACGGTAGATTGTTAACGAAGCGGCTAAATTGTCAGCGAGGCATGGTAGATTGCTAACAAGGCGGGTAAATTGTCAGCGAGACATGGTAGATTGCTAACAAGACGGGTAAATTGTCAGCGGAGTATGGTAGATTGTTAGCGAGGTATGGTGCGTTTTCAGCGAACCTGGGTATTATACCGACGTTTTCTATCTGGTTGTAATTTCTTGTTCCCTGCTCGCCGTAGAATAAGCTCACGAGGCTGGCGCATCTTGTAAATGCGTCGAACATAGGCGGAGGTCTTATACTGCCAGCACGCACAGGGCACAAAAAGAAGAAGCGGCTGCCATTGGGTTGGTAGCCGCTTCTTTTTGGCGGAGAGAAAGGGATTCGAACCCCCGGTACTGCAAGCAGTACACCTGATTTCGAGTCGGCTTCGGGTGCATTTCATCACTTTTCATCTGTTATCATTTTGTCGCTAAAACTGCTGATTTACAAGCCTGAATATAACTATTCCTTATCATCCGTTATCATCCAGTTTCATCTTTTACCCCTTAGGTGTGTGCAAAACGTGTGCAACTGTTTTTTGGTGCACACACGAAGAAGAACAGATAAAAGACTTGTTGATTTACTACAATTGATCTGTAATCTATCTTTTTGCACCTTAAAATTGGAAGAACAAATGTATTCATACAAATTAGCGGCTTATATTAAAATAATATCCAATGAAAAAATGGCGTCAATATGAAAGATTAATTGCTCTTCTTACATCTGAAGATTATGACAGCAATTTTACAGTTATTCCAAACGCGAGAATTACTGGATTTATAAGTCAAAGGAAAAGGCAAATTGATGTGTAACTTCTAAAACAACCAATCATTCTAAAAGATCAACATTCATATTTTATAAATAATAATATTCACTATATAGTATTTTATATGTAAATTAGGTAGAAACAAAACTTAGATTTAAAGTTGACTCCATAATAATAAAGTTCTTCTTATCTCTTTTGCAATAAGTTCTGCTTTTTTAGTAGGTACACCATTACTTATTAGTTTAAACTTAGAAGTTAAAGTCATGTCTTTGGGCAAAATATAATTATCTGGAACTGTCTGTAAACGAAGGGCTTCTCTAACACTTAAACGCCTTGCCTCAGTTGGATGCAAATGCACTTCATTATTTCCATATGCTACTGTTGGACTATACCTATACCGATGCAATCGTTTAAATGACTTCCTATTAGTATCACCTTCTTCAATCGTATCAAATTTATTAGATTTAGGTTTAAAAAACTCATTCTGGTTTGGAGTTTGCTCTGATAGGCCACAAAATGCACTGGTAACCGTCATTGAATCATAAATTTCTAAATCTAAACATAGGTTACCTTTAGATAATTCATTCCGAAAAGTATTTCTAGTGGGCCATTTGAGTTTCTTGGGGTGTTGATATAATACAGTTGGCCATCTAAATACAACATTATCTAAGCATTCAGTTTTTAATTTAAGATTATCCTTTTCGAGAATATAACCAGCATTTGTTAAATCTGTTACTATTTCACGCCTAAAACCAACAAGAACAACACGAGGTCTATCTTGTGGTAATCCATATTCAAGTGAATTAAGTACATCATACCAAATCTCATAGCCTAGATCCTTAAGTTTATTTACTAATATATCAAATCCCTCTTCTTTGTGAACCTTTGTACTTACAAGACCTGTAACATTTTCAAATACTATAAAATCAGGTTTAACACTATCAACAATTCTACAATAACTAAAAATAAGTTTACCTCTGTTACCTGTTACTCCGGCATTTTTCCCTCCCGTTGAATAATCTTGACATGGTGGGCCTCCAATAATACCGCAAATATTATGATGTTTTTTACCTAATTTATTAATCTCTAGGTCATCAGATGCATCTATAGGCCGATTTATCAAAGTATTAGATATTAGATTATTCTTGATGTAATAGTTATTTGAAGTCGCAAAATAACTTTCAAAACCCTTATTATGTCCATAGATAAAAGATTGATCTATTTCAACAGCCTCTTCAATTTGGAAACCATTGTTTATAAATCCAATATCTAAGAATCCTCCACCTGTAAATATAGATAATATTTTAAAAATTTTATTTTTCATTATTCGATAGATTTATCTCATTTAAGTCTATGCGACTACGATAGTGCCAGTAATTATGATGTATAAGTTTGTTGAAATTTCCTTTTATTCGACAAACACGTTTGTAAGGGAATATAATTAAATTACCTTCTTGTTTATATTCTAAGATCCCATTTGTCTCGTTTTTTAATAACGAGATCACCTTTTCATCTGTAATATTAACAAGTGAATTTAATTTAGATTGAATATTCTTATAATTCGCACAATTTGAGTCTGTCAAATAATTTTGCAACTTCGTATCTAACTCAACTACGGTGTCAATACTACAATCTCCATTCTCGTTATACATACAAAGATCTAACACTTCAAACCCAACTAATTTCAAATTATTGGTCTTATATTGTATTTTTAAATATCCCAATTCTCCATTATGTTTAAATCCATTATATAAAAGATAATTTTCACATCTGCCTATTTTCCGTTTCACATTATCACTTATCCATTCTTTGTGTTTGTCCGCTTTTATGTCTTGGCTATTTACTTTAAGTTCGTAATATTTATTTACACTTTCTATAGTTCTAAAATTTGCTTGAAGTAGTTCTGCAACTAAAGCATTTCGCTTAAAAGTATTTGATCGTATTGCTAAATCGCAAGTTTGTCCTACTAAAACTAGATATGATTTTTTCCCTATTTGAAATACATCACCAGGAGCAATGGGCAGATGTTTTGCGTTAATAGAAAAGTCAAATAATTCATTAGAACCTATTTCTTGCAAACTTTGACTAATATCATCATGTAGTATCAATGATGAATCTACCATTTTTGCCAATCCTATTGAGGAAAGGAGATATGCATTTTCTTCAGTTTTAATAGATTGATTGATACTATAATTTATAGCATTCTCATACCAAAGACTAATCGCTTCGTATGATAACATTCCTTCTTTGTTCGCCTTATCAATAATATATGCTATATTATGTTTATGTTCTCTCATAATTGAAGGAACATTATCTACAGCTTCGCGCATCTTATCATGAATATAAGAAAATGTTCTTGAAAAGGCAATTAAAGAAAGAGCATGGGATATATCACGGTTTGCACATTCACTTTTTGTCACTACTTGAAAATAACCATTGTCAATATTAACATTATCAGCAGGTGGTGTTTGTGATGTAAATACAATTGAGTAACCAGAAATATTAGTATTTTGATCTAAAATACCTTTAATATATTCATTGGCTATTTTTACACCCTCATCATCTCCGCTGCCTAATTTATTATCAATAATTGAAATAAATGTTTTATTAGTCTTTTTGTTAAGGAATAATAAAACATCTTCTTCAAATATTTTTATTTCACTTGGTGTAATGTTAGAATAAAGCAATACTCCAACTGTAGAATCGATTTTTAAAAATTCTTTTAACAAGTTGTCATATTGAGAGGGATAACTTCCCAATACACCATATTGAAAAAATATGTCTATAATATCAGGGTGGGGGTGTATAAACTGGCATACTTCACTTAACAGAGCTTCAATCCCTTGATTATCGTCTAGTATTCCAATGTAAGATTCTATATCTCCAGTCTCTAGGTAAGTAGATTTTGTTTCCACATGATTAAGACTGGCAAATGTCTTCTCAAACAAAGATAATTTTTCTGCCAATTCATTATAACTACATCGAATTAATTTATTTATAATATTTTGTTTATTTACAAGAGGTAACAGTAAATACTTTGAGATTAATTCGTTTGCTTTGTCACATTTAACAAAACCATTTTCGATAAATACAACACAAGACACGTCTAAATGATTAATTATTTTTCTTAAATGTTCCATTTTATTCAACATTAGAATTAAAAGTTACTTCAAAAATATAGCGATTACCATATTTATTTCTATCATTAAGTAATTCAATTTTAGCATCAAATGATTCCAAAAATTTGCGTACAATATACATTCCCATACCTCTTCCATTCTCTTTTCCTGACACTAGAGGCTGAAATAATGTATATTGATATTTATCTAATACACCGATACCAGAGTCAAAATACTGTAATGAATTACCATCCTTTACTCGTATAGTGATTTTGTCTTTATCAGGATGTTGAAATGATTTGTCATATATTGCTTTGCTTTGCCTTTCTCCGATCCAATAAATAGAATTATCAAAAAGATTATAAAACATATGCATGAATGCACCACGTGGAATAGAAAAAATCTGATCCGCTTCAGTAATATCAATATCAATTTTATATTTATCCAATCTAATTTTATTACGTTCTTCAAATAGCACTAAGAACGATTTCAAATTTTGTTGTTCGAAATCATCTGTCTTACCACTATAAACAAAAGTTTTTTCTAAAAAATTATAGAATTGTTGTAATTCAGACATTTTGTGCGATACCTGCTCTAAATGTTGCTTAACAGGGAATAAATTATCTTTGTAAAGAGTTGGATTGTTTTGTTCAAATAGATATTTCTTAACGAGGTTTATCTTCTCTTCGTAATCAACCGAATGGTCATTTTGAATAAGCGAATGAAGTTCATGCGTAATAACTTCAGTAACCAATCCATTAGCCATCAATTTATAATTGTTATAAGTCTCAACTTCTATACGCTTCTTTTCTTGATGAGCAATAGTTAATATTGTGTCTGCTGATCTTAAAGCCTTGAAACTATTTTGCAGGCTACCTCCCAGTGTTTGAGCTAAACCATCTACCGAGTCCAATAGATTTTTTACTGTATTAATCTTAATCTCAGAATCTAAATCTTTATTTTCTCGAATTATTTTGAATGCTTCAGAAAACGCACTTAGATTTTTTTCCGCAGCAACTAGTAATTCTTTCGCAGAATTTGATTCTCTCTCAATATCTTGACTTTGATTTCTAGGAATAAGCCCTTCTTCATCCAAAATATCTTTAGTTATTCCTACAGCATTTCTAGTCAGATAATAAAAGCATTCATTAAAAATATAATCTAACAAATCAGATAAGGTCTTTTTATTTGGTCTATCTGTAATATCTTCTCGTGAACTTGTTTCGGAAATATACTCCTGCTTGGGGTCATTGATTTTAACATACCCCAAAGCATTTCCTAATTCAAATCTATAGAATTGCTGACCTGTTGTTCTTTTTTGCTGTAACTTTAACCAATCACTGCTTTTATCTCCAAGATTTGCTATTCTAAATCCATTTCTGTATAGTTTAACACCATTATAAGCTTCTAAAAAAGCCTTAATATCATGAAGTTGACTTTCATTACTAATATATCCATTGTCTTTGGCTGAATTATATGCCAACTCTAGCATTCTTCTATCTCTTTTAAAAGAATATATTTCTCCTTCAATTGGCGATACTTGTTCTATGCTAGAAATATTAGTAGCCACTTGTTTTTCTAAATCATCACTTGATATCTTACTTGATTCTCTTTTTATTCTCTTTTCTAAATATGAACTTATCAGTATTATATCCTTTAAACTCGTATTGTACCGTTCTCTATACTTATGCTGTAACTGGCGATAGAATGAAGGATCTTTTTTGTAGTCTTGAAAAAGACCATCACCAACTTGGCTATGATGTATTCTTTGAATAAACCAAGGTCTTATGTCTAATTCTACTGATAAAATAAGTTCTCCTGTTTTACTTTTCTGTATTTTGAATTTATGAAGAGATTCCGCAATTGTTAAATTATCCTTGTTGAAGTCCGTTTTTATGCGAGTGGAATTATATTTAATTTTTAAAGAGATAGGGTTATTCTCTACTTCAAACGGAGAGTACAAGAAATTTAACTTCGACAAAACATCCTCGTTTGTCTTGTAATAATGTAATTTAGGGCCATATGGCGTTCCAAATAAATCTTTGGACTGTTCTTCTACTTTATGAAAAAACTTAGAAAAATTCAATGGTTGATCGGGTAATCCCAATAGCCATAGTCTCGTATACGTTTTTTTAGAACTTTTTTCTATATCCCAATTCTGAGCTTCAGCGTTCGCATCTTTTTCTAATTCTACCCAATTGACTTTTACCAATTTGATTAAATCGCATTGTTCAGCAGTTGTTTCTACAAACAAGATCGGACTAAGTCTTTGAGCAGATAAACGACCTATTCCTTTGTTTCCTAAAATTACGGTTAAATCTGCCCCATTTGCTTGCCTCTGTTCTGTTTCTTTTATATCTGATCCTATTTCAAAAAAGCCTTTTTGAAGACGATACTCATCCATTCCGATGCCATTATCCTCAATTAAAATAAGATTTCCTCCTATTTTAGAGATTTCAGCAATAATCCTTTCGTGAATAGGAACAACAAGATCTTTTTCACAAATATTTTTAATATCATCAAGGAAAAATATGTTGACTTGAGATGCTTTTGCGTCATAAGAATTTTTGATCAATTCAGTTAGAGCGACACTATCTGACGTAATTAGTTCAGTGCCTAATTGTTTAATAACTCTAGGGTTATATGTAAATCTCATATTTTAATTTTAAGATTGTTGTCACACAAAAAGTTAACATGGCTAATTTATAGTATTAAACTTACTGCACCAAATTTGTCTGCATTTTATATTCTTTTGTTTATTACTTTGAATACGATGCAGGACTTTTCGTCTTAGGCCATTTTACACATAGCAGATTATCCACAACTTACATTAAATCTTCAACAACTGATTTAAACGTCCCTGATACGACTGCCAATAGTTCCTTTTTGTAGTTTCATTCAGGAAAGAAGCGCTCACCATTTTTTCAACCAAATCAGATTTTGAAACCATTAACGTCATCAAATCATTAAATATCTTTTCGTTGACACCTGCCTTCTCTGCAAGTATGGCGAACTGCTTGCTAACTTTCCCTTGAGCCAAGTTCCTTGGCAGCAGGCCATCTTCAAGAGCAAAATCTCGATCATCTATATGAATCCGGCTATTTAGCAGGTCGTAAGCAGGGCTAAGGCGATAATCTCCCATTGGAGTCTCCAACAGTGAGAAGTTCTTAAAGTGAGCATCGCCATTTGAAAACAGGTAGTTAAAAATCAACACTTTTAGCAGCTTTAGTGCTTCCAACTTGTAAGCAGGTAGATGTGCTTCCATCAGCTGGAATAGCTCCAAATAGTTCCCTAAATACTTGTAATGTTCCCCATGTGTTTGTGGTGTTCTTCCTGCCAATGATGCAAAATCGTCTTGCGCCAACTTAACTCCATCTTCTTTTACATCAAATCGCTTGGTAATGTACGCTGGAGTACCATCCTTAAAGAAAATCAAGGCATTTTCAGCTGTTTCTATGCCATATACCTGTCGGGCTATTTGCATGGTTAAATGCTCGTTAGCGGGCATTTGGTCAGGCTTTTTACCTACCCTTGGGATTGGCTTTAAAATATAGGTTCCGCGCTCACCTTCATTGATAAGCCGCAGCTTATTTTTCTCAAGCAATACGGAGAATTTCTCCTGTACTCCAGAAATGGACATTCGCTTTTGGTTCTCTTCAAAGAGTTCACCTGTTTCAGGATTAGATGTTGGTGAGTCGTATGGTAGCACATGATGCACCTTTTTACCCTGAAATACTCTGTTTAAGCAAGTCCTGCTATAGGTGTTGAAGCCTTCGGCTAATGTGCCTGGGCAATGGTTTATTTCAGGTAGGCTCATGCATTTTCAATTTTAATTACTCTCACGGCTCCAATACTATCGCTCTTTGCAGTGGTCATCAGCAGTCCGAAATAGTCATCCTGATCTATTCTGTTATGCTTGCATACCACCTGCTTGTTGGAACCTTCAGGAAGCATGTTGTAGAAAAACGGGAACAAAAATTTTGAATGGTATTCTTGCTCCGTTTTAGGTAAAGTCAAGCTAATAGCAGGCTTGCTGCTATCTGCTATCCAACGAGTATCATAACGAAATGTGAATGAGCCATCATCATGCTGTGTCAGGATGCCAGCTTCTTCATCTTTGTATAGAATTCTTGCTTGTCTCATTTATTACGAGTTACATCTTTAAGCTTTAGGTACAATTCCAAGCCTAGCACATCGGCTATTTTCTGTAGTGTTAGCAGCGTCGGGTTTCCTTTCCCGCTTTCAAGCTGCTTAAGCGTCCTTAACCCCACGCCAGATAGCTCTGCTAAGGTTTCCTGAGTCACCTGCAGCGCTTCTCTTCGCGCTTTTATCAACTCTTCAAAGTGCATTTTGCCGCTCTTTTTTATGTAAAAATACAATATTATTTATTTATTTCAACACATAGTGCATTTTAAAGCACTATGTGTCACACTTATTATTTCACGCATTGAAATATCACCATATAGTGCATTGTAATGCACTATATTTTTCAATCTTCTATTGAAATCCTCATTCAATCTTCGTCAAGCAGCTTATGCATCTCGAAAATATAGGATATATAGACTTCCAGCAGCAATTCCGCTGCTGGAGCTAATCATTTTTATATGTTTTCGTATTCGAAAGACGGCATTACCGTCTCCTCTATGCTTGATCCTCGAAAGTTAAATTCTAGAAATGAGTACCCTATCAAGATCAGAGTAAACTATAAGCGCCAGCGCGAGTACTACTCTACCGGAAGAAGCATCTCCAAAGATGAATGGGAGAAGCTACCGCAAAGCAAAACGACATCAGCTAAAAAATTGAAAGAAGAAATTGAGAGCAGCTTTTCTCTTGTACGTAAGAATGTAGAGTATATGGTGGAAAGAGGCGAGTTTTCCTTTGATCTCTTAAATCTTAGGCTTGGTCGTGGAACAGGCGATACGGTAAATACAGCCATTCGAGCTAAGATTGAGGAACTCAAATCAGATGGACGCATCAGCACGATGAAGCTGTTCGTTAATACGTTGCTGCTAATAGAACGATTTGGTGGTGCTAATATTCAGTTTAGTTCTATTACAGTGAATTGGTTAAAGCTATGCGAGCAGGAATGGCTTAAAACCAAGAAGTATAGCACGATTGGCATGCATTTTAGAAACCTTCGAATAGTAATGAACGATGCACGTAGGGCTGGAGTAGTAAAAGAGTCTCAGTACCCGTTTGGACGGGGCAAGTTTGAAATCAAGACAGGGGAAGCACACAAGAAGGCCCTTACCAAAAACCAGATAAAGGCGATTTTTGAGTATAACACTACAAATGAAGCCACCATGAAGTACAAAGACTTGTGGATTATGTGCTACCTCTGTAACGGTATCAATATTGCAGATCTAATCAAGCTTCGATTTTCGGACATCATTAATGGCGAGATATGCTTCGTGCGACAAAAGACAGCTCGAACCACCAAGAGTAGAAAAGAGATAAGAATTATAGTTACCGATGAAATTCAGAGGATTATTGATAGGTGGGGCAATGCTCCTAGTAAGGATAATTACCTTTTTTCTTTTCTTAAAGGGAAGGAATCACCTATTGAAAGAAAGTCAATTCTTGAGGATGTAATTGTTCGTATCAACAAGCGCATGAAGCTTATAGGTGAAGAGCTCGGCATTGGTAAGATTACCACCTACACAGCTCGCCACAGCTATGCTACCATTCTAAAGCGTTCAGGAGCCAATATCGCCTACATCAGCGAATCGTTGGGCCATACAGACCTTAAAACGACAGAATCTTATCTAGCCAGCTTTGAGCGGGAAGAGCGCATTAAAAACGCGGCACTTTTAACCCAATTCTCCTTGTAAAGTCTGCTTTTGTAGGATATATAGGTTGTCAATAGTGACATAACAACAAAGCAACCTACCATGAAAGGATTTTTAGAGTACATCATTGCCAATGTCGAGGATTTTGAGGAAGAGCTAGAGCTCGATATGCTTAAAAGGGAGCACGAAGAGAATAAGCGATTCGTAGAGGAAGTGCTTGACCTGCTATAGTTCAAACATCTCAATAAAGAGTCTAGATGAAGAATATGGACAAGCAGAAGGTTCAGCAAGCCATAGAGGCTTTAAATCAGGCTATAGCTACGCTTAATGAGCAATGCGCTGACGATTCCAACACCAAACGAACCATAGATAAAATAAGCCACCTAGTCAACGACCTAGGCTTCAAGCTTAAGAAAAGAGGATGCTAACAGGCATCCTTTTTTTTATCCCATACCTTATTGACTTATATAGGCATACGCGGCTCATAGTAAAATGGTATTATAGAAACGGGCTTCACTTACTTCACCTGCTTCATTAATGAGGCCTAATAAAGGAGAATCTCCTATATGCTAATTGCAGCAAGTGAACATAGTGAAGTAAGTGAAGCAACTATTGCATAATTAAAAATGCGCACCTAGTAGCCCTTTTCGCACCTGTATCTCTTTAGAGATAGGGGCTGCTTATGTAATCCGACCTCTACTATGTACCCTCGACGATCTAGCCACCTAAACTCTTCAGCAAACCCAAAAACTTCGGTCTGTGAGGCATCCGAAAAGGAGGCTATATCGCTCAATGAAATGCCCTCAGGCTTATCCTTGCCCAGCTCATGCACCACAAGCCAGATTATGGCTTGCTTGGGCTTCATTTTGAGACCTCTTGAAAGCATCCTAAATGATGGTATGACTTTAGCTATCCATTCAGCATTTAATCGGCTATCCTTTAGCAGCTCGTATACGGATACCCGCACAGCACATTCCAGTAACATAAGCAACGTAGATTTCCAGCGAACCTACGAGGTACTAGTGACTTATGCAGCAGGATTGGCCTTTTTTCGCTAAAGAGCATCTTCATCAAAAAAACTCTCAGGAAGGAATTCTCTAGGGGAACAGTTGAAGAATTTTGCCAGCTCGTTGATATGGTTGAGGTTGTACTTGGCGCGCATCTTAGGGCTCTCTACGTCTCCGATAAACCCTTTTGAAACGTTTAAGCAGAAAGCAAGCGTAGCCTGTGAGATATTCTGCTCCAAGCGCTTCTTTTTTACTGCATCAATAACGTGTTGCTCTATCTTAGTTTTCAATTGGATATAAATTTTTTTATCAATCCAATGATAAAAAATCAATATCCGTAGATACACATACCAGTGTGAGTGTTATATTTGCTTTCGAATTTCTCAAAAAATCATTTTGATATGAAAAAAATTACGTTCGTAGCATTGGTATTTTCTGCAGTGCTTTTGGCAACATCATGTGGAAGTAAGGAAACAAAAGGAAGTACCGATTCCACCACAACTACAGAATTGACAGGAAAAGAAACAACTACTGAAACAGCGAGCAGTGAAAATTGGGATGATGTCCTCAACAGCTATGAAGAGTATATCGACCAGTACATTAAGTTGATGAAAAAGGCAAATACGGGTGACATGTCCGCAGTTTCTGAATATCCAGCCATGATGGATAAGGCCAACGAGCTTGGCGAAAAGCTGCAGAATGCAAGCACAACGTTGACCTCAGAGCAGATGAGCAGGTTTGCTAAGCTTCAAACGAAGCTGACCAATGCAGCTACAGAAATGATGAAGTAGCATAATTACTGCCCCAATAATTGAGTCCTATACTCCAACAATTAATTTGGGGAGTATAGGACTTTTCTATTTCATTTATTCTTGAATATGCTTTAATCAGCAGCCTACAAGCCAAGAAACTCGTATTCGGCATCACCGAGAACAGCTGCAATATCCTGCTTAGCATCCCGTTGATTCGGGTTCGGCTTAATATCCACCACCTCAAACCATCGTCCCGTCACCACACGACCTAACATTTCAGGAGTGGCGCCTGCGTATCTTACAACTTTAAACTCACAGTCCCCCATATACTCAAGGTCTGCATAGCGATGCGGGTACCATCCCATCCTTAGGATGGAGCCAACAGGAAGCCTTTCTGCATCATCAAAAAGGTCAACCGCATAGAACGTCTCTTCCTCGGTAGGGTTAACGGCATTGAAATTAGGGTAGCTCGTGTGCTGGGTTTCTCTCTTCTTCTTTTCTACGTAGTAAACCCAACTTTCATGATCAGCCATCCTTGCTAGCGGGTTTAGCGTTTCAGCCATACCGAAAGAATGGGCATACTTTTCGTTACAGAAGAGCCTGCTTAATGTCGACTCTTGAATTGAAGGGCGAACTTTAAAATCAGGGTAGAGCTCTATTAGGCGCTCCTGTATTTTTGCAACCAAGTCCTTTCTATCGCTTCCAGTAACAGGAGCAAGCCACCCATTTTTTGAGCAGACTTCTTCCAACAAGCTTTTTAGTTCCTTGCTATTTTGAGTAATTCCTGAAATTGTCTTTCCCATACAGTGTTGATTTATAAGTGCATGATGCTGTTTTTTATCAAAGGGCAAATAAGGGTCATACAAGGGGCTTTTCTTACGTGACTTTGCCTGCCTTGCCACCCCATATTTGCATCATGATTAACAAACAAGGTCTAAAATTATGTGCGAAAGTAATGATTTAACGCGATGCTCCGAAAGCACGCAGAAAGGTTGGGTAAAAGATAGGGTTGCCTTGAACTCCATCGAAGCCATCAGCTTCGTCAGGGAGAGAGGCATCCCCATGAGCAAGTCCAGGCTTTACAAGCTGACGGCCCAAAAGCAGATTCCCTTCCGAAAAGCTGGCGAGCGGCTGGTATTCAGCATACCCGAGCTAGAGGATTGGTGCGAAGGCCAGCTGACCGATCCGTTTAGCGGCAAGGGTGAGGCCGTAACCCTAATTGTAAAATCGGCTCAACGACAATCCAGTATCAACAAATTAAACAACTAAACAATACAAAAATGAGTAAAATTGACAAAGAGACTCGAATTGCGTGGGAGACCGAATTTCTTATGCACCTAGTTGAGCTCAGCTCATCCAAGTCCCTCGAGCTTGCGATTGAAGAGTGGAAGGTTTACGGATTTCACCACGATGAGGATGGGATGCCGTGCATATGCGGATGTACAACACGTACCATAGCAGTAATGCTTGTCAACCGAACGAATGGGGCTAGGCTGGAGGCTGGAGGCTGCTGCATGTCCCGATACCCTCACCTGTGCGGCCTAGCGCTGCTCAACTCATTTATGAAAGCCAAATTTTCGCTGGATAGCATTCTATACGTTGACGCCTTACGCTTCTGCCTTGAGGAAGAGCTCATAGATAAGGGGCTATTCGAGAAGTACCACAGCATTGGTTACGAGTGGAAGCGTGAGCGCACGGTAAAGCAGATCGGCTTAATACGCCTTGTAAACCGCATATTTCTGAATACCATTCGAAGCAGGGTACCACGCGGCCGTAGCATCGATACTATTCCGATCTTTAAAAAGACAAGTCCAAAATCGCCCGGAAGATGCTTTCACTAGCCAACCCAACAAGATAGCTAGAAGCTGTCCATAGCCTTAAAACCTACAGGAGCCTTGGCACCTCCCTTTAATCGGATTCGACAGGAGGATGGTAATGCAGTATCCAACAGGGGGCTGCATTACCTAGTCGAACCAAGCCTTTTTACATTTTGTTGAATTAAAAACCATAAAAACAATGGCAGAAATCAAAAGAACTGCAGACAACCCTTCCACAATGCTTCAAAAAAAGGTGCTTAGCCTAAGCAAGTCTCAGGAATGGAACCAAGCAAAGAAGGAATGGGGGATGGGAGGTTGCTACCATACCTCAGAGCACAAGATGTGCCCCTGCAGCCCTAGGGAAGTCAAAAACATAACGGTTCTTGTAAACCAGCACACCCTCAACGAGCTGGAGGTATGCAACTCTTGCGCCAAGCGGCATTTCAACATTTTGGAATCCAGCCAGATTGAGGTAGCTGTTAGGAGACTCAAGAAGGACATCAGCTGGGGAATGGACTTAACCTCCATGAACTACCTGCGAGACATGGGTGTTATTGAGAAGGTTGGCCATAACGATTACGAGGTCGTCAAGCAGAAGCGAAAGAAAAGCATCTTTCTTGAATACCGGAGGAAAACAAATGTCAAGTTGCTCAACCTGACTAACTACAAGAACAAGGCTGCCTTGGAGAAAATTGATGCCGTTCTTGCATGGTTTAAGCTCCACCCCAATGAGGATCCTAGTACCGTAGCAAAAATTAGGATGGTGCTGCTAAGCGATGGCACGTTCGATGAAGCCGCGCTGGATGAGCTTATCAATAGCCAAGGCATAGATATAGCACAGTTCAGCTGGAAGGACAGAGCAGACGGCAGGCTCCTGCTTAGCAAGTTTGTTAGTCCCAATAGCTTTAGTCTTACCCTATTGCTGGATCGTAGGGACAAAAAGAGGTACAGCTTTCAGCCAAGTTGGGCCGCCAGGTATGACGGTGAAGAAGAGGAGCAAGAAAAGCCCAAACGGATTCGGGACAGGAATGGTTGCTTTGTGGCCGATCCCTTCTTTGAAGATGCTCCATCTCACAAATGGGATAGCCTTGAGTTCACGGACGAGATGCTGGCAGGGTTGGAGGATACGCGTACTTCAAGCGTAAGCCATGACGAGCCTTTGGGGTATGGGAATAGGTCATGGGAAGGTAGGGAGCAAGCTAACCATGTAGCCTCAAGCGATCAATTGTTCAATGGGTTGAGGTATGAGGAAACGGAGGAAGCTTGGGATCCCAGCAACAGAGGATGCTCCTTTCATTCCAAATCTAGGGAGCAGTATAATCTAGATGACGATGACGACGATGACTTCTACGATTACCTAAATAGCCCAATAGCAGACGATGACGACGATGATGATGATTTGTTCGGTTTCCGAGGTAGAAGAAAGGCGAGCTACGAGGAGGAAGAGGAGGAAGAGGTTGATGATGATGATTGGGATGATGATTGGGATTAAAGCTGTTGATGCAGACATGGCTCCCTGACAGCTGACGAAGTAGGCCCTGTCATATCAACCTCACGAAATGCTCTAGAATTATCGATGCTGAAGCTTGTGTCGGGATTTGGCTTTTCGCCAAATCCCGATGCTTTTTTGGGGCAACGTTATAGCCTCGAAGAACGCTTCATCCCAGACAGCGCATGAAAGGGTCGCGAAATCATAGCAATACTTAAGGCTGCCACTTCCTGAAATGGCTTCTCCAAAGTTCCTTATTGAGCAATAGGCAGTAGCATTAATGGGAAATTTAATGGATACCTAGGAGCTGATGATTCCTGAAATGATTTCTCCAAATATCCTTATAGTGCTATAGCCCGTAGCATAAATGGAATATTTAATGGGATACCTGGTAGCTGATGATTCCTGAAACGATTTCTTCAAAGTTCCTTATTGAGCTATAGCCCGTAGCATAAATGGAATATTTAATGGGATACCTGGTAGCTGATGATTCCTGAAACGATTTCTTCAAAGTTCCTTATTGAGCTATAGCCAGTAACATTAATGGAATATTTAAAAGACACCTAGGAGCTGATGATTCCTGAAATGGCTTCTCCAAAGTTCCTTATTGAGCAATAGGCAGTAGCATTAATGGGAAATTTAATGGATACCTAGGAGCTGATGATTCCTGAAACGATTTCTTCAAAGTCCCTTATTGAGCTATAGCCAGTAACATTAATGGAATATTTATAAAGAGTAGAGGAGCTGATGATTTCTGAAATGGCTTCTTCAAAGTTCCTTATTGAGCAATAGCCCGTAGTATAAATGGAATATTTAAAAGACACCTAGGAGCTGATGATTCCTGAAACGATTTCTTCAAAGTCCCTTATTGAGCTATAGCCAGTAACATTAATGGAATATTTAATGGGATACCTGGTAGCTGATGATTCCTGAAACGATTTCTTCAAAGTTCCTTATTGAGCTATAGCCAGTAACATTAATGGAATATTTAATGGATACCTAGGAGCTGATGATTCCTGAAACGATTTCTCCAAAGTTCCTTATAGTGCTATAGCCCGTAGCATAAATGGAATATTTAAAAGACACCTAGGAACTGATGATTCCTGAAACGATTTCTTCAAAGTTCCTTATTGAGCTATAGCCAGTAACATTAATGGAATATTTAATGGATACCTAGGAGCTGATGATTCCTGAAACGATTTCTTCAAAGTTCCTTATTGAGCAATAGCCCGTAGTATAAATGGAATATTTAAAAGACACCTAGGAGCTGATGATTCCTGAAACGATTTCTTCAAAGTCCCTTATTGAGCTATAGCCAGTAACATTAATGGAATATTTAATGGGATACCTGGTAGCTGATGATTCCTGAAACGATTTCTTCAAAGTTCCTTATTGAGCTATAGCCAGTAACATTAATGGAATATTTAATGGATACCTAGGAGCTGATGATTCCTGAAACGATTTCTCCAAAGTTCCTTATTGAGCTATAGCCAGTAACATTAATGGAATATTTAATGGGATACCTGGTAGCTGATGATTCCTGAAACGATTTCTCCAAAGTTCCTTATTGAGCTATAGCCAGTAACATTAATGGAATATTTAAAAGACACCTAGGAACTGATGATCCCTGAAACGATTTCTCCAAAGTTCCTTATAGTGCTATAGCCCGTAGCATAAATGGAATATTTAAAAGACACCTAGGAACTGATGATTCCTGAAACGATTTCTTCAAAGTTCCTTATTGAGCTATAGCCAGTAACATTAATGGAATATTTAATGGATACCTAGGAGCTGATGATTCCTGAAACGATTTCTCCAAAGTTCCTTATTGAGCAATAGCCCGTAGTATAAATGGAATATTTAATGGATACCTAGGAGCTGATGATTCCTGAAACGATTTCTCCAAAGTTCCTTATTGAGCTATAGCCAGTAGCATAAGTGGAATATTTATAAAGAGTATAGAAGTTGGTGATTTCTGAAACGATTTCTCCAAGTGCCCCATAGAGCCTTTGTCTGTATGCATTAAGGGATTATTAAAGTCTCTACTGAAGCTCTAGTTTCTTGAATCTGCATTCTCAAATACCCGCTGATGAATTCTTTTTATTCAGTTAAGTAGTAGACATGTCAGGCTTTCTTAAATCAAGTAAGAATACTACCCATCTTGAGGAACCCTGCTTATAAATTATCATCCGTTTTCATTCTTTCCCTCAAGCCGTGTGCAAAACGTGTGCAACATAAAAAAACAAGCGCTTACAGTTGATTTTGTAAGCGCTTGATAATCTGCGGAGAGAAAGGGATTCGAACCCCCGGTACTGCAAGCAGTACACCTGATTTCGAGTCAGGCCCATTCGACCACTCTGGCATCTCTCCGGCGACAAAAGTAGTAAAAAGAGGCTATTCTGGTAGGGTAATGCCAAAAAAAATGGGGGTAAAATGCGAATATTCTTCTACCGAATAGATATTGAGCGGCTTATTTGGGTGGTTGTTTTATCTTTTGCGACAAAATTATTCGAATAAAGTATCGTTATGTTTTGGATTGAGCTAGTTGTTGTTCTTACTGCAATCTTTGTTGGTGCTCGTTTGGGTGGAATTGGCCTTGGGATTATGGGCACAATGGGGTTGGCTGTACCAGGAAGGTTCTCGATTAACATCTAGCATCTAATGTCTAAAGTCTATAATCCTTGTCCATCTCGATAAATCTTGGTAAACTTGGGTTCAAATACGAAAAACGAATGTCAGATATTAACGAAAAGCATGTCAGCCTGATTACTGCTGCTTTGGGATTGCAGAAGTGGCAGGTGGAGAACACCCTCGCGCTGTTGGCCGAAGGGGCAACCATTCCTTTTATAAGCCGATACCGCAAGGAGCGCACTGGCACCCTCGACGAGGTGGCCATCGGCAGCATTGCTGAGCAAAATGGCAAGCTCGACGAGGTGGAGAAGCGCCGCGAAACCATCCTTAAGTCGATAGAGGAGCAGGGTAAGCTTACCGATGAGCTGAAGAAGAAGATCGTGAGCAGCTACGTTCTATCGGAGCTCGAAGACCTTTACCTGCCCTACAAGCAGAAGCGCCGCACGCGTGCCACCATCGCCAAGGAGAAGGGGCTGGAGCCGCTGGCATCAACCTTAATCAAGCAATTCCCCGGCGACGTAGAGTCGCTGGCGCTAAAATACCTGAACGATAAGGTCGAATCGTCCGAAGAGGCCATCGAAGGGGCAAAGGATATTATTGCCGAGTGGGTGAGCGAGGATACCCGCGCCCGCAACACCATGCGCCGCGTGTACGGTCGCGATGCCGTTATCTCGTCGAAGGTGGCCAAGGGCAAGGAGGAGGAGGGCGCCAAGTACTCCGACTACTTCGCCTTCTCGGAGCCGCTGAAGCGCTGCGCCTCGCACCGCCTGATGGCCATGCGCCGCGGGCAGGAGGAGGGTTTCCTTAAGATTACCATAGGGCCAAACGATGACGAGGTGGCCATTGCCGACCTCGAAAAGATATTTGTGGTAAACCGTACCCCCGCTGCCGACATTGTGCGCGATGCGGTTGCCGACAGCTACAAGCGCCTCCTTGGGCCATCCATCGAAACCGAATTCATGGGCATCTCGAAGGAGAAGGCCGACGAGGAGGCCATACGCGTATTTGCCGAGAACCTTCGCCAGCTGCTGCTCTCGTCGCCGCTGGGGCAGAAGAACGTGCTGGCCCTCGACCCCGGCTTCCGCACGGGCTGCAAGCTGGTGTGCCTCGACAAGCAGGGTAACCTAGTACATAACGAGGCCATCTACCCACATCAACCCCAAAACGAGACCGTAGCCGCCATGAAGAAGGTGGAGACGCTCGTGGAGATGTACAAGATAGAGGCCATCGCCATCGGTAACGGTACCGCCAGCCGCGAGACCGAGGCCTTCGTGAAGCGCATCCGCTTCCCCCGCGACATTCAGGTGTTCGTGGTGAGCGAAGATGGGGCATCCATCTACTCGGCATCGCCTGCTGCCCGCGAGGAGTTCCCCGAGTACGACGTTACCGTTCGTGGAGCCGTATCCATTGGCCGTCGGCTGATGGACCCGCTGGCCGAACTGGTAAAGATCGACCCAAAGTCGATTGGCGTTGGGCAGTACCAGCACGATGTCGACCAAACCAAGCTCAAGAACGGGCTCGATACGGTGGTGGAGAGCTGCGTGAATAGCGTGGGCGTAAACGTGAATACTGCCAGCAAGCACCTGCTCACCTACGTGTCGGGGCTTGGCCCAAAGCTGGCGCAGGGGGTGGTGGACTACCGTACCGCAAATGGCCCATTCGCCAGCCGCGCCGAGCTGAAGAAGGTGCCCAAGCTGGGGCCTAAGGCGTTCGAGCAGTGCGCCGGCTTCCTCCGCATCGACAACGCCAAGAATCCGCTCGACAACTCGGCCGTTCACCCCGAAGCCTACTACGTGGTGGAGAAGATCGCCAAGGACTTAGGCTGTAAGGTTAAGGACCTGCTCGAAAACGAGCAGCTGCGCAAGTCCATCCAGCTGAGCAAGTACGTCGACGATAAGGTGGGGCTTCCAACGCTCAACGACATCATGCAGGAACTCGCCAAGCCGGGGCGCGACCCCCGCTCGGCCGCCAAGGTGTTCGAGTTTGCCCCTGATATCCACACCATCGACGACCTCCGCGAGGGGATGGTGCTGCCGGGCATCGTAACCAACATCACCAACTTCGGCGCGTTTGTCGATGTGGGCGTAAAGCAGGATGGCCTGGTGCACATCTCGCAGTTGGCCGACCGCTACGTAGCCAACCCGCTCGACGTGGTGAAGCTGCACCAGCACGTAAAGGTGAAGGTGGTAGAGGTGGATAAGAGCCGCAAGCGCATCCAACTCTCGATGAAGGGGCTGTAGAACGCCGATTTCATAGATAAAACAGATTTACACTGATCTTATATGAAAAGGACGAGTTGATGCTCGTCCTTTTTATTTTTTCTACGTGTTTTTGATGAATGAACATACCCTAACCAGCAATGTTTACTAGCAAACTAAAACATCAGGTTATGGAAAAGAAAATCTTTGTGAATCTTCCTGTAAAGAGTTTGGAAGCCTCGATAGCGTTTTTCACCAACCTTGGATTCTTTTTTAATCCTAAGTTCACCGACGAGAATGCCACATGCATGGTTATCAGTGAGAATATTTTTGTGATGCTGCTTGTCGAAAAATTCTACAAGGGCTTTACGGTTAAGGAGGTTTGTAATACAGCAACACACTCGGAGGTGATTCTCTCAATTCAGATAAACAGCAAGCAGGAGGTGGATGAGTTCATGGAAAAGGTGCTGAGCGCAGGTGGCATCGAGCCTCGTGAACCTCAGGTATACGACTTTATGTATGGCCGCAGCTTCCAGGATTGCGATGGACACCTGTGGGAGGTTTTCTATATGGATGAGAGTACAATGCCGCAGTAGGAGAGAGGCATCGCGGTCAGGTTACGGCTTTCGTTACATTTTAAGTTTACTCCACACCGTAATCTTTCTATCGCTTTTTAAGAGAAGGAATGATGAATGGTACCCTCTTCTTGTACTGCAGGTAGTCGTCACCGAATCGTTCGGTGAGCTCCCGTTCCTCCCACTTGGCCACAAGGCAGAAGTGGATCATAAATAGGATCGTCAGAAAAAGAACAACGGTGAACTGAAGAACGAAGAACCAGCCCCAAAGCATCAGTGTGTTTCCTAGGTACACCGGATTGCGTACGTGCGCGTAGATGCCGGTTGTTACCAGTTTGCTTTCCGATTTTTGCTTAAAGATATCTTTTCCCGAAGCCCGCCTAAGGGTTAGCGTTTTGATGGCGCTATCCAAAACGCAGAATCCAACCAGCAAAAGGATGGAACCTATGGCTATACTCCAGTAGTAGGGGAAGGGGATATGACCCGGAAGGCTTAGAAAGTGGGTGATGCCAATTGAGATCAGCAGGTACAGCGTAAAGAAGATCAAAATCAGCAGCCAAATAGGCGGTATTATTCTTTTCCTACTCGTATCCATAAGGCATCCTCCCTATTCTAAATGACGCTTACCCCATTACCTCATCGGCCCATGCAACCATCTTGTCGAGTACGCCTTCGCGGACATCCCTTCGCGATAGCGTCAGGTCGTGCATCCCGTCGGGCACCTCGTGGAAGGTGATGCTGCGGCCCAGCTGCCTGCCGTAGCGCTTCATGTGCTCGATGTTGAGCACCACGTCGGCCCGTTGGATGTCGTCCGACCAGGTTTTGGGGATGAACGACCGGGCGGAGTGCATCAGCAGGATGGGGCATTTGATGTTAAGCCCATGCTTAACCGCCTGATGCCCGTTGCGAATGGCCAAGATCCAGCGGTAGTACGAGGGGAATCCCTCGATGGGCTTCCAGGCGAGGTCGAAATCCCACTCGCCCTTGTGGCTACTATGGACGCTCTGCGCGTAGAGGGGCGAGAGCACCCCGCAGATGTTGGCGTAGGGGAATGGCTTGCAGATGGTGGATACCACCAGCGACGCCAGCCGGGTGCAGCGGCCCACGTTGAACTCGAGGAACGGGCTGTTGAGCAGCAGCGCGCTCACCTTTTCGGCATGCCTCCCCGTCGAGGCGTAGAGCGAGGTGATGAGCCCGCCCGTGGAGTGCCCCATCAGCAGCAGCTGCGTGTTGCCATCCTCGGATATCCTCTCGATTGCCAGGTCGATCTCCTCGAAGTATTCGCGGACATCCCGGCAGTAGTTGGGGTGCTGGTGGGCGAGCAGCGAGCGCCCGTACTTCCTCAGCTCTAGCGCGTAGAAGCTGTAGCCCGCATCGGTAAACCGGTCGGCCAGGTGGTCCTGGAAGAAGTAGTCGACGAAGCCGTGGACGTACAGCACGGCGCGCTTCGAGGGCTGGCTGGTCCTCTTCGAGATGATGGTTGCCACGACCCTACCTTCGTAGTCGGGCGTTAGCTCTAGCGGTTGAATTGAGTAGCTCATGGGGGTTGAATTTCAACCTGAAGGTGGGCATTTGATCCGATATTTGCCAATCTTTTTGGGAAAATTAAAACGATGTTCGCTTTCGTCCTCTCTCGGGCATCCATTGGGGCAGCTGTCGCTCTTCCTCGGCGGTAGCAAGCCGCACATCAGCAGTGTATAGCGATTCCTCAGCAGTGTATAGCGATTCCTCAGCGGTGTATAGCGATTCTACAGCGGTGTATGGTGATACTACAGCGGTGTATAGCGATTCTACAGCGGTGTATGGTGATACTACAGCGGTGTATAGCGATACTACAGCGGTGTATGGTGATACTACAGCGGTGTATGGCATACTACAGCGGTGTATGGTGATACTACAGCGGTGTATAGCGATACTACAGCGTTGTATGGCATACTACAGCGGTGTATAGCGATTTATCAGCGGTGTATAGCAATACTACAGCGGTGTATGGCATACTACAGCGGTGTATCGCGATTCTATAGCAGTGTATCGCAATTTATCAGCGGTGTATATCGGCTCTTCAGCGCCCTTTAAATCGGTATCGCAATCATCTGCATCGGTTGGCGCGGCCTATGTTTTGCCCCCTCAAATACCCCTTTGCCAATTCGCCGCAAAAGCCTACCTTCAACCTGCTGACCGCCAGTTTTCCGCAAACGTTTGCTGAATTCGGGCTGTTGGCCGAATAGAATAGGAGAATCAACCTAAAGCGATAAACACACGCGTATGCAGCTAAAACGTCTGATTGGCATTTTCGGGCTTGTTGCCCTTAGCGGGGTGGCCGTGGCTCAGCTGAGCGAGGCCGCACTGCCCAATGCAGCATCCCTTACCAGCCAAAAGAAGGAGGGCCGATGGACCTTCCAGAGTATGGGTAACGGAATCGTAAAGGCAACCTACCTGCCCAACGGCTACAGCCGTACCCAGCAAATTTCCGATGCCGTAACCACCAAGCCCCAGAAAGTAAAGGTGGTCTCGAAGGGGGATCGAACAAAGGGATTCGGCACCATGATGGTTACCGATAACGGTTCCTCCTTTTCGCTTAGCGATGGCAGCACGGCGCTCCTTAGCGGGCTAACCGCCCTTAGGGAGGGGCCGAGCAACGGCTTCAGCTTCGAGCTGATGCCCGGCGAGCAGATCTTTGGTGGTGGCGAGCGCGCCATCCCGATGAACCGCCGCGGGTACCGCCTTAATCTCTACAACCGTCCCAGCTACGGCTACGGGGTGGGCGAGGAGAACCTGAACTACAGCCTGCCCTTCTTCATGTCGAGCCGCGGCTACGGCATCTTCTTCGACAACCCCTCCAAGGGCTTTGCCGATATCGCCAAGAGCGATGCCAACCGCATGAGCGTGGGCTTCGAGAGCGGCGAGCTAACCTTCTACCTCATCCAAGGAAATACCCCCGAGGAGATTCTGAAGCGCTACACCTCGATGATTGGCACCCAGCCCATCCCGGCCCGCTGGGTGTTTGGCAGCTTCATGAGCCGCTTCGGCTACCGCAGCGAGGCGCAGGTGCGCGACATCAAGGCCAAGATGAAGGCCGAGCGCATCCCCATGGATGCCATCATCATCGACCTATTCTGGTTTGGCGATAGCATCCAGAACTACGTGGGCAACCTCGATTGGGTAAACCGTAAGGCGTGGCCCAACCCCAAGCAGCTGATTGCCGACTTTACGGCCGACAGCATCAACACGGTGCTCATCACCGAGCCATACACGGTAAGGGGAACCAAGTACTACGAGGAGTCGGCCCCATTCCTGGCCGTCGATAGCCTGGGCAAAACCTACACCTTGCAGAACTTCTACTTCGGCAAGGGCGGCATCATCGACATGTTCCGCAACGACTCTAAGGATTGGTTCTGGAGCAAGTACCGCAGGCAGATGGATATCGGCGTATCGGGCTGGTGGGGCGACCTGGGCGAACCCGAGAATCACCCTGCGGATGTGTACCATAACCTGAAGGATTTGGGCTACGGCAACCGCCTTTACGCGGCCAACGAGGTGCACAACATCTTTGGCCACTTCTGGAATAAGATGCTCTTCACCAAGTTTGCGAAGGAGTACCCCGATGTGCGCCTGTTCAACCTCAACCGCGCCGGGTACGCCAACAGCGCCCGCTACATCATCTTCCCCTGGAGCGGCGATGTGGGTCGCCACTGGTCGGGCTTCCGCGCCCAGCTGCCCATTATGCTCACCATGAGCATGAGCAACATCCCCTACATCCATAGCGATGCCGGCGGATTTACCTTTGCCAAGCAGGACAACGAGCTTTACGTGCGCTGGATGCAGATGTCGGCATTCTCGCCCATCCTGCGCCCCCATGGCACCGCGCTGGAGGGGCTCAACCCCGAGCTGCCACAGTACCCCAGCGAGGCCGCGCTCTTTGCCGAGCCCTACAAGAGCATCGCCCGTAGGTACATCCAAATGCGCTACGACCTGCTGCCCTACAACTACACCCTAGGCTACGACCACATGGCCAACGCCGAGCCGCTGGTAAAACCGCTCTTCTTCCGCAGCTTTACCGACGGCGATGCCCTTAAGGCCGAAGACCAGTACATGTGGGGCGATGCCCTTCTGATCTCGCCTGTGCTCGATAGCGCAGCCGCCTCGCGCAAGCTATACCTCCCTGCAGGAGGCGAGTGGTACAGCTACCAGAATCCGCAAAGGGTGCTTGCCGGTGGCCAATGGATCACCGAAAAGGTAACGCTTGCCGATATGCCGATCTTCGTTCGGGGAGGTTCGTTTATCCCAACGGCACCGGGGCTGATGAACACCAAGCAGTATAACCCCGCTAAGCTGGTGGTTACCTACTATCCATCGGCCAAGCCATCGAGCTATACCCTCTTCGACGACGACGGAAAGACCAACAAGAGCTGGGAACGCAAGCAGTACGAGCTCATCACCTTTAAGGCCGATGGCAAGCGTACCATCACCATCGCCAGCAACGGCGGAAGCTACCCCGGCAAGCCTGCCAGCCGCACCCTTACGCTAAGGGTGGTAAATGCTGATAAGGCACCTGCTACCGTTACCATCAACGGCAAAAAGGTGCAACCCGCATTCGATGCAGCAGGTGGAATGCTAACCGTAACGGTGCCATTCAACGGAAAGCCAACTACGGTGAAGTACTAATCTTGACAAATAATACGGTTGGGTTGAATTACCTCTGACAGGGTTCTAAACCCTGTCAGAGGTGAGCAGTAAAGCCCCCAACAGAAGCGCCTACCCGCAAAAATGCGGTAGGCGCTTTTTTCGTTGGTGAATCTTGATACTTGGGGCTTGTGTTCTGATGCTATTTTCGCCAAAAAAGTACATTTTTTTTACTGGCGCAATACGCTGTAAACGTGATGCGGAAGGCGAAAGCACAAGGATGGCTAAGTAAAAATACGCACAAAGAGGTAGGGTGAGCCTACTGTTGGTTGTAGTATATGTAAAGAACAAGACAAAAAAAGGGAACACTGCTCGTAAGTGAATTAATTTTGAATCGTAGGCTGTGAAGCCATTATCTTAGAGACGGATTATTTATCCGTCTCTTTTTTTTTGTCTACGATGATGCTTGTTGTGCCTTCTTCATCAACCCACTACCAGTCCTCGGATTGCCCTCGCTGAGCGAGGAGGCTACGCTTAGTTAGGGTACGCTATCGGGGAAGTGTACTCGCCCGGCATCCGGTTGGGTTACGCTATTGGGGAAGTGTACTCGCCCGGCTCCCGGTTGGGGTATGCTATCGGGGAAGTATACTCGCCCGGCACCCAGTTGGGGTACGCTATCGGGGGAGTATACCCTTCCCGGCACCTGGTTGGGATACGCTATCGGGGAAGTGTACTCGTCCGGCACCCAGTTAGGGTACGCTATCGGGGAAGTATACCCTTCCCGGCATCCGGTTGGGGTACGCTATCGGGGAAGTGTACCCTTCCCGGCACCCGGTTAGGGTACGCTATCGGGGAAGTGTACTCGCCCGGCACCCGGTTGGGGTTCGCTATCGGGGAAGTATGCTCGCCCGGCATCCGGTTGGGGTACGCTATCGGACTACGGAAAGATAGACCTCCCATGAGCCACCGCGAAGTCCCCTTTCGGGGATTTAGGGGTGGATGCGGCGCTTAGGATTTCACAGCGTTGGTTGTAGGTTTGCTGGCAGGCATTGGGGTAAAAGCGAAACGAGCATGAATGCATGTGACCATTAAAAAGACAATTACTTTCACATGAAATCCCTGGCCCTTATCCGAAGTCTGGAGTTGAGCATCTGATTAAATGTTTACCTTTGGCCAAAATTTAGAGCGTCCATGTCAGCATTTCTACAAGTCGATAACCTATCCAAGTCGTTTGGCGACCTAATCCTATTCGAGAATCTATCCTTCGGCATTAACGAGGGCGACCGCGTGGCCCTTATCGCCCGCAATGGGGCAGGGAAGACCACCCTGCTCAGCATGATAGCCGGCCGCGAGGGGATTGATAAGGGATCGGTCATCTTCCGTAACGATATCCGGGTAGGATACCTGGAGCAGAGCCCCGAGTTTAGGGCGGGGATGTCGGTGCTCGATGCCGCCTTCACCTCATCCAGCGAGGCGGTGCACCTGATTGCCCGCTACGAGGAGATGGTGAAGCACAACCAAACCGACGGGCTCGACGAGGTGCTGCACCAGATGGACGTGCTCAAGGCTTGGGACTTGGAGGTGAAGGCCAAGATGATCCTCACGCAGCTCAAGATCGACGATTTCGAGCAGAAGGTCGAAACCCTCTCGGGGGGGCAGCAGAAGCGCGTGGCGCTGGCCAACGTGCTGCTCAACGAGCCCGACTTCCTCATCCTCGATGAGCCCACCAACCACCTCGACCTCGAGATGGTGGAGTGGCTGGAG
The DNA here is from genome assembly GCF_963667355.2 of uncultured Acetobacteroides sp. Taxonomy (NCBI): domain Bacteria; kingdom Pseudomonadati; phylum Bacteroidota; class Bacteroidia; order Bacteroidales; family Rikenellaceae; genus Acetobacteroides; species uncultured Acetobacteroides sp. The sequence goes on from NZ_OY763328.2 coordinate 3,598,553, forward strand.
GACTACCTCGCCAAAACCCGCATCACCCTGCTCATGGTAACGCACGACCGCTACTTCCTCGATCGTGTCTGCAACACCATCCTCGAATTGGACCATGGCATCATAATACCCTACCGCGGCAACTACAGCTACTACCTCGAGAAGCGCGAGGAGCGCCTCGCCAGCTTCAACGCCGAGGTCGATAAGGCGCAGAACCTCTTCCGCCGCGAGCTGGAGTGGATGCGCCGCCAGCCATCAGCCCGCGGAACCAAGCAGAAGGCCCGCATCGACTCCTTCTACACGCTAAAGGATAAGGCTTCGCAGAAGCGCAACGACGGGGCCATTCGCCTAGAGGTGGAGGCGTCACGTTTGGGGAGCAAGATTTTCGAGATGAACAACGTCAGCAAGCGCTTTGGCGATAAGGTAATCCTCGACGATCTCACCTACACCTTCTCGCGCTTCGAGAAGCTGGGCGTCATCGGCAAGAACGGAACGGGTAAGTCCACCTTCCTCAACACGCTGGTCGGGACCATAAGGCCCGATTCTGGGAAGATCGATATCGGCGAAACCGTTGTGTTTGGCTACTACCGTCAGGAGGGCCTCCAGTTCGACGAGCAGATGAAGGTGATCGATGCCGCCCGCCAGGTTGCCGAGGTGGTAAAGCTGGGCGATGGCACCAACCTTACCGTATCGCAGTTCCTCAACCACTTCCTCTTCCCGCCCGAGGTGCAGCACAGCTACATCTACAAGCTAAGCGGGGGCGAGAAGCGCCGCCTGTACCTCTGCACCATCCTAATGCAGAACCCCAACTTCCTCATCCTCGACGAACCCACCAACGACCTCGACATAATGACGCTGCAGGTGCTCGAAGATTACCTCCAAAGCTTTACCGGCTGCGTAATCGTCGTTTCGCACGACCGCTACTTTATGGATAAGGTGGTAGATCACATATTCGCTTTCGATGGTGATGGCGAAATAAAGGACTTCCCCGGCAACTACAGCGACTACCGCGAGTGGGCCATCCAGCGCGAGCAGGAGCAGCGCGAAGCACAAAAGGCCGCCCAGCAGGCTGCCGCAGCAAAGGAGAAGCCCGCCGTTAAGGAAACCAGCCGCCCACGCAAGATGACCTTCAACGAGAAGCGCGAGTACGAGCGATTGGAGCAGGAGATTGCCGACTTGGAGACCGAAAAAGCGCAGATCGAGCAGCAGCTCAACTCAGGAGCGCTCAGCGCCGACGAACTCATAGAGAAGTCCAACAGAATTGGCGTAGTGATCGACCTTATTGACGAGAAATCTATGCGTTGGTTAGAGCTATCGGAGCTGGCGTAGGAGATAGGGGGGCAGTGGTAGTATTATAGCTTTATAGCAAATATCACAGTCCCATATTCGTGAGCAGGCAACCCTTTTATTTCTGCTGATTGTAGGTGCTCTTGGAATGCAATGGAATACCATCGGCTAACGTAGCATAAGGTCCAGCTATAACCATATACAATCCGCTCCATTTGGTCGCGGTTGATGTGGTAGTACTTCGCTCCAGGCTTCCCCCATGCAGGTCCAGGTGCATTTGTAGGTCCGCCTTCTAGCAGCGAGTTTCCTTGAACAAATTTCAGGTACGGCTCAACTGTAATGTAAAGTTGTCTCTTTGCGAAGCGTTTCTCCCTCGTAAATAGCCAAGCACGAGGATCGAAGAAATTATAAAATCTCCCAAAACGAAAAAGCCCGCCGAGTTTAAAGGTGTTATGAAGAGTTCCAAATTGTAGCGTAGCATTACCCAAAAATTCAGCGCGTGTTGTGCTATAAAGCTTCTTGTCAAACGAAAAAGTATAGCACGCTGCAATGTCATTTGGAAGCTGATACTTCCATCCTTGTGGAATGTTTGAGTGGAATACCTTTTGGTGTAAGAACGATTGAACTTCGCAGCTAAGGGCTGCTTTGCCTTGTATTCCAAGCGTTAGTGTCGAGGTGAAGGAGTAGTCTTTTTCTAAAAATCTATTGCCATAGTTAACCACAAAAAGTCCCACATAGGGGTAATCTCCAACTTGGAGTTGCGAATTACCTATATGATGAGGAGTATAGGTTTGGTGATCGAGTGAAATAGACCGAATTTGAAAAGAACTATCAGAAGGAGCAATGGCAATTCTATCGAAGATATTTCTACTTCTGGCTTGTGAAGCATACTCCAAAAGAATTCCACAGGTGTAATATCGATCGCTACCGCGCATTTTAATGCTCAGGTAGTCGTTGTCTAGTTTAAGTAAGAACGATGATGCCAGCTCCTTTTCTTGGCAGATGCCTGAAAATGGGAAAAAGCAAAGTAGGATTGTGATTTTAAGTGTTTGTAGCAGGTTCTTCATGGTGATATATTAATCCAGTCCTGCTTACAGAACAAATTCAACCTTCTAATGGTAAAAAATAAAAGAAGTTTGCTGCATGTTTATATGAGGGTATAATAAAAAAGAAGCCTCGCAAAATTTATTTGCGAGGCTTCTTTTTTTGCTTTTCTAGAGCGGTCCGGACGAGACTCGAACTCGCGACCTCCGCCGTGACAGGGCGGCATTCTAACCAACTGAACTACCGAACCAATAATTTTAAGAACTTGCTTTTACTTCCGCTTTCTAGAGCGGTCCGGACGAGACTCGAACTCGCGACCTCCGCCGTGACAGGGCGGCATTCTAACCAACTGAACTACCGAACCAATAATTTTAAGAACTTGCTTTTACTTCCGCTTTCTAGAGCGGTCCGGACGAGACTCGAACTCGCGACCTCCGCCGTGACAGGGCGGCATTCTAACCAACTGAACTACCGAACCAATAATTTTAAGAACTTGCTTTACTTCCGCTTTTCTAGAGCGGTCCGGACGAGACTCGAACTCGCGACCTCCGCCGTGACAGGGCGGCATTCTAACCAACTGAACTACCGAACCAGATTTGCTCCTGATTGGGGCTTTTGCCTTTCCTCAATTGCGTTGCAAAGGTAGCAATTGATTTTTTATCCGCAATAGCTCCGAAAAAAAAATGGCGCTACTCTTTGCCGAAAATGCTAAAGTTTACGCTTCCGTAGTTGCGCCTTTCGATGAAAAATGGTTTGTCGCTGAACTCTCTATCTTTCGAGTGTTCTAGGATAAACCAACCTTCGTCAGTAAGCATATTTTTTTCAAAAATAATGTCGTGTAGCTGCTCAATGCCCTCCATGTCGTAGGGAGGATCGGCAAATATCAGGTCAAACTTTTGGTTGCAGCCTTTCAGAAAGACAAATGCGTTCTGCTTTATGGCGCGAATTTGTTCTTTAAAACCAAGTTCTTCAATAGTCTTTTTAATGAACCCATGATGAACCGGGTTTAGCTCAACCGATACTACATCGGGACATCCGCGCGAGGCTAGCTCGTAGCTGATGCCTCCTGTTCCCGAGAAGAGGTCGAGTGCTGAAATATTCTCGAAGTTGTAGTTATTCGAAATGATGTTGAACAAACTCTCTTTGGCAAAATCCGTGGTTGGTCGTGCCTTAAAATTCTTAGGTGGGACAATATGTCTTCCCCTATACTTTCCGCTTACTATTCGCATTCAACTAGCTTAAAAAGATTGGCAAACTGGTGCTCTGCTCTGTACTTAAACAGGTAGGAATATTCGTACCCTTTGGGAACCAAATCGAGAGCAAGATTGGGCAGGTATTGGCTTAGCTCTGCAAATCGAGAACTCTGCTTTTCTACGGTGCCGCTTAGGTAGACTTCAACGTCGTTGGGCTGTATTTCGTGCTCCTTTAGGAGTAGAAGTGCGTAGTATACCAAATCGCTGGAACTTTCGATGGCGTAGGTGGTATATATCTTCAGGCTCCCATTGTCCATCAGGCTAAAGCATGCCAAGTTCTCGTGAATGAACATCGACAGCTGATGCTGACTGGTAGTTTTTTCTGCCAGCTGCTTGCTGATTTGAGGCACGCTTTGGTTGTAGAACGTTGCTGTTGGATGCATTTCCTTTATTGCCGATGTTATGCTTTTGGGGAGTGCGTAAACCGATATGATGCTACTATTCTTTACTTGTGCGTGGTGAACCTCTACCTCATTCGATGAGAATGGGATTAATGCCTTTAGGTATTCAAACGACTTCTCCTTTATGAAGAATTCAGCGGGAATAAGCGTAAACATTTGGCTAACGAGCATGCATTTTACCTCCTTGAAAGGGCGTTTAAGCAGCTCGTCTTCCTTTACGATACGCTCGATGCTAAAGCATAGCTCATCAAACGTTCCCGATAAGTTGGCTATGGAGTAGTCTTTTAGGGCTACGAATCGCTTTGTTCTGTCATCCAAACAGCAAAAAGAAAATCCATTCACGCTAACTTGAATGGATAACTTGTACTGCTCGGTTTGATCGAGAGCAAGTTTTTGATCAAGAAGTTCTTGTTTTACCATAGTGTTATTCCCAGTTACCAGTGTTGTTGGTGGCTTCGGTAAGAGAGCCTACTTTTAACCCTGGATATTTATCTGCTTTTTTCTTTTCGTCTATTTTGTTGACCAGAATTTGCCTATATCCTTTATTGCGGGCAATAAAACTTCGGAATATAATGGCGTCTGGCGCTTTTACCTCGAAAACCTTAACGGGAACCTTTGATGCTGTCATTATCTCGCCTGCGCCCATTTCGAATTTGCTACCTCCCCCGTAAGGAATAAAGGGGAGGGAGTCTACTCTTGCCGTATTCCCTTTAAAGAGCGAGTCGATCACCTTTATCTGGATCTTAACGCGCTTTAGCAGCCCTTTGGCAACGGCAATGGAGTCGTCTGCTGATCCAATGCGCTGTTCTACGTTGAAGTTTCCCGTTTTTACGAATCGAACAAGGGTGTCAAAGTTGCCCGTGTACCTGCCAAACTCCGACTTGTACGCTACCTGCGCTGTTCGGATATCCTTGAGCCGCTCTATCACCTTGGCGTTGCGCTTAACCTGCTCGTCCTCGTATCGGATTGGGGTTGCGATGCTGCTGTAAAGCATGTACCCCAAAATCACGATTGCCACCAAAAGGACGATTTGAAGCGCTTTTTTCATTTGATAGAATGGCTTATGTTTGTCACATTTGTACACAAATATAAAGAAAAACTCTAACGAGGGGCGTTTCCTATGCTGAAAAATTATGTGGAAGAGCTGGTGCTGAAAGAATTTGTATTCGAACCTACCGCAGGGCAGCGTTCGGTTATTGATTCGTTAGCCGCTATTGTTACCGACGAGCGACCCTTCTATATCCTCAAGATACATGGTTTTGCCGGTACGGGTAAAACATCGCTAGTTGCCGCGTTTGTTAAGGTGCTGCTGGGCATGCAGCAGAAGGTGGAGCTGCTGGGACCGACGGGCAGGGCCGCAAAGGTGCTCTCGTCCTACTCGGGCGAGCTGGCCCTTACCATCCATAAGAAGATATACCGGCAGAAGACGGCGGATGACTTTATTTCGAAGTTCTCCCTCGATAGAAACATGGCGAGCGACACCGTTTTTATTGTTGATGAGGCTTCGATGATTGCCGATTCGAGCCGAGAGGCTAACACGTTTGGCAGCGGAAACCTGCTTGAGGATTTGATCACCTACGTAAAGGCAGGACGTAGCTGCAAGCTCATCCTGCTTGGCGATAGCGCCCAGCTGCCTCCTGTTGGGCGGGAGGATAGCCCAGCGCTCGACCGTAGAACGCTCGGCTACTACGCCGATGTGGAGGAGGTGTGGCTCCGCGAGGTGGTTCGCCAGGATCAGGCGTCGGGGATTCTGGAGAATGCAACGTCCATCCGGTCGATGATAGAATCCAACGAGGTTGTTCAGCCGAAGTTTTGCCTGGATGGGTTTGCCGACATCGAGCGCATCTCGGGCGGCGACCTCATCGAAAAGCTGTCGGACACCTACGATGCGGTTGGCATTGAGGATACCATTGTGGTGTGCCGCTCCAACAAGCTGGCCAACCGCTACAACCAGGGCATCCGCAGCCGTATCCTGTACCGCGAGGAGGAACTGGTGCGCGGCGACCTGCTGATGGTGGTCAAGAACAACTACTTCTGGACAGAGGGCTTTAAGGAACTGGAGTTTATTGCCAATGGCGACATCGTGGAGGTGGTGCGCATCCGGCGCTACCACGAGCGCTACGACTTCCGCTTTGCCGAGGTGACAGTGCGGCTGGTGGACTACGGCGATCTGGAGGTGGACTGCTACATCATGCTCGATACGCTAACTTCCGATTCGGCCTCGCTGAGCTACGACCAGAGCCGGACGTTCTTCCAAAAGGTGTCGGAGGACTACCTGCACATCGGGTCGAAGCAGAAGCGCTACAAGGAGATGCGCCGCGACCGGTTCTTCAACGCCCTGCAGGTGAAGTACGCCAACGCGGTGACCTGCCACAAGGCGCAGGGCGGGCAGTGGAAGACGGTGTTCGTCGATCAGGGGTACTTCGTGGACGACATGGTGTCGAAGGAGTACCTGCGCTGGCTCTACACCGCCCTTACCCGCGCCACCGAAAAGGTGTACCTGGTTAACTTTCCCGATAAGTTCTTCGAGTAGGCCTACTCCCCAATAATCTTTACCAGCACCCGCTTGCGGCGCATGCCGTCGAACTCGCCGTAGAAGATCTGCTCCCAGGGGCCGAAGTCCAGCTGGCCGTTGGTGACGGCGCACACCACCTCGCGGCCCATCACCTGGCGCTTCATGTGGGCGTCGGCGTTATCCTCGTAGCCGTTGTGGCGGTACTGGGCGTGGGGCTTCTCGGGGGCCAGCCGCTCGAGCCACACCTCGAAGTCGTGGTGCAGGCCGCTCTCATCATCATTAATAAAGACAGAAGAGGTGATGTGCATGGCGTTGCACAGCAGCAGCCCCTCGCGGATGCCGCTCTCGCGCAGGCACTCCTCGATGGTGGGGGTGATGTTGATGAATTGGCGGCGGCGGTGCGTCTCGAACCAGAGCTCCTTGCGGTACGATTTCATGGGGCGGTATGCTTTTAGGGTTTTCTTTTGATGGTTTCTCGGCAAATGTACCAACAAATGGCTTGCCCGCAAGGGGCTTGGTGCCATTCTGGGGTCTGTGGGGGCAATCCCTATGGAGATTTGGCTGTCGCAGGTTTGCAGCGCCCCATTCCCTATGGGGATTTGCCTGTCGCAGGTTTGCAGCACCAAAATCCCCATGAGGATTTGCTTGCCGCAGGTTTGCAGCGACCAAATCCCTATGAGGATTTGCCTGCCGCAGCATTGCAGCGACCAAATCTCCATGAGGATTTGCCCGTTGCCAATATGCATGCAGAATTGCTTACCGCAGGATTGCAGCACCCAATTGTGCATGTATAATTGCCTGCTGCGGGTTTGCAGCGGCCCATTATGTATACATTTTTGCCTGTCGCAGGTCTGCGGCTGCCCGTTATGCATGCATATTTTGTTGCCGCAGCGTTGCGACAGCCCATTCTGCATGCCTGATGGCGTTGTGGGGTGCTGTAGCGCCAAGAGATGCCAGCGGTGCAGCACCGGAACCGCTGGCATCATCCCCCATAGCATTTATTGAATAAGCGTTTGTATTTTTTTGTATGAAAAATTAAACAAAGCGGTACAATTTTCGGTTTTAATGTTTGCAATCATTTTAAAAATTTTGATCATGAAAAAGATTTTTACGCTTGCCGTTGCTCTACTTTTTGTAGGCTCGCTAATGGCTCAGGAACCAATGAAGAAAGAGGCCAAGCCAAAGGCAAAGAAGGAAATGAAGGAAGTGAAGAAAACCGAGAAGAAGGAGATGAAGGAAGGTGAGAAGAAGGAAATGAAGGAAATGAAAAAAGGTGAGAAAAAGGAGATGAAAAAGGGTGAAAAGAAGGTGATGAAGAAAGAGGTTAAGAAGAAGTAAGCACCTTTAGCCTTTCTCCGATTTTACAAAAAAAGAAGCCCCACTGCATTAGCAGCGGGGCTTCTTTATGATGCTTCTGTACGAGCGTACCTACTTCAGCTTCAACTCGGCAATAATCTGCTGCACCTTGGCGTCGAGTTCGGCGTTCACCTTGCCGTAGTCGGCAACGCTGGCTAGGCTACCCTTAACGCCAAAGTAGAACTTAATCTTAGGCTCGGTGCCCGATGGGCGTACCGATACGATGGTGCCGTCGGCGGTGACGAACTGTAGCACGTCGGACTTGGGCAGGTCGATGGCGCTGCGGCTGCCGGTGGCCAGGTCGAGCGTTTCGCCGACCTTGTAGTCGTGCACCAGGGTTACCTTCGATCCGGCGATGGTCGTAGGTGGTGTGCTGCGGAAGTCGGCCATCATTTGCTTGATCTCCTCCTGCCCGCTGATGCCCTTCTTGGTAACCGACAGCAGCTGCTCCTTGTAGAAGCCGTACTTCACGTAGATCTCCTTCAGCAGCTGGTCGAGGGTCTTACCCAGCTCCTTGGCCCAAGCGGTGGTTTCGGCGATCAGGGCGCAGGCAATCACCGCATCCTTGTCGCGCACGAACTCGCCAGCCAGGTAGCCGTAGCTCTCCTCGCCACCCACGATGAACTTCTTCTTGCCCTCGTTCTTGCCGATGATGTCGGCGATGAACTTGAACCCGGTGAGCACGTTGAACACCTCCACGCCGTAGCTCTTGGCGATATCGGCCAGCAGGTTGGTGGTCACAATCGTCTTAACGATGTACTCCTTGCCCTGTAGCAGCCCATTCTCCTTCCACCTATTCAGCATGTAGTAGAAGAGGAGCGAGGCGGTTTGGTTGCCGTTGAGGAGCTCGAAGCTGCCATCGGCGGTTTTTACGGCCACGCCCACGCGGTCGGCATCGGGGTCGGTAGCCAGCACGATGTCGGCATTTTCGGCCTTAGCCTTTTCGATAGCCATTGCTAGGGCGCTGCTCTCCTCGGGGTTGGGCGACTTAACGGTTGGGAAGTTGCCGTCGGCCACGTCCTGCTCGGGGATGTGGATGATATTCTTGAAGCCGAAGCGGGACAGCGTTGGCGGTACCAGCTTGGCGCCCGTTCCGTGGATGGGGGTGTACACAATCTTCAGGTCGGCATGCTTTTTAATGATTTCGGGCGATAGCGTAAGCGTAGCCAGCTTATCGATGTACTTGCGGTCGATCTCCTCGCCGATGATCTCAATCTTGCCGTTGCCGCCTTCGAACTTCACCTCGTCCACGCTGCTAATCTTGTTCACCTCGGCGATGATGTTCTTATCGTGTGGGGCGATGATCTGCGCGCCGTCGCTCCAGTACACCTTGTAGCCGTTGTACTCCTTGGGGTTGTGCGATGCGGTAACCACCACGCCCGCCTTGCAGCCCAGCTCGCGGATGGCGAAGCTCAGCTCGGGGGTTGGGCGTAGGCTCTCGAACAGGTATGCGGTGATGTCGTTTGCGGCGAAGATCTTAGCGGTAGTTTCGGCAAACAGGCGGCTGTTGTTGCGGCTGTCGTGGGCAATGGCCACCTTTACTGGCTCGCTGCCAAACTGTGTCTTGATGTAGTTGGCCAAGCCTTGAGTTGCCATACCAACGGTGTAGATGTTCATGCGGTTGGTACCCACGCCCATAATGCCGCGTAGGCCGCCGGTGCCGAACTCTAGGCTTTGGTAGAACGATTCCTTTAACTCCTGGGGATCTTCGTCCATCAGGCGCTTAACCTCTTTCTTGGTAGCTTCGTCGTAGCTGCCGTTTATCCAAACCATTGCCTTTTCGGCAATCTGTGGCTCAATTGCATTGCTCATCTCTACTTGTTATTTAGTTTACTCAAACACTCCATTAAGCTGTGCTTCCAGTGCGGAATCTCGATGCCAAAGGTGGTCTTTATCTTATTTTTGTTGAAGACGCTAAACTGCGGGCGCTTGGCAGGGGCAGGGTAGTCCTTGGTTTCGATGGGCGACAGCTTGCAGGCAATCCTTTCGATGTCGAAGATCTCGCGGGTAAAGTCGTACCAGCTGCACACGCCCTCGTTGCTGTAGTGGTAGATGCCGGCAAGATTGGTATCGTTGGTGGCCGATGCCTTTTCGGCTGCCGCGAGAATGGCTTTGGCCAAGTCGCGGGCGTAGGTTGGCGTTCCAACTTGGTCGAATACCACGTTTAGGTTTTCGCGCTCCTTGCCTAGGCGCAGCATCGTCTTCACGAAGTTGTTGCCGTAGGTGGAGTAGAGCCACGCGGTACGAATCACAATACCTTTATTATATGATGTAGCGTTTTTCTCGCCCTGCAGCTTTGTCTCTCCGTACACCGATTGCGGGTTGGTGGCATCGGTCTCCACGTAGGGGCGGCAGCTGGTGCCATCGAACACGTAGTCGGTTGATACTTGGATCAGCCATGCGTCCAGCGCCTCGGCAGCCTCGGCAAGGTTCTTTACTCCATTGGCGTTTACGGCAAGCGCCGCATCCTTTTCGCTCTCGGCCTTGTCAACAGCCGTGTAGGCGGCACAGTTGATGATAACCGTTGGCGCATCCTTCCGTAGAATTTCCAGCAGTTCACCCTTCTTGGTGATATCGATTTCGGGGTAGTCGTAGAACTTGAAATCAATCGGCAGGTTGGCGGAAAGCTCCTTTAGCTCGCTTCCCAGCTGCCCGTTGCATCCTATAACGGTATAGGTTTCTCTATTCATATTGGCTGTTTTACGGTGCAAAAATGACCATTAAATATATGCTATACAATAAGACCAGTAGGCTTATAGCGTGTTTTTAAAGTACTCGATGGTTTTTCGTAGACCATCGTCTAGTTGAATGCTAGGTTCCCAGCCTCCCAGCATTGCCTTTGCCTTTTCGATGCTGGGTTGTCGCTGGATGGGATCGTCGGAGGGAAGCGGCTCAAAAACAATTTTCGATTTGGAGTTGGTTAGCTCGATAACCTTTTGGGCTAGCTCCAAGATGGAGAACTCCGTTGGATTGCCAAGGTTGATAGGTCCGGTTACGTCATCGTTGGTAGCCATCATCCGAATCAAACCCTCCACCAAGTCATCGACGTACTGAAAACTGCGGGTCTGCAGCCCATTGCCGTAAACCGTGATATCCTCGTTGCGTAGCGCCTGAATGATGAAGTTGGATACCACCCTACCATCTGCCTCCTTCATTCGCGGACCGTAGGTGTTGAATATACGGACGATCTTGACGCGGACGTCGTTTTGGTAGTGGTAGTTCATAAAGAGGGTTTCGGCGCAGCGCTTGCCCTCGTCGTAGCACGAGCGCTTACCAATCGGGTTCACGTTGCCCCAGTACTCCTCTAGCTGCGGATGTACGAGCGGATCGCCGTAAACCTCGCTGGTAGATGCCTGCAGGATTTTTGCCTTTACTCTTTTTGCCAGTCCCAACATGTTGATGGCGCCCATCACCGATGTTTTTACCGTTTTAATAGGGTTGTACTGGTAGTGGATGGGCGATGCTGGGCAGGCAAGGTTGTAGATCTCGTCTACCTCGGCGTAGTAAGGGGCAATAACATCGTGTCGAACCAGCTCGAAAAAAGGATTATTCAGGAGATGAACTACGTTCCCCTTAGAGCCTGTAAAGAAGTTGTCGAGGCAGATTACATCATGCCCATCGTTTAGCAGGCGCTCGCAAAGATGCGAGCCAAGGAATCCGGCACCTCCTGTTACTAATATCCTTTTTTGTCTCATTGCTGGTACTATTTCGGTCCGTTGATGGGCTTTCTGCCTATGCTGTAGTAAACGTATCCTCTTTCGCGCATCTCCTCTGGGTCGTAGATGTTACGTCCATCGAAGATCACCTTTTGGTTCATATTCTTCTCCAGTTCCTCGAAGTTGATGATCCTGAACTCCGACCATTCGGTAATCAGGATTAGCGCATCTGCATTCTTGGTGGCCTCGTAGGGCGATGTTGCGTATTGAATGGTGTCGCCAAGGATTCGTTTTGCCTCGTTTATGGCAACAGGGTCGTATGCCGAAACCGTTGCTCCATCTTTAAGGAGGCTTTCGATTATTACCACCGATGGTGCTTCGCGCATATCGTCGGTGTTGGGCTTAAACGAGAGTCCCCACATGGCAATCTTCTTACCTTTTAGATTACCGTTGAAGAAGTCTTTAACCCTATGGTAAACAATCTGCTTTTGTCTTTCGTTCACGCTCTCAACCGATTTTAGAATCTCGAGCGTGTGGTTGTGATCCTGTGCGGTCTTGATTAGCGCTTTAACATCTTTAGGGAAGCAGCTGCCACCGTAACCAGCACCGGCGTAGATAAACTTATTGCCAATGCGGGAATCTGATCCAATACCCTTACGGACAAGGTTTACGTCGGCACCTACAATCTCGCATAGGTTAGCTATGTCGTTAATGAAGCTGATCTTGGTAGCCAGCATGGCATTTGCGGCATACTTGGTTAGCTCTGACGATAGTAGATCCATGAATACGATAGGATGTCCGTTTAGCAAGAATGGCTTGTAGAGCTTACCCATCAGCTTTTGAGCCTCTTCCGATTCTGTGCCCACAACAATTCGATCGGGTTTCAGGAAGTCGTCGATGGCGTTACCTTCTTTTAAAAACTCAGGGTTTGATGCCACATCGAATGGAATATTTACGCCTCGCTTTTCGAGTTCCTGCTTAATTACATTTTTTACCTTTTGCGCTGTACCAACGGGTACGGTGCTCTTGTTTACAACAACAGTATAGACTTGAAGGTTCCTTCCTATTTCAGAGGCAACTGTCAATACGTGCTTTAGGTCGGCGCTTCCATCCTCGTCGGGTGGCGTTCCAACAGCAATGAAGATTGCTTCGGCGCCAACCATGGCATCTTTAAGGTTGGTGGTAAAGAATAGGCGCTGCTTTTCGACGTTGCGCTTAACCATATTCTCAAGACCTGGCTCGTAAATTGGAATGATGCCGCTATTAAGCTGCGATATTTTCTTCTCGTTTACATCAACACAGGTAACGATAGTGCCGGTTTCTGCAAAGCAGGTTCCGCTTACCAGCCCAACGTATCCGGTTCCCACAACTGCTATTTTCATTCGGTATAATTTTATTTTCTCGATTTGGTGAACAGCAAGGATGCTTTCTCTATAGCATACGTCTGTTTCAAAAGATTCCAAAATTATAAAAAAGAGTGTTCTCTAAGTGTGGAATGCTGTTGTTTTATACAAAAATGGCGAACGTCAAGGGTGGAAATGGCTATTCCAGTAATTGCAGCCAGAAAGGCACAATAAAGAGTGCTATAATAGCTTAAAAAAATACTGATAATCTATTCTTTGTATGGAAAGAAAGAGTACCTTTGCGAGCTCAGAGTTTTCTATAAATAATGTCTAACCCATTAGTTGCTTTAAAATTAATTTAAATGGCAAACAATGAAGAAATCCTTCGTGAAGAAGGTAACGCAAAGCAATTTGCAACAAAGAACGCTTCTATTCCTGTAGATCAATTCGATTGGGATGCGTTCGAATCAGAAGAAGGTCTGTACGACGATACTAAGGAGAGCATCCTTACAAAGTACGACCAAACACTTTCTAACGTTGCAGTTAACGAAGTAGTTGACGGTACCGTTATCGCAATGAACAAGCGCGAAGTTGTAGTTAACATTGGCTACAAGTCGGATGGCGTTGTTTCGCTAAACGAATTCCGCTACAACCCAGAGCTTAAAATTGGCGATGTCGTAGAAGTTTACGTAGAAAGCCAAGAAGACAAAAAAGGTCAGCTTAACCTTTCACACAAAAAAGCAAGAGTTCTCCGCTCTTGGGATCGTGTTAACGAGGCTCTTGACAAGGACGAAGTTATCAAGGGTTACATCAAGTGCCGCACCCGTGGTGGTATGATCGTTGACGTATTTGGTATCGAAGCATTCCTTCCAGGTTCTCAAATCGATGTTAAGCCAATCCGCGATTACGATGTTTACGTAGGTAAGACTATGGAATTCAAGGTCGTTAAGATCAACCACGAGTTCAAGAACGTTGTAGTTTCTCACAAGGCTCTTATCGAGGAAGAACTTGAACAACAAAAGAAAGACATCATCGCTAAGCTTGAAAAGGGTCAAGTACTTGAAGGAACCGTTAAGAACATCACTTCTTACGGTGTATTCATCGACCTTGGTGGCGTAGATGGTCTTATCCATATCACCGACCTATCTTGGGGTCGTGTTAATCACCCAGAAGAAATTGTTGAGCTAGATCAAAAACTTAACGTTGTTATCCTTGACTTCGATGACGCTAAGAAGCGTATTGCCCTTGGTCTTAAGCAACTTACTGCTCATCCATGGGATTCTCTTGATGCTAACCTTAAGGTTGGTGACAAGGTTAAGGGTAAAGTTGTGGTTATGGCTGACTACGGTGCATTCGTTGAGATTGCAACTGGCGTTGAAGGTCTTATCCACGTTTCTGAAATGTCTTGGTCTCAGCACCTACGTAGCGCACAAGAATTCCTTAAGGTGGGCGACGAAGTTGAAGCTGTTATCCTTACCCTCGATCGCGAAGAGCGCAAGATGTCGCTTGGTATCAAGCAACTTCGTCAAGATCCATGGGAAAACATCGACGAAAAGTACGCTGTTAACTCTAAGCACACCGCTCGCGTTCGTAACTTCACCAACTTTGGTGTATTTGTTGAGATCGAAGAGGGCGTAGATGGCTTAATCCATATCTCTGACCTTTCTTGGACTAAGAAGGTTAAGCACCCATCTGAGTTCACCTCAATTGGAGCTGAAATCGAAGTTGTAGTTCTTGAAATCGATAAGGAAAACCGTCGTTTGAGCCTTGGTCACAAGCAACTTGAAGAAAACCCATGGGATGTATTCGAAACTGTATTCACCGTTGATTCTATCCATGAAGGTACTATCGTTGAGCTAGAAGATAAGGGTGCACGTATCGCTCTTCCTTACGGTGTTGATGGTTTTGCTACTCCTAAGCATCTAACTAAGGAAGATGGAACTCCTGCTAAGCTAGAAGAGAAGCTTGAGTTCAAGGTTATCGAATTCAATAAGGGTGCTAAGAGAATCATCGTTTCTCACAGCCGTACTTTCGAGGACGCTAAGAAGTCGGAAGGCGCTGATAAGAAGGCAAAGCCTGCCGGTGCTCAAAAGTCTACAGTTAAGAAGGTGAAGACTAACGTTGAGAATAAGCCAACAACTACGCTTGGTGATATCGATGCTCTAGCCGCTCTTAAGTCTGAGATGGAAGGCAAGGCTAACGCTGCTGAGGAATAGTTGAATAAAAAGCAAAGACGATGAATTTGAATATTGAAAAATTGCCCGAATACACCATGATTAAGGTGGTGGATTCTAAGCTTGACACCAACATCGCTCCTGATTTAAAGTCGGAGTTGGTGGTTATTGCAGGCAATGGAGAATCTAATATAGTTCTCGATCTGAGCAATTGCCAGTATTGTGATTCGTCGGGGTTAAGCGCTATTCTCGTTGCTAACCGTTTGTGCAAAAATGCAAATGGAACCTTTGTTTTGACAGGTTTAACCGAAACCGTAGATCAGCTGGTTAAGCTATCGCAGCTCGATACCGTACTTAACATTGCTGGAACTCCGGAGGAAGTTAGGTCGTTCTTTCAAAACTCAGCAGTTTAGTGGAGTTTAGCGTCACTATCCTAGGAACAAGTTCGGCTCTGCCGACTTTAGACCGATATCCAACCGCTCATGCGCTCAACGTGCATGAGCGGTTTTTTTTAATTGATTGCGGAGAGGGAACCCAAACCCAGCTACGTCGTAACCATTTTAAGCTGGTACGGATAAATCACATCTTTATCAGCCACCTGCATGGCGACCATATCTTTGGCATTTACGGTTTGCTATCAACCATGAACCTGCTTGGGCGCAAGGCTGACTTGCACATCTACGGGCATCGCCTACTAAAGAGTATTCTTGACGATCATCTGAAGTACTTCGGACAGGAGTTTCAGTATAAGATAGAATTCCACGAGGTAGCGGTGAAGTCGAAGGAGATTATTTATGAGGATGATTCGTTGCAGGTAGAGGCTTTCCCGCTTAAGCATCGGGTGTCGTGCTTTGGATACCTGTTTAGGGAGAAGGCGCCGCACCGTAACATCCACAAGTGGATGATCGAAAAGTACAAGCTGTCGCTGGCCGAGGTGGTGCGAATTAGGAATGGCGCCGACCTCATGCTCGATAATGGTGAGGTGATACCCAACGAGTCGCTAACCTACCTCCCCTACGAACCCCGCTCGTACGCCTTCTGCTCGGATACGGCCTATTCGAACAGGGTACACGAGTACGTTAAGGATGTAGATTTGCTCTACCACGAGGCAACCTTCACCGAGGAGCTTAAGAAGATGGCTGCCCAAACCGGGCATTCCACGGCAAAGCAGGCGGCTAAGATTGCCCGACTGGCAAATGCTAAAAAGCTCGTAGTTGGCCACTTCTCTTCCAGATATAAGGATTATTCGGTATTTTTGCGCGAGGCTAAAGAGGAGTTCGAGAATGTCGAACTGGCAAAAGAAGGATCAACCTTCGCTATTGAACTGAAACGATTTAAGGACTAAGCATCCACACTAATATGCAAGAGAAAATTTTAATTCTTGATTTTGGGTCGCAGTACACCCAGCTTATTGCACGCCGTGTGCGCGAGCTTAATGTTTACTGCGAAATCCATCCTTACAACCACTTTCCTGCGCTCGACTCGTCGGTGAGGGGGGTGATTCTGTCGGGAAGTCCATTTTCGGTGCGCGATAAAGATGCGCCAGTGCCCGATTTGGAAACCATAAAAGGTAAGGTGCCACTCCTTGGCGTTTGCTACGGAGCGCAGTTTCTATCGCACTACTACGGTGGCGAGGTTAAGGCCTCGAACAGCCGCGAGTATGGACGTGCTAAGCTTACCCATGTGGTTGATGACGATCCTCTTTTCCACACCATCAGCCACCAATCGCAGGTGTGGATGTCGCATGGCGATACCATCGTATCGATCCCTGATACCTACAACATTGTTGCCAGCACGCACGACGTGAAGGTGGCTGGCTACAAGATCGAAGGGGAGGAAACCTGGGGTATTCAGTTCCACCCCGAGGTGTACCACAGCACCGAAGGCTTGCAGCTGCTCAAGAACTTTGTAGCTGGTATCTGCGGCTGCTCTATGGATTGGACTCCTGCTTCGTACGTGGAGACTACCGTAAACTCGCTTCGCGAGCAGCTGGGTAACGATAAGGTTATCCTTGCCCTTTCGGGTGGGGTGGATTCTACCGTTGCCGGCGTTCTTCTTCAAAAGGCTATTGGCGCTAATCTAACCTGTATCTTTGTTGATAACGGCTTGCTCCGTAAGGACGAGTTTACGAGCGTTATGGAGGCCTACAAGATTCTTGGGCTAAACGTTATTGGCGTTGATGCTCGCCACAAGTTCTGGAACGACCTTAAGGGCGAAACCGATCCTGAAGGAAAGCGTAAGATTATTGGTCGCGACTTCATCGAGGTGTTCGATGTAGAGGCGCACAAGATACAAGATGTAAAGTGGCTGGCTCAGGGCACCATCTACCCCGATGTTATCGAGTCGGTGTCGGTAAATGGCCCATCGGCGACCATTAAGTCGCACCACAACGTGGGTGGACTACCCGATAAGATGAACCTTAAGGTGGTTGAGCCGCTTCGCCTTTTATTTAAGGATGAGGTTCGTCGTGTAGGCCGTCAGCTGGAGATTCCTGCTATGTTCCTCGAACGCCATCCTTTCCCAGGTCCCGGTCTTGGAATCCGTATTCTAGGCGAGGTTACCGAGGAGAAGGTTGCCCTACTTCAGGAGGCCGACCATATCTTTATCCAAGGTTTGCGCGACGCCGATCTTTACAAGGAGGTTTGGCAGGCTGGCGTAATGCTGCTACCCGTACAATCGGTTGGCGTTATGGGCGACGAGCGTACCTACGAGTTTGTGGTGGCGCTTCGTGCGGTAACCTCTACCGATGGTATGACCGCCGACTGGGCACACCTTCCATACGAGTTTCTTGCAAAGGTATCCAACGATATCATCAACAAGGTGCGCGGGATTAACCGCGTAGTATACGACATCAGCTCGAAACCACCAGCAACTATTGAGTGGGAGTAGGAATTAGATATTAGACGCTAGATGTTAAATTTGGCGTTAGAAATAGTAAAAAGGTCGCCTCGGGTTCGGGGCGACCTTTTATGCTTGTAGCCCTGACAGGTGTTTCTTGACTTAACGTTATCTTAATATACTAAAAACGCTGCCTTAACTTTCCCCTTGTCCGATTTGGTACCTTTGTGGCTTAAATTTTAAAATTATGTTTGGACTGAGTGATGGCATGACCTTACTGCTTATAGTAAGCATTATAGCAGCATTGGCCTTTGAGTTCATCAATGGCTTTCACGATACCGCCAATGCGGTGGCTACGGTTATTTACACCAAATCGCTGAAGCCTCGTACGGCCGTTATCTGGTCGGGGATCTGGAATTTCCTAGGCGTATACTTTGGCGGTCTGGCGGTGGCCATGGCTATCATTAACCTGCTCCCCCTCGAGATGCTCGTCGATCAAAACGTAGCGCATAATATGGCGATGGTCTTTGCGCTTATACTGACCGCCATATTTTGGAATCTCGGGACTTGGTATTTTGGGATTCCCTGCTCGAGCTCGCATACG
Source organism: uncultured Acetobacteroides sp. (assembly GCF_963667355.2). NCBI lineage: Bacteria > Pseudomonadati > Bacteroidota > Bacteroidia > Bacteroidales > Rikenellaceae > Acetobacteroides > uncultured Acetobacteroides sp. The sequence goes on from NZ_OY763328.2 coordinate 3,617,003, forward strand.
CTGCTGGGATCCATCTTTGGGGTGGGTATCGCCTTCATGTTCATCAACGTCGATGGCAATGTGGCCCTGAACTGGAAGAAGGTGGTTGATGCGGGTCTTGCGTTGCTGTTCTCCCCCTTGCTGGGTTTCGGGTTGGCCATGCTTATGATGTTTATCTTTAAACGGGTGGTTAAGAAGAAGCGATTTTTTAGAGAGGCCGACCCCAATAAGAAACCTCCGTTCTGGATTCGTAGCATCCTCGTGCTTACCTGCACCAGCGTGAGCTACTTCCACGGCTCGAACGATGGACAGAAGGGTGTAGGGCTTATCATGATAATCCTTATCAGCTTAGCACCAGCATATTTTGCCCTCGATAATTCCAAGAGCGTAAGTAATATGTATGGTAACATCCATGCCATCGAGTCGTACACCAACAAGATGAATGCTAACGCCCTTAGCGTTGAGCATCAGAAGAAGCTTGCTGCGATTAAGCTTGAGGTGGCCGAAATTAAGGCAGAGATCGAAAAATCGGAGGTGAAGGATGAGATTAAGGCGGAAAACCGTTTAAAGGTTCGCAACGACATCGTGCTGATGAGCAAATCGTACGAAACCATCCTTAAGGCCAATAAGGACAATGCCGCGATTGGCCTAACTGAGAGCGAATATAAGGGGTTAAGCAAGAATATAAAGACGTTAAAGGAGTTTACCGAGTACGCCCCATGGCCCGTATTACTATTGGTGTCGATGGCGTTAGGTTTGGGTACGATGATCGGGTGGAAGCGCATTGTGGTGACCATCGGGGAGAAGATCGGCAAATCGCACCTCTCCTATGCTCAGGGCGCTAGTGCCGAGATAGTGGCATCCAGTACTATTGGCCTATCCTCCGTGTTCGGGCTTCCGGTAAGTACCACCCATGTCCTCTCTTCGGGTATTGCGGGTACCATGGTTTCGCAGGGAGGCTTAGAGAATCTACAGCAAAAAACCATAAAGAACATTCTTATTGCTTGGGTGATAACCATCCCGGTTACCGTAGTCCTTTCGTGTGGGATATTCTTAGGGCTGTACTACCTGTTGGGCTAGGGAAGAAGACGTTAGATGTTAGACATTAGATAATAGACGCTAGATTTTAAAATTTAGATTTTGGCGTTAGATCAAATTAAAAGGTCGCCTCGTTTTCGGGGCGACCTTTTATGCTTGTAGCCCTGACAGGACCTTAAAACCTGTTAGGGCTTGCTCGTGTGCAAAGCTATTCCTTCTCCAGCAGCTTCTCAATTTCCTTTTCGAATTGCAGCACCAGTTGCGATGCTATCTCTTTGTCTTTGCCCCCTCCTGATTCCAGAAACGCAACCTTTCCCGTTTGGTCTACAATAATGGTGGTGGGGAATCCTTTCCCGAAATTTAAGCGGTAGCATTCCTTTTGTGGTATCGAGCAGACCGGGTAGGGAAGCCCATGCTTTCGTACCATTTCCTTTGCATCGCTTATGGAATCGTACGTAAAGGATAGATACTGGAACTTAGGGTTGCTCCTAAACTTGCCGTATAGCGCGTTTAGCGCATCGAATTCGGCAATGCATGGGCCGCAGAACTGCCACCAGAAGTTAATAAAGGTGACCTTCCCGATCATCTCCTTTTCCGTAACCGTTTTCCCTTCTAGCGTTGTAGCGGTGAAGGCCGGATAGGGCTTACCTAGGTTTAGCATAAAAAGGCTATCCTGCTTGTCGGCTTCCTTGGATTTGATGAACATTTGGCCAAAGGCGGAGGTTGAGCAGGCGATTGCCATGCATAGTAGTAGTCTCATAGATGTGTACTTGTTATTATAGGTGTTTGTTTTTCTTATGCTGTATTGTAGTGGTAGAGCCGTTGCAGTACAACGGCTCTACGAAATAACCACGATTGCCTTCTGCTTAAATCCTCTATTTATGTTCGACGGACAATGCAAAGGTTGCCGAACCTTTACTTCGATTTAGGCTACGGCGAACTAGGGTATTTTTAATTACGACATGTTTTTTTCTATAGTAATTAACCTATTGGTTGTTGATAATAATTCAATCAATTCGATGTCGTTTATAGATCTTATACTATAAGTTATGTTTAAGTATGTATCTTCTGATATTTTAGGCTTAGGTTTAATAGTGTCTAATTTTGAATTTACGCAAACAAGATGTGTAGTAATGGACTTTAATGTTGCTTCTGAAAGCTGTTTGTTATTTGATATTCGTGAATAACATGATGCGTTTTTGTTTAATGATAATAAACTATAGAATAAATAGTAGTCAGAATTTCCTTCTTTTAGGAAACCTTCTGCTAACTGTGAGTTTACAGTTGAAGACTCAGATTCTAAATCTGCTCTAATATTAATTAGGCTATCCTTAAGTTGGTCTAACTCACCTACTGAATTGTTGAATTTTTCTTGAAGGTCCTCTTCTACTATCTGCACTCTTCTATTGAAAGATGAATAAGATATTAAACCAAATAAACCAAAAACAATTGCAATAAACCAAAGTATGAGATTTGTATCTCTATCTAATTGCTTTATATAAGAATCTTCTTTGAATTGGATTAGTTTTATTCTATCAATAAAAGAAGAATCTTTTAAAACTAGAGTCCTGAAATTATTGTTTAATGTGTCAATTCTGCTTTCAAGATGCTCAATGTTTGTTTTCTGATAATAAGAGTAAATAGACAAGACAATAATACTTGTTGAAAAGAAAATGATTGAATTTCGTTTTAAAGATGTTCTAATTTTCATGTTAGTTTTTTTAGCGTTGATTTGTTACTTGTTATATTGGGTGTTCTCGTGTAATTGTATTTACATTATGATTATATTAATATTGAGTCGTAACTACTACATTATCCAAAAATCGAAAAACAAACGTAGTTCCTCATTCCAATTCTATTTCGCAACAAACACAACTTTTTATCCCGAATTGGAACTTAACTAAAATAGTCCACTACCAAATCCGTTTTCTAAGGTTTTTGATAATAAAGATTGGCGGCTAAAGTAGGCATTATTTTGTGCCGTTGTACTTGTTAGCTGTATGAAAAAGCATCCACAAGGCTAAGCCAAGCCTCGGGTTTGAATACTAGGTGCAATGGTGAGCCTCCAAGGTGGTTTGTTACACCTGTTGGGGTAATCGCTACCACCTACAAGGGTGGTCGGTTGGGCCTCGAAGGTGGTACGGAACACCTATGGAGGTGGTCGGGAATACCTATACAGGTGGTCCGATACACCTGTTGGGGTGGTCGCTACCACCTATAGAGGTGGTCGGATGGGCCTCGAAGGTGGTACGGAACACCTATGGAGGTGGTCGGAACCACCTATACAGGTGGTCCGTTTAGGTTCCGAACCTAAACCAAGGGCGTGTAGGGGTGGTTGCTCGGGTATTGGGGGTGTTCCAATGCCTATCGGAGGTGTTACCGTTTGCTAATTGCAGCAGCTCGTGCATAGTGGATGTTAATAGTTGCCGTTTTGGGAATGCTCGACATGTATAATCGATATAGGACAGTAGGTGTGCATGGTATGCGCCTACTATTTTTGATGAAATGAAAAATAAAGATGGCAATACTTTGTAGTAAACCTAAAAAATACTAATATCGCACGTTACCTGTGCCTTAAAAAATGAATAAATTATGGATTCTAATGTAATTGTAGACCTTCTCACGGAGGAGGAAAAGAAGACGATAAATACGGCCCTAAACAGCATTAAGGCTATTGTTGATGCTAAGCTACCTGATCTGAATGCGGATAAACGGGGCTTCTTCGGTTCGGTTAACGAAAAGAATAAGCTCTTTATCAACAAGTCTAGAGAGATTAAGACTATTAACCCACAGCTGGCTCCGCTAGAGGTGGACTGGGTAGAGTACGAAAAGGACTATAGCGCACGGATGTTCTACGAGAGCGTTCTGCTGCTTGCCAATGGTATCATCAGCCGTTTCGAGAGCGCCAAGATGATGCACGACTACGATAACTACAACGATTCGTTGGTACTTTACCGGTATATTGATTTCAAACGTCGCTCGGACACCCCTGGTGCCGAGGCTAGCTACAATGCGCTTAAGGAGTTCTTTACGCGTGCCCGCAAGGCGGAGAGTAAACCTAAGAAAGATCAACCTAACAAGTAAGTAAGAAGCACTAAACCTATTACAAACCAAGGCACAGGTAGGCCCTTCGTCGTTCGGCGAGGGGCTTTTTGTTTGGTGGAACGGGGATGGCAATTTAGAGACGCGAGCAGTGCGTCTCGAATTGATGCAGCAGCTAGGGGGAAAACGCGAAATCTTTTTCGTCTACCTTCCGAATAGCTGCACAAAAACGAGCAGCACCCCTTCGCAATTCCTCCGCCTTTGGTACCTTTGGTGCCGAAAAAACAGAGCGAGATGAGCGTAAGAGAAAACCTAAGCGAGATAAGAAAGGACGTGCCTGCCGGCGTAACGCTGATAGCCGTATCGAAGACCAAGCCCAACGAGGCCATCGAGGAGGCCTACCAGGCCGGGCAGCGCGTGTTTGGCGAGAACAAGCCGCAGGAGCTAACCCAGAAGTGGGCCGACCTGCCCAAGGATATCGAGTGGCACATGATTGGCCACCTGCAAACCAACAAGGTGAAGTACATCGCGCCGTTTGTGGCGCTCATCCACTCGGTAGATTCGCCCAAGCTGCTGGCGGTAATCGACAAGGAGGCCGCCAAGTGTGGCCGCGTAATCGACTGCCTCTTTCAGATGTACATCGCCCAGGAGGAGACCAAGTTTGGCTTCGACTACGCCGAGCTGGCGGAGCTCCTCGAATCGGGCGCGCTGGCCGAACTCCGCAACGTCCGCATGGTGGGCGTGATGGGCATGGCCACCTTTACCGACAACGTGGAGCAGGTGCGCGGCGAGTTCCACAACCTTAAGGAGATATATACGAAGATCAAGCAGAAGTACTACGCCAGCGAGCCCTCGTTTAAGGAGATCTCGATGGGCATGTCGGACGATTTCCGCATTGCCATCGAGGAGGGCAGCACCATGGTACGCGTGGGCTCGGCAATCTTTGGCGGGCGGGTGTACTTAAAATAAGACGGTTCTTTTTAGGGAGGCAAGTTTAGCAGTTTCGTATAACCTTCTTCCGTAAACACCATGGCGAAGGCCGGGATCCATAGCCGTCAAGCTAAGGATGCTTAGTGCTACGTTTTGAAAGGATAAAGATAGATATCAAGCATTAGTGCATGATTGAAATTGGTTATCCCCTCCTTGGAGGGGCAGGGGGTGGGTTTGTTCGTTTAAATAAACATTTCCCGCTTCTCTTCGCGTTCTTAACCCACCCCTACCCCTCCCGAGGAGGGGATAACGTGCTGCTATTGGGCATTTATCCTTTTGAATTCAGGCTTAGCTTGACGGCTATGGGCCGGGATCTCCTCCAGAATGCAATTTTATATCCTCAGGAGATCCCGGGACAAGCCCGGAATGACAGCGCTGATTGAACGATATGCTTAAGTTAATGACATTGCCTAAGCGAGAGGAAAAACAGCCCCTAGTGTTTACCATCAATCTTCTTTCAAAAATCACATTCGTTTAGCGATATGGGCTTTATGCCCAATCCTTAGGTGCATTCCTCCCGATGATTTCATAACTTGTCTGGTGATTCATCAAAACGACATTTGGCCATGAAATCATTAGGCGTAAGGTATCTTGGGCTATCCCTTAAAAATCCAGTAGTCGTAAGCAGCTCGGGCTTGACATCATCCGTCGAAAACATAAAAAAGATGGAGGATGCCGGTGCCGCTGCGGTGGTGCTTAAGTCGCTTTTTCAGGAGCAGCTTACCCACGATGCGCACGCCTACGAGCGCGAGGGCGACTACCCCGAGGCCCACGACTACATCATGAGCTACGCCGTGAACAACTCGGTGGAGGAGTACCTGACGCTGATTCGCGAGGCAAAAATGGCGGTGTCGATTCCCGTAATCGCCAGCATTAGCTGCACCTCGGTGGGCGAGTGGGTGAACTTCGCCAAGCGGATAGAGGCCGCCGGTGCCGATGCGCTGGAGCTGAACATCTACTTCCTAGCATCGAAAAAGGAGCTGAATGCGGCAGCGTACGAGGAGCAGTACCTGGCCATCGCCACCAGGCTGCGCAGCATTGTTTCCATTCCGCTATCGGTGAAGATGGCCAAGACCTTCACCAGCATTCCCCACATGGTCGATCAGCTCTACTTCCGTAAGATTAACGGGGTGGTGCTCTTCAACCGCTTCTACGAGCCCGATATCAACATCGAAACCCTGGAGGTAGGGTCGGCCAGCGTCTACAGTACGCCCTCCGACATCCGCGAGTCGTTGCGCTGGGTGGGCATTGTTTCGGCGGCAGTTCCTACGATTGATGTTGCCGCATCAACGGGCATTCACGGCGGCGAGGCGGCCATCAAGCAGCTGCTTGCCGGAGCCACCGTGGTGGAGGTTTGCTCGGTGCTCTACAAAAAAGGGCTTAGTACCATTGGCGAGATGCTCGATTCTATTGGCGGATGGATGGATCGGCATCAGTACGAGTCGATAGAAGACTTTAGGGGCTTGATGAACCCTAGAAATCTGGGCGACCTGGGTGTTTACGAGCGGTCGCAGTTTATGCGCTACTATAGCAGCCACGAGTAGGGCGAGGAAAGGCACGGACGTGCATCTGTAAAAATATTACAACATTTCTTTTCGGAGAATAAGAACAATAAGGGTGGAAGGGAACTTTACAAAACTATAGGCTCATAACGTTTTGGGTGAGGAATGTCCTCTTTTCATTTCGCTATTCAACCGCGCTGCGGTTGTGATTATACTAGACTTTGTTTCCCCGCATTGCATGCGGGGCTATTAGAATTCAATCCTTTCGGATTGTAGATTAGCAACCATTATGCGATAATACTCTACATTAGTATAGAATCAACCTATCATCTCTACTACTTGAAGCCCGTAAGGGCTTTAACTTTAATAGCCCCGAGTGAAACTCGGGGAATTTGATCGGAAGATGAAAACAACCCCCAAGGGGTTGAATATATTCTCTAAGAAAAGGGTTAACTCATCACTAATACCTACCCTTTTCGTTATAAAACCAAACTATAACCGCCACGCGGTACTTTTACAGTACAGCTATTGTCCGTAGGATATTTATGTATTGTAGAAAACTTACATATTGAAACCTGAAAGATGAAACCTCTTTCTGGTTTTTGCTTTTGTGGGGTGCTTTGTTTTGGGGTGATGTTAAGATAAACTGTATGTTTTTGCTGCCGTCCCCCTGTTTAGGTTTAGGGTGCTGTTAAAGAATAGTAATAAAATATAGGTTCGGTATCAGGTGTGATTTTAGTTTCTATATTGCCCTCGAATCGTGTCACAATCTTCAACTATGATTAACCAGTATCATCGAAATTACCCGGAAAGATTTGCACGGCGCTTTTGGCAAAAAGTGCGGTAGCAACCGCGCATCCCCCACCTCCCTTGGGTAAGTAAACTTTTTTCATCCTTCAATATTTTTTTCGTTATGGAACTTTGCATAAACCAATCGCTAAGGCGTATTGTGGATATTGCCGAAATGGGTTCAGTAATATCCTCCGCGGCAACCACCAAATCACAAAAGGTAAAAAACCAAGCCCTATCCATTAGTACCTACTTCGGTATCTTCAACCGCAGGTATAAGGTCGAAAGGGTTGGACTGCCTGAGGTGGCTACGCTTAGCCACGAGCAAGCGGGCTCGCTAGCCAATGCGCTAGAGAATGCCTTTAATGCGCTAGGTAAAATTGTGGCGTTTCCTGCAAATTTGCCCTTGCATATGCGCTACACCTTTCTTCGCGACCTGTGGCTCGACGATTCGAAGGCGCTATACTACACCCCTAGGATTATAGAGCCTTGCACGACCCACGAGCTGGCTTGCCCTTACAGGGGAATTTGCGATCTTTGCAAGAAGTACGATCAGGAGATCGACTAGAAAATATACCGAAGGACTATGAACGAAAAAAAAGTTGCCATTATTGGCGGAGGAAACTTGGGCTCAGCCCTTGTTGAGGGAATTCTTCACACTCAAACAATGGCTGCCGAGAATGTGTACATCACTCGGCGCAGAACCCATCTGCTCGACCACCTAAAGGAGAGAAAGGTTAACGTGCTATCGAGCAACGTCGATGCGGTAGCCGCTTGCGATATCATTATACTTGCCATAAAACCTTATCAGGTTATTGATGTTTTACAAGAAGTAAAGGGGGCGCTAAATTCGGGTAAGATTGTGGTGTCGTTTGTTGCCGGAGTAAATCTAGCCGAGCTGCAGAAAGCTGCCGGTACCGAAGTCCCTGTTTTCAGGGCGATGCCCAACACCGCTATTGCCCTTGGCGAGTCGATGACCTGTATTGCCTTCGACAAGAAGTGGAGCGATAAGCAGGATATCGTAGAATCGCTGTTTAATGGGTTAGGCTCCACGGCAATTATCAACGAGGAGCTGATGGCGGCAGCTACGGTGCTCGGATCGTGCGGTATTGCCTTTGCGCTGCGCTTTATGCGTGCCGCAACGCAGGGCGGAATCGAGATTGGCTTTAGCGCCGAGATGGCTCAGTTTATTACCGCTCAAACAATGAAGGGGGCAAGTGAGCTTATTTTGAAATCGGGTCACCATCCCGAGAGGGAGATCGATAAGGTAACTACGCCAATGGGCATTACCATATCGGGGCTTAACGAGATGGAGCATCAGGGATTCAGTTCATCGCTTATTCAAGGACTTGTAACATCGTACAAGAAGATAGATAAAAAGAAGTAGTATGGATGCGCGCTATAAACGGGTAGCCGTAAAGGTTGGTAGCAACGTGCTTACGCGAGCCGATAAGATGCTCGACGTGGCACGTATGGCTGCGCTGGTCGATCAGCTTTCGAGGCTGAAAAAGGAGGGGGTAGAGGTTGTGCTAATTTCGTCGGGGGCAGTAGCGGCAGGGCGCAGCGAGCTGCAGCCGGCGCGTAAGCTCGACGACGTCTCCTCTCGCCAGCTGTGGTCGGCTATTGGGCAGGTGCGCCTCATCAACCGCTACTACGACCTGTTTCGCGAGTGCGGCATTACCTGCGCGCAGGTGCTTACTACTAAGGAAAACTTTAAGGACCGCAGGCACTACCTCAACATGAAGAACTGCTTGACGACGCTTCTGGAGAATGGGGTTATTCCTATAATTAACGAGAACGACACCATCTCCATTACCGAGCTGATGTTTACTGACAACGACGAGCTTTCGGGGCTTATCGCCTCTATGATGGGGTTCGAGGCGCTCATCATCCTTAGCAATGTCGATGGTGTCTATACGGGGCATCCTAGCGAACCCGACTCTACGCTTATTCGTGAGGTAAAGGATAACGCCAAGGGACTGTCGGATTACATCAGCGAAACTAAATCGGAGTTTGGCCGTGGTGGCATGATTACCAAGGCTAGCATTGCCCGTAAGATTGCCAAGCAGGGTATCAACGTGCATATCGCCAACGGCAAACGCGAGAATGTGCTGGTAGATTTGCTCGACAGCAACAAGGACGTGCCCAATACGCACTTTGTTCCATCGGTTAAGCCTTCGTCAACCATCAAGAAGTGGCTCGCCCACTCCGAGAGTTTTGCCAAGGGGGCTGTTGTGGTGAACGATGGTGCACGCGAGGTGCTGCTTTCCGATAAGGCTTCCAGCCTGCTGCTTATCGGTATCGACTCGGTGGAGGGGTACTTCAAGAAGGGCGATCTGGTTTCTATTTACGATGCTAAGGGTAACCAGCTGGGTGTTGGCAAGGCTCAGTACGATTCGGTTAAAACCCAGGCGCTGCTTGGCAGCAAAAAGGCAAAGCCGTTTATTCACTACGACTATCTCTACCTTCCCGAGTAACTCAAGGGACAAATGGTAGAGGTGCAATATTACATCCATCTCCTTTTAATATAATACCATTAGAATGGGTAGCATTAAATCGATACTGGAAAATACGCAACGGGCATCGAGAGCGGTGGGCTTCCTGGATGATGCTCTTGTAGGCAGCATCCTGAATGCTGTTGCCGATAGAGCGATTGCCCACGCTGATGTCATTCTTAAGGCAAATGCCAAAGATGCGGCAGCAATGAGATACGACGATCCTAGGTACGACCGTTTGCTGCTAAGTGGGGAGCGCATTGAGGCTATCGCTAGCGATCTGCGGAATGTGGCGGAGCTACCTTCTCCTTTAAATCGGATCAGAGAGCAGCGAACGCTAGCCAATGGGCTAAAGCTAACCAAGGTGTCGGTGCCGCTGGGGGTTGTAGGGGTTATCTTCGAGGCACGTCCTAACGTTACGTTCGATGTGTTTGCGCTCTGCCTTAAGTCGGGCAACGCTACCATCCTGAAAGGAGGCTCGGATGCCCATCATTCGAATGTTGCCATTGTGTCTTTGATAAAGAGTGTGCTTACCGATTTCGGGGTTGATACGAACATTGTAAACCTGCTGCCAATTGATAGGGTTGCCGCTGCCGAGCTGCTTTCGGCAAATGGCTTGGTGGATGTTATTATCCCTCGTGGAGGTCAAGCACTCATCAATTTTGTACGAAAGCACTCTTCAATTCCTATTATAGAGACAGGAGCCGGCATCTGCCATACCTACTTCGAGAGTTCTGGCGATTCGGCAAGGGGGCAAGCTATTATCACCAACGCAAAAACCCGCCGGGTAAGCGTATGCAATGCGCTCGACTGCCTGGTTATCGATAGGGAGCGGCTTCCTGATTTGCCATTTCTTTGCGCCAAGCTTGCGGAGAAAAAGGTAACCATATACGCCGATGCCAGAGCCTATGTTGCCCTTGACGAGAATTACCCTGCAGAATTACTTCAGCATGCTGCTGACGAGCATTTCGGAACCGAGTTCTTGGACTACAAGATGTCCATTAAAACGGTTAACTCGTTTGATGAGGCGCTCGACCATATTGCCACCTACAGCTCCAAGCATAGCGAGGCTATCATCTCGGAGGATAAGGATCGGGTGGATCAATTCCTAAAGAGGGTTGATGCTGCTGCGGTGTACGCCAACGCATCAACTGCATTTACCGATGGCGCCCAGTTTGGGCTCGGTGCCGAGATTGGTATCAGCACCCAGAAGCTGCATGCTCGTGGTCCGATGGGAGTGGAGGAGCTAACCTCGTACAAGTGGATTGTGGAGGGTAATGGGCAGGTGCGGCAGTAGCGGCCATTTCTTATTTATGGAAACCCCATTAAGGAGACTCCTTGGTGGGGTTTGTAATTTGTACTGCTTCGTATATCTTTGGCGAAATCAGTAAAATTTAGAAGCTGTACTCCTTAGCTGATAGTTTAGGTTTCCTTCTTAGGAAATAGGATGCCTAAATTTGGATGGAGAATCGGCGTATTTAAACCTATGGAAATGAAGAAGGGAGTTACTATTCTTATTGCGCTATGCATTTCGGGTGCGCTGATGGGCCAAAAGCCTCGGGTGCAGCCTATGTCCGAAGTGGTAAAGAATTCGATGGACTTTGCCGTAAAGCAGCACATGTTTTTAGCCAACACGCTAAAAGATTCATCGACATTGCTGCCCAAAACTACCGACTGGAACAGTAAGCTGGTTACCTGTAAGTCCGACTGGTGGACAAGCGGCTTTTTTCCAGGATCGTTGTGGTACCTGTTCGAGTACTCAAAGAACGAGCAGGTGAAGAAAATGGCCGAGCTGTACACGGCGAGGGTGGAGAACCAGAAGTACACCACCGATAATCACGATGTGGGTTTTATGCTCTACTGCAGCTTTGGCAATGGCTATCGCATAACGGGAAACAAGGCCTATAAGGAGGTGCTTGTTACCGGAGCTAAGTCGCTTTCTACCCGCTTTAGGGAGAAGGTTGGATGCATTCAGTCGTGGGATATTGTCTCGTGGAATAAAAATAGGGGGTGGCAATGCCCTGTTATTATCGACAACATGATGAACCTTGAGCTGCTGGCCGAGGCTACCCGTATGTCTGGTGATTCGTCGTTCTACAAAATTGCCGTTAGCCATGCCAACGTTACCATGGAGAACCACTTTCGACCCGACTACAGCTCGTTCCATGTGGTAGACTACAACCTTGCCGACGGAAGCGTGCGCAGGCAGCAAACCGAGCAGGGGTATGCCGATGGCTCGTCGTGGTCGAGAGGGCAAGGATGGGCGCTATACGGTTACACGGTGATGTACCGCGAGACGAAGGACAAGAAGTACCTAGACTGGGCTCGCCGTATTGCCGAATACGTGATGGAGCAGCTGAAGCCTATCGAGGATAAAATTCCCTACTGGGACTACAATGCGCCCAATATCCCCGATGCTTACCGCGATGCATCGGCAGGTGCGCTTACCTGCTCGGCGCTTATCGAACTTAGCCAGTATGTTGACAAGGCTACCGCAAAGAGGTATCTGGCAATTGCCGAGCAGCAGATTCGAAGCCTATCGGCAGCACCCTACAGGGCCGAGCTTGGGAAGAATGGCGGGTTTATCCTTAAGCACAGCGTAGGCTCGATTCCCGGAAAGACGGAAGTAGATGTTCCGCTAAGCTATGCCGATTACTACTTTATTGAGGCAATGCTCCGCTACAAGAAGGTTGTACTAGACGCAAAGCATTAGCCGCTTCCTGCAGCGACTGCTGCTACGGTATAAAAATAAGAGGGTGCTCCGCTGGGAGTACCCTCTTATTTTTTATAGCTCGGTGCCGAGGCTTACTTGGTTGTAAAGGAGCCTTTGCTCTTTGCCTTAAGCTTTGCTGGCAGCGATAGGATGTATACCGGCTGGGCAGGGAGGCTCTCCAGGTGTTCGCCATCGCCTTGCCCCATATTCTGAACAAATAGGCTTAGCGTAGACGCCTGCTTCCAGAGCTCGGTGTCGTAGCTTGGCTCCCAGCTGTTCACCGAGAAGTCGGTGAGGTCGAAGGTCTCCCACTTCGAATACCTAGCATCATTGCTAATGTTGAGCGATACCTTGCTGTTGCGCTCAGCATCGCGGTAAACGAGGTAGATGGTGGTCGGTTTCCCCTTGTTCTCCTTTAGCAGTAGCTGAGGGCGCGATATGGGAATCTTTTTGGTCCCCCCTCCGCTAAGCGAGAAGGCCGTTTGCCGGTTAGATGCCTGCTTGGTGATCCATCTTGCGCTATCGCTGCAGTAGTACACCAGGTGGTATTGCGGAACCTGCTCGCCCTTGGGCTTCCAGTAGGAGGCAATGTAGGCGTTCCCCTTCGAGTCGGCGCACATGGAGGTTTGGTTGATTAGCTCGCTCTTCTGCGGGATGCGGCTAACGTATTCGGCGGTAGCTGCGGTTATGGGGAGCTTATAGGCAGCCCCCTTGGAGTTCTGCCAGGTTAGCCCGCCGTCGGTAGACTTGGCGTAGCAGAGGTCGTGGTTGGTGGATACATCCCAGGTCTCCCTCCAAACCCACGAGATGTGGATGGTGCCCCTCGCATCGACGCATGCCTGCCAGTAGGCATTCCGTTCGCCTTCGCCGTCAATCAGCACATCGTGTAGGCGCTTCCATGTTTTTTCCTTTATGCTGTACTTGTTGATGATCAGGTTGCCGTTGCCCGATATGCCGTATCGGTACATGAACAGGAGGTCGCCGCTGGGCAGCTTAAAGAATTCGGGGTAGGTTACATCGTTCTCCTGGGTACCTACCATGGGCGATAGCTCCGACATGTCGAGCGAGTTTGGCGAAAGGCTTTTGCAGTAGCGGAGCTGGTTGTTGTGGTGGTCCCAGGCCACATGCAGGTAGCCGTCGCCATCCACCATAATGCTGATGGAGTTGTGTGCGTCGCTCACCTTGCCGGTGAACTTGGTTTGCCTGACCTCCCAGTGGTTGCTGGGGTACTTCCGCTTGGCCACCACCAGGTGCGCGGTGGAGTCGTAGTAGGCCGTGTACTGCGTGCCGTTGAACGACACCACGGAGTTCTTCCGGAAAACGGGAGCGTTGACGGCATTCTTCGCCCATCCTAGTCCAACTTGCGACAGCTGGGCTAGCGCCTGGCATGCCGGGATGGCCAGTAGGGCTAGTAGTAGGGTTGCTCTATGCTTCATCTTTCCATATTTTTTGGTGATTCCTGAAACGCCAGCAGCCGATGTCAGCCTGCTGCTGGGAGGCAAAAGTAGCATATTCGCAGATGCATCCCCTGCTTCCTTTCCATTTTTTAGGTCGATGAAATGGTCACCCCTTGCTTCCTTTTCATTTTTTAGGTCGATGAAGAGGTCATCCCCCGCTTCCTTTTCGTTTTTTAGGTCGATGAAGAGGTCACCCCTTGCTTCCTTTTCATTTTTTAGGTCGATGAAGAGGTCATCCCCCGCTTCCTTTCCGTTTTTTAGGTCGATGAAGAGGTCACCCCCCGCTTCCTTTCCATTTTTTAGGCCGATGAAATGGTCACCCCCCGCTTCCTTTTCATTTTTTGGTCGATGAAGAGGTCATCCCCCGCTTCCTTTTCATTTTTTAGGCCGATGAAGAGGTCACCCCTCGCTTCCTTTCTATTTTTTAGGACGATGAGGCCTAGGGGTAGAAAAGAAAAAGCTCCGTTCCGAATGAGCGAATCATTGCGGAGCGGAGCTTTGCTATTCTTTGCTTAGGTTCTACTGCACCGTAGTGTACGACACATCGGTGAAGGTTCCCTTGGTGATTTGTGCAGTGGCGGTAAGCGATGTGTTGACAAGCGTAAACTCAAATGTTCCCGAAACCCTTTTCTTGGTGGTATCGAACTTGGTAATAACAACCTTGCCGGTGGTGCTGGCCAAAGATGCTTCTGTGGTGGTTAGCAGCGATGGCTTGTATAATGCTAGGCATTGAGCATAACCAATTTCAAGCTTGTAGGTACCCTCCTTATCTCCCTTTACGGTGATATCAATAGCCTTGCCATCGAGCGATGTGCTGGCGATGGTTAGCACCCCGCTGGTTAGTAAACCCTTTGGGGCAAGTCCCATCCACTCTTGGCCGTCGATGGTGGCGCTTATGGCTGGGATAATGATGTTTCCATCGTTATCCTTATCGCACGAGGTGGTGAAAAGTGCAGCACAGGCAACAACCGCTGCTAGAATTAGCTTTCTCATAGTAGTATCGATTTAAATTAAAAGAATCATCAGCCATTTAGTGCTTGTAGGGGCGCCACCTGTTCCCAATCAGGGGCTTTGCCCGTTAGCTCGGGTGAAGATAGCAAAAATGGGGTATCAATCGGGGTTCGCTTGCCGATGCCGTTTCCCATTGCACCCGAAGAGGGGAATGGTTATGCCTTGAGAATAAGCTGCCTTGGTTGGCTCCTGCCTAAGGCGGTAACATTTACTTTTTAGCAATCAAAAGGGATGATGCAGCGGGTTTTTATGATAGCCAGAAATAAAGGAGACCGTTGCACCATCGCAACAGCCCTTTTCTATTTTTTCCGAAGCATTACCCAAAATGTTTTGCAAAACATCGTCTTAATACTTGCGTCTTGATACCTGATACTTCAGGTTAACGCTAGAAGGGGCAAAAGCCAACAATGAAGTAGGTGTTTCCCCTAGCCGGATTTACGATGATCGATCCGTTTACGGGAAGCGTGTAGCTGCCAATCTTTACATCCTGCGATACCTTCATGCCTACATTTACCACGTTGGCATTGCTGTAGTACATGCTCGTGTGTGGGGTGCCTCCAACAAAGTAGCTGATGGTTTGCCCGCTGCCAAGCGTATGCTCGTAGCTCGCCTCGAAGTAGGTGGAGTATCGGTTATGCCCGCTATCGTTAAGGTCGGCTCCGTAAACAATGGTGCTGGCCATCAGCTTTAGCGGAATGCTGCCGAAGGCATAGTCGATGGTGGCATCAATAAGGTGTCCCGTAACCTTTTTGTCGAAGTTGAAGAAGTGGTGGCTCTGCGCATCCTCGTTGGGCATGGGGTTAAAGTAGTCGTACACCGTAACGCAAAATGGGCCTAGGCCGTAAGCGGCGTAGAGGTCAACCTCGGCGTACTCGTTGTTTATGGTGTAGCATCCCCAGGCACCAAGCGTTAGGTTTTTGATGCCGGCGTACTCGAGGGTTGGCTGCATGTTCCAGCTGCGGGTGGTAAGGCCTCCACGCCAGGCGTGGCGCGATTTAACCTCGAGCGAGAGCGACAAGTCGCTTGGCTTTGCGGCTGTAGAGTCGACACTTTCGGCTGCTGCTGCTACCGCCTGAAGCGAAAGTACGGCAAAGATGGCATAGGTTAGGATGCTTCTCATTCTAATTTTTTTGTGGCGAAATTATACAAAACGAGAACGTTTGCAAATTGCCTATCATCATCTTAACGAAGGGATATCAGCGCTGCCCTATTCGGAAATTTAACACATTTACACGGTGTATTTTTTTCTATAAGCATTAGCCAGCTGTTACTCCTATGGTAAGTTTAATCATTAAAACCTAATATGAGATGAGCACGGGAAAGATTGTAGTAGGCGTATTGGCAGGCGTAGCTGTAGGTGCGCTCATCGGCGTTTTGTTTGCGCCCGATAAGGGATGCGAAACTCGTAGGAAGATATCCAAAAAGAGCCACGATGTGGCGGAGGATATCAAGGAACGCTTCTCCAAAATTGTAGATGACCTTGCCGGGAAGCATGGCGGTGGCGAGGAAGAGGAGGCTACAACCTAGCCGAAAGTTCCTCTCTCGGAGATGAACGAGTTAATACCAGCTTAAACCCCAAACAGCGTATGGAGGATAAAACATTACAGGTAGAATCGCTTATAGAGAAAACGCAGCAGTATGGCAAGACGAACATCGAATTGCTTAAGCTAAAGGGCGTGGATAAAGCATCCGAAGCAATTTCGTCGGTGGCTAGCATATGGGCGGTTGTGGTGCCTGTTGTTTTCTCCTTCATACTTCTGAGCATTGGGCTGGCGATATGGGTTGGCACTGCCATGGGCAAGCCCTACATGGGGTTCTTTATGGTCGGAGCATTCTTTGCCCTTGTTGCGGTAACGATATTTATATGCCGGATGCGCTGGATTAAGCGACCGCTCCGGAATCTGATCATTAGGCAACTTCTTAAAAAAACGGCGCAATGAGGAAGCCCGACGCAGCAGACCAACTCAAGGAACAGATACTACAGCTAGAAGAAAGGCGATCGGCCGAGATGAAAGAACTCAAGGAGCAGCTCTACGTTGCCTACGAGAGCTTGAAGCCCACCAATATTATCAGAAAAACGCTGCATGACATAGTGGCCTCGCACGACGTGCAAACCGATTTTATCGAAGCAATGCTGCTTGTTGTCTCCCGGTTCATCTCTAAAAAAATAGCGGACATTACCACCTCGCCCCCCCCAAATATGCTGAAGCAGCTGCTGGGCGTTACGCTTCAAATGGCCTTTTCCTCCCTCGCTGCAAAATATTCCGATCACATGAAGGCCTTAATCTCTAGCATGCTAAATTTGCTACTGCACAAGCATGATAACGGAAAGGAGGAGACCGGCGACCTCGATGAATAGGCCCGTAGCGGTTCTACATTGTTCAACCCAAACTTATGCGGTATGTTTGACGATAGCGAAGACGACGAAGAGGAATACGAGAGGACCGAATTTGAGGATTGGTTCGATACCTACTTCATGTACTTTCCAGTAGAGCTGCGGACAACCGGCTACGACGATGTGGAGGTGCAGTGCTTCCACACCAACGTATTCTGTAAGGCGATGCGGGAGCTTACCCCGCCCATCCGAAAGCTGATGGATAAGCAGTACCCCATCATCAAGAAGGAGACGCGGCAGGCCGTGCTGGACGAGCTGGATAGGATTGCCGGCTTGGTTGGGCCCTACCTGCTGGTGCGCCTCTACGAGCTGGTGTACGACGAAAATGCTGGGGTGGACCTGCGCGAGAAGTATACCGACTTCGAGAAGCTGGTCGATTTCTATGCCCGCCCGGATACGCCTAGGGTGCTGGAGGAGTCGTTCTTCGACCAGTTTAATTGGCTCACCGACGAGCAGAAGCAGCAGATGATAGAGGAAGACCGCAAGGAGGCGCAGGAGGCCTTTGACTGGAAGGAGGGGCGCCAGCGGGAGTTCTACGATATTGTTCAGCCCATACTCTTCAAGCACTTCAAGGAGCTCCTCGAGCTGAACCACGATGGGTGGATCATATACGCCGTTCATATCCGCGAGGATTACCAGGACTACATGATGCGGTGCGACCATATCTCCACGTTCATCCAGTTCGAATTCCCGGAGGAGGACCTGCACATGCCCTACAAGGAGTTCTCGGAAAAGCTGCAGGAGCTTTGGGAAAAGCGGCCCGACCTGCGCGACCGGATCTTTGACGACGAGGATGCGTAAGGCTCCTGATTTCGGCGACGATTCATCTCCTGAGCTAGCTCTCGGATGAAAGCAAAACTGGTGATCGGGTACATTCTCGCAGGCGTGGGGCTGCTGCTGATCGTTTGGAATGGCTACCTGTACGTAAGCGAGAAGTCGGTTGAGGCGATATCCCTAACGCTTGGGGGCGTTATGTACATTGCTGGAGCTGTGCTGGGAAAGAAGAATAGGAGGAACGAGTAGGGTACTCCTCGCGAGTATAAGGGTTCTGGTGGCGCTGGCTGCCTACCTGCATGTGGCAGGCGTCCTGCTGCACATGCTACCTTTCGAAATGCATGCTCTAAATGTTTAGCCGCATGCTCTGAATTTCCTTCTGCACGTTCTGATTGTTTAGCCGCATGCTCTGAATTTCCTTCTGCACGTTCTGATTGTTTAGCCGCATGCTCTAAATTTCCTTCTGCACGCTCTGATTGTTTAGCCGCATGCTCTAAATTTCCAGCCACACGCTCTAATTGTTTCGCCGCACGCTCTAAATTTCCAGCCACACGTTCTGATTGTCTAGCCGCATGCTCTGAATTTCCAGCCACACGTTCTGATTACCTAGCCACATGCTCTGAATTGCTAACTACACGGTATATCTCTTTAAATGCACGCTTTGTATTGGCAGATGCACATTTAGCTAGGCTAAAATCATGTGCTGGTTCTCGAAATGCACGTTTGCCAACTGGATATGGGTGTAAAAAAGCGGCAACCAGAAGTGGTTGCCGCTTTTTTTATGCGAGAGGGGTGCTTACTTGTTGTCCGTTTTGGGAGGGGTCTTCTTCTTTACGGGTGGAACGTATCCCTGATCCTTTAGCGCCTTAACGAAGTTGAACTTTTCCAGTAGCGTATCGTTGCCTACAAAGTAGGTGTCAACCAGCTTGCATACCGATATCACCTCTTCGTAGATGGCGTTGAGCTCATCCACGTTAACCGAGTTTGTCCCCTTACGGTTGGTCTTTAGCCCTTCCTGCTTTTCGTTGGCCGCTACGAGCTGCATGGCTTGTAGCAGCAGCGCATCGATGGCATCGGGATTCGATCCGGCCTCCACCAGCTCGGCCTTAACGGTAGGGGTGAGGTTTTTCTTTAGGGTAAGCATGGTGTCGATGTAGGTAGACTGCTTGCTGTTCTTAGCCTTCAGCTGCTTAAGGCCGAGGAGCGTGAGAAGGGCATCCATGTGGGTTGGGTTTTTCGTAAAGCCAACCTCAATTTCAACCTTTAGGTTCATAAGCCCGCGGTGGGCGGCTTCGAGGGTGCTGTCTACGGAGGCGGTTGCTTCCTTAACTTGTGCGAGAGGATCTACCCCAACATTTTTGCTGAGGGCGGCGGTAATCGTTGCTTTTAGGTTGGGGAAGTACGGATTCTTCCACTGTGGACGGCGTGCGCTGAGAACCTCAACGTGCTCTACGCCGTGGTCGGCAATTTGGCCCAATGCCAGCAGCATCTGTACATCGGTGCCTCGGTACTTACGTAGTGCCATTTGTAATTGGTATTGGTTTAAAAAAGATTAAGTTTCGGCCTAAAAATATAAAAAGATAGTTAATTGTAAAAATGCTATTGAAAGGAGGGAGGCGGAGATGGCCAATTTTGGCAAGCGGTTCATAAAGCGGTGGTCCTAAACGCTACGGCTTCTTGCTCGGTTAATGGTGCTGCCATCGCGTGGCACAATGTCGCAATTTTACAATTTTGCTCTTTAGCCCAAGCCTACTTTTGCACCGTTATCGAATGTTTAATCTTAACAGCAAGAGAAATGGAAAAGCTAGTGACGTGGGTAGACATCCCCGCAGCCGATTTTAAGAGGGCCGTAAAGTTCTACAATGCCGTGCTGGGCATCGAGCTGGAGGCGTTTGAGTGTGGAACCGAGAAGATGGCGTGCTTCCCCTCGGGCGATGGATCAATTGCGTATGCTCCCGATTTTAAACCATCAAAGGAGGGTACTTTGGTAAGCCTCAATACCGGCAACGACTTGGATGGTGCCCTCCGACGAGTGGTGGCGAATGGTGGCAAGGTGGTTCAACCCAAAACCAAGATCGAGGTAGAGGGGCGCGGCTACTTTGCCCTGTTCATCGACAGCGAGGGGAACAAGGTTGGCCTGTACGGCGATAGCTAGAAATATTGGAGGGGTGGTTCCATTAGGGAATTGCCCCTTTTTCGGAAAACATCTACCTTTACCACAAATTCCCACGCCGTGAACTACCAAACCGCAACGCCATCGTATCCCCTGTCCCTCTTCGTAAAGCAGTACTGGGCTATAGAAAGCTGCGTAGCGGGTGGGGCAGAGCATATCCAGCGCATTGTGCCCAACGGGCTCATGGAGCTGATGTTCTACCTGGGGGCGCATCCATCGGTTATCGATAGCAGCCGGCATTTGCAGGATACCTCCATCCTGAGCGGTCAGCAAAATGGGTTCTACGACCTGGCCATCTCCGAGCCGCTCTCCATGTTTACCATATCCTTCCACCCCCACGGGGCAAGCATGTTTTTTGATATCCGGGCCAACGAGCTCTTCGACCAAAGTATCCCCCTAAAGCTTCTGGTAAAAGATGCGGTTGCCGAGTTGGAGTGCCGCTTGTACGAGGCTTGCACGTTTGAGGGAAGGGTTGGTATTGCCGAGCGCTTTCTGCTGAACCAGCTACGGAAGAGCAGCAAGGAGTACGAGGTAAACCGGATGGCCCACTGCCTCGCTCTGGTAAACCGGCAGCGAGGAATGGTGGCTATCGACGAGCTTGCCTCGGAGGCATGCCTAAGCCGAAAGCAGCTCGAGCGCTCTTTCCTGTCGTACATTGGCGCATCGCCCAAGCAGTTTTTGCGGGCCGTGCGGTTTCAGAGTACCCTGTTCGAGAAGCAGCAGCATGCCGACCTGTCGTTAACCGAGCTGGCGTACAGGTGCGGCTACTACGACCAGTCGCACATGATATCGGACTACAAGAAGCTGTCGGGCAAAACGCCCTCCCAGTACTTCTCGGAGTGCGAGCCCTATTCCGACTACTTTTTGTAGCCTTTTCCTGTTTATCCAACATTTACAACAGCCCCTTATACAAAAACACCCGATAAGCGCTCTGCCTATCGGGTGTTTTTATGAAGGGTAACCTATTGGCTAGATTAGTCCGGTAATGAGCCCTGGCGCAACACCCAGCACAATGGTAATAATCGACGAGATGATGAGCACCAGCTTGGTTGCAAGGGGAACCTCAATGGGGGCCGCGTTGCTTTCGGCAAGGAAGATGCGGTTGAGCAGGCGGAAGAAGTAGTAGATACCCAGCAGGGCTGCCGCAACGGCCACAATGGTAATCCAGATGAAGCCGCTTTGGATGGCTGCCAGAAACAGGTAGTACTTGGCAAAGAATCCGGCGGTGATAGGAATACCAGCTAGCGATAGCAGGGCAATGGCAAAGGTGAAGGCCAGTAGGGGGCTACGCTTCACCAATCCGTTGAAGGCATCGTACGAGTCGTCGCCGCAGTTAACCTTGCGGATGGCGATAATCACGGCAAATGCGGGGATCGCCGAAACGGCATAGGCTACCATGTAGTAGAGTATGGCCGATGCCGATGTGGCATTGCTTGCCAGAATTGCCAGCAGCAGGAATCCCGAGCTGGAGATGCTGGCGTAGGCCATTAGGCGCTTTACGCTGGTTTGGTTGATGGCAACTACGTTGCTGGCAATAAGGGTAAGCAGTGCTGCAGCCCATATCACGGGGCTCCAGATATTCATTACACCTATTAGCGCTTTCGAGAAGAGCAGGTAGAAGGCGGCAAAGGCGGCAATCTTAACCACGGTTGCCATAAACGAGGTGATGATGGTTGGCGAGCCGTCGTATACGTCGGGAGCCCAAAAGTGGAAGGGCATGGCGGCCACCTTAAACAGCATACCAACTAGGATGAGCAGCACGCCCATGTAAAAGATGGTTGGCACCTGTGGTGTCGAGGTCAGGTAGCTGCTGTATACATCTACGCTAAAGGTTCCAGTTGCACCGTAGAGCAGCGCAATGCCTAGGAGCATAATCGTAGAGGCAAACGAGCCCATCATAAAGTACTTAAACGATGCCTCGTTGGAGCGGTACGATTGCTTGCGGGTACCTGCCAAAACGTAAAGAGGTATCGATAGCGTCTCGATGCCCAGGTAGAGCATGATAAGGCTGCTGTACCCGGTGATAAGGTATCCGCCAAACACCGAGAAGAACATCAACCCGAATATCTCGCTTACGTGTTCCTTAAAGTTGCGGTAGTAGTAGCCCGAAACGCCCAGTATCAGCGCTAAGCTTAGCAGCATGGCGCCGTTAAAGCCTACGGCAAAGTTGTTAACCACGCATAGGCGGTTGAAGTAGGTTGTTGGGTTGTTCCAGCACATGAAGGTAAGCGCGGCGGTAACCAGCACCCCTAAAAGGGCAACGGATACCTGCAGCTTCTTCTTATTTTTCAATAGTTCGGTATAGATAAGTGCTATACCAAACACTGTTAAGGATATTAATGCTTCCATTTCGTCGTCGGTTTAGGGTTAGCAGTTAAGGTAAGCTAGGATGCTATCTACAGCCGACGAGGTAACGTCGAGTATAGGTTGAGGCATCACGCCCGTTACCACAATTAGTAGGGCGATGATGGCAAGAGCCGTAAACGCGCAACCCTTAACATCGATAATCTTGGCAGATTCGGGACCTGCTGTTCCCAGCATGGTCTTTTGGAACATGTAGAGCATGTAGATTGCCCCAAGGATGATAGATAGCCCTGCCGTAGCAGCCATCCAGATGCTCACCTTAAAGATTCCCGTAATAAGGAGGAACTCGCCAATAAAGGCGTTGGTAAGCGGAAGGGCAACCATTCCAAAGGTGATAATCATAAACAGCGACGACAGGCGAGGGGTGTTGCTGCGCAAACCTCCAAAGCTGCTGATAAGGCGGCTGCCACCTTCGGTTTCCATTATGCTGATGATGTAGAGCAAGCCAACGATGTTGATGCCGTGGGCAACCATCTGGAAGATTACCCCCTGCATACCCACAAGGTTAAAGGCAAAAAGTCCGGCAACAATAAGTCCGATGTGGGCCATTGACGAGTAGGCCGAGAAGGTCTTCAGGTCTTTTTGCTTTAGGGTAATGATGGAGGCGTACACCACGCCGATGATGGCCAGAACCATAACGGTGTTTCCCCACTGTGCCGAGCCAAGTGGAACAATTGGAAGCATCCAGCGGATCATCCCGTAGATCCCCATCTTCGACATGATGGCCGAAAGGAGCATGGTGCCCTTCATGGGCGCTTTGGTGTAGGTTTCGGGCATCCAGGTATGGAGCGGGAACACGGGAGCCTTAATGGCAAATGCCACAAAGATCATCCAGAATAGCCAGCTTTGGTTGCCCGCCGAAATGTGCTGGTTGTACATCCCCGTAATGTCGAACGAGTGGGTGCTCGAGTTCATAAAGACGAAGATGTAGGCAACTA
Organism: uncultured Acetobacteroides sp.; assembly: GCF_963667355.2. Classification (NCBI taxonomy): domain Bacteria; kingdom Pseudomonadati; phylum Bacteroidota; class Bacteroidia; order Bacteroidales; family Rikenellaceae; genus Acetobacteroides; species uncultured Acetobacteroides sp. Next base: position 3,640,663 of record NZ_OY763328.2, read on the forward strand.
GCATCAAAAGGCTACCCGCAGCGGTGTAGATAAAAAATTTGAGCGTTGTCCTACGGCTACCCTCGCCACCCCAAAGCAGGATGATGAAGTAGATGGGGATCAACGATAGTTCCCAGAAGATGTAGAACAGGAAGCCATCGAGGGCGGTAAACACGCCAAGGATGGCACCTTGTGCAAAGAACATCAGCGCGTAGAATACCTTTCCGCGACGAATCTCTCCATCGTTAACCGAAAAGATAAAGGGCATTAGTCCGGTGGTGAGCAGCACCATTGCGATGCTGATACCGTCGAGCCCAAGGTGTAGATGCGAACCGATTGCTGCGATCCACATCACGTCAATGGTAAAGAGCGATGTGTTCGAGAAGAGCGCAAGCGCGATGGATGTTGCTGCAAATATGGCAACCGACATTCCTAGCGCGGCTCTTTTTACCATCTTTTCGTCCTTAAAGGCGAGCAGTAGGCTGCCGGCCACAAAAGGAAGAAGTATGAGTAGTATTGTAAGCATATATTTCTTTTAAGTAGATTTTACACTCGGTTATGCTACCAGCAGGTAAATGAGGATGGCAAGCAGTCCACCAGCCATCAAGTAAAGGTACAGGTTGATGCTTCCGCTCTGCACCCTGCGAACCAGCGATCCGCAGCGCATCATTACTACGCCTAGACCATTTACCGCACCATCGATAACGGAATTGTCGAACCACGAAAGAACAACTTCCGAGAGCTTGTTGTAGGGCCTTACGAAGATGGCGTTGTAGATCTCGTCGATATAGTACTTGTGGTAGATAACCTTGGCAAGTCCCTTACGCTCGATGCTATCGGCTTCAGGAACCACATTCTTGCTAACGTACAGTTTATAGGCAATGTAGATGATGGCAAGCAGCATAATTACCGGAATAAACATGGTTAGCAGTTCGGTGGTATGCTCTACAGCCGCAGGCTCGAAGTTTTGTCCGCCTAGCGAAGGCTTAAGGTAGCTGGTAAACCTATCTGCACCACCAAAGATGGCGGGTACGTTTAGGAATCCACCGCCAATAGAAAGAGCAGCAAGGATAATGAGCGGAATGGTAATCACCTTAGGTGACTCGTGCATGTGGTGCTTCTGTTCTGCCGTTCCTCTAAATTCTCCAAAGAAGGTGAGGTACACAACGCGGAACATGTAGAAGCAGGTGATAAAGGCGGTTGCAACGCCAATACCCCAAAGCCAAGGATTATGCTCGAATGCTGCTGCAAGGATCGAATCCTTAGAGAAGAATCCTGCCAATGGCGGAATTCCCGAGATGGCAAGCGTACCGATTAGGAATGTTGCGTAGGTAACAGGTATTGCCTTACTGAGACCTCCCATGTTACGAATATCCTGCTCGCCACTCAGTGCGTGGATAACGCTACCAGCACCAAGGAATAGAAGCGCCTTGAAGAATGCGTGGGTGGTAACATGGAACATGGCAGCCGAAAAGGCGCCTAGTCCAAGTGCAAAGAACATGTAGCCAAGTTGGCTAACGGTAGAGTAGGCCAGCACCTTTTTGATGTCGTTTTGGAAAATACCAATGGTTGCTGCAAATACCGCAGTTGTAAGTCCTACAACCATTACCACATCTAGGGTAAATGGCGTAAGCGCGTACAAGATGCTGCTACGGGAAATAAGGTAAACACCTGCCGTTACCATGGTTGCGGCGTGGATAAGTGCCGAAACAGGAGTTGGACCAGCCATTGCATCGGGTAACCAAGTGAAGAGCGGAATTTGGGCACTCTTACCAATTGCACCTACCAGCAGAAGCAGGGTAATAAGGGTTAAGGTTTGATTTCCTGAACCTAGTGTTCCAGCCTGAGCAAATACATCAGTATAGGTTGCTGTTCCAAAGGTGAAAAATATAAGGATGATGCCGATAAGGAAACCAAGGTCGCCAATACGGTTCATCACAAATGCCTTGCGGGCAGCGTTGTTGTAGTCGGTATTCTTGTACCAGAAGCCAATAAGTAGGTACGAGCAAAGCCCTACACCTTCCCATCCAATAAATAAAATCACGTAGTTGGCTCCCATAACCAGCATCAGCATAAAGAAGATGAACAGGTTAAGGTACGAGAAGAAGGTATTTGCATTCTCGTCGTGTCCCATGTAGCCAATGGAGTAGACGTGGATAAGGAAACCAACGCCGGTAACTATCAGCATCATGGTTATCGATAGCGGATCGATAAAGAAGCTAAAGGGAACGTTTATGGCGCCAGCCTTAATCCAGTTGAATAGTTCTACAGTTTCCTTTCCTTCTACATTAAAGAACAGGATAGCGCTTATGATAAATGGAATAAGCACCATTGTAGATGCGAGGGTACCTGCAACCTTGGCTGGGAGTTTTAACCTAAAGAGGTAGGTTACCATAAATCCAAGCAGCGGGAAAAGTGGGATGGCCCATGCAATAATCTGTGTCATGTTTTACTGTTTAGATTTAAGTTTAACCCTTAAGGCGTTTCAGCAGGTCGATGTCAACCGAATCGTTGTTACGTTTCATTGTAACTAGGATAGATAGACCTATTGCGACCTCGGCAGCTGCCACCACCATGATGAAGAATACGAATATTTGTCCGCTGGGATCGTTGTGGTAGGCCGAAAAGGCTGCCAACAGAAGATTCACGGAGTTGAGCATAAGCTCGATGCACATGAGAATGACAATGGCATTCTTGCGGAAGAGCACGCCCATAACCCCAATGCAGAAAAGCACTAGGCTAAGTACGATGTAGTGCTCTATGGGTACTACTTGTATTGCGCTAATAATTTTTTCCATGGTTACGCCTTTTTAGGTTCACGTTTACCCAGCACAACCGCACCAACCATTGCTGCAAGGAACAGCACCGATGCAGTTTCGAAGGGGAATAAGTAGTCGCGGAAGAGCACCAATCCTAAGTTGCGAACCAATCCCAAGTCGGCTGAAGGTGCTGCATTCGGTGCTGCAAGGCTTACCTTGGCTGCTGCTGCAAGAAGCACAAGCAAAAGCAGTCCTGATGTGAGCAGTGCCGCGACTTTTACCATTAGCTTTTGGAACGACTCTTTCTCTTTGTTGAGGTTTAGGAGCATAATCACGAAGATAAACAGCACCATTATAGCCCCCATATACACGATAACATGCACTACCGCCAAGAATTGTGCGTTGAGCAGAATGTACTGCCCCGCAATGGTAAGGAAGGTGCAGATTAGCAGTAGTACGCTATTGATAGGGTTCTTTACGAACACCACACCAAGCGCTGATATCACTGCTAACGTGGCCAAAATGTAAAATATAAGACTCATACTTTTATATTGTTATCCAAAATTTGGACTTTAGATATTAGATGTTAGATGATTTTGCACCAACTGAGTCTAAAATCTAATGTCTAGCATCTAGTATCTACTTATTATGCTTAAATCGCTTGTCTAATTTAAACTCGCGAACGGCATCGGTTTGACGTTTGCTTATGTCGATTCGCGCATCAGGCTTTTCAACAAGGAAATCTTTTCCGTAAATGAAAGACTTGCGCTTGTACTCTGGTGGCACGATTCGAGGTGTTAGGAAGATGGCTTCCTTCGGACATGCGTCCTCGCACAAGCCGCAGTAAATACAGCGAAGCATGTTTATTTCGTAAACAGCAGCGTATTTCTCCTCGCGGTAGAGGTTTTCTTCGCCAGGCTTGTGCTCGGCAGCAGTCATGGTGATTGCCTCTGCAGGGCATGCAAGAGCACAAAGTCCACATGCTGTGCAGCGTTCGCGACCTTCGTCATCGAGCTTAAGGACGTGCATGCCTCGGTAAACGGCGCTATATTCGCGCTTCTTTTCGGGGTATTTTAGAGTTGCCTTCTTTTTAAAGATGTGGCCAAAGGTGATTGCCAGTCCTGATAGTACCGCAGGTAGGTATATCAGTTCGGCAAACGTCATCTTTTTGTTCGATACCTCTTTACTTCTATTGGTTAATCTTTCCATTGCAGCTCAATTTTAGAGGTAGGTTATCATAAAGCCGGTAATCAGCATATTCAAAATGGCTAGTGGAACAAGAACCTTCCAACCCAGATTCATCAGCTGATCGTAGCGGAAACGTGGGAGCGTCCATCTAATCCACATAAAGAAGAAGATGAAGAAGAGTATCTTGACAAATAGGAATGCTACCCCAAGCAGCGTTAGTACGTTGGTCGACAGTCCAAGGCTATCACCAAATGGAATATCGTAGCCACCAAAGTAGAGAGTTGATATTATGGCAGAGCTTATGAACATGTTGATGTACTCGGCAAAGAGGTAGAAGCCCAGCTTCATAGAGCTGTACTCGGTGTGGTAGCCGCCAATAAGCTCCGATTCGCACTCTGGCAGGTCGAAAGGTGCGCGGTTACACTCGGCTAGGGCAGTGGTCATAAATATCAGAAAGCCTAGTGGCTGGTAAATGATATTCCAGTGGAAGTTCTTCTGATGGGTTACGATGTCGGTGAGGCTAAGCGAATCGTTTAGCATGATAAGCGCCACGATAGCCATACCCATTGCCAATTCGTAGCTGATCATTTGTGATGCGGCACGAACAGAGCCTAGCAGCGAGTACTTGTTGTTAGATGCCCATCCTCCAATCATGATTCCGTAAACACCTATCGATACCATCGCAAAAACGTATAAGATACCGATGTTAGGATTGGCAACCTGTAGGGTGTAGGTACGTCCCATAATTTCGAGGTTCCCACCCCAAGGGATTACAGCGCTGGTCATACAGGCGGTTGTCATGGCGATGCCAGGACCCAGTATAAAGAGCCACTTGTTGGCCATGGTGGGGATTATCTCCTCCTTCATGAACATCTTAACACCGTCGGCAACGGGTTGAAGTATTCCCCAAGGGCCTGCACGATCCGGACCGATGCGGTCCTGAATAACAGCGGCAATTTTACGCTCGCCGTAGGTTGCATACATGGCAACCACTAGCGATATCATAAAGATAACCACTACCAGTGCTGCCTTAAATAGTAAATCGTATAGATCCATCGTCATCTCTATTTTTTCAGTTTGTCGATGTTTACATATAGGTTTGTCGAAATTACCGACGCACGCTCAATATTGCGAGGACCGTCGAGCGTCCAATCCGACAGCTGCTTCTTTTCGAAACGGCACTCGTTGCAGATGAAATGCTCGGTTTCGCCATACTTGTCTTTAGGCGCGCTAACGCGGAGTACCTCATCGCCCTTCATCCAAAGCACCACCTTGCCCGAGCAGTGGGGGCAGTCGCGGTGGGCGTCGTAAGGTTTGGTAAACCATACGCGGCTCTTGAAACGGAAGGTGTTGTCGGTAAGTGCACCTACTGGACACACATCAATAATATTTCCAGAGAAATCGTTATCGATAGCCTTATTTACGTAGGTCGAAATCTCGGAATGGTCGCCACGGAAAAGTACGCCATGGCTGCGCTTATCGGTGATTTGGTTGGCTAGGTATACGCAGCGGTAGCAAAGAATGCAGCGATTCTTATTTAACTTGATGTACTTGCCAAAGTCGGTTTCGTGGTAGGTATTGCGGGTTTCCTCGGTACGTGTTTCTACCGATCCATGATTCATTGCTAAATCTTGAAGATCGCACTCGCCAGCCTGATCGCAAATAGGGCAATCGAGCGGGTGATTAAGTAGCAGAAACTCCACGATGCCTCGACGCGCTTCAAGCACTTCAGGTGAGGTGATGTTCTGAACCACCATTCCATCTTGAGCAGCCGTAGAGCATGAGGCTACCAGTTTAGGCATTGGACGTGGATCGGCATTGCTTCCCTTGGTAACCTTAACCAAGCATACGCGGCATTTTCCTCCCGTACAATCAATTTTCGAGTTGTAGCACATGGCAGGAGGTACAACCTTTCCGCCAATTTTGCGAGCAGCATTCAGGATGGTTGTTCCTGGTTCTACCTCAACCTCGATATTATCTATGGTTAGTTTTATCATTGTCATTTTACTTCTAATGTTGGTTATGGAAGGTGCAGCCGTTGTTGCGAACGTGCTCTTCGAATTCGTGCCTAAAGTGGCGAACCGCGCTACCTACAGGCCAAGCAGCAGCATCACCAAGCGGACAAATCGTTTTCCCCTCGATATTATTAGAAATGCTTACAAGCAGGTTGATGTCTTTCATAGAGGCACCTCCGTACTCGAAGCGATGTAGAATTTTCTCAAGCCAGCCTGTTCCTTCTCGGCAGGGACTGCACTGTCCGCATGATTCGTGGTGGTAGAATCGTGCAAAGTTGAGCGTGTTGCGTACGATGCAGGTGGTTTCGTCCATTACGATAAAGCCCCCAGAGCCAAGCATAGTTCCTGTTTCAAAACCGCCATCAGCAAGGCTTTCGTAGGACATAAGACGAGCATCACCGTTGACGGTTTTCAGCATCAAATCCTTTGGAAGGATAGGTACTGATGAACCTCCTGGGATTACAGCCTTAAGCTCATGTCCTGCGAGGATGCCCCCGCAATACTCATCGGAGTAGATAAACTCCTCAACGAGAATACCCATGGCAATTTCGTAAACACCAGGTTTGTTGATATGACCACTAGCCGAGATCAACTTTGTTCCGGTGCTTCTGCCAATGCCAATTTTGGCATATTCATCGCCACCGTTATTTACGATCCAAGGTATTGTAGCCAACGTTTCAACGTTGTTTACCACCGTTGGGTTGTTGTACAATCCCGAAACTGCAGGAAATGGAGGCTTAAGGCGTGGGTTTCCGCGTTTTCCTTCAAGGCTTTCTATAAGCGCAGTTTCTTCGCCGCAGATATATGCTCCACCACCGGGTTGGCAGTATAGGTCGAGGTCGAATCCTGTTCCGAGTATGTTTTTGCCAAGAAATCCTTTTGCGTAGGCTTCTTCAATGGCTTTTTCGAGGATACGAATAACGTAGAATAGTTCGCCACGAACGTAGATATAAGCGGTGTTTGCACCAAGCGCGTAACTCGAGGTTATCATCCCCTCGATAAGCGAGTGGGGATTTAGCTGCATAAGATATCTATCCTTAAACGTTCCAGGTTCTCCCTCGTCGGCATTACAAACAAGGTATCGTGGGTTTCCCGATTTCTTGTCGATGAAGCTCCACTTCATTCCGGTTGGGAAACCGGCACCACCACGTCCGCGGAGCCCCGATTTCTTAACCTCTTCAACCACCTCATCTGGGGTCATGGTTTTCAACGCCTTTTCTATCGAACGGTACCCTCCAAGTCGTTGGTACTCGTCAATCTTGTGTAGATTAGGGTTGTCTATATTTTCCGTTAATATTTTTACCATATCTCCCTTAATTAATATGGATTAGTGTGCGACGATTTGCAGGTCTTCATCTGCTCTTCCAAGAAAGCATCTACCTTTTCGGTGGTGAGATTTTCGTGGTAGTCCCAGCCCACCTTCATTACAGGAGCCGTTCCGCAAGCGGCAAGACATTCAACTCCACGAAGGGTAAACTTGCCATCAGCTGTGGTTTCGCCCACCTTGATTCCTAGCTTATTCTCAAAATGCTTGATGATGTCGCCTGCTCCTTTTAGCTGGCAGGGACCTGTTTGACATACTTCGATAACGCAGTTGCCTGTAGGTTCGAGGTTGTACATGGTGTAGAAGGTGGCAACCTCGTACACCTCTATGGGCAGGATGCCTAGGAGCGATGCAACATAGTCCATCGTTTCTGTACTTAGCCATCCACTGAACTCTGCTTGCGCTATGTGCAGTATAGGCAGCAACGCCGAACGCTCTTTGCCTGCAGGGTAGCGCTTCTTTATCTTTTCAACCAGCTCTAGAGATTCTGGCGAAAATTGTGGTTGTGCTGTATTATTCATTGGTTACTTCTTTTTTCAATTTTGCTACGGCAGGTTTACTATGCATCCAGCTCCCCGGCAATAACGTTGAGGCTACTCATGGTTACAATTGCATCAGAGAGTAGTCCTCCTTTTATCATTTCGGGATAAGCTTGGTAGTATATGAAGCATGGACGGCGGAAGTGTAGCCTGTAAGGAGTACGAGTTCCATCGGCAATGAGGTAGAATCCTAGCTCGCCATTTCCACCTTCGACAGAGTGGTAAATCTCGGTTGTTGGGATTGGCATCTCGCCCATAACCTGCTTAAAGTGGTAAATAAGTGCCTCCATGTTGTTGTACACCTTTTCTTTTGGAGGAAGAACAAAATCAGGAGCATCAGCCCTAAATGTTTCCTTATCGCCCATCTTGTCGAGTTTCTCCATCGCCTGACGAATAATGCTTAGGCTTTGCCACATTTCCTCTTCACGCACCATAAAGCGGTCGTAGGTATCGCCATTTTGACCGACAGGAATGATGAAGTCAAAATCTTCGTACGACGAGTAGGGATTCATCACCCTAACATCGTAATCGACACCGGCAGCTCTGAGGTTTGGTCCTGTAAAACCATAGTTTAGCGCTCTTTCGGCAGATATTGATCCTGTACCGATAGTCCTATCCATAAAAATGCGGTTTCGCATCAGCAGGTCTTCGAACTCCTTGAGCATAGGAGGGTAGTTCTCCATAAAGAAGTTGAGTTTATCCCAAGCCCTTTGGCTGAAGTTGCGTTCAAATCCACCAATACGTCCAATGTTGGTGGTTAAGCGCGAGCCTGAAATCTCTTCGAAAACCTCGTAAGCCCACTCTCTTGCCTGAAAGATGTAGCAGAATGGGGTAAGTGCACCTGTATCTACCCCAATTACACTGTTGCAAACCAGGTGGTCGGTAATGCGAGAAAGTTCCATAATGATAACGCGCATATATTCGACTCGCTTTGGAAGCTCAATTCCAAGGAGTTTTTCCACGGTCATGTGCCATCCCATGTTGTTGATAGGAGAGGAGCAGTAGTTCATTCGGTCAGTTAAAGGGGTAATCTGGTAGAATGCCCTTCTTTCGGCGATTTTCTCGAAGGCTCGGTGTATATACCCTATAGTTTGCTCCGAGTCTACTATGTATTCGCCATCCATCGTGAGCACGTTCTGAAAGATACCGTGCGTTGCAGGGTGGGTAGGACCGAGGTTTATCGTATTGTATTCGAGTTGCTCGCTTTTTACCACATCGTCTGATGGATGAACCATGTTATTATCGTTTTTCATCATTGTATCAATGTCTAGGTATTCGACGGTTAGCGTCCAAACATCTTGTCATCCTTGTCATCGCGGGTGGCATCTTCTAACGGGTACTCCTTACGCATTGGAAAGTAGTCCATGTCATCCATGTTAAGGATGCGCTTAAGGTTAGGATGTCCCTCGAAAATGATTCCGTAGAAATCGTAGGTTTCCCGCTCCATCCAGTTGGCGGTAGCAAACACCTTTGTTGCCGTAGGAAAGGTGATGTCGTCGGCTTTGGCAAATGCCTTTATGCGGATGCGCTGATTCTTATACAAGTTGTGCAGATGGTAAACCACTGCAAATGCCAACTCCTGATCGGGGTAGTGCACACCGCAAAGAGTAGTAAGAAAGGTAAAACCGAGTTCTTCCGTATTGAAAAGGTATTCGAGTATGTCTGCAACCTTTTCCTTTTGTACCGTAAGTTGAGGCATGTCGCCTACTATCTCGAAGCTGTATATGGCATCGCCAAACTGCTTCTTAAGGTTCGAATGTACCTCTTCGATAAAACTGGTATTAATTGTGTACATTACTCTATACCGTATTTTGATAGTAATTCTTTGTATTCGTCTGAGTTCCTACGGCGTAGTGGCTCGTGCTTGTGGGTAAGCTCCTGGATTTTCATTACGCCCTCAATTATTTGCTCGGGACGAGGTGGGCAGCCAGGTACGTAAACATCAACAGGAATAACCTTGTCGATGCCTTGTAGCACGCTGTAGGTGTCGAATATGCCACCGCTCGAAGCGCAGGCTCCTATTGCAATCACCCAGCGAGGTTCTGCCATTTGTAGGTAAACTTGCTGAAGAACTGGACCCATTTTCTTGGAGATAGTTCCCATAACCATTAGCATATCGCTTTGTCGGGGCGAAAAGCTAAGGCGCTCCATTCCAAAGCGGGCAAGATCGTAGTGCGGAGCCATAGTCGACATAAACTCGATACCGCAGCACGAGGTGGCGAAGGGGAGTGGCCATAGCGAGTTTTTACGAGCAAGGCCAATCAAAACGTCTAGGCGGGTGGTCATGTACCCGCGGCCAGTAATGTCTTCGTTATCGAGCCTTAGGTTGGTAGTCTCTTTATTTTGGTCAGACATGGTATGTTATTCTTTAATTGGTTCGAAAGTGTCGGCATCTTTATACCAGTTGAATGCTCCGCGGAGAAGAACGTAGAAGAATCCGGCAACGAAAACAAGCGTAAAGGTTACCATTTCCCAAAGACCAAATGCTCCAAGCTCCCGAAAGTTTACAGCCCAGGGGTACATGAAAATTACTTCTACATCGAATAGGACGAAGAGGATGGCAATGAGGAAATACTTTACCGAGTATCGGTTACGAGCATTCCCTATTTGGTCTACTCCACATTCGAAGTTTTCCAACTTTTGGCTGGTTTTGCGTTTTGGTCCTAGGTAGTGGGTAACTATAAGAACGAAAACGACAAACCCAAGTGCAACCGCTGCCTGAATGAGTATCGGCAGGTAATCGTACGGAGTGTGTATGGCAGGTTGCTCCATCTTTTTGGCGTTTTTTAAGTTTATGATAAAATTGAAATTTAACTTCTTGTTGAAAGCGAGTCCAAATTTGGCCAAAAAAAACAACTTAAAATTCTATAAAACCGCTGTTCTTTATCCTTTAACAAGTTTTAATGTTATTACTGTAACAGTTATCGTGCTAACACTAATAACCAAACTTCCATGTGTACGCTTCATTTTTTTAGGAATCATTATTATTCTATTGTTTGTTAGTGTAATAACACTGACAGGTGCGAGATCTCCTTTTTTTCTAATTTTTCTGGCTAGGGGCATTGCAAAAAGATTAGTTCACATTATTTGATAATCTGAGATCGTTCATCCCTTTTGAAAGCCCCTTTTCTCGCATCTCTAAACAGAGAAAAGGGTTGTAAACGGAGAAAAATTGGCGTTACTACTACCTTTTCTTAACCTTTGCTTTAAAGATCTTTTCAAACTTTTCGAGTTTAGGAACTATTACGTACTGGCAGTAGGCTTGGTTGGGATTGTTTTCATAGTAGTTCTGATGGTAATCCTCGGCTTTGTAAAATTTGGTGTAGAGGGATATTTCGGTAACTATGGGGTTGTCCCAAATCTTTTCGTCAGCTAGCTTCTTTTTATAGGCTTCGGCAAGACGTTTCTGTTCCTCGTTGTGGTAGAAGATAACCGAGCGGTACTGCGTGCCTATATCGTTGCCCTGTCGGTTGAGGGTGGTGGGATTGTGGGTTTTCCAGAATACTTCCAGCAGCTCGTCGTAGCTGATTTTGCTTGGGTCGAAGGTGATTTGGATCACCTCGGCATGCCCGGTTTGGCCCGAGCAAACCTCCTTATAGGTGGGATTTGCAATCGTCCCTCCTGAGTAGCCGCTTTCTACCTTTGTGACGCCATTAAGTTCCTTGAAGATGGCCTCTGCGCACCAGAAGCAGCCCTGTCCGAATGTGGCAACTTCGTACTTGTGGGCATTCTCATTTTCCATGTTCGTATTGTTTTGTGGCGCTTGTGTACCGCATCCGAGCAGCATTGCAAGCGGGATGAGTAGGTTTCGCATAACGATTTTTAGCGTATAACATTTCGCGTTGGGTTTTGTTTGGGGGGATGATTGAGGTGGTGAGTATGGGGCAATCCCGAAAACCTTACATCAGACATCTTGCCGCTATCAACAAATACCTAATTATTGGTATAGGGAACGGTAGTATTGTGGGTACATTTGTATCGCTAAATATTGGAATCATAGATGAAGTTAAGCGAGCTAAGCACCGGAGAGTCGGGCGTTATTACGAAGGTTTCGGGACGTGGAGCCTTTCGTAAGCGCATTACCGAGATGGGGTTTGTGAAGGGAAAAACCGTTAATGTGGTGAAGAATGCGCCGCTGCTCGATCCGGTGGAGTACAACATTATGGGGTACGAGGTTTCTCTTCGAAGGAATGAGGCTGCGCTCATTGATGTTATAACCCTGGAGGAGGCCAAGCATACCGTGCTGGATAACTTCAACGGCGTTATTACCGACGATGTGCTAAAGGAAAGCGCTAAGACGTTGGGAAAGACGATCAACGTTGCGCTGGTAGGTAACCCCAATGCTGGCAAAACATCGGTGTTTAACTTTGCATCGGGCTCGCACGAGCATGTGGGCAACTATTCGGGCGTTACGGTAGACTACAAGGAGGCGCAGTTTAAGTATAAGGGCTATACCTTTAATATTACCGATTTGCCAGGTACCTACTCGCTATCGGCCTACACGCCTGAGGAGGTTTACGTAAGAAACTACATTGCCGATAATAACCCAGATGTAATCGTAAACGTGGTGGATGCCTCGAACCTCGAGCGCAACCTCTACCTTACCACGCAGCTCATCGACATGGATCTGAAGGTGGTGGTAGACCTGAACATGTACGACGAGCTGGAGCGCAGCGGCGATCGCTTCGACCATAAGGCGCTGGGCGAGATGATTGGCGTTCCGTTTGTGCCTACCGTTGGATCGAAGGGGCGCGGGCTTACGCAGCTCTACGATACCATCATCAACGTTTATACCGACCACGATAAAACTTCGCGCCACATCCATATTAACTACGGGCACGACGTAGAACCTGCCATCTGCACGCTGCAGCAGCTGCTACGCTTGCCCGAGAATAGGCATCAGCTGGTGCGCTACTCTACCCGTTTTATCGCCATAAAGCTGCTGGATAAGGATAGGGAGGCCCGCAAGCTGGTGGAGACGCTGCACAACGGCAGCGAGATCATCGCCATTGCCGATAGGGAGATCAAGAAGCTGGAGAAGCACCTCAACGACGATAGCGAAACCATCATCACCGATGCCAAGTATGCCTTTGTGGCTGGAGCCCTTAAGGAGACGTTCAAGGAGGGTGGTCGCCGCAAGCGTAAGAATACCGAGGCTATAGATGCCTTTATGACCCATAGGTTTTTCGGGTTCCCAATTTTCTTCTTCTTCATTTGGGTAACCTTTTACGCAACCTTTGCGCTGGGCGAGTACCCCAAGGGGCTGCTGGAGCTGGGCATCGATAAGCTGATGAACCTTCTGAATGGCTCGATGTCCGAAGGACCATTTAAGGATTTGCTGCTTAACGGGATCATTAACGGGGTGGGGAATGTAATCGTCTTCCTGCCCAACATCCTTATCCTGTTCTTCTTCATCTCGCTGCTCGAGGATACCGGCTACATGGCGCGTGCCGCCTTTATTATGGATAAGCTGATGCACAAGATTGGGCTGCACGGCAAGTCGTTCATCCCCCTAATTATGGGGTTTGGGTGCAACGTGCCCGCCATTATGGCCACGCGCACCATCGAGAGCCGTAGCAACCGCATCCTCACCATGCTGATATCGCCGCTGATGTCGTGCAGCGCACGCCTTCCGGTGTACATCCTGGTGCTGGGGGCGTTCTTCCCAAAGAATGCAGGGTCGATGCTTTTTGGCATCTACCTGCTGGGGATTGTGCTGGCCGTTGCTATGGCGCTCCTCTTTAAGAAGACGATGTTTAGGCATAAAGATGTTCCATTTGTGATGGAGCTGCCGCCCTATCGCATTCCAACGCTTAAGGCAACTACGCGCCACATGTGGTTTAAGGGATCACAGTACCTGCGCAAGATGGGGGGCATTATTCTGGTTGCCGTAATCTTTATTTGGGTGCTATCATACTACCCCCGTAGCGTAAGGTATTCGCAGGATTATGAGGGGAAGAAGAAGACCATCGAGCAAGCCTTTACGCTGCAAACCGCATCGCTTGGTGGCAATACTGCCGATTACGTGCTACTTGAATCGCAACGCGCTAGCCTTATTAAGCATATCGATGCAGAGATGCAGTCCGAAAGGCAGAAGAATTCATACCTGGGGCGAATTGGCGTGGCTATTGAACCTGCCATGCGCCCGTTGGGCTTCGACTGGAAGATGAGCATCTCGCTGCTGTCGGCGCTGCCAGCCAAAGAGATTGTGGTGAGCACCATGGGCGTAATCTACCAGGTGGAGGATTCTGACGACAGCAACACCTCGTCGCTGATGAAGAAGCTGCAGGACGACAGCTACACGGTTGGCCCACAAAAGGGCGAGCGCGTCTTTTCGCAGCCCGTGGCGCTCTCATTTCTGGTATTTGTGCTTATCTACTTCCCCTGCGTGGCGGTGGTGGCTGCGCTTAAGAAGGAGTCGGGCAGCTGGCGATGGGCGCTGTTTACCATTTTCTACACCACTGCGCTGGCGTGGGTGGTGTCGTTTATTGTCTTCAACGTGGCCAAGATGGTTTTATAGATACAAGTATCAAGGCTAAGGAATGCGGGTCCGATTGGTTTTTCTAATATCTAAAGTCTAACATCTAGAGTCTTAAGAAATGAACGAGCAAATTCAAACTATTCTCACTTGGCTGGTAGTGGGTGGCGCAGTGGCCTACCTGGTGGTGGCGCTGGTTCGCCTCTTTACCCGAAAGCCTCAGGATGGCTGTACCAGCCACGGATGCCCCAGCTGCGGCATCAAGAACGAGCTCAAGGAGAGCTATGCCCGAAAGATTAAAGCTGAAATAGGGAAGAAACCTTGCTGAATCCGTTCAGTAGTATTTTCATCGGGTAGTTTATGCTGCTGAATTTATTCAACATAAAGAGATATACGAAAAAGGCTGCCTCAAATGCTTGAGGCAGCCTTTTTCGTATATCGTACCGTATGCGCTACAGGAATATCCACTGCATTAGGAGGAAGATCGGAATCAGAATGCCAAACGACCAGAGCATGTACCCGAAGAACGAGGGCATCTTTACGCCGTTCTCCTCGGCAATGGCTTTAATCATCATGTTGGGCGCGTTTCCAATGTAGCTGAGGGCACCCATAAACGATGCGCCCATGGTAATGGCAATCAGGGTTTGAGGTATATTCTCAATCATATAGGTTTGCGAGAGAATGTTGAAGCTCTCGGCAGGCGCCGCCGCAATGTTGAAGAATACGAGGTAGGCTGGAGCGCTATCCAGGAACGCCGACAGCATGCCCGAAGCCCAGTAGAAGAAGCCGTTGGCAGGCGTGCCGTCGGCATGGGTAAGGCTGCCAATGAGTCCCCCCATGGCGCCCGTTTCTCCGGCACGTAGGATGGCAATAAGCGGAGCCATGGTTATAAAAATCCCGGCAAATAGCTTCCCCACTTCGAGAATTGGGTGCCAGGTAAAGTTGTTGTACTCGCGTATTTCCGTAGCGGTAACCTTCATGGATACCCAGGCGAGGAGGGCTAGCATCGCCAATTCGATAACCACGGCGTTGTTAACCTCTACCCCGAAGAGCGTAAATGCGATGCCTAAATCTTGGCTCGATATCACCACAGCCGCAATGGCAAACAGGAGCAGCACGAGGTTCAAGGCTCCTTCGATGCCCATGTGCACGAAGTCGGCATCGTGCATGTGGCTCTTCTGCTTTTTGAAGTAGTAAAGGTCGATGCAGTAGTATAGCGCAAGCAGTATGCCGGTGGTGAGCAGGGTTGGCAGGAACATGTTGGTGAGCGTCCAAAAGAACGGGATCTTGCTGATGTACCCCATCAGCAGGGGCGGATTCCCTACCGGGGTAAGCGTTCCCCCAATGTTGCCCACAATAAAGATGAAGAAGATGATGGTGTGAACCTTGTTGTGGCGATGCTGGTTGGCCTTAAGCAGCGGGCGGATGAAGAGCACCGCCGCTCCGGTAGTTCCCAGCCAGCTCGAAAGCAGCCCGCCTAGGGCCAGCATTAGGGTGTTGAATTTGGGCGTGCCCTTTAGCGATCCCCGAATCTTTATCCCCCCGGTAATGGTATAGAGGGCTAGGAGAAGAAAGATGAAGGGCAGGAACTGCTCGAACATCACCTGGGCAACGGTGTGCAGCGAAATGCCGACACCCTTTAGCGCCCCAACGCCCACAATAACCAGAAGCGCCCAGAACAGCGACACTTTACCGTAGTGCTTCGACCAGAAGTTGGGTGCAAACAGTGGGAGTAGGGCTATCGAAAGAATGATCCCCAAAAAGGGAAGTGCCCAAATGGTGGAAAGGGTTGCTCCATCCAACGGATGGAAGATGCTATGCGTCATAGAACGTTAGTGTTGATTGTAAAGCTCGGCAAATGTGATGAAAAAAACGGGATAGTTATGCGCTTAATGCTGAAGAACACAAATCGGCAAAGAATCGGGCAACGAGCCCCCTGTATGTCCCACATTTACCGCTTGTTCCTCATCTTCTGCTGAAGCTTGGGCACCAGCACCTGCCGTACCCATTTAAAGGTAGGGGCGATGGCTAGCAGCTGGCTGTAGGTCTGCTGGGCGGCGGCGTACTGCTTTAGCTTAATCTGGCAGTAGGCTAGGTTGATGTAGGCGTTTAGGTAGTTCCACGAGCAGCCGTTGCCCCCCTGCTTCTCGAGCAGGGCGATGGCGCGGAGGTAGAGCCTGAGGGCCTGTTGGGGAGCGCCGCCAAAGAATGCTGGGGTGTAGAGCAGCGCGTTGGCCTGCTCGTACATCACCCAAGGGTTATTGGGGGCCTGCTTCATGGCTTTTGCAATAAGATGCTGGCTCTGGAGGCCAAGCGTAAGTGCCTGGGTGGGGTGAACGGCCAGCCGAAAGCCCAACAGGGAGGAGTAGATGGCCGTGGCCTCGGCATCGTTGGGGTGGCGGTGGCGGTAGCTGTCGAGGTAGGCGAATGCCCTATCGAGCATCGAGTCCGCCTCGGCCTTACGCTCCTGGTTAAGCGCGTAGGCGATGTAGCCGTAGTAGGTGCGGACGATTTCGAGCAGCAGCTCGTCGCTCTTCTCTTTTGCATAGGTGTTCTCCATGGCCTTTAGGCTGCTAAGCCACCCGCCCATGGAGCCCTCCACGTAGCACTTGTAGATGTGGCAGCGGTATCCCTCAGCTGGGCTAGACGATTGGCCTTTCCCGGAGGTCGATAGCGTTAGCGCTACGGTGGCGAGCAGCAGTACTGCAAAGGAGCTGTATCTCATTCTCATTTACGTTCTAGCAGTAGTTGGCGCCTAAAGGGGCACATGCCAGTAACGGACGGGCAAGGTAACAAAAAGCGCATTACGAACCATCACGAGCATCGGCTACGGATGTTAGCTGTCGGGCGCTCGATTTTGTTGGTTGGCCTTTCCCCTTCCTTGGCGATTCTGCGTAGGAACATGGCAAGGAGGGACGCTTGCACCCCTGCAATTGCTCCGCCGCCTTCTGGTGGACGACTTTCACCCCTGCAATTGCTCCGCCGCTCTCCGGTGAACGACTTTCACCCCTGCAATTGCTCCGCCGCTCTCCGGTGGACGACTTGCACCCCTGCAATTGCTCCGCCGCTCTCCGGTGAACGACTTTCACCCCTGCAATTGCTCCGCCGCTCTCCGGTGGACGACTTACACCCCTGTAAGTGCTCCGCCGCTCTTCTGGTGGATGGCTTACCCCCCTGTAAGCCTAATCACAAGCGAATCTTTTAGAAGATTGCCGCTCAACCTGCGGCACTAATCGCTATCTTCATCCCCTCAAATCATAAAAAAACGTAGCAGATGAAGCTTCTTAGCACAACCCTCTGCCTGATGATGGCCTCCACCGCCCTAATGGGCCAGGAGAAGCCTGCCGTAATTGGGCCTAAGGATGTAACGCTTGCCAGCGATCGGCTTACCCCCGAGGTGCTCTGGTCGTTGGGCCGCTTGGGCGAGTACGCGGTATCGCCCGATGGAAAAAGGATTGCCTACACCGTATCGTACTACGATGTGGCGCAGAACAAGGGCAACGCCGAGATCTACCTGATGGATATCGACGGAAAGAACCAGCGTAGGCTTACCTACACCCCACAGGGCGAAAACAGCCTCTCGTGGAGGGCCAATGGCGCTAGGCTGGCCTTCCTTCGTGGCGGCAGGCTTTGGGAGATGGACGTCAATACCACCAAGGAGGAGGCTGTAACCGACGAGGCAACCGATATCTCGGGGTACAGCTTTTCGCCAAAGGGGGATAAAATCCTCTTCGCCATCGAAACGAAGGTGGATAAAACAACGCAGGAGGTTTACCCCGATCTTCCTAAAACCGATGCAATGATCTACGACCAGCTGATGTACCGCCACTGGGATACCTGGGAGGATGGCCTCTACAGCCACATCTACCTGGCCGACTACGCCAACGGCCGCGCCTCGAACCTAAAGGATATCATGCCCGGCGAGCGTTGGGATAGCCCCCTTAAGCCCTTTGGGGGCATGGAGGAGGTGGCCTGGAATGCCGATGGATCGGCCATTGCCTACACCTGCGTGAAGAAGGTGGGCAAGGAGCGTACGCTTACCACCAACTCCGACATATACCTGTACAGCCTAGCCAGCGGCACCACCACCAACCTTACTGAGGGGATGATGGGCTACGACAAGAGCCCCTGCTTCTCGCCCGATGGTAAAAAGGTGGCCTGGCTGAGCATGGAGCGCGATGGTTTCGAGGCCGACCAAAACCGCATTATGGTGATGGATTTGGCTTCGGGCAAGAAGGCCAACCTGTTTGCCAATTGGACTTACAGCGCCGACAACCTACAGTGGGATAAGGCCTCGAAGGCGATCTACTTTACCGCATATGTTCAGGCCACCTCGCAGGTGCACAAACTCGATGTGGAGAAGGAAACCATCACCGCTATAACCTCGGGCGACTACGACTACCACAGCTGTGCGCTTGCCAACGGCGCGGTTATTACCGATCGTACCCAGCTGGTTGCTCCTGCCGATCTTTACTCTATAAGCTTAAAGAGTGGTGCTGTTACCCAGCTTACCTCTATTAATAAAGGTATCCTCGATCAGCTGGTGATGCCGACCTTCGAGAAGCGCTGGATCAACACCACCGATGGCAAGAAGATGCTCACCTGGGTGGTGCTACCTCCTAAGTTCGACGCCAAGAAGTCGTACCCCGGTATCCTCTACTGCCAAGGTGGGCCACAGTCGCCCGTTAGCCAAGGCTTCAGCTATCGCTGGAACTTTGCCCTGATGGCTTCGCAGGGTTACGTGGTAATCCTACCTAACCGTCGCGGTACTACAGGCATGGGGCAGGAGTGGACTAACCAAATCAGCAAGGATCATGGCGGGCAGGAGATGCGCGACCTCTTTGCGGCTGTCGACTCGGTTAAGAAGGAGACTTGGCTCGATGATGCGCGCATTGGCTGTGTTGGCCCTAGCTATGGTGGATACACCGTTTACTGGATGGCTGGCAACCACAACAAGCGCTTTAAGGCCTTTATTGCGCACTGCGGCGTGTTCAACTCCGAGATGGAGTACATCACCACCGACGAACTGTTCTTCGATACCTGGGAGATGGGCGGCCCATCGTGGGAGGTTAACAACGCTGTTGCGCAGAAGAGCTACGCCCAGTCGCCCCACCGCTTTGTGCAGAACTGGGATACCCCAATGCTCATCTTCGAGGGTGGCCGCGACTTCCGCATTCCCTACACCCAGGGAATGGCTGCCTTTAACGCTGCGCAACTGAAGAACATTCCCTCGAAGTTTGTCTTTTTGCCCAGCGAGAACCACTGGGTGCTCAAGCCTCAGAACGGCATTCTCTGGCAGCGCGAGTTCTACGGTTGGCTGGATAAGTGGCTGAAGTAGATGTTAGATGTAGTCTTTAATCGATAGAAATAGAAAAAGCGCGGGCAATGCTCGCGCTTTTTTATTTTTTGAAAGCAAGATTCAAGTTTGAAGTGCAATCAGAGATTAATCCCAAGGATAAAATCTTTGTATTGCGATGAAAAACTACCACCACAAAGTGGGGCTACTTCTCATTAACGATTGGGGAACGAGTCTTGTCATCATACGAAAACTAGAAAGTAGAAATGTGCTAGAGTAGAATAAAACTACCCTTGAGGCGTTAACACCCTACAAGGGGATGCTGCACACCATCACCTCTTAGCTGATTGTTCCGCTACGTTAACGTTGAATATTCCATTAGAATGTAGTTAGGGTCAAAAAACAGGAATGCTTATTTTTGAATATTCTTCAGATTGGTTTTTATGCTTGTGAAAACTATAGTGTTGTGTGGGTTTGTTTTTATAGGAGGGAATAGAATGGGGTATATAGGGAAAAAATCCATTGCGAAGTGTTTTTTATGTAAATAAGTGTTATTTTGGTCTGCCGAAATTAACACTTGAATAATGGTAAAATGCGTTGCTAGGCTGATTGTTGCCGCTTGTTTGCTTATTGCCTTACGAACAAGCGCACAGTCAATCAATTTTAGCAGGATTTCTATGTCCGATGGGCTGTCGAACAACGAAATCAGCTGTATTCAGAAGGATAGTAGAGGATTTCTTTGGATTGGTACAGCATCGGGGCTAAATCGCTTCGATGGGTACAACTTTAAAGTTTACAAGCATAACTCTAGTATGCCAAATTCCATTGGCAATAACATCATAAAAAAGATAGGTGAGTCATATGATGGGCATTTGTGGGTGAAAACTGCAAGTGGTTATTCAGTGTATGATCCTTTATCGGATTCGTTTATCAAAGATGCAAAAAGCGAGCTGCTAAGATTTGGGATAAGAAGTGGCGTGGACAATATCTTTTTTGATAAGGGTAAAAATATTTGGTTCCTGCTTGCCAATGGAACGCTATACAAGAGGGATTATCGTGGAAAGAAGCTAATCTGCTTTTTTCGGAGCGTTCAACCTAATGGCTTGCGTGTAGTTGACATTTTTTCTCGAAAAGGGAAGGTTTGGATATTATATAGTAATGGGAGAGTTGATTGCTATAGTTCTCTCTCTAATGCTCGTTTATCATCGAATGGATTGCTTATAAAAAAGTATAGTACTTCGAAGACAAGCCAGCTGTTTATAGATAGTAACGAGGATATTTGGATTTACTCCTATTCGTTGAATGATGGTATATTCCATTACAGTAGGGGTACACGGTATTGGAATTGTATCAGCAGCAGTTCTTCGGGGATGAGACTTTCCTCTAATTTGGTTTTTGGATTGGAAGAGGATTCAAAAAAGAGAATATGGGTAGCAACTGATCATGGGGGAATTAATATTATCGATATTAGGTCGAATAAGGTGGACTACCTAAGGAGTGATCCTACTAATATGCAGTCGTTGGCACAAAACTCGGCGACATGCGTTTATCGCGACAACCTTGGCATAATGTGGGTTGGAACCTATAAACAGGGGGTGTCCTACTATCACGAGAGCGTCTTTAAGTTCAAGACAACGGTTTATCCTCAATCGAAATCGGAAGATTATCTGAAAAATGACTGCAACTGCTACTATGAAGATAATAGCGGTTGCCTATGGGTTGGAACAAATGGGGGTGGCCTTATTAAGTACGATAGAAAGGGTGGTAGTCCGATTGTTTATAAGCATTCTGGTGAGGGTGCCAATTCGATATCGAGCAATATTGTAGTGAGCCTTAAAGGTGATGGGAAGGGAAACCTTTGGATTGGAACCTATATGGGAGGGCTAGACTATTTTAATGGTAAAACCTTTGTTCACTATAAAAAGGATCCTGTCAAAAGCACAAGTATCTCTTCAAATAGCATTTACAGCTTGTATGTTGATAGGCGCAAGAATCTCTGGGTTGGTACGCTTAATGGCGATTTGGATCGGTTCGATGGAAGAACTGGGAAGTTCGTTCACTATAAAATGGGAGGTGGGCAAATATGCCGTGTTGTTGAGGACCCTGAGGGGTACCTACTCGTTGCCCACTCTAGTGGTATTACTCGGCTTAACCCAGCGACAGGTGCAAGCAGCCCGTACTTTTATGTCAAGGGGAGCAAGCGGGTCTCCACAAACTTGTTTGTAAACGATGTGCATGTTGACCGTAGGGGCCTACTTTGGATTGCTACCAAGGAGGGAATAAAGGTATTCAACTACGCCAAATCGCGGTTTGAGAATCTACCTGTTAAGTCGGATGTGCTCCATGAAACGGTTGTTACCATTGCTGAAGATCGGCAGGGAAGCATTTGGCTTGGGACGTGTAATGGGCTATTTGTGCTTAAACTAAAGCAAAACCAGAATGGTGATTACTCGTATTTCGTGAAGGAGTTTGATAAAAGCGATGGGCTTCAGGGAAATGAGTTTAATGTTAATAGTGCCTTTCTGACATCGAAGGGGGAGGTCGTTTTTGGCGGGCCAAGCGGATTTAATCGATTTGATCCTACCCGAATTATTTATAACAGGGTTGTTCCGAAGATTGCCTTTACCGATTTCTCGGTTCTAAACTCGTCGATTAGCAAGAAGGATAGCATCCGTAGCAGTATTGGGCTCCTTAACGAAGAGGATCGGGTTCAAACCATCCACCTAAAATATAACGAGCGCAACTTTAGCTTGCAGTTTGCCGCGCTAAGTTACTTCCTCCCTCAGAAAAATAGATACCGGTATTTCATGGAGGGGTTTGATAAGCAGTGGACCGAGGTGAATGCCAGCGCCCGAAAGGTTACCTACACCAACCTCAATCCGGGAAAGTACACCTTTATGGTGGAGGGTGCCAACAATGATGGGGTTTGGAGTTCGAGGCCTACCAAGCTTGAAATTACTATTGCACCTCCATTTTGGGCTACTCCTGCTGCTTTTATCTTCTATCTTCTGTTGGCCGTATATGGAATCTACAGCATTGTTATGTTCTTTATCCGAAGGCAGGAAAAAATCTTTGCCGAGAAGCAGGAGTGGTTTGAAACCCAGCAGCGGCTCGACTTGGACGAGATGAAGCTGCAGTTCTTCACCAACCTCAGCCACGAGCTGCGCACTCCCCTTACGCTCATTATTTCTCCGTTGGAGCGCTTGGCTAGGCGGATATCCAACGTGGAGGATAAGAAAATTGTATCGGTGGCACATCGTAATTCCATTCGACTGCTCAATATGGTTAATCAGCTGCTGGATTTTAGAAAGATTGATGCCAATGCGCATACCATAAAGAAGTCTACTGGCGATATAGTATCCCTTGTGCGGGAGATTTGTTCCTCGTTTGAGGAGGTTTCGGCTAAGAAGCAGGTGCATTTCTCCTTTAGTTCGACGCTACAAAGCTACTACACCGATTTCGATTCGGATAAGCTGTACAAGGCCGTGGCCAACATTGTTTCGAACGCCTTTAAGTATACGCCTGATGGCGGAAAGGTGGCCGTAGAGGTAGCTGCCGCGGGAGAGGAGGAGGACGAGGTGCTCCAAATCATCGTTCGCGATACGGGCAAGGGGATAAGTCCCGAGGATCAGCCGCACATTTTCGACCGATTCTACAGGGTAGAGCCCAACGACCAGACGGTGACAGGAACGGGCATTGGGCTAAATATCGCCTACGAGTTTGTGCAGATGCACGAGGGAACTATCGATGTAAAAAGCGAACTTGGTGGAGGAAGCGAATTCACCATCAGCTTACCCGTAAAGCGGGTGGCGTTTGTTCCGGAGAACTTTATCGAGGAGCAAGAGGAGGGGACTAGTACAGAAATTGCCTACGAAGATGCGCACACCCAGGTGCTAATCAACGCTCCAACGCTGCTGGTGGTGGACGACAACGACGAGTTCCTCGACTTTATGGTTTCGATCCTCAAGGAGTCGTACAACGTTATTACGGCACCGAACGGGAAGGAGGCTTGGGAGCTGGTTGTGGAGGCAATCCCCGATATGGTGGTTAGCGATGTGATGATGCCCGAAATGGATGGTTTTGAGCTGTGCCGGCGCATGCAGAACGACGTTAGGACATCGCACATCCCCATTATCCTGCTAACGGCAAAGCTGGGCGAGGAGAGCAAACTGACCGGCCTAGAGGCTGGCGCCAACGACTACCTCTCCAAGCCATTCGTTATGGACGAGCTGCTGCTGAAAATAAAGCGGCTGGTGGAGCTTCGAAGGAGCGTACAGCAGAAGTTTCAGCAGAAGAAGGAGATTAAGCCGTCGGAGATTAGCATCAGCTCGCTCGACGATAAGCTGCTGAAGAAGGCGGTCGACTACGTTGAGGCCAACATCGGCAACCCCGACCTCTCCGTCGAGGAACTCAGCAGCCACCTGGCCATGAGCCGCGTGCACCTCTACAAGAAGCTCCTTTCGATAACCGGGAAAACCCCCATCGAGTTCATCCGCATCCTGCGGTTAAAGCGCGCCGCGCAGTACTTCGAAAAGAGCCAGCTGGCCGTGTCGGAGGTGGCGTATAAGGTGGGCTTTAACGATCCGAAGATCTTCCGTCGCTACTTCAAGGACGAATTTGGGGTGCTGCCGTCGGAGTACAAGCAGAAGTTTGACAAGCCTGGCGAGTCGGATAGCGTGTAGCGCCGAGAATCAAACTCGGCAGGCTGTCGCTCTTTTACCGTAGGGCTGTAGCCTGCCGCCCTATCAACTATTTCCTCTCTTTTGGTGAGAAGCCAGTCGCCGAATGGCTGGCGTTGCCGTGCTCTGTCGGTTGACGCTGTTTCAGCCGTAGCAGTTCAAGCAGGTTACTAGCTGTTGAGATAAAGCTGGCAGAGGTTTGCACCTTCACAAGTTGGATCTTTGAGTTTCAACGGGAGTTTCCATGCATGTACGGAAGGTGTTTCCGGTTCCGATTAGAGCTACCGTAGCTATACGGTAGGAGTTTTGGGTACCGATTAGAGCTGCCGTAGCTATACGGAAGATGTTTCCGGTTCCGATTAGAACTACCGTAGCTATACGGAAGGTGTTTCCGGTTCCGGTTAGAACTACCGTAGCTATACGGCAGATGTTTTGGGTTCCGATTAGAGCTACCGTAGCTATACGGTAGTAGTTCCGGGTACCGATTAGAGCTGCCGTAGCTATACGATAGGGGGGGGCAGCCTCTTCGGTCTTCGTGGGAGCGACGTTCTGCCCCATACTGCTACCTTTTAGAAGTGAAATTCCTCGGCTCTTCGCGAAGGTTCCCTGTGCTAGGTCGCTTTTTTCTGACTACCACTCTAAAATTGGCGGCAGTCCTACTTTGTAGTGGCTCACTTGCCCTGTTGCATACCTGCCATGGAGGCGGTACTGTGCTTAACGTAGTTAGCACTGGTTGACATACTAAATGTTAACTCTAGGTAGGGGGTGTTGGTAATAAATTGGCGATAATCGCTGGGTTTTAGTGTTAAATCGTACGCCAAATACATTTAACCCCCTTGTCAAAATCAAATCACCCCCGTAGGTAATCCCATATTGTAATACTTTGGCTGCGTTAATGAATGCAAACACATCTGCCCGTTAAGGCTGAAAAGAGATTTATAGATGAGAAGACTAATTTTTTCGCTAGCTGTTTTACTACCAGTTGTCACGCTCGGATTTCAGGGCACAAAGAGCAGTGATGGCGTGACTGTAATGCTGAAGAAGAAAGGGGAGCATGGCGTAAGGCAGATTAGGCTAAAGGTGTATGCCGACAATATCATAAGGGTAACGGCCACCCCCGATGCTGCATTTAATGCTACTCCAAGCCTAATAGTTGATGAATCGGCAAGGGCAACAGCTCCTTTTTCCGTAAAGGAGGATAAGGCTTCGGTGCTTCTACAAACCGCTAAGCTAACCGCAAGTGTAGCCAAGGCAACAGGGGCGGTTACCTTCTTCGATGCAAAGGGTAAGGTGCTACTACAGGAAAAGGTCGGAGGTGAAAAGTCATTCGCCCCCATTACCGTAGAGAATACCAACGGGTACACCATTCGTCAGGTATTCGAATCGCCCGCCGACGAGGCGTTTTATGGCCTTGGCCAGCATCAATCCGATGAGTTCAACTATAAGGGGAAAAACGAGACGCTGTTCCAGTACAATACAAAAGTATCCAACCCAGTTGTTCAATCGAACAAGGGGTACGGTATCCTTTGGGATTGCTATTCGCTCACCAGATTTGGGGATCCCCGCGCGTATGCGAACCTAAACCAGTTTAATCTCTACGATGCTAATGGCAAGCCAGGTACTTTATCTGCGCTATACTATGCCAATGGCGATACCATCAAGCCCATGCTCGTGCGTAGCGAGGCTTCCGTAGACTACGAGAACCTTACGACAATCACCAATTTTCCCGATAAGTTTCCATTCTACAACTCGAAGATTGTATGGAAAGGGAAGATTGAACCTAAGGAATCTGGAATCTTCAAGTTCAGCCTTTACTACGCTGGTTACACCAAGGTTTACGTGGATAACAAGGAGGTGGTTGCCGAACGTTGGAGAACCGCCTGGAATCCGAACACCTACAAGTTCGACATGAAGCTCGAGAAGGGGAAGAAGTACGATATCCGCCTAGAGTGGAAACCCGATGGAGGAAAGTCCTACATAAGCCTTAAGGCGCTCAGCCCAGTTGCTCCCAAAGAGCAGGGCAGGCTGTCGCTGTGGTCCGAAATGGCCAATCAGATCGACTACTACTTTATACAAGGGGCAAATGCCGATGAGGTGGTAAAAGGGTACCGTGCGCTAACTGGTAAGGCTCCCATCATGCCCAAGTGGGCCATGGGCTTCTGGCAGAGCCGCGAGCGGTACAAAACCGCCGACGAGATTCTTGGGGTTATAAAGGAGTACCGCAAGCGGAGCATCCCATTGGATAATATTGTGCTCGACTGGTCGTACTGGCCCGAA
Organism: uncultured Acetobacteroides sp.; assembly: GCF_963667355.2. Classification (NCBI taxonomy): domain Bacteria; kingdom Pseudomonadati; phylum Bacteroidota; class Bacteroidia; order Bacteroidales; family Rikenellaceae; genus Acetobacteroides; species uncultured Acetobacteroides sp. Next base: position 3,667,197 of record NZ_OY763328.2, read on the forward strand.
AATGCCTGGGGAAGCCACGAATTCGAAAAAAGCCGCTTCCCTGATCCCAAGCAGATGATAGATGATGTGCATGGCTTGAACGCCCATATCATGATATCGGTTTGGCCAAAGTTCTATGCCACCACCCAGCATTACAAAGAGTTTGACAGCAAGGGGTGGATGTACAAGCAGGCCATAAAGGATAGCATCCTCGACTGGATTGGCAACGGCTACCTTGGTTCTTTTTACGATGCCTACAATGCCGATGCCCGTAAGTTATTCTGGAATCAGATGAACGAGCACATCTACTCGAAGGGCATGGATGCTTGGTGGATGGACGCCTCGGAACCCGATATTCTTTCGAACTCCAGCATCGAGTACCGCAAGAAACTCATGACCCCAACAGCCTTAGGTTCTTCAACCCAGTACTTCAACACCTACGCCTTGATGAATGCGATGGCAATCTATAATGGACAGCGCTCGGTTGATGCCAATAAGCGTGTTTTCCTGCTTACCCGTTCCGGATTTGCTGGGCTGCAGAAGTACTCAACAGCGGTGTGGAGTGGCGATATTGGCACCCGTTGGGAGGATATGAAGGCGCAGATCTCAGCAGGCCTAAACTTTGCCATTGCTGGTATTCCTTACTGGACTATGGATATCGGCGGATTCTGCGTCGAGCATCGCTACGAGGTGGCCAAAGAGGGAAGCGAAGATTTGGAGGAGTGGCGCGAGCTCAACACCCGATGGTTGCAGTTTGGTGCATTCTGCCCTCTATTCCGCGTGCATGGTCAGTATCCTTACCGCGAAATCTACAACCTCGCGCCAGAAACGCATCCAGCCTATCAGAGCATGGTTTATTATGATAAGCTTCGCTACCGCCTAATGCCGTACATCTATACGCTAGCTGGCAAAACCTTTTTCGATGATTACACTATAATGCGTGCGCTTGTTATGGATTACGCCAGCGACCACAATGTGCTTACCATTTCCGATCAGTACATGTTTGGTTCGGCGCTCATGGTTTGCCCGGTGTATAAGTATAAGCAGCGCGAGCGTAGTGTTTACTTCCCTTCGGGGAATGGCTGGTACGATTTCTATACCGGAACCTTCACCGATGGAGGACAAACCAAAGCGGTTGCAGCACCTTACGGTCTGATGCCTCTATTTGCAAAGGAGGGGTCGATAATTCCTGTAGGTCCTGCTGTTCAATATGCTGCTGAGAAGTCAAGCGAACCAATAACCTTGATGGTTTATACGGGTAAGGACGCAACCTTTAGGCTGTACAACGACGATGGAACCTCGTATGGCTATCAAAACGGACACTTCTCCACTATAGACATAAGCTACAACGAGAAAGATAAAACCCTAACAATTGGCAATCGACAAGGCGAATACCCTGAAATGCAGAAGAACATTCGCTTTAACATCGTTTGGGTTGGTAAACAAACACCTAAAACAATAGAATCTCCTGCCGATGAGCAGATAGAATATGATGGCAACAAGGTTGTCGTCCTTGTAAAATAACGGAACGAAAACTGTGAATAACCTAATTTAGAATTTTATGAAAAGACCAAACAAAACAGAACCTTGTAGGTACTGTCTGCTGAATGTCAGGTTAGTTCTGGCGGCAGTAATGTTTAGTATTCTTATGCTAGGTGCATCCGATTTGTATGCCCAAGCAAAAAAGGTAGATGGGGTAGTTGTATCTGCTGCAGATAACAGTCCATTGCCTGGCGTTAGCGTATTGGTTAAGGGAACAACGAATGGTGCCGTTACTAATATTGATGGTAGATTCTCAATTTCTGTGGCTATCGGGCAGGAACTGGTATTCTCTTTTATTGGCTACGAAGGCCAGATAGTTAAGTACAACGGACAACCAATCAAAGTTGTGCTTAAAGATAATGCACAGGCAATTGACGAAGTTGTGGTGGTCGGTTATGGAGTTCAAAAAAAGAAGCTTTCTACGGGAGCAACTGTGCAGGTAAAAGGAGACCAAATCCAAAAGATGAGTACGGTATCACCCCTAAATGCACTGAAAACCCAAACTCCAGGTGTGAACATTGTCAAAAATTCAGGAGAACCAGGAGCCGGCTTTAAGGTGAATATTCGTGGTATAGGAACAATTGGAAACTCTCAACCCTTGTATGTTGTAGATGGAGTAGTGCTTGGTAATATCGACTATCTCGATCCTTCAAGCATTGAATCAATAGATATTCTAAAGGATGCCGCCTCTGCTGCAATTTATGGCTCTCGTGCTGCAAATGGTGTTGTACTCGTAACCACAAAGCAGGGTAAGTCTGGCAAGGTATCTCTTTCGTACGATGGTTATTATGGAGTACAAAATTTGTACAAGCGTCTTCCAATGCTAGATGCTAAACAGTATGCGATGATTCAGAACGAGGCAGCGGTTAACTCGAATCTAAAACCATATGATTTTGCTTCGATGATGGATGCTGGAGATTGGGATAGAATACAGAACGGGACTTGGAGTGGAACGAATTGGCTTAAGGAATTGGAGAATAAGAATGCTCCAATTCAAAGCCATTCTGTAAGCATTACAGGAGGAGGAGACCAATCTGTCTTTTCGTCAGGGTTTACCTATTCTTCTCAGGATGGTATTTTTGGAACACCTGTACCTTCGCATTATGAGCGTTACAGTTTTAGGTTAAATTCGGAACATACCATTTATAAGGTTAATGGACGGGATGTGGTTAAAGTTGGGGAAAATTTGAACTATTCTAAGTCAGAGAATCATGTTATTGCAACTGGTAACATGTGGTACAACGACATTAATCAGGCTATCCGTGTTAATCCATTTCTACCTCTGTATGCTCGTGATGCAAATGGAAATGATATTGTTGGAACCTATCATAAATCTATTCCATTTACATCTAACCAAGCGAATCCAATTGGTTTGATGTACTATGGTCACGGTTTAAATCTTTCGAAAAATTATAGCATAAATAGCAACGCGTATATTACGGTCCAACCAATTAAGGGGCTAACCTATCGTGGCAGTTTTAGCTACAATCAAAATTCTAATTCTTATCGCAGCTACGTACCTACATACGAGTTAAGTCCTAGTGCCCAAAGAACCTCTGATGGAACTACACAGAATATGGGAATGGGCTACAACTGGAGTATGGAACATACGCTGTCTTATGCCACTAAGATTAATGATGTGCATAGTATAAATGCGGTAGTTGGTACTTCGGCTGAAAAGAGCGGTATTGGTGAAGATCTTTCTGTATCAAATGATAACAGCATTTTTGATGATTACAAACATGCCTATATTGATAATGCAAAGGTTGCAAGTACCGCAACAATAGGGGGAAAACCTTATGCACCAAATAGAATAATATCCTACTTTGGTAGAGCCAACTACGACTATAAGGAAACCTATATGTTGTCGATGATAGTTAGAGCAGACGCATCGTCAAACTTTGCAAAGGGCAATCGTTGGGGGTATTTTCCATCTGCTTCTGCAGGTTGGGTGATTACCAACGAATCGTTTATGAATTCCTTAAAAGGTACTCTCGATTTCTTAAAATTGCGCGCAAGTTGGGGACGCAACGGTAACGCTAATATTCCAGCTTTTCAATATCTTTCATTAATTAGTTTTAATGCACCATCCGCACCATCTAACTACTATTTTGGTGATACCAAGAGTACCCCATCGTTAGGTGCGTATCCAGGGAACCTTGCTACTTCCGATTTGTCTTGGGAAACCTCGGAGCAATTGGATTTAGGTTTTGATGCTCGTCTTTTATCAAACCGATTAGGTATTTCTTTTGACTTATATAAAAAGAAAACAATTGATTGGCTTCTAGCGGCACCTGTTCTTGCTAGTTGGGGTATCGATGAAAATTCAGCGCCTTATATTAATGGAGGAGACATCGAGAATAAAGGTTTTGAATTAAGCCTAAACTGGAACGATCGCCTCGGCGATTTTAAGTATGGTGTTTCAGCAAATCTTTCTTACAATAAGAATGAGGTAACACGTATTGCCAATAGTCAAGGTATAATTGCGGCATCAAATGTCAAGCTATGGGGTAATGGAACCTATATTGCAAGAGCTGAGGTTGGCAAACCTGTTGGCTACTTTTGGGGATACGAAACCAAAGGTATTTTTCAAAATGCTCAGCAAATTTTAGACTACAAAAATGCGGATGGTAAGGTCATTCAACCCTCTGCTGAGCCTGGTGATGTTATTTTTGTGGATAAAGATGGCAATGGTGTTATCGACGATAAGGATAAAACTAATCTAGGTGATGGTAATCCTGATGCGCTTTATGCCATTAACTTTAACTGTGAGTATAAAGGTTTCGACTTTTCTGTATCTGCCAATGGGGTTGCAGGTAACCAGATTGCTCGTCAGTTTCATAGTGCTGGAAGCCCAGAAGATAACTATACTACCGATGTTTTAAATCGGTGGCATGGAGAGGGAACCTCTAACAGAATACCCAGAGTACTAAGTGGGTCTAGCATCAATCTAATGAACACATCTGATTTGGATATTGAGAATGGAGATTACCTAAGAATTAACAATGTAACCTTTGGTTACAACTTCAAGAACTTGTTAAAGAAACTTCCATTTCAACAAATCAGGCTATATGCTACTGTTCAAAACCTGTATACCTTTACTAAATATTCAGGTATGGATCCAGAAATTGGAACCAGTTCTGACGATACAGCATATGGATGGGTTCGTGGTGTTGATATAGGTTTTTACCCAACACCTCGTACATTCCTAATTGGTGCAAGTATTAAATTCTAATTCGTTAATTTATGAAACAGATATATTTATTAGCACTTTGTGCGCTCTTTTTTGTAGGATGTAGTCAGAGTTTTCTGGATACTGAAGAGTTAACAAAGAAAACAGGGTCAAACTTCCCAGGAACAGAAGAAGAAGCCAATCAAGCATTGGTAGGAGCCTATAGCATACTGCCTTCTTTTGCAGGTACCGATAACATTTTGCTTATTTCGGAATTGATGTCAGATGATCGTTTTGGTGGTGGTGGACAAAATGACAGAGAACCTCAAGCGATGAATGTTTTTCGTGTAACCAATGATAATCAATACAACAGTTGTTGGGCAACTTATTACAAGGGGATATATCGTTGTAATTCGCTGTTAAGTACTATCGGAAATGCTAAGTTTACGAGTGAGGATAGTAAAAAGAAAATTATTGGAGAAACCAGTTTCTTACGTGCTTACTTCTACTTCGACTTAGCTCGTTTGTTTGGTCAGGTTCCATTAGTACTTACTGCCGAACCTGTAAACTTACCCAAGGCTACACCAGAGGAAATCTATGGTCAAATAGCGTTAGATTTAAAAACGGCAATAGAAGATCTTCCTGCAAAGCCATTAACTACCGAAAATATGGGGCGTGCAACAAAGTGGGCTGCAGAAGGTATAATGGCTAGAATGTTTCTTTTCTACACTGGATACTATAATAAAACAGAAATTGCTTTACCTGGAGGAGGTACTATTACCAAGCAAAATGTTATCGACTGGGTAGACGATTGTATTGCCCATAGCGGACATTCGTTGGTTGGCGATTTTAGAAATCAGTGGCCATATTCTATTGCTCAAGATTCGTATGGTTATGCAAAGGCCAATAAGTTGGTATGGGTTGGCGAAACAGGTGCAAATAAGGAAAATATATTCCAAATAAACTTCAACTTTATTAAATCTAGTGTTTGGGGCGAGAAGAATTACTATTGTAACAAGATTAACCTCTTCTTTGGTCTTAGAAATGCAGAAGCTCAAATTCCTTTTGGGCATGGTTGGGGCATGGGGCCTGTTAACCCTAAGTTTTATGAAGAGTGGCCTAATGACGACATTAGAAAACAAGGGTCTATCTGGAAGGTTGATGATACCTCTGAAGGTACTGACACCTTTGTTTGGGGTGCGGATATGATGTGGCAGGAAACGGGCTATATTGCTAAAAAATATATTCCAATTAATGTCCTTAATGGTGGGAAAAAGCAGAACTATAGCGTTAAATTATATGGGGCTGACGACGATTTCTCATTGAATAATACTCAAAATGTCGTTGTTCTCCGTTTAGCTGATGTAATGTTAATGGGTGCAGAATTGGGAAGTAAATATGCCCAAAAGTATTTTGACGATGTTCGTGGTCGAGTAGGACTGACTTCAGTTCCTGTAAATTTGGATAACATTATGAAGGAGCGTCGTTACGAACTTGCTTTTGAAGGTATTCGCTATTTTGATATGCTACGTTGGTATGGTAAAGAGGCTGGCGTTCAGCTTAAGAAGAATATGACTGGGGCTAAAATATTTAATATGAAGGTTCCAAGTACCATTAATGCTGATCGTAATAATGGTTATTTCGATCAGATCGATGCGAGAGTTAAAGCAACTGGTGGTTTTCTTATGATTCCAAACAATCAAATTCAACTTTCAAAAGGAGTTTTGGTACAGAATCCTGGTTATACAAACTCTTCCGATTACATTTTCTAATTGGAAAATGGCTTTTGATCATTGATTATTTGCGATAATACTCAATTCTAGAACGAAGAGAGGCGTTGTTTTTGACTTTATGGAGAAGACTCCTCTCTTCGAAATAGACGAGTGTCGGCTAATCGCTCAAATTTTAAAAGACAATTAGTATGAAGAGAATTATATTGTGTTTTGCTGGTTTATGTATGCTGTTTACAGCATGCGATACCATTGAAGATCGCGATGAATTGGGCTCGATTTTGAGCAAAGAACAGCTTGATAAGGAGGGCGCTCTTGAAATTATACAAAAGACTCCTGGTTCAAATTCGCTTATCTTTAAAAGTAATGTGCCAAACGTTATCTCATATTGGGAGTGGAATGGCGGTTATTCGAATAAAAATGTAGCAGAGGTTTACATTCCTTTTGGAGGTACTTTTACGATTACCTACACTGCATTTTGTGATGGTGGAACTGTATCAACGACTCGAACATTTACTATTGCAAAAAATGACCCAACTTTTTTTGAGAAAGATCCTGCGTGGTATGGTTTAACAGGTGGTGGTAATGGTAAAACATGGGTGTGGGCAACCGATGCAAATGATCCAACCAAGAAAATAGCTGGCAATGGACCTGTGGGCTGCGTAAAACCAGAGTGGTGGACATTGGATGCAAATAATGCTGACATAACGAAACCTGTTATTAACGATGAGGTTTATATGGATCTTAAGGGGTCTGCGAACTTTGTGTATACAAAAGCAGATGGCAGTAAGGTTAAAGCATTCTTTAATGTGCTTAATGGTGCACCTTTTGTCGATGGTGAAAGTAAATACTCTGCATTCGAAGTTCTTGGAGGACACTTTCCTTGGCCTGCTGTCAGCAAGTACCATATTACAAATATGACCGATGATGAATTGTCGATACATGAGTATGGTGCTTATAATGTTGCGATGTACAAGCGTAAAGGGTTTACCTATTAACGCCTACTTTCCCTAAAATAGATAAGGCCGCCTTGACGTAAGTTTGAGGCGGTCTTACTTGATATTAATAATTGGTATTTTTAATGTTTCCCAAATTTGGTTGAATGATGAGGATTTGTATGTTTTGGATGGTAGTTTTTTCTTTATCGATTGTTTCATGTTCGACAAAGCAGGTTGAAAACGACCGCACCAGGCAACTACTTAAAGGTGAAGTGAAATCAATAATTGAGACGTGTTATTCGCTATCGGGGAAAAGAGCTACTGTTGTAAACTTTACTACTTCAGGGTTTGTGAGTAAGCAATCTGGATATAATCCTGATGGTTCGCTGATTCGGACGTGGATCTTTGAATATAATATGCATAATCAACCAATTAAGAAAATATGTTATGTAATGAATGATTCATTATCATACATTACTCGATACTTCTATAATAAGATGGGGAAACTGAATTATACTATACAACTTAATTCTAATGGATATTCCTATGTAGATTCTCGATTTATTTATGATAGTAATAAGAATAAGGCGGAAGAATTTTATTATAGCTCTAAAAAAAATGCAAGTCTGAAAATTACATATAAGTACGACAAGGAGAATAGAATTATAGAACAGGTATTTGTTGATTCAACAATTCATCAAACATGGCGACAAATCAATAAATATAGTAGTGGATTACTGACAGAGAGTGCAAACAAGACAATGTATGATAGCCTTTTGTTAAGGCAGACTTACACTTATGACGAAAAGGATAGAATTGTAGATGTACGACAATTTGATGGAAGAAATAGACCGATAATGAAAACTTCTTATGTGTATGATTCGCATGGAAATAAAACAAAAGTGATTACTCTATCAGGTGATAACTCTATAAAGGAAAGAAGGACGTATGTGTATAAGTATGATAAACATGGTAATTATACTTTTTTACTAGAATACGTAAATGGGGATTTGGAATGTACCACCACTCGTGATATTCAATACTACAATTAATAAAAGAGGTTGATGTTTAATGTGTTGTTTGGACTATTTAGAATAAGGCATAATGCTTTTTTATTGGTGCTTTTCTTTTCTGTTGGTTTTAGTTCCGCATTTTCGAAAACCAGCGATCGACTAATTCAAAATTTCAACAAATCTTGGAGGTTTAGCTCCGTAGAAAGGGGGGAGGCTTCGAAGGTTGGCTTTGATGATGCAGGGTGGAGGCTCCTAAATCTCCCTCACGATTGGAGCATTGAAGGCAAGTTTAGCAAAGACAATCCAGCAACTCCTGGAGGTGGAGCTTTACCTGGTGGTATTGGGTGGTATCGTAAAACTTTCAAACTCGACAATTCATTTGTAGAAAAGCAAATATTTGTTGAGTTTGACGGCATTTACATGAATAGTGAAGTTTGGATTAATGATCACTATTTAGGACGCCGACCTTATGGCTACATCTCTTTTGGCTACGAGTTAACTCCTTATATTAAGCTTAATGGCGGAGAAAATGTAATTGCAGTTAAGGTTGATAACTCGAAGCAACCAAATTCGAGATGGTATTCTGGATCGGGGATATATCGGAATGTTCGATTGGTTGCTGTTAATCCAGTTCATATTCCTCAATGGGGAACGCATATTGTAGTTTCCGAAATAGCGAAGAGTTTTGCAACGGTTGATGTGAAGACGACCCTTGTTAATTCTTCGTCAAAGAGATCAAAGATAAACTTGCAAACGTCGATTGTTGATTCGAAGGGGAAGGTCGTTGCTAAGAACGGAATAGTTAAGAATATTTCAATTGACGATACGCTCGAATTTCCCCAACGTCTGAAAGTCGCTAATCCGAAACTTTGGGCTACAGATAGACCCTATATGTACAAGATGTTATCGGAGGTTTGGGTTGATGGGGTAAGGGTTGATAGCTACACCACTCCGCTTGGCATTCGCCAATTTCAGTTTGATCCAGATAAAGGATTTTCGTTGAATGGTCGGAGCATGAAGATAAATGGAGTTTGCCTTCATCACGATCTTGGCTGCCTAGGTGCTGCCGTTAATACAAGGGCGCTGGAGCGCCAACTTCAGATACTGAAGGCAATGGGATGCAACGGCATCCGTACATCGCATAATCCACCTGCTCCAGAACTTCTTCTGCTCTGCGACAGCCTTGGTTTTATTGTTATGGATGAGGCTTTCGATATGTGGAAGAAGCAAAAGAACCCTCACGACTACCATCTATACTGGGATGAATGGCATAAAAAGGATCTGATTGCTCAAATTAAGCGAGATAGAAATCATCCTTCGGTTATGATATGGAGTATTGGCAATGAAATTCCTGAGCAGTGGGGCGATTCTACAGGCAAGCAGATTACTCGCGAGCTTGCAGCTATTGTTCGCGACTTAGATTCTACACGTCCTATAACAGCTGCCAATAACGAAGTTGGTCAGGGGAATAACCTAATTCAATCTGGTGCGCTCGATCTTATCGGATACAACTACAACCACTCTAAGTTTGCCGATTTTCATAAGGATTATCCTGGAAAGAAATTCATAGCAACCGAAACGGTCTCGGCATTACAAACCCGTGGAAGCTACGACTTGCCATCGGATAGCGTTCGTATTTGGCCTACACGATGGGATCTGCCTCTCGAAAAAGGGAATGCTGATTTATCGTGCTCGGCATACGAGAATTGTAGAACTCCATGGGGATCGACCCATGAAGAAACGTGGAAGGTGATGAAAAAGAACGAATTCCTATCGGGACAGTTTATTTGGACGGGCTTTGACTACCTTGGCGAGCCTACGCCTTATCCATGGCCAGCCCGTAGCTCCTACTTTGGAGTTGTTGACCTTGCTGGTTTCCCCAAAGATGTATACTACATGTATCAGAGCGAGTGGACAAATAGCACGGTGCTGCATCTTTTCCCTCATTGGAATTGGGCCCCAGGGCAGCTGGTGGATGTTTGGGCTTACTACAACAATGCCGACGAGGTGGAGCTGTTCCTTAATGGGCGCTCGCTTGGTGTTAAGCGTAAGTTGAACGACGACTTGCACGTAATGTGGCGGGTCCCTTTTGAGCCAGGCGTGCTTAAAGCGGTATCGCTAAAAAATGGAAAGGTTGTGAAGACTGATATTCGTAAAACAGCCGGAACTCCTGCAAAGATTGTTCTACAGGCTGATAGAAAAACTATCCTAGCCGATGGAAAGGATCTTTCGTTTGTGAGCGTTTCGGTTCAGGATAAGGATGGCAACGAATGCCCCAACGCCAATAATCTCGTTTCATTTTCCATTCGGGGCGAGGGTGGAATTGCGGGGGTTGACAACGGTAGCCCAACCTATTTAGAGTCTTTAAAGGCATCGTCGATTACGGCTTTTCATGGAAAATGTTTGGCTGTTATTCATGCCAATGGGGTAAAAGGAACGATTATACTTAAGGCGGCATCTGTTGGCTTGATGGATGCCGAAGTTCAAATACTTGCAAAGTGATTTTTATGAAGTTAACTAGAAAAGTTTTGCTGATGGCTACCTGCATAATCTGTGCTGGTAGTGCTACAAGCGGGCAGGGTACAGGTCTGCCGGCTAAGGATGAGGCTAAAATTAAGCAGCTGCTCTCTAAAATGACGCTGGAGGAGAAGTGTACGCTTCTGCATGCCAACTCTAAGTTTCGCATTGGGGCAATTAAGCGCTTGGGGATTCCTGAGTGGACTCTCTCTGACGGCCCTCATGGTGTACGTGCCGAGATCAATAGGGACAACTGGAACTACACCGGACAAACGGACGATTCGTCGACCTACATGCCTACAGGTACTGCTTTGGCGGCAACGTGGAATAGGGATATTGCGTTTGTGCGCGGACAGGCGCTAGGTGAGGAAGCCCGAGCTAGGGGTAAAGATGTTCTGCTTGGTCCTGGAATGAACATTATTAGAACGCCACTTTGTGGCCGTAATTTCGAATATCTAAGCGAAGATCCTTACCTGAATGCTCAAATGGCAGTCCCTTACGTAAAGGGGCTTCAATCTAAAGATGTTGCTGCAAGCATTAAGCATTACGCCGCAAATAACCAAGAGATCAATAGGGGGACCGTTGACGTTAGCATGAGCGAGCGTGCCTTCCGCGAGATATATCTTCCAGCCTTTAAGGCTGCCATTCAGGATGGCGATGCGCTAACGGTAATGTGTGCCTATAATAAGTTTAGAGGCGATTGGTGCTCGGAAAACAGCTACCTAGGGCGTACCGTTCTTCGCGACGAATTGGGTTTTAAAGGTGTGTTCATGAGCGACTGGGATGCCGTGCACTCTACCGTAAAGGCTGCCAACGCAGGTCTAGACCTCGAAATGGGAACCGAGATTAAGGATTACAACCAGTGGTACTTCGCCAAACCCTTGGTGGATGCCGTTAAAAGAGGCGAGGTCTCGGAGGCTACCGTTAACGAAAAGGTGGCTAATATTCTTAGGGTAATACTTCGCACTAAGGTGCTCGAACCCAATGCTAGGGCTCATGGTGCTTTTAATACGAAGGAGCATCAGCAGGTTGCCTATAACACCGCATGCGAGTCTATCGTGCTGCTCAAAAACGATGGAGGTACGCTTCCTTTCGATTTTACGAACTTAAAATCGGTTGCCGTTATCGGCGATAATGCAACGCGTAAGCACTCCAATGGTGGGTTAAGTTCAGAGATTAAGGCCCTATATGAGGTTACTCCTTTCGAAGCGTTGCAGAGGAAGTTTGGAACTGCTGTAAACCTAGCATTTGCGCAAGGGTATGCCAAACAATCGAAATCGTTCGAGGAGGTAGCAAAGGGTACCGTAGACTACAATAAGGTTGATTGGGTGCTTATCGACGAAGCGGTTGCGCTAGCTAAGAAGTCGGATGTAGCCTTTGTATTTTGCGGGCTAAACCACGACTTCGACACCGAATCAACCGATAAGCCGGATATGAAACTCCCTTACGGACAGGTGAAGCTCATCCAGGAGGTGGCAAAGGTAAATCCTAGAACAGTGGTGGTAATTATTGCGGGCTCTCCAGTAGAACTTGCTGGAATAGATAATCGTGTGCCAGCAATCCTGTGGGGGTGGTACAACGGTATGGAGGGCGGCAACGCTATTGCTGATGTTCTCTCCGGAAAGGTTAACCCTTCGGGCAAGATGCCATTTACGCTTCCTGTATCGTTGGAGCAATCGCCTGCACATGCTCTTGGTAATTTTCCAGGCCGAAATCTAAAGGTGAACTACGAGGAGGATATTTTGGTTGGCTACCGCTGGTTCGATACAAAGAATATCACTCCAGAATACCCCTTCGGATATGGGCTTTCGTACACCCAATTTAAGTACGATAGCCTTAAGGTCGATCGGCCAGCCTATTCGAAGGATGATGTCGTTAAGGTTTCGTTTACGCTTAAGAACACTGGAAAGGTGGCTGGTGCCGAGGTGGCTCAGCTATACATGAGCCAGCCAAAGGCATCCGTGCTTCGCCCAGTTAAGGAACTCAAAGGATTCAAAAAGGTATGGTTGCAACCTGGCCAGGAGAAGCGCGTTGAGCTGAAGGTTAAGGTGTCTGACCTTGCCTACTACAACGAGCAATCGAAATCGTGGATAGTGGAGAGTGGACGCTTCGAATTTCTTCTGGGGGCTTCGTCTCGCGATATTCGTCAGCAGGTTTTATTCAATGTCAGATAATTTGGTTTGAGATGCCTCGTGGCATCTGATGGAAGGGGCTGTCCTAAATGTATAGGACAGCCCCTTTTTTTGGCAATTCTATTCGGTATCCCTGAATATATCGGTGCAAATGGGGCGCCGTTGTTGGGCGTTGATAGCTGCAGGAACCTTTTATACCATCGAACGTGGAGTCCTCGAATCAGAGAGGGTGAATTCTGTGGTAGTATAGGGGCGGTATGATTATCAACCAGATTGGAGCAGGTGCTTAACCTGCAGCGCTTGGGGAAGTATGATGGCTATGTGCGGGTGGCACATCAGTCATTAGCGCACAAAAAAGGGATAGGCAACCCGCCTATCCCTTTGGTTTTATCCCTAAGTATGCTTACTGCTTCACCATGTTTAGCAGGACGACATCGTTTTCGCGAATCGCAACCTCGTGTAAAAATGGCGCGTTGCCCTTTACCTTCACCAGCTCCGTCGATACGGGCAAACCGCTGCTCTCCCGCTTAAGCTTCTCCACCTGCTGCTTGGTGAGCTGCTGAGGCCGGCCCATCTCAATGTAGCTCGTAAAGGCATCGTTGGCGCGGTAGCCCACCTTGTACACCTCCAGCTTGTACGTGCCTGCTGGCACGCTGGCGATGCTGACTTTTACCTTTCCCTTTGCCTTCGATGGAAGATCGCGGACGTAGTATGCCTGGTTGTTCACCGAGTCGCCGGGATGGGTGTTTGTAAAGTCCCATAGTAGCACCTGTACGCCACCTTTTCCATCCTTCGAGGCCCACGAGCAGCTGTCCGCATTGCTCAGCTCAGTACTTCCCAGTTTATTCATCAGCATGTACGCAAAATATGCAGGCTTAGCGATTCCTTGGGTGTTCAGCAGTCCAAATCCGCCGTGGAATGGGGTAAATCGAGGGCCAGCCTCTTCAAAGATATCGGTAAATACCCAGTACGACATCGAGTTTGCCGCCGTTCCCACCTGCTTTATTTTCTGGAGGATATACGCCGCTTCGTGGTAGCTGTCGTGTATCGGATCGGCAGGGGTGTACGATGCGCTCCACTCGGTGTAGTGCAGCTCCAAGTTGGGCATTGCGCTTGCCGAAATCTGACTGCGCGAGTTAAGGATGTCGCCGCTTACGGCCATCGGATCCTTGCTTAGCACTGTTCCTGAGTTTCCGAACTCATCCAGAAACCCTTGCTTAACGCCGTAGCTATGCGTGCTGATGAAGTCGAGCGGCTGCGCGTTTTTGCTGCAGTAGCTTATCGTTTCGGGTACCCACGCAGCACCTGCTGTGGCTGGCCCTCCAACTCGGTACTCCCTGTTTACGCTCTTTACCGCCTTCGCGGTGTAGGCGTACAGCTTGAAGTACTCCTCCTGCGTCCCCGCCCAAAATCCGTTTAGGTTGGGCTCGTTCCACACCTCAAAGTACCACGTTTTCACCTCATCGGCTCCGTAGCGCTCGGTAAAGTGCTCTGTCATGTTGCGAATTAGCCCCTCCCACTTGTTGTAGTCCTTCGGTGGAGTAACATTCCCTCGCCACCAGAAGATAGTCTGGCTGCCGCTGGCCAGCGCCGATGGCATAAATCCCAGCTCCACAAACGGTCTAATGCCGATACTCAGCAAGTAGTCGAATAGCGCATCGACATACTGGTAGTTGTACTCCGGATTACCTTTGCTATCCTCGCGGTACACCGCCATGTCGTCGGTAAGCAGGCCGTGCATGCGGATATACTTAAAGTCGCATCCCTTTTTTACGAAGGCCAGCTGCTGCTGCCAGTCGGCGCGTAGCCCTTCGTTGGCGCGTCCTGCCCCAACGCACTCTTTAAACATAGTATTTAGCGGGCCCTTGGCCTTGCCGTAGTCTACGCTAATGGTTCTCTCGGGCTGCTTTGCCACCAATGGTAGGTCGCCTTGTGCTGCCGAGCTTGCCGTTGCCAATCCCCCTAGGAGTATCGTAAGCGAAAGTAGGTTAGGTTTCATATTACATTGCAATTAATTAAGTCTGATAAAATGATGATTGCTAAAGTAGCGTTTTCCTTTATTTCGATGCTAAGGCTGCTCACTATTTACACTTTCTGATTGAAGCTACCGCTTATAAAGTAGATGAAAATCTATGTGTTGCCAAGTATTGGCTGTGTGTCTAACAACTGCCGTTTTCACGGATTCATTTTCTTATAGGTCAATTACTAATTTAAGGTACGTTTAAAATCGAATGAAATAGATAAAACCCCATCAATGGTTGATTTTAGTAGGAGGTGTGTCATAAATTAGATGCAAAATCAACGAATCAAAAGCGCGTCTATGGAAAAGTCAAACCGTTTTACGCACATCTACGGGTATATTGTTTGCCTGGTATCCGTAATAACGTTCATTATTTGCGTAACCAACTTCGTAAATGCGGTAATCGATAAAACCGATCCGCTGCATGCAGGGTTTTCCGCGAATAATTTGGCCTCGTTTGAGACCTACAAGCTTGATCTGATGAAGAGCATGCAATCGAAGGAGGGTAATTTGCAGAATGCCTTACCCGACGATAAGTCGTTACGGGTAATTTATCAAACTGCCAAGCAGGACAAGATTGATCAGGTGCTTTTCACCTCGAATAGAACGATAATCGTCTGCTCGTTGCTCATTATAGTTTGTATCATACTTTTTACCACGCATTGGCATATCGCAAGGAAGAGTATTAAGGCTGCCGAAGCGTAGTAAAGAAAGCGGGATATTGGGCACAACCAATATCCCGCTTTCTTTTATGCTGTTTTTGTCTAAAATCTAACGTCTAACGTCTAGCTTCTGAAGATATCCTAATTCTCCTCGTTGTAGAAGAGTTTGTAGAACTTCATCCCCTTTTCGTCGTCGTAGCCCTTGTCCACCAGCTCGCGGTCGCCGTGGATGTAGATGTGGAAATTTTTGTCGAGCTTAATCACGCTCTTAAAGTTCTTCTGCATCTTCTTGGCCACATCGGTGGCGATGCTAAACTCCTCCTTCAGGGCCACCTGATTCATGGTTTGGTATTTCTCTTTATACTCCTGAAATGCCTCGATGATTTCGGGCTGCTGCATCACCTCGGCCTCGAACACCTCCTCCTTAAACACCTCGTTAGTCTTAAAGAACTCGGCCGTTTTGTTGAGCATTACCACCTGGTCGGCGCGATCCACCTCGTTTTCGGTGTTAAACACCTCCTTCACGAATCCCTTGCACACCTCCATATAGCCGCGCGTTTGGTAGTAGCTATCCTCGCGCGGCTTGATGCGCAGGAATGCCTCCTTCCAGTACACCGCCTCGCTGCTGCGGTTGGTGTTGTCGATGGCGCACACCTTAAAGCCATCCTCACGCTCGGTGTTGAATATCAGGCAGCCCTTATCGAGCTTGTTGATGTTGATGCCATTCTCGCTGCCCAGGTCGAGCCCGTCGGCGCCTTGGTTTACCTTCAGGAAGGTCTCCTTGTTTTCCGACTTAAAGATGCCGATGGCGTCGCACACCTCCGACTCGATGATGATATCCTTAACCAGCGCCACGTACAGCTCGCCCTCCTTGATGTTAGGGTGGTCCGACATCTCGTAGAGGTGCTTGGCAATGGCCTCGCTCATGGCAAAAAACTGCTTCTCATCATCGAAGATGTTGGCGCAGTAGGTGTACACCTCGTTGAGGTTGACATCGGTGGGGTGGGTGAAGTTGAAGAAGGCATCGCCCTTAAACGGGGTGAAGAAGAAGTGCATCAGCATGCCGCTTAGCGCCTCGTCGAAGTTCTCGATCTCCTTTTGCGATATTACAAGCGTCATATCCGACACCTTGTTCCCTACCCTGTGAACGATCAACCGTTGCAGGGTCGATTCTGCGATCTGTATCATTGCCTTGCTGGTATTTTTGTGGTTTGCGATGCGCCGTAAGCCCAATTCTGGTGCTTGTAGCAGCGCAGTCTTCGAATGTCGCTTAAAAGTAAGCATTTGATGCTTACCCACAAGCGGCATCCGCTAATTATTGGCTCCGTTTGGGGCTGATTTGCTCGTTTAGCGGCTAACTGGAAGCTGCATCGTGGCGGTGTTATTCCTGTAACTGAAGAAGATTAGCGGATAGCCATCGGCCTCCATGTTCATCTCCTTTGCCCGGCTAACAAGCAGGTTGTACACATCGTCGATGTTCGTTTCCCGAAAGTTGAAGGTGGCCGATAAGGTTTCAACCCTTGAGAAGAGCGATAGCGCGTAGCTGGGGATGCGGCTTGTGGCTTCGCTTTTTGTGGGCACGCCCTTTATTAAAACCAGGGTGTCGTTGTAGGGGCTATTTACATACTGTATAAAAGGGCGTCCAACGATGGTAGATTCTGGAATCGACTTATACATTCTGTGCAGCTCGCCTATTATTGTAACGCTTTGTTTCTTGGGAACGTACGATTTACTTATAAATGCCTTGAAATCGTGGATCATCCCCCTTTTGATGGAAAGGCTCAGCGGCTTAGCGTTCATCTCGCAGTCCATCGCCAACGATTGTAGCTCGTTGCGGAGGCTACGCTTTATGGGGATATACCATAGGTATGCTTTAACCTTTTCCACGAAGGATCTGGGCAGGTCGATATCCAGATTGGCCACAATGGTTGTGCTGCTCTTCTGGTACGATATGCTGAAGCTGAGCTCGCCTTCCGATTTCGGGGTGTAGCTAACCTGGTAGATTACGCTCTCGTAGCGTTTGGCCTCCTTTTGCTGAATGAACCCTGCTGTTCCATTCTTGTTATTCCATCGGTAGATGTAGGGCTTTCCGTTTGCCGTGGAGTCGATGCGAAAGCGGTTGGCCTTGCTGTAGAAGAATCGGCTTCGGCTAATCCAGTAGCTTGGGTCGGCTAACTTTAGGAAAACTAGGCGCGGCGGGCATTTTACGTCGATGGATTCTTGTACCGAAAGGTTTGATGGCATGAATACATAGATGATGATGGAAAGCAGCGTGAATAGTATCAGCAGGCGTACTATGATTCTAAACCATCGTCTCATACATCAATTTTAATCGCAAATTACGAGGTACACTGGTTAAAATCAAGGTAAAATAGGGAGGATAACAGGGATTCGCCTTTAAATATAGTTTCATGTTTCAAAGGGCTTTTACTAGATGCGAGCGATTTCAAAGGGAATATTTACTTCTTTTCTGTTCTTTTTGTAAGGGCAAAAAGAACGAAAAAACCTTGGCACGAATAAACTCGCTCGGTCGCGGTGGAATGTCGCTATCTCAAATGATTGCTTCTAGTCCTTTCATTGCTGTTGCGCTGATTGGCGTTGTAGTCGCTCCGCTCACTCGAACAGAATTCCTGCCAGTTTGGTATGGCTACGCCATGGTGTTTACGGGGAAATGTTATTCTGTACTGGTAAGTTTTTCTGCCGTTAGTTAGTAGTTCTTCCAATAAACGTTTTATAGTAGGAGATATTTTCTAAAAGCGAAATCCTTCGGGAAGATGATATGGGCCAAAGAGTTTTTAAACGGGTGAAATATTGTCATACAAGAGGCCTTGTTCTGTAAAAATGACATGAGAATTACGGGTGGCAAGTAAGTTGATGGGGGTAACCTGTAAAACGAAAGGAGACGAAAAATGAACTTTAATAACTTTACCATAAAGGCACAGGAGGTGGTTCAGCATGCCATAGAGGTGGCTACCGCAAACCATAACCAGATTATTGAACCCGGGCATTTGCTTCAAGGGTTGTTCTCGCAGAGCGAGAATGTGGTGGGCTTTCTGCTGAGGAAACTGGGCGTTAACGTTCCAACCGTAGAGCGAAACCTTCAGCAGATTATCGATAAGTATCCGAAGGTAACAGGTGGAGAGCCCTCGTTGAGCAACTACTCCAACAGAGCGCTGCAAAAGGCTATCGACTACTCGAAGAAGCTGGGTGACCAGTACGTGTCGGTCGAGAATATTCTTCTTGGCATCTTGGACGTGGGCGATAGCGTTGCAAAGCTGCTAAAGGATAGCGGCGTTAACGAAAAGGATCTGATTGCCGCCATCAAGGAGCTGCGCAAGGGGGCTACGGTTGATAACCAGTCGGCAGAGGAGACCTTTAATGCGCTCGAACGATTTGCCATCAACCTAAACGATCAGGCGCGCTCGGGTAAGCTCGATCCTGTGATTGGGCGCGACGACGAGATTCGTAGGGTGCTGCAAATCCTATCGCGTAGAACAAAGAATAACCCCATTCTGGTGGGTGAACCCGGTGTGGGTAAGACCGCCATTGCTGAGGGTATTGCCCATCGTATCGTAAATGGCGATGTGCCCGAAAACCTGAAGTCGAAGCAGATATACTCGCTGGATATGGGGGCGCTGATTGGCGGTGCCAAGTACAAGGGCGAGTTTGAGGAGCGCCTGAAGGGGGTGGTTAAGGATGTAACCTCATCCGAAGGCGAGATCATCCTCTTCATCGATGAGATACATACGCTGGTGGGGGCAGGGAAGAGCGAAGGCGCTATGGATGCCGCAAACATCCTGAAGCCTGCCTTGTCGCGTGGCGAGCTGCGCTCTATTGGCGCAACCACGCTCGACGAGTACCAGAAGTTCTTCGAGAAGGATAAGGCGCTGGAGCGCCGCTTTCAGATGGTTATGGTGGATGAGCCTACGGCGGTTGATGCCATATCCATCCTTCGCGGGCTGAAGGAGCGCTACGAGAACCACCATCAGGTGCGCATCAAGGACGAGGCCATAATTGCCGCCGTGGAGCTATCCGACCGATATATCACCAATAGGTTTTTGCCCGATAAGGCCATCGACCTGATAGATGAAGCTGCATCGAAGCTGAGGTTGGAGATGAATTCGGTGCCCGAAAATATCGACGAGCTCGACCGTAGGATTCGCCAGCTGGAGATTGAGCGCGAGGCCATCAAGCGCGAGGGCGACAGGCGTAAGATTGAGGAGCTGAACACCGAAATTGCCAACCTCTCGGAGCAGCGTACCGAGCTGCGCTCGAAGTGGGAGGAGGAGAAGGGGCTCATCAGCAAGATTCAGCAGAAGAAGATAGCGCTCGAGGAGCTGGGCTTTCAGGCGCAGGAGGCCGAGCGCCAGGGCGACTACGCCAAGGTGGCCGAGATCCGCTACGGAAAGGTAAAGGAGGTGCAGGACGAGATTGAGCGCACCAAGGCCATCCTGAAGGAGCGCCAGAGCAACGATGCGCTGATTAAGGAGGAGGTGGACGCCGAGGATATCGCCGAGGTGGTGTCGAAGTGGACGGGCATCCCGGTGTCGAAGATGGTGCAGAGCGAGCGCGCCAAGCTGCTGCACATGGAGGCGGAGCTGCACAAGCGGCTGATTGGGCAGGACGAGGCCATTGAGGCCGTGTCGGATGCCGTTCGCCGCAGCCGCGCGGGCTTGCAGGATGCCAAGCGGCCCATCGGGTCGTTCATCTTCCTGGGGACAACGGGCGTGGGGAAAACCGAGCTGGCCAAGGCGCTGGCCGACTTCCTCTTCAACGACGAGAACATGATCACCCGCATCGACATGACCGAGTACATGGAGAAGCACTCGGTGTCGAGGCTCATCGGGGCGCCTCCCGGGTACGTGGGTTACGACGAGGGCGGCCAGCTTACCGAGGCCGTTCGGCGCAAGCCCTACTCGGTGGTGCTCTTCGACGAGATCGAGAAGGCGCACCCCGACGTGTTCAACGTCCTGCTGCAGGTGATGGACGATGGCCGCTTGACCGACAACAAGGGGCGCGTGGTAAACTTTAAGAATACCATTATTATTATGACCTCGAACATCGGCTCGCAGCTGATACAGGAGCGCTTTGCCGCTGCCAGCGATGCCGATAGGGGCGAGGTGGCCGAGAAAACGAAGGATCAGCTCGTTGATCTGCTCAAGCAGACGATACGCCCGGAGTTCATCAACCGTATCGACGACATCATCATGTTTACCCCGCTTAACCGCGAGGAGATTAGGCAGATTGTGCTGCTGCAGCTGGAGGTGGTGAGGCGCATGCTGGCCGAGAACAGCATCAGCATCGAGTTTGAGGATAGCGCCGTCGACTTTATTGCCGATGTGGGCTTCGATCCGCTCTTTGGCGCACGCCCCATCAAGCGGGCCATCCAGAAGTTCATCGTCAACGAGCTCTCGAAGCAGATCCTGAGCGGCGCGGTAACCGGCGACGACAGCATCGTGGTAGGCTATAGGAACGATGCCATCGTATTCGTAAATAGGAACCAGTAGGGCATACGATAGCTAGCATGAAGGCCATCTGGGCAGGATTCCCCTGCTTCGGATGGCCTTTTTTTTTGCGCTACTATCTGTAGAATATTAGCTCTTTTATGTAAACATGAAGCTAAAAGCTACAGACGGGAAGCAAGAAGTGACAGACAGGACGCTAAAAGCTACAGGCGGGAAGCAAGAAGTGACAGGCAGGATGCGAAAAGCTACAGACGGGAAGCAAGAAGTGACAGACAGGACGCTAAAAGCTACAGGCGGGAAGCGAGAAGTGACAGACAGGATGCGAAAAGTGACAGACAGGACGCGAAAAGCTTCAGGCAGGAAGCGAAAAGTGACAGCCGGAAGGCAAAAAGCTACAGGCCGGAAGCGAGAAGTGACAGCCAGGATGCGAAAAGCTTCAGGCAGGAAGCGAAAAACAACAGGAGGGACGCGAAAAATTTCAGACAGGAAGCAAAAGGAGACAACCGGGGAGCAAAAGGTCTCAGGCAGGATGCCAGAAGTAACAGCCTGAATGGAAAAAGTGGTAGTGCCGCACCGAGCCGCATGGGAGGGGGAGGCATCATCGGAGAGCCGGGGAGGAGCTGTCGAGGGTAGGGGGGGCTAGTTCTCCCGAAAGTAGCCAACCTACAGGATGTTCGTTGGAGAAGCATTTCGGCTGCTCGCTGTTGGAGGCGTGGTGGGCTACTTAAACTCCACGAGCAGCATGGTGCGGTCGTCGTTAAACGAGTCGATGCTGTTGTTGGCCATGATCGACAGCTCCAGCTTGTCGAGATCGAAGACCCCCTCGTTTAGCGGCGCTTCCAGGGTCGAGGCAATCTTCTCGATTCCGATTTGCTTCTCCTTGGTGGCGTCGAAGGCCTCCGTGTAGCCATCGGTTACCAGGAGCAGCTGGTCGCCTGGATGGACGCGCATTATTTCGGAGGAGTACTTCTCGTTTTCAACAATTCCTAAGATCTTCCCCTTTATGGGGATGACCGACGTCTTTTGGGTCTTCTTCGAGTAGAAAATGGGGTAGATGGCGCCGGCCGACGATAGGATTACCTGCTGCTGGCTGGGGTTTACCAGGATGGCCGTTAGGGTGGTAAAGGCATCCGAGAGCTGGATGTCCTTGTACAGGAACTGGTTGATGTCGCTGAGCAGCAGCCCCAGGTTGTTGTCGATTTCGAGCTGCTTCTTGGCGGGGAATACCTTAAGGCTGGCCCTGATGTAGGCCAGGTAGGCGTTGGCAAAGAACCAGGCGCCCCACTTCTTGCCCATCACATCGCCGAGGAGGATGAGCGTGTTGCCGTTGCCCATCTTCACGATCTCGTAGAAGTCGCCGCCGGCGGGCTTGGTGAAGGGCTCGTACTTGATGCGGAGCCTAAAGGTGGGGAAGTCCTCCTTGTGCGAGGGGGCGAAGTGCACGGGTGAGGAGAGCACGGCCTGCTTGAGCGAGCTGACGTACTGGTTCTTTATGCTGATTTCGCGATCGATCAGCACCTCAATTTGGTGGGCGAGGATCTCGGGGTTCTTGTACTTGATGAGGATGCCAAAGCCGCCGTTCTCGATGAAGTTCATCTGCAGCGATTCCGATACCTTGCGCGATGCGATGAGCCATATCGGGATGCTTGCCCCGACGTGGTGGGCCATCCGGTAGATCAGGTTTAGGGCCCATGTGGCCTTGTCGTCGATAAAGATCATCCAGATGCTCTTCGATGCGAAAACCTCCTCAAAATCGCAGTAGCTGGTCACCTCGTTCACCGTAAGGGCGATGTGGGCAACCAGGGAATGCGCGTTCTCGGCCTTGCAGTATACGATTTCGCCGAACTCCGGGTTGAGGCTATTTCTGGAGCGCTTTTTTCGGGAGGTCTGGTTCTCGTTGATCCTGGAGATCATCCCCTCTATTTGCGATTTGAATATCTTTTTCTTTATCGGCTTAATGATGATCTCGTCGGCTCCATCGTTCATGCACTTCACCTGCATGTCCTCGCTGATGGCGTTGGTGAGGAAGATGAAGACGCACCTTTTCCCGTAGCTGAGCTGGCGGATCTTTCGTACCAGCTCGTTTCCGTCCATTTGGGGAAGGAACAGCTCCGAAATGACGAGGTTGAAGTTGACGTGTAGGGCCTGCTCGAAAGCTTCCATCCCGTTGGTCGCCTTGTAGATGTCGCAGTCGATATCTTGCAGCAGGGTTGCAAGCGTATTAAGGATGTTGATGTTGTTGTCAACAAGCAATACTTTGGGCTTACTTCTAATTGTTGGTGTCACCAGATTTCCCCCTATTCATTAATAGCCAGTAGTTCATTGCACAAAAAAAACGTATGGATTCGAAAATTATTATCCTAATGCCCTACATTTCCGTTAGCAATATTACGCCGTTTGCTTTCAATTTTTCAACAGAAAACCGCATTTTTTTGAATTTTTTTAAAAAGAAGTGGCAGATTTGAAAAAACTGTTGGAGGTGCTCGAAAAACGCTACCTTTGCCTTAGACACAAAATAGCTTAACGCACTATGAAAACTACAGCTTTTACAAATTTTCACATAGAGTTAGGTGCTCGGATGGTTCCCTTCGCAGGGTACAACATGCCAGTAGAGTACTTTGGTATTAACGACGAGCACGTTACCGTTCGCGAGAAGGTTGGCGTATTCGATGTTAGCCACATGGGAGAAGTTTGGGTGAAAGGCCCAAAGGCATTCGACTTTGTACAGCACATCACCTCTAACGATGTTGCAGCTCTATTCGATGGTAAGGTACAGTACTCCTGCTTCCCCAACGGGAAGGGCGGTATTGTAGACGATCTTTTGGTTTACCGCATCGATGGTGAAACCTACCTATTGGTTATTAACGCTGCCAATATCGATAAGGACTGGAGCTGGATTGTTGAGCAGGGTAAGGCATTTGGTTTTACACCTGGTAAGGAAATCTACAATGCTTCTGATGAAATCTGCCAGCTTGCCATTCAAGGACCGTTAGCCATGCAGGTTATCCAAAAGATTACCGAGGAAACCGTTACCGATATGGAGTACTACACCTTCCGTAAGGTAAACGTTGCTGGCATTAAGAATGCTATTCTCTCGACAACCGGATATACCGGTGCTGGTGGTTGCGAAATCTACGTAGCCAACGCGGATGGCGCAAAGCTTTGGAAGGCAATCTTCGAAGCGGGTAAGGAAGAGGGCATTCGCGCAATTGGCCTAGGTGCTCGCGATACGCTTCGCCTCGAAATGGGCTTCTGCCTATACGGCAACGATATCAACGATACCACCTCGCCAATCGAGGCTGGCTTAGGCTGGATCACCAAGTTTACCGACGAAAAGAACTTCATCGATAAGGAGCTACTTCTTAAGCAAAAGAAGGAAGGTGTTTCCCGTAAGCTTGTTGGTTTCGAGATGATCGACCGTGGTATTCCTCGTCAGCACTACGATATCTGCGATGCAGCAGGTAGTGTAATCGGAGAGGTAACCTCAGGAACCATGTCGCCAATGCTTAAGATTGGTATTGGTATGGGTTACGTGAAGCCAGAGTTCGCAAAGGTTGGCACCGAAATCTGCCTTAGCGTTCGTGGCAAGCTGCTAAAGGCAAAGGTTGCTAAGCTACCTTTCTATAAAGGATAATTTTTGAACCACCAATAGTTAAGGCGTAGGCGTTGCCTACGCCTTTTTTTTACAACGCTGTCGAAAGGCGCACAAATGGGGAATACGGAGTAATGAAGATTTCGATTTTAGGAAGCGGGAGCGAAGGTAATGCAACCTATATTGAGGTGGGTGGCCTGCCATTCCTGGTTGATGCCGGCTTTAGCGCTAAAACGCTTATTGGCCGAATGCATGACATTGGCCTCGATCCCCATATGCTTAAGGCAATCCTGGTAACCCACGAGCATAACGATCATATAAAAGGAGTTGGAATCCTCTCCCGTAAGCTGAACCTCCCTATTTACATTACTCCAGAAAGCTACCAGGCGTCGGCAGCTTTGCTTGGGAAAATTGCGCCGCACAACCTACGCTTCATTGAAGGCACATTCGAAATCGAAGGTGTAAGGTTTATTCCATTTGATGTAAACCATGATGCTGTTCGAACGGTAGGCTTTCGCATAGAGGGGGCCAATGGCAAGCGTATGGCCATTTCAACGGATATCGGCTGCTGTACCGAAGAGGTTGTTGCCCATTTTGCCGATGTCGACCTCATGGTTTTGGAGGCCAACTACGATTACGATATGCTCCAAAGCTGCGACTATCCGTACTACCTAAAGCAGCGAATCCATAGCCCTAATGGGCACCTTTCGAATGCCGACTCTGGCAAGCTGATAGGCGATAGCTACCACCCCAACCTGAAGAAGGTCTACTTAGCGCACGTTAGTAAAAACAGCAATACCTACGACTTAGCCTTTACGACGGTGCAAAACGAGCTAAAATCCAGAGGAATTGAGGTTGAAATGGAGGTGGCCTACCAAGCGCAAGTAACAGAACTTTTTGCGATATAAGTGAAAAGGATGGCAGAGGGCGCTTCTTTCTGTCGATACCAAGGGGGCGCATAGGAGTGGGCAATGGCCGAGGATGACGAAGAAGCCTCGCAGCGAAGCTGGGTGCGCAGCTACGAACTTGATTCAAGCATCGGACTATTATGCTTCCTATATATTTAGTAAAAATTATACCGATATTAAAATCAGGCAAATTGGTAGTTGTAACGCTGAATTAGTTAAAAATTGTTTGTGATATTTGAAGTTCTCTTTTAAACTGTAATTTTGGCAGTGGAAAAATCTTATATACCATAACCGGTAAGGTTGTGATGTTGCTGTTTTTTTTGCATTTTTACCTAACTCACAAATCAGTTGAATTTAACTAACATGTAGCTATGAAAAAGCATAACTTTAGTGCTGGTCCATGTATTTTGGCACCTCAGGTTATTGAGAACACTGCAAATGCAGTACGTGATTTAAATGGTATAGGTCTTTCTCTTATCGAGATATCTCACCGAACCAAGTACTTTGAGCCAATTATGGCAGAGGCTCAACAGCTCTTCAAGGAGCTTATTGGTGCTCCAGATAACTACCATGTTCTTTTCCTAGGTGGCGGCGCCAGCCTTCAGTTTGCAATGGTTCCTTTCAACCTTATGGAAAAAAAGGCTGGCTATGTTGAAACTGGCGTTTGGGCAAAGAAGGCAATTAAGGAGGCTAAGCTATTTGGCGAGGTTGAGATCTTAGCTTCATCGGCTGAGGCTAACTTTAACTACTACCCAAAGAACTTCAACATTCCATCGGATATTGACTACGTTCATATCACCACTAACAATACCATTTACGGAACCGAAATCCATCACGATATAGACTGCCCTGTAACCTTAGTTGCCGACATGTCTTCTGATATCATGAGCCGTCCGGTTGATGTTACCAAGTATGGTATGATTTACGGTGGTGCGCAAAAGAACCTTGGACCTGCTGGTGTTACCTTCGTGCTTATCCGCGAGGATATCCTTGGCAAGGTTAGCCGTCAAATTCCAACCATGCTCGACTATAGAACTCACATTAAGGATGGTTCTATGTTCAATACTCCTCCTGTATTTGCAATCTACGCGGTTAATGAAACCCTTAAGTGGATGAAGCAAATGGGTGGCGTAGAGAAGATGTACGAGCTTAACAAGGCTAAGGCTCAGTTGCTATACGACGAAATTGACCGCAACTCTATGTTCGTAGGAACTGCCGAGAAGGAAAGCCGTTCGATCATGAACATCTGCTTTGTTATGGCTCCTGAGCACAAGGAGAAGGATGCAGAATTCCTAGAGTTTGCTAAGAGCCAAGGTATGGAAGGTATTAAGGGACACCGTTTGGTGGGTGGTTTCCGTGCTTCTACCTACAACGCGCTTCCTATTGAAAGCGTTCAGGCTTTGGTTGACTGCATGCGCGAGTTCGAAAAGAAAAACGCTTAGCATAAAATATTTTTGGAAGGTTGGCTGTTTCGGCAGTCAACCTTTTTTTACACTACTAACTGAATAGATCTTATTACTATGGCTAAAGTTCTTGTTGCAACAGAGAAACCCTTTGCGAAGGAAGCTGTTGATGGAATTAGAAAGATAGTTGAAGGCGCTGGTTTCGAATTGGCCCTTCTCGAAAAGTATACTTCAAACGACGAACTTCTTAAGGCTGTTGCCGATGCTGACGGACTTATCGTTCGTAGCGACAAGGTAACCCGCGAGGTGGTTGAAGCCGCTAAAAATCTTAAGGTGGTTGTACGTGCCGGTGCCGGATACGACAACCTTGACCTTGCTGCTTGCACCGAAAAGGGTGTGGTAGCCATGAATACTCCTGGTCAGAACTCGAATGCCGTTGGCGAGCTTGCCTTTGGCATGATGGTGTACATTGCCCGTAACTCGTTCCAACCAGGTACTGGTGCCGAACTTAAGGGTAAGAAGATTGGTATCCATGCCTACGGAAACGTTGGTCGCTGCGTGGCAACTATCGCCAAGGGCTTTGGAATGGAAGTTTACGCTTTCGATCCTTTCGTGTCGGCTGAGGCTATGGCTGCTGAGGGTATCAAGGTTTGCAGTACCGTAGAGGAGCTTTACGCTACCTGCAACTACGTATCGCTACATATTCCTGCCAACGATAAAACCAAGAACTCGATCAACTTCGACCTTCTTTCGAAGATGCCTAATGGTGGCGTGCTAGTTAACACCGCTCGTAAGGAGGTTATCCACGAGGCGGAGCTGGTTAAGATGATGGCCGAGCGCCCCGACTTTAAGTACGTTTCGGATATCGAGCCAGGAAACGCTGCCGAGCTGAAGGAAAAATTTGGCAACCGCGTATTCTTCACCCCTAAGAAGATGGGTGCCGAAACTGCCGAGGCCAACGTAAATGCAGGACTTGCTGCCGCCCGTCAGGTGGTTGGGCTCATCAAGAACGGCGATAAAACCTACCAAGTAAACAAGTAATAAACCTATAGCGGCCTACTTCTTAGCAGGCCGCTCTCCTTTCCTAAAAATCTTAACACATGGTAAAAATTAAACCTTTCCGGGGCATTCGGCCCCCCAAGGATATCGTAGCAGAGGTTGCTTCGCGTCCTTACGATGTACTTAACTCTGTTGAAGCTAAGGCTGAGGCTGGCGAAAAGTCGCTGCTCCACATCATCAAACCAGAGATCGACTTCGATCCAATCGCCGACGAGCACTCGCAGCAGGTGTACGACAAGGCTGTTGAGAACTTCAAGAAATGGCAGGCTAACGGCTGGCTTAAGCAAGATCCTACCGAAAAGTACTACGTGTACGCCCAAACCATGGACGGCCGCACCCAGTACGGCTTGGTGGCTGCTTGCCATTGCGAGGACTATATGACCGGCAAGATCAAGAAGCACGAGCTTACCCGTAAGGATAAGGAAGAGGATCGCATGATGCACGTTCGCATCCAAAACGCCAACGTAGAGCCTGTATTCTTTGCATATCCTGCCGTTGCCGAGATGGACAGCATCATCGCTAAGGTGGTTGCTGGCAATAAGCCAGAGTACGACTTCGTTGCTGCCGATGGCTTTGGCCACAAGTTCTGGGTTGTAGAGGATGATGCCGTTAACAAGCGCATCACCGAAATCTTTGCCGAAATTCCTGCGCTTTACGTTGCCGACGGTCACCACCGTACCGCTGCTGCTGCGCTGGTAGGCGAGGAGAAGAAGAAGGCCAACCCTCATCACACCGGCGACGAGGAGTACAACTTCTTCCTAGCGGTGATCTTCCCCGACAACCAGCTGAAGATTATCGACTACAACCGCGTGGTGAAGGATCTTAACGGTCTGACCACTGAGCAGCTGATTGCTAAACTATCGGTAGATTTCGATATTAAGGAGATGGGTGCTGATATCTACACTCCAAACTCTCTTCACAACTTTTCGATGTACATCGACGGCAAGTGGTACTCGCTTACCGCTAAGGCTGGCACCTACGACGATAACGACCCAATCGGTATCCTCGACGTTACGGTTCTTTCGAACCTCGTTCTGGACAAGGTGCTTGGCATTAAGGACCTCAGAACCGACAAGCGCATCGACTTCGTCGGTGGTATCCGTGGCCTTGGCGAGCTTAAGCGCAGAGTGGATAACGGTGAGATGAAGGTTGCCTTCGCCCTTTACCCCGTTACGATGCAGCAGCTCATCAACATCTCGGACACCGGCAACATCATGCCTCCAAAGACAACCTGGTTCGAACCCAAGCTTCGCTCGGGTATCGTAATCCACCAGTTGGACTAACATATAGAAAGGCTCTTCGGAGCCTTTTTTTGTTTTGGGTGGGTTTGGTAATTGCTGCTTGTAGGTTGGGATAAGGTAAAATCGGAGCGATTCCCCTCCTTTTTAAGGAGGGGTGCCCGTAGGGCGGGGTGGTTTGGATTGTGATTCTATTCCAATTTTTTTCTCAACAACCACCCTCGGCTTCGCCGACCTCCCGCTAAGGCGGGAGGAGTTCCGCTGATTGTGCCGTGTGCTTAGCAGATGGTATAACTTTCTTGATTTGAGTAGAGCCGTTGCACTGCAACGGCTCTACCTGCTTTCAGATATCCGCCTTTCCCCCTTTGCCATTTCGCCAAACTCTCGTTCCTTTGCACCATACTATATATAGCGATGACTAGAGTTGGACTTGTATCGGATACCCACGGATTTTGGGATGATAAGCTGGACGCATTTCTGGCCGATGTGGACGAGCTGTGGCACGCCGGCGATATCGGCAGCATCGAGCTGCTGGATAACCTGTCGAAGAAGCGGACCACCCGGGCCGTCTTCGGCAACATCGACGGGGGGGCAACGCGCCTTGTCGCCAAGCCCTTCCTCTTCTTCGAGTGCGAGGGGGTAAAGGTGCTCCTGTCGCACATCGGCGGATACCCCAACAAGTACGACCGGGACTACCTACGGCTCATCGACGAGCTGCACCCCACCCTGGCCATTGCCGGCCACTCGCATATCCTAAAGGTGATGTTCGACAAGAAGAAGGATCTGCTCTTCATGAATCCTGGCGCTGCGGGCATCTCCGGCTTTCATAGCGTGCGCACCTCCCTCCGCTTCACCATCGAAAATGGTACGGTGAAGGATCTAGAGGTGGCCGAGTGGGAGCGGAAGGCGTAGCTTCCCAGTAAGGCAGCACGTCCCGTCACCCGGTTGGAGTATCCTTACCGGTAAGGCAACTCGCCCGGCTCCCGGTTGGGGTATCCTTCCCTGTAAGGCAGCACGTTCCGTCACCCGGTTGGGGTATCCTTCCCGGTAAGGCAGCATGTTCCGTCACCCGGTTGGAGTATCCTTCCCGGTAAGGCAGCTCGCCCGGCTCCCGGTTGGGGTATCCTTCCCGGTAAGGCAGCACGCCTGGCTCCCGGTTGGTGTATCCTTCCCGGTAAGGCAGCACGTCCCGTCACCCGGTTGGGGTATCCTTCCCGGTAAGGCAGCCCGCCCGGCTCCCGGTTCGGGTATCCTTCCCGGTAAGGTAGCTCGCCCGTCATCCAGTTCGGGTACCCTACCCGGTAAGGTACCCCTACCAACAAAAAAGAGGAGCGCTGCTCCTCTCTCTGTTCTATCGGCTTCCGATCTTCTCGGGGTACATGTCGTGGTTCATAAACCGCTGCTCGGCCAGCTGCTCGTACCGGGTTCCGGGCCTGCCGTAGTTGCAGTAGGGGTCGATGCTGATGCCGCCGCGGGGGGTAAACTTGCCCCACACCTCGATGTAGCGGGGCTCCATCAGCTTAATCAGATCCTTCATGATGATGTTCACGCAGTCCTCGTGGAAGTCGCCGTGGTTGCGGAAGCTGAACAGGTACAGCTTGAGGCTCTTGCTCTCGACCATCCGCACGTCGGGCACGTAGCTGATGTAGATGGTGGCAAAGTCGGGCTGCCCGGTGATGGGGCAGAGGCTGGTAAACTCGGGGATGTTGAACTTCACCCAGTAGTCGTTCTCCGGATGCTTGTTGATGAAGGTCTCCAGCACCTCGGGGGTGTACCCGAAGGCGTATTGGGTGCCTTGGTTGCCCAAAGATTTTAGGCCTTCGCTTTCTCTTTCCATGGTTATTTGTGTTGATGGCTAAACTTCCTTCAGCCTAAACGGGTTGTAGGAAATGTCGTTGTCGAATACGTTTTCGTTCTCGAGCTTCTTCACCCGGTTCACCACCACGATGGTAACGGGCAGGATGACGATCTCGTAGGCGGTTTTGATGAAGGTTTGCACCAGCGCCATCAGCACCAGCTGCCTTGCGGGGATGATGCCCGCGAAGGCCACGAAGATGAAGATGGCCGAGTCGAGCCCCTCGCCCGCAACGGTGGAGAGGATGGCGCGCAGCGAGAAGTTGCTGCCGTTGCTCATCACCTTCATGCGGCTCATGACAAGGGCATTGGCAAACGAGCCGCACAGGTAGGCCAGGATGCTGGCAATGCCGATGCGGGGCGTGCTCTCCAGGATTC
Source organism: uncultured Acetobacteroides sp. (assembly GCF_963667355.2). Taxonomy (NCBI): domain Bacteria; kingdom Pseudomonadati; phylum Bacteroidota; class Bacteroidia; order Bacteroidales; family Rikenellaceae; genus Acetobacteroides; species uncultured Acetobacteroides sp. The sequence continues at coordinate 3,698,799 of NZ_OY763328.2, forward strand.
GGGCAAACGACTCCTGGTTGGTCCAGAACGGCGCCGCCGGAATGGCGATGGCCAGCTGGTACATCACGTTCGAGAGCACCATCATGCCAAATCCGATCCAAATCACGAATCGGGCCTTGCGGTAGCCCCAGATCTCCACGATAACGTCGTTGACGATGTACGAGATAGGGAAAATGATAACGCCGGCAGGTACCGCCAGCGAGCCAATGGTGATAATCTTAATCGCTAAGATGTTCGAGATAAGCAGGCATGCCGTGAATAGGATGCCAAAGAGCATAAATAGGGGTGAAACGCTTTGCTTCATAATTGATTTTTTACGTGGGTGCCAATAAACACGGTTTGTAAATAAAAGATCTGCCGCAAAGGTAGCAAAAATCGGTAACCGGGCAACATCCGTACGCGTAGAGACGGGTTTCAAACACTGCTGTCCGCTAAAATAATTTAAGGTTTGAATTGCTTACAGGTTGAAAGTTCTCCGATAATTCAGCCTTGGCTAGGAACTCTTTTAGGTTCTCCTTTTCAAAAAGCGAAACGCTCAAGATTCGAAGTAATTCAAATGGCGATGACTTTGACTTCAATTCGACACCGACTAGAGCTACCAAGCAGTAGGCGATAATGCCTACATATATTTGGATTTTTACAGAGTTTTCGGAAGTTCCGTAAAATTGCTTTATCCTTAAATGCTGCTTTATCCATTTGAAGTACATCTCAATTTGCCATCTACACTTGTATAGGTATGCGATTTTATGCGCCTCTAAATCGAGGTTATTCGTAAAGAATTCTAGAGTTGCTTTCTTCTCTTCGTTGTAGTAGTAGATTATTCTCAGAGGTTTTTGATACCGAGCTTTCGCCCAACGATTCGACAATCTTATTTTTAAGTCGCGTAAAATGCCTTTTTCATGGACATCGCAGCTACATTCCTCTATAATTTCGAAGTTCATTTTCTCTTTCCTTCGCACTACAAAAAATGCACCTGCTTCATCGATTTTGTTAAGAGATAACAGTTTGACATAGGCTTTGTCGAAAATGTAAAATGCATCCGGTTCGTATTGAAAGTAGTCCATAACGCTTTGATCCCTGACGTCATGGTCGGTGATTACATTGTAAACCGGAATGCTTGTAAGGATGTCAAACATGGTGTGAACCTTAATTCCTCCTTTCCCATTTTGCACCTTGGACCACGAATACGCTTCCCATTTTAAAGTAACTGTTGTTGAATCCAACGCAAGCACACGATGAGGGATTCCCTCCATGAACAGCCCTTCGATGTTACCCCTTTTATCTTGAGCTATCTTAACAACTCGTTCAGCAAATAGCCGAAATATTTCCACATTTCGCTTCTCATTTGCTTCAGACAGCGTTGTGCGGCAAACGCTTTTGCCAAAGCCTAAACGATAAAACTTTGACCGATGCGCATTAAGCGATCCGATGATGTCGCGTAAACTTTCCCGGGCTGTCAGCTGAGCCCACAGCATAACCAAGAAATGGTTCCAGCAGGTAAACGATTTTATGTACTTGTTGCCATCGTACTTATTGACCAAATATTCGAAGTAGTCCTCAGGCAAGAACTGGCATAATTGCTTAAAAATATAGGTTCCACTATTCATTGCTTACAGTTTGTAGCTTGTCGCAAAAGTAAGCATCTGATATGTTCCGACTTTATCGCAACTGAATTAGCAATTAAACATCAATGTGTTAGTAGGTGTTTTAATAATATTTCCCGGACACTAGTGGGTTTCAAACCCGTCTCTCATGTTGTAACGTCAGGTTTCGTTTCCAATGATACGGGGTACAAACCCGTATCTACGACACTGCCATCGCCCCGCCCACCAACCGATCGCCGATGTAGAACACCACCGGTTGCCCGGGCGAAATGGCCCACGCCGGGTTGTCGAGCGTAACCGTACCCGCATCACCTTCGATGGTCAGGTAGCCGTACCCCTCGGGGTTCAGCCCCAGCCCCCGCACCTTCACCTCCAGCGGGGTGGTGGGGGTAATCTCTTCCTTACGGATAAGGTGAACCTCGCGCACCCGAAACTCCGAGCGCAGCAGGTCTGCCTTCTTTCCTATGGTGATGGTGTTGCTCGCGCTGTCCATGGATTGGATGTAGGCCTCGCGCTCGGTCGTTAGTTCCAAGCCCCTCTTTTGCCCGATGGTGTAGAAGGGGATGCCGCTGTGCCTCCCGATGGCGTTACCCGCTTCGTCGAGCACCTCGCCGGGGCGTACCTCGGCCATCCGCTCGGGCATCAGCTGGGCGATGAAGTGGCGGTAGTCCATCCCCTCCAGGAAGCACACGCTCATGCTCTCGTGGTTGGGCACCAGGTCGTCGAAGTGCCTATCGCGGATCTCCTGCTTGGCCTGCTCCTTTAGGATGGTGCCTAGCGGCTGCACCATCCGGCGGATGATGCTCTCGGGCAGCATCCACAGGTAGTACGACTGATCTTTTTTTGAGTCCTCACCTTTTAGGACGTAGTAGTGGCCGTTGTGCTCGGCCGTTTGCACGTAGTGGCCGCTGGCGATGTACCTCGCCCCGATGCTGTCGGCAAAGTCGGCCAGCTGCCGCCACTTCACCTGCGGGTTGCACCAGGCGCAGGGGCTGGGCGTCTCACCCTTCAGGTAGGCTTCGGCAAATGGGCGTACGATAGTTTCCGTAAAGGCCTCGCTGCAGTCGACAACGTGGTGCTCTATGCCGATGCGCTTCGCCTGTAGCTCGGCATCCTCAATAGCCTTGGCCGATTTGGGGCCATCCACCATCCAGAGCGTAACGCCAACCACCTGGAATCCGCTTTCCTTAAGCTTGATTGCCGTAAGAGTACTGTCTATTCCCCCGCTCATACCTACCGCTACCTTTTCCATCCTCAAGTTTTGCCGCAAAGTAAAATCAATTTTAATGAAGAATAAAAAAGTGTAGTCGCAATATTAAAATATGTAACCCCGTTATGCAGTATTAGGCTGTGAAATGCCAAACAAAAATCTATTTTTGTACCAGAAAGGGATCGCAGAATAAATGAATGACTCCATTTTTAGGGTTCTGATGCAGTTCTTTGCTACTATCGTCAATTACGATAACCGTAGCAATAAGGACATTGCAAAGGAGATTGTAAAAAACTACCTGTACGAAAAAGAGTTTTCGGATGAACACTCGGAGTACTACGTATCGCTGTTTGATGAATGTTTAGTGAATCAGCGGCGCGTACAGTCGTACCCTTTTTCCGAGAACCCCATTTTTACGGAGGATACCCTTCACCTTTGCCGTCAAATCAACCTGGAGTTCGAGCAGAACCAAAAGGTGTGGCTGCTGCTGCAGCTCACCGAATTTGTTGGCGATGCCTTCTCCCAAAACGAGGTTTACCACAAGTTTGTAAGCCTGCTCGCCTACCATTTCAATGTCGATCAAGCCGAATTCGACTATGCCCAGCAGTTTGTTATTGCGGCAAACGAGAGCGAAATTCCTTTGGTTGATAAGGTGCTGGTTGTCGATGCCGATTCGGACTTTTCGCATCCCTACTTTAAGCATCACTACAACGAGAAGCTAAAGGGGCGGGTTTACTTCATTCATCTGGCTAGCGTAAACACCTTTCTGATAAAGAATTTTGGCGAAACCAACCTTTTCCTAAACGGGCACAGCATGCGCAATGCGCGCGCTTACGTGTTTGGCTACGGTTCGGTTGTCCGAAATCCCAAGATCGATCCCATCTACTATAGCCGAATTGCCGGCAAGTTTATTCAGGCTGATGTTCTTCGGCGTATCCTCTTCGTGGCTACCGACGTTTCCTACAAGTTTAAGGGGAGCGATAACGGCGTCCATCCATTCAGTTTTAAGGCTGAGTCCGGGCAGCTTATCGGGATACTAGGTGGTAGTGGCGTGGGGAAATCCACCCTTCTCAATGTGCTCAATGGTTCGCTGAAGCTTCATTCGGGACGAATCACTATTAATGGGTTCGACATCCACGAGGAGAAGGAGGTGGTACGAGGCGTTATCGGCTACGTTCCTCAGGACGACCTGCTCATCGAGGAGCTAACCGTTTACGAAAACCTTTTCTTCAACGCAAAGCTCTGCTTTAGGAACTATACGGAAGAGGAACTAAACGATGTTGTTAACCAGACCATCGTTGATTTTGACCTCGACGAGGCTCGCGATTTTAAGGTGGGAACCCCCCTTAACAAGTATATCAGCGGGGGACAGCGTAAGCGCCTTAACATCGCGCTCGAGCTGATGCGACAGCCCTCTGTTCTCTTTGTTGATGAGCCCACCTCGGGTCTCTCGTCGATAGATTCAGAGAAGGTAATGCTGCTGCTAAAGCGTCAAATTCTAAAGGGGAAGGTGGTGATCGTAAATATCCACCAGCCCTCATCCGATCTTTTTAAGCTTCTAGATAAAATCTTGGTGATGGATCAAGGTGGGCGCATTATCTTTCAGGGTAACCCGATGGATGGAATTGTTTACTTCCGTAAGGCGGCTCACTACTTTAATGCCGAGGAGAGCGAGTGTATGACCTGCGGTAACGTGAATACCGAGGTTATTCTTAGGGTGGTGGAGGCTCGCGTGGTAAATGAGTATGGTAAGCTAACCCGTAATCGTAAGCGTTCGGCGAAGGAGTGGTACCAGCTTTACCTGAAAAACGTTCAGCCAAAGCTTCGTTCCATTGCTCATGGAGCTAGAACAAATCTGCCAATCAACAATTTTCATATTCCCAATAGGCTAAATCAGTTCAGGATATTTATTTCTAGAAGCATCTTGTCAAAGCTTAGCGACAAGCAATACCTGTTGATGATTGCTCTTGAGGCTCCGTTGCTCGCAATCATCGTTGGATTCTTTACCAAGTACACCGTAGGCGATGGGAACGACGTAAATAGGTACATCTTTAGCACGAACGATAATATCCCTGCTTACCTATTTATGAGCGTAGTGGCGGCGCTATTTCTTGGGATGATTGTTTCGGCAGAGGAAATCATAAAGGATAGGAAGATACTTCATCGTGAGAGATTTTTGAACCTGAGCTGGGGAAGCTACATATCCTCTAAAGTCTTTGTGGTATTTCTCATCTCTGCCATTCAGATGTTTGTATTCGTTCTGTTGGGGAATCATATACTCGAAATAAAGGGGATGAATTTAATTTATTGGATCATTCTATTCTCGGCAGCTGCATGTGCCAATATTATTGGGTTAAATCTATCTTCGGCGCTTCGTTCTACGGTGGCAATTTACGTTACGGTTCCTTTACTTTTGGTGCCGCAGCTGCTCTTTAGCGGTGTAATTGTCGATTTCAGGAAGCTTCATCATTCAATTTCCAATGACAGGTATGTTCCTTTTGTCGGAGATATGATGATTTCCCGATGGGCATACGAAGCATTGACCGTAAGTCAATTCAAGGATAATACTTATACCCAATTCTTTTACGATGTAGATAAGGAGCGTAGCCAAAACAACTACTACTCCAGCATATGCATTCCAATTCTGATGTCTCAGCTTAATGAACTCCAGCACGATTATAACCTGAAGTCGATAAACGAGAAATCGTTAAGGAGATTGGAGTTGGTAAATAATGAATTCGATCGTCTTAGCAAACTGTTTGGTGACAAGGTTACCAAACTTAGTACCAACAGTGCCCGTATTACGAAAATCGATCCTAAAACGATAAAGGAACATAAGTTGATCCTTAATAACCTTCAAGCATACCTTTGGCAGAATTACAACCGATTAAGCGTAAAGAAGGATTCGATATATAGTTCGCTGTTGAGTAACTACAAAACCACTGAGCAGATTGTGGCGTTACGCCATAGTTACGAGAATAAGGCCCTTTCCGATTTAGTATTGAACAAAAGCGGTGTTGCTCAATCAAAAATTGTAGGCACAGAAATCGTTCAGCTTAAAGATCCTGCGTACATGGAGCCAACGTCATCAATTGGGAAAGCCCAATTCTATGCGCCAGTAAAGATTGTTGGGAATATGAAGATTGACACCAAATGGTTCAACGTTGGGGTTATCTGGATCTTTACCATCCTTGGGTTTATTGCGCTGCATGAAAATTGGCTGTTACGCATTATGCAGTACATCGATACTATAAAGTACCGACGAACGGAGCAAAGGATTTCAAAACATCGACCAAAATAGCAAGGAGGGTTTTACTCCCTCCTTTTTTTGTCCTTGACTTAGCGTTCTGCCGTTCTTTCAGATTATTCGACGACTTTAATATCTTTACGCGCCAATAGAATAAGAGAGATGAAGGGTAAAATAGAGATTGTACAGCTGTTAAGAGGGATTGCTGCATTATTGGTGTGCTTTTTTCACATGAAGGGGATATTAAATCATGGCAGTAGCCAGTTGGGGACATTCCTTTTTGGGAGCGGATCAATAGGGGTCCCCTTATTCTTTATGATAAGCGGGTTTATTATGGTAGTAACAACCCAGAATAGTAGTCCGACATTTGCTTACGTAAAAGGCTACTATCTCAAAAGGGCTGTTCGCATACTGCCTATTTATTATATACTTACTCTAGTTCTTGTTCTAGGTCTTGGTGAATTCCGCTATTATTTCATCGATCATTACAATGAGTTGCTGTCTGGTCTATTCTTCTTCCCAACTTACCAGAATCACATTGGACCATCATATGGAATGCCTCCTTTAGAGGTGGGTTGGTCGCTCTGCTACGAAGTCTTTTTCTACATTCTTCTGGGCGTGTCCATTTTCTTTGGGCGGTATCGGTGGACTGTGCTAGTTGGATTGATGGCTGTGTTGGTCTATCTTATTCCATTCATTACAAATGGAGAGGTTATGCCATTACTATCGGGCTGCTATGGCTATACATCCGCCTATTTCAGTTTGATGACAAATCCTGTAATTCTCTTCTTTATAGTTGGTGTGCTAATTGGACTGTTCTATATTTCGAGGCATTCAATCCCGAACATTCTTTTGTCTCAATGTCTAGCAGGAATAGCAATTGTTGTATTTATTCTTTCATACTTTGGTCTTATAACGCTGCCTAAAAGTTATTACTCCAATATTTTAGTTTGCGGATTATTGTTGTTTGCACTTTTGCAGCGCAATAAGATAAAACCTTTTGTGCTGCCTAAACCGCTAGTTTTCTTAGGTGATATGTCATACTCGTTATATTTAGTTCATCCGTTGGTTATCATATTTCTTCCGCGCATTTTCCGCATCTTTAAAGCTGGCGTTATTTTAGCAAGTCCATGGTACTTCCTCATTGTAATGTCAGTTGTTCTTGGACTATCAGTCATATCTTATAACCTAATTGAAAAGCAACTTTGCAGTAGGTTGATATCTTTATTGGTTGTGAGACATCCTCTAAATTGAATATAAGCAAACGGGATGTGTCATTAAAGTAACTGGTTAGATGAAAAGATAAAGGCTCGCGAAAGCGGGCCTTTATCTTTTCAGGGCTACAGAGGCGGGTTGTAGGTTCTGGTGATCCTGAAGGGAGCGAGGAGCCATTTTGGGGTAGGATGAGCCTGCCGGAGGCGGAACTAGGTGCTGCACCAGCACCTGTCTCCGGTTCTTTTTTCAAAAAAACATTCCCTTCAACGGCCTCTTACAAAGGCGAGCAACGTTCGTTAACGCGTTAAGGTATGGTGTAGGGGTTGCGGAATCGGAAAATAGGCGTACTTTTGCATCCGCAATCGGGAACAACGGCGCCTTCGCAGGGAGGGCTAGCGGGAACGGGAGCGAGGCTCTTTAACATAAGCGGCTTAGGAGGTAAGCCGGAACGGACGAGGGAGTAGCGAGAGCACCGGCCGCCCAGAAGGGTTTTAGGACGGAAAGCCGCGAAGGGGCAACCGAAAAAAAAGTTGGCCAACCGCTTGGAAGTTTCGAAATAAAGCCTACCTTTGCAGCCCGCAAATGAGGGAGCGGGTCGCTGAGAAGCGGCAAAAAGTAATAGGTTCTTTGAGGAAGTGCAGTGAAAAGATAGAAAACGATTAGGATGATTTATTAGACTAACGTAATCCTGATGGGCTAAGGAAACAACAGGGGAAGCAATTCCCCGAAATCAACATCTTCTACTATGGAGAGTTTGATCCTGGCTCAGGATGAACGCTAGCGGCAGGCCTAACACATGCAAGTCGAGCGGTAGAGGACCTTCGGGTTCTTGAGAGCGGCGCACGGGTGCGTAACGCGTATGCAACCTACCCTTTACAGGGGAATAGCCCGTCGAAAGGCGGATTAATGCCCCATGGCTCCCAGGTTCGGCATCGGATTTGGGGTAAAGATTTATCGGTAAAGGATGGGCATGCGTGCCATTAGCTTGATGGTAGGGTAACGGCCTACCATGGCTACGATGGCTAGGGGTTCTGAGAGGAAGGCCCCCCACACTGGGACTGAGACACGGCCCAGACTCCTACGGGAGGCAGCAGTGAGGAATATTGGTCAATGGGCGCAAGCCTGAACCAGCCATGCCGCGTGCGGGAAGAAGGCGCTACGCGTCGTAAACCGCTTTTGTCTGGGGGTAACCGCAGGGACGTGTCCCTGCCTGCAAGTACCAGACGAATAAGGGTCGGCTAACTCCGTGCCAGCAGCCGCGGTAATACGGAGGACCCGAGCGTTATCCGGATTCATTGGGTTTAAAGGGTGCGTAGGCGGCCCGGTCAGTCAGCGGTGAAAGGCTCCTGCTCCACAGGAGAGCTGCCGTTGATACTGCTGGGCTAGAATCTTAGCGAGGCGGGCGGAATGCGCGGTGTAGCGGTGAAATGCATAGATATCGCGCAGAACGCCGATTGGGGAGCCAGCTCGCCAGCTGAGTATTGACGCTGAGGCACGAAAGCGTGGGGATCAAACAGGATTAGATACCCTGGTAGTCCACGCCGTAAACGATGATGGCTCGCTCTTGGCCTGCAAGGGTCAGGGGCTTAGCGAAAGCGTTAAGCCATCCACCTGGGGAGTACGCCGGCAACGGTGAAACTCAAAGGAATTGACGGGGGCCCGCACAAGCGGAGGAACATGTGGTTTAATTCGATGATACGCGAGGAACCTTACCCAGGCTCGAACGCCGAACGAATATGGGGGAAACTTCATAGCCAGCAATGGCGGTCGGCGAGGTGCTGCATGGTTGTCGTCAGCTCGTGCCGTGAGGTGTCGGCTTAAGTGCCATAACGAGCGCAACCCCTATCGGTAGTTGCCAGCGGGTTAAGCCGGGAACTCTACCGAGACTGCCAGCGCAAGCTGCGAGGAAGGCGGGGATGACGTCAAATCAGCACGGCCCTTACGTCTGGGGCGACACACGTGTTACAATGGCCGGTACAGAGGGCAGCCACCCAGCGATGGGGCGCGAATCTCGAAAGCCGGTCGTAGTTCGGATCGGAGGCTGCAACCCGCCTCCGTGAAGCTGGATTCGCTAGTAATCGCGCATCAGCCATGGCGCGGTGAATACGTTCCCGGGCCTTGTACACACCGCCCGTCAAACCATGGGAGCTGGGGGGACCTGAAGTGCGTGACCGCAAGGAGCGCCCTAGGGTAAAACCGGTGACTGGGGTTAAGTCGTAACAAGGTAGCCGTACCGGAAGGTGCGGCTGGAACACCTCCTTTCTGGAGCGCCATCAGGGCGAAATCTGAGAGCTGCACTTCCCAAAAGATATTGAGCGCCACGAGGCAGACGGCCGCATCGGATGCGGGTGGCGCGCAAACGGTAAATCCGGCTTTAAAACCCGGAGGCACCAGAAGATCTTTGACGTTTGAGGACGAAGCGGCGCATGCGACGGAGTTGATCTCCGGCGGGTGCGCGGAAAGGAGTAAGAAAAGGGCGCACGGGGGATGCCTTGGGTCCTATAGGCGACGAAGGGCGTGGCAAGCTGCGAAAAGCCGCGGGGATCGGCAAGCACGAATCGATCCGCGGATACCCGAATGGGGCAACCCACCTGGCTGAAGGCCAGGTATCCGGAGCAATCCGGAGGCGAACGGGGAGAACTGAAACATCTAAGTACCCCCAGGAGAAGAAAACAATAGTGATTCCCCGAGTAGCGGCGAGCGAAAGGGGATTAGCCCAAACCCATCCGGTTACGGCCGGGTGGGGGTTGTAGGGCCTCCATTACCAACCACGAGCGAAGCTGAAGCCGCTGGAAAGCGGTGCCATAGCGGGTGACAGCCCCGTAGGCGTAGGCGAGTGGGCGGGGGAGGAACCCTGAGTAGGGCGGGGCACGAGAAACCCCGTCTGAATCTGGCAGGACCATCTGCCAAGGCTAAATACTCATAGGACACCGATAGTGAACCAGTACCGTGAGGGAAAGGTGAAAAGTACCCCGAATAGGGGGGTGAAAAAGACCCTGAAACCGTGCGCCTACAAGCGGTCGGAGCCCTTTAGTGGGGTGACGGCGTGCCTTTTGCATAATGAGCCTACGAGTTGCTCCTGTCCGGCAAGGTTAAGTGCGGTTACGTACGGAGCCGAAGCGAAAGCGAGCCTGAATAGGGCGAATAAGTCGGACGGGGCAGACGCGAAACCTTGCGATCTACCCATGGCCAGGATGAAGTTCCGGTAATACGGAATGGAGGTCCGAACCAATAAGCGTTGAAAAGCTTCTGGATGAGCTGTGGGTAGGGGTGAAAGGCTAATCAAGCTGGGAAATAGCTCGTACTCCCCGAAATGCCTTTAGGGGCAGCCTTGGACTTACCACCATGGAGGTAGAGCTACCGATTGGATGCGAGGGCCTCACCGCCTATCAAATCCTGACGAACTCCGAATGCCGTGGTGCGATATCCAGGAGTGAGCCGGCGGGTGCTAATGTCCGTCGACGAGAGGGAAAGAACCCTGACCGCCAGCTAAGGCCCCCAAGAGGCGGCTAAGTTGATGAAACGATGTGCGGCTGCAGCGACAGCTAGGATGTTAGCTTGGAAGCAGCTATTCATTTAAAGAGTGCGTAACAGCTCACTAGTCGAGCGGCTGCGCGTGGATAATAATCGGGCATCAAGCCGTCCGCCGAAGCTGCGGATAAGAAATTATGGTAGGGGAGCATTCCACCGGCGGTGAAGCTGGGCCGTAAGGTCTGGTGGAGCTGGTGGAAAAGCAAATGTAGGCATGAGTAACGACAAGGCGGGTGCGAAACCCGCCCACCGATAGACCAAGGTTTCCTGATCAACGCTAATCGGATCAGGGTAAGGCGGGGCCTAAGGCTAACCCGAAGGGGGATGCCGATGGACAGACGGTTAATATTCCGTCCCTGGCCAGCGCTGCGATGGGGCGACGAAGGAGTGAAAGG
>NZ_OY763328.2:3712500-4298721 GCF_963667355.2 uncultured Acetobacteroides sp.
TCCATATTCCTGGTATGTTCGACAAGGTGCTCGACATCGAGAAGTGCCACCTACAGGCGGAGCCATCAAATGCTATCCGTTTGGCAGTTCGTGACTTTACCTTAAAGAACGGCTACGAGTTCTTCGATATTCGTAATCAGGTAGGGTTTATGCGTAACCTCATCATCCGTACCGCTTCAACAGGCGAGGTGATGGTGATCGTTGTGTTCTACTACGAGGATGCGGAGAAGCGTATCGCGCTACTCAACCACCTTAAGGAGCAATTCCCTCAGATTACATCGCTGCAGTACATTATCAATACCAAAGGTAACGACAGCATAACCGATCAGGAGGTGATAACGTTTGCGGGAAAAGATCATATTATTGAGGAGATGGAGGGGCTGAAGTTTAAGGTTGGACCCAAATCATTTTACCAAACCAATTCCGAGCAGGCTTATCAACTGTACAAGGTTGCCCGCGATTTTGCTGGACTAACCGGTAGTGAGGTTGTTTACGACCTCTACACGGGTACAGGAACCATTGCCAACTTCGTTGCTTCGAAGGCTAAAAGGGTTGTGGGCGTAGAGTACGTTCCTGAAGCTATTGAAGATGCAAAGGTGAACTCCGAAATTAATGGCATTACCAATACCACCTTTTATGCTGGTGATATGAAGGATGTGCTCAACGATAGATTTATCGATGAGAATGGACACCCCGATGTTATTATCCTCGATCCCCCACGTGCAGGAATCCATGAAGACGTTGCCAATACCATTTTGCGCGCTATGCCTAACCGTATTGTTTACGTAAGCTGCAATCCTGCCACCCAAGCTCGCGATATTGCGCTGCTTGCTCATACCTACGAAGTTAAAAAGGTACAGCCGGTGGATATGTTTCCTCACACTCACCACGTAGAGAATGTGGTGCTGATGGATAGAAGGTAAAATGGATCACTACACAAAGATGTTTCCTAAATCTGTGTATTGAAGAAATATAAAAAAGAGAGGGCTCCTAGGAGACCCTCTCTTTTTTTATCAAACTGTAATGAAAGCTTAAAACCAAAACTTGTTTACGGATATTTTCTTATCGCTAGAAACTACAACATAAACGTAATCTTGATTTGGTGTGATTTTTACCGTTCGTTTGAATCGGTTTTCGTTGCCTATAATTGTGGATTTCTCGAGTGTCATACCATCTGGAGCCACTACTTGTAGCTCGCACTGCTCGATTCCTTCGAGGCGGAAAACTACCGAATAGGTGTTGTTTCTCCCATTAGGAATAATGCTAACATCCTCTACGTTTAGGGTATTCTTTGCCTCTTTGGATGAAACGACACCCTTCTTTACCAGCATGTCCATTTCTTGAACCGAAGGTGCTTCCGGAGCGTACTCTCCTTGGCTAAAGGAGAGTTTTGCCATTGAATTTAAATCGTCGTTGCCAAATCCTCGGAAGTTGAATTGAGGCATGCCATGGCGCATTGTTGGCATATCCATGTTAAAGTCGAAGTTATCCGTAATGTTGTCCATAGGACCATCTACGACGGTGGTATCCGTACCATTCTTTATGATGGTCGTTTTTTTACCATCGCTTAAAACTACAACTGATTCGTTCTTTCCTAGAGAATCGGTTCTAATGCGGAACTGCTTTCCGTGCATTTTAGGATGTTTTATAACCATACCTTTGCGCTTGTGGAACTTGCAGTTCCCCGAAGAGTCTACGAATTCTCCCTGTTCCATCTTTTTCATGATGCTATCCATGCTTGCGGGGAAGTGAAAATCGTGCATTGGCGCATCATTCATCATCGCCATGGCGTCATTCATGAAGCTGCGCGACTGCTTATGCATCTCCTTCATCATTTCTTCAATGGAGGCAGGGCTATCGAAGTTGTAGGGTTGGGTATTAAACGAGGTGTCCGCCTTTGCCTGGTACTTCGGCTTTTGGCTCTTTTTTGGGATGCTTCCGGCGGCTGCTGTTGCAACAACTCCCATTGCAAGCAATGCTATAAGTAAACCTTTTCTCATTGGTGTTATGTTTTTAATGTTTTGGTGATACCCATCAGGATTCTCTTAAAGGTTTGACAGAATTCTGAAGGGCCTGCTGCTTGTAAGCTTCGGTTTGCTTTCCACAAAATTACGACGCAAAAATGGGGTTGCGGTTAAGGACTGGTTAATGCCTGTTAACAAAAAGTTAAGGCGCACGCGCGAGGTGTTTTTAATATGTACATTTGTAAATAGAAAACGAGAGATAACGGCGAAATACCACTAGATGAAGAAAAAGGCAATACCGGGGATCGCAATTCTGCTTGGAGCAGCGCTAGTAGCCATAGCTGTAACTCAGCTATTTTGGCTTAACAATGCTTACCATATTAAGGAGGAGCAGCTCAACCGATCGGTTGTTAATGCCATGCGCTCGACGGTAAATAAGATAGAAGACCGCTACAACGTTTCGAAGCTGCTTGACACCTTCGATCAGCGCATCTATGGAATTCCGTCGAGGGTGAAGGGGAGAACGGTTAAGGGGGGCGAAAGCAGCAACCTCATGCAGCAGGATATTGCCTATGTTGATTCGTTGGTGAACAGCGTCCTTAAAAGCTCCAAGTTCTCGTACAAGGACGATCAGAATCGCGTTATTTTTAGGATAAAAACGCCAGAAGGGATGATGGAGAACTCCTTCGTGCTTCCCGATCTCCAAAACCCGGATCAGTGGCAGCAGTATCAGTACGGGCAGCAAAACCAGCAGCCCCTAAAACTGGATAGCCATAAAAAGAAGAGCCGGAAGAATCAGAAGGTGCAGCAGAGCCCTTTCGAAAATGAGATAAGCATGCCCTTCGAGATGAAGTCTCCGGCGAATGAGGCGGCATCACGGAAGGAGGCGGAGCAGTTCCTTCGGACGCATATCGAGAAGCGCTCGCGTCGGATTGAGAATGCCATCCGCCAGATGATCCTCGAATTCGACACCAAGAATCAGCCCATTGAGAAGCGGATCAAGGCGTCGCTGATTGACTCCACCCTTAAGGCGGAGCTGCGCGTTGAAGGCATCGAGGTTCCCTTCGAATACGCGATCTACGACGATAAAGGCGATGAGATTACAGGAATTCGGTCGAAGGGCTACCTCGCCGATAAGCCATCGAGCTACAAAACGCCGCTTTTTCCCTACGATATTGGTAGCGAGTCGTACAGCTTGCAGCTGCAACTCGATAATCCGCGCAGCTACATCCTCGGGTCGCTTAATTTCTTGCTGGTGGGGTCAATTCTGCTCATGGCATTCATCCTTATCACGTTTACCTTTACCATTGTGACGCTGCTCAAGCAGAAGCGGCTCTCGGAGGTGAAGAGCGACTTCGTGAACAACGTAACCCACGAGTTTAAGACGCCTATCGCCACCATCAACCTGGCGGTGGACTCCATCGATAACGACAAGGTGATAAAGAAGGAGGATGCCGTTAAGTACTTCACGGGCATTATTCGCGACGAGAACCGTCGGATGAACCGCCTGGTGGAGCAGGTACTTAAGATGGCGCTGGTGGAGCGTGCCGGGCTTAAGCAGAATCCGCAGACGCTCGATATCCACGATGTGATCAACACCGCGGTGGGGCACTTCGAACTGCAAATCGCCAATAAGGGGGGGACTATCGTTAAGGAGTTTAACGCCAGCAACCCGGTTGTGGAGGCCGATGAGATGCATATGCTGAATGCGCTGGTTAACCTCATCGACAATGCCATTAAGTATTCGCCTTCGCAGCCTTTCGTGAAGATTTGTACCTTTAACACCAGCAATAAGCTTAACATCTCGGTAATCGATAAGGGGATTGGCATGAAGAAGGATGCGCAGCGCCACATCTTCGACAAGTTCTACCGCCATACCGACGGGAATATCCATAACATTAAAGGATTTGGCCTGGGGCTAGCCTTCGTGAAGTCGATTGTAGAGGCCCATAACGGAAGGATTAGCGTATCGAGCGAGCTGGGCAAGGGGAGCCGCTTCGACATCACCATTCCACAAAAAAACAGCTAACGATGAGTAATGTAAACGTACTTTTGGTAGAAGATGACACCAACTTCGGCTCGGTGCTAAAGGCCTACCTCTCCATCAACGAGTTTAACGTAACGCTAGTAGCCGATGGCGCCAGAGCCTTCAAGACGTTCATCGAGGGCGAATTCGACATCTGCGTGCTGGATGTGATGCTGCCTAACGTGGATGGCTTTACCATTGCCCGCCGAATAAAGGAGCACAACTCGCGCATCCCGCTCATCTTTTTAACCGCAAAGACGCTTAAGAACGATATCCAGGAGGGCTTCAGCATTGGGGCCGACGACTACATCACCAAACCCTTCGACTCGGAGGTGCTCATCTGGAAGATAAACGCCATCCTCAATCGCGATAAACTGTCGAACGGTGCCGCCAACGCGCCTAAAACCACCTACGAAATTGGCAGCTACACCTTCGACTCGGAGGTGCGCACCCTTACCCATAGCGGGGTGGAGGATAAGCTGTCGCCCCGAGAGGCCGACCTGCTGAAACTGCTCGTGGAGAACGCCAACAGCGTGCTGCAGCGCGACAAGGCGCTGCTCACCATCTGGAAAGACGACAGCTACTTTGCCGGTAGAAGCATGGATGTGTACATCACCAAGCTGCGCAAGTACCTGAAGGATGACCCCAGCATCGAGATTTCGAGCGTACACGGCACCGGATTTATGCTAAAAATCAAACACTAGCCTACGGATGGTTGTTATAGCAGTATCATAAAAAAATACTGCCATGAAGAAATTTACTGCAATCATCGCGCTCCTGCTGCTGGTATCGGTGGCTTTTGCCAACAAGACTTCGGTACAGGTTAATGCCCCCGAAAAGGCTAAGAAGGGGCAGGAGGTTACCATTACCATTCAGGTTTCCCACAGCGCCAACACCAAGATGCACCACACCAACTGGGTGACCCTTAACTTGAACGGGAAAGAGGTTCAGCGCTGGGAGTACTCGAAAAAGGCGCTTCCACCAGACAGCAACTTTACCCTAGAGTATAAGTTTGTGCCTACTGAGAATACAACGGTTACGGCTCAAGGCAACTGCAACCTACACGGTAGCAAAGGGCCTCAAACGGTAATGCTAAGCGTCCAGTAGCTCTTCCTCGGGTAGGTGCTTCCGCCTACCGGTTTGCACTAACACGTCCGCGTGTTTGTACTTTTGGGTATCGGTTTGTACTAACACGTTCGAGTATTTCTACTTCCGTCTACCCGTTTCCACCGTTGTAGATTTACAAGAGTACTTCCGCCCACCCCCAAGTACTCTTGTACACTTACAATAGTACTTCCGCCCACCCAAAAGTACCCTTGTACACTTACAATAGTACTTCCGTCACCCTGAAAGTACCGTTGTACATCTACAAGAGTATTTCCGTCTACCCAAAAGTACTATTGTACATTTACAATAGAGCTTTTGCCTACCCAAACGTACTGCTGTTTGCTGATTAGCCTGCTCGCTCGGCAAGGCAACGGGGGCTGCCTTGCCGGGGTGCCCCGAGGAGTTCCCCTTGGGGGTGTAGGATATGGCCGCGGCCATCTTGCATCCGCCCGTTTCGCCTTCCGGCTGTTAATAAACCCACAGCAGATTAGTTCTTCCTTAAAAATGCCAAATGAATCTCTCGTTAAGGGGGCTATAGGGTATATTTGTATGCTTATTAAAGCTGCACGACTAGGCAGCGAAAGCAAGAAGGGATTTTACAAGCTATGAGCATCGCTGAAGTTTTGAAATGTAAGGTAAGGGGGGGATTGCTGGCCACTGCTGGCATCTTGGCTGGCGTTGGAGCCTACTCGCAGAATGGCCACCTAAGGCATCCGTTCCCCAACCACACCAGCTACGCCAAGGGGGCCATAAAACCACAGACGAAGCAGGCCAGTTTAGACAACGCCGTGAAGGACTTCTACACCCAGTGGAAGCTGCGGTACGTAAAGAACGACTGCAGCAACCCCGGCCTCTACTATGTGTACACCGACGAGGGGGACACGAAGAACGGCGTACCGGTGGTGTGCGTTTCGGAGGGGCAAGGTTTCGGGATGATGATTATCCCCCTAATGGCCGGATACGACAAGAACGCCCAGCGTATCTACGACGGCATGTACCGCTTTGTTGTCGCCCATCCAACCGCAAAGAGCAAGGACCTAATGTCGTGGAGCATCCTAAGAGGGTGCCGCATCAACCACCAGAAGAATGGCGATGAGTACGACAACACCTCGGCCACCGACGGCGACTTGGATATTGCCCTCTCGCTGTTTATGGCCGATGCGCAGTGGGGCAGCAAGGGCGCCATTAACTACCGCGCCGAAGGTATTAAGCGCGCAACGGCCATCCTGCGGTACGAGGTAAACAAGCAAAAGCATACCCTCTTGCTCAGCGATGCCAACGACCCCGGCGATTACGACTTCTTCGACATCCGCACCTCCGACTTTATGCCCACGCACCTTAAGGTGTTCAACAAGTACTGCCCAAACGCCGAGTGGGGTAGGGTGGTAGACCGCACCTACCAGATATTCTTGGCTACGCAGAAGAAGTATAGCCCCAAAGCCGGCCTGATCCCCGACTTTATTACCTATAGGGCTAAGAAGTACGTCCCCGCCAAGCCTCACTACCTGGAGTCGGCCGACGATGGCACCTACAGCTACAACGCCTGCCGGGTTCCCTTTAGGCTTGGGCTCGACTTCCTGCTTACCGGCGACGTTCGCGCCAAGCAGGTTATCAACCCGATGATTGCCTGGCTGCAGGCTTCAACCAAGGGCGACTTTAAGCGTATCTACGCCGGGTATCGCCTCAGCGGGGCGGTGGGCACCCGTTTCTGCTACCCCGAGCCCGCCTTTGTTAGCCCCTTTGTGGTTGGCGGCATGCTTAACGGCGGCAACCAGCAGTGGCTAAACAGGGGGTACAGCTACATGGGCGGCTTTGCGCCTAACAAGTTTCACTACTACAGCAACACCATCAACCTGCTGTCGCTACTGGTAATTTCTGGCAACTTTTGGTTGCCCTAACATATTTCGCTATACATGAGCAAGCAAGTTTTTCAAAGCCATTCGGGCACACGTTGGAATAGTTTTTTATGGGCCGTACGCATCTTTTTGGTGCTGCTTGTAATTGCGGTTGTCTCCATACTCTTTTCGTTCTTCCACGGAGAGACCTACAGCATCAAGAGCCTTCGGATTAGCGAAAAGCGCATCCACGTTATCAACAAAAACCCGAAGCAGAAGAAGGTTTCCGAGTCGGAAATCAACGCCTTTATCAAGCGCCTTAAGGAGGTCCGCAAGCACCGAAAAAATGACCTGTACAAGCAGCCAGCGGCCATCCCCGGCGATGTGAAGGCGTACATGCCCGTACGTGCTGGCTTCTACGTGAACTGGGATAAGAGCTCTGCCGTTTCGCTGAAGGCCAACCTGAATAACCTTAACATGGTGATTCCCGAATGGCTCTACCTGAAAAATGCCAAGGGCGACGTGGAGATGAAGGTGGACAAGAACATTGTTAGCCTGCTGCGCCAAAACAAGATTGCCATTGTGCCGCTGCTTAGCAACAACTACAACGGGCAGTGGAACGGAAATGCTGCGTTTGGCCTCCTCAAGAACAAGGAGAGCCGCCAAACCCTGATAAAGAACATCCTCGCCTTCCTCGAGGAGTACAGCTTCCAGGGTATAAACATCGACTTCGAGACGATGCCCGCTGCTGCTGGCCCCTACTACTACCAGTTTGCCCGCGAGCTGAGCGCTGCCATGGATAAGGATGGCTACCTGCTGACCATCGACGTAAACCCGGCGGAGTTCAGCATGAGCATCAAGAAGATTAGCGAGGAGGTGGACCTGGTTTTCGCCATGGCCTACGACGAGCATAATGCCGACGGCACTCCTGGCTGTATTGCCTCGATGGGCTTCATCGAGAAGTCGCTCGACTGGCTGGTAAGCAACGTGCCCACCAGCAAGCTGGTGCTTTGTACCGCCGGGTACGGCTACAACTGGAATGGCGGGGCCAATGCCGACGACCTGTCCTACGAGCAGTTCATTTCGCTGGCCAACGAGAGCCAAGCCAGCGTGACATTCGACCCCGACAACAGCGACCTCTTCTTTAAGTACTACGACGATCAGGGAAAGCTGTGCGAGGCACACTGCAACGATGCCATAAGCGTATTTAACGCCATGCGTACGGGCGCCGACTACGGCATTACCGGCGCTGCCATCTGGTATTTGGGCAGCGAGGACTACCGCATCTGGAGCTTCTTTAAGCGCGATATGTCATCCGAAGCCCTCGACCGCAATCCGTTTAACTTCAACCTGCTTAAGCGCATCAAGTCGATGTACTCCATCAACTACGATGGCAAGGGCGAGCTGGTGGAGGTAATCAGCAAGCCGCAGGATGGCCTAGTAAGTCTTGATGTTGACAAGTCGGAGTTCTTTATCTCCGACGAGAGCTACAAGCATCTCCCCTCGTCGTACCAGGTTAACCGTTACGGTGCTGGAAACCCCAAAAAGTTGGCCATCACCTTCGACGATGGCCCCGATGGCGAGTACACCCCTCAGATACTGGACATCCTGAAGAAGAATAAGATTCATGCCACCTTCTTTGTCACCGGCCTTAATGCCGAGGATAACATTCCGCTGCTGAAGAGGGTCTACCGCGAGGGGCACGAGATTGGCAACCACACCTTCCTGCACCCCAACCTCGAGGTGACCTCCGACGACCGCGAGCGCATCGAGCTTCGCTCTACCCGCATGCTGCTGGAGAGCGTGCTGGGGCACTCTACCATGCTATTCCGCACCCCCTACAACACCAACGCGGAGCCCCAGAATATATTCGAGATTAAGCCGCTCTCGGTGGCCTACGACGAGGGCTACATCTCCGTAGCTTCGTCCATCGACCCCAACGACTGGCAGCGCGGCGTTTGTGCGGATACCATTGTGGCGCGCGCCATTGCCCAGCAGCATTTGGGTAACATCATCCTGCTCCACGATTCGGGCGGCGAGCGCTCGCAAACCATCCTGGCGCTACCCCGTATTATCGACTACTTTAAGAAGCGGGGCTACGAATTTGTTACCGCCTCCGAACTCATGGGCAAAAGCCGCGACGAGGTGATGCCCAAGGTAAAGCGAAACGTATTCATGCTGGAGGACATCAACGGCATCTTCTTCCTCCTCACCTTTATATGGCAGCACTTCCTCCGTGGCTTCTTCTTTGTGGCCATCGGCCTGGGCATTTTCCGCCTGCTCAGCTTGCTGGTGCTGGCCATTCTGCAGCGCCGCAAGCAGCGCCGCGTGCTGCATAGCGATATCGCCAGCAGCTACCACCCATCGGTAAGCATTATCGTGCCCGCCTTCAACGAGGAGGTGAATGCCGTTCGCACCGTCGAAAACCTGCTGAAGTGCAGCTACCCCAGCTTCGATGTTGTTTTTATTGACGATGGGTCGTCCGACAGCACCTACTCCGTAGTGAAGCAGGCCTTCGAGGGGAATCCCCGCGTAAAGGTGCTCACCAAGCCCAATGGCGGAAAGGCATCGGCGCTCAACTACGCCATAGGCCATACCGATAGCGAAATACTTGTCTGCATCGATGCCGACACCCTTTTAATGCCCGATGCGGTAGAAAAGATGGTGCCATTCTTTGCCGATAGCCGCGTTGGGGCCGTTGCCGGAAACGTTCGCGTGGGCAACCCCGTGAACCTGCTCACCCGCTGGCAGCGCATTGAGTACAACACCAGCCAAAACTTCGAGCGCCGGGCATTCGACTACGCCAATGCCATCCTGGTGGTGCCGGGGGCCATTGGCGCCTTCCGCCACTCGGTGATGGAGGAGATTGAAGGATTCGATACCGATACGCTTGCCGAGGATTGCGACCTTACCGTCCGCATTCTCCGTGAGGGCTACGCCGTACGCAGCTGCACCGAGGCGCTCTCGCTCACCGAGGCGCCCGAATCGCTGAAGATGTTCGTGAAGCAGCGCTTCCGCTGGTCGTTTGGCATGATGCAGAGCTTCTGGAAGCACCGCGACCTGCTCTTTACGCGCCGTAAGCCCAACATGGGGTGGATTCTGCTGCCCAACCTGCTCATCTTCGGCTTTATCATACCGTTGTTCTCGCCGCTGGTCGACATCATGTTCATCTTTGGGCTTTTCTCCAAGCATGCCATGGCGTTTGTGCTCTCGTACGTCATCTTCTACGTGGTAGAGCTGCTCATCTCGGTGGTGGCCTACAGCTTCGACAACCTGAAATTTGGGCTAAAGGAGGCGGTGCTGCTCTTCGTACAGCGCTTTGTGTACCGCCAAATACTCTTTGTGGTGCTGGTTAAGGCCTACCTTAAGGCCATGAAGGGCGAGCTGGCGATCTGGGGTGTGCTGAAGCGTACCGGCAGCGTACATGCCAGCGCGGAAAATAGCAAGTAAGTTTGTTTTGTGAAACGATATAGCAGGGGCTGTTCCAGTATGGGGCGCCCCTGTTTTTTTATCCCCTGCAAGGCTAATCGCGAGGAGCCGGAAGGGCGATAGGATGGCCGCCGCAAAAGCTCATTGCCGAGGGGTCGGAAACCTCCTCGCAGACGTGAAAGCTCATATCCGAGGGGTCGGGAACCTTCTCGCAGATGTGAAAGCTCATATCCGAGGGGTCGGGAACCTTCTCGCAGACGTGAAAGCTCGTTGCCGAGGGGTCGGAAACCTCCTCGCAGACGTGAAAGCTCATATCCGAGGGGTCGGGAACCTTCTCGCAGACGTGAAAGCTCATATCCGAGGGGTCGGGAACCTCCTCGCAGACGTGAAAGTTCATTTCCGAGGGGGCGGGAACCTTCTCGCAATCGTGAAAGCTCGTTGCCGAGGCATGGGCGAATTTCCGGAGCGTGCCACCGGCATCGCCCTAGGTGGCTAAGCGGTATCCCGGCATGCTGGCCAGAACGCGCCTATTAAGCGCGTCACTTAGGCTAAAACGGCGCTGGAGCGGCGGGGGCAAAAAAATAAGCCACATCAAGCGGTGTGGCTTATCGGTAGCGTATGGTATGGATGGTTGTGGCGGCTTACTTAACCTCTATCTTGGCCCTTACGGTACACTTAATAACGATGTTCTTAAATGCCTGTTGTGGCTCTTCCTGCTCCCCACCAACAGCATTATCTTCCATTGCCTTGGCCATGTATAGGCGGGGCTGGTACTCGTTTTCCTCGCCCGATACAAAAAGGTTCTGCTCGTAGATGGCTAGGGGGGCTAGGGCAGCAACTCCCATTCCCTTGCAGAAGGATGCCGCCTTCTCCTTGGCGTTCTTCGAGGCCAGCTCGCAGGCGGTTAGCTTGTGGGTTTCGATTTGGCTATTCTCCACCTTGTACAGGCTGATGGAGGTGATCTTTAGCGACGATAGCTCCTCGATGATCTTATCCGATACGGCCAAATTGGTAAGCTTTAGGAGGTACGACTTACGGTTTACCACATCTTTGGTGCCCCAGAAGCTCACCTTTTGGCGGATGCCGCTCAGCTTGTCGATGGTAAGGTTCTCGGATGGAACGCCGTACTTCTTTAGCACCTTGGCGATCTCCACCTCCTGCTTCTCAACGTTGATATTTTCTTTAGGATTATCGACTAGCAGCAGCGAGAAGTAGGCGATGTCGGGCGCTACCTCCATCTTCGAGCTGCCAACAACCTCTATGAAGTGCTGCTTAATTTCCTGTTCCTGTGCGAACGCGCCTAGGCTAAGGGTAACGAATAGTGCAATGAGTAATCTCTTCATTATTGATGTTTTTATTGGATTAATGGTTGCCTGCCGCACTAATATCCGTCAGGCATGGCGTTGTTACATATCAATAAGCGTACCACTTTATTGGGTGATGCAGCATTCGCTGGTGAAAAAATGAATGCTACCTTTGCCGCAAACTAATTTTCAGGGAAAAAGATGATCAGAGAATCGTACAACGAGGATGAACTAGCGGTGATGAGGCTTGCCGAGGAGGCGCTCGAGCGGGGTGCTACCCGGCTGGTGGAGATCCGCAACTTTGCCCTTAAGTCGGGATACAAGAAGATCGGTTTGGCGCACTGCATGGCGGTGGCAAAGGAGGCCGAGGTGGTAAAGCAGTTCCTATCGAAGGATTTTGAGGTGCTCGCCATCGACTGTAAAACGGGGAAGCTTCCCAAGAGCGAGTTCCTTGGCGATAGTGCTGTGGGAATTAGCTGCAACCCGCTAGGACAAGCCGAGTATCTTGCCGCAAACGGCAGCGAAATGAACATCGTTATGGGGCTATGCGTGGGGCACGATATGGTTTTCGGGATGAACTCTACTGTTCCAACAACCACGCTGCTCGTAAAGGATAGGGTACACAAGCATAATCCGATAGAGGGGATTAAAAATATAGGAGAAAAGGCGCTTTAGGAGGCGCCTTTTCTATTTCTAGTTTGATTTCTTTTTCAGAATAAACATGCTGGCTAGTTTACCGGTAATCTTTTGGCCATCGCCGTCGAGCTGCTGGATGTAGCCCTTGCCAATAAAGAATTTGGTGGGTGTGCTGCTATCGTCGTAGGTAAGCGTAAGGGTATCTCCCTTTACGCTCCACTCCCCAATATCCTCAATAGGCGCATTGGCATTGCGGTCGATGTAGGTGCTGTTGTAGGTAAAGCTCTTATCGGCATCGAGGATAATCTCCACCTTGATGCCTGGGCAATCGGCACAGGGGAGCGTGCCCGTGTAGGTTCCAACAACATCTAGCGTGCTACTTGTCGCCAGCGCCTTTGCATTCTGATGGGTTGCAGCGCCAGCAGCTTGATCCTCGTGCTTTCCTTTGCAGGAAACGAGCAATGCGGCTAGGCAAATTCCAAAAACAACAAGACCTCTTTTCATGGCAAAGATTTTTGTAGTTCCGACAATGCCAAAGTACAAAAAAATGCAGAGAGAACAGGGCTTTTATTTGCATCCAATGGGTGGATGTCCGCTTGTTTTGTATGGTTGAGTATTGTATGTGAACGGTTGAATTGTTATTGAATTGGTTTTGTTGGTGTGTAAAGTGTTATTGTAATGGGTTGAAAAGTGTTTTGTTGTAATTGTAGGTTTGTAATTAATGATAAATCGAAAGAATTTGTGAAATTTGGGGCCTAGCACGAAAATGCTCTATTCTTGGATGCGTTGCTTATCTTTGCATCACTAAGAATAAAAAAGCGATAAAATGGCACAAAAACCAAGCATCCCAAAAGGTACAAGAGACTTTTCGCCCGAGGAAATGGCGAAGCGCAACTACATCTTCGACACCATTAAGTCGGTTTACAAGACCTATGGTTTCCAACCCATCGAGACCCCTGCAATGGAGAACCTTTCGACTTTGCTCGGAAAGTATGGCGATGAGGGAGATAAGCTGCTCTTTAAGATTTTGAACTCTGGCGATTTTACCTCAGGTGCCGATGCTTCGGATTTTACCTCGGATAGGGCCAATGCCCTTAGCACAAAGATCTGCGAAAAGGGGCTTCGCTACGACCTTACCGTTCCGTTTGCCCGCTTTGTGGTGCAGCACCAGAACGAGATTACCTTTCCCTTTAAGCGCTACCAGATTCAGCCTGTATGGCGTGCCGATCGTCCACAAAAGGGTCGCTACCGCGAGTTCTTCCAGTGCGATGCCGACGTTATTGGCAGCAAATCGCTGCTTAACGAGGTGGAGCTGGTGCAGATTATCGACACTGCTTTCAACAAGTTTGGGATTAACGTCCTCATCAAGATAAATAACCGCAAAATCCTTAGCGGCATTGCCGAGGTTATCGGTCACCCCGATAAGCTAATCGACATTACCGTTGCCATCGATAAGATCGATAAGATTGGTATTGACGCGGTAAATGCCGAACTCGAGGAGCGCGGCATCGAGCGTAGCGCCATCGAAAAGCTTCAGCCCATCATCACCCTTAGCGGAACCACCGAGAGCAAGCTAGAGAAGCTTCGCGAGGTTTTATCAACCTCCGAAGTGGGCATGAAGGGTATCGAGGAGCTAACTACCATCTTTGGCTATCTCGCCACTTTGAACATCACCCAAGAGGTTGAGCTAGACCTTTCGCTTGCCCGTGGGTTGAACTACTACACCGGCGCAATCTTCGAGGTAAAGTCGAAGGATACCGAAATGGGTAGCATCTGCGGTGGCGGTCGCTACGACGACCTTACCGGCATCTTTGGGCTTAAAGATGTATCGGGCGTGGGCATCTCGTTTGGTGCCGACCGTATCTACGACGTGCTGAATACGCTGAACAAGTATCCCGAAAACTCGATGGTGGGAACGCAGCTGCTGTTCATCAACTTTGGTAAGGCCGAGGAACTCTTCTGCCTGCCTGTGATGGCTAACCTTCGTGCGCAGGGCGTTGCCGTGGAGATCTATCCCGAATCGGCAAAGATGAAGAAGCAGATGGACTACGCCAACAAGCGTAATATCCCATTTGTGGCTATTGTTGGAGAGAACGAGATGCAGAAGCAAGTTGTATCTCTTAAGAATATGATAACAGGGGAGCAGCAGGAGGTGCCTGTTGGCGAGCTGATAGCGCATCTGCCCCGCTAGGTTCTCCGAAGAACTACTTAAAAAAACAAAATGGCTAACCAGTACACAATTTCACCTAACCCGCTAACCTACGATGTGCTCGAAAGAGCCGCTGATGGCGAACTGCAGCTAAGCCTCTCGGAGGAGTCGGTTGCGCTTATACAGAAGTGCCGCGACTACCTAGATAATAAAATGAAAACGCAGACCGAGCCGATTTACGGTATTACCACCGGCTTTGGCTCGCTTTGCAATCGTTCCATATCGTTCGAGGCGCTAAACCAGCTTCAGGAAAACCTGGTGATGTCGCATGCGTGCAGCACCGGCACTGAGGTTGAACCTGCCATCATCCGCCTTATGCTTTTCCTTAAGGCGCATGCGCTATCGTTGGGAAAGAGCGGCGTGCAGGTGGTTACGGTTCAGCGCATCATTGACTTTTACAACAACGATGTGCTGCCTATTGTGTACGACCGTGGCTCGTTGGGCGCATCGGGCGACCTTGCACCGCTTTCGAACCTGTTCCTTCCGCTGATTGGTAAGGGCGAGGTTCGCCATAAGGGTGTTAAGCGCAATGCCGATGAGGTGCTGAAGGAGTTTGGCTGGGAGCCTATAAAACTACAATCGAAGGAAGGGCTAGCGCTGCTTAACGGAACTCAGTTTATGAGCTCGCACGGCGTGCTTGCCCTTATCCGAGCCTTCCGCTTGGTGAAGCTGGCCGATGTTGTTGGCGCGCTATCGCTGGAGGCGTTTGATGGTCGCATTGAGCCTTTCAACGAGCTGCTGCATACCATCCGCCCGCATCAGGGGCAGCTGGAGACGGCGCGAAACATCCGCACCATTCTTGAGGGGAGCGAGCTTATCACCCGAAAGAAGAAGCATGTGCAAGATCCATACTCGTTCCGCTGCATGCCGCAGGTGCACGGCGCATCGAAGGATGCCATTGCCTATGTGGCCGGTGTGCTGCTTACCGAGGTGAACTCGGTTACCGATAACCCCACCGTTTTTGTTGACGAGGATTTGGTGCTTTCGGGTGGAAACTTCCACGGACAGCCATTGGCGCTGGCATTGGATTTCCTTGCCATTGCCCTTGCCGAGCTGGGTAGCATCTCGGAGCGCCGTGTGGCGCAGCTAATCCTTGGGCTACGCGGATTGCCCGAGTTCCTTGTTGCCAACCCGGGGCTAAACTCCGGCTACATGATTCCGCAGTACGCCCAGGCGTCGATGGTGAGCCAGAACAAGCAGCTGTGTACGCCTGCCTCGGTGGACTCCATCGTGTCGTCGAACGGACAGGAGGACCACGTGAGCATGGGCGGCAACGCGGCAACCAAGGCGCTTAGGGTGGTGGATAACGTGGAGCGTATCCTGGCCATCGAGCTGATGAACGCCTCGCAGGCCATCGAGTTCCGCCGTCCGGCAAAAACATCGCCCTACCTGGAGGAGTTCCTTGCCGACTTCCGCAAGGCCGTTCCATTCGTGGAGGAGGACATCATCATGTACCAGGCCATCGAAAGGGCGGTTGCCTTTATCCGCGAGGGGGACTTTATTAGCGAATAATTTTTAGTGATGCAGCATACGAAGCGCGGTAGCCCGGTTGGGGTGCCGCGCTTTTCTCATTTCAGCGCAAGCGCTTGCTTATCACGAATTATTGCCTATATTCGGCTGTCGTTTACCCCTTTCGCGGGTTTCCGATGTGGTATTAAATATCTACTTAAAATTTGAGCAATGAAAAGACTTACGGCAGCAGCATTTTTACTCTTCGTTTTTTCGGC
This sequence comes from uncultured Acetobacteroides sp., assembly GCF_963667355.2. Lineage (NCBI taxonomy): Bacteria > Pseudomonadati > Bacteroidota > Bacteroidia > Bacteroidales > Rikenellaceae > Acetobacteroides > uncultured Acetobacteroides sp. The sequence goes on from NZ_OY763328.2 coordinate 3,728,738, forward strand.
ATCGTTCGCAGGGAGCTCCGTCCAGCTGAGGCTGGAGAAGGGCAAGACCTACTTGCAGGTTTCCACTACAAACAGCAAGATTTCCCAGCTGGTTCAGGGGATGAACATGGATATGGAGATGGATGTTGCCTCCACCACCAACTTTAAGGTGCTCGACGTGAAGGATACGCTCTTTGTTATTGAGGCTACCATGAGTAAGATAATGACAACGACGAAAAGCCCAATGGGAGTGCAGGAGTTCTCGTCCGACTCGAAAAACGTGAACGACCTCACGTCGATGCTGCTCGCCGAGCTGTCGAAGAGCCCCTTTAAGGTAACGCTTACCCGATCGGGCAAGGTGGCGGAGATTGACATCAACACGGCTATCGACAAGGCGGTGAACTCGGTGGTAACGCTGAGCGAAGACCAGAAGGTAACCCTCAAAACTCTTTTTAAGGGGCAGTTTGGCGATGATAATATGCGCCAAACCATCGAAAATGCCTTTGCCTACTATCCGCCAAAAAGCGTGAAGGGCGAGAAGTGGACTTCGAATCTTAAGCTTAAGAGCATGATTGTGCTGGAACAGCAAAACCAAAACGAGGTTACCGATGTTACCGCCGAGAGCGTTACCGTGAAGTATGCCGGCGAAATGGCTACGCCCGAGAATGCCGAGCCAGCCCTGATGAACGGCATGAGCGCCAAGTACGCCATTAGCGGCACCACCGAAGGCACCGCTATCATCGACCTGAAGACGGGGTGGGTGATTAAGAATACCGCCATCCAGGCAATGAAGGGTAACGTAGAGATACTGCCAAATGCCCAGCTGCCCGACGGCGTGCAGTTCCCAATGACGGTTAACACTACCATAACGGTTACCCAGTAGGGGTTGTGAAAGATATGCGAAGGCGCCTTCCGGTAAGCGGGGGGCGCCTTTTTTGGCTCTAACCCCCCAATGGTGATCCCCCAAAGCTTTAGGTTAGTACAAACAGGTGCCCGAAAGCACAAACACGCATTGGTGTTAGTACAAACAGGTAGGCAGAAGTACAAACACGCATCGGTGTTAGTACAAGCAGGTGGGCGGAAGTACAAACACGCGGACGTGTTGGTACAAACCGATGCCCAAAAGTAAAAACACGCGAAGGTGTTGGTACAAACCGATAGGCGGAAGTACTATCGTAAATGTACAAGAGTACTTTTGGGTAGGCGGAAGTACTCTTGTAAATGTACAACGGTACTTTCGGGGCGATGGAAGTACTCTTGTAAATGTACAACGGTACTTTTGGGTGGGCGGAAGTACTATTGTAAATGTACAAGAGTGCTTTTGGGTGGACGGAAGTACTATTGTAAATGTACAACGGTACTTTTGGGTAGACGGAAGTACTCTTGTAAATGTACAACGGTACTTTGGGGTCGGCGGAAGTACCAATGTCTGCAAAAGTAGGGGGCAATGGCGGGTGATGCTGCAAATTTGGCAACGGCGGAGCGTTTTTGGGGGCGGTTGTCAGATATGCTTGCCATATTGGCAGGGATTGGCGGGTGGCACATCGTTTGAACGTACATCAGCCAGAAAACAAAAAAGCTTACAATATGCAAAAAGGTAAAATTGGGGTATCTACAGAGAATATCTTCCCCATCATCAAGAAATTTCTTTACTCCGACCACGAGATCTTCCTCCGCGAGCTGGTTTCCAACGCCGTTGATGCCACCCAGAAGCTCAAAACGCTGGTAGGTACCGGCGAGTGCAAGCAGGAGCTGGGCGACCTTACCATCCGCGTGAGCGTGGACAAGAAGAAGAAGACCATCACCGTGTCGGATGCCGGGGTGGGGATGACCCAGGACGAGGTGGAGAAGTACATCAACCAGATTGCCTTCTCGGGCGCCGAGGAGTTCTTGGACAAGTTTAAGGACCAGTCGGTGCAGATCATCGGCCACTTCGGCATGGGCTTCTACTCGTCGTTTATGGTGAGCAGCTCGGTGGAGGTGGTAACCAAGTCGTGGAAGGATGCGCCAGCCGTTCGCTGGGAGTGCGACGGTAGCCCCGAGTACGCCATCGGCGAGGCCAAGCGCGAGCGCCGCGGTACCGATATCGTGCTGCACGTATCGGACGATAGCGAGGAGTTCCTCGAGGAGGAGCGCATCAGCGCGCTGCTGAGCAAGTACTGCAAGTTCATGCCCATCGAAATCGCCTTCGGCAAGAAGAAGGAGTGGAAGGACAGCAAGTACGAGGAGACCGATGAGGATAACATCATCAACCAAACCAACCCCATCTGGACCAAGAAGCCTGCCGAGCTCAAGGACGAGGACTACGCCGAGTTCTACCGCACGCTTTACCCCATGGCCGACGAGCCCATGTTCCACATCCACCTCAACGTGGACTACCCCTTCAACCTTACCGGAATCCTATACTTCCCCAAGATCAGCAACAACATCGATCTTCAGAAGAACAAGATACAGCTCTACTGCAACCAGGTGTTCGTTACCGACTCGGTAGAGGGCATCGTGCCCGAGTTCCTTACCCTGCTCCACGGGGTTCTCGACTCGCCCGATATCCCGCTCAACGTGTCGCGCAGCTACCTGCAGTCCGACGCCAACGTTAAGAAGATCTCGAACCACATCTCCAAGAAGGTGGCCGACCGCCTGAGCACCCTCTTCAAGAACGAGCGCGAGGTGTACGAGCAGAAGTGGGCCGACCTGAAGCTCTTCGTAGAGTACGGCATGCTTAGCGACGAGAAGTTCTACGACAGCGCCGTAAAGTTCGCCATGTTTAAGGATGTTGACGGCAAGCACTACACCTTCGAGGAGTATAAGGATGCCATCAAGGAGGAGCAAACCGACAAGGACGGCAAGCTGGTGTACATCTACAGCAACGACCCCGAGGCGCAGTACAGCTTCATCCAGGCCGCCAAGGCGCATCAGTACAACGTAATGGTGATGGACGGCCAGCTCGATAGCCACTTCGTGCAGATGCTCGAGGGTAAGCTCGATAAGGCTCAGTTCGTACGCGTGGATTCGGATGTGATGGACAACCTCGTGCGCAAGGATAAGAAGAAGGAGTGGAAGATTACCCCCGACGAGCAGGAGAGCCTGAAGCCCGTATTCGAGGCCAACACCCCCGAGGGCGGCGAGGCCATGTACCAGGTGTCGTTCGAGGCGCTTAGCGAAACCGCTGCACCGGTGGTCATCACCCAGAACGAGTTCATGCGCCGCATGAAGGACATGTCGCAAATGGGCGGCGGTGGCGGAATGAACTTCTACGGCAAGCTGCCCGACTCGTACAACGTAGTGGTAAACGCCAACCACCCGCTGGTTGTCGATGTTAGCACCGACCTAAAGGCCGAGCTTAACGACAAGATCGTGGAGTACAAGGCTAAGCTTAAGGCCGAGGAGGATGTTCTAGCCGACCTCAACAAGCAGAAGGGCGACAAGAAGGACGAGGATGTCCCTGCCGACCTAAAGGTACGCATCGAAGAGGTTGAAGGTAAGGTAGAGGCCATCCGCAAGGAGGAGACCGAGCTGCTGGGCAGCTGGGGCAAGGCGCACAAAACCGTTCACCAGCTCATCGATCTCGCGCTGCTCTCCAACAACATGCTAAAGGGCGAGGCGCTAAACCGCTTCCTAAAGCGCAGCTTGGAGATGATTAGCAAGAAGCTATAATTCCCCGTATATATCCCCAAAAGGCCCTGCCGGTTTTCCGGTGGGGCCTTTTTTTTTGACTTACGTATTACGACACAAAACATGGTTGATGATATGAACTAGTCAGGACTTAATCAGACTGCTTCCCCGCCAGGGATACGAATAATTCGGGGTGGTTTTATTCGTCTAACTTCGTTTAACTCCTTATTTGATGAGGGCGTAAAATAAGTCTTGTATCTTGATACTTGCGTCTGGATTACTCGAACGTTCGGTACTTAATAAAGTAGAACAGCGTGGTAAAGTTGAAGATGGAGTAGAGGGCTCCAGCAAGGAATAGCGCGGCTTGCAGCCCGTATAGGTCGATGCACCAGCCATAGATTGGGCCCATAACGGCAAAGATGATGCGGATGGTAAAGTTGCGGATGGAGAGTACCGTAGCCCTCACGCTCGACTCGGTAATGCGGTTAACGTAATCCTTAAGCGTAGGGGTGGCAATGCCGCGGGCAACGTAGAAGAGCAGGAGGAAAGCCAATCCCGGAAGCCAAACCTTCATGCCGAGGAAGATGTACGATAGGCTCAGCAGTACGGTAAAACCGGTAACCGTTGCAATGGGACCAAACTTTTTCTCCACCCTAAAGGCGTATGCCGAGCTGATGCCCACCACCAGGTTTAGGATGGTCCAAACAATGCCAAACCACTCAACGGGGAGATGGGCTCCCTTAAAGTAGGGTTGGGCAATCCATGCCATCGTAAGGGTAGATGCCCCCGTGAACGACGAGAATAGCGTGTTCCACTTCTGCTTTGGGTTGCTGTGGAGCGTCTCTTTCACGATTACAAAGATGTCGCTCCAGTTAAGCTTTGGTCGTTCCGCTTTGAGCGGTGGCTCCACCAGCAAAAACGAAGCAGGAATGGCCCAAAAGGCAACAAAGGCCTGAGCGTAGTAGGGATATCGAACCGAGAGCACGGCAAGTAAACCACCAGCGATACCTCCGAAAGCCTCGGCAAAGTTGCCTAGCGAGGTGGTTAGCCCTTCGTACCTGTTATACTCATCCTCCCTATCGGCATGGATAAGCGAGTCGTAGAGCAAAGCCGAATCGGCTCCCGAAATCATGCTTTGGCCTACACCAAGAATGATCTCTGCAACCATAAACCCCACGAATCCGTAGGTGAAGCTATAAATCAGATAGCCTGCAAACCCTAGCACAGCACCAATAATCATCGATTTTCGTCTGCCAATCACATCGGCAACGTACCCCGACGGAATCTCCCATGCAACAATGGATACCGAATATATCGCCTGAAGGATGAATACCTCGTGCATGCTAAGCCCATGCGCATTGTAGAAGAGTACCACAATGGGCATAATAAGCATAAACCACTTCGATATTTTAACTACGTACAGGTTGATGATGTTGCTGCGAAGGCTAAACTGCATGGTGGATTTTAAATTTGCTGCCGCGAAGATAGCATATCGACAAATTTTACCCTTTTGAGGGCGGTAATTGTGGGTCGAAAATGGGATAAAAGTTGGGACCTCGAACTTTTTTGACGTTTTGATCCCTTTTCGGGAGGGAAAAAGGCTTTTTGTAAGGGGAAGTTTTCCGCTCTGAGCGGGTTAATAGATATTGTTAATTCGAAAGTATTAGTTTGATATTATTTCTGGAGCGGTTGCTTTCTTGATTTAATTGGATGCAAATGGATGCTTTTATTTTCAAATGATTAGCAACGGGCAGATTCTAAAAATGAGCGTTAATCAGTACTTGTTTCTGTTATAAATAATACTTTAGCTTTAGATTGTAACGTGGTGCAAGGCCTATACTATCAGTGCTTTGATTGCTTATTTTGCCTGCGAGGCCGGAATGCTGGTAACAATCTCGTTGTGCAAGGTTTGTTTTGGAAAAAATGATTTCTACCTTGCAACCGTACAAACAAGGAAAACGGTTCATGCGGAATTTCAACCTACATATTATTCTTCTCGATGTCATTGTGGTCGCAAAGTCACAGTCCGGAGGTTGTATGTAGAATTAGAAAAATTCAAATGAACCTTCCGGACTACCGCGAAGGTTTTTTTTTGATCATTAGTTTAGGAAACGGCGATAATACGAGCAAAAATGAAAGAGCGTAAAAACACATTGGGTCTTCTACGGAACGTAATTCACCTACCTCTAGTAGGTCGAATTATTCTCGTGCTCGTGGTCATTATTATCGTCATTCTACCAAATGGGTGAGGCTGGTACGTAGTATAACAATACGAAATCCTGTCTCACCACAACGAGACAGGATTTTTTTTTAATGTTTTTCGTGGATCTAGCAAGGTGACAATTTCGAGTTTGAAGCGTATAAAAGAGCATTAAAGGATGATGGAAGGCATGAGCAACAATACAAGAGAGCAACTTTTTAGAAGCGAGCAGCCAATTACTGGTGCCGAGGCAATAGTTCGGTCGTTGATTTGCGAGGGGGTGAGCGTCATGTTTGGTTATCCCGGTGGAGGTATCATGCCAACCTATGATGCTCTTTACGACTACCAGCATCTGTTAAGGCATATCCTTGTACGTCATGAGCAAGGGGCCATTCATGCCGCGCAGGGCTACGCTCGAAGTTCCGGAAAGGTAGGTGTTGCAATGGCAACATCGGGCCCAGGTGCTACCAACCTGATTACGGGCATTGCTGATGCCTATATGGATAGTACTCCGGTTGTATGCATAACGGGTCAGGTTGGCGGTAAGCTGCTGGGCACCGATGCATTTCAGGAAATAGACATCGTAAACATATCGCTCCCCATTACCAAGTGGAGCGTTCAAGTTAAGGATGTGGAGTCGATCCCCGAGGTTATCGCTCGTGCCTTTTATATTGCGCGCAGCGGTCGTCCAGGACCAGTGCTTGTTGATGTGCCCAAAGACCTCCAGTTTGGGAAATCGCTCTTCCAATATAGCAAGTGTGACATGTCGAAGGGGGTAAAGGTAAAGCCTGCTCTTAACATGTTTCAGGTTAATGAGGCAGCAAAGCTGTTGAACTCTTGTTCTAAACCTTTAATCTTGGTGGGGCAGGGTGTTACCCTGTCGAAAGCGGAAGATGAACTGTTGAAATTTGCCGAAAAGAGCGGATTTCCTGTTGCTGCAACGCTTTTAGGCCTATCGGCTTTCCCTACCAACCATCCGCAATACGTAGGCATGCTGGGGATGCATGGCAACTACGGCCCAAATATGCTTACCAACGAGTGCGACCTGCTTTTGGCCGTTGGAATGCGCTTCGACGATCGCGTGACGGGCGATTTGAGCCGCTACGCAAAGGATGCTAAGGTGGTGCATATCGATGTTGACGAGGCCGAACTTGGAAAGGTTATTCGTTGCGATGCTCCAATACATGCTGATGCTAAAGAGGCGCTTTTGGCGTTGACCGAAAAGGTTACGATGCGAAGCTTTAAGGATTGGAGCGCGAGGTTTACCAGCTTTATGGAGGAGGAAAAGCATCAGGTTATTGATGGACAGCTCTACCCTAAACAGGGGATAACCATGGGGATGGCCGTTAGAACCATTGGCGAAGCTACAAATGGTGATGCCGTTGTGGTGACCGACGTTGGACAGCATCAAATGGTAACATCGCGCTATTTCCCGTTTGCAAAAAGGCGCAGCTTGGTTTCGTCGGGTGGATTGGGAACAATGGGCTTTGGTCTTCCCGCATCTTTGGGTGCCGCTTTGGGTGCACCTAATCGTACTACCATCTTGATGGTTGGCGATGGTGGCCTGCAAATGAAGATTCAGGAGTTGGGAACCATATCAACAGAGAACATACCCGTAAAGATTGTGCTCTTGAATAACAACTTCCTTGGAATGGTTCGCCAGTGGCAGGAGCTGTTCTTCGAGCGTAGGTATTCGTTTGTAGAGATGTCTAATCCCGACTTTGGGCTTATATCTCAGGGGTACGGAATCCCCTACCAAAAGGTCACCGAGCAGCACGAGATGGAAGATGCCGTGAAGAAGATGCTGGAGCATAATGGACCATACTTCCTAGAGGTGCAGGTTGCAAAGGAGGATAACGTTTTTCCGATGGTTCCTGCAGGATGTGCGGTAGACGAGGTGAGATTAAGGTAAAGGCGATAATCAGATAAATTTTAGCATATGAAAGAGCATTTTGAAATGGTAATCCATTCGGCTGAGCATGTAAGCCTGCTGACGAAGGTGTTGATGATGTTCAGCCGGAGGCAGGTTGATGTTGTTAGCGTTCAATCGCAAGATCAGCCCGGAGGGTACCTCTACAGAATTGTTTTCCGGGCCGAAAGGGATGAAGCCGCAAGGCTACTGCTACAGGTAAAACGTGCTGTAGACATTCTTGAAGCGCAGCTTGCCTATCATAGTATGGCCGATGTACCTTTAAAGAGCCATCGCACAAGTAGAATAGTCCACGTAAATGTGGCTTAACCCATATTTTTTAGAAACAACTTAATAAGAGCATAAAATGGCATTACTTAATTTCGGCGGAGTTGAAGAAAATGTAGTAACCCGCGCAGAGTTTCCTTTAGAAAAGGCGTTAGACGTATTAAAGAACGAAACCATCGCCGTTCTTGGCTATGGTGTTCAAGGACCAGGACAGGCGTTGAACCTTCGCGATAACGGCTTCAACGTAATTGTAGGGCAGCGTAAGGAGTCGGGCAGCTGGACTAAGGCTGTTGCCGATGGTTGGGTTCCCGGAAAAAATCTGTTCGACATCGATGAGGCCTGCAAGAGGGCTACGTTTATTCAATTCCTTCTTTCCGATGGCGGTCAGATTGATGGTTGGCCTACCGTTAAGAAGCATCTCACCGCAGGAAAGACGCTAGGTTTCTCTCACGGTTTCGGTATCACCTTTAACGACCAAACGGGTATCGTTCCTCCAGCCGATGTTGATGTCGTTCTTGTAGCCCCAAAGGGGTCGGGAACATCGCTTCGTCGTCTGTTCCAGCAGGGAAAGGGGTTGAACTCCAGCTACGCCATCTACCAGAATGCTACCGGAAAGGCGTACGATAAGGTTATTGCCTACGGTGTTGGTGTTGGCTCGGGATATCTTTTCGAAACCGACTTTAGGCGCGAGGTATACTCCGATCTTACCGGTGAGCGTGGCGTGCTTATGGGGGCTATTGCCGGAATTATCGAAGCTCAGTATTCGGTACTTCGTGCTAAGGGGCACACTCCATCCGAAGCATTTAACGAAACCGTTGAGGAGCTAAGCCAGAGCCTTATGCCGCTTATTGGCGAAAATGGGATGGACTGGATGTACGCCAACTGCTCGGTTACCGCTCAGCGTGGTGCGCTAGACTGGCGCCATAAGTTCCGCGAAGCAACGCTTCCTGTTTTCGAAGATCTTTACCAGAGCGTGAAGGATGGTAAGGAGGCTACCATTGCAATTGAAGCGGGACGCCGTCCCGACTACCGCGAATCGTTGGCGAAGGAGCTGAAAGAAATCCGTGAAAGCGAACTTTGGCAGGCTGGTAAAACGGTTAGAGGCCTTCGTCCTGAGAATTCGTAGGGGTAATGGCATAAGAAAAGGATTCTTGAGGCCGAAGTTTCAGAAATATACGCTCACCTATATGTTGCGCGCAATCCCCTCCTTGGGAGGGGATTTGGTGCCGCTACTTATGCGGGTCTGTATTCTGGGGAACTTTACGCTTTACATTAGGATCGATAGTATCAATCGCTAATAACAAATTATGACAGCAGCTCCAACCCTTACTTGGGTTCCAAATATCGAGGATGTATTGCAGGCAAAGAAGCGGCTTTCGGGGGTTGCCGTTCTTACCCCCCTTGTGCCCAACATGCAGCTTTCGAAGCGGTATAGCGCCAATATCCTTTTGAAGAGAGAGGATTTGCAGCCTGTTCGCTCGTACAAGCTTCGTGGTGCCTACAACAAAATTGTGAGCCTGAGCAGCGATGATCTTGTCAATGGCGTGGTATGCGCCAGCGCGGGGAATCATGCCCAAGGCGTTGCCTACTCGTGCAGCGCGCTAAAGGTTAAGGGTACCATCTTTATGCCCGAGCCAACGCCCAAGCAGAAGGTGAAAAAGGTGAAGATGTTTGGCGGCGAGTTTGTGGATGTACGCATCGTTGGCGATACCTTCGACGATAGCTTGGCTGCCGCCGTGGCCTTCTGCGAGGAGCATCAGTCGCAGTTCATCCATCCCTTCGACGATCCGAAGGTGATTGAGGGGCAGGCCACCATTGGCCTCGAAATCTTCGAGGAGTGCAGCGAGAGCATCGACTACATCGTTGTTCCCGTTGGTGGTGGAGGGCTAATCTCTGGGATTATTGGGGTGATGCAGCAGCTGCACCCTAGCGTTAAGGTTGTTGGCGTTGAGCCCGAAGGGGCCCCCTCGCTCCAACGGGCGATGGAGGCAAAGATGCCTGTCATGCTCGATGAGATAGAGACGTTTGTGGATGGAGCGGCCGTAAAGCGTATTGGCGATTTACCCTTCGCCATCTGCCGCGAAGGGGTTCATCGGGTGATAAGCGTGCCCGAGGGCAAGGTGTGCACCACCATGCTGTCGCTCTACAACGACGATGCCATTGTGGTGGAGCCTGCTGGGGCGCTTTCGGTTGCTGCGCTCGACTACCTTGCTCCCGAAATCGTCGGGAAGAACGTGGTGTGCATCCTTAGCGGGAGCAACAACGACATCACCCGCATGGAGGAGATCAAGGAGCGCTCGCTGCTGCACGAGGGGATAAAGCACTACTTTGTTGTGCGATTTCCCCAGCGTGCGGGGGCGTTACGGTATTTTGTCGATAGCATTATTGGGCCTAACGATGATATCACCCACTTCCAGTATGTCAAGAAAACCAACCGCGAGAAGGGGCCTGCGGTGGTGGGGGTCGAACTGAAGGATCCTGCCGACTTTGAGCCGTTGCTCGAGCGCATGACCAAGGCCGGCTACTTTGGCGAGTACCTGAACGATAATCCGCACCTGTTCGAGCTGATTGTCTAATTTCTAATGGCAAGAAGCCGTTCGGAAGCTAGAAGAATGCTATTCTCAACGGGGAGAAGCCTTCGTGCTGACCTGTAACAGACAATAAAAAAGCCCTCGAACGTGCTTCTAGGGCTTATAAGAAAGCTGCATATTCGCCAAAGGGGAGGTTGGCTGGATGTGCAGCTTTCGCATTTTTTTGAATTCAAGGAGCAACAAGAAAGGCTGCATTGAAAGACCTTTTAAAACGGCCTGGATTAAAAACAATGAATACAAGAAACATCATCTTTCAACGCAGCCCCCTATTCTTATTACCTTCTTTGTATAACCACTTGTAATACGGTTGGATTGGCGGGTAGTTGTATAAGCAGTGCTATCCTTGGTTAAGGATGGTTGCAGTGCTCCTAGTTCATCGAATTTATGTAGGTTACGATCTTTACCAGATCCTCCTTTTTCTTAAACGAAAGATCTTCTGCCTTGATGTGCTTTTTTAGAAGATCGCCTTTGTCGCGGAGGCTATCGAAAATACTTTTGCCCTTTTTATCGATTTCGATAATGGTGCTGCCTGTTTTTATAAAGTATCGCTCGCAGAGGTTTATCTGGCCCTTTTTTACGCCGTAATCTAGGGGGTTGTTGTACGTAGGGTCGATTACTTTTATGTAGTACTGAACCAGCAGCGACGTATTGCCTTCTGCTAAAACTTCGAAGTAGCTGAACGAGATGGCATCTTCGGCCTTTAGCGGGTAGCTGACGAACTTCCTGCTGCCCATCGCTATCTCCTTTATGTTTTTTGGGGCTCCAATGGTGTATTCGACGCCTTTTTCGCGGTAGTGCATCTCGTTTTTATACACGTTTAGGCGGAGGTCGATGGAGTCGATTATGCTCCCGTTGTTCATGGTGATGCGGCTTGTGGTCCAGGCGTCGGAAAGGTACTGCGATCCCTCCACGTCGGCGACCATTTCGCTTGGGGAGGTTCCATCGTTGCGGGGGAGGAGCTGCGACCTGTCGGAGAATGATCCATAGTTGCTGCCTGCTTTTACTTGAGCTTGGGCGTGCGAGGAGAAAAGGCTAGTTGTGGCGGCGGCGCAGAAGAGTGCTAGTCCAAATTTATTCATAGCTAATTCTAGTTTTGTTGGTGAAATTTGCGGTTTGCTTTGTTGGGTTTTATGCCAAGGAGGCTGCATCCAGCCTCCTTTTATCCGTGTCCGTTCAGTAGCGTGTTTGCGCTATCCTTGGCAGTGGGCTACTTGGCTGCTTCGTCCGTATTGGGGGCTTCCGCCTTTTTCGGATCCTTCTTCTCGTGGCGGATGCCGATATCCACGATCTTGCGGGCCGACTGGTAGGCGCTGTAGAATGCGGGCTCGCGGCGGCGCAGGAGCTCCATCTGCAGGTCTATCTGCTCGGTGAGCCGCTCCTTGGCCGCATCCACCACCTCTACCAGCGCCTCCTTGGCGGCCTTGCGGTCTACCAGCTTGCTCCGGGGGATGGTTTGGATGGTCGAGAACTGGGCAATCATCTCCTCGTGCCTGGTGAGGTCGGCCTCTACGATGCCGTAGCCGGCCAGCTTCTTCACGTTCTCCTTGCCCAACCCAATAACCTTCTTGGCCGTGGTCACCAGCGTATCCTCCATCATGTTCTTCAGGTTCGACTCCGAGAACGAGGTTGCCTCGGTGAGGGTCGTGTTCTTCTCGAAGTTGCCCAGCGAGCGTAGCGCCATGGCCAGCAGAAAGGTCTCCTCCTCGAGGCCTTCGCGAATGGTCTCCTTGTCAGCCGATGGGGCCGATATCTCCTTCTCCGACTCCAGCATGGCGGGGTCTATCTTTTCCACCAGCTCCAGGAAGCCGGGTACCGTGGTGGCCAGCACCGCAAGGGTGGCCCACTTGTCCTTGTTCTGGTTCAGCACGTCGGCCGTTGTACGCAGCATGCGCGCGATGTTTGCAATCCTTTTGTTCATAATGATTCAGTTTGTGTAGGTTTGTTATGATGGTTCCGGGAGCTAAGTTGCGGGCCATCGGGTTATAGTGCGCCCGGCTACGGCTGTAGCCCGAGCAGGTTAGTTCGACGGGGTGGGGGAGCCGCGTAGCCAGCGTTGGATGAGGTGCGACACCTCCTTTTTCAGCTGCGACAGGCCTTGGATGAGGTGTGACGCTGCCTTTCTGTCATGCGATGGGCTTTGGGTCGGGTGCGACGATCCATTTTTCGCCTGAGAATTTTTATTTTCGGGGTGTGACGGTTCGTTTTTCAGCTGTGACAGGCTTTGGATGAGGTGTGACGCTGCCTTTCTGTCATGTGACAGTCTTTGGAACGGTTGTGACACTTCGTTTTTCAGCTGTGACAGGCGTTGGATGAGGTGTGACGCTGCCTTTCTGTCATGTGACAACCTTTGGAACGGGTGTGACGCTTCGTTTTCTGCCTTTGACAACCTTTGGAGCGAGTGTGACGCTTCGTTTTCCGCCTGTGACAGCTCTTGGAACGGGTGCGACGCTTCATTTTCTGCCTTTGACAGCTCTTGGAACGGGTTCGACGCTTTGTTTTTTGCCTCTGACCGCTTGGGGGAGGCGTTCGCCCCCTCCGAAGGCTGAAGGGGAAGCCGATTTGTTGGTCGTAAAATTGTAGGTTGTGCGGAGGCTATCATTTGGCTATACTTATATGGTAACGTGGCTCCTAAAGTATGAAATGATTTTTATCTCACAAAAAAAATAGAAAAAAAAGTTAACAAGCATATGCCGATGCTGGAGGGCGTGGTGCCTTGGGCCGGCATGCTGGAGGGATAGGCTCTATGACGTATTAGGTGGGCAATGTCCTCTTTACAGCTCGCTATTCAACTGCACTGAGGTTGTGATTATGCTGGACGTTGTTTCCCCGCATTGCATGCGGGGCTATTAGAATTTAATCCTTTCGGATTGTAGCTTAGCCACCCTTATGCGATAATACTCCGCATTAGTATAACATCGACCTAGCATCACTACGATTTGAAGCCCGAAAGGGCTTTAACATTAATAGCCCCGAGTGAAAACTCGGGGAATTAGGTTGGAAGATGGGAACAACCCCCAAGGGGTTGAATAGCTTCTCTGAGAAAAGGGCTAGCTCATCACGATTACCTACCCTATTTGTTATAGGACCTGTAAAGTTTACGCCAAGCCGTTTGCCTCTTTTTCTAATGCCAGCACTCAAGCCCTTCAGGACTAATCTCAAAAAGCAAATCACCTTAATCTCTTTCACGAAATCAGGATCAGGCAGACCCGGGATAGAAATTATTGGGAATTAGGTCGTAGGTGGTTTAAGCTTTTCGCTGAGTTGACTAGGCCAAAGGCCACTTTAGGGAAAAGCCGATTGACAATGTATAGCAGCTTCGTATTGCCAACCCGGATGGTAAATTGATTCTTCGAAAGACCTGCAATAAGCGCTTTTACCAGCTTATCAGGGGTAATCTTCATGTCGTTCCTAGAGGTCGCCATTTCAGTATTAACTACGGGAGGTAAAAGCTCAAACACTTTTACGTTGCTGTTAAGTAGCTCAAGATGTTTTCTAAGCGTTTCGGTGTAAAAGCGCAGGGCCACTTTAGATGCGGAATATGTTGCTTCAGCTGCTGAAGGGACATAGGCAAGAAGTGACGTTGTGTTGATAATTGCACCTTCTTTCCTTGATGCCAAGATGTCCATGAAAAGATTGTTAAGACGGATGACTCCGAAATAGTTGATGCTCATCTCATATTCCGCCTCTGTTAAATGTCTGTCGCTTGGCGCTCCCATATTCGCTGATATGCTTAAGACACCAGCGTTGTTGTATAAAATATCAATTCCCCCAAGCGTCTTAATTTGGTTGTAAAGCGATTTGGCATCTTCTTCATTTGCCACGTCACTTTTTATGGCAATCAGCTCGGGGTGCAGCTTCTGGGCTCTGTCCAGCTTTAGTTGGTCTCTGCCTGTGATTATCACTTTTGATCCGGCCGCTAGGAACTGCTTTGCGGCCTCCAGCCCTATGCCTGCGGTACCTCCTGTAATCAGTACGGTTTTTCCTTTTAGCTCCATTGTTACTTGTATTAGCGAATGTTAAACATGATTGTACGGAAAGCGCTAAGACAGCCTTGCCGGCAGCTTTCCATAGTAACATCTAAGCGGCCCATTTTCGGAGCCAATTATGCAGAAATTGCACTGAATGCATTTAGACTGCGTCTGCTTTCCCGCTTTGAACTTGTTTACTAGGTCCGATTCCATTATAAATGGTCGTGACATGGAAACGGCATCACATTTTTCAGTATTAATGATGTCTTCTATGTCAGCTAAGTTCGTTATACCGCCTACCACAATCACCGGAATATTTACCGCTTGCTTGATCGATGATGCGGCATCTAAATTGTATAAGCTCTTGGGTTGAGGTTGCGGAAACGTTTTCGTTGCAGCTATCCCAATTAATCTTTTTATGAATTTTGGCATTTTGTTCAACCTCTTATTTTGTGCCACCATCATTTCCCAGGGCACACTCCCTCGCATTGTCGCCAGTCCCGCTTTTACTGTTCCGTTAGATACTTCAATCCCATCGCACCCTGCCTGCTCTAGTAGCTTGGCAATTTTTACCGCCTCCTCAATGGTCATCCCATTTTTCAATGTTTCATAGCCGTTCATTTTTACAATTATCGGATAGTTGCCTACTTCTTTTCTGGCTTTTTCATATATCGTTTTAACAATTCTGAATCTGTTTTCCGTACTTCCGCCCCACTCATCTGTTCTTCTGTTCATTCTGGGTGATACGAATTCTGAAAGTAGGTATCCATGTGCCATATGAATTTGCACGCCATCAAACCCCACCTCTTTTGCCTTTTTTATTCCTTGAACAAATGCTTCTATTACTTCTAAAATCTCAGCTTTAGTCATTTCTCTGGCCTTATAGTCTGCTATTTTCGAAGGTGCTATAGCTGGCATACCTGTAGCTTCTTCTTTTGTCTGACCGCCACAGTGATTGAGTTGTGCAATAATGGGAGTTCCCAGCTCATGCATTTTTCCGGTTATTACTTTATAACCTTTTGCACTCTCGGCATTATTAATCTGCGACATGTAATAGCCCGTACTCATCCCTTGCTGATTCACTCCAATAAAGCCAGTAATAATTCCACCAACACCTCCTTTAGCCAGTGCAGTGTATTTTTTTAGCAGCTGTTCTGTCGGTTTGCCATCTTTATCGCTCATGCCTTCATAAGTTGCCGATCTGATAATTCGATTCGGAAATACGATTCCTGCTAGCTTAATCGGTTCAAATACCTTTTTCATGTCTTTCTTCTTTTTTGTTTTGGCCTTATTGAAATAGCCCAATAAATTTGCTTGCTTTTTGCAAGTGCAAATATAGAAACAACTTTTAAAATGCAAGCGGTTTGTTGGGTTGTTTTATGGCTACAGCTGAAAAAAGATCTGACGGCCCATTTAAGTTGCTCACTTGATGTATTTGGCGACAAATGGTCGTTGCTTATCATCATGGACTTGATGTTTAATAAGAAGTGTACTTGTGGAGGCTTCTTAAAATCGGAAGAAGGCATAGCAACACAGAATAAGGCGGCAGCTAACAACGCCTTATATTAGGATATGAATTTTAGAGGGTTGGCAAGTTTTGTATCAGTCATGTTTGGCTGAAGTTATAGTCGCAGCCGAATTTATACTGCAGCCTATACTGCACGATAGCGTTGACGAAGGCAACAATCTTTGCCAGACAAGAGCACATCTACGCTTAGCGAATTATCTTTATGCCGCTAAAATCCGAAAATTCTACAAGCACTATACTATGAAAAAATTGAAGTTCCTATTACTACTGGCCGCTACTGCGCTACTCGCATCGGCTGGCAACGCGCAAGGCATTAAGGGTGGATCGAAGTTCCTTATCGATACCCTACAAAGCCGCTACATGAACGAACCCCGCGTCATCTGCATTTACCTCCCGAAAGATTATTCCGATTCGGTTCAGTATCCGGTCGTATTTGCCACCGACGGGCAAATAATTGCCGATGGCCACTATAGGGCGCTGCTCGATTCGATGATCGACCGAAAAATCATTCCGCCCGTTATTCTAGCAGGTGCTTACTCGAATGATAAGCCTGTACCTGTTAACTTATCTTACAGAAATTATGAGTACGTGGAGACACTGAAATCGGCAGATCCAAAGCTGAAGGATTTGCTCGTGAACCATATTGGCTTTTTTACGAAGGAGCTGATTCCGTATATCGAAGCGCGCTACTCGATTTCGAAGGAGCGGGGCAGCCGATTCTTTTACGGTGTCTCCAACGGGGCTGGCTTTGGGATCACGCTGAGCAAGCTGCATCCCGAACTCTTCTCGGAGCTTATCTGCTTTTCGCCCTTAGGCGAGGAGGTAAAAAGCATAAGGTGGAGGTCTGGTGTTTCGCCAACGCTGCATATTGCCTATGGCAGCAACGAGGATTTTGCTTTTGATAAGTACTTGGCGCTGCTAAAGAAGCTTAAAAAGGAGAAGTACAGTTACACGGCCATAGTCTATAACGGAGGGCACGAGCGTCTGAAGTGGGAAAAGGAATTTGTCAGGGAGCTTGGTAGCATCTTTGCGAATAGGAGGTGAGGTGGGGGGGCGGATGCTTCTGTTAAGCCATAGGCTGTAACAACCAAAAGCGCAGGCATCGCCTGCGCTCCCAAAAAAAGCCTACAGTATCTTGGCTGACCGCTGATCCCATTCTACGGCATATTCCCTCTGAAAGCCTGATGCCCTGTTGCATCGCATCGAAAAAATGCGCTAATTTCCCGCCATAATCAAACGAAGGAATATGCTAAAGGTATCGAGTGTACTACTGCTGGCGGTCGCCTTTCTGCTAGGTGCCGAGCCGGTAGCCCATGCGCAGGCCAATAACCAACGTAAGCAGCTCTTCGACAGCGGCTGGAAGTTCTACTTAGGCGATACATCGGCCGCCAGCCAGCGGCAGTTCGACGATGGCCGCTGGCGAACGCTCGACCTTCCGCACGACTGGAGCATCGAAGGGAAGCTAAGCCCCCACAACCCGATGGGGCGCGATGGCGGTTACCTACCAGCAGGTATCGGGTGGTACCGAAAAACCTTTATGGCGCCCACCGATTGGAAGGGCAAAAGCATCTCCATCTACTTCGAAGGGGTTTACATGAATTCTGAGGTATTCGTTAACGGCAAGTCGTTGGGGGTGTACCCCTACGGCTACTCGTCGTTCAGCTATAACCTAACGCCGTATCTCGAGCTCGGCAAGGAGAACGTGATCTCCGTTAGGGTCGACAACTCTAAGCAAAAGAACTGCCGCTGGTATAGCGGCTCGGGTATTTACCGCCACGTGTGGATGATGGTTACCCATCTGGTGCACGTAGCCCACTGGGGTGTGGCCGTTACAACGCCTCAGGTGTCGGCCAAGGAGGCCACAGCGCAGGTGCGGGCACGCGTGAAGAACGAAACTGCGCAGCCGCAGGCGGTTGTTGTCAACGTACAGCTGCTGGATGCCGCCAACAGGGCGGTGGGCCGAGGCCAAGCGTCGGTAGTGCTGGCCGCTAATAGCGAGCAGGAGGTGGTACAGGCCATTCGCATGGCTAAGCCGCAGCTGTGGAGTCCCGATGCGCCCCATCTCTACAAGGCCCAGCTGCAGGTGGTTGGTAAAAAGGTGATGATGGACGAAGCGCAGGTATCGTTTGGCGTGCGTTCCATAAAGTTCACCCCCGAAAACGGGTTTCAGCTCAACGGAAAAACGGTGAAGCTGAACGGCGGCTGCGTGCACCACGATAACGGTTGCCTGGGCGCTGCTGCCTTTGATCGGGCAGAGGAGCGCCGCGTGCAGCTGCTTAAGGACGCCGGATTTAACGCGGTACGCACCTCGCACAACATACCTTCCGAGGCATTCCTAAACATGTGCGATAAGCTGGGGCTGATGGTAATCGACGAGGCCTTTGACGGATGGAAGGCGCAGAAGAACCCCTACGACTACTCCGTGCTATTCGGTGATTGGTGGCAGCGCGACATCGACGCAATGGTGCTGCGCGACCGCAACCATCCCTCCATCATCATGTGGAGCATCGGTAACGAGGTCATCGAGCGCAAGAGCCCCGAAGCGGTGGTTATTGCCAAGCAGCTGGCGGGTGCGGTACGCAAGGCCGATCCAACTCGCCCGGTAACCTCGGCCATGACCACCTGGGATAGCGACTGGGATGTGTTCGATCCGCTGATGGCGGCCCACGATGTGTGCGGCTACAACTACCAGCTGCATAGGGCAGCCTCCGATCACCAAAGGGTTCCCTCGCGGGTTATTGTCCAAACCGAGTCGTACCCCCGCGATGCCTTTGCAAACTGGCAGCTGGTGCAGAATAACAGCTACGTGGTTGGCGATTTTGTGTGGACGGCCCTCGACTATCTGGGCGAATCGGGCATTGGCCGCTGGTTCTACTCTGGCGATGCGCCTGGCGAGCACTGGGAGCGGGAGCTTTTCCCCTGGCACGGTGCCTACTGCGGCGATATCGACCTAACCGGGTGGCGAAAACCAATATCGCACTACCGCAGCATGCTGTACAACGGCACGGAGAAGCTCTACATGGCCGTTCGTGAGCCTGCCCCCGAGCCTTTGGAGATTAAGGAAACCATGTGGGCCGTATGGCCAACCTGGGAGAGCTGGACTTGGCCTGGCTTCGAAGGAAAAAATATACAAGTTGAGGTTTACTCGAAGTACCCCAAGGTGCGCCTTTACCTGAACGATAGGCTTATTGGCGAACAGGCCACCGGCCAAGAGCAGCAGTTTAAGGCCACATTTAGCGTACCCTATGCGGCTGGCCAGCTAAAGGCCGTAGGGGTTAGCAACGGCAGCGAGGTGGAAACATCTATTCTGAAAACCGCCGATAGCGCATCGAAGTTTACGCTAAAGGCCGATCGCACGAGCATAGCGGCCGATGGGCAGGATCTATCTTTTGTAACCATCGAGCTAACCGATAAAGATGGGGTGTTTCAGCCCAACGCCAACAACCTGCTGCACTTTAGCATCTCTGGCCCTGGTGTAATCGTCGGCGTTGGTAATGCCGACATTAAGGATGTTGACCCATACGTAGGAACATCGCGCAAGGCGTGGCATGGGCGTGCGCTGGTGGTGGTACGCAGCACCCATGAGGGGGGCGATATCAACCTTACCGTAAGCACCCCGGGAATGGACGCCGTTACTGTTGCTATTAAGGCAGAGTAGGGGATGGCAGCAAGCAAGTAAGCCTCTTGATAAGCGCCAACGCTGAGCTGCACAGACTATAAGGATGATTAGATAAAATGAAGGGGCAAGACAGCATAAAAACATTGTACGTTAGCAACCGCGCGGAGTGGCGAGAATGGTTGGAGGAGCATTTTGAAGCGGAGCCCGAGGTGTGGCTTGTCTTTCCGAATAAGTCGACAGCTAAGCCGTGCCTGCTCTACAACGATGCCGTCGAAGAGGCCCTCTGCTTTGGTTGGATTGATAGCACCGTAAAAAGTCTCGATAGCAAGCATAAGATCCAGTGGTTTCTGCCACGGAAGAACAAGAACTACTACTCTCAGGCAAATAAGGAGAGGCTACGGTGGCTTTTGGACCGAGGCCTAATTCATCCTAAGGTAAAGCCGGATATTGAGGCAGCTGTACGCGAGGAGTTTGTTTTTCCTCGGGATATTATTGGCCGATTGCAGCAGGATAGCATGGTTTGGGATAACTATCAGCGGTTTTCCGATCCCTACAAGCGGATTCGTATTGGCTACATTGAGGCTGCACGAAACCGACCAGACGAATTTGAGAAGCGGCTTTCGAATTTTATCCGCAAAACAAGGGATGGTAAGTTGATTACAGGATTTGGCGGAATTGGCAAGTACTACTAAAATACCAGCTACAAGCAACTGCTATATGCGCTTCAGAATGATTGAGACGAACAGGAACAGGAGTAGGAGTAGGGCCATGAGGGGCGTGCTGGTAATGCTATTGGCCCTATCGGCGACTGGCACCTTTGCCCAACGGGCGGTGTATAAGTGGAGTGACGTGCTGTGCGAGTATGCCGGCACCTACGACACCCGTAAGTACACCGCCCAGCAGATGAACGATTGCTACTGGCTATCGTACAACACAGGCTTGATGCTAAGCCATACGCCATCGGTGTTTAAGCCGAGCGATATCGATAAGCTGAGCATTGAGGCGCTCGACCAGGAGTACCTCCAAGCGCTTAAGCGGCTGGTGTCGCTCGATTTGCCCAAGGCGGCGTACTGGACCAGCTTACGGCAATCGAAGGTTGCCGAGCTCAACCAGCTTTACCAGCTGTCGAGGGTTGCCATGCAGGGGTACACCAACCCAAGCCTCCTTAAGCAGTGGTTTTACCAGGATACCTGTTTGCACAAGCATGTGGATGCCCTAGTGGCGGGTGGCGATAGCCTGCTGGCCGGCTGGCGCAGCGTGGTGGCCATGCAGGCCGCAAAAAACTGCTGCCCCGAGCGGTTGTGGGCGGAGTTTGATGCGCAGCGCAGCTCGGACAGCTGGATGGCCTACGCGCGGGTTTACATTACCACGTTCGGGTGGTGGAACCGTGCTCTAGTCCACATTGAGCGCTCGGAGGAGAAGTTTGACTACAACCGACGAACGCGCGAGTTTATGAGACTCTTCATAAAAACGAAAAACCTAGGCTGCGACGAGCCTTAGCGGGCCGTATCGGATAATTTTCTCCTGATTTTTTGCTTTGCCCCACCGAGCGGCGGCAGGGCTGTTAAGTTCTGCTTATTTCTTCTTGTCATTCCGGCGCAGGCCGGAATCTCCTAAGAATTTGCACTGGTTTTTTCCTATTAGATAGGCTTCTGCTAACCATTAGGAGATCCCGTGGCAAGCACGGGATGACAGCGCTGATTAATAACATCAGAACTTAACAGCCCTGCCGAGCGGCAGGGGTTTCATGTACACGTAATTGTTACTTATGGTCACATGCAACTCGCATGGTAAACCCGCAAGTGGGCCAGGAGGCTTGCCGATAAGGAGGGTGAATTACCGTGCGGTTTTAATGCTGCAAGACAAGATGATTGGCCTTGCCAAGGTGGTTGGTTGCTTCAGCGTAATGTGTGCGGCCTTAAGAAGGTTACTTGTAGCCTTAGAGTGGGATTGTATGCTTCATAAAGGTGACTTGGAGCCTCGATGTAGGACGGAGCGGCTTGTCAAGTCAACTTGGAGCCTTGGTGTAAGTTGTAGCGTCTTGTCTAGTCGACTTGGAGCTTTGGTGCAAGACAGCGAGGGCGCTAAATGGCGGCTGGGCGCTGCCGCGAGCGGTGATTTCGGCTAGCGGAGCGCCCATTATTGTCGGAATTTGCAAGAACTTGGGGGTCTGGCAGCACCTGCAGCCGGAATAAGCGCTAAATTAGGAGGCGTAAACCATTCAAAAATACGACGCTATGCTAACGCTAAACCTACAGCGGGTATTCAAACTAAAGGGCATCGACGATGCCACCGCCTACATGCGCAAGCTGGGCTACAAGCGCACCAAGGCCTTCAACCTGATTAACGACAAGAAGAGCACCGTCGAGTTCGACGACCTGGAGTTCCTGTGCAAGCGGCTCAACTGCACGCCCAACGACCTGCTGGAGTGGACCCCCTCCAAGGACGACAGCGACATGCCCATCAGCCACGCGCTGCACGCCATCCGCCGCAAGGACGCCGCCATTGGGCTGGTTACGCTGGTGGAAAACCTGCCGCTGGAGCAGATGGAGGAGGTGGAGCGCTTCATCCTCGAGCGGACGAAGCGGTAGCCCTCGCCCGAAGCGAATGCGAAGAATTCGGCTTTGTAGGATGGATAGCTGCTAAGCACCAGTGGTCGATTGACGCTGCTTATCCCTTCCGCTTAGGCGGGAGGGGGCGGAATGCTACGTGAAGTGAAAATGTTGATAAGCCCAATTTCCTGCCCGAGCAGCCTCTTCAGAACCTTGAGAGGTTGCTTCGCCCCCCCCTATATAGCGAGAACTTCATCCAGCCGCCCAATTGTTCAGGGATTTCGCCTTTAGGATTTACACTACTCTATATTCGAAGGATATCCCCCGCCGGGGGGGGTAGGGGGTGGATTTTTAGAAGTGTATAGCTATCATTGGCATCAAGTTTTTACCCCTAACGTCTATTTTCCTCCCCCTTCCCCCTCCAAAGGGCAGGGCTGTTAAGTTCTGATATTGTTAATCAGCGCTGTCATCCCGTGCTCGGCACGGGATCTCCTGATGGTTAGCAGAAGCCGATCTAATAGGGAAACGTTAGTGCAAATTCTTAGGAGATTCCGGCCTGCGCCGGAATGACAAGAAGAAATAAGCAGAACTTAACAGCCCTGCCTCCAAAGGGGATACGCTTTGTGCTACGACTTGTTGATTCCTTTACGTCTACCTCCATCATGATCGATGTTTTTTTAAAAGCGATATCCCTCCCCAATTGTTGAGGTGTGCTTGGAAGACCGCATTTTGTTCGCATTTTTGTGGGCAGAAATGAAGAGATCCGCTGGCCGCAGGCAACCAGCTTAAATAGACGCAATCGTATCATGAAAAGATTACTCCTTACCTTCGCTGCTTTGGTGATGCTTAGCCAAACAGCCCTTTCGCAGAATGCTCAGCCACCATACGAGGTGGCTACCTGGCCCAGCTTTAGGCAGGCCGCCATCAGCTACACCTTCGACGATGGCTGCCCCAACCAATTTAAGGTGGCCATCCCCATGTTCGACGAGTTTGGCTTTAAGGCCACCCTGTTTATGGTTTCCAGCTGGGTTACCAGCTGGACCGAGCTACAGGCAGTTGCCGCCAACGGGCACGAGGTGGCCAGCCATACGGTTTCGCATCCCAACCTGGCGAACATTCCGCTTCAGCAGCAAATTGTAGAGCTGCAGAATTCAAAAAGCACAATCGAAAGCCATATATCGGGCATCCGATGCCTAACCATTGCCTACCCGTTTTGTGCTCCCGGCATCGATAGCGTATGCCGGCAGCGGTACATCTCGGCTCGCGGATGCCAGGGCTTCATAGAGCCCAAGACACCGGGGTCGTACCTAAACGTCAGCTCGGTGCCCTGCGGTAGCCTTGCCGGCGTTAAGGTGTTCGACGATTTTAAGGTGAACTTCGATAAGGCCGCTGCCGCCAATGGCTGGTGCGTCTTTCTCCTACACGGTGTCGATAACGATGGGGGATACTCGCCCATCGCATCGGCCGAGCTGCGCAGGAGCCTGGCGTATCTGAGCGAGCGTAAGGGTACGTTTTGGGTGACCACATTTGCCAACGCCACGCTGTACAGCAAGGAGCGCGATGCCGTCAAGGTCTCCGAGATATCGGCATCAAAGAAGGCCATTAAGCTGCAGGTTACCGACACCCTTCCCGATTCCATCTACTGCTACCCGATAACCTTGCGGCGTCCCATGCCTCAGGGCTGGCCTTCGGCCAAGGTCACACAGGGTAAGCGGGATGTTGCCACCCGCGTAGCTCGTGTAGGTGCTACGGCTTACCTCATCTTCGACGTGGTTCCCGATGCAGGCGAAGTTAAACTGGCCAGATGCTCAACGCCGGCAATTCCCGAGGAGGTTGCCGGTAGCGGTAACGAGCCTAATGGCGTAAAGCGGTAGCGCCTACTCGTGGATAGGGGATGCTTGTGCCCTTTGCTGGCCTACTTTTTATCCATTATTAAAAGATAATGCCCCATCGTATAGCGATAAGATGCTACTTTTGTAGGCAAAATATTTAAAAGTAATGCGTAGTATTCTTTTTAAAGAGATTAGCACGTTTTTCTCTACCATTACCGGATACGTGGCCGTAGGTATATTCCTGGTCATCACCAGCTGGTTTATGTGGATCTCGCCCGGCGAGTACAACGTTATCGATGGCGGGTTGGCCTCGCTCGATACGCTATTCTTTATAGCCCCTTGGGTATTTCTGCTACTTGTTCCTGCCGCCACCATGCGCTCGTTTGCCGAGGAGAAGAAAACAGGAACGGTGGAGCTGCTGCTTACCCGTCCGCTTACCGACCTGCAACTGGTCGGGGGAAAGTTTCTTGGCGCGGTAGTGCTGGTGCTCATGGCGCTTATCCCAACGCTTATCTACCTTCTTTCGGTGTACCTGCTGGCTAACCCCGTTGGCAATGTCGATATGGGAGCCATGTGGGGATCGTTTATTGGGCTGTTCTTCTTGGCTGCGGTGTACGCTGCTATAGGCGTATTCTCATCGTCGCTTACCGACAACCAAATCGTGTCGTTTATTCTGGCGGCAGTGCTCTGCCTGTTTATGTACATCGGCTTCGATTCGCTGGCTTCGTTCCCCTTCCTAAAATCGGCTGACAGCTTTATCGTAAGCTTGGGGATCAACGAGCACTACAAGTCGATGAGCAAGGGGGTGATCGACTCGCGCGATCTCATCTACTTTGTTAGCGCCATTGCGGTGTTCATCTACGCCACGATGCTTAAGATACAATCACGAAACTGGAAATAGGGAAGGAGCCATGGAGATCATAAAGAAGATATTCAAAAAGCCAAGCGGGCAAAAAGCCAAGTCGCTTAAGACGCTTGCCCTATTCCTAGGCGCCGTACTGGTTGTTAACGTGGCGGCATCGTTCCTATTCTTCCGCCTCGACCTTACCTCCGACAAGCGCTTTACGCTCTCGCAGGTAACCAAGGATAAGCTTAAGGGGGTAAAGGATGTGGTATACGTTAAGGTGTACCTCGATGGCGATATGCCCATTGCCTTTAAGAAGATGAAGCGCTCCGTTAAGGAGATGCTCGACGAGTTTGCAGCCTACAGCGGCGGCAACGTGCAGTACGAGTTCGTTAACCCTGCCGCCGAAAGCGGAAAGAAGCAGAATGCCCTCTACGAAGATCTATATAAGAAGGGGCTTCGTCCGGTAAACGTTCAGGAGAAGAATGCCGAGGGTGGCATAAACCAGCGAACCCTATTCCCCGGCGCTATTGTTAGCTACAACGGCTACGAGATAGGGATTAATCTGCTGACGAGCAACTCTAGGGTTACCCCCGAGGAGTCCATTAATATTGGTGCGCAGAATCTGGAGTACAACCTCGTGTCGGCAATCGACATGATTATGAAGAAGGAGCTCCCCAAGATTGCCTTCATTCAGGGGCACGACGAGCTGGATGCCATGCATGCGCAGGGTGCCCTTCAGCTGCTTTCGGAGCGCTTCAACATCGACTCGATATCCATTCGCGGACGCATGGGGGCGCTCGATGGCTTCTCCACCGCAATCATTGCCAAACCGCTTAAGAAGTGGAGCGAGGCTGATAAGCTGGTACTCGACCAGTACATCATGCATGGAGGCAAGGTTGCCTGGTTTATTGATGCCATTACCGTCAACGACGATAGCCTAGCCTCGGGTGAGGTTACCTTTGGGCTTGTGAACGAGCACAACCTCGACGACCAGCTCTTTAAGTATGGCGTGCGCATCAACCCAACGGTGTTGCAGGATGCACAAAGCGTGCTCATCCCCGTGAATATGGCTGTACCTGGGGCGCAGCCTCAGTTTGTGCCATCGCCTTGGTACTACTATCCGCTGCTCAACGCACCTAACGATAACATCATCACCAAAAACCTTAATGTGGTATACTCCAAGTATCCTTCGAGTATAGATACCGTTGGGGTAGGGCATAACATAAAGAAGACGGTGCTGCTTAGCACCTCGCAGTATGCCCGCGAGATTCAGGCTCCCGTTATGGTAAGCCTTGCGCAGGTTACCCGTAAGTTTAAGCCCGGCGATTTCAACCGTGCGTGGGCTCCGGTGGCTATGCTGCTCGAGGGGCAATTCGCATCGGCGTTTCAGAACCGGATGATTCCCGGCGTTGTTGGCGATGGAAAGCCCTTGGTAAATAGGAGCAAGCCTACCAAGATGGTGGTAGTTGCCGATGGCGATATTATTCGTAACGATGTGCAGCGCAGTGCTAGTGGCGTTATGCCCTATCCGCTTGGCTTCGATAAGTACATGAACCAGCAGTTTGGCAACAAGGACTTCCTGCTTAACGCCATTAGCTACCTAAACGACGACACCGGGCTAATGCAGATCCGCAACCGCGAGCTTGTGGTGCGCATGCTCGATAAGAATAAGATCTACACCCAGCGTACCATGTGGGTGTTCATCAATACGGCAATACCGCTGCTGTTGCTGGTTGCCTTTAGCATTGTGTTTATCTGGCTGCGTAAGCGCAAGTATGCACGATAGGAGATAGCATAGATAGAATACTTTTTACACTCATTCATGTCGAAAAAGATAGTCTGGATAGCAAGTGCAGTAGTAATGGTGGTAGTTTCCTTATTGTCGGTTTACTACTACACCGATATCATTAACAGTTCTAAGAATTTTGCGGTTAAGGATGCGAAGGCGCTTACGCGTATCGTAATCGAAAAGGATACGGCTACCGTTGTTCTCGAAAAACACAAGGGCGTTTGGGTGGTAAACGGTAAGGGCGAGGTAAGGCCAATGATGATTCAGCGGTTGCTCTACTTCCTCGAAAATGTTGAGGTAAAGATGCCGCTGCCCCGAAAGGTGCAAGTCGTTGCTGCCAAAGCGCTAGACGAGGAGGGGTACACCATTACGGCTGAAGCCAACGGAGTGGTGGCAACCAAGTTTACCGTTGCGGAGTTCCCAAACTCCAACATTGGAACAATTGGTGTACTAGATGGCAAAACGAAGATGTATCTGCTTCAGATCCCTGGTTCCAACTACAGCCCTGCATCAACACTTTCGGCCGATCCTGTTGATTGGCACCAGAACTTGCTGCTCTCGCTTATGCCTAGCGATATCGTATCCATTATGGTAGACAATATGGCTAAGCCCCAGTGCAGCTTCAAACTGTTTAGGGGGACTGATGGCAACTTCCACCTCTACGATATTTATAAGCAGCAGGAGGTCTCGGACCTTAGCGCAGAGCAGATCGATTTCTACCTCTCCCTTTATGGTGAGCTTGGGTTTAAGCAGCTGCTTAAAATGAACGACTTTGAGTTGCGTACCTTGGTGCTTTCCGAGCCCGAGGCGATGATTACCATCTCGTCGGTTGATGGTAAAACCGAAGTCTTTAAGCTATATCTAATGCCTATTGGCGACGATTACGATGCCTATGGGCGTCCGCTTAAGTACGACCGCGATAAGCTTTATGTCGTTTTCGATGGAGATAAGCAGGTTGTGGTGGCCAAATGGGTGGATTACGATATACTTCTGAGGGATGTTCATTTCTTTGTTAATAACTAAATGGACGAAGGGGTAATTCCTCCCCCTTTTTTTTGTATACTTGAATCCTGAACAGCAAAAGAAAATACTTTTGAAAATTAAATAATTAAGGAATGAAATTCGTAGTATCCAGCACCGAACTCTTGAGCCACCTACAGCTTATCAGCAGGGTGATTAACAGCAAGAATACGCTTCCTATTTTGGACAATTTCTTGTTTAAGCTCCACAACAACGAGCTAAAGGTTACTGCTTCCGATCTGGAATCCACCATGGAAACCACCCTTCATATCGAGAATGTGGTGGAAGATGGGGATATTGCTATTCCTGCAAAGCTGTTAACCGACACCTTGAAGGAGTTTCCAGAGCAGCCACTTACCTTTATTGTAAATCCCGAGAATCTCGATGTCGAGATTAGCTGGGAAAAGGGTAAGTTCAACATCCCTGGTGCAAGCGCCGAGGATTTTCCCGCAGTGCCCCTTATCAAGGAAGAGTCGAAATTTGAGGTTGACATCAACCCCGATGCCCTTCTTGATGGCATCACCAAAACTGTATTTGCCACTGCCGACGACGAACTTCGTCCGGTAATGAATGGTATCAACATCGACTTCGATACCGAATCAGCCATCTTTGTGGCTTCGGATGCCCACAAGCTGGTTCGCTACAAGCGTTCCGATGTTCATCCTTCGGGTGCTGCATCGTTTATCCTTCCTAAGAAGCCAGCCAACCTGCTTAAGGCGCTTTTGGCTAAGGAAGCGAACGATGTTGCCATGGCATTCGACTCGAAGAACGCCTCGTTTACCCTTACCAACTTTAAGCTGGTTTGCCGCTTGGTGGAGGGAACCTACCCTGCCTACAACTCGGTAATCCCAACCAACAACCCCAATAGGCTTACCATTGATAGGGCCGAGCTGCTTAACTGCGTTCGCCGCGTGTCGGTTTGCTCGAATCAGGCCAGCAACCTTATCAAGCTTAAGATTGACGGCAACCAGCTCACCGTTTCGGCGCAGGACCTCGACTTCTCGATTTCGGCTATCGAGCGTCTTAGCTGCCAGTACGAGGGCGATAACATGGAGATTGGTTTTAAGTCTACCTTCCTTTCAGAAATTCTTTCGAATATCGAAAGCGAAGAGGTGGTACTCGAACTAGCAGATCCATCACGCGCAGGGCTTGTGCTGCCTACCACCCAGGTCGGCGAATTCGACGATACGCTGATGCTGCTCATGCCAATGATGATTAACGCCTAGGCGTAGCATCGTACGATAACCTTACATCCAAAAGGGTTGCTTGTTTTTGCCGGTAAAAGCTGGTAAGTTGCAGGCAATCCTTTTGGATTTTTTGTTTAAAAATAGATGCTAGACGTGAGATATTAGGCTTTAGACGAGAATCTAATATCACCCAGTATAACATGTAATCTAAAATCTAAAATCTAACGTCTAAAATCTAAAATCTATTAGTCGATGAAAATTGTTGCAACCGACCTCGATGGAACGCTGCTGCCGCATGGCGGGAAGGTGTCGAATAGGGATTTGGATACCCTTCGGATGCTGGGCAACCAGGGGGTGGTGCGGGTGCTCGCCACGGGGCGGTCGTTCTACGCCATCCTGCGCAACATCCCGCGTACGTTCCCCATCGACTACCTTATCTTTTCGACAGGCGTTGGGGTGATGGACTGGCGAACCGGGGAGATCATCTTTAGCGCCCAGCTATCCTCAAGCCGGGTTAAATACCTGGTGAAGGAGCTGACGCGCCACCACCTCGACTTTATGCTGCACAAGCCGGTGCCCGATACGCACCACTTCTACTACTCGGCGACGGAGCATCCCATATCCGACTTCCACGAGCGGATGCGGCACTACCCCGACTACTGCTTTCCGCTGAGGATGGATGAGTACCCCGAATCGTGCCAGGCGCTGGCGTTTATGGAGCCAGACTTGGACCGCTTTGACCGGATTGCCGCTAGCCTTTCCGATTATAAGGTTATCCGTACGACATCGCCCATCAATGGCGAGAATATGTGGGTAGAGGTGTTCGATAAGAACGTTTCGAAGGGGCATGCGCTGGAGATGTTGGCCTCTAAGCTTAACGTCTTGCGTAGCGACGTTATGGTTGTCGGAAACGACTTTAACGATGTGGATATGCTCGACTATACGCCGCACAGCTACGTGGTGGCTAACGCTGCGGAGCCGCTGAGGCTGCAGCACCATGTGGTGGGCGATGCTGCCAGCTCGGGCTTCTCGGAGGCGGTTACCCACTTCCTCAACCGAAAGTAGCCCTGCCCCGTATAAAGGGCGGTAGGGTAGTAGTGATTTCGCTTTTAGGATATACTAAGTTGCATTCGGCTCTGGCAAGCTTAAAAGTGAAATGTTCGCTCCAAAGGATACCTTAATGCTCTTATTGTATGAAAGCAATCGTTACCCTTTTAGCGCTGGTCGCTGCTCTTGGCGGCTGCGCCTCGTTTAAGGGGGGCTCTACGAGTCGTCCTGAAGCCGCTGCTGTGGTCGACACCCTCCATCTCGACACCGCGCTGCTCTACGCCAAAACCTGGAATATGGTTAGGATCGAAAGCGGCGATCGGAGCATCGACGTGCCTGCCGGCGAGGAGGCCACGCTGGTTTTCGATCCACAAACATCCCGCATCCACGGCACCTGCTGCAACCGCTACTTCGGCGCGTTTACGCTGCGGGGCAACGTGGTTACGTTCGATAGGGTTGGGGCAACCAAGATGCTCTGCACGGGCGCTATCGGCGACGTCGAGCGCCTCTACCGCCGCCTGCTCGCCGCTCCGCTAGCAGCAACGGTCGACGAATCGACGCTGGTGCTGAAGTCGGATCAAGGAACGATAACCTTTAAGGCGGGAAAGGTGGCGAAGTAGCGTTTAAGCACGCAACCGAGGGTTGGTAATGGCTTTAAACCCATTTGTCAGCCGACAAATCTTCCCAAGAAAGTTTTTTGCCCATTTGTTCGTCGGCAAATCCCTTAAAAAAAATTTTTGGTTCATTTGTCAGTCGACAAATCCTTCAAAAAAAGTTTTTGGGCTATTTGTCAGCCAATAAATCCTTCAAAAAAAAGTTTTGACCCATTTGCCTGCCAACAAATCCTTCAAAAAAAGATTTTTGGACAATTGTCAGCCGACAAATTTTCTCAAAATACATTGGGCCATCCTCCTAAGCTAGGAGGATGGCCCAATGCATAGAATCTAACAGGAAGAGCGCGTGGGGCTCCCCATCTGCGCTTAATGGTTACTTTGCTTCTCCAAACTCCAGGTTCAGGTTAATGGTCACGTCCTTTCCCACCATGGCGCCACCAGCCTCGGTAAGTGCATTCCACTTCAGCCCAAAGGCCAAACGGTCAATAACCGCGGTGGCCTTAAAGGCGGCCAGCATTCCCTGCTTCGATTTTGCCTTGCCCATGAAGGTGGTGCTGAACTTCACCTTCTTGGTAACATCCCTAATGGTGAGGTTGCCCTCTAGAAGGTACTTGTTGCCCTTCACGCGCTTAAACGAAGTGCTGGTAAAGGTCATGCTAGGAAACTTTTCCGCGTTAAAGAAATCGTCGGATTTCAGATGCTTGTCGCGCATCTCGTTGTCGGTGCTGATGCTGTTCACGTCAACCGTAAAGCTGATCTTGGCATTGATGAAGTCGGGCGATGCCGAGTCTATGGTTCCGTTAAACTTGGTGAAGCGGCCATCCACCTCCGATACCATCATGTGCGTTACCGAAAACTTTACGCCCGAGTGCGATGGGTCTACCGCCCATTTCTGCTGCCCAAAGGCCGATGCCGAGGCAAGAAGTAAAAGTGCTGCTGCTAAATTTTTCATGCTAGTTCGATTTGTTTTACCGACCTAAACAGCTGCCGCCGCAATTTGTTTACCGCCAAGCGGCCCCCACCACGCCCTTTTTCCGATGTTCCGTTCCCCTTTTCTAGTATCTTTGGCCATTATTTACCGAAGAGATCCTACGCAATGCGCATCCTACTTGTCACTCCGCCGCTAACGCAGCTCAACACCCCATATCCAGCCACGCCCTACCTGGCCGGCTACCTCTCGAAGCAGGGAGTTGAGGTTTACCAGCAAGATCTGGGCATCGAGCTCATTGACCGGATTTTTACGGCAGCGATGCTGGCTGAAGTATTCGACTCGGTTGACGATGCCGGCGCTACCAGCCATGCAGATGCCAAGATGCTAGCTCTGCGCCATCGCTACATAGCCACCATCGATTCGGTGATCCGCTTTCTACGCGGTGGCGATGCTACGCTGGCCAACCGCATCGGCACGCGCGGATTCCTGCCCGAGGGTGAGCGTTTCAGGCACCTGGCCGACCTCGAGTTCCTCTTTGGCGATTTGGGCGTTCTGGATCGGGCTAAGCACCTGGCCACGCTCTACATCGAGGATATCAGCGACTTCATCCGTCGCAACGTATCGCCCCACTTCGAACTCATCCGCTACGCCGAGTCGCTCTGCGTTGCCCTGCCCACCTTCGATAGCCTAAAGGCTGCGGTCGATGGCGAGCCCAGCCTGATCGATCGCCTAATTATTGATACCTTTTCAGCTTATTTTGATGAAGTAAAGCCCGATGTGGTTGGCTTTACGGTACCCTTCCCTGGGAACCTTTATGCCGCGCTGATCTGCGCTAGCTGGCTGAAGCAAAATCGTCCCAACGTAAAGGTGCTGATGGGCGGTGGATACGTGAGCACTGAGCTACGCGACCTCTCCGACCCGCGCCTTTTCGGGTACATCGACTACCTTCTTTACGATGATGGCGAGATCTCCATCCTCCGCCTTTTGGAGCACATGCAGGGCAAGAGGAGCGAGGATACCCTCGTGCGAACCTCCTTCCTAAAGGATGGCAAGCTGACCAACGTAGGCAATGCGCACCTAGATGTGGCGGGCAGCGAGCGGCCAGCCCCCCTGTACAGCCAGCTGCCCATTGGCAAGTACCTCGACATGCTGGAAACCCCCAACCCCATGCTTAAGCTCTGGAGCGATGGCCGCTGGAATAAGCTCATCCTAGCGCACGGCTGCTACTGGGCCAAGTGTGCCTTCTGCGACGTCACGCTCGACTACATCAAGCGCTTCGAACCCTACGACGCCTCGGCCATTGTGGATATGATGGAGGACGTAATGGCGCAAACCGGGCAGTCGGGCTTCCACTTTGTCGACGAGGCTGCCCCTCCCGCGCTGCTCAAGAAGATATCGCTCGAAATCATCCGTCGTGGGCTAACCGTTAGCTGGTGGGCCAACGTGCGGTTCGAGCGCAGCTTCACCCGCGAACTCTGCCTGCTGATGGCGCGGGCCGGCTGCATTGCCGTATCCGGCGGGCTCGAGGTGGCCTCCGACCGCTTGCTTGCCCTAATGAGTAAAGGTGTAGACATCAAGCAAACGGCAAAGGTTACCAGCGCCCTCTCCTCGGCGGGCATCCTGGTGCACGCCTACCTGATGTACGGTTTCCCCTCCGAAACCACGCAGGAAACCATCGACTCCCTCGAGGTCGTACGCCAGCTCTTCGAGCAGAAGCTCATCCAATCGGCCTTCTGGCACCGCTTTGCCATGACGGTGCATAGCCCCGCAGGATGCAACCCCGAAAGGTATGGGGCAAAGCCGCTGTCGAGCAAGAAAAATCCGTTCGCCAACAACGAAATATTCTTTACCGATAGCACCGATACCGACCTCGAAATGCTGGGCGAAGGGCTGCGAAAGGCGACCTACAACTACATGCACAACCTGGGCTTAGAAAAGAGCGTCGCAACCTGGTTTGATGACAGAGTCCCACAGGCGAAGGTGGCCCCAACGCTCATTGCCGGCTGCCTCGTGACCGTAAAGAACGATAGCTTCCCAGATAGCGGAACCCTGGTGTGGCTCGCCGATGGCTACCAGCTGCTGCTAACCGATAGCCGCCGCCCCAAGCTGCATATCTTTACCCAAAGCAAAATGGTCGAGGTGATATTTCGCCTAGAGGAAATTGCCTTTTGGGAGAATTTCTTCCTTCTTCTCGATGAGCATTCGAATTTTGTAGCGGTAGATTTGGTGATAAGTTTGGCAAAAAATCATTTGCCAGGTGGAGTAGCGGTGATTTCGTCCTCTAAAGTTTGGAAAACGGCGCGGAAAAATGGGCTTGTTGTCGTGTAAGCGAAAGACTCTTTAAGTAAGGTCGTCGCGCGATTGTCTATGAAAATTTGGCTTGTAAAAGGTATTCATCCTAATGATGAGGCCCAGAAAAGGCTAAAATGGTTTAATTAGTATATCTGTCTTAAGGAATATTGTGTTTTTTTTGTAAAAAAGTAGTGCGGACTCTTGATTATTTGAAAAAAGAGACGATATTTGTCATTGAATTTGTTGCCGTCTGAGTTTCTAGTTAGTTTGTCAGATAAAAATTTTTGAAAGTTATTCTAATAACTAGATCAAATTTCAGAAAAGTCATCGTCGACTCCATCTAAAAGACTCACCGAAAACAAAGGATAAAAGCTTTAATTTTTTTAGACAAATGAACATTTTTATTTCGAACTTGAGTTTTAGAGTCAATGATGATGACCTAGCACAACTTTTTGAAGAGTACGGACAAGTTAGCTCTGCAAAAGTAATTACTGACAAAGTAACCGGCCGCTCAAGAGGTTTTGGTTTTGTTGAAATGGCTTCTGACGAGGAAGCAAATCGTGCTATCGAAGAACTTAACCAAGTTGAGTACGATGGCAGAACAATTTCTGTATCTGAAGCTAAGCCAAGAGAAGACAAGCCAAGAGGTTCTTTCGGTGGTAACAGAGGCGGTGGAAACCGTGGCCCAAGAACTAATCGCTACTAGTAAGTTTCTTCTACGATAAAGAAAAGGTCGTTCAATTTGAACGACCTTTTTTTGTATCTGCAATTTTGAACTTATTCTATAAGTTCACCTTTCCCTTCCCTTACAATCTCGAATTCTGGGGTAGTACAATCAACGACAGTGGTTCCTATATTTCCTCCGTACCCACCATCAATGGTAAGATCTACTAGGTGCTCGAATCGTTCGTGTATTAGCTCTGGATCGGTTGTGTATTCAATTATCTGATCATCATCCTTGATGGATGTGGTGATAAGCGGGTGCCCAAGCGCTGCGGTTATGGCTATTGGGATTGGATTGTCGGGGATACGAATGCCGATGGTCTTTTTTTTGTCCAAAAATATGTCGGGAATCTTGTTGGATGCGGGTAAAATAAAGGTAAAAGGTCCTGGCAGGTTTTTCTTCATCAGCTTAAAGGTGGCGTTGTCGACCTTTGCAAACTGCGAGAGGTTGCTTAAATCGGTGCAGATTATGGAGAAGTCGACATCTTTTTGCTTTAGCCCCTTTATTTTAAGGATGCGTTCGAGCCCCTTCTTGCTTTTAAGGCTGCAGCCAAGCGCATAAACGGAGTCGGTGGGGTAGATGATAACACCATCGTTTTCGAGTACTCGTACCACCTCGTTAATTTGGCGCTCGTTCGGATTTTCGGGATAAATTTTGACTAACATACTGTTTTTTGAATGGTCATGTAAATTAAGCGAATTTGTTGGCTGATTGTTCATATATCCTTTAAGAATCAGGAGTGAATTATCGGCTCGGCTGATTTTTGCTATCTTCGCGGCATGAATATTTTCTATACCCCTGATATTGCCGGATCGTCGTACACCTTAAGCGAGGAGGAGTCGAAGCACTGCGTGCGCGTGCTGCGCATGGAGGTTGGCGAGCAAATCTACCTTGTTGATGGCGTTGGCGGATTTTACGTTGCCAAGGTTGCGGATGCCAATCCGAAGCGGTGTAGGGTAGAGGTGGTAGAAAAGCAAGAGTGCTACGGCAAGCGTCCCTACTACCTTCATGTAGCCATTGGGCCTACTAAGCTAATCGACCGCTACGAGTGGTTCCTGGAAAAGGTAACCGAAATCGGCATCGACGAGATTACGCCGCTGGAGTCATTTCACTCCGAACGTAGAACCGTTAAGCAGGAGCGCTCGGAGAAGGTGGTGACGGCAGCCGTTAAGCAATCGCTGAAGGCTTACCATCCAAAGGTGAACGAGATTACGCCGTTTAAGGAACTGGTAAAACTTCCATTCGAGGGTAAGAAGCTTATTGCCCACTGCAACGAGGGCGAAAAGGTGCTGCTAAAGCATGCCGTTGATCCCGGCGAGAATGCCCTTATTCTTATTGGTCCCGAAGGTGATTTCAGCATCGAGGAGGTGGAACTGGCTAAGCAGCATGGCTTCGTTGAAATATCGCTGGGCGAAAGCCGCCTGCGCACAGAGACGGCTGGGGTTATTGCCTGCAGTACCGTTTGTTTCGTTAACCAGTAGATTCCTAGTAGAGGCTCTTCCGCCTCCACGACTTGGCGAATGCCGCCTCGTTGCGCCTTTCCGACTTGCGCTGTCGCCGCTTGGCATCGTAGAAGAATACCAGCTTTAGCTGCGGCGAGGGCTGCTTCCATTCTAGGCTGTACTGCTTGGCGATGTCGTTGGGCGAAAGGAAGGTTTCTCCATCAAGTTCTCCCATGATAAAGTTAATTCCCGTCTTGTTTGGCGATGGTCGGAACGAGAGGTAAACGAGCTCGCTACACACCAGCTCGTTGTCGTTGCTGAAGTCGAACAGGTAGTCGTAGGGCGTGCCGAGGTACTCGAAGGCCGTGAGAAGCGACTTAAAGATGTCGGCTTTGTCGAGGTTTGTCCTTAGCGCTGCCAGGTAGTCTACCTTGGCAATATGCTCCACCGGATTTATGACCACCCCCTTTCCAATTGCTTCAATAATTAAACCCTGTTTATCGGCTAGCCTTTCGTAAACCTCGCGGTAGCTTTCCTGAATGTAGGCCGAAGGTTTTTGCCCGCCGAGCATGGCAATGCCGCTAAAGCAGCTGTCGAGCTGCGCCAGGGAGCCTACGTATATTCCCGAATGGGTCCAAAAGCCGGGGATGCCCACGTTGGAGAGCTGCTCGTCGTTGCGCTTTACGATGATGTCGCCCGGGCGAAGGGTGTCCTTAATGTGCTGGAGGTCTTCCTCGCTGACGAACTTCTCGGCGCGGAAGCTGAAGTCGATATCGGCGCACACCTCGCAGATGCCCTTCTGGATGCTCCATCGGAAGTTGCTCTTTATGAAGTGGCGGATCTCGTCGAAGGTGGTGAGCGTGTCCTTAACCTCGGAGAA
The DNA here is from genome assembly GCF_963667355.2 of uncultured Acetobacteroides sp. Lineage (NCBI taxonomy): Bacteria > Pseudomonadati > Bacteroidota > Bacteroidia > Bacteroidales > Rikenellaceae > Acetobacteroides > uncultured Acetobacteroides sp. Next base: position 3,765,589 of record NZ_OY763328.2, read on the forward strand.
GCGGATGTTGATGAGCTTGTTGTGGTGCTTCACCAGAAAACGAGAGTTGGCCGTTTCGACAAAGAGGAGCTTCTGCCTTTTATCCCACTCGAAGTGGTCGATGGTGCTATCGGTAAGCCCGTAGCTGCTGTTGATCCATTTGGCCTTATCGCCGTTGAAGCTGAATACGTACCGGTTCTTAGTTCCAACAAGCACGCGGTTGTTTCGGATGATGAGCACATCGCTGAATCGGGTATCGCAGGGGAGCCCGGCGGTATCCCTCATGTTGATGACGACGCCCTTGTGTGTTACCCGGTACAGCAGGCTGCTGTCCTTGCCAGCGATAATCCACCTCGTCCCATTTCTTGCGCTAAAGATGCGAGCTACGGGAGCGTGGATGAGGTTGGCGTAGCTGGCGCTGTCGGGCGTAGCATCGCCTTGCGCCATGGCGGCCAGCTGAAAAAGGAGCAGGGTGAGCGTGGCGAGCGCTGTTTTGCAGAAGGGGTGTTTCATCTGTTTGCGTAGTCAAAATGGGTTTCGGATGCGGTAAGGGGCTGCTAGGATAACGATAAATTTCGAATTATATGGTGCGGCAGCGGCTTCTTTTCCGATTTTAACAGAGGGGGGATTGCTATCTTTGCTGATCTTGGATTGATTTCAATTTAAAACACTACCGACATGCAGGAGCAAGACATCGAGCAGGCCTATAGCGCCAAACGCGCTTTCTTTGACGGAGGCAGCACCCGCAGTTACGCCTTTAGGGTGGCGCAGCTCGCGAAACTTAAAGCGGCCATCAAGCGGCGCGAGGACGAAATCCTTACCGCCCTACATGCCGACATGTGCAAGCCGGTCTACGAGGCGTTCTCCAGCGAGGTGGGCATCCTGTACGAGGAGATCGACTACGCCATCAGCCATCTGAAGCGGTGGATGAGGCCCCAGCGGGTAGGTACGTCGCTGATGCTTCAGCCCTCGCGCTCGCGGATTGTGGCCGAGCCGCGCGGGGTGGTGCTCATCATTGGGCCTTGGAACTACCCCTTTCAGCTGCTCATCGCTCCGCTCGTCGGCGCTATTGCTGCCGGCTGCTGCGCCGTGCTGCTGCCAAGCGATATGGCCCCGCATACGGCTGCCGTTGTTGCTAAGCTGGTGGGCGAAACCTTCGACTCCTGCTACGTTAGCGTCGCTCCGGGATCGGGGGCGCAGCTGGGCCCCATGCTCATTGAAGGATTCCCTTTCAACCATATCTTCTTTACGGGTAGCCCCAAGGTAGGGCGGCAGGTGATGGGGATGGCTGCCAAGCACCTCACCCCCGTGACGCTGGAGCTGGGCGGCAAGAGTCCGGCTATCGTTCATGCCGATGCCAACCTCCGGGTATCGGTAAGGCGGCTGGTGTGGGCCAAGTTCTTCAACGCCGGGCAAACGTGCGTGGCACCCGACTACCTGCTGGTGCACCACAGCGTAAAGGACGAGGTGGTGGAGCTGGCTAAAGGGTGCATCAGGGAGTTTTATGGTGATGATCCCGAACGGTGTGCCGACCTTACCCGCATCGTCAACCGACGCCGCTTCGATACGCTGATGGGCTACCTGGCCGATGGCCGCATCGCGCACGGCGGGCGCAGCAACCCCGAAAAACTCTACATCGAGCCGACTCTATTGGAGAATGTCTCGCTCGAGGCGCCCATCATGCAGGAGGAGATCTTCGGCCCCATCCTCCCCATCATCGTCTACGATAGCCTCGACGAGGCGCTAGCCATCGTTCGCCGCAACCGCTACCCGCTGGCGCTGTACCTCTTCACCCAGAGCAAGCGGGTGGAGCGCTTCTTTGTGGAGCAGGTGGAGTTTGGCGGCGGCGCCATCAACAACGCGCTGCTGCACCTGGTGAGCCCCAAGGTGCCCTTTGGCGGGGTGATGGCCAGCGGTACGGGCAGCTACCATGGCCGCCGCAGCTTCGAGGCCTTCTCGCACCACAAGAGCATCCTCAGCACGTCGACTCTGGTAAACCTTTCGTTCTTTTTTCCACCCTACACCTCGGCTAAGCTGAAGCTGGCACGGTGGTTTATGCGGTAGAACCTCTTGCCGATGGACTTTACAGGTACAGAAGGCTCGCCAGAACTTCGTTGGGTGCTTTGTACCATATACAAAGGCTCCACCGGAGTTCCGTTGGGTGCTTTGTACCATATACAAAGGCTTCGCCGGAGTTCCGTTGGGTGCTTTGTACCATATACAAAGGCTTCGCCGGAGTTCCGTTGGGGGTCTTGTACCATATACAAAGGGGTCACCGGAGTTCCGTTGGTGCTTTTGTATATGGTACAAAGCCCTAATTCCCTATTTTTTTGATTGGGTGACTTGACGTGCTTGTGGCTGCTTGTACGGAGAAAACATGGCACCTTTGCCGAATTGGATGTTTTATAACATGCTTAATGGATATTGGTTGTTTGTGCATATTTTATATAATTGGAAAAATTTAACACATAAGGATTATGAAATTAAAAGGAACATTCATGAGTCGACTGCACGTTGACGAACAAATTGGCCTACTACGCCAGATGATTGCCGTACTGAAGTCGTTCGATGTGAAAACGCTGGAGCTGGAGGCCGAACTGTCCGAACTCGAGCGCCGCACCAACCGCTTCGAGAGCACCTCTACCGTAATCACCGAAAAGGAGAAGACCGAGGAGATGGTAAAGCTCGATGGCGAGCTCGACGGCTACGTGGGCAGCTTCAAGGGGCTAGTAAAGTCGTACTCGCGCAACCCCAAGGACGAGATTCGAGTGCCTGCGCTAGCTATCGTTCGCGCCGTCGAGGAGCAGGGGTGGGATATCGAGGAGATGTCGTACGATGCCGAGGTAACCACCATCAGCAAGATCGATGCCCTCTTTACCTCCAAGCCCGAGCTCGTTAGCGCGCTTGCCAAACTGGGCGTAAAGACATTTTGGGACGATGTGATGGCCACCCGAGCTAAGTTTCTAGCCGTACAGAACGCCCGCACGCAGGCCTATGGAACCAAGGATCCCGAATCGCCCGTACAGACCGGCCGCCAGGCGCGCGACCAGTATCTCAAGTTGGCCAACCGCATCAACGCCTTCGCCCAGATATCGAGCAAGCCCGAGTACAACCAGATTATCTCGCAGCTCAACCCGCTCATCGAGGCCAAGGTGAAGCTGATAGACTCCAGGGAAACCCGCAGCAAGAACGAAAAGGAGAAGGAGAAAGATAAGCCCAAGGATAAGCCCACGGGCAACCAGTAGCCCGTTCGTTGGGGTTACCAATAAAAAAAGCCAGGCCGTAGCGCCTGGCTTTTTTATGCCCTAGAGCAGCGCCATCTCCCCGTAATGATTGCTTAGCACACAGTGTTTAAAAGGTTAAAGTCCGTGCGCTTGTAAACACTTTCCGAAAACATGCTGTTGTAGAGTTATCAAACCAGCACCAGCTGCTGGAACAAGCTGATTTGCTAGGAGTGTTGAGGGGGAGGAAAAACAAAATTGCTTGATGGCGATGGGCATTCCTAGGTAGCACCACCCATTAACGTTTTGAATGTGTTTAATCTTTTAAAACAAAAAAAATGAAAAGATCATTAATGCTTCTTGGAGCCATCGCGCTGATGGTCGGTTTTTCGGGTACGGTTATGGGGCAGGATACACCTGTAAATGTAAATGCTAGTGCCTCTATTGTAACGGCACTGCAGAATGAAAAGCAAAGCGATATGTATTTTGGTAATTATATAGTTGCTAATGAAGCAAATATTGGAACAGTAACTCTGTCTACGGCTAGTGTTGCTACTCCTTCTTCGAATTTAACTTTATTGACTTCAAAACCTACTGCTGCTGCTTTTAAAATTACTACAGCTTATCCTAATATGGATTACTATGTTCAATTAGGTAGCCTTGATGCGGCTAATACTCTTACATTAACTAATAGTGAGGATTTAAGCGGAACTTATACAAACAAGACAATGTCTGTTAATAATTTAATTTTAAATATTGGTTTGGATGGACCATCTGTTTCAGATGTTCTTTTACCTACTAATGCCGGGTATCGTTTCGATAATACTTTATCAAGTACAACATCATACCTTTTTATTGGAGGTACATTGAATGTTAGTGCTCATCAGCTACCTGGTATTTACACCAAAACTTTTACAGTTAGCGTACTTTATAATTAGAACCTATTAACAAACAATAGGGGGAGGCATTTGCTCCCCCTATTGAAACATTGTCAGGCTTGTAGTTGCTTATCGAATAACCATCAAGAAACTGGAACATGAACAGAATTTTTACGATTTTGTTTTTTATTATTTTTCAGAGTGTTGCTATTTCTGCTAGTGCACAAGGAAATTTGCTTGTAACACCAACGCGTGTCATTTTTGAAGGCAAAGTTCAGAAAGAAAATCTATGTTTAGTTAACACAGATAAGGATACTGTAACCTATTCAGTCTCTTTTTTGGAGTATGCCATGAATGAGAATGGAGGCTTTTTAGAAATAGATAAACCAGACTCTTCGTTTATGATCGCTGCTCCTTATTTGCGAGTATTCCCACGTAGGATAACTTTGGCACCAGGTGAGTCTCAGACCATAATGTTGCAGCGCAGGCGAACTGCTAAAATGGGTTCAGGAGAGTACCGTTCGCATCTCTATTTCCGTTCGGAAAGAAACTATGCCCCTCTTGGGATTAAAAATCCATCAAAAGATTCAAGTATTAGTGTTAGTCTAGTTCCTATATTCGGGTTATGTATACCAGTTATTATTCGTTCAGGCCTAATTTCTGTATCTGTTAAATTCAGCGACCTGCGGTTAGCCCAAGTTAAGGATACCGTACAAAACCTTGCCTTTACCATAAATCGAACAGGCAATATATCTACCTACGGGGATATTAGGGTAGAGTTTATACCCAAGCAAGGTAAACCCTACGAGGTTGTCTTGGTGCGAGGTATTGGGGTGTACACCACCACCAATAGAAGGTTTATTACGCTACCGCTAAAGGATAAGGAGAAAAGGGTGCTAAAGGATGGCAAGCTAAAGGTGCAGTACGTGTGCGCCGAGGAGGGCAAGCACAACGTGTATGCCGAAGGGGAGTTGGATATTTAGCAAGTCGTAAGGATATGAATAATGCAGAACGCAAAATATATGCAGCTTATCCCCCACGCTGAGCGTAGCGTCCTCGCTGCGCTCGAGTAACCAAGGCTTCTAGCCTTTAGAATACGGCCAGAGGCCAAAAGGGGAAAAAGCGTAGGCAGAGCCTACGCTTAGCAGTGGCGTTGATCTGTTGAATTAAGCCTTAGCTTGACGGCTATGGGCACAGCCTCAGCCGAGTATAGGGATAAAGTATTGCTATTAGGTGTTTGTGCATCCGAATGTGCGCTGCAAGAACCGGAAAGATATAAGCTTCCCAACCACTCGGAGGTAAAATAAAAACAGTTGGCGAATGCCAGGAAAAGAATACGCTCATGAAACCATTAAAAGCGATTCTGAATTTTCGTATGCTGCTGCTTGCGGTGGTTATGCTGTTTTGTGCGGTACCTTCTTTTGCCCAGCCCGATTTACCCCAGCGCACCATAACCGTAACGGCAATCCAGCTGCTGCACTTTGGCACCTTTTGCGTATCGGGTTCGGGAGGTACCGTGGTTGTAGGGTACGATGGAACCAGAACTGCAACGGGTGGGGTATCGCTTATTTCAGCGTCGCCAACGGCACAACCTGCCATCTTTGAGGTTAAGATTTGTCCGGGTCGTAATGTTGTAATAACCTACGATGCTACTGCTATCCTAACAGGAAGTAGCGGAGGTACGCTTACCATGGATATTGGACCAACCGAAAAGGGACCAAGCGGTTCTACCTTTACCACTACTGCCGATTGCAATTTTGTTACTCCTATTCGGGTAGGGGGCACGCTGCATGTTCCGGCAGGTGCAACTTCTGGAACCTACGAGGGAACCTTTTCCATAACATTTAATAGGGAGTAGCTGATGGGGGATGGGTATCATAAGGCACAGCTTGTAGTGCATCTTGCGGGGGTGTGGTTGAGTAAGCTCAAGTCCCAATCGCAAGGTGTTCTTCTATTGCTGCTGCTTTGGCTTTTCCCATCGGTATGCCTAATGGCACAGGACAAGTTTACCGACGAAACGGTAGAAATGCCCATCACCTACGACGAGGTATCGGTGCTGGTTACGGTCGATCGATTAAGCGAGTTTTATGCTGAAGCCCTCTACTCTAGCAACGATCGCCTTTACGTCAGCATCGAAGGGCTGTTTGGTCCGCTCGGAATACCCTACATCGTTAGCGCCAAAGGCGATAGCATTAGCGGCTATATTGGTGCTAAACGACAACCCTACCTAATAGATTATAGCAGGCAGCGTGTAAGCGTAGGAGGTAAGGAGTATAGCTTTAGGGGCGGGCTTGTAAGCTATAGCGGCATGCTGTACATGGAGTCTTCGCTTTTTGGAGGAACGTTTGGGTTGGACATGACCTTTAACTTCCGAAGCCTAATCCTAAAGGTGAAGCCGAATTTCGAGCTTCCCATATTTAAGCAGCAGCAGCTGGAGGCAATGCGGAAGAACATTGCCAAGGTAAAAGGCGAGGTTGTTGCCGATACGGTTGTTTCGCGGAGCTACCACCTCTTTAAGCCCGGTATGGTAGACTGGTCGGTTGCCTCGTACCAGAAGTGGAAAGGAGAAACAACCAACAGCTTTGGCTTAGGGGTTGGTACCGAGCTGCTGTATGGCGAGGCAAATGTTTCGGCATACTATAACGATAGGTATAAGTTTAGCGATAGGAATCTTTACTATCTCTGGCGCTGGGTGGATAACGATAAAACGCTGATTAGGCAGGCGCAGGTTGGGCGGATATCAAATCAAACAATAGCCTTTATAAACGCACCTATTGTTGGTGTAGCAGTACGCAATACCCCTACAACGGTACGAAAGGCAAAGGGGTACTACACCATAAACGAGGTTGCCGAACCAAACTGGACGGTGGAACTCTACATAAACAACGTACTGGTTGACTATACCAAGACGGATGCATCGGGGGCATACACCTTTAAGGTTCCCATAGTGTACGGCTACACCACGCTGAAGCTAAAATTCTACGGACCACTTGGCGAAGAGCGCACCGAGGAGCGCACCATGAATATGCCTTACACGGTTATGCCAGTAGGTGAGTTTGAGTACGGACTGTCGGGTGGTGTTCTTCAGGATAGCACCAATAGCCGTTACGGTAGGGCAGAGTTTAACTACGGCGTAAGCAGGTTCCTTACGGTAGGAGGTGGGGTAGAGTACCTTTCCTCCATTACTAGTGGAGCCTACATACCTTTTGCAAAGGCAACCGTACAGCCGTTAACTAAGATGATTATTAGCGGAGAGTACGACCACGACGTTAAGGCTCAGGGCTTGCTCAGCTACTATTTTTGGAAGGATGCGCTTATAGAGCTAGACTATGCAAAGTTTAAAGAAGGGCAAAAGGCAACGCTCTTCAATGCGCTCGAGGAACGGAAGGTGAGGCTATCGGTTCCTTTCAGGTTGAGGAATATTTCATTTAATTCTCGGATCGACTACAACCAGCTAGTGTATAGCTCCGTTAGCTACAATCAGGCAAACGTAATGCTTTCGCTTTACTATAGGCAGTTTAGCGCAAACTCGTCAACCATGCTTAATTGGATTGAGGGGAGCCGGGTATATGCAACCTCTAATCTTGCGCTGTCCTATCGGTTGAGGAATGGAGTAATGATAAGACCATCGGCTTATGGTAATATAACCGATGGCAAGCTAATATCATGGCGAACAGATATCGAGAAGAATTTCTCTAAAGGATACTTAACTGCAACGTACGAGCGAAATGTTGCTAGTAGTAACGACTATATCAGCTTAAGCTTTAAGTACGACCTAAGCTTTGCACGAACCAACCTTACGGCATCGCGTAGTCAGGGCTCTTACTACACCTCGCAAAGCGCGCAGGGTAGCTTAGCCTTTGGTGGCGGTAATGGGTATGTGTATACCAGCAACAACCCTTCGGTAGGTAAGGGAGGACTAGTTGTATATCCATTCCTCGACCTAAACCAAAATGGCGTATTCGATAAGGGCGAGCGCATGGTAAAGCTTACCTCGGTTAAGATACCTGGAGGGAAAGTCATCTTCAGCAAGAAGGACTCCATTGTTCGTATTACGGAGCTAAACCCGTTTGTAGACTACATGATGGAGTTTGACGATAGCGAGCTGGATAACATCTCGTGGCGCTTTAAGCATAAAACGTACAAGGTTCTTGTAGACCCTAACCAGTTTAAGCGGGTGGATGTGCCGATTATTGTGGTAGGCGAGGCTAATGGTATGGTTTCGCTAAACAGCAATAACAATCTTAAGGGATTAGGGCGGATACTGGTAAAGATATACCGCAAGGGTGGAGGTAAACCTGTTGCCGAAATGCTCTCGGAGTCGGATGGGTACATCAGCTACGTTGGGTTGGCTCAGGGCGATTATGTGGCTTGCGTTGATTCTACGCAGCTGCAACGGCTCGACTATGCCTCAACTCCTCGACAAATTTCGTTTACCATAAAGGCATTAGAGGAGGGCGATGTTGTGAGCATCCTCAACTTTACCCTAAGCAAAAAAAATGATGAGAATACGTTGGTAGAAAAGGCTTCCGATAAAAGTTCTTCGAATTCCTCATCAGGTTTACCTCTTACAAGTGCGCCAATGGAGCAGCCTTCCAGCATAAAAGCAGAAGGCGCCAAGAACAGCACAACGGGTGTTTATGGTGATGGAATAGGTATTGAGGCTAAGGGCAAGTTATATGCGTCTTCGAGATCTCAAGCCCCACGAGTTAGCACTAAGAAAAATGTAGCTGCAAAACTGCTGTGGGGTGAAGTTTGTGCCCAAGGTGGAAACTACTGCGTGCAATGTGGCTCATTTAGGATAGAAAGTAACGCAATGAGGTATGCAAAGACCCTTAAGAAGGAAAAAGAGATGAGTGTGGGTGTGATTCTGCACCGCGGATTCTACAAGGTGAGGGTTGGGTGCATTCCCTCAAAAAAATGCGCCTCGTCCATAAAAAGAATGGTCTCCGTAAAAGACTCATTAGATGAACCACTAATCGTAAAAAGAAAGATTAACGGAGTATAGCGAACGAAGTGAGGAATAGGAGGGATGAATTAAGGATATAGAACAAACCACCAAAGATCATGAAAAGAACATTTAGGCTATTTTCTGTGCTTGTAGCTATTGCCGCTTGCATAGGATTAACTGCTTCGAGGGCAAGTGCACAAACAGAAGTGGGTGCAGGCAAAACCTACACAACCCTAAAGGCTGCCTTCGATGCTATTAATGCAGGTACGCTTACCGGTGATGTAGTCTTGAGATTAACCAGCAGCACGACCGAAACCGCTACGGCTGTTTTAAATGCCAGAACTGGTTCGGTAACCATTTACCCAACAGGTTCGGGTTATACCATTTCGGGTAATCTTAATGCACCCTTGATAGACCTTAACGGAGCCGACAATGTTACCATCGACGGACGGGTTAACCAGGCAGGAGCAAAGAACTTGACAATCTCTAATTCGAGCACCGGAACCTCAGCCTCTACCATTAGGTTCAGGGAGTCGGCGGAGAGTAATAAGGTGCAGTTCTGTACCATCAAAGGGGCTTCGTTGAATTCATCGGGCGGGGTTATCTTTTTTTCCACAGCATCGTCAGGCAACGGGAATGATGGCAATACCATTGACAGGAACGATATAACCAGCGATGCTGCCGGAAGACCCATCAACGTGATCTATTCTTTAGGAACCTCTGGTTTCGAGAACAGCGGAAACACCATCAGCAATAACAATATCTACAACTTTTTGAATGCCGCAGCTGCATCGAATGGAATAAACCTAGGAGCCAATACAACCACTTGGACTATCTCGGGGAATAGCTTCTACGAAGCGGCAACGTTTACAGCATCAGGTACGGGTACCTATACCGTCATTAGCATCAATAATACTTCGGGAAATGGGTTTACGGTTAGCGGGAACTATATTGGAGGAAGCAGCGCATCGTGTAGCGGTACTTGGACAAAGACTGGTAGTACAAATACCTTTTATGGCATAAGAGTAAGTGTTGGCACGACAACGGCTAGTAGCATTCAGGGCAATACCATAAAGGGCTTTTCGTGGAATAATGCAGCCGCCTCTACCTGGTATGCGATGTCTATTGAAGCAGGCAACGTAAATATTGGAACTACTTCGGGCAATACTATAGGTAGCAGCTCATCTACCAGCTCAATTTACTACTATGCAGGAGGAGGAAATGGTGGCATTGGAAAAGTATATGGCGTGTACATAGCAAGTACTGGAACTATTGCATGCAGCAATAACACTATTGGCTCTATTCAATCGGAAGATGGAGGTTCGGGGGTATGCTCTATTTGGGGAATTTATAAAACAGGTGCTGGGAGCACTACAATTAGCGACAATATAATAGGAAGCAGTAGTACGGCAAATAGTATTTGGGCTATACAGCCGTTAGGTGAGGTAAATGTTGCGAATGCTATTCAAGGTATATATTCCGAAGGAACTGGTACTGTTACCATAAGTGGAAATACAGTAGCGAACCTGAATAACGATCAGAGTGGTTCGGAAGGTGTTGCCCTAAGGGTTAACGGGATTGTTGCTGCTAGCGGTACTAATACCATTTCAGGTAATACGGTTAGCGATCTATCCACCCGAAATAGAAATACCCTACAAGATGCAAATTCCTCGGTGGTGGGGATTTTGCTTACAGGAACCGATAATGCGAATAGCGTTACCGGCAATACCATTTGTAGGTTATCAAATGCCCGCTCAAGCGGGAGCTATAGCATTTCGATAATAGGTCTCTACTTCTCGGGAAGCAGCAGCGGGAATAACGTGATTGCTGCAAATTTTATACACAGCCTGTTTTTTTCGGCTGTGGCAACATCTTACACCTATGGTATAAAGATAAAGGCGGGGAGTACTACTGTTTACAACAATATTATTGTTATAGATAATACCTCAAAGACCATAATCTTCGGAATCTTTGAACCTGGCATCTCCGGCATTACCAGCAAAATATACTTTAATACGGTATACATTCATGGTGTTCCTATGTCTTCCACGCATAACAGCTACGCTTTTTACTGTGATGGTAGCTCTAGTACACGCGATATCCGAAACAATATTTTCTACAACGCCCGCACGCAAAAGGGAACGCACTACGCCATCTACATTAGAACTGCAGGAGGTGCGCTAACCATTAACTACAACGATTACTATACTGCCGAAACTACGTTGGGGTACTATGGTGCCAACATCACCAGCTTTGCCGCATGGAAAACGGCAACTGGGCAAGATGCGAATAGCCTAAATGTGGATCCTGGCTTCACCAACCGTGGCGGGGTAAATGTTTCCGACTACCATTCGTCGACTTCTTTGCTCGGAATAAGCGGAACGGGAGTTACTACCGACTACTACGGAACCAGTAGGGCTACAACACCGCACATGGGCGCTTTTGATAGCTACTTTAGGGTTTGGGTTGGTGGTACCAGTACCGATTTTGGTACAGCCTCTAACTGGTCGAATGGCTCGGTGCCTCCGAGCGGTGCCGATATTGTTTTTGCTGCTGCTCCGGCTAACGATTGTGTCCTAGATCAAGATCGTATAGTTGGCGATATATCGAATGCGCAAAGCTCGAAGAAGCTGGTGATTAATGGTAAGAACCTTACCATTAACCGAAATTTTAATTTGACAAATGGTGCTCAGGTTGATGCCTTAGCAGCCTCTTCGGGGGTGATCTTCGCTGGTTCGATGGCCCAAAGCATCCCTTCCGGGGCTTTTACGGGCAATTCGGTTGTCGGCTTAACCCTAAATAATAGCCAAGGGCTAACCCTAAACGGCGATTTAACCGTATCGGGTGGGCTGACCCTTACTGCTGGCACGCTTACCATTGGTGCGGCTACGCTAACGCTGCCGGGGAGTAATCCTCCATCGCGTACCAGCGGCAGCATTAGTGCAGGCGGTAGTGGTGCCACGTTGGCTTTTACCAATTCGGCAGCTGTAACGCTTCCTGCTTCTCTTATTTCTGGTAGCATAAACAACCTTACGGTGAATGGAGCAGGTATTACTTTGGGTGGCGATATTACGGTAAACGGTGTGCTCAACCTGCAAAGCGCCAACCCTTCGGCTACCAAGGGGAGCTTAGATATGGGGGCGTATACGCTTACCATGGGCGAGCCTGCAACAACCGTTGGCGATGGCGATGTTACCGGAACGGTTAAGCGTACCAGCTTTCAGCCTAACGTGCCCTATTCGTTTGGGCATCGGAATAGCGGGATGGGTATTGGGGCAGGTGGGGTGATGCCCACCGAGGTTACCTTTAAGATTGCTATAGGTGAGGCTCCCTCGTGGAAGACTGATGCGGTGAAGCGCAGCTACGAGATAAACCAGCTCAACGGTGGAAATACACAGGCCTTAGTTCAGCTGTACTACCTCGATAGCGAGCTTAACGGCAATACCGAAAGCAAGCTGGTTACCTGGGATTACCATGCCGATATTCCTAAAGTAGAAGAGCATGGCAAGGCCATTCAGGACTCTACTGCCAACTGGGTGGTTATATCGAATAGGGAACTCAACTATTTTGTAGGGCGACCTTGGGGGGTGGCTAATAAATCGGCAGCAGACTACGTGTGGCAGGGATCCTATAGTAGCGACTGGAATAACAATAGCAATTGGTCGGGGGGGAATGTGCCTACATCTACCAGCGATGTTATAATTCCGAATGCTAGCACTACTGCCAACGACCCTATTTTGCCGGCAACAGCATCGGTAAAAAGAATAACAATTCAAAGTGGTGGTATTGTTGATGGCCGTAGTTCTACCACCTTTACGGTAACAGGAGGCGGTGGTGCTTGGAACTGTGCTGGAACGTTTATTCCGGGAACTAGTACGGTTCTTTTCGATTTAACCAATGCATCGTCGGGAGCTAGCGCAACTATTGGCGGTAGTACCACCTTCTATAATATCGCGATTACCAGCGGTGGTTCGGTGGCAGTAGAAAATAATAACTACATGAGTATTGCAGGAGCAATTACTCTTGGCACTGATGCAATACTACGTGCCGCATACCTACCTAATACCATAGAGTACAACGGCACGAGCCAAACGGTCATCTATCCCAATGGGCTTACTCCTGGGTACTGGAATCTTACCCTCAGCGGGAGCAGTACGAAGACGATGCCCACCCAGGATATGAGCATCTATGGCAACTTTACCCTTTCGGGAACCGCCTCGGCAGCTGCTGGCGGGGCTCTTGATATAGGTGGAAATACTACCATTGGTGCAAATGCCTCCTTTACAACTGGGGCGTTTAGCCATTCGATAGGAGGAAACTTTACGAATAACGGAACCCTTACGGCTACGGGCAGCACCATTGCTCTCGATGGCGCTTCGGCGCAAACGGTTGGCGGAAGCAGCGCCACCACGTTCGAAAACGTGCATATCCAGAATGCTGAAGGGGTGACCCTTGCTAGTAGCGCGCTTACCACCGTTACCGGAACGCTGCAGGTTGAAAGCGGCAAACTGCTGAAGGTTGCTCCTGGGGTGCTGCTGACTGTTACAGGAACTGTCATCAATAATGGTGGAAATGATGGCTTTGTGCTTCAGTCCGATGCTACGGGAACATCATCAATCCTTCATAATACCGACAATGTACCTGCAATTGTGAGGCGCTACATCCCAGGAGGTAAGGAGGCTTGGCATTTTCTATCGCCCCCTGTCAAGTATCAGACGTTTACCGGGGAGTGGTTCCCTATGGGGACATACGGTAATGGCACGGGTTACGACTTGTACGTTTGGCACGAGCCCACCAATTGCTGGATCTACTTTTTGAACTATACAGGAACGGTTAGCTGGCCTATGGTGCATCCCGAGGTTACGGGCGTTCTCGGACGGGGCTACCTATACTCGTTACAGAATCAGGAGAACTTTACCCATGATTTTATAGGTGTTTTGGGCAATGGTGCTATAAGTTGTCCACTTACCGTAAGCAGTACTAATATTAGCTTAGCGGGTTTCAACTTTGTGGGTAACTCTTATCCATCGGCCATCGACTGGTGCGCTGCGACGGGATGGACAAGAGGTGATTTGGTTGCATCTGGCAGCGGCTACGATGTGTGGATTTGGAATCCGAACGTTAACAACTATGGGGTGTACAACTCGGGAGATGCTGATGGCGTGGGAACCAACTCTGTTGGCCGCTATATTGCTTCGTGTCAGGGATTCTTTGTAAAGGCGAATCAGACCGGAAATTTAGTGATGACCAACGATGTGCGCGTGCATAACGCCTCGGCAACTCTTTTAAAGGCGAAGGTACAGAAGCGCGATGTGGTGAGCCTTACCGTTAAATCGGAGGCTGGACTGGGCGTCGACGAGGTGATGCTCCGCTTTGGCCATCCTCAGAATGCCAGTGGCGCCACAAAGCTTTTCAGTAGGGTTGAAACCGCTCCTAGCCTATACCTGAGCACCGGGAAGGAAAACCTCTCGATTCGATACCTAACCACGCCCGAGCAAAACGCCTCGGTACCCGTGATGTTTACGGCAGGTGCCAGCGGTACCTACACCATTAGCAGCGCCTTCGATCTGCTTCGGTTTAGCCTCCTGAAGCTGGAGGATCGGCAGACGCACTACATCCACGATCTGTCCACAGGTCGGCCTTACCAGTTTAGGGCCTCGAAGGGCGATTCGCCCAACCGCTTCGTGCTCCACTTTGCCCCCGTGCAGCCCGACTCGAAGGTGCAGATGCCTGCCCAGGTGTATGCCTACGATCGGAAGCTGGTGGTCGACCTCGAATTGGTTGGCGGCGAAACCGACGTTGAGGTGTACGATTTGCTTGGCCGTAAGGTGATGCAGCGTAAGGTTCCCGGCGAGGTTAAGCATAGCCTCGACCTCGATGCTAAAACGGGACTTGTGGTAGTTGTGCTGCGGAACAGGGGGAGTGCCCTAAGCCAAAAGATAATGTGGGTAAGGGAGTAGAGGTGCTGTCCTTACCAAGTTTGGTGGTTTTGAGCCCCCGGTTTCATTGGAACTGGGGGCTTTTTATGTCGATTATTCTATAGCCGAAGCTTAGCTGGGGGCTTTGCTTCGGCCCAATAACATTACTGGAACTTGGTTGAAAGCATCTAACCCCCTTTGATTGCTTCCCCCGGGTTTGGTTGAGGGTATCCAACCCCCTTTGATTGCTTCGCCGGAGTTCCGTTGGAAGCATCCAACCCCATTGGGTTGCTTTGCTGGAGTTCTGCTGAGGGCATCCGCATTTTCCTCTTTAGGTGCTGCCCTTGCTTTTGCCTCATTCAGAAGAGTTCGGCTATAGTCCTAGGCCAACCGAGTGTAGCCTCCTCGCTACACCCAGCGGAGATTATAATCTAACGTCTAAAATCTAAAATCCCCTCCCTCTACTTTTTATCCTGATGCTTAAGCACCTTTGCCTCGATGTAGAAGATGATCTCCTCGGCGATGTTGCTGCAGTGGTCGCCAATGCGCTCAATCTTGCGGATCACCGAAATCATGTCGAGCGCCTGGGTGATGTTGTCGGGGTGCGCCTTGATGTAGGCCTCGATGATGGCGTTGGCCTTGCGGTTCACCTCGTCGAGGATATCATCCTTGGAGAGGATGGAGGAGGCCAGCTGCGGATTCTCCTTATCGAAGGCCACCTTGGCGTCGGAGAGCATCTCGATGGCATTCTTAAAGATCACCTCGAGGCTAGCCACCTGCGCCAGCTCCTTGTCGAAGCCGTTGGGGTTGTTGAGCGATATCTTGGCCAGGCCCTCGGCAAAGTCGCCGATGCGCTCGGTGTCGGAGTTAATCTTGAGGGTGGAGAGCACCATCCGCAGGTCGATGGCCACAGGGTTAAAGAGCGCGATGATGTTTTCGCAGTCGCTGTCGATCTTCAGCTCGTAGGCATTTACCCGTTTTTCGCGGGCCACCACCTCGTGGGCCAGGTCGACATTCCCGTTGATGCAGGCCTCTTGGGCCTTCTCGAGTTGGAAGAGCACCGTGTGGAGCATGTTTCCCATCTCGGTCTTTAGCATGTGAAGCTCGTTATCTAAATGCGTCATAGCGGTTGTGTTTTTGTAAGGTTACTAATGTTGGTTGTTTTGGGGCGTAGGCGTATTGCTTATGTTCTGCGTTGTTTGGCTGATACTGTGTCCATCGTTGTCTAGTTAAGGATGTTTTCAAACGCACAATGCATAATTATGGCAGTTTATCCCCTCCTTGGGAGGGGTAGGGGTGGGTTAAGCGTTTCACTTTGTTAGGCGAAGGCTCCAGCCTTCGCCTAACAGCAATCCACTAACCAAACCTACCCGTGATGTAGTTCTGGGTTTGGATATGGTCGGGGTTGGTAAACACCTTCTTGGTATCGCCGTACTCGATGAGCTCGCCCATGTAGAAGAAGGCGGTGTGGTCGCTTACGCGCCCGGCCTGCTGCATGTTGTGCGTTACGATAACGATGGTGTAGTTAGACTTCAGCTCGTAGATCAACTCCTCGATCTTTGAGGTCGATATGGGGTCGAGCGCCGATGCTGGCTCGTCCATCAGCAGCACCGATGGTGATATGGCCAGCGCCCTAGCAATGCAGAGGCGCTGCTGCTGTCCACCCGAGAGCTCGAACGCCGATTTCTTAAGCTTATCCTTTACCTCGTTCCAAAGGGCAGCCTGTACCAGTGATTCCTTTACCTTATCTTCGATAAAGTTCTTGTTATTTTCTCCGTTCACGCGTAGGCCGTAGGCCACGTTTTCGAAGATTGACTTGGGGAAGGGGTTGGGCTTCTGGAATACCATGCCGACATGCTTACGGAGTTCATCCACGTTTATGTTTTTCTCGTAGATGTCCTCGCCATCCACTGCAATAAGGCCCGAGATTTTCACCGAGTCAATCAGGTCGTTCATACGGTTGATGCAGCGCAGGAAGGTGGACTTACCGCAGCCCGATGGCCCAATGAGGGCGGTAACGGTGTTGGGCTTCATGCTCATGCTGATGCCCTTTAGCGCGTGGAAGTCGCCGTAGTGCAGGTTGACGTCTTTTGCCTCAATCTTATACATGATGCTAGTTCATTTTTACTTTCTTACTAAAATACTTGCGCAGCGCGTTGGCTATCAGGTTTACGATAAGAACCATGACAACCAGCACTAGGGCCGTTCCGTAGGCCATGCTGCGCGATGCTTCGAGGTCGGTGCCGCTTGTCGAGAGCACGTACAGGTGGTAGGGCAGCGCCATTACTGGGTCGGTGATGCTCGATGGCAGCTTAGGCAGGAAGTAGGCTGCTGCGGTAAATAGGATAGGTGCTGTTTCTCCCGATACCCTACCGATTGCCAGCACCAGTCCTGTTACGATGTTGGGGAATGCCATTGGTAGCGTTACCCGGCGTATCGTCTCCAGCTTCGAGGCACCAAGGGCGAAGCTGCCGTGGCGGAACGAGTCGTCGATGGATTTCAGCGCCTCCTCGGTGGTGCGGATAACGATGGGGAGCACCATCAGCCCGAGCGTTAGCGATCCGGCAATGATGGAGGTGCCAAACTTAAGGTAGTTCACAAAGAGCGCCATCCCGAACATCCCAAATACGATGGATGGAATACCCGCTAGGTTGTTGGTCATCATCCGCACAAAACGGATAAACCAGCCGTTCTTGGCGTACTCGTTGACGTATATCCCCGAGAGCACCCCAACTGGGAAGGCGAATATGATGCTTCCGCCTACCAGACATAGCGTTCCTACAATGGCAGGGAGGATGCCCCCTTTGGTCATGCCATCTTCGGGCATCTTAGTGATAAAATCCCAGCTGATGGCGCCTGCTCCCTTGTAGATGATAAAGGAGAGGATCGTTACCAGTATGGCTACCACCAGCAGACTGAAAAAGCGGAATACCCAAAAGGCTACGCTTTGGCTTGCTCGCTTGGAACTGTATATTGTGTTGCTGTCCTTCATGGCTTTCTATCGTTTTGCAATTTTCTTTCGGTTGGAGATGTAGTCTACCACGATGTTAATGATAAGCGTCATGATAAAGAGGATGGCACCAAGGGCAAACAGCGCCTCGAAGTGGATGCCACCCTGTGGTGCTTCGCCCATTTCGGCAGCGATGGTCGCAGGGATGGTTCGCACCGGCTCCAGCAGCGTTGTTGGTATAATGGCTGCGTTGCCCGTTACCATCAGCACCGCCATGGTTTCGCCAATGGCACGGCCAATGCCGAGGATGGCGGCTGCTGCAATACCCGAGCTGGAGTAGGGGATAACTACCTTGTAGATGGTTTGCCAGTGGGTGGCCCCCAGCGCAAGGCTAGCCTCCTTCATTGCACGCGGTGTAGTGCGTATTGCATCTTCCGATATGGTGATGATGGTTGGTAGCGCCATAATGGCAAGGATAAGGCTTCCCGCAAGTGCCGTTTCGCCTACAGGTAGGTTGAAAACCTTTTGAATGAGGGGCACAATGACAATCAGCCCAAAGAAACCGTAAACCACCGAAGGAATACCTGCCAGCAGCTCGATTACTGGTTTCAGGATGCTGCGAACCTTCGGATTGGCAATCTCTGCCATATATATGGCAACCGAAAGTCCCAGCGGCAGTGATATGAGGATGGCCCAGAGGCTAACCCAAAGTGTTCCGGTAATTAGCGAGAAGGCTCCAAATTGTGCTGATGGCTGAGCGGTGGGATACCACTCCTTTCCGAAGAAGAACTCCTTAAGCGTAAGCTTCTTTTCGGGGAGTACTCTTCCTTTGAAGTGCTTGTCAAGGTACATCTCTGGAACGAATGCCACGATGTTCGGGATGCTGTCCACCACGTTGCTGAGTAGCTTGGGTAGGTTCTCGAAGTTGGCGCCAATCTGCTCTTCGGTATAGTAGTTGGTGATGTCTTCTACGTGGAATAGCTTAATCTCCTCGTTCTTCCCGCCAACCTGCTTCCAACTGGTAATCTTTCCGTCGAAGATCTCCTTAATCTCGTACGAACTAAGCTTTGCTACCGGGTTGCTCTTGTTTACTGCAAGCACAAACCCCTTCTCCATGGTGCTGCGGTTAAACAGCCCCGATCCCTCCCGGAAAAGGAATACCACGATAAGCAAAACCGTAATGGTGGTAATGGTTCCGCTTAGGAATAGGATTCCTTCAATAAATCTTTCTACAAATCTTTTAAAGGTGTTTTTCACAGCGAATTATTTTCTAATTATCTTGACTCTAATCGCGTTTCTTATCTTATTTTACCGGAATATATCCATCCTCCTTCACAAGCTGCTGCCCCTTTTCCGATAGTACAAAGTGGATGAAAGGCATTACTACCTTCTCACGCTTTATATCGTAGAAGTAGTAAAGTGGTCGGGTGATAGGGTATTTGCCGCTTAGGGCATTCTGAACGGTTGGTGCAACGTATCCCTTACCGTTAAATGATACGGCAATCTGCTTTACCTTTTTGTTGAGGTATGCCAGTCCTACGTACCCAATGGCACCCTTGGTTTGGCTGATGGATTGGATTACGGCTCCAGTGGCCGACATGCTTAGCGCCGTTCTTGCAAAGTTCTTCTTGCCCATCACGTGGTCTTTAAAGAACTCGTAGGTGCCCGAGCTGGTTTCGCGGGTGTAAACAATGATGCGCATGTCGCTGCCGCCAACCTGTTTCCAGTTGGTGATTTTTCCGGTGAAGATATCCTCAAGCTGCTGGCGGTTCAACTTCGATACCTTATTCGATGGATGAACGATTACCGATAGTGCATCTTTGGCGATCTCTACCTGCTTGTAGTTGATCTTTGCTGCTTGTATCTTGATCTTCTCGTAAAACTTAAGCGGGCGCGATGCCATGGCGATGTCGGTAGTTCCTTCGATAAGGGCAGCAATGCCAACCCCACTGCCGCCGCCTGTTACGGCTATGGATGCATTCTTATTGGTTTTGATGAATGCCTCAGCCTCCTTTTGGGTGAGTGGGAGTGCGGTGTCGCTACCCATAACCTTTACGGTTTGACCGAATGCTGCTACCGAAATCAGCAATGCTGATGCTGCAAGTATTAGTCGGTTGTACATATTCACCATTTTGGAATTCAATTTTTGTTGTTGGACTTAGTCTGGTTTTTTACTAACAACTAGCGCTTTATGTAAGTTCTATTTAAATGTTGATATTGGTGAAATATATTGTTTCCTCTTTTTTACGCTTACATTACGCTAATCTTACGACCATCGAAAATCCTTTTTTCTGATAGCAAAGAAACAGCCCGTTCGTTACTGTAGGCTTAATGGTGTTTGAATAAATCGTTAAGGATACTGCCAGAAGGTAAACTTAAGGTTATAGACGCGTAACCTTGGCTTAACATTGAAAGATTGGCTGTTTGCCTGTGCTGAATAATTCGCAAATGCTAGAGGGGTGGGAGTGCGGCATGTGTTGAGGTTAGATAGGATTTCTGCCAAAATAAAAAGGGCAACCCGTTAGGATTGCCCTTGTTCTTGTGCAAAACACTGATTTTCAGTAGTCGGGGTGAGACGACTCGAACGTCCGACCTCTCGCCCCCCAGGTGAGAATATAGGTATAGCAACGACTTGCAAAATAGAGATTTTATTTGTAAATTTAATTGAAATTCAATGGTATATGTAAAATGACCGTCAACGGAATTTGCATGAAATTGCATGTAAAGTTTAATAGATGTTTAATTATTACTCTGGCATGGCACGAATCAAAATTCTCCTATACAAAAGCAATCAAGCTAAAAATGGAACCTTCCCTGTAATGCTCCGTGTTACTAAGCAAAGCAAACTGAAGTACATTACAATTGGCAATCTTCGAGCTACTGAAAAGCAATGGAATGAAGAGATCGGGCGCTATAAGAAGGATAAGCGTCTTTGTCCTGACAATGAAAAGTATAATATTCTTTTGAACGAGATCGAGAACAGAGCAAATGACATAATTCTGTCTTTTGAACGAATTGGTAAAAATTGGACTCTAAGCCAATTTGATGAGTTATTTAGCAATAAAGGTGCTCAAGGGAACGTGTTGAAATATATCGATAAGTTGGTGTGTGATTTTAGAGATACCGAGCATTATGGCAATGCGAATTGCTATGAAAATACCCGTAAAATATTAGAGATATTCGATTCTAGGGTTGAAAAACGGTTGTTTGGTGAAATAGATGTGAGATACCTGAAAGATTTCGATCTATTTCTAGAGAAAAGAGGCTGTGCCGGTAATACCAGAAGATATTACATTAAAACATTACGGGCGATATGGAATCGGGCTATAAAGGACGGTATTGCTACTACTAATGATTATCCTTTCGGGGCGAATAAATTTGAAGTGTCGAAACTCGGAGAAGAGACCAAGAAGCGATATCTAACGATTGATAGGCTCGAGCAAATAAAGCAGACATCTTTCGACGACCCTTCATTGGAGGAAGCGCGTAAACTATTTCTTTTCTTATACTATTGTTACGGTATTAGCTGGGTGGATGCGGCTAGGTTGAATACTACAAATATTGTTCAACTTAATGGAGGTCGTTACTTGGTGTATAAGCGAGAAAAAATCAAAAATCAAAAAGCGGTTCGAGAGATAAAGATTAAGATAACCTCAGAGATCGATGCGTTAATGGAATGGTTTCGAATAAATACTAAATTGATTGATAATTACTTACTTCCTATCGTTAACCAGCAAAAGTTGAGCGGAGAATCCTTGTATAAACATATTCGTCATCGATTTACAGTAAATAAAAATAAATTAAGAACCATTGCTAATGATTTAAATATTAATGATATGAGGTTGACTTCATACGTTGCCAGGCACTCTATGGCAATGGTGCTGCAAGCCAATAATGTACCAAGAGAGGTGATAAGCCAAACTTTAGGCCATAACGATATGGAAACAACCAATATATATTTAGATTCTTTCACGACAGATGTTATAGACGAAGCTGGGAAGTTGTTGTAGATTAAAATATTGTGAAAACTGGAGAAGCGCTGGCAGAATCAAATTTACCAGCGCTTCTTATTTTATGAATCGTTCGATTAGTGTCTAAGTAATTGATAATTAAACATGTTAATTCCCGATGCTGATTTGTTGATAACTGGGGGATTAAAAAAAGCATATTCTTGCAAATAGTTACGAAATTTGGGTAAACAAAATGTTAGAATATGTATACCGAAGTAACAACAAACACACCTCTTGCAGCATTGACAGTTGGGCAATTCTTAGAAGTATTAGAGAACGCGTCCCCAAAAGGAGGTGCTGTTGCCAGTGAAGATGTAGCAGTAAAAAGAGTATTTCCGGACATTCTTAGCAAAAAACAGTGTGCAGAACTTACTGGATATTCAGTGTGGACGATATCTCGATATGTCTGTGAGAACAAAATACCTTATTTCAAACCTGCACATGGAGGTAGAAAGGTATTATTCAGAAGAAATGAGATTGAGGGTTGGTTGTTAGCAAATCGGCATGAAACCATTGAAGAGTTCAAGAACAACTTTGATCTAAAAAGTCATGGAAATGGAAATAAATGATAATACTCCGTTGGCATTCCTTACGGTAGGGCAATTGAGGGATGTCATCCGGAAAGAACTAGCCAGGAGGGAAGAGCCTCAAAAACCAAGGGAACTGAGAGAAAATATGTCTGTAGCCGAGGCAGCAGAGATGCTTAACAACAATGGTTATAAGCTAACCAAATCTACACTTTACTACATGACATCGAAGCGTCAAATTCCTCACTCCAAGTTTGGAAGGAAAGTTGTGTTCTCAGAGCCTGAACTGCTCGATTGGGCCGCAAAGAAGAAAAAAACGAAGTCACAATTCGGGGGATAGAAAGCCTATCCCCCCACGGAAACATCTCCGCTCGACAATCTGAAATTTCATGCAAATATGTGAACGCCTATTAATTAGGCGTATAGCAATGCTTTTGGCCTTAATTAAGGATTGTTGTGAGTGGTAAATATGTTGGTATATAGAGTTGTATGGTGGGTTGCTCTAAAAGGAAAGGGTAAAGATCTGCCATCAGCTCACCATCCGATGGACGGTGAGGGAATCAACAGGAAATAAAATGATATATCGAGTTGCAACAACTAAATTCGAACTAACAAAAAACTGAAAGTCAACATGAAACATGGAAATCAATCTTTGTTGAAGGTCGATGAATCGAATTCGCAGGAGGGATATCTCACCTCCAAAGAAGCCGCTAACTATTTAAATGTAGCGGTCAAAACACTCTACAATCAAAAATGCAATGGTGTTTTGGGAGGCTACAAATTCGGGAAGTTCTTGTACTTCAAGCAAAGAGAACTTGATGAACTGATAGAAAGAGGGCGATTCTAAGAATAAGAAGTAAAAAGGATGAACGGATACGAGTTAAGTCGGAGGTACTGGGATTGGGCTTTTGAAAACCCAGATAAAAACAACCCTACGCTGGTTGCGCTATACTTCTATATTATCGAAGTAGCCAACAGACTAGGATGGAAAGAGAGGTTTTCTATTACGCCAAAAGAATGCTGTGAAGCAATAGGTGTATCGTCCTACAAGACATATAAAAAGAATTTTGATCTACTGGTTGAATATGAATTTATTGCCATCGTCAAAAAATCATTCAATCAGCACCAAGCAAACATAATTGCTCTGGTAAATTCTACCAAAGCACATACCAATGCACTTACCAAAGCAGTTGCCAACGCAAATCCACCGCAAGTAACAGAGCACATCCCACATTCAATAAACTTAGAAACTGAAAACATAAAACCTTTAAACATAGAAAAGGGCTTTCAGCCGCTCGCATCAAAGGATTATAAAAAAATATTGTTTAAGGAGGTGAAAATCGAAGACATAGAAGAGTCTGATGTTGAGAGTTACAACATAGCGAAAGGCTTCTATGATCTTTTCTATAAAAATATGCTTTCCAGCGGAATCCAGCCAACCTCACTCGAAAAAGCGAAGTACGAGACAGTAATAACCCCTATTCGCTTAATGCTTCAGAGAGAAGAATGTACTAAAGACGATTTGAGAACCATTTTTGAGTTTCTAGAGATCGATGAGTTCTGGAAACTTAATATTCGGAGTACAGCAAAACTTAGGGAGAAGCGAGAAACCTTACTAATGCAGGCCAAAGCCAAGAGAGCAACAAATGAAAAACAACTATCTGAAACCCAAAAGCACATAATGCAGAGAGCTCAGGAATGCGACAGAAAATTCTTAGCAGCCCAAGTCCAAACTCGAAACTCTAGCGAGCGCGTTGGTCAAGGAGGTAAAGACTACAGCAAACCACTTTAAATAAAAAGATATGGACACAAAAAAAGAAATGAAGAAGACAGCGTTAAGTCCAAAACAGCGTCGCTTCTGTGAGGAATATCTTATCGACCTAAACGCAACTCAGGCGGCTATAAGGGCGGGTTATAGCGAAAGAACGGCTGGTTCAATCGGACAAGAAAACCTGAAAAAACCTGAGATTAAAACATTCATTAAGAACCTGAGAGAAGAGGTGCGAGAACGGAATCGTATTAAACTCGACGAACTCATTCAGACGCTTGCCGCTATAGTGCGTCTCGACCCAGTCGATCTATTTAACGATAACGGCACGATAAAGAACCTTAGCGACATGCCAGAGGCTGCTCGCAAGTGTATCACCGAATTGAAACTGATGGAGATTTCGAGTGTCGATGGCCCTATCGGGATGATGAAAACAATCAAGTTAACGTCGAAGCTGGAGGCTATCGAAAAACTTATGAAGCATCTAGGAGGCTACGAAAAGGACAACGAGCAAAGGAAACCAGAAATCGGGACCGTCGTGGTGTTGCCATATAATGAACGTAACAACTAACAACCAAATACTTATTAAAATGAAGAACGAAACAAAAGTGATTTACTTCGATGAGGGAGAGTACAAAAAAAGGATTTCCCTCCACGAAAAACTTATACCCGGGGTTGAAGCATCCCTTCGAGAACTTCGAAGCCTAGGGATAGAGCCATCAATTGAAAAGTTGCTGAAGTTGCTCGGAGGAGGAAGTCAAGAACTGGTTCAAGAGTGGAGAGCATCGCAACCCGAGCCCAAGGATTCTTTTTTGAAGTTTCAGCAGGATCAATACGTCAGCAGCCTTGACTCGAAACTTGGTAAAATTGTTGCCACTCTTCGAAATATCCCCCGAGTTCACCTCAAATGGCAGGCAGAATACCTTGTCCCACTATTTTCCATTTCAAACTACGAAATAGCCAACGATGGGAAAGTGGTGCTAGCAGAATCTTTTCTTGAAGAACAACGAGCTGAACTAAGTATTTACGCTGATACCCCAGAAAAAACAAAGGTGCTCGACCTATCCGAGAAGGCTTGTAAAGCCTTAAATGAGCTACAAGCGTATCTGAAGAAATTATCCGACGAAGGGGCGTTTTCCTATAACGCTGTATCGCTGGAGACTGTCCACAACATTCCTCTCATCCCCTACAACTATGATTCTAATTATTATTATGTTGATTACTCATCATTTGGGGATGTTGGAGTAAAACCAAGAAGCCGTTAAACGAGTAATAATCCAAAAGGTTAAGACAATGCAATTTACAGTCAAAACTAAAGATGATCTGAAGAATTTGATCGCAGATCTCAATAACCAAGATTACGTCTCGAGCCTAGAAGGCGAACTCGATCATCAAGCGTTGGTAAATCTCTTCAATGAAGAAGAGCGCACGGGACCTGATGCTGTCGGGGTGGCCAAACTCAATATTTAGAAGTTGAAAATTCACAAATACAGAGTTTTCGACTAAATATTTAGAAAAATCGAACTATAACCTTCAATGACCAACAGCATTCTAAGCTGTTGGTCATAAAAACCAACCGAAAAATGTCAATAAAAAAAACTCTCGCCCAGCAATTGAGCATGACCATAGATACTCTCCGGGCTTCTTCAGGAGTACCATCGGATCAAGCACGCGCCAATGTTGCTGCATTAGCGGTGATGTGCCATGATGCTGAAGTGCTTTCTGAGCACGACCTTAATGTGTTGATGCAATATATCGAACTTTCTCCAAAGCGCGTGAAATATGTAGTCAAACTAGGTCCAGAACTTAATGACCGTACCTTCGAAAGCATAGGTAGCGGCCTTTACCTTGAGGTGCACCCGATAACGAAGGAAGTACTTAGCTACGAAAAGAGTTACACTATCAATGCGCTCGAAAGTATGTCGTCGATGCCCGAGAGTATATTCAAAGTAACACCTCTTGATTCATTCCAAACAGAGAAAAACTAGTATACCTGATCTAGAATCAGGCGTATTAGTCCAGTTGTTAGGTTGTGATGTTTATGTTATTTGTTGAAAACTAATTGGTTAATGATGAATTGAAGGATGTTCAAAAAAACTAACTAATCACGATTAACTGTATGGTGAGGAAACGTAATAGTTAAAATGCAGTTTTATAGTGCATTATGATTAATTTAAAGAAAAACAGAATATGGCATCGTTACAATTTGACGCAGCACTCGACTTTGAGCAACTTGAGCGTGATTTGAAACGCGGAGCAATGAGCGTACAGGATTTCGTGCGTACCAATGAGGCTGCAGCATCAAAAATAGACTCTCTATACAAGAATGCCGGAACCGCAATAGCCGGTTACTTCACCTTTGATTTCGCTAAAAGCATAGGCGAGCAGATTATAGAGGTTACTGGGGAATTTCAGCAGCTATCGGTAGCCTTTACCACCATGCTCGGAAGCAAGGAACGGGCAAACCAGCTAATGCAGCAGATGGTTAATACCGCTGCCAGTACGCCTTTCTCATTAACTCAGGTTGCCGATGGTGCTAAAAGGCTGCTAGCCTATGGACAGAGTGCAGACACGGTTAATGATACACTGGTAAGGCTTGGAAACGTAGCATCAGGAGCCTCTGTTCCTCTCGATCGCGTTATTCTAGCCTACGGACAGGTAAAGGCAAAAGGCAAGCTGCAGGGTGACGACATGCGCCAATTCATGGAAATGGGGTTACCGTTAGTTCACGAGCTGGCAATGCAGTTCGGAGTAGCCGATAGTGCCATTGATAAGATGGTGGAGAGCGGACAGGTTGGCTTTAAGGATGTAGAGAAGGTTATAAACAAAATGACCAATGCGGGGGGGCAGTTCTACAACCTCATGCAAGAACAATCTAAAACCATTCCCGGGCAGATATCAAACCTTGGCGATACTATAGATCAAACCTTAAATAAAATAGGTACGGCCAATGCCGGGCTAATCGAGGGAGTTATTGGAGGTGTCAGCTTCGCAGTTGAAAACTACGAGGTATTCATTACTACCCTTAAGGGCGTAGCCGCTGCTTACGGTGGATATAAAGCAGCCCTTATGCTGGTTGCCGCAATGGAGAATACCAAAGCGACAATGAACCGCACCAACGAGGCCGCTGCGCTGCTAAACCTTGTTAGCGCTGAAAAACAGGCTGAAATATCGAAGCTAGGGCTTGCCAAGACATCCGTTGAGTATGCCAATATTGTAAAGGCTGAGGTAGAAACGAACGTGCTTGCTGCTAAATCAACGCTTGATAAGGCTCGAATTGAAGTATCTGCCGCTGCTCAAACGGTAGAGGCTAAACGTGCAGAATATATAGCCACTAAGGAGTTGGAGGCCGCGAGACTTGCTGAGGCAATGGCAATAGGGGCAACAGGAACAGAAAAGCAGCTTGCACTAGCAGAGAGCAGGCTTGCTGCTGCCGCGTCGACCAGAGAAGCCGCAGCCTTAGAATTTAAGAATGCTACCCAGGATTTTAGCGCAAAAAAAATAGCCGTCGAAACAGCCGCAAAAGAAGCCAACACCGCAACCACGGCCGTTAATACTGCTGCTCAGGCGGCAAATGCTGAGTCCACAAGTGTTCTCACTCTTGCAAAGACAAAACTCCTTGGAGTGATGAGTAAGGTTCATGGTTTTGTTCTGGCCAACCCTTATGCTGTTGCTGCTGCCGCTGTTGCTGCGTTTGCCTACATCATCTACAAATTGGCTTCACAAACCAGCCTGCTCGAAGAGAGCCAAAAAAGGCTGGCCACAAGTTCCGCTAACTACCAATCTGCTGTAATGTCTGAGACGGTGGCTGTTGATACGCTTTTTGGAACGCTGCAAGGGCTTACCAAGGGAACTAAGGCATACGATGATGCCAAGCAGGCTATCATATCAAAGTACGGGAACTATCTTGAAAACTTAGATGTAGAAACCAAGTCGCTTAACAATGTGGCAAAGGCTTATGAAACTATCACGTCGGCGGTAATTAAGGCATCTATGGCCAAGGCTCAATCAGAGGGTGCTGCTGGTGCTCAATCTGCATTTGAGGAGACGGTTAAGCCTCTAATTGAATCGCTACAGGAGAATCTAAACGATAAGTTTGGTGTAAAGAAAGGTACAGAGCTACTTACAAAAATGCGGTTAGCCCTACAGGAGGGGAGAGGATTTAATAAGGAATTGGGAGATGCCATAAACTCATTTGCAAAGGAGCACACCTACCAGAGCGGAACGACAGGCATGGTTACAACTACATATACCAATGGAGTTGCCGACATTGTAAAGGATATCCGTGAGGCTCGTAGCATACTAAAGTCTGAACTGAAGCAAAATGCGCTACTTTTTGGTGATCCTACCGATATGTTACCCAAGGCTAAAGTTGCAAGTCCTACCGTTTCGGCACAGGCTAAACAGACCTTGGAGGACATAAAGAAGTCGGAAGCCAGCCTCAGGTCTCTTCGTGCTGCTAATTCAAAGGCTACGGCAGATGAAATCAAGAAGGAAGAAGATAACCTCTCCAAGCTGAAGGCGACCTATGCAACGCTTACAGGCGAAAAGATAAAAACGCCTAAGGCATCTGTAAAGGATGATAAGGCCTACCAGGAGCAGCTGCATAAGATCTACAGCGATATCAACAAGGATAAGCTTTCCCTTATGCAGGATGGCACAGATAAGGAAATGCAGGCCATCAAGAACGAGTATGCCGATAAACTCAACGAGATAGAGAAGCAAGAAAAGTCTCTTCTTGAAGCCTACAACAAAAGCAAGGGGCTTAAGAAGGGCGACAAGGGCTACCTATCGCAGCTTCCCGGGGATGCTCAAGACGCTATAGAAAGACTCAAGCAGCTGGCGGCAACCGTAAGGGATTCAAAGGAGCTAAAGTTGATGATGGGCGACAGCAACGAGCTAGTCATAGATACCTCAATGGATTCGCTGTTGGAGTCGTCCAAAACATTCGAGCAAAAGCGACTTGATATTGTCGGACAGGGGATGCTCGACATAGCCACTCTTGAAAACAAAGGCCTAAAAGATCAGGCTGCAGTTCGTCGCAAGCAAATGAATGACGATGTAAATGAACTTGAGGCATCCAATCGCGAGAAGCTAAAGAACTTCGCATACCTATACGACAGCATTGAAAAGTGGGGCAAGGCTGCATTACAGGCAAGGATAGATAGGCTAAATGAGGATTTAAAGAATACGAAGCTGACGGATAATGAGAAGTTGGCGTTAGAGAAGGCTCTTTCAGAAACTACTCAAGCACTATCCGAAAAGGCTCCGCTTGCCGCAATGCGAGAGTTGGATAAACGGATTGTAGCCGCTAAGAAAAAAATAGCTTCCGCAAATGGTGATGCCAATAAAATAAAAGAGGCTCAAAGGGATATTGATGAGAGTACGTCCAAGAAAAGCGAGATTCTTAGCAATACCTTCAGCAACGTTTCGGGTCATCTATCGAACATTGCTCAGATTGTAGGACAATTTAATGAAGGACTAGGAGAGTCAATACAACTTGCAAGCGGATTGGCTGGAGCGTTTAGTCAGTTAGCTCAACAGAACTATACAGGAGCAATTATTTCAGGTGCAGCTTCAATAATTACCTCAATAACGCAAAAATCAGCAAGAGAAGAAGCCGAGAGAAGAAAGGAGCAAGAGTTGGCCAACGACCGCATGGCCAAGCAGCTTGATATTATCAATAAGCTATATGATATGCAGAAAGATCTTATTGATAGTGCGTATGGTACTGATAAGATAGAGGCATACACAAAGGCTATTGAGTCTGCAAAGACTTCGCTTGATGGAGTTATTGGTAAGTACAAAACATTTGCGCTTACCACTAAAAAGGGGATGACAAATGACGGAGGAGAGTGGAATGGTGATACTATGAAGCTGTTTGAATCGTCTGAAAACAATAAAACACATATTTTTTCTACCTATCAAAGCTATATCAAGTTAATGACTGATGCAGGCATTGCTATGAGCAAACTTGACGATGAGGCTACGTGGAATGCCAAGAAGAAAGCGGCAGATTGGTCTTTGCAGTCAATCGATTACACTAAGTCGTTAGGTGATGTACAGTCGCAGCTCGATGCGAATCGAGATCGAATAAAAAACATCTACAAAATGGTGGACGACATGCTTGCTAAAGGCATCAATGTCACCAACAAGGAAGTCCTAGACAATCTTATAAGCGATTATGAGAAGTATGCTGAAGAGATAAATAGTCTAATGGATAAGCAAAGGACTGCCCTTACTGGTAGTACCTACGATAGTGTAGTTGATAGCCTTGCATCTGCGTTTGATGATGGAGTTGTTAGCGCCGAGGAGTTTGCTAATACGTTCGGGGATTTAATGAAGAAGCAGGTGTTGAATAGCCTTAAGATGCAAATGTTGGAGAAGCCGCTCCGGGATTTCTATAATCAGTTTGCCTTGGCCAGCGAAAGCGATGGTAAGCTAACCGCAGACGAGGTGGTCCAGCTACGGGCCATGTATGAGAAGATTGCGGCAGATGCCAAGGTTAAATTTGATGATATGAATTCTGTAATGAATGGAGCCGGGATAGACCTTTTTGGAACATCATCATCATCAAAGGAGAATTCTGCAGTTGGCATCGTAAAGAACCTATCCGAGCAAACAGGAACCGATATTGTCGGAAACCTAACGGGGATGCGCTACGACATCCGCGAGCAGCACATGACCATCCGCGAGCAGCTATCCGTAATGAACGAGTCGGTAAGCATACAAAGAGCGATTGAGGCCAATACGGCGGCAACGGTTAGAAACCTATCAATGATAGGTGCTGACATTTCTGCAATTAGAGGCGCCATTGGAAGTGGAAGTAATTTGGGAGAAAGGCGTGCAATAGGAAGGTAATAGAAATCCAAAGAGGGGGCATAAAGGCTCCCTCCCAAATCAATAGACACATGTTGAAACTTAAAAATAGAAACGGATCGTTGGCCCAAATATCTGAAGCGTTTGAGAACCACAAAAAGCAGTTTATTGCTGAAGCAATAGAGGTAATGGCCTATGTTGGAGAAGAGTTTGTGAAAAATGCGAAGACGAACCTTCACGTCAATAAGTCGGTTTTCCCTAAAGGAAACTACCAGGATCAAACTGCTAATTTGCGCTCTTCAATTGGCTACTACATCTTACATAACGAAAAGGTCGTTAAGTATAACTTAGAGCCGTTGGCGAATATGTCGATTCTTCGAAGCCTTTTTACTAGGCGCTCCCGGAAGGGATTGAGGTTAGTGGGCGTGGCAGGTAAGGATTATGCATCTAAGGTTGAAAGCAAGGGCTACAACGTCATAACCAGCCAAGCAGAGGTAGCCTTTGTTGATTTAAAGGTAGATCTAACTGCTGTTGCCAGGAAGTATGGGATTACCATACGTTAAATTCTATAAGGTCAATTTATAACTCAAAAACAAATTAATTTTTTCACAATGATTGAAGCAGAAGGACTTGTTAGAAACTTTGAAATATTTAAGTTAATTCAGGATTATACCGACAAAATAGAAAGTGGCAAAATAATTATTGAATGGGATACTAATATCCAAAATATGAAGTTTGACGCCTTGAGAAATTGGAATAGCCCTAGTACGTCCCTTGTTTTAGGACTATTCCAAAAAACGTTTAGTTTAGAAGACGATAAGGATAAAGATCGAGCATGGGAGGGGCCGATTTTTCATCCATGCGCTTATGAAGATTCAAAAATTATGTTTAATCTAATAGACTTCGTTTCTAAAGGAGAAAAAATTATCCCTCCAATCTTTGTAGAATTCCATTTAATCGACGCATTTACTAACCGTGTAATAAGCACCTCAAAAAGACTAATAGACGGTACACATAGAGTTAGACTTGCTAAAAGGCTAGGATACAAAGAAATTCCTATTCTGGTTTTTGAGCGATATAACTATCTTTTTGAACCGAGAAGGCATTATTCTGAGATTGTGGAGGGGAATGTTATAATTAACTCTACTACGTATTCAACCAATTTCTGAAAAAACTAATTTGTTTCTGGTATGGCAATTTGAAGGAAGTGAGAGAAAAAGCAAGGGTGTCGTTTATACCGGCACCCTTTTTAATTGACTACCACTAGCATGCTTCACGATCATTTCCAGTGCTGAAATTTTGCATACTGCAAAGGGCTTGTATTTCATTAAGGAAGTCAACAAGGTTAGATATGTAGTCGTTGGCATTTACAAGCGCTAATTCCTTGTCTTTCTCGGTTAGGTTATGGTCATTTAGCGTAACCTTTACATGGGAAGACAGCAACTTTATGAGCATACGGCTGTGCGCTAAATCCAAAAGGTTTTCATTAAACGATTCTAAAGCCGATAGTAAAGCAATGTTGGTGGCTTCGTTTGCGCCTGGAATAGTAAGCGGCTGTTGTGTCTTCACTGTTGATGTTACGGAGCTAGGCATGGGTGTATGTCTTTGGAGTTGTTACTGATGTCGACTGGTTTTCAGAAAGGGAATAAACCTCAATAATTTTATCATATTGAAGGGACACAGATGGTGAGTTTGCCAACCCTTTGCATATAATTCCATTAAATGATTTCCTCCAAAAATTCTCAATAGAGGCGTCGTTTGACTCTATCATCTTTACTGCAAAACCAAGGATTTCTCTGTTGTACACCTTAACATAGAAATGGCACTGGCTAATATTTTCACCCTGCAGGATGAAGAGGTATGACCCGCCAATATTAACGTCAATAATACTGGTCAACTTATGCAACGAATAGTTGGTGTTTGATTTGGCGTTATTCATGCTGTTAATTCCTTTAAAGCATGAGAAGAAAAGGCTCTGATTTGGGGTGTTCTGGTTAGTTTTCTTCATGACAATGACAATTAAGCGTTAGAAATCTAGTTTATAAATCAATCGGTAAAGGCCGGAGTAATCCTCTAATCCTAAATCCTTAGCAAGTGCTATTGCAATTGCCTTTTTAGTTGGATCTCCTCCGATTGATTCCTTTTTCTCTTTTGCCTTGGTAGTGACAAAGTCTCCAAACACCTTCTCTTTGAGTTTTTGGAGTTCTCTAGGTTGCTTAGCCATTGAATTAATTTTGTAGATTTACAATTGGGTTAATAAACTCTATCAAACAACTACGTTTAAAATGCACCGTTTGATTATGCAATAATAGAATATAATCTATTATTGTGCAAGTTTAAATGAGAATATTTTCTATTGTTTTATGGGCGCAATACAAAGAGTGTTGGAATATCTTGAAAATAAAGGTGTTTCAAAGTATAAATTTTACAAAGAAACCGGACTTTCAAATGGATTTTTAGATAAAGGGGAGAATGTAGGTTCTGATAAATGTGAGATTATAATCTCGTGTTATTCGGATTTAAACCTTTATTGGCTAATCACAGGTAAGGGTGAAATGTTACTGGGCAGTCAAAGCAGCCTAGATCAGGTCCCTGACAATATAAAAGAACTTGCTGCGCTATATCGCGAATGCAACGATAAGGGGAACCGTATAATAGAACTATTAGAGGAAAATGCTCGTTTGAAAGAGGAGAGGAGACAGTAGTACGTTCGTTATATTTTTAGTTTGAATGGACGTTTAAGCGCATTTTACTACTCCTAAGTATGGGGTGAAGTTTAATAGAAGTTTAATTGTAAAAAGAAAAGCCACTTACATTATTTAATGTAAGTGGCTGACTTTCAGCGGTCGGGGTGAGACGACTCGAACGTCCGACCTCTCGCCCCCCAGACGAGAACTCTAACCAACTGAGCTACACCCCGTGCTTTTGCGGGTGCAAATGTAGCAATTTTATGTGTGCTTGCAAGTATATGGAGTTCAAAAAATCCTTTTTTTGATTTTTGTCAGTTTTATTGTTGTTTGGTATCATAGGCTTCCTGTTGGGTTAGTTGGTTGGTAAAGGCTATATTTGTCCAAAGTAAAATTCACACCTTAGAAATGAGCGAAACAAATAACGAGCATGTAAAATGCTTAATACTAGGAAGTGGTCCTGCCGGTTATACTGCTGCCATATATGCTGCAAGGGCTAACATGGCGCCCGTAATGTACGAGGGAATGGAGCCAGGAGGGCAGCTAACTACCACAACCGAGGTAGATAATTTTCCAGGTTATCCTCAGGGTATTCCTGGCCCAAAATTAATGGAAGACCTCAGAAACCAAGCCCTTCGCTTCGAGGCTGACATTCGCTTTGGCTATGCAACTTCTGCTGATTTATCGCAGCGACCATTTAAGGTTACCATCGACGAGTCGAAAATTGTGGAGGCTGATACGCTAATTATTGCAACCGGTGCTACCGCAAAATATCTTGGATTGGATTCGGAGCAAAAGTTCCGTGGTCAAGGTGTTTCGGCTTGTGCTACCTGCGATGGATTCTTCTATCGTGGTCAAGATGTTGCCGTGGTTGGTGGTGGCGATACTGCCGCCGAAGAGGCAACTTACCTGGCAACCCTTTGCCGCAAGGTTTACCTCATCGTTCGCAGGCATGAACTTAGAGCATCGAAGGCAATGCAGGAGAAGGTATTCAACACGGCAAACATTGAGGTGCTTTGGGGACATCAAACGAAGGAGGTGCTAGGTGATATGTCGGGTGTTAACGGGGTGTTGCTCGTAAGCGATAAGGGCGAGGAGAAAAGGATTGATGTTACAGGTTTCTTCGTGGCTATTGGTCACCAGCCAAACACCGCATTCCTTAATGGTCAGCTAGAACTCGATGAGGTTGGCTATATTAAGACTGATGGTGGTACTTCAAAGACTAACGTTCCTGGTGTTTTTGCTGCTGGTGATGTTCAAGATCCTCATTATCGTCAGGCAATTACCGCTGCAGGTTCGGGATGTATTGCTGCTCTCGATGCAGAGCGTTATTATAGCATGAATGTAGCGAAGTAGAAGAATCAATTGCCTTTTAAATATAGTAAAAGCCCCTTAGGCAGATTGCTTAAGGGGCTTCCTTTTATTAATTTCTTCTTAGAATAAGCAGCGAAAAACCAAATAGTAGTACAACTCCAATAAGAACGCTGACTAATAGTTGATCTTTTGCATCTTCTAGTGCTAAGAGTTGTTTCCCTGTCGTATTGCCTTTAAAGAATACAGGATCTGGTATGTCGGAGCCGCTCCATATTCCGGTAATTGTACCATCTTGAAGCATCATTAGTCCAGGATTAGTGCGCATAGCCGTCTTTAATGCGGTTTCATCGCTAGCATAAATAGGATATTGTGCGCCAGTCTTCGATCTAAACAATTCTACTCGTTTGCCTGTAGTTGAACTTATGCAAATAAATGGAATATTTCTTCTTTTGCATATGCTGTATATTTCGTTTGCTTTTTTTGCATTCTCAATATTGGCATCGGTTAAGTTGGGCGCAATAAATAGGTAAACTAGTCCCTGCTTTCTTAGGATCTTTTCTGTAATATCCCCATCTGTAGGCGAGAGAATTGAAAAGTCATGGATAGGGGCGACGTACCCTTTTTTTACCAACGTAGTTTTTTGCTCAACAAATGTCCATGTGGTATCCTGCCAAGGGTAGTTTTGCTCGCTAAACTCTTTCTTTACCCCGTTTTTCTGGTAAACCAGCTTAATGTCGTACACATCGGCGGGGGCATTAGGTGGAGTTTGCATTCCTGACCAAATGTTCTGACCAATTTTATAAGGGCGGTAGTTGATAAGAGGAAGGTGTCGTAGGCAATATAGGTTTAGGATTACGGGTGCAATAAGAATCATGGAGAAGGCAACCCACGAAGTGATAATAGAGACTTCCTCTTTGTACTTCTTACGTTGCCAAAATACCATTATGGCAAAAGGCAGAATCACTAAATTCTTGCAGAATGTTTGCCAGTTAGTAAGCTTAAAGGCATCACCAAAGCAGCCGCAGTCAGCAACCTTGTCGGTAAGGGCTAGTACGAGTGTAATAATGGTAAAGAATACCATAAACGCAAGGGATAGCCACGAAACAAACTTTACCTTGATGTTAAGGAAAAGGGCAAGACCAATGAATAGTTCGGCAGCACAAAGGGCGACTGCGAGAATAAGAGCTATATTTTCAGGAATCGCTGCTCCTCCAGCCTTGAAGTAGTCGAATAACTTATAGCTGGTGCCTAGCGGGTCTATAGATTTCACAAAACCCGAAAAGATAAAAAGTGCTCCAAGTAGCAGCCTACAGATGTGGTTAATGACGTACATGGCTTAAATATGATTATTAACAATTTCAATAACTCTTTTACTGATGAACTCTGGCGATAGCATCTGACCCGATTCCGATTCACATTCGACTCTACGGATGTTGCTATCAATCGAGCATTGCCAAAGATACACTTCGCGTACCCTCTCTTGCAACGTTAGGTCGTTTTCATGTATGTCGCTTTTCCCCTGAAGGTAATCTCGATCGTCGCCATCGCGTTGTTCGGTGAGCTTCTTCTTTGTAAAGCTAAACGGAACATCGAGGAAAAGGTTGATGCTTGGTTTGGGAAGTTGGTTGTACTCGAATTCGAGGTTGATAATCCACTCTCTGAGAACGCGTCTTTGTTCTAAATCGTTGATTTTAGCGCATTGGAATGCGATATTCGAGGATATGTACCTGTCGGCGATAACTACAATACCATCGTCGAGCCACTTTTTGATGGTGCCTTTTGCATCGTTTCTGTCGCAGGCGTAAATGAGCGCTACCAGGTAAGGGTCTACAGAATTTACAGCACCGAGGTCGCCCCGTAAAAATTTTGCAATAAGATCGCCAAAAATACTATCGTCGGTTCTTGGGAAATGGAGAAATCGGGTTTGCTTTCCTTGCATTTCGAAGTGCTCTTGCAACATTCTCACTTGGGTAGATTTACCTGCTCCATCTAGTCCTTCAAGTACTATAAAACTCATGTTTTTGCTATTACGTATTTACAATTGTCAATTTTAGTTGAGCTTACCAACTATTGTTAGTAAATTTGCTACTAAAGCAATGCAATTTATAAAAAATGGAGAAGGGAATAAGCTTCTTAGCGCAAAAGAGAACCATTTGTTTGGATGGTAATCTGATAAACCTCAGCACGCCAGTGGTTATGGGGATTGCAAATGTTACTGCCGACTCGTTTTACGCTCCAAGTAGGTTAAGCGGAGCTGATGCGATAGTAGCACGTGCTGAAGAGATTCTATCTCAAGGTGGTGCAATAATCGATATTGGTGGGTATTCGTCGCGCCCTAACGCCATTGATGTGCCTGTTGAGGAAGAGATACGCAGGGTTTGCGATGCCGTTGGCTTGGTAAAAAAGAGATTCCCTCAGTTACCAATATCTGTAGACACTTTTCGCTCGGAGGTAGTAAGCGCTGTTGTGCGCAACTGCGGGGCTATTATTGTTAACGATATTTCGGCGGGCGAGATGGACGATAAGATGTTTAAAACCGTTGCCCATCTAAAAGTGCCTTACATTGCCATGCACATGAAGGGCACACCTAGCAACATGCAGCAGAATCCTAGCTACCACGATATCAGAAACGAAATCTTTCTCTACTTCTCGAAAAAGTTGCAGCAGCTAAGGCTTTTGGGGGTAAACGAGGTGATTATTGATCCTGGTTTTGGCTTTGGAAAAACCATCGACCACAACTACCAAATTCTAAGTATGCTCGACGATTTCAAGATCTTTGGGTTGCCAATACTGGTTGGGTTCTCCCGAAAATCGATGATATATAAGCATCTTAATTCGACTCCCGAAGAATCGCTCAATGGAACATCGGTACTTAATACGGTTGCTTTGCTACGGGGGGCATCTATCCTTAGGGTGCACGACGTAAAGGCGGCTGTTGAAGCCGTCTCGTTAGTCGAAAAAGTAAACTCGTCGAATATAGCCTAGCTTTTCATGTTTAGCTTCATCCATATTACCCTGGTAGATGTTTTTGACATCTTCCTGGTTGCCCTTCTCTTTTATCAAATTTACATGATGATAAGGGGAACGGCTGCAATAAACATTTTTATTGGCATTTTCCTGCTTTACGTCATCTGGCTAGTGGTTAGAGCCCTAAACATGGAGATGCTGAGCACCATTCTCGGACAAATAATAGGAGTGGGAGCTCTTGCTTTGATTATCGTATTTCAGCAGGAGGTGCGAAAGTTCCTGCTCTACATCGGAACAAGGTATCTTTCTAATAAAAGCTTTTCTATCGAGCGCCTTTTCTCGTCGAAAGATGAAAATAAAGCGCTTCTTGTTGGGGTTGATGCCTTGGTTAGGGCTTGCCGCAACATGGCTGATACCAAGACT
Organism: uncultured Acetobacteroides sp.; assembly: GCF_963667355.2. Classification (NCBI taxonomy): domain Bacteria; kingdom Pseudomonadati; phylum Bacteroidota; class Bacteroidia; order Bacteroidales; family Rikenellaceae; genus Acetobacteroides; species uncultured Acetobacteroides sp. The sequence continues at coordinate 3,804,001 of NZ_OY763328.2, forward strand.
GGTGCTCTTATTGTGCTTGGGCGCCGTTCTAACCTTCAACTTTACGTGGATACCGGCGATTATATTGATGCTACTATAGATGGTCGTTTGATCGAGACTATCTTCTTTAAAAATACGCCTATGCATGATGGTGCAATGATAATCGTTAACGGGCGTATTGTTGCCGCTCGGTGCGTACTTCCAACCACTGAAAAACTTGAGGTTCCCGCTCATTTTGGCATGCGCCATAGGGCGGCAATGGGAATAACGGAGCATACCGATTCGGTGGTAATTATTGTATCGGAGGAAACTGGAAAGATCTCTATTGCCGAGCATGGCGATATTAAATCGGGTCTATCTGCTATAGAATTAAGGCAAACTCTTGAACATCTTTTTATATAGGTTGGCGAATAACAGGAATCGGCATGTTTTTTGTCGAGGTCTCTTTACCCTGCAAGCGGTTGGATGTGAATAAATGCTTTGTTTAAATGGAATTGATGCCTATATTGCTGCGGGATTATCACTTTTTAAGCTATGAAAAAACTACTGGCAATTTTCGGTATCCTGCTTGTGTCAACGGGAGCCATTTACGCTCAGAATGGGTTGAGCGTTAGTTACGACACCTTTAAGTCGTGGATGAAGCATTCGCTGGTAAATGGGTTCAACTTTGTAGAGTCTGATCAGGAAAATGGTGATTATACGGCATCCTTTATGCAGCTCAACAAGATGGTTGGGGTGCGGATGCTACCTGCGGCAAAGTTCGAAACCTATAAGACGACCAAAGGATACGATGGCTCTAAGCCCTACGACTATAAGGATGCTAAGCTGGTTTACGTTGGTGGACCATCATCTTCAATGCTTTTTATTCTGTCGTCGAAGGTAAATGCTACGGTTGTTGTTGCAACGTCGTACTTTAAGTGTGATAAGAACTCCCTCGAAAAGATAGCGGTTGAACTGGGGCTTGGCTCCAAGTTTTAGCGCGGGTTGTATTTTTTATCAACCAAATTGGCCATTGGCTGTTCTTAAAAGAAAAAGCCAATGGCCAATTTTATATACTTTGCAGCCAACGAGCGAGGCCACGCCAACCAGGGGTGGCTCGACACCTACCATTCTTTTAGCTTTGCCAGCTATTACAACCCCGACAGGATGGGCTTTGGGGCGCTCCGCGTGCTTAACGACGATACCATTCAGCCTTCGATGGGGTTTGGCATGCACTCGCACCTGAACATGGAGATTGTCACCATTCCGCTGTCGGGCACGCTCGAGCATCGCGATAGCTTGGGGCATGCGCAGCTCATCGGGGCCAACGAGGTTCAGGTGATGAGCGCCGGGACGGGCATCTTTCATAGCGAGTATAACGCGAGCGCCGACGAGCCAGTAGCCATCCTTCAGCTTTGGATACATCCGCGGGCGAACGATCTGGAGCCAAGGTACGGCATTCAGGAGTTCGATCCAGCCCAGCGGCAGGGCCGCCTCCAGCAGATCGCTGGCCCCGACAGGAAGGCGTTGAGGACTTGGGTTAACCAGGATGCGTGGCTCTACCTGCTCGATTTAGCCGAGGGAGGCTCGCTGGTGTACCAGCTGTGTAGGCCCCGAAAAAGCGGCGTTTTTCTCTTCCTTATCGAGGGGAAGGCCGATGCTGGCGGTGTGACGCTGGAGAGGAGGGATGCCGTTGGTGTTAGCGCAGTGGAGGAGGTGGAGCTGCGCGCACATCGGGATTCGAAGCTGCTGGTGGTGGAAATTCCCATGAATGGGGCCCACTAGTCCCCGCGTCCTGCGGGTTTCAGCGCTTGTTCTCCGTCAACGTTCGTATCGGTGGGTTTGGGGATTCTCCATAGCTGAAGCTCGCTGCTGTTTCTTTCTCTTCCATGGTCTGCAAAGCTATCGTTATCTTCTTGCAGACACAGTTCCGTGAATAATCCCTTTACCTACCCTAGACAACTCCTTCCATGCCACAGATAGCATCTCCGACAGCATAGGAAATTCTTACCAGAGCACGGGTAACTCCTTTTCCTGCATAGAAAACTCTTTCCATGGCATAGAAGACTCCTCCGACGGCACGGATAGTTCCTCTATTGGCACGGAAAACTCCTCCCTTGGTACAGATAACTCCTCCGATGGCACGGCAAACTCTTTCTATGGCATTGGAAACTCTTTTCTTGGCACGGGAGGCTCCTCTGATGGCACAGATAACTCCTCTCTTGGCACGAGAAGCTCCTCTCTTGGCACGAAAGGCTCCTCCCTTGGCACCGAAAGTTCCTTCGATGGCACGAAAAACTCTTTCTGCCGCATCAGCAACAGCTTTCAGAGCTCGGGAATGTGCAGCTATCGGAGAAAAGAAGCTGGTGCTTGGCTAGACAAGGATATGGCTCTACCAAATTCTGGGGATACAGCCCTTCTTTCTTCCGAAATTTCGATTTAAATCCAATTTCGTTACTACAACGAGACGTATGCAATGCGTTTCTACCCCAGCGACGCTGATTGTGGCTGGTAGAGGCGCGATGCTCGCGTCTTGGAACAAGTTTATGAATGGATTTCACCCCAATGGTTGTCCACAAAACCTATAATCAACGATGGGTAAATCCTAAAAGCGAACGAGCAATGAATCGATGAAGTGTTGGGCCTCGGAGGTGGTTGGTCTTGGTTGGGTGCCCAAACGTATCGTCGATTAGCCCCAAGTATCCATCATCCCCCAGAAGACGGTCATCGGCTTGTCGTTACCGCAGATGCTGCTGTTGGTACATACTCTTTCGTATAAATTTGCGCACGTTGGTGTAAAAGATGCTACCTTTGTAGTGGCTAACGAATTGACTATGACCAGCAGCGACTACAACTTTTTAGAAGAGGAATTTAAGAACCGTCAGGTAAAATCGGGCAGCGTGCTTATCTCGGAGCCATTCTTGCACGACGATAACTTTAGCCGCACGGTTATCCTTATCAACGAGCACAACGAAAAAGGCTCGTTCGGCCTCATCCTTAACCGACCGCTGGGTAAAAATCTTTCGGATGTTGTTGAGGGTTTTGGTGAGGTGCCAATCCCCCTATACTCTGGAGGGCCTGTCGATCTCGACACCCTTCACGTGATCCACACCATCGGGCCGCAGGTTCCGGGTTCGGTTCTGATTAGCGAAAAGCTGTTCTGGGGTGGAGATATTGAGTACCTACGAACGCTTGCCGCAAACGGAAACCTCGATCCTCAAGCGGTAAAGTTCTTTATTGGCTACTCGGGGTGGATGTCCAACCAGTTGGATGCCGAAATTAAGGTTAAGTCGTGGGTCGTTACCACCCTTACGCCCGAAGAGATCTTCAACCTGCCCCCCGAGGATATGTGGAGATCCTGCCTCGAAAGCTTGGGCGGAAAGTTTAAGGAGTGGCTCAACTTCCCGGTTGATCCTATTCTCAACTAGCGCAAGTATAGAGTGGGAATCGGCGATTTCGCCAAGTATCCCCTGCCGATGGCTCAAAACAGGAGCTTCTCGAGCTGCTGCTGCAGGCTTCGGTACTGGGTGCTGTAGAATCGGCGGTTGCCAATTCCCACAATATTGCGGATGCCCGAAACGGCATTGGTGGCAAATGCCTCCTCAAACTCCGCAAAATCTTTCTGGGTGATGGGCCTAATCTCGACATGATACCCCGCCTTCGGTGCCAGCTGGTGTACGATAAAGTTCCGCATCACCCCGGCAACGCAACCCTCCTGCAGCGGAGGCGTAACCAGCGTATCCTCCCTTATCCCAAAGATGTTAGACGACGACAGCTCCACAAAGCGCCCGTGCTGGTTTACGATGATGCTGTCATGAAGCCGATTTAGCTTTGCGTACCGGGCCGCCATCACATACAGCAGCGCGTTGCCCGTCTTAAACGGCGAAAGCTCTCCCGCACACTTTATCTGATTAGGGAATATGTCCACAATCATGCTGGGGAGCTTATGCGAAAGGCGATCGAAGTCGAGCGTCGATGCTTGTACGAGGTAGCTCACCGAGTTGTTGGTGGGGAGGTACAGCCCGCCCGGGTTCCGAAACACGGTCAGCCGTACGCGGGTGCTTTTAAACTGCTTATTCCGGTTCAGCAGCCGTGTTATGCTTGCCGAAATAGATGCCGAAGTAAACGATGCGGGCTGCTCGTAGCCCAGCACCTCCATGCCCTGCAGCAGCCGGTCGAAGTGAAGCTTAAAGAGGGGGATTTGCGTCGAGTAGGCGTGCATGCTCTCGAAGAGCGAGTCGCCGAAGTAGAAGGCCCTGTTGTTGCTGGGCAGCAAAAAATCTTGCTCCTTTATAAATTCGCCATTAAAGCAAAGGAAGTGGTCCATCCGTCCTGCCAAAATTTATTTGTTGAACGATACGAGCTGGTTGAAGAAGTGCAGCGCCAAGCTGGGGTCAATCAGAATGGGGTAAATAAACCCGAACACCGCGCCGTAAAAGTGCGCATCGTGGTTAATGTTGTCGCCCCCTTTCCTGCTCATGTACTGCGAGTAGAACAGGTAGGCCGCACCAAATAGGATGCCAGGTATAGGGATAATCCCAAAAAAGTAGAGCGGTTGCCAAGGCTCAAAAAATATAGTGGCAAACACCACTGCCGATACGGCCCCCGATGCCCCTACCGACGAATAGTAGTAGCTATTCTTATTCTTGACGATGGAACTTAGTGAGGAGATAACGATTCCTCCAAGGTATATCGTCAGGAAATGCTGGGTGGGCGACGCTATGTATTCTCCGTAGTACAGCTGGTCGAACCAGCTCTGAAGCCCCATTCCAAACGACCATAGCACGAACATGTTCACCAAAAGGTGTGTCCAGTCGGCATGCAGAAAGCCATGTGTAAGGATGCGGTAGTACTCCTTCTTGTGCATCACCTTGTAGGGAGAGAGCAGTAACTTCTCGAATAGTTGAGTGTTGTTGAAAGCCATAATGGATATGGCGCAGGTCACGGCTATTATTATTAGGGTTATCATGGGAATGTGTGTCTAGTGCATTATTTTAAAGATAAGCTCCTTCAGGAGGTCGTCGTCGCCGAGGGTTACGTTGCCAATACCCTTGCTTTTCAGGTCGTACTCCCTCATATACTCAATAGCCTTAACCGATTGCCCTGGGCTATAGCGCTTGGCCGCATCTTCGTAATCCCGCAAGATGTAGGAAGAGCTAATGCCTGTTGTTGACAATTTCTCCGCCTCCGACGGCGCTTTACCGCTTTGCTTCTTGCTGTTGAATATGAGCATTTGCAGCTTTAGTATCTTGGCAAAGTAGGTGTATAGCTGGCCAATAGTTACAACAAACGGGTGATCTTTGGGCGATTGCGCAAAGTAGTCGGCTATTTTGTACGACTTTGCAAAATCGCGTTTCCCCATCGCGTTGCAGAGTTCAAATACGTTGTACTCCTTGCTTACACCCACATTTCGTTCTATGTCGTCAACCGTTATCTGCTTGCGATCGGCAGGGAGTACGGTTTTAAGTTTCTCTATTTCGTGGCTAATCTTGCTGAGGTCGTTCCCCAGAAAGTCGGTTAGGAGGATAGCCGCCTTATCGTTGATGGTTATGCCCTTCGATTTGGCCTCAAGGTTTATCCATTCGGGAATTTCGTTGTCGTAGAAGGTATAGGTTTCAAACACTTCAGCATGCTTGGCAGCCTCCTTGTAGGCAACCGAGCGCTTATCCATCGTTTTTCCCTTCATGCAGATCACCAAAATGGTCGATTTAAGGGGAGACCTAAAGTAAACCTCCATTTGGTTGATGTTCGCTAAGTCTTGCGCCTCACGGATAACGATAACCTGGTAGTCCGACATCATCGGAAAGCGGCGGCAAGCCGTAATGGCAGCGTCAACCTTTGTGTCTTTGCCATACAGCAATGTAAGGTTAAACGCTTTCTCCGATTCCGATAGAACATCGTTCGCCAGCGCGGTGGCAATCTTATCAATAAACAAAGGTTCGTCGCCCATCAGCAGGTATATGGGCTTAAACTTTCGACTTTTTATGTCCGATAAGATGCGCTGGTAGTCTGCAATGATATCTTTTGCCTTTGGTTTCTTTGCCATTTTAGAATCTTAAGTGCTTAACCGATTTGCCGTCGTTGATTAGTTCCCTTAGCGATTCAATTCCAATACTTACATGCTCGTTTACATATTTGTCGGTAACCAAAAGGTCGCTCTGCTTGGTTTTAATTCCACTCGAAATCATTGGTTGGTCGGATACCAGCAGTAGCGCTCCGGTCGAAATCTCGTTGGCAAATCCTACGGTAAAGATAGTAGCTGTTTCCATATCTATTGCCATAGCTCGTGTTTTTGCGAGGTACTCCTTAAAGTCCTCATCGTGCTCCCATACGCGTCGGTTGGTTGTATACACGGTTCCTGTCCAGTAGTCCTTCTGGTGATTGCGGATGATGGAAGAGACCGATCGTTGAAGGTTAAATGCTGGAAGGGCTGGGATTTCGGGTGGCATGTACGAGTCCGATGTTCCTTCGTTTCTAATGGCTGCGATAGGAAGAATGAAGTCGCCTAGTGCATTTTTCTTTTTAAGCCCCCCACATTTTCCAAGGAAGAGAACGGCTTGAGGATGAATGGCACTCAGCAAGTCCATGATTAGTGCCGCATTGGGGCTTCCCATTCCAAAGTTGATGATGGTAATACCTTCTGCAGTTGCGGTGAGCATATTTGCAGTGGGATCAACAATCTGCGTATTCATCATTTCGCAGAAAATGCGCACGTATCGATTAAAGTTGGTAAGAAGTATGTATTTCCCAAAATCCTCGTTCCTTTGTCCTGTATAGCGTTCGAGCCAGTCGCTTACAATTTCATGTTTGGTAATCATTGTTATTTAAATTAGGGTGGATATTGCATTTAAATGGGCAATGGAGCCACATACAACAAAGATGCGGATACCGAAAACCTATTCAGCACGTTAAAATACAAATAGTTTTTTGTTAATAAACATTGACAAACTAATAAGTCTGATTTATCTTGCACAAAATAAAGGATTATACCATGGAAGTGTTAAATCTGCCAACCTGTGACATTAAGGTTCGTCGTAATGGCGTAAAGAAGGAAATATTCGATCCAGTACGTAAACGGTTTGTGGCGCTAACTCCTGAGGAGTGGGTCCGGCAGCATTTCGTACAGTTCTTGATGAACGAACGTCATGTGCCTGCAATGCTAATTGGCGTCGAGGTTTCTCTCAAGTATAATGGTCTTTCAAAGCGAAGCGATATTGTTGTATTCGACCGCATGGGACAACCTTCTTTGGCTGTAGAGTGTAAGGCTAGCCATGTAAAAATAGACCAGAAGGTTTTCGACCAGCTTGCTCGTTACAATATGGTTCTAAATGTTAGCTATTTGGTTGTTACAAACGGGTTGGCGCATTACTGCTGTCAGATAGACAAAGAGAATGGAACCTATACGTTTATGCCGGATATCCCTCCTTTTGAGATGCTTTAGCACTTCGAAATCAATGCCAGTGGGTTGATCTTTTGCAGAGCATATTCTCCTAGCCAACCGCTCTTGGTTCTGATCCAATCTTTTTTTAGTCCTACTATTTCGAATTCCTGATTCGTAAACAACTTCATGCTTGGCTCGTTGTTGCTTGCGATGTTGCAGTAAAGCTGATGTAGATGCAGGTACTCAAATGCGTATGCAGTTAGAAGTTTTAGTGCTTCAGTAGCGTAACCTTTGCCTCTATTCTCGGTGTTATGAATCAGGATACCCACGCCAGCTCGCTGGTGGAATGGGTCATAATCGAAAAGATCGATAATTCCTACAGGGTAGTTCATGAGCGATGATTGATCCTTTGCTTCAACCATGAGGCGGAGCTGTTTGGTCTGGAATAGGTCAAGCTTATAGTTCTCGATATACTTTATGAGTGAGTGCTTCGAAAAGGGAGCGAGGGTATTGCTTACTCGCCAAATCTCCATATTGTTTTCCCATGCGTAGAGGAGATCGACATCCGATAACTCTGGTGCGCGGAGTTTTACTATTTCATTTTCAAGTTTAATCATGGCTGCTGGGGTGCTTGCTGTAGTGAATGATTGCTATCGTCAAATATAAACAATCGGACGGATAGTTTTTCAGCCTCCCATTGCTTTGTTAATTGTGTTCGTATCGGTTAGGTTATAGCCAATAAAAAAAGGGAGGGCTGCGCCTGCAGGCTCCCTTTTCGATTTGTGTGTAGTAGATTATAATAATGATAAAATGTCCGAAAATGTGGTTTAGAAAGTCGGTGTGGTCTTTTTTGCGTTTATCTCTACGCTGATTGCTTTGGCAAGACGTTTGATGCCTTCCTCATTCTTCTCGATATTCATAAACGAGAAGTTAAGTCGCATAGTATTTTTACCTTCGCCGTTGCAGTAGAAGGCAGAGCCTGGAACGTAGGCAACTTTTTGCTCGATGGCTGTTTGGAAGAATTCGGTAGCATCGATGTATTCGGGAAGGGTTAGGAATATGAAAAGCCCACCTTCAGGAGTTGTCCATGTAACATCTTTAGGCATATATTCCTGTAAGCATTTAATAAAGTGCTCCTGCTTTTGCTTATATGCGCTAATAACTACGGCAATGTTTTTATCGAGATATCCTTTCTCCATAAAGCGGGCAGATATTCGCTGAACGAAAGCAGGTGTACATAGGTCGGTTGCTTGTTTAGCAACTACAAACTTGTCGATGATTTCTTCATCTGCTACAACCCAACCAATGCGGAAGCCGGGTACGAATACCTTCGAGAAGGTTCCTAACTGAATAACCCTTCCTGATTTGTCAAGTTCCAGCATCGACTTTTGAGGTACACCAGCAAAGCGCACTTCGCGGTAGGGGGCATCCTCGAGGATAATAATGTTATACTTCTCTGCGATGGCTAGTATCTCCACCCTTCGCCATTCGGGCATTGAAATGCCTGTTGGGTTTTGGAAGTCGGGGATGGTATAGATGAATTTTGGATGAATCCCCTTCTCTTGGAGTTCGATTATTTTTGCCTCTAATAGGTCGCTACGCATTCCGTGTTCGTCAAGGCAAACACCTTCGATATTGGCTCCATATGATACAAAGGCGCTTAATGCCCCAAGGTACGATGGTAGTCCGCAAATTACGGTATCGTTAGGGTTAACGAATATCTTTGCGGTGAGGTCGAGCCCTTGTTGCGAAGCCGTTGTAATAATTAAATTTTTCTCCTGAATGTTGACTCCTTGCTTTTGATAGCGCTCAACGAGTAGCTTGCGAAGAAGTGCATCACCCTCGGTTGTACCGTACTGTAGCGCCAGCGTTGCTTCGTTTTGCAAAACCGCAGCTGTTACTTCAGACAACTCTGCAATAGGAAACAAGGTGGGGTCAGGTAGTCCCCCTGCAAAAGATATGATTTCAGGGCGTTGGGTTAACTTGAGTATCTCCCTTATCGCCGAGCGCTTCATTCCTTTTATATTGTGAGAAAAGAAGCTTTCTAGTTCGTTTACCATAATTGCTGTATTTTGAACTTCAACAAGCGGTGTTCGCTTACTCATTTAAACGATATCGGCTGTAAAAGTGTTATTGTATAACTTAATCTGGGCACAATATTAAAAAATGTAATCTAAATATCAATATATGTTTATGAATTTTTTTTAAACATATTTATTTATGACAAAATTATCATCTTGGTGTTTGGAGGATGCATTGGGATTGTATTCAATCGACAGTTGGGAGAATGCGTTGAAAACAAAGAAGGTGTGGCAACTACTGCCACACCTTCTTTATTTTCAAAAAGGAAAGTATCTTGATCTACTTTGCGCACTCTGCACCATACTGAATGCAGCCGTTCTTGTTGCCTAACTTACAGGCTCGTTGGAAATCGGCGCAGCCGTTTCGTTTGTCGTTGGCTTTAAGGTATGCCATTCCGCGACTAAAGTATGCTTCGGGGTTACTAGGATTAATGTTGATTGCCATTGAGTAGCTGTCGAGCGCATCGCTGTACTCTTTAAGCTGGTATTGGGCGTAGCCAAGGTTTACATACGCGCTTTCGTTTTTATCGTTTAGCGCGATTGCCTTTCGCGCGTCTGCTTTTGCATTTTCTAAATCGTCCTGCTGATTCTTCATAGAGGAGATGTTGCTGTAAATCGAAGATTTTAGGGAATCGGAGGCGAGAGGAAGTGCCTTCTCGAACTCCTTTACAGCCATGTCGTATAGGTATCTTAAGCCGTATACTTTGCCGCTTATTATTAGGAGATTCGCATCGTTTGGCTTCGTTTTAATGGCGTTGTCTACAACTTCTTGAGCTTCTTTTAGCCGATCTAACTTAGAATAGGCTACAACTGCTCCCGAGAGGGCATCTTCGTTTGCTGGAGACGTTTTAAGTATTTCGGTAAAGGTATTTAAGGCATCAGCGTATTGTTTGTTGCTGAGCTGCTTGTTGCCACTTTCTAGCTTTGTTTTTATATCAGAAGGTTGCTGTGCAAATGCACCGATGCCTGCAAATATGCAAAACGAAATTATTGCTAGGAGTTGTTTCATATTCCCTTGTTTTAATGGAGTAACTGCTTTAATGGTTCTAATAATCAACTAGTGGAGGTTTGGTATGCGAATAAACCTTTGCCCATAAGTCTCGACTAATATAGCTAAAATAGCAAACGTACCCAGTTTTCTGCTGAAGATTATTTGCTTTTAGATGGAAGAAACTTGATTTTAAATGTCTTGAATGCGCTGATTTTGCTGGTTACTGATGATCGCCAAATGTCTTTTCGAAGGGCATCCTATTTTTTATGGAGCGACCAAGGGTTATCTCATCAGTGTACTCGAGCTCGTCGCCAAAGCCAACACCGCGCGCTATGGTGGATATGCTTATCGGGAAATCTTTAATTTTTCGGTAGATGTAAAAGTTGGTTGTCTCACCCTCCATGTTGGTGCTAAGGGCAAGGACCACCTCGCGGATGTCTTCGGTACCGATGCGTTCGATCAGGCTCGCGATGGTTAAATCGGCAGGACCAATGCCATCCATTGGCGAGATGAGCCCACCAAGTACGTGGTAGAGCCCGTTGAACTGATGCGTGTGCTCGATTGACATCACATCGCGGATGTTCTCTACCACGCAGATTATCCCACTATCCCGCGAGGTGTTCGAGCAGATGTCGCAGGTTTCGTTATCCGAAATGTTGTGGCATACCTTGCATCTCTTTACCTCGTTCTTTAGGGTGATAAAGGAGCTGCCAAATTGTTCGACCTCTTCGTTCGACCATTTAAGCATGTGGAGCACTAGGCGCAGGGCTGTTTTTTTGCCGACCCCGGGGAGCTTAGCTAGCTCGTTTATGGCGTTCTCTAGTAGCTTGGATGGGTATTCTTGGGTATTCATGCATTCATTTTATTGAGCAAATGTACATTTAATGCAACAACGATTGATGCGGCTGCTTGAATAAAATGAGCTGCTGGTAAGCTGGTGCTACTTTTTTTCGAACTCTTTTAGCATTTCTATGGCGGGTTGGTAGCCGTTGGCGGCTGCCTTTTCGAACCAACTTTTTGCTTTTGCCGTATTGGGCTCAATTCCTTTCCCGTTTAGGTAGAGCATGCCAAGGCTGTATTGCGCTTCTACATGGCCATGCTCGGCGGCTTTGCTGTACCAGACCTCGGCCTGGCGGATGTCTTTGGGGAGGATGGATCCTTTTTCGAGCAGCTGCCCGATGTAGAATTCGGCTGGGGGGTAGTCGTTGGCTCCGGCCTTTAGCAGCCAGGTTGATCCGGTGTGGTTGTCGTTTACCTCATTAATATACTGTAAGGCGAGCTCGAACTGCGCTTTGGGATAGTCGAGGTTGGCTGCCATGGTAAGGTAGTCGATCGACTTTTTCTTGTCCTTTGCTACGCCATCGCCTTTTTGGTACATCTGGCTTAGGCAAAGGTATGCTTCGGGATTCTTGCTGTTGGCGGCGTTGGTAAACAGTTCCAACGCCTTAAGGTTATCCTGCGTAACGCCTGATCCTTTAAGGTAAAGTTCGCCGAGGGCAACCTGCGCATCGGTGTTGCCGCTGCCCACCGACAGCTGCAGGTACTCGGCTGCCTTGGCGTAATCTTTTGCCACGCCATCGCCATTCTTTAGCATGCAGCCGTAGAAGTACTGCGCATCGGAGTTGCCCTGTTGGGCGGAGCGCGCTATCCATTCTGCCGCCTTCTCGGCGCTCTTCTTCACCACAATTCCTTCGTAGTACATGAGCCCGACCTGAAACTGCCCCTGGCTGTTGAAGCGGCTTGCCGCCTGCATGTACCACTCGAACGCCTTGTTGTAGTCCTTTGCTACGCCGTAGCCGTTAAAGTACATGGTTCCTATATATAGGTCGCCATTCGATTCGCCATCGTTTGATGCCCTTTTAAAGTATTCGAAGGCGGTGGTGTAGTCCTTCTTCATGTACATTCGAAGCCCTTCGCGAAAGTCTCGCGTGGCGTTGCTTGGCTTTTGGGCGAAAAGGGATAGCGAGGAGATGGCAAGTGCCAGCAGTATGATAGTTCGTTTGCTACTCATTCTAACTTTTGTTATCGATTTAGGATATAACGCCAAAAGTAGCAAAATGATTGTGGGCAATTTCTCGGGTTTTGGCATTTCGTACTCTTTATGGGAATCCTTAAGGCTTAGCTAATGCAGGGCTTAGACCTTCGCTTTGCTCTAGTTGAGTAGGGCGAGCGTGGCCTTTGTTGGAAAACATTCGGCTCCTGTGAAAGAAGTTGCAATCGAGCTATGCCGTTTGTACTCATGGGTATATCTAGCGGCGGTTGGGGTTCGCTTCCAGAAAAATGGCACCTGGTGGTTGCGAGAGGGGCTGCTAGCTTGACCGTTGCCTAATCTTTTGCTAAACTTGCTGCCCAAATTTAGGAAGAATGTCACCACTTGTTATTGCGCTAATTATTGTCATCTACTTTGCCGGATTGGTGCTGATCTCGTACCTGACTACCCGTAAGGTCGACAGCCAAAGCTTCTTTAACGGCAACCGCAAATCGCCCTGGTATATCATTGCCATTGGGATGATCGGAACGTCCATTTCGGGGGTAACGTTTATTTCGGTGCCCGGTTACGTAATGACCAGCCAGTTCTCGTACCTGCAGATGGTGCTGGGGTTTCTGTGCGGCTACTTCTTTATTGCCAACGTGCTGCTGCCGCTCTACTACCGGCTTAACCTCACCTCGATTTACACCTACCTCGAGGGGCGATTCGGCTTCTGGTCGTACAAGACGGGGGCTTCGTTCTTTCTGATAAGCCGCCTGCTGGGCTCTTCGGTTCGCCTTTTCCTGGTTTCGATGGTGCTTCAGACGCTGGTGTTTAATGCGCTGGGGGTTCCGTTTTGGGTTACCGTTATCGGCACCATTGGGCTGATCTGGCTCTACACGTTTAAGGGCGGGATCAAGACCATCATCTGGACCGACCTGATCCAAACCATTGCCATGCTGTCGGCGCTGGTGCTGTCGCTTTTCCTTATCAAGGATTCGTTCAACTACTCATTCCACGATTTGGTGTCTACGGTGGCAAACAGCAAGTATGCGCGCATCTGGTTCTTCGACGATCCGTACGCCAAGACCTACTTCTGGAAGCAGTTCCTGGGCGGCTTCTTCACCACCATCGTGATGACGGGGCTCGACCAGGATATGATGCAGAAGAACCTCGCGTGCAAGAATATTAAGGATGCGCAGAAGAATATGTACTCGTACGGCTTCCTGTTCCTGCCCATCAACCTGCTCTTCCTTGCCTTGGGGGCTCTGTTGGGGATTTACGCGGTAAAGAACGGCATCGCCATTCCGGGTAACACCGATAAGCTGTTCCCCATGCTGGCAACGGGCGGATACTTCAACGCGTCGCTGGGGGTTATCTTCATCATTGGCATCATTGCCGCTGCCTACGCCAGCGCCGACTCGGCGCTAGCGGCGCTCACCACCTCGTTTACCATCGACATCATGGGGGCCAACCGCTTCGAGGCCTCCCGGATGAAGCGCATCCGTACCATCACGCACATAGGCATGTCGGTGGCCACCATCATCGTAATCCTCGCCTTTAAGAGCATCAATAGCGAGGCGGTGATTACCGCCATATACACCATTGCGGGCTACACCTACGGGCCGCTGCTGGGGCTGTACGCCTTTGGGCTCTTCACCAAGCGCTGCGTTCGCGACCGTTGGGTGCCCTATATTGCCGTTGCTTCGCCCATAATCTGCTACATCCTAAGCGTAAATTCGGCGCGCTGGTTTAACGGCTACGAGTTCGGCTTCGAGCTACTCATCCTTAACGGAGCCGTTGTTTTTGTTGGGCTGCTGGCCGCTAGCATCGGGATGGGAAGCCTTAAGCGAGCCAAGGCTTAGCCCTTTCGGCGGAGGCGGCCTTCGTTGGCTGCCCCCAAGGGCATATACGGACTGTGTATTGCTGTTTTTTATAATGGATTATCCATCCTCAAGCTGAGTTTTTGCGGTTTCCTCCAGAGGCCTCAATCCTCAGCTTGAGTTTTTATGTGCCCATCCGTAGGCCTCGATCCTCAGGCTGAGTTTTGGTGGTTTTTGCCCAAAGCCTCCATCCTCAGGTTGAGTTTCCCCGTTTTTCCAGCCATACCTCCATCCTCAGGCTGAGTTTCGATGCTTTGCTAGAGACCCCTCCATCCTCAAACTGAGTTTTTCCCTATCGACAAGGAGGTCTTCATCCTCAAGCTGAGTTTTGGTGCTTCTCTTGGGCAGCCATCATCCTCGGGCGGAGGTTGAACATCTATTTTAGCTTTTCCTTGTTTTTATTAGTGCTTTTGAGTTTATTTAACGATTAATTATTCGAGAACCCGATGTCAGCATGAAAACGAAATCCATCCATTTTGCTGCACTACAGATTGGCGAGGCGTTCAGTTTCTCCCGGCAGGTCGCTGCCCTCTTTCGGTCGAGCGCCAACCTTACCCCTAAGCTAGCGGAGCTGGTGGAGCGGCTCGAAGCAACCATCGCCGTGCTGGAGCGGGTGCTGGCGCGGGCTGCCTACATCGTCGAAATCAAGAATAAGAGGGCGATGGACTCCAAGCGCGATAGCGAGTACCTCTGCTTCAAGAGCCTTGCCGAGGCCTTTGTCCACAGCACCAACCCGGCCGTCAACGAGGCGGCCAACCTCGTTTACCGGGCGCTGAAGGATGCCGGAAGCGTGCAGCGCCTGAAGCTCGACAAGGAGAGCTCGGCGCTCTACGGGCTGAACAGCCTCTTCACCACCAACGAGCGGTACGTTGCCGCCCTGAAGGCGCTTAGCGCCACCGCGCAGTGGGAGGTGGTAATGGCGGCGCAGGCCGAGTACGAGGAGGACAGCCGGCTGCTCAGCGAGGTAAAGGTGAAGGAGGCCGAGCCGGTATCGGCCTACACGCTCGCAAAGGTGGCCTGCAGGCAGTGCGCCGCCCTCTTCGAGATGCTCAACGCGCTCAACCTAGTCGACCCTCGCCCCGAGTACGACGGGCTGGTGGCCCACCTCAACCGCGAGATAGACACGCTGAGGCAGCAGGTGCGCGCGCGCCAAACCCTTGCCGCGAAGGCCAAGAAGAAGCACGGCGAGGATGGTGCCGGTAAAAAGGACGTACTATAACCCAAAACGGAAAAACGCGGCGGTATGCTCGTAAACCTTGCCAGCTGGCTTCAGCAACATCTGCTCCCCTGCTTCTTTAAGCAGTGCTTCGGGGTCGACTGCCCCACCTGCGGCATGCAGCGGGCGTTCATCGAGCTGCTAAAGGGAAACCTATCGGCCAGCCTCGGCTACCACTGGGCATTAATCCCGATGCTGCTGCTCTTCGCCTTTCTGGTGCTGCACCTCATCTTTGGCTTTAAGCATGGAACGGTGGTCATCAAAATCCTCTTTGGGATCGATGTCGCCGCCATCATACTAAACTATATTTTCAACTAACGTAACGCTAAACCTATGGAAGAGATTCGCTTTCAGCAACCGCTCCCTAACGCCAACCTGGTGTTAACGCTCTCAATTATTTCGCTGGCAACCTGCTGCTGCTTCGGCCTCACGGGCTTCATCCTTGCCGCCATTGCCCTTGTGCTGGCCAATAAGGACCTCCGGCTCTACATGAATCACCCCGATCAGTTCCTGCCCAGCTCCTACAGCAACCTCTCCACGGGGCGCATTCTGGCAATCATCTCCCTGGTGCTAAACTCTGGAATGATGATTTTGATGATGCTGAAGATATTCTTTGCCATTCTGCTGCCCTTCGCGTTTATGAACAGCTGGCTCGATCAGGTCGACCTCTGGTAGGGCAGCCCGCAAAAAAAAGAGCCTAACGTTTCGGTTAGGCTCTTTTTTTATTTCTCGAAGATGAAGTGGAGCGGAAGCAGGCTTGCCGCCGAACCAACCTCAATGATGTCGTCGGCTCCGTAGCAGATCACCCGGATGGGCTTGCCGTTGCGCTGCTCGCTCTCGAGCAGCACCTGGCGGCACGAGCCGCAGGGGAACACCGGCTTGCGGTTGGCCACGTGCGCGGTAGCCGAGGTAATGGCAATGGCCGCGATCGTCTTTTCGGGGTAGGTGGCCTGCGCGTAGAACATGGCCGTACGCTCGGCGCATAGCCCCGATGGGTATGCCGCATTTTCCTGGTTGCTGCCGGTAACAATTGTACCATCTTCAAAAAGAATTGCCGCTCCCACCTGAAAGTTGGAGTAGGGTGCGTACGCCTTTTTTTGGGCGTCGAGCGCACGTGCAATTAGCTCCTTATCGATGCTGGCCAGCTCATCCTGCGATGCATACTCTTTATAGTTAAAGATGAAGGTTTTTTCCATTTGGACGGATTATAGTTGATTTTATTTTGTATTCCGATTTGTAAAAGTAACCCTTTGAAATTACTTTAGCACCTGCAAACCCCGTTTTTTTTATGTTGAAAAGTATGCGACCATTAGTGTTAGGGCTTGTGCTGTGCCTGTTATCCTCTCTGGCTTTCGCCGATCGAATGACCAAAGAGCAGTACATCGAGAAGTATAAGGACATTGCCATCGAGCAGATGAAGAAGAATGGCGTTCCCGCCTCCATCATCATGGCTCAGGCGCTTATCGAATCGGCCAACGGCAATGGCCGCCTTGCCACCGAGGCCAACAACCACTTTGGCATCAAGTGCCATAAGGACTGGGCCGGTGCCACCATCCACCACGACGACGATGCCCCACAGGAGTGCTTCCGCAAGTACGATGACGTGCGCCAGTCGTTCGAGGACCACTCGAAGTACCTGCTCTCGAACAGGCGGTACGCATTCCTTTTCGAGCTGCCCACCACCGATTACAGGTCGTGGGCGTATGGCCTAAAAAAGGCGGGCTACGCCACCAATCCACGCTACGCCGAAATCCTGATAAAGGAGATCGAGGACGACCAGCTCTTCCTGCTCGATAAGGGGGTAGATATCACCTTTGCCAATAAGCCTGCTGCAACAACAGGTAATAAAAAGAAGCGCAACGGCTCTAAGGTATCGAGCGACGACAACTTTGTGGTCGACATCTACAACAGGCGCAACGCCTCGGAGTGCAATGGCGTTAAGTTTGTTGTTGCCAAGGATGGCGATTCGGTTGATAAGCTAGCCGACCAGTATGGGCTGATGCGCTGGCAGCTGAACAAGTATAACGACCTAACGGCTGATTCTGTGATCAGATCAGGGCAGCGAATCTACATCCAGCCCAAGCGCAATAAGGCATCAAAGGGCAACGAGTTCTACACCGTAAAAGATGGCGACACCATGTACCAAATAGCCCAAAGCTACGGTATGAAGCTAAAGGCTCTCTACAAGAAGAACGAGATGAAGCCAGGTGATACGCTTGCTGTAGGGCAAAAGATCTACCTGCGCAGCTTCAAGTCTGGGAAAAACTGGCTCGAACGACTATTTAGCGGAAGCTAGCAGTCGTAGGTTGTCAAGATAAACTTCAAAATCCTTGTAGCGCATTCTGTGGTTGCAAGGATTTTGTTTTCTGATTCAGCAGAAACAATTGATGTGGCCTGACGTTTTTATAGTACCATGTTATTAGCGCATTTATGAGACTAAAAGTCGAAGAAGAGATACTGGAGGAGCTAAACCTTAACGATGCATTGGCGGTTGAGCGTACCAACTTAGCGGTCGAGCGAACCTTTTTAGCCTACTTCCGAACCTCGGTAGTTTTTGCCAGTGCCGGATTTACCATTGTTAGGTTGGCTGCTCTTGGACAGATCGAAGAACTTGGCTATTTTCTTCTTTGGGGAGCTCCCGTAATTCTTGCAGTAGGAATCTGGCGCTATATTGCTGTTTACCGAAAGGTGAAAAAGCAGTACTACCGCCTAGTAGAGCGAATAAGGAAGTCAAAACATAAATGAGCAAATCATTGATTCATAAAAAAAGCCTGACAGCTACCTGTCAGGCTTTTTTGGTGCTTTTATATTTGATTACCTCTTAGAAGAAGGGAACGAAATGGGCATGCGAACAACTTTCCCGGCTTGCGATATGGCTGCCTTCGATGAGAATAGGAGCTCTTTACCATCAATAACTTTCACGGTGCAAACCTCGGGGTAGCGAGCCATTATAACGGCATCTTTGCCCTTGTCGCTGATGTTGCTAGGCACCTGTTGTGTGGCGTTGGTAGGGGTAACTTCTACCATTACAGGCTTACCAGACAGGTCGTTTTCGGCAACAACCCCCTTATTCTCCGAGAAACGGAATAGGATAGCCGACGATTTACCGCTTCCATTCTTGGGCGTATAGTCGAAGCTGTAGGTTAATGAATCTACGTACGTTTTCCCGATGAAGAGCGATAGGTATTCTTGCTCAAGGCGGTTTATCTCTTTAAGGGCAACCTTAAGCGCTTCGCCATTGTTGAACACGTTTTCGATGTCTCCCGAAACGAGGTCTACTCTGCGCTTGCGAAGGTTAAAGATGAAGTTTGCAGCGTCGGATGCTCTGGATTCTGGGCTCTTCTCTACCAGCATGCTTTTCTGAACGGGAACCTTTACGAATGCGGTGTCCATTTTCACATCAGAGAAGAAGGTGGCTTTCTCTTTGTAGATTGAGGGATCGGCTCCAAGATCGGTAAATGGAGGCGCTATCTTAAGCCCCTTGGCCGGAATTGGCTGTGCAGGAATTTGGGTGACAAACGCAGTAGGCACAATCAATCCCTGATTGGTGAGCTCAAGAAACGTCATGTCGGTGCCAGATGCCGCTTCAGCAACGTAGGTGTTTTGGGAATCAGCCTCTTCGCTGGTTCCGCTACCAATGCTCAACAAGCGGTGGTACTCCTTATCCGATTGTTCAGCATCGGTTATACCTAAGTACTTCTGGGCAAATTGGGCGTATGGTCCGCTCTTAAACGACAGATGCGCTACCTTAACTTTAAAGTTGATTGTAGTAAGTGGTAGCGAGTAAATGTAGCCACCAGGCTTAATGCCGTCTGATACAGGATATGAATTCACTGTCTTTTGAGCCATTCCAGCTGCTGCTCCTAAAAGTAAAGCAGCAGTTAAGCAGTATCTTTTTGTCATCATACTTTAGTTTTAAATGATAGATGAACCCTATTGCAAGCAAGTGAGGGATCTCGTTGAGTTTGGCATTACAAACTTACAAATTTCTGATTTCCCAAAGGAATTTAAATGCTTTACCAATGCAGTCGACAATGCTAGATGCGATAAGCGCTTCCTGACTCTCTTCCTTTGCAGCAATATCTCCTGCCAATCCGTGCAGATGAACTCCTAGAATTGAAGCCTCTTCGGGAGAGTATCCTTGTCCAAGTAAACTTAAAATGATACCGGTAAGCACATCGCCGCTGCCTGCTGTTGCCATTCCTGGGTTACCCACCGAAGCAAACCAAAGTCGCCCATCGGGTGAGGCTACAATGGTATGTGCTCCTTTTAGCACGATGTAGGCGCTATGCTCTTTGGCAAATTGATTAAGCAGCTGCAGCTTCTCTATATCGTTGTTCCAGCTTCCGGCAAGGCGCTCGAACTCCTTGGGGTGAGGGGTTAGTATGGCAAATTTAGGAAGTACTTTAAGTAGATCCTTATTATAGGCGATGTTGTTAAGTCCATCGGCATCAATCACCATGGGCATCCTGCGGGCATCGGCAAGCAGCTGCGCTAGCGTAGCCACCGTTGCTGCATTAGTTCCTAATCCCGGACCAATACCAATAGCATCGAAGCTGGTGATGCTCGAATACTGGGTGAAATATGCCGAATTGCTATCCTGGTCGATAATGACTTCGGGAACGGCAATGTTTAAAGCGGTTTGCAATCCGGCAGGAATATGCGTAGTAAGCAGCCCTGTTCCCGTTTTCATACAGGCTTTAGACGATAGAATGGATGCTCCGAGCATTTTTTGCGACCCTGCAATAAGGTAGCAGTGCCCAAACGTTCCTTTATGTGCAAACTTACGTCTTTTGTAGAGCATCTTCGATGCCATTTCGTTGGTAACAAAATGCATGCTGCTAGGAAATCCATCAAGAGCCTTTGGGTGTAGGCCAATTGGTACAATGCTTAGCTCCCCAACGTACTGGTCGTTTTCGGGCAGCAGCAGTGCAAGCTTAGGAAGTTCTAAAGTTATCGTATAGTCAGCCCTGATGATGGCATTTGTATCATTTGTCGAGTTATCTTCTGCCATAAGACCGGAAGGCAGATCAACAGAGACTATCGTGCAGCCGCTGTCGTTTATAAACTCCACCATATGCCGGTTAAACCCATCAAGAGGACGATTGATTCCAGAACCAAAGAGGGCATCAATGATTACCGTTTCTGGGGTGATGAACGGAATAACCGCTTCTGGCTTCAACGTCTCGAGGGTAAGACTTTCTGATGGCTCAATACGGGCGAAGTTGATGGTTGTGTCAGAAGTTGTGTTTGGCGTGGTTTGAATGAAATAGATTTGTATACGATATCCTTGATGCGAAAGGATTCGGGCAACAGCCAACCCGTCGCCACCATTATTCCCCGAGCCTGCGAAAATGGCAAACTCTTGGTTGGTATCGGGGTATAGCTCCATAATCCTTGCTACAATGGCTATCGATGCTCGCTCCATTAAATCTGTGGATGCTATTGGCTCATTGGCAATCGTATACTGGTCTATAGCCTTAACTAGTTCGGCCGGAAATATCTTCATGATGATGTTTTTTCAGCATTATTATCTAGCGAAACAAATATAGACAACAGAAAGTAGTCTTGTTAGAGTTTGTTGATGATTTCCTGCTATTCTACAATCATGTAATGGAAGGTTTATCTGCCAAGTTCGTCGCTAGATGATTGTTGTCAGCTTCGATTTGTAGGTGTTGTAGTGATAAAAAAGCCGACAGCATTGCTGTTTGTTCTGTTTTGGTTAAAATATGTAAGCATTGTAAATAATTATTCGTTATAAATGAAAGCAGCGCTCTTGTACGAACGAGGTTTATTGATATCTTTGCCTGCACGCTTACAGACGTTAACACTAATTAAAAACAACAATCGATATGTTTAAACAACATCCCAAAGGACTCTTAGCCGCTGCCATGGCCAACATGGGGGAGCGCTTCGGGTTCTACATCATGATGGCGATATTAACGCTGTTTATATCTGCTAAGTTTGGCCTATCCGAAACTACAACTGGATATATTTATTCAGCATTTTACGCTTCAATCTATTTGTTAGCATTGGTTGGAGGGGTTATTGCAGACAGAACTAAGAATTACAAGGGGACAATCCTATTTGGGTTGATATTGATGGCTGTTGGATATCTTTTGATCTCAATTCCAACGCCTACTCCTGTTCCAAATTTTGGGTTATACTTAACGCTAACCTGCTTAGGGCTTCTTGTCATTGCTTTTGGTAATGGTCTTTTCAAGGGGAATCTTCAAGCGCTTGTTGGTCAGATGTACGACAACAACGAGTTTAGCGATAGGAGAGATTTCGGATTTCAGATATTCTACATGTTCATTAATATAGGTGGCTTCTTTGCTCCATTTATTGCAATTGGTGTAAGAAACTGGTGGTTGAAGGTTAATAACTTTGACTACAATGCTAGTCTTCCTGAACTTTGCCATAAGTACCTTGCTGAGGGGGCTAATATGAACTCGGAATCGCTTGCTCGCCTTCAAGATTATGCCAATGCTGCAGTGCTAAATAAAGTGCCTGTAACCGATCTTTCTGCTTTTGTTAACAACTATCTTGATGTCTTCAATCGTGGATTCCAATACGCTTTCATGGCTGCTATTGTAGCAATGGTTATTTCGTTGGTTATTTTCTTGGTTAATAAGAATAAGTTCCCAGATCCTTCAAAGAAGGCTGTAGCGAAAGGTGAGGAGCATAAGATTACCAGAGAAGAGGTTCAAATGAGCGCAAATGAGATCAAACAGCGCATTTATGCTCTATTTGCAGTTTTCGGTGTGGTTATTTTCTTCTGGCTTTCGTTCCACCAAAATGGTTACTCGCTAACCTTATTTGCCCGTGATTATGTGGATTTGAGCGTAATCAACATTGACCTAGGGTTTACAAGCATAAAGGGTGCGGAGATTTTCCAAAGCGTTAACCCATTCTTTGTGGTAACCCTAACTCCATTTATCATGTGGTTCTTTGGCACATTGAAGCGTAAGCGTATCGAGCCATCAACTCCAATGAAGATTGCTATTGGTATGGGGATTGCTGCTTTAGCATACATTTTCCTAATGATTTTCTCTTTTGTACTACCTTCAAAGGAGGTTCTTAATACCATGTCTGAGACTCAGATTAGTGCAATACGCGTTACTCCTTGGATTATGGTTATCCTTTACTTTATCCTAACGGTAGCCGAACTGTTTATTTCTCCGCTTGGGCTTTCCTTTGTTTCGAAGGTTGCTCCTCCTCATCTGCAGGGCTTAATGCAAGGTGCTTGGTTGGCTGCTACTGCTGTAGGAAACTCTCTCCTATTTATAGGAGGTATTCTTTACACAACAGTGCCAATCTGGGCTTGTTGGTTGGTGTTTGTGGGTGCTACTGCGGCTTCAATGATCGTAATGCTTTCAATGGTAAGGTGGCTTGAGCGGGTTACGCTAAGTGCATCAAAAGCATAAACCATTAATTACAATACTTAGAAAAGGCTACCTTTGGGTGGCCTTTTCTTTTTACATCAAGTTAAACAAATGAAGACAGTAGAATTTGCCCTGACCAAAGGAGATTTCATACAGCTAAGCCAACTCTTAAAAGTTGTAAATGTTGCCGCTAATGGGGCTGAAGCAGGAATTATGGTAGACGATGGTGTTGTAAGGCTGAATGGTGCACTAGAAAGCCGTAAGCGCGCAAAGATTCGTGTTGGAGACGTGGTAGAGGTGCTCGATTATAGGATTTATGTGAAGTAGACCAAGCCGAAAGCGTATTGGACAATGCGATTTTGGCTTCTCTTTTTTTTTAATGGCGATTTGTTAGGTTAAATAAATGTTAAGTAAATAAAATTTTGTAGATTCAGGGCGTTTAGATTACTGTAAAGCATACATACATGAATTCCTTTACTTTAGTTTGGTTCAAGCACTGCATCGCCATTTTTTTCTTGACATTTATTCATGAGGATGCGGCAATTCTAGCAGCTGCGTTTTCTCGAGTTGAGCATCAGCTACCCCTTCTAATGGCCTACTTAAGCGTTTACTTGGGCATTGTGGTAGGAGACTTGCTTATCTATGGACTCGGACATGTTGCACAGCGGAATGCTTGGCTGAAATCGAAAATAATTGGACCAAAGGTTGAGAAGTTGAGGATGTGGCTTGAATCGAATATGGTTCATGTGCTTGTTATTTGTCGAATTACGCCAGGTTTATTATTCCCTACTTTTGTTGCATGTGGATGGTTTAAGCTTTCGTTCAAGCGTTTTGCAGTAGTTTCAATACTATCTGGTGCCATATACTCCTCCATCGTACTAACTATTGTTATCTTTTTTGGGAAGCTCGTGTTGGAGCACTTGGGCGTATGGTCTTGGGGTGTTGTGCTGGCAGTCGTGGTGCTGTTGGCCATGCGAAATACCCTAAAACCAAAATGGAGCAAAACGTCGAAGCAGGTGTTGGGCGATGTGCCACCTTCGTTGCTTGCTGCGTTAAGCCGAGGTAAATTTATTCCGATGCTAATAAGCAAGCATATGGGAATGCCTTCGCTCGAAGGGATTAAGCGCGTGGTTTCATTTGCCGAGCAGCTCCCCAATGGGCTATTCTATATTCCTATAGGTTTACGATGGATGCTTCTTTCGATTCGCTATCGTAGCCTTACGCTTCCTACTATTTCTAATCCCCTGATCGAAACAGGGGGGTATTGGGGCGAGTCGAAGAGCGATACCATGCAGCAGGTTGGTGCCGAACAGCAACTATGGCTAGCCGAATTCGTGACTATCGAGCGCACTTGTGAATCCCCAGAAAATGATGTCAAGAAAGCCCTCCTGCTTATGGAGGAGAATGACATCAAATTCCCTGTAGTGGTTAAGCCTGATGTTGGATGGCAGGGGTATGGAGTGCGGTTGGTTGCTGATTACGATCACCTTTTCGACTATGTTTCTGCCTATCCTGCTGGCGAAAGGATGCTGATCCAACGGCTTGTTGCTTTCGACGGGGAAGCTGGCGTTTTCTACGTTCGGGAGCCAGGGAAGGAAAAGGGACGCATTACTGCAGTTGCTTTACGTTACTTTCCCTACGTTGTTGGTGATGGAGAATCGACCATTCGGGAGCTAATCAAGAGTAATCCTCGCTCGAAGCTTCGGTCTAAGTACTATATGGGGCAATGCTCAGAGCATTTAGGCTTCGATGATAGGCACCTCAACCAAGTTCCTGATGCAGGCGAGTTGGTAAGGCTTTCTTTTATAGGGAGCATTCGTGTTGGTGGACTATACAGGGATGCGAGCCACTTGATTACAGACGAGTTAAACTCTCGTTTTGATGAAATTGCACGCAGCATGCCCGAATTCTACTTCGGACGATTTGACATTCGATTTGAGTCTACCGAGCAGCTTAAAGCCGGCAGCGGATTTTCTATAATAGAGATTAATGGGGCAGGGGCAGAGGCAATTCATGCGTGGGATCCTGAGGTTTCTTTGATTGGATTATACCGCGAGTTATTTCGAACGCAAAGCCTGCTGTTCAAAGTTGGTGCGCTTAACCGATCGCGCGGATATAAGCCAATTGGGGTAAAACGTTTCCTAAAGGCAGCGATGCGTCAGAATAAGCTAATCAAGCGTTACCCTGCAGCCTGCTAAATATTGCTTTTTCGGCAGTACGGGGAAATAAACCGGGATGTCCATCAAAGGCCTTCCGGTTTTTTATTGTCGTTGAATTGCCGCGAAATTCCTAGTCTCTCACCCTTCTTTCGGAGCAATTTCAGTTGAAGTTCTTGTCGAGTTTTTCCGTAATAGAGGCAACTTGTTCTGTGCTCGTCCCTGACAGGTGTCGAATGCTGGTCGCTGAGCCGTAGTCCGAAAGGATTGAATACAATTTACCCCGCATACAATGCAGGTGAACGGAGTTCCGTAAGAATTCAACTCCAAAACTGTTGAATGGAGAGTCGAAAGAAGGGATTTATCCCCAGAATTTGGTAGAGCCATATCCTTGTCTACCCAAGCACCTGCTTCTTTTCTCCGATAGCTGCACATTTCCGAGCTCTGAAAGCTGTTGCTGATGCAGCGGGAAGAGTTTCTCGTGCCGTCGAAGGAACTTTCGGTGCCAAGGGAGGATCTTTTCGTGCCATAAGAGGAGTTATCTGTGCCATTGGAGGAGTCATTCGTGCCATCGGAGGAGCCTTCCGTGCCGTCGGAGGAGTTTTTTCGTGCCAAGAAAAGAGTTTCCTGTGCCATAGAAAGAGTTTGCCGTGCCATCGGAGGAGTTATCTGTGCCAAGGGAGGAGCCTTCTGTGCCAAGGGAGGAACTTTCTATGCCATGTAAAGAGTTTCCTATGCAGGGAAAGGAGTTATCCGTGCTCTGGTAAGAGTTTTCTGTGCTGTTGGAGATGCTATCCCTGGTATGGAAGGAGTTGCCTGGGGGGAGGAAAAGGCTATTCTTTCATATGAAATCGAGGTTCCTTACCGCAAGAGTAGGGCGGGATAGGAAGAGTGGGGAAGGGGGCTGTTTCTCGTCGGAAAAGAGGAACGGCACATCGCATATGCAGGAATGGACTAAGGCTAGGAATCGCACGTGTGGTGGTATGGGAGGGACATGAGGGAATTAAAACTTCATGTCCCTCCCGTTTATTTGGTGTACGTCGTTAAATCTCGGACGTGGATGGTTTCAAGTCTTTTTCTGATCTTTTGGAAACTTCTACATCTTGATTTGCAGCTTCTGGCTTGTGCTTATGCTTAAAGAAGATGGAGAATAAAATGGCTACCACAAGCGCATAGATGGCAAATGTAAGCCAGATCCCGTGCCAATCCTTATGCCCATTGCTGGTAAAGAACCTGTCGATGATAAATCCACTCGACAAGCTGCCCATTACAGCACCAAAGCCGTTGGTCATCATCATAAACAGGCCTTGTGCGCTGGAGCGAATCTTAGAGTCGGTGGTGGTTTCAACAAAAAGAGAACCCGAAATATTAAAGAAGTCGAACGCCATTCCGTAAACGATGCACGAGAGGATGATCATCCAAAGGCCGCCTTGTGGGTCGCCAAAGGCGAATAGCCCGAAGCGGAGCACCCATGCCAGCATGCTGATGAGCATTACGTTTTTAATCCCAAATCGCTTTAGGAAGAATGGAATGGCTAGGATAAACAGCGTTTCCGACATCTGCGAGATGGACATGATGATGGTGGAGTACTTCACTACGAACGAGTTCGCGTATGCCGGAATCTCCTTAAAGTCGTTGAGGAAGGTGTCTCCGTAGGCGTTGGTCAGCTGCAAGGCGGCTCCCAGAAACATCGAAAAAATAAAGAACAGCGCCATCTTGTAGTTGGCAAATAGCTTAAAGGCGTTGAGCCCAAAGGTCTCTACCCACGTCTTGCTTGCTGATGCATCCTTTTGTGGAGGGCACTTGGGCAATGTGAATGAGTAAAGGAAGAGGACAAGTGACGCGGTCGACGAGATGTAGAACTGGAATTCTGTGGCCTTGTTGCCGGTAA
The DNA here is from genome assembly GCF_963667355.2 of uncultured Acetobacteroides sp. NCBI lineage: Bacteria > Pseudomonadati > Bacteroidota > Bacteroidia > Bacteroidales > Rikenellaceae > Acetobacteroides > uncultured Acetobacteroides sp. Next base: position 3,830,912 of record NZ_OY763328.2, read on the forward strand.
GGTTGGTTACCCACATGGCCACAATAAAGCCCACAGTTCCCCAAACGCGGATGGGCGGAAAGTCCTTAACAACATCGTAGCCGTTGCTCTTGAGCGCGTTGTAGGCAATGGAGTTGGATAGGGCAATGGTGGGCATGTAGAAGAGCATGGCGCCAAGCATTACCCAAAACAAGTCATTGGGGTTGCCAACAAGCGAGAGGCTAAAGATAAATGCACCACTTAGCAGGTGGATGATGCCGTATAGTTTCTCTGCATTTACCCAGCGGTCGGCAATAATTCCTATCAGAGCAGGCATGAATAGAGAGGCGATTCCCATAGTGGAAAATATCGCACCAAATTCGGCTCCGCTCCAGTGCTTTGTGGCAAAGCAGTACGTGCCGATGGTTATAAGCCACGCACCCCAAACGAAGAATTGGAGGAAGCTCATTAACGTAAGACGACTTTTTATTCCCATATTCGTATTGTTCGTTAACATTTGATTTGTAATTGAGGTAAAAATGGCGCTGAATTTAGCAAGAAAAAAAGATACGCAAAGCATTTTCCTCATATTTTTGTTGATATTACGCTAAATGCGTAGTTGTTCTTTGATATTTACAGAGTTAGTTCTTTGGAAGAGAAAAGGAATTTTTTTGACTTATAGGAATGATATGTTGCTGATCAGCTCCAATTTTCCAAGGGATGGAGCTAATAAGCGTAAAGATTGAGGAGGTTGCCTGTAGTGTGTAAGGTTCTCCAACTTTTTTCTGCTTTCGTGGGCTTAATTATAGAATTGCAGGGCTGAGAAGTGCAAAATGCTGTTAGTCTGGAATTGGAATCTTTTTGCAGAAGATCTAAAATAGAGGGAATAAAAAAGCACTTCATAAAGAAGTACCCTTTATTGTACAGTTCTTAAGATTAAGTATTAATTAGTCGAATCAAGTATTGATTTGTAAAGAACTTAACTTTTGCTAGGTGTTTGAATGTGACTAGGTGAGGTTGATTTAAGCAAGGTGATTGTAATCTATAGCAGATAAAACTGCCACTAAGAAGGATTATCCCGAACTTGTTTGCAAATTGTTTGCACATCGATCTTACAAGTAGGAACAATAAAAAAAGGCACTTCGTAAAGAAGTACCTTTTTCCCCAAAACTAACTATTAACTAATAACTAAAAGAAACCCTGCCGTGACAGGAGTCGTAGCGAGAGCCGGGGATGATCCGGCGACCTCATGATTATGAATCATGCGCTCTAACCAGCTGAGCTACCTCGCCATCTTTTGTTGAGGTGTTACCCTCTCGATTGCGGATGCAAATGTAGGCATATTTTCTATTCCTGCAAGAGGTGCTGCGAAAAAAAGTTGGTAAAGAAAACTTCAATAGGCTAGGTTTGGCGGTGCATTTTAAAGGTTTTGAGGAGTTTAGTTGGGGTGAAAAAATATCGAAAAATGAAACTGAATTATCGGCCATCCTCATTGTATGGTTGGGGATATCCCACAGGTCTTCCCGTAATCATTAAATAGAATTAAAGGCAGCAGCGCTTTGAAAAATCGTTTAACTTTGCGCATCAATCCATTTTTGGTAAAAATTACGACATAACATACTATTCGTCGATGAAGGCATTAGATAGGTTCGTCCTAAAACACTTTTTGGGTCCATTTACGCTTAGCTTCGTGCTGGTGATGTTTGTATTGCTGATGCAGTTCTTGTGGAAGTGGGTAGATGTTCTGGTAGGTAAGGGTCTGGACTGGACCGTTATTGCGGAGCTGATGACCTATATTGGTATTAGCCTAATGCCGCTTGCGCTACCGCTAGCAATGTTACTTTCCACCCTTATGGCAATGGGTAACATGGGCGAAAATAACGAAACGCTCGCCCTTAAGGCTGCCGGTGTTTCGCTGGTTCGTATTATGACTCCGCTCTTCTTTGCGGTGGTTCTCCTTACCGTTGGGGCATTCTTCCTTTCCAATAATGTAGTTCCCTATGTAAATCTAAAGGCATACTCGCTGCTCTACGACGTGCAGCAGAAGCGCCCTGAACTGCAAATCCGCGAGGGAGTCTTCTATAATGGCATCCCCAATATCAGCCTTAAAATTGGCTCTAAGGACGAGAAAACTAATCTGCTAAAGCGAATTCTTATATATAACCATAAGCAGGCAAGTGGAAACACTGATGTAACCTATGCAGACTCTGGCTACATGAAGATTACCGATGACCAGCGCTACCTTGTAGTAACCCTTTATAATGGGAATACCTACCAGGATGATAAGGGCTCCAGTAATCCTCAGGCTTATGAACTAAAACCATTTAGACATACTTATTTTGCTAAGAATCAAATTGTTGTTGAAATAAACAACTACAAGTTCGATAGAACCAACGAGAGCTTGTTTAAGGATAGCGAGAGGATGCAAAACATTAATCAGCTTGTTAAAAGTCGCGATTCGCTCGACAAGCAGCGCCAGTATAAGGTGAATATGTACCTAAGTGGATTCCTTCATACCGGGTACTTTAGAAAGGCAAACGAGATTGACACCACCTTTACAACAAAGAAGTTGGAGAAGTTGGCTGTGTTTGAGTCTGACTCGATATACCATGCATTCGATAATCAAAAGAAAATGCAAACTATCGATAATGCGCTTTCGAGTGCCCAATCGGCACAGCAGTACATTACAGCCAATAGTTGGGACTTGCAGACAAACACCGAGCAGATAAACCGAATGGGAGTAGAAATGAACAAGAAGTTCACTCTTTCGCTTGCTGCGCTTCTATTCTTCTTTATTGGTGCACCACTTGGCGCGATCATTCGTAAGGGAGGCTTCGGAATGCCAATTGTAGTTTCGGTGCTGTTCTTTATTGCCTACTATATTCTCTCAATAACAGGAGAAAAGTTTGCTCGAGAAGGGGTGTGGTCGATATTTGCAGGGACTTGGTTCTCTTCTATTATCTTGTTAGTTATTGGGATATTCCTATCATATAAGTCGATGAACGAATCGCAGATGTTGAGCCTCGATGCGTACGTTCAGTTCTTTAAGCGCATCACTAAGTTTAAACGAGGATAATAAAAGCAAAAGCTGTCTGAAAAGGCAGCTTTTGAAGTTTTTTTAATGGTTCTACGGCTTTATTAGATGCAAGAAAAAGAGCTACTTTTGCCTTGGAAATCATTTAATCAGCAAGTAAAAGTCGGAGAGAATGTCTGAAATTCAAGATAACCCCAATCGTTTTAAATTGAACACCATTGCTGAGGCTTTGGTAGAGTTAAGAGGTGGACGACCAATTATTGTGGTCGATAACGAGGATCGAGAGAATGAAGGCGATTTTGTGGTAGCCGCCGAAACGATCACTCCTGAGTTGGTTAATTTTATGGCAACTCACGGTCGTGGTCTAATCTGCGTGGCGCTTACCGAGCAGCGTTGCGATGAGCTCGATCTCGAAATGATGGTTGGGCGCAACTCGTCACTCCACGAAACTGCATTTACCGTTTCTGTCGATCTACTTGGCGACGGTTGTACAACTGGTATATCTGCAAGTGATAGGGCTAAGACCATTAAGGCATTAGTTGATCAGAATACAAAGCCCGAAGATTTAGGTCGACCAGGGCATATCTTCCCTCTAAAGGCAAAGGAGAAGGGCGTTCTTCGTCGTCCGGGGCATACCGAGGCGGTTGTCGATCTCACCCGAATGGCAGGATTATGCCCCGGAGGTGCACTTGTCGAGATCATGAACGAGGATGGAACAATGGCTCGTCTACCTCAGCTGGTTGAAATAGCCAAGAAGTTCGACCTTAAAATTGTTTCCATTGCCGACCTTATAAAGCTTCGCCTTGAGCAGGAGAGCCTCATCGAAAAGGGTGAAAAGGTGATGATGCCAACCGAGTTTGGTACCTTTTCGCTTATCCCATTCCGCCAAAAAAGTAACGGACTCGAACACGTAGCCCTTATCAAAGGCGAGTGGACCGAGGATGAGGATGTGCTGGTGCGCGTTCACTCGTCGTGCGTAACGGGCGATATCTTTGGCTCGTACCGTTGCGATTGTGGACCTCAGCTACACGAGGCGCTTCGCATGGTTGACAAGGAGGGCAAAGGTGCCGTTGTTTACATGAACCAAGAGGGACGCGGAATCGGTCTTTTCAATAAGATACATGCCTATAAACTTCAAGAAGAGGGGTACGATACCGTAGAGGCAAACCTTATGCTAGGCTTTGCTTCCGACGAGCGCGACTACGGGGTAGGTGCTGCAATTCTTCGCGAGTTAGGCATTAAAAAGATGCGCCTTATGACCAACAACCCTACAAAGAGGATTGGCCTAGAGGGATACGGATTGGAAATTATTGAGAATGTACCTATAGTTATTGAGCCTAACGAGCATAACGAATTCTACCTTAAAACTAAGGAGGAAAAGATGGGACACTGGTTGGGGCTTTTTAAAACAAAGACAGAGCATAATAAGTAGAGCTGATGAAGAGGCTACGCATTATATTTATGGGGACTCCCGAGTTTGCTGTGGCATCGCTTGATGCGCTGCTCCATAGCGAACACGAGGTGGTTGCCGTTGTTACCGTTCCCGATAAGCCTGCGGGTCGTGGGCAAAAGCTACAGCAGTCGGCGGTAAAGCAGTTTGCGGTGGGCAAGGGGCTTCCTGTACTTCAACCCGAGAAACTGCGCAACGAAGACTTTTTGAAGGAACTAGAGGGGTATGCTGCCGATTTATTCGTGGTGGTTGCCTTCCGAATGCTTCCCGAGGTGGTTTGGCAGATGCCTTCAATGGGGACGTTTAACCTGCATGGCTCTTTGCTGCCACGCTACCGTGGTGCTGCTCCCATAAACTGGGCAATCATTAACGGCGATAGTAAATCGGGCGTTACTACATTCTTTTTAAAGCACGAGATCGATACCGGTAACATCATCTTTCAGGAAGAGGTTGTGATTGCACCCGACGATAACGCGGGTATCCTTCACGATAACCTGATGGAGGTGGGCGCTCGCCTTGTGGTAAAAACGGCCAATACCATTGCAGATGGCAACGTAACGTTTATGAGCCAGGATGAGCTCATCCAGCGCGGATACGAACCCATTCATGCCCCAAAGATATTTAAGGATGATTGCTGCATTGATTGGTCGAAGGGCATTGATGCCATTCACAACCACATTCGGGGATTATCGCCATACCCTGCCGCTTGGTTCGAGATGGTAAAGGATGGACAGGCGGTGAGTATGAAGGTGTACCGATCGCAGAAGGAGGAGGCATCGCACGCTGATCCTGTAGGAACGATGGTGTCCGATGGTAAAACCTTCGTGAAGGTTGCCTGCGCCAATGGCTATATTTCCATTCTGGAACTGCAGCTGGCAGGCAAAAAGCGAATGGCGGTAAAGGATTTCCTATTAGGCTTTAAAGATATTAGCAGCTACGCTGCACGGTAAGAAAAAGGAGGACGTTAGTCCTCCTTTTTTATTTCTAGTTCGCCAAGCAGGCCTCGTATGGCTACCGAGGCGCAGTGGCACCCGAATAGCGGCGGCATGTACGAGATGGTGCCTACTGTCGATTTCTTATTCTGCTCGTTTTCCACCAGAACAACGGCTTCCGGACGCGTCAATTCCGAGGAGAATACCACCTGAAACCCCTTCTTTATCCCCAGCTTGCCTAACCGCTTGCGGAGCATATGGGCAAGTGGGCAGTGGTGCGATTTCGAAATATCATTTATCTCAATCTTCGTAGGGTCGGTTTTTGCGCCGGCGCCCATGCTGCTTACGAGCGGTATCTTGCGCTCTAGAGTTTTCTGAATGAGGTTAACCTTGGGGGCAAGCGTGTCGATGCAGTCGACCACAAAGTCGAACGTTGCGGTGTCGAGTAGGAGGTCGGTTTCGTCGCCCTTGATGTACTTGGAGATGACGTTTAGCTTAACCTTGGGGTTGATGTCCTGCAGGCGATCGCGCATCACCTCCGACTTTAGCCGCCCGTGGGTGGACTCCAGTGCGGGCAGCTGGCGGTTGCGGTTGGATGGCGACACCGTATCGGCATCAACAATGGTCATCGTGCCAACGCCTGCGCGGCAAATCATTTCGGCGGCATAGGCGCCAACGCCGCCAAGGCCTACCACCAGTACGTGGGCTTGCTCCAGCTTCTTGTAGCGTTCTTCGCCAACTAGGAGAAGGGTGCGTTCGTTCCAGTTGCTCATTTAAATAGGTTTGTGTAGCTGCGGTAGAGCAGCTCTCGAAGTTTTGTAATATCAGTTCCGATGGCCTTAGCGGCGGCATCGTACACCTCTGCAATGCTGGCGGGGCCATCGTCGGTCTCCAAAAACAGCCGGTGGGCTGGAATGCTCCTCACGATGGCGGTGCCGTTGGGGCGTTGCAGCTCGCGTATCCCCATCGAAAAGTAGGTGCGGTACGGCAGCAGGTCGGCCAGCTGCTTGGGGTTGGCGTAGAAGCCGTGGAGGATGTACGCTACCTCTTTGTATCGTTTGATGATGGGCAGCAGGTCGGAGTAGGCCCTTACGCAGTGGACCACCACGGGCAGCTGGTGCTTCTGGGCGATGTCGAGCTGCGCGGCCAGGAGCGCTGCCTGCTGCTCTATGGGAATGCTGATGGCCCTATCGAGCCCAACTTCGCCGATGGCTACGGCTCTGTCGAGGTACGGGGCAAATCGGCGCTCCAGTTCGGCTATCGGGGTGTCGGAATGCCACGGATGCACCCCAACGCTGAAGGGGCCTTCTGCATCTGCAACATCATCACCTAAAAAGGCCGAAACAACGCTGATGTGGCTGCTCCGGCTTGGGTTGTGCGTGTGGATGTCGACGAATGGGGCCTTCATCGCTAGCGGAAGAGGTCTTGGTTGCCCACGATTAGCAGGATGGCGTTGTGGGGCACAATGAAGAACTTTTCGCCGTTGAGCTCAACCTCCCAGGCGCTGTTTTGCAGGTATACCACCATATCGCCCTCCTGGGGTTGCAGGGGCACGTACTTCACCTGCTCCTTGTTGTCCTTCCAGGGCTCGTCGGGGTCGGTGATGGCGGGTATGGGGTAGCCGGGGCCGACCTTTACCACGTAGCCGGCTTGGGCGTACTCCTTCTCCTGCACTCCAGGAGGCAGGAAGAGGCCGGTTTTGGTGCGGTCCTGCTCGCTTTTGGGCTTCACGAGCACGCGGTCGCCAACTAGGGTTACGCTGGCGAGGTTGATGTTGTCGATCGAAAGGGGCATCAGTCTGTAATCGTTACGTATAGTATAAGGTGAATCCGCTGCTGGCGGCTACTTCAGCTCGTAGTAGCAGCGCTTGGGCGATACCAGGGTGCCCTCCTTAACCAGCTCCTTGATGAGCTTGTCGGCCTCCTTCTTGTCGATGCTGGCCAACTCGGCAGCCTCTCCGGCCTTTAGCGCCTTCCCGGCTTGGGTAAAGGCCTGAACCATCTTCTCTTTATTTTCCATGGTACGTTGATTTTGGTGCCTGCAAATTTGCGAGTTTTGGCGCTGTAATCAAATATTTAGTGGTAAAATAAGCTGTAGGTGGCCGATGCGCTGTGGGGCGGGGGCGCTGGGGCGATTTGGCCTGCTGGGGGGCTACAAAAAAGGCCCGCGCCGGGTGGTGCGGGCCGCTATGGGGTGTGGCCGATGCTACTTCTTATCGGTAGGGGGCGTGTTGGGGGTAGGCTTGTCGTCCTTCTTGTCCTTTTTCTCCTGCTGCTGCTTCTGCTTCAGGGTGAGGTAGCGGCTGTGGATGGCGCTGGCCAGCAGGGCCCACTCCGCCTTCTTCTCGCTGTACTTCGACATCGCCACCACGTAGTCGTAGTAGCCGTTTATCGCCTCCTGTACGCTGCGCGTAAGGTTGGAGGCCGAGGTGCTGTTGCGGAATGCCTCCACGTCGTCCTCGCGGGAATCCCATAGGCGCAGGTACTCCGCGTTGGCCGCGCGCAGCTCCTCCACGTAGGGGCCGATGGCCAGTTCTACCACCAGTGTCTTGATCTCGGGCTGGTCGAGCCCATCGAGGATGCTCAGCAGCTTGGTGGTCTCCTCCTCGTTCTTGAGCTTCTCCACGCCCGCCCCAAACTTGTCGAACTGGACGAATACCCGCTGCGCCTTGGCCCGAACCCCGGCATCGGGCGAGCACATCAGGCCGCTAGTAATCGATCGGCCCCCCGTCAGGGCGTCATCCCGGCGCCGCTCGGCGGCCAGCAGCGGAGGGCTGCTCTCGCTCTTCTTCGTGCGGTCGATGCTATCCTGGTACGCCCTGTAGCAGCTCTTTAGGGCGATGTAGGTGGGGTGGGTGGTGGCCTCGGCGATGGTGCACTTGCCGGCCTCTTCGAGAATCATTAGGCATACGTTGCTGGTTGAAGCTACCGAAAAACGGTACAGACTTAGTTCATTCATGGCTGTAAAAATTTAAGTTAGATATAAGTTATGATGATGATGCCACCGCCGATGCCCTAGTGCGAGGTTGGAGTGTTTGCAGTGCCTACAGTAGCCTCTCGGCCCCATGTTGCAACAACAACGGTAGATTTACCTTGGAGAATCTGCTATTGAGCGACAACAATGGTAGATTTCCCTTAGAGGATCTACTATTGAGCGACAACAACGATAGATTTTCTTTAGAGAATCTACTACTGTGCGACAACAATGGTAGATTTCCCTTAGAGGATCTACTATTGAGCGGCAACAACGGTAGATTTACCTTAGAGGATCTCCTATTGAGCGACAACAATGGTAGATTTACCTTAGAGGATCTCCTATTGAGCAACAACAATGGTAGATTTCCTTTAGAGAATCTCCTATTGAGCGACAACAATGGTAGATTTCCCTTAGAGGATCTACTATTGAGCGGCAACAATGGTAGATTTTCCTTAGAGGATCTACTATTGAGCGACAACAACGGCTATTGCCTAGTAGAGGGGCTGCTGCTGTTGCCGCATTTAATACACCAAACATCCAAAGAGCGCTAGAGTGCAGGTTGGTAGCACATCGAATCGGCCATAAAATTAACAAAGTAGTTGAAGTCACCAAAAAATATCTGCCAAAAAGTATCAACATCTCAGCCAAATGGCATTTGGGGATGGTGCTGGTCGGCTAAAAGAGGGAAAGAGGTGCGGAAAAGCCCCGAGGAGGCGTCGCCTGTTGGTTGAAGAGCCGCTCGGTTACGCCATTTTCCCGTGCCAAACCGTGCTGGTTTGACTTTTTTAACCTATAGGTATTTGCTTGCGCAAAGGGTTCATCCTCAGGTTTTGTTGGGGTGATGAGTTATCCGATAGGTACTTAAAGGCGTCCTCTCGTGCCCCAAAAAATATTGCAAGCCTTGTAGGTTCGGAAAATTGACCTATATTTGCACTCGCAATCGGAAATAAGGATTGTACCAAAAGATGGTCCATTCGTCTAGGGGTTAGGACGCAAGATTTTCATTCTTGTAACAGGGGTTCGATTCCCCTATGGACTACAAAAGGCTACCGCAAGGTGGCCTTTTTGTTTTCGAACTATTTGGCAACGGTTCGAAGTTTATTACCTTTAATTCCTAATCAAAATAGACATATTATGCGAGTAATTGAACCCTCAGAACTATTAATTAGAGAGGATGGAAGTATTTACCACCTGCATCTTCGTCCCGAGCAGCTAGCCGATGTAGTAATCCTTGTTGGCGACCCTGGAAGGGTGGAGACGGTGGCCTCGTACTTTAGCGAAATCGAATGCAAGGTTTCCAACCGCGAATTCTGCACCATCACCGGAACCTACAACCACAAGCGCGTATCTGTAGTATCAACCGGCATTGGCACCGATAACATCGACATCGTCGTTAACGAGCTCGATGCTCTAGTAAATATCGACTTTGCCACACGCACCGTTAAGCCCGAGCGCAAGAAGTTAACCCTGGTACGCCTAGGCACCTCTGGCGCCATTCAGGGTAACATCCCGTTAGGATCCCATCTGCTGTCTGCCATCTCCGTCGGTTTCGATGGCCTGCTAAACTTCTATGGCAACCGCGACTCTGTCTGCGACCTAGCGCTCGAAGCGGCATTCAAATCGCAGGTAGGATGGGGCGCTAAGTTAACCAGCCCCTATTTTGTTTCGTCATCAAAAGAACTTTTAGACCTCTTTGCTGGTTTTACCATAACCGGAGCAACCATTTCGGCCCCCGGATTTTATGGCCCTCAGGGTAGGGTGTTGCGCCTACCATTAGCCGATCCTAGCATCAACGACAAGATCGAAGCCTTCGAGCATAATGGCGTAAAAATAACCAACTTCGAAATGGAAAGCTCTGCGCTTGCCGGATTAGCCAAGCTCCTAGGCCACGATGCTACCACAATTTGCACCATCATTGCCAACAGGGTAAATAAAACGGCTCTTTCCGATTACTCGCAAGCAGTAAACGAAATGATTGAAAAGACCCTAAAATGCTTACTGCCGTAAGATCTATGGTAAACGAGGAAGTAAAGGCGTTAATTGCTCTTATAGATGATCCCTCTCCGGATGTTTTCGAGGCGGTATCCCAACGCTTGTACGAGCTTGGGCGCGATGCCATTCCTAGCCTCGAGGAGTTCTGGGCGCATTCGGCCACCGAGCAGCAGCAAAAGCTTATCGAAAGCGTACTTCAGCGCATCAACGACAACCTGATGGGCGATGAGGTACAGCGATGGATCGATAACGGATGCTCAAGCGTCATAGAAGGTGCCCATTTGGTGGCTCAGCTGCTTTTTCCTGAGCTGCAATTGGACGATCTAAAAGAGCAGGTTGAAAAGATAGCAAAGGAGGTTTGGCTTGAGATTAGCAGCAACCTTACCGCTTTCGAAAAGGTGAAGATTATCAATCGTGTTTTGTACGAGAAGTACCATTTCTCACCCGATCCGTTAAATCTTTTTGCGCCTCACTACTTTGCCCTAAACCATGTGATTCTTACCCAAAAAGGGAATCCGTTAAGCCTTTCGCTGCTATACATGGCGATTGGGCAGCAGCTCGGAATGCCTATTTATGGGATAAGCTTGCCTCGTAACTTTATTTTGGCATACAAAGACCCTTATCATGGAGATGATGAGGGTCTTCCTGTATCGCAGCGAGTGCTCTTTTACATCAATCCCTTTAATCGGGGAAGCGTTCTTAGCAAAAAGGAGATAGACTACTACCTTAACCAGATTAAGGAAGCACCACAAGAATCGTACTACTTGCCTTGCGACAATAGAACATCAATCGTGAAGGTGCTGGAGAATCTTAAGCTGGTTTACGAGCAAGCCAAGAACGAAGTACAGGTACATCGAATCGATTTAATCATCAATAGGCTCGCTTAGTCGAAGTTTATTCGTAGCTGAGTCCCTTTCTTGAGCGCTTTAACCCGCTCCTTATCAAGGATGCTACTAATGGTAGCCTTACACCTACCACAGCCAGTAGATGCCTTGGTGATAATTTGAATATCTGTGATTGTTTGAGTACCATTTTTTATCGCAGTAAGAATCTCCCTTTTGGTGACGCCTTTACAGTTGCAAATAATCATAGAAAAAGGTTAACTGAAGGTGAAATAATTTGCGAATTAAGCAAAAACGCGTAACTTTGCGACCTATTTTAACAAAACAATAAAACAACGTCGTATGTTAAATCAGTACGAAACCGTTTTCATCCTTACTCCCGTTTTATCTGATACACAGGTAAAGGAAGCGGTAACCAAATTTAAAAACGTGATCGCCGAAAATGGTGGCGAAATCGTTTACGAAGAAGATTGGGGTCTTAAGAAATTAGCTTACCCTATCAACAAGAAAACTACAGGTTTTTATTACCTTATTGAGTTTAAGGCTAATGGTGAAACCATTGACAAACTAGAAACTCAGTATCGTCGTGACGAGCGCGTAATTCGCTTCTTGACTTTCAAACTTGATAAGTTTGCTGCTGAATACGCAATTAAGAGAAGAAGTAATAAATCTGTAGAAAAAAAAGTGGAGGAATAAGCCATGGCTCAAGGACAAAGCGAAATCAGATATCTTAACCCACCTACAGTAGACGTTAAGAAGAAGAAGTACTGTCGTTTCAAAAAGAATGGCATTAAGTATGTAGACTATAAGGATCCAGAATTCCTTAAGAAGTTCTTGAACGAGCAAGGTAGAATTCTTCCTCGTCGTATCACTGGAACTTCTCTAAAGTTCCAACGTAGGGTTTCTCAAGCAGTTAAAAGAGCACGTCATCTTGCGCTGCTTCCATTTGTAACCGACATGTTGAAGTAATAACCAGGAGGATTAGAAGAAATGGAAATCATACTAAAGCAAGATGTAGAGAACCTTGGTCACAAGGATGAGATAGTAGTGGTTCGTGATGGTTATGCAAATAACTTCCTAATTCCTACAGGTCAAGCTATCGTTGCCACTCCTTCTGCAAAGAAGATGCACGCTGAAAATCTTAGACAACGTGCTCACAAAGAGGCTAAGATCAAGAACGATGCGGTTGAGTTAGGTAAGAAAATCGAGGCGATAACCCTTACTATTGGGGCTAAGGTTTCTAACACAGGTAAGATCTTTGGATCTGTTAACAATATTCAGATTGCAGAGGCTCTTGAAGCACAAGGTTTCAGCATCGACCGTAAGATGATTGTTGTTAGCGATGTTAAAGAAGTTGGAAACTATACCGCAGACGTTAAGTTACACCGCGAGGTGAAAGTTAAAGTAAACTTTACTGTTGTTGCTGAGTAAGCAGAACATTGAAAATACGAAAAGGTCACCGCAATTGCGGTGGCCTTTTTTATTGCTTTATAGGTGTGATTGATATTTAATTGATAAATTTATGCTCTTTGGTGTGAGTTTTATTGTTGAATAATATGAAAGTAGAAGAAAATCAACCGCTGAATCTAGCATTCGAGTACGTTAATTTTACTAATAAGAACGTTTTCTTAACGGGTAAAGCAGGAACAGGTAAAACTACTTTCCTTCACAACTTGACGAAGACTTCTGCTAAGCGTATGATTGTGGTTGCTCCTACAGGAGTTGCCGCAATAAATGCAGGAGGGGTTACCATTCACTCCTTCTTTCAGTTGCCTTTTGGTCCTCAAATACCAAAAAAAAACGAGGTTGATAACGGAATCGGGAGTCCTGCCCAAACAGATAATCAACCCTCATATCAAAAGTTCAGTCGGGATAAGATTAATATCATCCGTAGCCTTGACCTGCTGGTTATTGATGAGATAAGTATGGTGCGTGCCGATTTGCTAGATGGCATTGATGAGGTATTGCGTCGCTACCGTAACCGCTATAAACCGTTTGGAGGTGTGCAACTCCTGATGATTGGCGATCTACAGCAGCTTACTCCTGTTGTAAAGGAAGATGAATGGTCGTTGCTTAGCAAGTATTACGAGACGGTATTTTTCTTTAGTAGCCGTGCACTTAAGCAAACCGAATTAGTTTCTATAGAGCTAAAGCACATCTACAGGCAAAGTGATACTGCTTTTATTGATATTCTGAATAGGGTTCGAGAAAATCGTATTGATGAGGCAACTCTTGCAGAACTGAATAAGCGGCATATTCCTAACTTCAAAAGAAGTGATGGCGATGGTTACATAACACTTACAACTCATAATAGTCAAGCTCAGGCGATAAATAATGAGCAACTAGCAAAGATTGACAAGGAGAGTTTCAAACACCAGGCTACAGTAACGGGTAATTTCCCTGAGTATTCTTATCCAACGGAGTTGGAGTTGGAACTAAAGGTAGGCGCTCAGGTGATGTTTGTAAAGAACGACTCATCACCCGAAAAACTATTCTACAATGGTAAGATAGGTGTTGTGGTTGATATTGATGATGATGGTGTTTGGGTTCAATGTGCTGATGATGAAAATCCAATAAATGTAACACTTGCCCGTTGGGATAATACAAAGTATAGCATCGATCCTAAAAATGATGCTATTGTAGAAGAGGTTGTAGGTAGTTTCGAACAGTATCCCTTGAAATTAGCCTGGGCAATTACCATACATAAAAGTCAAGGATTGACTTTTGAAAAGGCTGTTGTTGATGCAAAGGCTGCATTTGCTAGTGGGCAAGTGTATGTAGCACTTAGTCGTTGTAAGACGTTGGAAGGTTTGGTTCTTAGTTCTCCAATTTCATCAAGTAATATCAAGACTGACCTTACTGTTAAGTCTTTTACTCAAGAGGTGGAGGAAAATGCGCCAACGCTTCAACAGCTTGAGTCGGGTAAACGTGAATACCAGAAGCAGTTGCTGCTAGAACTTTTTGAGTTTGACTCTATTTCTCGTCCATTGAACTACTGCAAAAAACTATCAATGGAGCATTCCGATTCTATTCATGAGATGGTGAGATCTTCTCTCTCTAGTATTATCAATAGTTTTAGGGGAGATGTGGTAGATATATCAGATAAGTTTAAAAATCAGTTGATTTTATTGGCTGAACAGCCTGTTGATATAGAGAATAATAAAGTTCTACAAGAAAGAGTAAAGAAGGGGTGTGCCTACTTTGCTGAGAAAGTAAAGGGAATTGTTCAAAAGGGGGTTGGAGATTTATCAATTGATATAGATAATAAGGTAGTGAGAAAGTCATTCACGGATTCAATACGTCGGGTGGAGGATGAAACACGAATTAAATTGCAATGCTTGAATGTTTCAGAATCGGGGTTTGTGGTTAAGAATTATTTGGAGGCTCGTGCAAAGGCTTCAATTGATAAGGGGACAAGCAGGACTGAAAGAAAATCTTTTGAATCGAAGACTCCTGCCAACATTGTTAATCCCATGCTTTATCTTGCACTTAAGTCGTGGCGAGAGAGCAAGGCTGAAGAACTTGATGTACCTATTTATATGATATTTTCTCAAAAGGCTCTTTACGACTTGCTTCTTAAGTTGCCGACAAAAATGGCTGACTTAAAGGGAGTAAGAGGTTTTGGAGATAAGAAACTTAAGCAATTTGGTGCTGAGGTAATCGATATTATTGCCGACTATTGTGAGGATAATGGAATGGCGTATGAAAAATTGTACGAGATTGAATATTCTGTAACAAATGATAAAAAACAGAAGAATGCTGAAAAGGTTGATACAAAAAGAGTTTCCCTCGAACTTTTTAAGGAGGGATTGAGTGTAGAGCAGATTGCAAGTAAACGGGGAATTGTTGTATCGACAGTAGAAGGGCATCTTTCTCATTTTGTTGCTTCCGGGGAATTGGATATTTACCAGATTATAAGTTCTGATAAAGTAGGTAAGATTTTAAACTACTTTGAAAACCATACAGAACAAGGTTTGTCCGATGCTAAGAATATGATAGGAGCCGATTGCTCTTATAGTGAAATAAGAATGGTTAAGGCTTACCTAAGAGAAAGAGAAAGAGAAAGCGACATGTAGTCTTCTCTTTGCTATTGCGGAAATAAAACAAGAAAGGCGCTTTAAAGCGCCTTTCTTGTTTATTATTGGTTGTTAATCTAGTTCTTTGAATTTGGATTTGGCATTATTCGTTTTGCCTTAATAAACCGTCTCTTAAAGTAAGCCGATTTGGTAATATCTTCAACAACGACACCTCTAGAGGTTGAGGAGTGCACCATCAGTACGCTACTATCGTTAGCTTGAACAACCATGCCAACATGCCCTACGCCACTTCTTCTTCCTCTGCCCTTAAAGAATACAAGATCCCCTGGTTGTAGACTACTCTTGTCAACTGCTTCTCCAACTTTTGCCATCGCCGAACTATTTCGGGGAAGTTCGACACCTTTTGATTTGAAGAGGTGACCAACAAAACCGGAACAGTCAAAACCTGAAGAGGTTGTCCCGCTATAGCGATAAGGTGTCCCTAAGTATTGCTTTGAGAAGGATATGATGTTCTCAACAACAGTATCAGCAACATTGGTTATCGCTTTTTCGAGGATGAACCTTTCTTTTTGAATTGAAGTTGAATCGGCTTTGTGCACTACATGACGCCTATGTGGACGTTTCGCCGTTGAATCAAAAGATAACAACAACAAAAAAGTTACAGCCAGCGTGATTATAGTTGATTTTAACATAGACCTATTACTCTCGTTTTCTGCAAAAATAGAAGTTTATTTTAGATAATCTAATTATTTGGGATATTAATGATAATCTCGTTTTGAATATGATTGCTACTTTTGAAGACTGAACGTTGAAGTTTAGAAGTTTAGATGTGATGTTAATGAAATGTTAAATATTTATGGCAGAGGATATTTTGATCTCGGATAATGTAACAAAAGAGGAGTGTTACAAAGAACTACTACCACAAATTGCTGCTCTTATTGATTATGAAGATGACCTTACTGCAAATCTTGCGAACATAGCTGCCGCTCTTAAATATGGGCTCAACTTTTTTTGGGTGGGGTTTTACAGAGTGAAGGATGGAGGGCTGATTTTGGGACCTTTTCAGGGACCTGTTGCTTGTACAAGAATAGCTTCAAATAAAGGAGTATGTGGTGCTTCGTATACGCAGAAGAGGACTGTAATTGTAGATGACGTCGATAAATACCCTGGACATATTGCTTGCAGTTCGCTTTCTAAGTCAGAAATCGTTATTCCAATAATGAAGGATGACGAAGTGCTTCTGGTGCTCGATGTTGATAGTGAGCATCTCTCATCGTTTGATGAAATCGATGAGAGATACCTCAATGAGCTGGCACTAATGGTTCAGAAGAAACTTTAGCGGATGGTTGGTGCCAGTAATACTATTGTACATTGATGCTATAAGAAGATGAACCATTTGGGGCGAATCCCATCTTTAAAAGATACTTTTCATGGGCTGGAGTAAATGCTCTGGTCCATGCCTTGCTTATGCCCAAATCCTTGAGAATGCTAGATTTGGTAAATAGGTATTTACCGGGTTTGTAGTCTCGATTATGTGGGGACGTATAATCAATCTCAATCTCAAGTTCATTAGTGTCTTTTCTGTTGCCGGCAACGATTCCAATTACCTCCATGTCTCGAGTTTGTAGAGCTACGATATTGCAGTTGTTTATGGTCTCTAGGTATTTAGGGAAAGTCGCCGAAATGTCCTCAGAATACTTTGAAAGGAAAAGCTTAAGAATACGTTCGTTAGAATTTACAAGAAGGACATGAAATGCACTTGTTGATTTGTAGATCTGTACGAGGTAGTAAGCATCAATTGCTATTATTAGGCTATTGAATATGCCAACTGGATAGGCTCCGATTAAGAATCCGTATGTGGCAAAGATTGCAGAACCTACTAGATTGAACCACCTTAGCTTTAAGGGGGCGCTCATTAGTAATGAAATGGCGGTTACCACAGATGCTAGGTATCCGATCCAGGTTAGTAATTCTATGTTTTGCATGTTTTAAAAAATTTTAGGGGTGCAAATATAGAAAACCTGAAGTATAATAAGTTCACTTACTTCTAGAAATCATTACATTTTTTAAGGTTGTCTTATAGTGCCTGAGAAGGATATGCTTTCACGGTTGACGGATTGCACCGTAAGCGTTCCGTAGCCATTCTTGCTAATAGAGAGGAATAACTCGTATTTAACCTTAGTGTCTTTGGTCTTAATTGTTATTTCCCATCCTTCGTGTTTGGTTATCTTTTTTGTATAGGTAAACTTGGTGCTTGTAAACATGATTCCTGCTTCTTCGGGAGAAATTGGTGCTGTGTAGGCTCTTCCGAAGAATGGAAGATATGCAACTATGGTATCATTGGTTACTCTGAGGTCGTACGTGGAGGTGAGGTTTCGTGCGCTTCCCCTCATGGGGATAGCGATGTTAGCTACAAAGGTATAGTTTGGGGCTTCGATTGCAGTTTTAAGGGCGACCTCTTTTTCTTGTTTGCTAGAACCTAGAAAAACCTCCTTGTTGATGTTTGCTGTAAGCAAGAGTGCAGAAGTTAGCATCAACCCAGAAATGATCAAGATACTTTTCATACCGCTATTTTTTGTTTACGACTTTACGTTACGATTTGTATTTAGAACCTATTGATTAGGCAATCTACGTATAAGTAATAACCAAATTTTGCTTCATGTGGCTAAGGGGATGGGGCTTATTTTGTGATTTTTTTACTTCGTTCGATGCATGTAGATGCAACGAGGCGGGTGTAGGTGTCGCGAATGCCTTTGTAGTAGGTGCAGATTTGATATGAGTTCTCCGTTTGGCTGAAGTTCCCTTCGGGCGAGAGATGCATAGCTGCATTGCCTTTTTGATTTCTTACAACATACTGGTAGCTGTAAAATCCCTGTTTTAGAAGAAGCGGAACTTCGTAGCAGCTAGTTGTGTTGTTATAGATCATTTTTGAGTAGTTCGATGGTCCCCAGCCCGTAAGTTCACCTTCGAGGTAAACATCGTATTTATCGCCTAAATAGGGGGAGTTTAGCGAGAACATCACGCTGTAGTAGTCGCAGTCGGTGTCGGGATTGTTAAGGTTTAGACCAGCAACGATCAGTTTCCCATCGTAATCGTAGTTCTGAGAGTAGGGGATGTTGCTGCGCGATTTGTCGGGCTGCAGAAGTATGTAGTACTGGCCTTGCACCTGCTTTATAGAGCTTGCATTGGTGGAGATATAGTGCGCATCGCGAATGTCCAAAGTCCTGAATTCGTTGCCTGCGGGGTATATGTTTTTATCGGGGCGGCTGTATACAATCGAATTCACGCCAAGGTTTACCGGTTGTGGTTGAAGCGAATCGGGAAGGAGAACGTAGTTTTGAAAAACTTTGGTTTTTATCTCGCGGGAAGGATTGGTGACGTTCGGCAGCTGGTATTGAACGGTTAGGTTTAGCTGATGCGATGTTTGGTAGCTGTCACTGCTTGTCGGAATTGCTATTGATGCAATGTGGGTTGCAAACTTTTCGGCAACAAGGAACCCGACCTTAAGCAGCGGCTGTTGGGTGTCAGCATCAAGAATAACCATCATGTAGTTGCCGGATATTTTTGGCTTTACATCGTTGTTTGGAAACGTAATGTCGTAGTGGACATACTTGGTTGTCGTATTGTTGGAATAGCTGTAGCTGTTTAGGGGCTGCTCCTGAAAGCCATCAAGGTATGCCGATTGGAATAGCTCCTCATCCTTCCAATTCTCGTCGCAGTGGACAATTTTGTACGTTAGATTGCGTGGCGCCTTTGCATTAAGATCGTCGAACTTGATGGTAACGTATTCGCCATTGTTGAGATATATGCTAGGGAACGAGGTCACATCTTGGTTTGCAAAAGCCTGTACGCTTTTTATATCGGGATCGATGATATCCACACGATGTTGTGCGTGAGCGGTGCCCATTGACAGCGCAACGAACAGGATGCTGAGTATAAAGGTACGATAGATCATCAGGCTTTGGGTGTATTGTAATTCGAACGAAACAATTATAGCGACAATCTGCCTAAAAGCAAAGCATCTTACCTATATTTAGGACCTCGGAATAGAGATTCATAAAATCATCATACTTACTTAAGAAATTTTGGCATGAAGCAAAATACGATTCTTGCAATTGCTGCCATAGTCATGATAACCTCGTGCAGCAGCCGCGAAAAGGAGTACGTGAAGTTCGGCGGATTTGCGCAGGGTACAACCTACAGCATTTCGTACCGCGATGCGGAACTCCGGAACCTGAAACCACAGGTAGATTCGATCCTCCGCGATTTTGACAACTCGCTATCCATCTATAATGAGAAGAGCATTATATCGAAGATGAACAGCAACGATACTTCGGCTACCGCTGATGGCTACTTTACCGAGTGCTACAGGTATTCAGCAGAGGTGTGCAACGCTACCGACGGGGCTTTCGATATTACCGTTGGGCCGCTTGTGCGTGCTTGGGGGTTTGGCCTAAAGAATAAGGACAAAATGACCAAGGAGCATGTGGATAGCCTTCTGCGCTTGGTGGGGATGGACAAGGTTGCTCTGGTAAACGGCAAGCTGAGGAAGAAGGACCCTTGGGTGTTTATCGATGCTAACGCCATTGCGCAGGGCTACTCGGTTGATGTGGTGGCGCGCTACCTAGAGCGTATGGGCATCAGCGAATACCTTGTTGAGATTGGGGGCGAGACCTACGGCAAAGGCCTAAACGCCCACGGCAAATCTTGGACTATTGGTATTGATAGGCCCTCGGATGGTAACGATGCTCCCGGCGCAGATTTGCAGGCAGAGGTTAGGTTGCCTAACGGGAAGGCATTGACAACCGCTGGAAACTACCGCAAGTTCTACGTCGAAAATGGGGTTAAGTACTCGCATATAATAGACCCTAAAACTGGTTACCCTGCAAGGAATACGCTGCTGAGCGTTTCGGTGGTGGCAAAAAATTGCACCTACGCCGATGGCTACGATACCGCTTTTATGGTGTGGGGGCTCGATAAAACAAAGGCGTTTCTGAAGAAGCATCCCGAAATGGATGCCTACCTTATCTACTCGGGGAAGAATGGCGCCTATGAAACCTATGCAACTCCAGGCTTCGAAAAGATGTTGATAAAGGAGTAGCCAGAGCATCGGTCGTTGTAGAAATCAAAAACAAGAGTTGAACCTACTTCAAAAGATAAATGCTATGGATCGTAATCAAGCATTGGAATTGCTGAATAGCCGAATAAAGAATCCGAGGATGATTGCTCACTGTCTTTCTTCGGAGGCTGTGATGCGAAGGCTGGCGGCGCATTTTAACGAGGATGTGGAGCTATGGGGGCTTGCCGGATTGCTGCACGATTTAGACGTGGAGGAGACTGAGGGAAACCACGAGCAGCATGGCAACGTAGCTGCCGATCTTCTTGCCGAGAATGGTTTTCCGCAGGTAGCTGTTGATGCCATTCGTAGGCACAACGAAAGGGCTACGCTTGAGCCTAGGACTACCTTGTTCGATCATGCGCTTGCGGCTGGAGAAACAATCACGGGGCTTATTACCGCAACGGCAATGGTCTATCCCGATAGGAAGGTGGCATCCGTTAAGCCATCGTCGGTGGTGAAGCGAATGAAGGAGAAGAATTTTGCCGCATCGGTTAAGCGCGAGAATATCATGGAGTGTGAGATGATTGGTATTTCGATTGCCGTGTTTGCCGAGATGGCTATTGAGGCAATGTGCGGTGTTGCCGACCAGGTAGGGTTATAGATTATGCCATTCCTTTATCGGTTAACCAATAGAGGTATCTCTATGGTACAAACTATTATTCGGGAGGTAGGGTGTTTGGATTCTTAGTTGTATTAGTAGTGTGTTTGGTTATTTCTTATTCCAAGGCTTAGCTGCTTTTACAATGAACATTTTAGTTTCGAATCGTAATTTAGGGAAGACCGGGGGAAGTGAAACTTTTACCTATACGCTAATTGGGGAGTTGGTTAAGCGTGGTCATAGCGTCGAGTATTTTTGCTTTAAAAGGGGATTAGTAGCTAGTAAAATTGAGGAAGATTTTGGCGTTGGCTTTATGTCGAAACCAAAGTACGATCTGATTTTTGCAAATCATTTAAAAACGGTAGAATTCTTGTATCGTTTTGGTCCCGTAATTCAAACATGCCACGGCATTTTTCCTCATTCCGAACGTCCTTCGTTGCATGCCGATGGCTACATTTCAATTTCGCAGGAGGTGCAGGAACTTTTGCTAAAGAGTGGCATCCTTTCTCCGATTATACATAATGGGATTGACTGTGAGCGTTTCCGTCCGATGAAGCCATTACGGAATAGCAATATTAGGGTCCTGTCGTTATGCCAATCGGAAGAGGGGCACCAACAGGTGCTTGATGCATGTAAGCTGGTTGGCGCAGAGTTCGGGAAACTCGACAAAAAGATAGATAACATCTGGGATGTTTCGAGTGCCATTAACGAGTACGACTTGGTTGTAGGATTGGGCAGATCGGCCTACGAAGCGCTAGCTTGTGGGCGCCCTGTGGTTATCTACGACAAGCGCCCCTATGCCTCGAGTATGGGCGATGGCTATTTTCTTGATGTAATGCCAATGAGCCTGAAAAATAACTGTTCGGGGCGGGCTTTGCATCGAGATTTCAGCATTGAAGATTTGGCCCACGAGATTGGACGTTATAGACCCGAAGATGGCAACATCGCTCGACGCTATGCTGAGCAGAGTTTTAATGTCGAAAGAGCCGTTGACGCCTATTTGGAATACGCTAAATCTCTTCGATCGATCAATCTTATGCACAAGATTGCTATGCAGGAAAGAGGGCTACTTCCAAACTTTATTGTTAGATTTCTTCAGAATCGGATTCGAAAAGGGGTTATTGCCGCCTATTCGTAGCAAATTTGATTGGCGAAATAAGAAAAAGGAGATGCAGGTTACCCTGTATCTCCTTTTTCTTGGCCGTTATATCTGTTTTTACGCGTGCGGCTTAAATCCGTTTCCGAGAATTTCTCCGGCTCCTGTTACGTTTACGAATGCCTTAGGGTCGATCTTGCGGATTTCCTGCTTTAGGATTTCCACCTCGCGGCGGTTGAGCACCACGTAGATCATCTTGCGATCCTGCTCCTGGTAGAGTCCCTTTACGTTGATGAGCGTACCCCCGCGGTCGAGGTCCTTGAGGATCACCTGGCGGATCTTTTCGTACTCATCAGAAATAATCATCACCGTTTTGTTGAAGCCCTCCTGGGTTACGATCATGTCGATGATCTTGCTCTGGATGTAGATAAGGATCCAGGCGTAGCAGGGCAGCTTCCAGTCGCCAAAGGCGGGGATGGTAATGAGGGTGATGAGCGAGTCGACGATGAGCACCAGCTTGCCCAGCGAGATGTGGGTGTACTTGTGCAGGATCATCGAGATGATGTCGCTGCCGCCCGAGGTGGCCTTCGACTTAAAGATGATGCCCATGGCAATGCCGTAGAGCACGCCGGCGAAGATGGAGGCTAGGAGCGGGTCGTCGATGAGCGGTTGTCCGCTAGTCCACAGCTGGGTTTCGAAGAGCCAGGTGAAGCCGAGCCCGGCTATGGTGGCAAGGGCGGTTTTAAAGCCAAAGATGGGGCCTAGGATGAGCGTTCCGATGATTAGGAGCGGGATGTCGAGGCAGGATACCGCCGTGCTGATGTTCCATCCGAAGAGGTGGTGAAGTACGATTCCGATGCCGTAGGTGCCTCCAGGGGCTATCTTGAATGGGGATACGAGCATGACGATAGCCATCGTAAAGATGAAGCTGCCCAGCATAATGTAGCCAACGGACTTCCACCATTCGCCCGAAAACAGCTTTTCCTGTTGAATATGTGCCATATTGAGAGATTTAAGTTACGGTTTGTAATCTAGCGCAAAGGTAATCGAGGAAAATTGTTCGCCAATGGGCCGATGTGGCTACTGAATATGTTTAATGACATCAAAAAAGATTACAGCTGCATTTGGAGATTTGGTTTCGGCAAGGCCGGTGCGCTACCACGATACCCCGATGGTGGGCTTCAGCTTCTTTACGGGCTGGTTGCGCACGGCGCGTACCAGCTCGTGGGCTAGGTGGCGCTTTACGGCCACGAAGGCCATCTTGTCGAGGATGTCTATTCTGCCAATGTCTGCCTTTTCAATCCCTCCCTTCTGGATCAGGAAGCCGACCACATCCACCTTGCTGAGCTTGTCCTTCTTGCCGGCGCCGATATAAACGGTGGTCCACTCGGGGGCGCTGGGCAGCTCGGACTCCCTGTCGAGCGGTAGGGGCTCGATGTCGGCGCTGGCGTAGTAGGGGAGCTCCTCGGCTTCGGCCAGCACGAGCACCGCGCATCCGTTAGCCTTCATGCGGGCGGTGCGGCCGTTGCGGTGGATGAATGCCTCCTCGGTTTCGGGGAGCTGGTAGTGCACCACGTGCCCGATCTCGGGGATGTCGAGCCCGCGCGAGGCGAGGTCGGTAGCCACCAGTATCTTTATGCTTCCATTCCGGAACTTGATGAGCGAGCGCTCGCGCTCGGGCTGCTCCAGCCCGCCGTGGAAGACGTCGGAGATGATGCCCTCCTCCAGGAGCATGCTGCTGAGGCGGTCGGCGGCGTCGCGGTGGTTGACGAAGACGAGCATGGTACTCTCGCCCAGCTGGCAGATGAGGTTTACCAGCGCCCCAAACTTGTCGTGGTGCTCCGAGCGCACGAGCTTAACCTCCAGCCGCTCGGCGGTGCCCGCCTGGTCGAGGTACGAGAGCTTGAGCGGGGCGCTCAGGCCAACGAAGGCGGGGATTTCGAGCGCGTCGGTGGCCGAGGTGAGCACGGTTTTGCTGAGGCGGCCGAGGCTGTCCCTGATCTGCACCATCTCCTCGTCGAAGCCCAGCTCCAGGCTTTTGTCGAACTCGTCGAGCACCAGAAAGTCGATGAGATCCGGGCTTACCGTGCCGCGGCGGAGGTGGTCGGCGATGCGCCCGGGCGTGCCGATGAGCAGCGCTGGCGCCTCCTTCAGGCTGTTGGCCTCCATCCAAAAGGGGTGGCCGCCGTAGCAGCACACCACCTTAAAGGGCGTCTTCAGGTGGCGGAAAACCTGCTCGATCTGCAGCGCCAGCTCGCGCGTGGGCGTGAGCACCAGCGCCTGCACGAACCCCGCGTTGGGGCGCAGGTGGTGCACGATGGGGATCAGGAAGGCCAGCGTCTTGCCCGAGCCAGTGGGCGATAGCACCACCACTTCGGGATGCTCCTCTACGGCCTCGATAACCTCCTCCTGCATGGGCGTCAGGCGGGCGATGCCCATGTTGGCCAGCCCATCTCGTACAATTTGCTCACGGTTTTCCATGGCGGCAAAGATAGAAAAATAGGGAGTAGGGAGTGGTGAGTAGGGATATCGCTTTTAAAAAAACATCGATCATAATGGAGGTAGATGTAGAGGAATCAGCAAGCCGTAGCACAAAGCGTATCCCCCTCTGGAGGGCAATGTCGTTAAGTTAAGAAAAGTTGATTATTAAGTTGATGCCATGGAGGCATAAACCTCCACCTAGAGCGGAAGGTCCTATACCATAAAGAAAACAACCATAGTCACTACCAGTTTAACCTCTACGAGGTAAATAGGCAGGAGATGGATGGTTTCTACAAATCGTAATGTCCTACGGACAAATTTATAACGGCCAGAATACCGCATAGCGGTTAGAGACTTGTAGCATCATTCCTACGCCACTCCTTTTTTCTCCGTAGGAGATATACAATATGCAATTGTATAGCAGTTTGGCCCTTAAGTTAGCGACATTGCCTCTGGAGGGGGAAGGGGGAGGAAAATAGACGTTAGAGGTAAAAACTTGATGCCAATGATTGCTATACACTCCTAAAAAATCCACTCCCTAACCCCCGCCGGCGGGGGATATCCTTCGAAATAGAGTCGTGTAAATATTAAAGGCGAAATATCAGGGAGCGCCACCACTCATTTTTTTCTGCGATGGGGCCAATTCCCTTATCGCCAGTGCTGGTCTCGGAGGTGATACATGCGGTTGCGTTATGGTCAAGGTCGATTGCGCTTGCGTCAGATGCGGTTGCGATAGGGGCAAACCCAATTGCGAAGCACCGAGATGTGATTGCGTTACGGTCAAGGCCAATTGCGTTCGCGTCAGATGCGGTTGCGAGGCCGCCACATGCCATTGCGTCAGCGCCAAACCCGGTTGCGAAGCAGGCAAAGCCAGTTACGGAGCCGCCAAGCTCAATTGCGAGTGCGCCACATGCGGTTGCGATAGGGGTAAACCCAATTGCGGAGCACCGAGATGCCATTGCGTCACGGTTAAGCTCAATTGCGAGTGCGCCACATGCCGTTGCGTTAGGGGCAAACCCGATTGCGGAGCACTGAGATGTCATTGCGTCATGGCTAAACCCGATTGCGGATGCCCGAAATGCCATTGCGTCATGGCCAAACTCAATTGCGGAGCACCGAGATGCCATTGCGTCATGGTCAAACCCGATTGCGAGTGCGCCACATGTCATTGCGTCAGGGGTAAACCCAATTGCGAAGCCACGAGATGTCATTGCGTCATGCGTAAGCTCGATTGCGAGGTGCCGAGATGCGATTGCGTCGGGTGCAAGTCCAATTTCATCCTTGATGTTCGTCGGCTTTTAGGGGGAGGGCCAGAAAAAAAGCGGCCGCCTCGGTTTCGAGGCGGCCGTATGCTGCTATGGTAAGTTGTCAAAGCCTGTGCGCTACTCCGCCATTGCCTTCACCTGCTTGTAGCGGGCGTTTACGATGTCCACCATGCGGTCGTCGGCGTTGGTGTAGCTGTACAGGGTGAGCCACATGTTCTGCTTGATGCTGCGCTTCTTGGCCTTGGTTTTGGCGATGGGGGTGTTAAAGGCCTCGTTGGTGGAGGAGGCAAACATGTTGCCCGCCGAGGTGTACACGAAGATGTAGGTTTGGCCGTTGCCCGCCTCCAGGAGCAGGTACATGCGGTGGTCCTGGTAGGGCATCAGCTCCAGGAAACCCTTCACCCGCTTGTTCACCTGCTTGCCGCCGATGTTGGCGATGCCGATATCGCCCTTGGAGATGTACGAGCGCGTCTTCTTGTTCCACTTCAGCAGCACATCGGCCAGGGTGAGCGTGTGGAGGAACTCCTCGGGCAGCTTCTCGGGGGTGGGCGTCTTGGCGTAGCTGGATGTCACGGTTTCGGCCAGCTTATCGCCCAGGAGCTCGCGCAGCCCCAGCTTCACGTTGGGGTGGCTGTAGTCTAGGGTGGTTTTGGCGCCGGTGGTAACGTCGGCGGTTAGCACGCCAAGCGCCTCGGTGTTAAACAGGAAGTCGAGCGTGGCGGCGCCCGTAAAGCTCACCTCCTTGGTGCCGATGCTCTGGATGGCCTTTCCGGCGGTGGTCACCTTCACCTCGCCCAGGTCGGCGCCCAGCTTCAGCTTGCCCTCGTTCACCAGCAGGTCGAACTCGGAGTAGAGGCTCACCATGTCGCCGGCGGTGTTGGGCTTGCGGATCTTATCGATGGAGCTCAGCTGGTAGAAGCCGCCGTTATCGTTGTAGAAGAGGTACCCCTGGGGCTGCACAAAGGCCGAGTCCTCGGTGTACTTGCGCCCGGTGAAGAAGGTGGGGTACAGGCTCAGCGAGTCCCTGCGGATGTAGGTTCCGGCGAATACCCGGATCTTGTCCACCGTCTGGTAGGGTGGCG
Source organism: uncultured Acetobacteroides sp. (assembly GCF_963667355.2). Lineage (NCBI taxonomy): Bacteria > Pseudomonadati > Bacteroidota > Bacteroidia > Bacteroidales > Rikenellaceae > Acetobacteroides > uncultured Acetobacteroides sp. The sequence goes on from NZ_OY763328.2 coordinate 3,857,774, forward strand.
CCAGGGGAATCATCACCGAGTCGGGGGCAATCTCGGCGGTAAACCGCATCCAGTTCTTGGGCAGCGTCTCGTACTTGTGGGTTAGGCGCGCGCCGCCGTCGAAGGTCAGGTGCCGCTTCTCCGAGAAGGCCGTCACCTTGCCCTTAAACCGGAAGTAGGGGCTCAGGAAGAAGCGGTCCTCGTCCATGATGGTGGCAAAGGCGGTGGTTTTGTACTCCCTATCCACGGTGATGGTGTTAAAGCTGATGGTGTCCACCTTGCCGTACTTGTCGATGTAGCTGTATAGCCCCTGTCCGTTAAACCCGTTGCGGCCCCCCACGCTGATGCCCACGTCGTAGAAGTGGTGGCTCTTGGTCTGGCGGTTGGCGTACAGGTCGGCCTGGTAGAGCCGATCCATCACGCCCTTGGAGCGTACGGTAACCGTGTCGCGCTTGGGGTTCAGGATCAGGGCGGCATCGGCAACCAGCAGGTGCTTCACCTTGTTGGCCGAAAGGGTTCGGCTCCGCATGTCGTAGGTGGCCAGCGGCGAGGCGAAGCAGAGCGAGTCCTGCTCCTTTACGGTGGAGACAAACGCGCTTCCCGGTGGCGTTTTGCCCTCGTAGGCCAGCGCGTAGCGGTCGGTAAGGCTGGCCGGCAGCCGTAGGCTGTCGCCGGTGCCGATGGTCATGCGCTGGTTGTTCATGTCCCACCCGATGCGCTTGGCGTAGGCGAGGTAGGCCAGGTCGGGGTAGCTCGCCCTAAAGATGTCGTTCTTCTTCTCGAACTTGCCCTGGTAGTTTTTTAGGTCGATGTGCGAGGTGATCTGGTCGGCGGCAAAGAGCTTGCTCTCCCGCTTATCGTCGTAGATGGCCACGTTGGAGGTGTCGCCCTTAAAGGTGTAGGCGGCCATGTCGAAGTTCCTCGACGATATGGTGGCCGTGCTGACGTCGAGCACGCCGTTACCCCTGAGCCCGAGCGGCTCAATCACCAAGTCGCCGTTAAAGGTAACCTGGTTGTCGTAGAGGTTAAAGGGGGTATCGTCCTTAAAGAACTTCATGGTATTCTGGTAGGGGCGCCACTTCATCAGGTGCTGCTTGGCGTTTCCGTTGGGGTACTCGATGCCCAGCAGCGTGCGCTCGATGGTCATCGACTTCAGGATCGAAACGCAGCTATCGGGGAAGAAGAGGAAGGCGTTGGAGTTCGACAACGAGCTCAGGTATCTTATCGAGCCCTTGCCGATGAGCCCCTCGTTGCTCAGCTTGATGGTGTTGTAGAACTTGCCCTTGCTCTTGTACAGCGTCGCGCCCGTGGTGTCCACCTTGCGGCTAAAGCCCAGCGACTGGTCGGGCTGCACCACCAGCGTCTCCTGGAAGGGGATGAAGATATCCGCCGAGTTGAACTCGCCCCTAAAGCCCAAGTTCTCCTTCTCGAAGGTGTTCAGGCTGTCAATCTCGTAGGGGAAAACCTTAAAGTAGAACTTGTCGCGCTTGTAGATGCCGCCGAAGATCGAGGGGTCGTCGTAGTAGATGTAGGAGTCCTTCTTGCTGGCAAACTTGGGGTAGTTGGGGCGGCGCTTCAGGCCCGACTTGTTGTTAGGCTCGTCGATCTTCAGCACGCCGGTGATGTCCTCCATCGTGGAGGTGATGCTGTTCAGGGTGCGCTTGCCGGTGTTGTCGTACTTCTGGGTGCGGTAGTCGAAGTTCATGGACACCACCTTGTCCATGTTGATGTTGAAGTTGTCGTAGTCGAACTTAAAGCCGTCGCCCTTAAACGTAACCAAGCCGGCCCGTATCTCGCCGTCAAACTCCATATCCCGATTCTTCTTAAGGATGATGGAGTTGTTCTTGGGGTAAACCTTCACGTTCTGGGTGTCGGAGAGGTTAATCTGCGGAATCCCGTAGATGGTAAGGTTGAAGTTGCTCAGGTCGAGGATGGCGTTGTTCTGGTTCTTCTTGTTCTCGGAGTTGAAGAGGATGGCGTCGTAGTCCTGCGCCCCGTTGCGCGCCCGTAAGGCTTCGCGCAGCTTGGGCGTGGTGGTGAATACCCGGCTCTCCGAGTCGTATATTACGTAGCCTAGGAAGCCCATCTCCTTAAGCAGGATGTCGCAGTCGGCGTTGCTCCGCTTGGCGAATCGGCTGAGGCCATCGCAGGTTAGCGGGAAGGCCTTCTTCTTCTGCTGCTCCTTCTCGTACTGGCGGATGAGCGAGATGGGGTGCTTGTCGTCGCGGCGCATCAATCCGTCGAACATATCCTGGTTAAAGAAGTTGATCGATTCGAAGATCGCCTCGCTCTCCGAGCTCCCGAACGGCGCGTTAAAGTTGATGATGTCCTTCTTCATGTTCCAGTACAGCTGCTCGGAGTAGATCCCAATCTTGTGGTACGAGTCGAGGTAGGGGGCCCTGGTAAGCATGTTCTGGTTCTCGGAGGTCAGGCGAAGCTCGCGCCCCTGGCTGTCGAAGTCGAGCAGCTTACTGTTATGGACGATGGAGTCGGCAAGCAGCCGGATAACCACCGATGCGCCGTTGGAGGAAAAACCGTCGCTTCTGATGATAAACGAGGGGCTCTGCGCGGTGATAAAGGGCTTTTTACCCCGGATAAAGGTAACCTTTGCCGGCTCCTGCTTCGACCCGTACCCCAGCAGCGTGTGCCCCTTAATGGCAATCCCGCCCTTGTAGTTGATGGAGTCGAAGAGGTTGGTAAGGCTGATGTTCCTGTTGTAGCTGAAGAAGTGCGGGTAGTAAACCAGCTCCTTGGTGCTAACGCTGTTGGGCGAGAGTTTCAGGTTGCCCAGCAGCGGAGTCTTGAATACGTCGGTAAAGTAGAAGTTCACCGAGTCGAAATTTTGGATCGACCTAGTGAAGCTTAGGCGGTAGCTCTTAAGGTCGGCAAACACCTTGGTGGTATCGTAGCCCGCCTTCTTCCAGAACACCTTGCCCCCCTTGCCCACGTACTGGTTGGTAAACGGGAGCACAACGCCCGATGTGCCAAAGATGCTTACCGTATCGTGCTCGGCAATGTACCATAGGCGCGAGTTGGACACGCCAACGTAGAGCGTCGTATCGAATTTAAATGTAATCTCCTTGTCCGAAAGCCCCCACTTGATGTAGTTCGAGGTGAAGAAGGCCTTCTCCTTGCTGATGCTTAGTGGGCTCTCAAAGACGGACAGGACGATGTCCTTGGGGAACTTCTTGCGTTCGAGCAGCGCGTTTACCCCCTTGTTCCAGGCCTCGAACCCCTTTACCACCGCCGTGGTCGAGTCGAAGAAAACCATCATGCTCCTAAGGTAGCAGGTCAGAAACGGGTCGGCGGTAAGGTTGCGCCCTTCGAACTGGGCGGTAGTGGCCATGATCGCTTTTCGCTGATCGTCGTTTAGGGCTGTCGATTGCCAAAACGTGGCAAAGTCGGCAAGGAACTTGGTGTTTGCCTCGCTTTTATAATTTGCCAGCTTGTTAGCGACATCTAGCGGGTATGCCTTAAACTCCTCCGAGAGTACAGCCTTGTCTTTCTGGTTGGGGTACGACAAACATACAAGGAGCAGTAGTATCCCTGTAATGGCAATGGGGGTGATATGCTTGCTGATGGTACTCAAGATTAAAAACGATAAAGGTAGCTTCGCAAAATTTCCCCAAAAGAAGCATTTTTTTGCAAGATAGAACACTTTCTACATCCGAATAAGTAGCGCTGTAGAGTTAAATGGATCATTTGAATCCATTATTGGGTAATGATTTGGGAAAGAAGGTTGCGCTGTAATTGAACAAATATTTTTAAAATCATGTTAAGGACAGAGTAACTAGTTTTTTAAACAAACAATTTCGAACCATGAAAAAGTTTTTATTGGTCGTAGCAGTAGTATTAGTTGCTGCTGTTGCAGGTAATGCACAAGACAAGAAGTGGAACATTGGCGTAGGTGGCGGTTTGGCAATACCCACTGGCGATGCATCGGATTGGGTTAAGACTGGGGTTAACGGTTTCGTGCTTGGCACCTACAGCTTTACTCCTAAGTTCTCGGCTGGCGTAGAGCTTAACTATACCAACCTGCCAGGTAAAAGCATTGGCGGTTTCGACTTGGACGATGCCGAAGTTACCGCGTTTCTTGCAAAAGGTATCTATACCTTTACCGAAGAGGGCTTCCGTCCTTATGTTAGCGGTGCAGTTGGTCTTTACTCCCATAAAGGTGGCGACACAAAAGCAGGTCTTGCTGCTGAAGCAGGTGTTAAGTATAACCAGTTTGGGCTAGGGGCTGCCTACCACATGGCAGGCGAAGAAAATGATTTTACCTTCTCGTATATCCAGCTAAACTTCACCTATACCTTTAGCTTCTAATGGCGCCTAGCGCTGTACGAGTATAGCCTCCTTCTTTTAGGAGGCTTTTTTATTTTCTGTGCTTTGCTGCTTCTTCTACGAGCTATGAATTGAGGATAGCGTTACCTTGGGGAATGTTGGGAAGAACGGCTATCTTTGGGCGTTTTTTAATCATTCAAATTAAAAGGTAACTATGAAGAAAGTTTTTTTTGTGGCAGTGGCTATTCTTGCTGCTGTGGCTGGCAATGCACAGGTTAAGTTTGGGCCTAAGGTGGGACTTAACTTTTCGACCATGTCGATGGATGGGGTTGACGCAAAAATGCGTACCGGATACCAAGTTGGTATGGTTTTTCAGGGAGACATTGCTCCAAATGTATTCATTCAACCAAGCATCCTTTTTTCGTCTAAGGGGTCGAAGTATGATAACACCGACACTAAAGTAGTAGCAAACTACATCGATGTTCCTGTAAACTTTGGTTACAGAATAAATTTGGGTGGCGCTAACCTTAACCTTTTGGCAGGTCCTTATCTTGCCTATGGTGTTGGAGGTAAAGTAACCAATGACTTTATTCTTGCAACCAAAGACAGGGATATAAAGTGGGGAACAGACAAGGATGAGGACGATTTTAGGCCATTTGATATGGGGCTTAACCTTGGTGGTGGAGTTGAGTATAACAATTTTCAGATATCGCTTCAGTATGGATTCGGACTTCTAAATGTGAATGCTGATTCCGATTTTACTACAAAGAACGGCGTGCTAAGCTTAACGGCTGCTTACCTGTTCTAGTATAAAAGTTGCGTGTTTAAATACAGAGAAGAGTCCCACATAGGGGCTCTTTTTTTGTGGATGTCTTCTTGATATTTGGGTCTACCTGCCGTAAATTCCCTACGCTAGATTCTAGGTTGATAAACAAAGCTAGCCATGAAAAATATTTTTGTAATCGTAGCGTTACTGGCAATTGCAATTACGGGTAGTGCACAGGAAAAATATTGGAATATTGGAATTGGTGGTGGCGCTGCCTTTCCAGTGGGCGATGCTGCCGACTATACCAAGATGGGGGTTGGAGCCTGCTTAACCGGAATGTTTTGTTTCTCGAAGAAGTTTAGGGGTGGCGTAGAGTTTGGCTATGCATCGCTACGGGCCAAAACTTGGGGCACGCTAGATTTGGACAACACCAGCATACGGGCACTTCTACTAAAAGGGGACTTTACCTTTACCGAGCAGCGCTTGCGCCCGTATGTGGCATTATTTCTGGGGTTCTACAGCACGAGGGTGTGCAAGAGTCTTCGGGTGAACGGCGGTGAGGAGACCTCCACCTGCATAATCAATAATAACTATGGATATGGCGTTGAGGCTGGCGTACGCCGGGGGTGCTTAAGCGTTGGGGTGGCGTACAATGTTGTTGCCGTGGACTTCAAGTATGTGCTCGTTAGCCTTGGCTACACGTTTGTACTTTAGGTGGGCAGCGGTATGTTATTGTTGTTGGGGCATGGTGAGCATGGTATTTAATCAAGTTTTCTTAGCTTTGCAGGCAAATTAGAGAAACGGAGTTCGCTTCCCAGAATAAATCAGCCATGCATTATAAGCTAAGGGAGTTCTTTCTATTTGCAATCATCATTTTTCCTCAGGTGCTTTTTGCGGTTACGCCTACCGATGGCGAAGGCGTAGCTAAACCAAATATTGTTGTTGTTCTTGCCAGCGATCTTGGCTATGGAGATTTGGGCATTTATGGCCAGACCAAGATTGAGACTCCAAATCTTGACCGGCTTGCAGCGCAAGGTATTCGTTTTACCAACTTCTACAGCGGGTCGTCTTCGTTTGCCCCTTCTCAATGCGTTTTGCTAACCGGGAAGCATGCCGGGAAGGCTGCAATTCGTGGTACCGACGAGTGGGCCGAGCGGGGTGGCGTTATGAACTACGTTAAGGTGCTGATGGACTCGACTCTCGAAGGTCAGCGTCCGATGCCTAAGGGCGAGGAGACCATTGCCAACGCACTAAAGAATGAGGGGTATGCGACAGGGGCTGTTGGCCTGTGGGGATTGGGCTCTGCCATCTCGGAAGGTTCGCCGTTAAATCATGGCTTCGATACGTTTTATGGCTATTCATGCCTGCGTCAGGCGCAAACCTACTACCCCAAATATCTCTGGAAGGATCGCCGAAAGGTGTCGATGGACAATGCGCTAGTCTTCCCGAACCTGAAGCTTCCTTCGGATGCTGATCCTTACAAGGAGGAAACCTATTCGACCTATACGCTCGAGCATTATGCTCCAGATACGCTTTTAAGCGAGGCGCTAAAGTTTGTTGATGCCAACAAGTCGAAGCCTTTTTTCCTCTTCTATTCTGCACAACTACCTCAAAGTCCGCTACAGGTTCCACCGGAACTAGTGAGGCGGTATCGCCTAAAGTTTGGCGAGGAGGAACCATATCTTGGGTTGAAGGGGGGCTACCCCAATAGAACGCCTCGTGCTACTTACGCTGCTATGGTGTCGTATCTCGACGAGCAGGTGGGTAAACTGGTCGAGAAGTTAAAGAACGATGGCGTATACGATAATACCATCATCATTTTTACTTCGGCGAATGGTGCTACAACAACATCGGGTGTTGATGGGGATTTTTTCGAAAGCGCCGGACAGTATCCCTTAGGAAAGGGTAGGGGCAATGGTTCTCTTTTCGAATCGGGGATTAAGGTGCCATTCTTTGTGGTTTGGCCAGCGACAATCGCTCCCAAAACAACCGATCAGATGGCAGTAGGATATGATATTGCACCTACCATTGCTCAAATAGCAGGCATTCAGAAACAGGATTCTGCTGATGGGATTAGCCTGCTTCCCACGCTTAGAGGAACTCAGCAGCAGGAGCAGCACGAGTTTCTCTACTGGGAGAATACCGATAACCTTATGCATGTTGCTATTCGTGAAGGGAAGTGGAAACTTTTAGGGCGCAACATGAGCTACGATGAACCCTACTTTGAGCTCTACGATCTTTCGGCAGATCCAACCGAGAGCACCGATGTGTCTGAACAGAACCCAGAGGTGGTTTGTAGGCTTGTCGATATGCTCCTGAAGGTACGAACATCACCCAGCATCCCATGCTTTAGGATAAAGTACCTTGAGGATTAATGCTTGCTTACCTTAACGTATAAGCTGAAATTTTGGAGAGGAGTCGATTTTTCAGCTTTTTGCTTTCATAATATATCTAGCACACCATGCTATGGGGGGAATTGGCATCATTCATTCCTTCCTTTAAGTGCGATGTTGTAGTATTTTCCGTGGAGCAAACGGTGCCAAGGTGGCATACTCCAAGGTGAATGATAGTTGTGCTATAAATCTCTCAAATGCATCCCGTGCCGATACTGATACAGTAATAGAAATCAGCGTTAAGCGATAGGTAGTAAGGGTAAAAAAATACATCTTTTTACGATGTGACCTTTTTTTTTGATTTTTACGTTCTCGAATAAACCTAATATTTACCAATCTCCTTTATTTCAGAAGATGCTAACAAATGAATTAACATGAAATCAAAACTAGTCATAGCATTTTTGGCTATAAGCATGAATGGCTTGGCGCAGCTGCCCTTCCAGAATCCTGCTTTAAGCTTTAGCGATAGGGCTAACGATTTACTATCGCGATTAACGCTAACGGAAAAAACATCGCTGCTGCTCTACAACAGCCCGGCGATTCACCGACTTCAGATTCCGGAGTACAACTGGTGGAACGAGGCTCTGCATGGAGTGGCACGTAGCGGAAAGGCTACCGTTTTCCCTCAGGCCATTGGCATGGCGGCTACCTTTAACCCTGCCTTGATCCAGAACGTTGCCAATGCCATTTCGGATGAGGCAAGAGCAAAGCACAATGCTGCCGTTAAGTTGGGAAGCCGTGCACAATACAGCGGACTGTCGTTTTGGACGCCAAACATCAACATTTTCCGCGATCCACGGTGGGGCCGTGGTCAGGAGACCTACGGTGAAGATCCTTACCTAACTTCGCTAATGGGAGTGGCCTTTGTAAAAGGGTTGCAGGGAACCGATCCCAGCTACCTAAAGACGGGCGCTTGTGCCAAGCACTACGCGGTTCACAGCGGACCAGAGTCGGTGCGCCACTCGTTTAACGCCAAACCAAGCGAAATTGATTTCAGGGAAACCTATCTGCCTGCCTTCAAGGTGTTGGTCGAAAATGGCGTGCAGTCTGTAATGGGAGCATATAATCGCGTTTACGATGAGCCTTCGTGCGGAAACAAAACATTGCTGCAAACCATCCTGCGCAAGGAGTTCGGATTTAAGGGCCAGATTGTAACCGACTGTTGGGCAATCTCCGACTTTTCCGGCGGCCATAAGGTTACCAAGAACGATACCGAGGCTTCGGCCATCGCCATTAAGGCAGGCATTAACATGGAGTGCGGCTCTAGCTTTTACAAGCTGAACGATGCCGTGGCCAGCAAGCTGCTTACCGAGGCTGATATCGACTCGGCGCTTCGCCCTACGCTTCTCCTTCGATTGAAGCTGGGGTTGCTTAATCCAGACGAGAAGTGCCCATTCTCCGATATTCCTGCCGAGGTTGTTGGCTGCGATCGCCATAAAGCAATCGCACGACAAGCGGCTGCTGAGGGTATGGTGCTATTGAAAAACAAGAATAACGTTCTTCCGTTGACGAATAGTTACAAAAAGGTGCTCGTTACAGGTCCAACAGCCGCCAACGTCGACCTGCTGTACGGCAACTACAATGGCATCTCTAGTGAGCCTGTAACCTTTCTCGATGGCATTCTAAAGAAGATTAATCCCGGAACCACAATCGAATACCAGAAGGGGAGCGAACTGCAAGCTTATAACGGCCACTGCCCAGGAATGGCTTCGGAGGCCGATGTTACTATTGCCTGTGTGGGGATTACCCCTCAAATGGAGGGCGAGGAGGGCGATGCCTACCTTTCCGATAACAACGGCGACCGCAGGAATATTGGTCTGCCCGAAGGCCAACTGAAGTTCCTAAGAGATCTGCGTAAGAAGTCGGAAGGAAAACCGCTTGTTGTGGTGGTAACCGGCGGTAGCGCTATTGCCATGCCCGAAGTAGATTCGTTGGCCGATGCGGTTGTATTTGCCTGGTATCCCGGCGAGCAGGGCGGAAATGCGCTAGCCGATATCCTCTTTGGCGATGTTAATCCATCGGGAAGACTGCCCATCACCTTCTACAGTTCGGTAAACGATCTTCCCGCATTCGAAGATTACAGCATGAAGGGGCGCACCTACCGCTATTTTACGGGCAAGCCTCTCTATCCTTTTGGCTACGGATTAAGCTACACCACCTTTGCGTATGCCGACATCAACACCAGCAAACCCCAGTATAAGGTAGATGAAACCATTCAGTTAAGCTGCACGGTAACCAACTCGGGCAGCCGTGATGGGTACGAGGTGGCTCAGCTGTACGTAAAGGATTCGAAGGTTGATGGCCCGATTAAATCGCTTAAGGGCATCCAGAAGATCTTTCTGAAGAAGGGCGAATCGAAGCAGGTGGCATTCACTGTTCCCGTTAAGGATTTAGCCCACTGGAACGCTGCCAAGCATGCGTATACCGTCGAGAAGGGAAAGTACACCCTTCAGGTTGCTGCCTCTTCGGCTGATGCTAAGATTGAAAAAGTGGTTAGCATTAAGTAGCCACTCGTGGCTGATATTTGGTGATTGAAAAATCAAAGGCCATCTCTATTGGGAGATGGCCTTTATCGTATATCCTAGAGGTGCATCCGGCTAGCCGAGTGTAATCCTATCAATGGCCTCAATCTCCTCAGGGCTGAAACTGATATTCTCCAGCGCCTTTAGGTTTTCGGCAATTTGCTGAACGCGGCTGGCACCAATAAGTACCGAGGTGATCCTGTCGTTGTGCAGCTGCCAGCTGATGGCCATTTGGGCAATGGTTTGTCCACGCTTGATGGCAATCTCGCGGAGCGCTTTCACCTCGTTCATCTTAGGGGCAACCTCTTCAACCTTCAGAAATCCCTCGGCCTTGGCGGCTCTGGAATCCTCAGGAATTCCGTCGATGTACTTGTCGGTTAGTAGGCCCTGCGCCAGCGGCGAGAAGGAGATGGTTCCCAGTCCATGCTCCTTGTTGTAGCCCAAGATCTCCTTTTCGGGTTCGCGAACCAGCATCGAGTACTTCAGCTGATGGATGATTACGGGAACTCTAGCCTCCTTCAGGTAGCTGAGCACGACTTCGGCAGCCGCAGCGGGGTACTTGGAGATGCCGATGTACAGCGCCTTTCCCTGCTTGTAGATGGTTTCGAGTGCCGATGCGGTTTCTTCGAGAGGGGTATTCGGATCGTAGCGGTGGGAGTAGAAGATGTCAACGTACTCCAGCCCCATGCGCTTAAGGCTTTCGTTGCAGCTTTCAATGACGTACTTGCGCGAACCTCCATCGCCGTAGGGCCCGGGCCACATCAGATGGCCTGCCTTGGAGGTGATAACCATCTCGTGGCGTAGCCCCTCGAAATCCTTTTTTAGGATACGGCCAAAGGTTTCCTCGGCAGCACCGGGAGGTGGCCCGTAGTTGTTGGCCAGGTCGAAGTGGGTGATTCCCGAATCGAATGCAAATCGTACCATATCGCGGGCAACGGCGAAGCTGTCGGTTTCGCCGAAGTTGTGCCAGAATCCAAACGAGAGCTCGGGAAGGAGCAGCCCGCTGTTGCCTGCACGGCGGTAGCGCATATTGCTGTAGCGCTCAGGGGTGGGGTTGTAGCTCATGTGATGGTTGTAAAGTTAGTCTCAATATATCCATTTGTTGGAGGTGGTAAATATCGAAAATTAGAATCATTACTTAGGCAATTACGGCAAAATTACGCTGAGGAATTTTTTGGTAGCAACCTTAAGTATATGGATAAAGTATTTATAGCAACTTCACCTTCTGTTCCGTTCAAACGCCTTACTGGTGCCTAGGCGGAGTTGAGGGTACGTTGCAGCCTGGTGCTTTTGTTGTTTCCGTCGAAAAAGCGTTATCTTCGATTGCAAATTGGCTAAACAATGGAAGAACGTAAGAGCGATCATATCTCGCTAGCATCGCAAGCTAAGCTGCCCATCTCACATAACGATTCGAGGTTCTGCTACGAGCCAATGCTTGCCGCGCATCCCGTGGGGATGTGTAGCCCTATTCAACTCCTAGGAAAGGAGCTTGCCGTTCCGTTTTGGGTGTCGAGCATGACAGGCGGAACTGCCGTTGCTAAAACCATCAACCAAAACCTAGCCCGTGCCTGCAGCGAGTTTGGTATGGGAATGGGGTTGGGCTCCTGCCGTATCTTGCTGGATAACCCTCAGCACTATGCCGATTTTGATGTACGCGATATCCTTGGTAGCCATCTTCCGTTCTACGCCAACATAGGGATATGCCAGCTGGAGGAACTCGTCGAGAACAACGAGTTCGACAGGCTTACGGAGATTGTTAGGCGGCTTCGTACGGATGGCCTAATCGTTCATGTAAACCCGCTTCAGGAATGGTTTCAGGCAGAGGGCGACAGAATTAAGCGCCCCCCCATTGAGACCATTGCCGAGCTGCTTGGTTTGGTAGACTACCCCGTTATCGTAAAGGAGGTAGGGCAGGGAATGGGCTACCAGAGCCTTAACGCCTTGCTGAAGCTGCCGCTTGCCGCTGTTGAGCTTGCCGCATTTGGTGGAACCAACTTTTCGAAGATGGAGATGCTGCGGGCTAACTCTCCCGAGGGGGATGCCTTTGCCGGGTTTGCCGCTGTTGGCCATTCGGCATCCGAAATGGTGGAGATGGTGAACGATATCGTCCTGAACGGCGATGTAACCTGCAACCAGCTTATCATCTCGGGCGGAATAGAGAACTTCCTTGATGCCTACTACCTGCTGTCGAAATCGTCGTTGCCGGCGGTGGTGGGAATGGCATCGGCATTGCTACGGTACGCGCAGGACTACGATATGCTAAAGCGCTTTGTTATTGCTCAGGTTCGGGGCTTCCGAATGGCGCAGGCGTACTTAAGGGTTAAGGAGTAGATCAAAGTTTCCTTTTAAGCTTCGCTCAAAGACCGTTTGGGGCCTGAACTGGAGGAGATGACGAACGTAAGTGAACAACATTGGTAAAGAATTGCTACCTTAAGGCTCGTAATTTCCGCATAGGAGGAAGCCAAAGATATGCTAGCGACGAGTGAAATAGAACACAAAAAACAAATCATACATCGACCAATTGCCACATAAGACCACACTACCATGAATTTCTACCTAAATACGCTTGGCGAGCTGCCAATATCGCTTGAAGAACCATTTACGGTGAACTGGACTGCTCCATCGAATATCGCCTTGGTAAAGTACTGGGGTAAGCATGGCAAGCAGCTGCCCTGCAACCCATCCCTTAGCTTCAGCCTGAGGGAGTCTACCACCACCACCCGAATATCATTCTCGCCCAATAAATCGCTGAAGGTGGCCCTGAACTTTCAGGGGCAGGAGAACGAGAAGTTCCGCGAGCGGTTGGAGCGCTTCTTTGCCGGACTTGGAGAGGTTACCCACTTCTTTAGGCACATGGAAATCGATATCGAGAGTACCAATACGTTCCCCCATTCGGCTGGCGTTGCCTCTTCGGCCTCGTCGCTGGCCTCAATTGCGCTGTGCGTGTCTAGCCTAATCTACCATGCTACGGAGAAGGAGATGGACGATGGCTTCTACCGCTTGGCATCGTACTTTGCCCGCCTGGGTTCGGGAAGCGCCTCGCGGTCGGTTTATGGGCGGTACAGCATTTGGGGGCATACCAGCATCCTGTCGTCGAACGATGAGTATGCCATGGAGTTTAAGGACTACGACCCCTTATTTGCCGAGCTCAGCGACGCCATCCTCATTGTGTCGGATCGCGAGAAGCGCATTAGCAGCACGGTTGGCCATAGCGTCATGAACGTTAATCCGTATGCCGACACCCGCTACCTAAACGCCCAGAAGAACGTCCTGAAGATTATTGATGCAATGAAGAAGGGCGACCTGTTGCGCTTCTTTGCGATTGTGGAGCAGGAGGCCCTAGAGGTGCATGCCATGATGATGGTTGCCAATCCGCCGCATCTGCTCTTCGAGCCCAATACCATCGAGATCATTAATCGTATTAAGGAGTTTAAGGAGCGTACGGCTCTTCCTGTGGGGTACACCATCGATACGGGCCCTAACGTTCACCTCCTCTACTTCGATAGGGATAAGGAAAAGGTGATGCCGTTTATCGAGGAGCTGCGCCAGTTCTGCCAGGGGGGCAAGATCATCTTCGATGGGCTGGGTGTTGGTCCGGTGAGGAATAGGATCGAATAAAAGGTATCAAGACTCAAGATACAAGTATCAAGAATAAAGAATCACGACATGCTTCCACTGCCTACTGCAGGGTGGTCGCTTGTCGTGATTTGCATATGGTGGTAAGTGAATCACATCTTTAGACAGTGCGGGAAACCCATCTGAAGCGCCAACGGCCTTCGGCTATCCTATAGGCGCTGCGGCTTGCTACTTCTTCCGAACAACCGACTTCACCTTGATGAAGAGAATGGTGAGCGACGGGATGAGGGTTATGAGGTTGGCGAGTATGATCGGCCAGTCGACCTTGATGAGTCCGTAAACAAACCACATGGCCACCCCAAAGCAGAGGATGGAGTACATGGTAAGCGAGATGCTCCTAACATCCTTGGTTCGAATGGCCATTATGGCCTGGGGGAAGAACGCGAGTGTGGTGCAAAATGCCGCTAGGTATCCGATGTATTCCATGAGTGCTGTTTTTTAAGAGCGCAAATCTAGCAATAAAATCACAGGCTAGCGTTTGCCCGCAGCCTTTTCGATGCGCTGAATCTCCTCGGCCTGCTTCTTGAGGGCGCTTGCCGGAATGTCAATCTGCTGGCTGTACTCAAATCCGTGGAAGAAGCCGAATATCGCATCGTTCTGCTTGCGGGTGTAGTCGCTGTTCACCTTTAGCCCCTTGGGGGTGACGGTGTAGTAGATGATGGGGTTGTAGTCGGTGTACTCCTTCTCCTCGCCCCAGGTTTCGTTGAAGGCCCAGAAGCCGGCGTACTCCAGCGCGCCATCGGCGTTTAGGTCGGCCGCGGGCGCAACAAAGGTGGGCAACTTGTCGGTTTTGGCCAGCTTACCGTTGCTCACCACGAGCTGCAGGAGGTAGTTCTTGTTGGGGCGATCGTTGACCTCTACCAGCACCTCGGCGCCGCCGTCGCCGGTCGGGATCACCAGCGGGTAGAGGCTGCTCTGGGGCTCGTACTCGTAGCTGCTGTCGGCGTACACCTGCTGGCCGTTGTGCAGCAGGCGCGCAAAGCGGTAGAGCTTAAAGGTGGTGTAGTCCGCCTCGTGGCCCAGCTCTAGCTTAAGGCCGTTGCTCAGGTCGATGGTTTGCTGGATGGGCACCTCGGATGCGCCGGTGCGCTGTTTCTCCCCTGCTGCAGGAGCCTTTGTGCCCTCCTGCCCGTGTGCTGCATGCAGCGATGCTGCCATGGCAAGCACTACCAATCCCATTCTCATTCTAAGCATATTCATCGAGCATTCCCCATTGGTTTAAACGCGAGCAAATGTAGGAGAATTTTGGAAAGTAGGGCATAAAAAAGGCGAAGCAGCAGCCTCGCCTTTTGTTCGTTTCCCGATGGGCTATTCGTCCTTATCGGGTTTCGCCTTCTTCTCGGCCTTGGCCTTCGGCTTCGCCTCGTTTACCTCGAATCCGTACTCGGTGAGCTTCTTGGGCTGGTCGCGGAAGGTGGCGTTTACCACATCGCGAACCGAGCGGATGAACTTGTCGACCTTCTTGGACTCGAGGTTGCGCAGCGCGTAGGTTGCTTCGGCCTCGCGGCGGAGCTCGTCGGCCCGGCGCGAGAGCGCGTTGAGGTTGTCTATCGACTCCTTAATGTCATCCTTCACCAGGTGTACGATGATGGACTCTGGGCCGTCTGCCGCATGCTTGGTTAGGATGGCATCGCCTAGCTTTCCCTTTTTGTCGGGGTTTTCAGGAACAAGAGCTCGCATTTAGGTTAATCTTTTAGGTTTGATGTATTTTGTTTCGCTAGTTACCGACTTCGAATATAGCTGTTTGTAGTTATTGATGATGAAGGACGAGCTGCTTTTTTACCTGAAAAGCTAAGACTTTTTGCTCTAAAGTTCGAAATCCCCTAAGTGGCGGTGGCGAAATTTACCTTCAAGAGGGGACTTCTTTAGCTGAAGAACGCGAATCCTGACGTGAAGATCGGTAAATTTCAGATGAAGAATGTCAAACTTCAGATGAAGATCGCGAACCTTTAAGTGAAGAACGACAAACTTCAAGTGAAGATCGATAAACTTGAAGTGAAAAATAGCAAACTTCAAGTGAGGATCGCTAAACATCAAGTGAAGAATGGTAAACTTCAGATGAAGAGCGCTAAACTTTAAGTGAAGAATGGTAAACTTCAGGTGAAGATTGTCAAACTTCACGTTGGCATCTGCAGTATTGGCGTTGTAGCGCCAGCATTACCCTAGGGTAAAAGGGGTGTGGTTGGACTAATATTGTTAATTGCTACCTTGCGGGGGGATCGTTACATTAAAAAGACTGAATAACGCATGAAATATATTGGCATTCTGGTATTCGCTGTTGGGCTTATTTATTTATCTAGCTGTAATCATCAACAGAAATCAAGTAAATCAGCAGAAATTGGGAATGTAGTAATCTACAATTCGAGTGACACCGTTGAGGTGGATTCAATTTTTGTTGCCGTTATTGGTATGAGAGATAAAAGAATTGGGAGCTGCGATTATTATATTGTTAGTAAAGATGGGGATTCTTCATTAGTAATGTATGATGGGAAAAGGAGGTTGGCGACATTTGCAACAATTCCTAAACATCCTGGGCTATTTACCATCAATGGATTTGCCAGATATAAGGTGAACAATGAGGTAAAGAAAGAAGAATTCACTATTGGTTTTGTTGCAAAGTAGGGATTGATTCCTACTTTGTTGAATGCTATCAGAAGAATACTTAATAATAATGAGAATAAAACTTTTGCTATTTGCAGCATTGCTTATCTCGTGTAATGCAGTCAAGGAAAACAAGGCTAATCAGACTAGTTCTCGAGATTCTGAAAAAGTAGGGAAGAGTCCCTCTAGTTATTCTAGTCGTATTCATCTGGATAAAATTTCTTTTGACACGCTAATATCCAACACCCATATTTTGTATAGTAGCCATGATTTGGATGATAGCATAGCTTGTAAAACTTACGATGATAAAGGAAGATCATCAGTAGATGTCTATTCAGATCGGTCTATATCTCTCAAAATAGAAAAGGATGGTAAGCCTATTTTTGAAAAGGAAATTGGCAAAATTGATTTTAAGTCGATCGTGCCATTAAAAGAGTTGCCAAACTATTTGATTTCAAGTTTTTCTTTTGAACGTATTGAGGGTACTGGTTACTTGTTTAGCTTATTAATTTGCAAGCCCGATACTGATATCTGCTATCCAATCGAGCTGCTGATATCCAATGATGGAGTTATGCATTCAAAAGAATTGGAGGTGAATGATGAGGATAATGAGTAGGATTTTATAAAAGTATTTTCCTGATAGGCGAAAGTTGTCGCAAATCATACTCATGTCTGGTTTGAAAGAGTTAATATAAAATGCTAAGGAATGAAACGTTATTATGTTATAATAGTTCTATTTCTGTTTACCGCTGTATCATGCGATTATAGTGATAGTCGATTGGTTATAAAGAATAATAGTCAAGATACAGTTGTATTTGATTATGCATTAGATACCGTTTTACATGAAAGAACAGATAGGGAGATAAATGCAATTTTAGAGGATACAATACCTCCTTTTGAAGAAAGGAACAAGTCCATTCGAGGTGTAAATGACTGGTGGGGTATTATTATTGAAAAAAGTAAGAATAAGAAGCTTAACTTATTTATTCTAAAAAAGGAGGATTTGTCAAATTACATATGGGATGAAATAATAAATAGGAAGTTGTATAAGCGATATGAATTCACAGAAGACGAATTAGATGAAATAAACTGGATTGTAAAATATCCATGATTTATCCCTCTGTTCGTTTGAGGTTCCTGCCCATAGCCGTCAAGCTAAGAGGGGGTAGTCCGATGTTCGACCCTTTTAGGGTCGAGTTTCTACTTCAGCATTCTTCTAGTAACCTGTGATGCCTTTGGCATCCGCCTCTGAGGTTGGTCATTCCAGAGGAATGAAAGGTTTATAGTATGCATCGTAGTGCAGGCGTTTCGACCCCTTTGGGGTCGCACGAAATAGGATGCTTAGTTTTACGACTTTGGTTCCTGCCTTGGCCAACCGGGGATCGTCATCCTTCACGTTGGCATCTGCAGTATTGGCGTTGTAGCCCTCTCCGTTAAGCCTACATTACCCCAAGGTAAACGGGCATCCCTCCATCGTTCAGCAAAAGATAATATTCCCCCTACCTTAACTTAGCTTACCGGTGGTAGGTTTGAGGTGTAGAAAAACAACCTGCAAATGAACGCATCAACCCCCAAAGCCCACAAGCCCATCGCGCTTCTCTACCTGAAAACAGGTGGCGGGCACGAGGCTCCCGCCCGATCAATCGCATCGTACCTCAACCACAAGTACCCCAACAGCTGCACGCCCATGCTGTTTAACTGCCTAGAGGATGGCCCCCGCTACGTAAACGGCGTGGTGGAGGATGGCTACCGGCTGGCGCAGCGCAAGGCCAAGTGGGTGTACTCGGTGCTGTACGAGGTGAATAAGCTGAAGCCCGTCCTGCACTCCACGGCTGCGCTGGTGGGCAGGCCCATCAAGGAGTACGTGCGCGACGTGGTGCTCCCCACCAACCCCGAAAAGATTGTGGTGTTCCACTTCTTCATCATCAAGCCGGTGATGGACCTGGTGGAGGAGCTGGGGCTGAACGTCAAGGTGGAGGTTATCGTTACCGACCCGTTTACGGCACACCCGTTCTGGTTCCTGCGCAAGGGGCCCTGCTACGTGCTCTTCAGCGATAGGCTCAGGGCCAAGGTGCTCAAGGAGCGGTGGGTGGCCGAGGATAAGGTGTCGGTATTCCCGTTTATGGTGAACTCGCGCTTCGAGCAGCCCCTGGGCGAGACCGAAAAGGTGGAGGTTATGAAAACCCTAAAGATAGATCAAGCTAAGAAGACCATACTACTGCTGGGTGGCGGCGACGGAATGCCGGGAGCTATGGACATCCTCAAGAGTATGGTTAATCTTGGCTTGGATGCCAACGTGGTGGTGGTGTGCGGGCGCGACGAGGTACAGCGAAAGGCGCTCCTCGGCGCTGGCCTCGAGGGGCGCTTCGCATCGCTCACCATCCTGGGCTTTGTTGGATTCGTGTACGAGCTCATCAGCATCGCCGATGTGGTGGTCACCAAGTGCGGCCCCAACACCATCATGGAGATCCTGATGTGCGGCAAGATACCCATCGTGAACTCCTACATCTGGGAGCAGGAGAAGGGCAACCTGGACTACGTGCTCCACAACGGCGTGGGGGTGTACGAGAAGTCGCCCAGCCGGATTAGCCGCGCCGCGCTCCGCTTTATCAGCAACGACGGGGTGATGAACCGCTACAAGGAGCGCGTCGGCCAGCTGGGCATCGCCAACGGCACCTCGATGGTGTCGGAGTACATCTACGCATAAAAAGATAGGAAGATGAATGTTCTGGTAATATCGGACCTGCACCTGGGTAATGGCGACCGCTTCGGCACGTTCGAGTGGTCGAACGCCGACTTCATCGCCATGCTGAAGCAGGTCGTCGAAAGCTATAGGATCGACCAGGTGGTGCTCAACGGCGACATCTTAGAGTTGTACAAGTACCGCTTCCGCGATGCCTACCTCAAGAATAAGGAGCTGATGCGGTACTTCAAGTCGATTAAGCCCATCGTCATAAAGGGCAACCACGACTTCATTAGCCCCATCGGCGTTTTCCATCACACCATTGTAAACGCTCAGGGCAAGAAGATCTACTTCGAGCATGGGCACGATGCCGATTTCCTTAATGGTACACGGATTGGCCGAGCAATCGGCTTCGGGCTCCACCTGCTGCTCAAGCGGCTTATCGGCATTCGGTGGGTGGAGGATGTCTACTTCAGCACCATCGAAGGGCTGGAGGATATCAACCGCATCCCCCGGAAGTATAACACCTACAAGTACCTCAAGCACGCGCTAAAGCTCCTCCGCAGCTACGACGTGGTGGTGCTGGGGCACACCCACAAGGTGGAGAGCCACAACACCTACTACCTGAACAGCAAGAAGCAGTACTGCAATACCGGCAGCTGCACCCTTGGCCGCTTTCAGGGCGTGGTGTTGGATACCGAAACCCTTCGGTGCGAAACCATCAAGTACTCCAAGCTGGAGTGCCGCCAAGTGCTGGATAGGCGTAAGGAGAAGCTAAAAATGCAGAGAGCATAAAATATATACGTTAAGGCGATATTCATTATTAGGATGTGTTAGTACTATACCTACCGTTGTAGGTCCACCATAAATGGAGGGTGTAACGAATGTGGTAGTCATCGTCTGGGGCGTAAGTCTCAGACGATTTTTTTGAGGATTATCAGCCGGTAGTGTAAAGTGTAGAGTTGGAGAAGGCAGGCTCTATAGCCGTCAAGCTAAGCGGATGCATAGAGTTATATTTTTTGAAAGAAAAAGATAGATATTAAGTGCCAGCACATGATTGAAACTGCTTATCCCCTCCTAAGGAGGGGATAATGAGCCATGAATATGCATTTGAGTTTTGAGAAAAATCCATAACTGACGATTATGGGCAGTTACCTTCGCCAGCAAGGGAACAAAACAAAAACGCCCAGAGCAATCTCCGGGCGTTTATCCTATGATGTTGAAGGAACGTCTACTTTCCGATGCAGAACTTGCTGAAGATGGTTCCAAGGATATCGTCGGTGGAGATGGTTCCGGTGATCTGCCCCAGGTAGAAGATGGCCTCGCGGATGTCCTGCGAGAGGAAGTCGCCCGAGATGCCAGAGTCCAGCCCTTCGAGGGCGCGCTCCAGCGCCTCCTGGGTGTTTACCAGCGCCTCGTAGTGGCGCATGTTGGTAACAATAACGCTCGACTCCGACATCTGCTCCATCCCGGCCTTTTCCACCAGCAGGCGGTTAACCTCGTCGAGGTTGGTGCGCTGCTTGGCCGATATGGCAACGATATCGATCTTCCCGTCGTACTTCGCCCTGAGCCGTGCCCTAAGCGGATCGATAAGGGCAGGCGTAGCGCCATCAATCTTGTTGAATACCACAACAAGGTGCTGGTCGTCGCTGATGCGCTTAAACACGTTGGCCACCGAGTGGTCGGCGCTCTCTTCCGACTCCGTTGGGTCGATAAGCAGCAGCACGATGGATGCCTGCGTAATCTTCTTGTAGGTACGCTCGATGCCCAGGCTCTCGATGGTATCGTTGGTATGGCGTATCCCGGCAGTATCGATAAACCGGAACGAGATGCCCTTAATGGTGAAGGTGTCCTCAATCACGTCGCGGGTGGTGCCGGCAATCTCCGAAACGATGGCCTTATCCTCGTTGAGCATGGCGTTCAGCAGGGTCGATTTGCCCACGTTGGGGTTTCCGACGATGGCAACGGGGATGCCGTTCTTCACCGCATTCCCAAGGCTGAAGGTCTTTGCCAGCTTGTCGGTATGGCTAATGATGTTGGTGATGAGGGTGCGCAGGTTCGAGCGGTCGGCAAATTCCACATCCTCCTCGCTGAAGTCGAGTTCCAGCTCAATTAGGCTGGTGAAGGTGAGCAGCTGCTCGCGTAGATGTTCGATCTCCTTCGAGAAACCGCCGCGCATCTGGTTCATCGCCAGCCGGTGGCTTGCCTTGTTGGTAGATGCAATCAGGTCGGCCACCGCCTCGGCCTGCGACAGGTCGAACTTGCCGTTGAGGAAGGCGCGCTGGGTGAATTCTCCCGGTTGGGCAAGCGTGGCGCCAGCTTTGAGCGTAGCCTCAACCACGCGCTGCTGGATGTACACCGAGCCGTGGCACGAGATCTCCACGGAATCCTCGCCCGTAAACGAGTGTGGCGCCTTAAAGATGGATACCAGCACCTCGTCGATAACTCCTTCCTCGTTCTCCAACTTTCCGAAGTGGATGGTGTTGGCCTTCTGATCGGCCAGCTTCTTGCCCGATGGCGAATGGAACAGCTTATCGGCAATGGTAACGGCATCGGGACCGCTAAGACGGATTACCGCTATGGCCCCCTGCCCGGCAGGAGTGGCAACGGCTACTATGGTGGAGCTATCTATCATCTTCTAAAGAATTGTAGCGCAAAGATAGTGAAAATAGGGAGTAGGGGTGTAGGGTGGACCACTATGACCGTTCTTACATAATTTGCACCATCTATCCATCGAGCGATTCCCCTCCTTTTAAGGAGGGGTGCCCGAAGGGTGTAGCGAAGCGGAAATCCCGAGAAGCGGGGGGTGGGGTGGTTTTGGTTCAGAAGTAATGCATTATTCGCTTACAACCACCCCCGGCTGCGCCGACCCCTCCTTGAAAAGGAGGGGAGTACTTTCTATATAACCAAGGCAAAAGATAAGAAGCCACTGTCGTCTAACTTCTTCTTGAAAAAAACTCCTCTCCAAGATTCAACCTTTTAGCTCTTGTTAGGTTATTAAGGAAACGAAAATCACATGAGCGTACTAGTAGATAGGCATTCGAGGATTGTTGTGCAAGGAATTACCGGTAGCGAGGGCACCTTTCATACGGCGCAGATGGTTGAGTACGGAACCAACGTGGTTGCAGGTGTTACTCCCGGCAAGGGTGGCACTACGTGCTTGGATCGTCCGGTGTTTAATACCGTTGAGGATGCCGTTAAGGCAACGGGCGCCGATGTGTCGGTGATATTTGTACGAGCACCCTTTGCTGCCGATGCAATAATGGAGGCTGCCGATGCAGGCGTTAGGCTGGTGGTTTGCATTACCGAAGGCATTCCTATACAGGACATGGTTAAGGTAAAGGCTATCCTTAAGGATAAGGATACTCGGCTGGTTGGACCAAACTGTCCGGGCGTTATCACCCCGGGTGAGTGCAAGGTGGGGATTATGCCAGGGTTTATCCACCAAAAGGGTAGGGTCGGCATCATCTCCAAATCCGGCACGCTTACCTACGAGGCCGTTTACCAGCTGACGGAGGTTGGCTTGGGGCAATCCACCTGCATTGGTATTGGAGGCGATCCCATCATAGGAACCTCTACGCTTGATGCTGTGAAGATGCTTATGGACGATCCCGAAACCGATGCTATCGTTATGATTGGCGAGATAGGTGGAACCATGGAGCCCGATGCCGCCCGCTGGATAAAGGATCATGGCACAAAGCCTGTGGTAGGATTCATAGCAGGGCAAACCGCCCCCAAGGGACGACGGATGGGGCATGCAGGCGCAATTATTGGTGGCGAAGAGGATACTGCTGCAGCCAAGATGCAGGTGCTTCGCGAGTGCGGCGTTCATGTGGTAGAGTCGCCCGCCGATATTGGAGTTACTGTAAAACGAGTATTATCATAATGAATAGACATGTTTGTTAATGCAAAGGGGCTAGCCGTAATGGTGTGCCTCTTTTTTTATGAGAGAAGTTAAAGGGAATAAGCGGAAGTTATACAGAAGTTAAATGGGAGGATACATGATATTAGAATAAATGACTCAGTATAATCAAGGCTGTTTATCCCCTCTTGGGAGGGGCAGGGGTGGGTTTTAGATGAAGTTAATACTGCTGATAGAAGTTAAGCGGGAATTAATCGGAAGAAGAGGGAGTTGAAGAACATGCACAACGCTGGTCGCTAGTCTTGCTTAGATTAAGGAGGAGGGAATGATTCTTTAAGTCTGAAGAAATAAGGAATAGTTTATAACGCCTTTCTGATCCCTCCTTACCACTCCCTACTCCCTATTTTTCTATCTTTGCCGCCAACCAAATCCATTAGCGAGTGATGATGAAGCTCACCAACGAGCAGGCTACCATTGTGCACGAGAGTGCCGATGTGAAGGTTAATGCTGTTGCCGGTTCGGGGAAAACTACCACCATTATCGAGTATGCCCGTCAGCGGCAAGATGCCCGAGGACTACTCTACATTGCCTTTAACAAGTCGGTGAAGCTGGAGGCCGAGCAGAAGTTTGCTCGTGCCGGACTATCGAATGTGAGGGTAGAGACGGCGCACTCGCTGGCCTTTAAGCATGTGGTGATGGGTTCGGGCTACCGTGTTCGATTTGGCTACCAAACGCACGAACTGGTGCGCATTCTTAGCCTAGGTAGGAACATGGATTTGGTGCATGCCCTTACCATGGCTAACCACGTTAACCGCTTTGCCGCTTACTTCTGCAATAGTCCAAGCCGAAAGGTGCAGGAGCTAAACTACCTCGATGCTGTAAAGGATGATGGGGCACGCCAGTTCGTACAGGCCAACTACGACACCATCGAGTACCTTACCCGCGTTTTCTTGGCTAAGATGGACAGCGGCGAACTGGAGATCACGCACGACTTTTACCTAAAAAAGTTTCAGCTATCCAATCCAACACTTCCATACAGCCATCTGCTCTTCGATGAGGGTCAGGATGCCTCGGCGGCCATGCTCGATGTCTTTCTGAAGCAAAGAGGCACAAAGCTCATAGTAGGAGATACGCACCAGCAGATTTACGGCTGGCGTTACGCCATTAACTCGTTGGAGTCAGTTGGCTTTAAGTCGCAGAACCTTTCTACCAGTTTTCGCTTTAATGGCGATGTGGCCGCGCTGGCGCAGAACATCCTGCAGCTGAAGGGGAATCTCAATTCTTCGTTTGTGCCTCCGTACATTAGCGGGATGGGCGATGCCTCGGGGACTATCCATTCGAGGGCGTTTGTGGCACGTACCAACATCAGCCTGCTCGATAAGGCCATCGAACTGCTCATAGACAAGAAAAAGGTGGGCAGCATCTACTTCGAGGGTAACATCAGCTCGTACACTTACGGCGACGAGGGAACGTCGCTGCTCGACATCATCTACCTGCAGCGTGGCGCAAAGGATAAGGTGCGTGATGGGCTCATCGGATCGTTTGGCGACATCTACGAGTTTGAGGAGTATGTGGAGGAAACCGACGACGTGCAGCTGAAGTCGATGCTGGAGATGGTGAAGAAGTACGGACCCGAGCTGCCGTCGCTCATCAACAAGATAAAGCAGAGCCACACCGAGGATAAGGATAAGGCAAAGGCAGATATCGTCTTCTCAACAGTTCATCGATGTAAGGGCATGGAGTACGACGAGGTGACGCTGGCCAACGACTTCTTTACCGAGGAGAAGCTGCGCCGCGAGTTTGCCATCAACCCGGCACGGGCCGATGAACTCAACGAGGAGGTAAACCTGCTCTACGTGGCGGCAACCCGTGCCCGCAAAAGGCTGAACCTTCCGGTAGAGCTACGGCTGGTGGACTACGCCATCTCGCAAACGGGCAGCGTGCGGGCGGTGGCCTCGCGCGCCAAGATGGAGAAGGCTATTGAACCTGTGGCTATTCCCAAACCCGCCGCATCGCATAAGGGCTGGAAGCCCGATGACGATCGCAAGCTGGTGGAACTCTACGATAGGGGGTGGAGCATTACCGAAATCTCCGACTTTTTCGACCGTAGCAAGGGCGCCATTAAGATGCGGCTGCAGAAGCTGGATATCTTTTAAACCAATGGTAGTGCTTTTGATGGGAAGAGTGGATAATTGCTTCGCATACTAAAATGCCGTTCACTGGCGTTTATGCAAAGAATCCTATAAAATTTAACGGTAACAATTATAATGAACGATACGCTTAATCATTTTTGCAGGGAACTTCAACATGGCAACCAGCGGCTATTCAATCAGCTTTTTGCTGATTACTACGTGAACCTTTGTCGTTTTGCATATACCTACCTAAAAGATAATGATACCTCGGAGGAAATCGTTCAGGAGGTATTTATCAACCTGTGGGAGCAACGAGATAGGTTAACCATTAACACCTCTATTCGCTCTTTCCTCTACACTTCGGTAAAAAACAGGGCACTAAACCATATCCGCAACTCAAAAACTCGCTTACATCACGAGGATGAGTTTGCCCAAGAACAGGCATCAAAGGTTGGGCATATCATTAATTTCTGCGAGCGAGAGGAGTTAAGCCATCTTATAGATACGGCCGTTGCCGAGCTACCCGAGCAGTGCCGAACAATCTTTGATCTTAGCCGAAACCAAAACCTTACCTACAACGAGATAGCCCAACAGCTCAATATCTCTCCCAAAACCGTCGAAAACCAAATGGGCATAGCGCTAAAGAAGCTCCGAGCAAAGTTGTCGCCATACCTTTCGAGTATTATTGCATTTTTTTAGCAGGCATTTGAGGGTATTGCTTTCGAGATGTGTCATACCCATAGAAAATCGACATTTACTATGGAACACGATATACCTTGGACGCTACTCGAAAAACAATTTACCAACCAAGCGGATGCCATCGAAACCCAAAAGGTAAACGAATGGCTTGCTAGCGCAGAGGAGAACGGGATGATACTCGAACAGCTGCAACGCTACTACCAAGCTTACGGCTCGCTACCCATCGAGTTTGTTCCCGATACCAAAGCAGCCCTAAAGAAGGTTACCGAAAAGGCTGCGATTAAACCCAAAGCACGCCTACTACCAAGCGTATGGTGGAAGGTTGCGGCTGTTTTACTTGTGGGCCTTACAAGCTGGTGGCTTATGAATGACCTGCATAGAAAGCAAGCCCCCGCTGCTATGGCAGAGCTAAGAGCAGACATGTCAGCCATAAATGTTGTTCTATCGGATGGTAGCCATATCTGGCTAAACGCTCATTCGTCCATCAAGTATCCAAAGAAGTTTACCAGTACACGTAACATATACCTCGATGGCGAGGGGTACTTTGAGGTTGCTCACGACTCCAGCCACCCATTTGTGGTTCACACAGCAAAAACAAGAACCCGAGTGTTGGGTACCAAGTTTAACGTTCGCTCGTACTCTTCCGAGAAACTTGTCGTTGTTACCGTCACGGAGGGTAAGGTAGGCTTTGGCTCGACAGCCAACAGGCAGGTTCTGCTAACGCCAAACCAAAAGGGAACATTCGATAGGCAAACCGGGAGTGTTGTCAAAATGAAGAACGACAACTCCAACTTCATAGCATGGAAGACCCTTGAGTTCTACTTCGACAGGCAACCACTTTCGAGGGTTCTTAATACGCTTGCCGAAGCATACCATTTCAGCTATAAGCTCGAATCGCCTAATATTAAGCAACGAATACTAACTGCGAATTTCGATAAACGTCCATTAGCCGAGATTATGCAAACCATATCGCTTTCGGCCAATGTTCAGGTTTCGCTGCAAAACGGAACATACTACATTAAATAAAAAGGCACAAGGAATCTTAATACCTGCCTGCGTACCGGTAGCTGTCGGGTATTTCGAGATCTCCTTTTCAACTCTAATTTCCTTAAAATGAAGATACGATTCTTTCGATATGTTGTTTTGACATGTCTGCTAACGGTATTTGCCAGTAAGCTACCCGCACAGCATACAAACAGCATTCTTGATAAGCGCATTACCATTAATGTGCACAACGTTCCGCTAAAAGAAGCGCTACGCAAAATATCAACCGAAACGGGTATTGGTTTTTCGTACAGCGACGAATTGGTTTCGCTACCTCAACGAGTAACCATAAACGTTGTAGATAAACCGTTGAAGGTAGTCATAGACCAGTTCCTTTACGGCAACAATACGATGTATAGGGTGGTGGGCAATCAAGTTGTTTTTTATGCGAAGAAGAGTCCAGCCCCCAAGTACAACCTTAGCGGGTATGTCTCCAATGCAAAAAACAGCGAGAGGCTTATTGGATGTGTTGTTTACGACAACACATCCAAGGCAGGGGCGGTAACTAATGCCTTTGGATATTTCAGCATATCGCTGAGCAAAGGGGTTCATGACATTTCGTTTCAACATCTTGGAAGTGCCAGAACCTGCCTTAAAGTGGATCTACAAAAAGATACTACGGTTGCCATGAACCTTCAGGAGATGTCTTTTCAGCTAGGCGATGTTACCATTACCAACTCGAAGTCGGAGCTAAATCTGTCGAAGGCGCAGATGGGGCTAATGTCGATCAGCAGCAGCGACATTAAAAAGGTACCCGTTTTACTGGGCGAGGCCGACGTAATGCGCGCCATACAGGTAATGCCTGGCATACAGGCGGCCAACGAGCGGAGCACCGGCATTAGCGTTAGGGGAGGAAGTATTGATCAAAACCTATTCCTGCTCGACGATGCCCCAATCTTCCAAATATCGCACCTTATGGGTTTTTACTCGGTGTTTAACAACGATGCTGTTAAGGATATCAAGGTGTACAAAGGCGATATCCCAGCAAACTATGGCGGGCGCCTATCGTCGGTGGTAGATGTTAGGCTTAGGGATGGGAATATGCAGGGTTACTCGGGATCGGCAGGTGTAGGATTTGTAGCATCCGACCTAAGCATCGAAGGTCCTATTGTAAAAGATCGGGTTTCGTTTATAGCCTCAGGCAAGGCCTCGTATATGGGCTTTATATACCACCTGATTAACCGCAATATGAACTTGGCGTTTTACGATTTAAACGGTAAGGTAAACGCTATACTGAGCAACAAAGATCGCCTATACATTTCGTCGTACATTGGTGGCGACAAGTTTGGGGGCATGAACTACCAAAACACCACGCTCTCGTTAAGGTGGAATCACATCTACAACCCAAAGCTCTTTAGCAACGTATCGTTGATATACAGCAATTTTAAGCTTACTTCTACCCCCGGCAGCGATGATGACACCGACTACCTATGGAAGTCGGGAATTGGGGCAACAACGCTAAAGGCGGAGTACAACTACTTCCTAAATAATAGCAACACCATCGACTTTGGGGTGTCATCAACTTTCGACTGCTTTTATCCGGGAAGATTGGAGGGCTCCAAGGATGCTACAGATGCTATTAGCAGCCGATCGTCGTTTAGCAATCGTATTGTTAGCGAAAAGAGGGTGCTCGATCATGCGGTATACATCTCGAATCAGCAAAAACTTACCGATAAGCTATCCGTACGCTACGGCATACGGGCCAGCCTGTACCAGGTGTTGGGCGGGCACTGGGTGTACAACTTGGATAACTACCAGCTAAAAGATTCGTTCTACGTGGCAAAGAACCATACCTATGCCAACCGCTTTGCGGTGGAGCCTCGGGTTGGCCTCAACTACAGGCTAACCAACAACTCGGCAATAAAGGCAAGCTACTCCTATACCACGCAGCAATCGCAGCTGCTGGTACGCTCGAACGGCGGCGGGCCACTTGATATCTGGTTTCCTTCCAATAACAACATCAAGCCGCAAACCGCTTCGCAGTTTAGCTGTGGATACGTACACTACCTGTTCGATAGAAAGCTGGAGGCTTGCGTAGAAGGGTACTACAAGGATATGCACAACATTATCGACTATAAGGATGGAGCCTCCGTTCTCTCGAAGGGTACCATTCTGGGTGCCGATAAAACCTCGTACAACTTCGAGGAGCAGCTGCGGGTTGGTAAGGGGTACTCGTACGGCGTAGAAACGGAGCTGAAGTGGAGCGGCCAGCGGATTAACGGCTTTGTAAGCTACGCCTACGCGCGCAGCAAGCGCAAGATCGACGACATTAACGGCGGCAGCACCTACCTCTCGCCGTTCGATAAGCCGCATACGGTTAACCTTTTTGTTGACATCCCCATTACCAAGCGCCTCTCCATATCGGCAAACTACAGGTACCAAAGCGGCCAGGTAACAACGGTGCCCATCTACATGGGTACGATGTTCGACAAGGTGTTTATGGAGTACTCCAACCGTAACGAGTATCGCCTACCCTACTACTCGCGGATAGATCTTTCGATGACCCTAAAGAACAAGGAGAAGCCCGGGAGGCGCTACCGCAGCGAGTGGAACTTTTCCATCATCAACCTTACCAACCACAGCAATATCCAGTACATTAAGTTTGTTCAGTCGAAGGACGATCCCAGCATCATCACCGCAAAGGGGATAAATATGCTTGGCCTGCTGCCATCCGTATCCTACCGCATCATCTTTTAGTTACCAATGAAAACCGATTGTATGTTTAGTAAGAAGATAGCACTCCGCCTCACCATTTTGCTTGCTGCGCTGGCAATGGGAGCGTGCGAAAACGACATGACCGTTACGCTAAATTCAGCGGATAAGCGCCTAATAGTATCGGGCGAGTTTACCAGTGACACCACTGTTCACTCGCTTTATCTCTCCCGCTCGGGCAGCATTGTTTCTGGAAGAAAACAAGCCTTTATTACGGGGGCAAAGGTGTACGTTACCAACAAGGTAGATACCATATACTTTGTGGAAAGCAAGGATACGCCCGGGCTTTACCAAACGCCCACCAAATGCTACGCGGTAGGCGGCCAAACCTACTACCTATCAATAAACGGCGTTGATGTCGACGAGGATGGAAAGATGGACTCCTTTTCCTCTGTAAGCAAAGTACCCGTTGCCATTAAGTTCGACTCGCTGTCATCAAAGTACGGGTATAATGGAGATAATCGGTATGCCTTAATCAATAGGCCATTCTACCAACGTACCGCTAATGGCCCCGACTATACATTTAGTTACATGATGGTAAACGACAAGGTGCTTTATCCGCTTTCCAAGAGGCTGGGGTCTGGGGAAATAAGTGGCCACATGACCCCTACAAAGCATTATAAAGAAGGCGAAACGTATAACCTCTACTTTTCGCTTGATAGCGAGCCAGTGGCTAAGGGCGATAGGCTAACCTTTATAACCTTTAACTTTACCGAGGATCAGTACAAGTTTCTAACCGCCTTTGATAATAACACGGATGGCGATCCTTTTCTGGACAACATGTACGACCAGCTAGTGATACCAAGCCGGCTGCCCACCAACATCGAACCGGCGAATAAGGCTGGCGGCTACTTCCTTGTCTACTCCATATCGAGGATTAGCAGGGTGTACCAGTAACGTCTCGTGAGCCTTGGTGATGTCCAAAGGGTGAGGCTCTCCGTTTATAGCGTGCCAGGCGGCTAGTGCCCCAAGCATGGCTGACGGAGCAGCATAGCCGAAAATTTGTAGCACGATAGCTACCGCCTGCCCTAACCTAAAAGGCAGGCGTAATTCCTGCTTCCGAGAAAATAGGGTAGGCATAGCTCCGTGAATAATCTCCCTGATTATGCATTTAGGCTTGAGTAAAAATCTTCGCTTGACGGGGTTTTGGGCGTGAAACTCGTCGAGTCCAACGTTCAATTCGGTGAGTTTAACGTCAAGTTCGGTGGGTTTAGCATCAAACTCATCGAGTCCAACGTCCAGCTCGGTGGGTTTAGCATCAAACTCATCGAGTCCAACGTCAAACTCGTCAAGTTTAACGTCAAGTTCGTCGAGTCCAACGTCCAGCTCGGTGAGTTTAGCATCAAACTTGGTGAGTCCAACGTCCAACTCGGAGAGTTTAGCATCAAACTTATCGAGTTCAACGTCAAACTCGATGAGTTTAACGTTAGAAACAGTGTTCCCAACGCACGATATGTTGTTGTACGCATCAGGATTTCGGGTGGTGGAAGTGCTGGCTGGGGGAAGCAGCGCCCGCAGGGGGGCAAAAAGATAGGCCCGAGCTGTCGCAGCTGAGGCCTAGGAAAAATAACTCATATTATCTCTGATCAAATAATCATTTCGAGCTTAGCGAAGTAAACCGATTCAATTATTCAGTCGATGGGTCAAAGGTACCCGCCGTGTGTTAGCTAAATATGTTAGCAGGGTTAATTCTGCATTATATTCGTTCTGGAGGCCGGTTGGTCGCCCTTTTTTGGGGCGGCGCTGGTTCTAATTTCGGCTGCGTTACCGGCCTGTTACGGCTACGTTAAGCCGATGGGGGATCGCTTAGCTGCCGCTAAACCTTGGAGCCGCGTGGTGCTGCGGCGGTCGCCCCTCTGGGTGCCCTGATGGGCGTTGGTGGGCGATGGATGGGGCGCTGCTGGGCAAATGGGGGCGGGGCAAGGTTACCTAAACGATAGCTGGAGCCTGCCATAATTAGCTATTCGATAAATGGGGCTTAAGCTTCAGCTTGCGGTAGAGCCGTTTTTTTGTGGTGTAAACAAACATCACTAAAGAGGCTTTTACATGAAAAGTTTGGATCTGCGAATTACTCTATTATTTCTGATTGCTCTTATCTCGACGAATGGCTACTCGCAGCAGGGTGGCCGGGGAACGATGAGGGGCGTGGTACGCGATAGGACCACCTCCGAGCCGCTGATCGGCGCCAACGTGGCCGTTAAGGGGCTGCCCAAGGGGGCATCGACCAACGCCAACGGCGAATTCGAAATTACGGTAGCGCCCGGAACATACGTTTTGGTGGTAAGCTACATCTCCTACAATAGGACCGAAACCGAAAAGATTACCGTAGAGGCGGGCAAGAGCGTGGCGCTAACTCTGGCGCTGGAGCCCGAGGCCAAGAAGCTGGCCGACGTGGTGGTGCGCAGCAAGCGTAAGGCCAACACCGAGCTGGCGATGATTACCAGCCTGAAGAGTTCGGCGCTGGTGGTAAGCGGCGTATCGAGCCAGCAGATTGCCAAGACCCAGGATAGGGATGCCTCGGAGGTGGTTCGCCGCATTCCGGGGATATCGGTGGTCGATGGCAAGTTCATTGTCATCCGCGGCCTAGCGCAGCGCTACAACAACGTGTGGATGAACGGCGCCGCGGTGCCCAGCTCCGAGGCGGACTCTCGCGCCTTCTCGTTCGATATGATCCCCAGCTCGCAGCTCGACAATATCACCGTGGTGAAGTCGCCTGCACCCGAGCTCCCCGCCGACTTCTCGGGCGGGTTTGTGCAGATCAGCACCAAGGATGCCACCGAGAGCAACTCGGCCGAGCTGAGCTTCGGCGCCGGCATCAACGACCAAACGCAATTCAAGGGCTTTAGGATGGCACCCACCGGCAAGTTCGATCTGCTGGGCTTCGATGGTGGCACCCGTGCCCTCGGCAGCCGTGTGCCCTTCCGCCTAAACAACGACCTCGCCAGCAACAGCGCGCAGATAAACGACGTTACCCGTACCGGCTTTAACAACGACTGGGGCATCAGCAGCCACAAGTCGTTCTCGCGCCCCGAGCAGCGCCTCTCGCTGATGCTCAACCGCAAGATTAACGTGGGCGAAGACCGAAGCATCAACCTCTCGCTTGCGGCTAACTACAGCAACACCTACAAGGCGCTGCACAACATGGAGAATGCCCTTATTGGCTCGTACGATATCGTTAACGACCGCCCCAACTACTTCTTCAGGTACACCGATAACCAGTACAACGCCGAGAGCAAGGTGGGGGCCATGCTCAACCTCAGCTACGCGCTTAGCAGCAAGTCGTCGCTGCAGCTGCGCAACGTGGTAAACCAGCAGGGGCGCAACCGCCTTACCGAGCGCGTAGGCGACCAGCTAAACAGCGGGTACTACCAGGAGAAGCAGGAGTTCCTCTACTCCAGCCGCCTTACCTACTCGGGACAGCTTTCGGGCAACCATAACCTGGATGAGAAGGGGAAACTCGATTGGAGCCTAGGCTACTCGCTCTCCAACAAGAATCAGCCCGATAGAAGAACCATCTCGCGCGACCGTAATATCAACAACCCCAACGATCCCCTAGAGATCGACTTCAACGATACCAAGCGGCTATTTGTCGACCTTAACGAGAACGTTTACTCGGGGGCAGCCAACTACCAGTACCGGATTACGCGCTTCGGCAGCATTCTTCCGACGCTTAAGGTTGGGCTGTACGGCGAGTACAAGAACCGCGACTACGATACCCGATCGTTTTACTACATCCTTAATGAGACGCCGGCTAACTCTGCTCTCAAGTACCAGTCCAACGAGGAGGTGTTTAGCGCCAGCAATCTTGGCACCAACGGCCTCTACGCCTACGAGGATACCCGTAATACCGACAGCTATAAGGCCGATAACACCCTTGGCGCTGGTTACCTCGGCATCAGCATCCCGATTAGCAAGCTAAACATCTACGGGGGCGTTCGCTTCGAGAACAATAAGATGAGCCTCACCAAGTACGTATCCATGGATCCCACCGACTTTAGCACCAAGAAGACCAGTTACACGCAGTCGGACCTCTTTCCATCGTTGAACACCACCTACAGCATCAGCAGCAAGCAGCTGGTGAGGCTGGCCTACGGGGCAACGGTAAACCGCCCCGAGTTCCGCGAGCTGTCGCCCTCCACCTACTACGATTTCGAGTTGTTCAGCTTCGTGAAGGGGAACGAGGATCTTAAGACATCGTACATCCAAAATATCGACCTCCGCTACGAGCTCTACCCCTCGCAGGGCGAGATGATGACCGTGGCGCTATTCTACAAGAACTTTACGGACCCCATCGAGTCAACCTACTTCGAGAATGCGGGGGGCTACACCTACTCGTACACCAACGCCAAATCGGCTACCAACATTGGCGCCGAGGTTGACATGAAGAAGGATTTAGGCTTTGTTGGGCTCAAGAGCTTCTCGCTATCGGTAAACGCTGCCTACATCCACAGCCGCGTAAAGTTCGATGCGGGCAACACGCTAGAGCATAGCCGCCCAATGCAGGGGCAGTCGCCATACCTCATCAACACGGGGCTATTCTACCAAAACGACCGCTACAAGCTTACCTGCGGATTGCTGTACAACGTCATTGGCGAGCGTATTGTGGGGGTTGGGCGTCGTGTAGCCGGCAATCCGAACATCTCGGTTCCAGACATCTACGAGCGTCCCCGTAACCTAGTTGACCTCACCTTCAACGTAGCGCTCAGCAAGTACATCACCCTTAGCGGTGCCGCTAAGAACCTGCTAAACGAGGATGTGGTGCTGGAGCAGCAGGCCAAGTTTACCGATGCCAGCGGTGCATCGCAAACCCGAAACCAAACCAAGCAGCGCTATAACCCCGGACGTAGCTACTCGCTCTCGTTAGGCATTAAACTGTAGGGAGGGAATAGTGAGTAGTGAGTAGTGAGTAGTGAATAGATGTCTAACATCTAAAGTCTATAATCTAGTATCTAGTAAAAAACAACAATACCAAATTTAAAACCGAAAGCAATGAAAAGAATGCTTACAAGGATTAACCTAGTGGTTGCAACAATGATGGCGATGCTTGCAGTTGGAACCAGCTGTAGCAAGGACGACGATTCGACACCCGCCAACCCTTCGGTACCCGGCGACGCTGTTGCCTGGAGTGGTACTACCATTGGCGATGGTTCCGATGCCTTCGAGGTAAAGGGAAAGTATGTAATCAAGAAGGGTGTTTACTCGCTAAAGGGATGGGTTTACGTAACCAGCGGCTCTGAGCTCTATATCGAACCTGGTACCGTAGTAAAGGGCGACAAGGCAACCAAGGCAACCCTAATTGTGGAGCCAGGCGCAAAGATCTTTGCCGAAGGCACACAAGCTCAGCCAATCGTATTTACCTCGGCTCAGGCACCGGGTAGCCGTAAGCCTGGCGACTGGGGCGGATTGGTAATCTGCGGTAAGGCAAAGAACAACCTTGGGCAGATGACCATCGAAGGTGGTTTGCGCACTCAGCATGGCGGTACCGATGATAACGATAACTCGGGGAAAATTCGTTACGTACGCATCGAGTTTGGCGGTTATCCATTTGCAACCGACCAGGAGATCAACGGCCTTACAATGGGTTCGGTTGGTAGAGGTACTACCATCGACCACGTTCAGGTGTCGTACAGCAACGACGACTCTTTCGAGTGGTTTGGTGGAGCTGTAAACTGCAAGAATCTTGTTGCCTACCATGGTTGGGATGATGACTTCGATACCGATAACGGCTTCTCTGGAAAGATGCAGTACCTTCTTGGCGTTCGTAACCCTAAGATTGCCGACCAATCGGTTTCTAATGGATTCGAATCGGACAACAACGCTAGCGGAAGCACTGCCGAGCCATTTACCTCTGCCGTATTTAGCAACGTAACGTTTATTGGCCCAATCGGGCAGGATGCGCAGTTTGCCAATAACACCACCTACATCAATGGTGCAAACCTAAATCCTAATAATGGTTCTCGCCTCGGACAGTTCCAAGCCGCGTTCCAAATCCGTAGGAACTCTCATCTGAATGTTTTCAATACAGTTGCAACAGGATATCCTGTAGGTATTATGATCGAAAACGATAAGGGTAGCGCAACTCAGGCCGCTGCCACCGCCGGAAAGCTTACCGTTCAAAACGTATTCTTTGCTGGCATGACAGCTCTAGGAAGCGATAAGAATAAAACGTGGTTGGATCAACTTTCAACTGATGGAACTAACCTAGATGCAACAAAGCCATCGTTCTCTAACGGCTACTTCTCGCGTACAGGCGGTAACAATACCAACCTTGCAGCAATTGCCGACCTTAAGCTGAAGCAGCCAAACAGCACCGTTGCTAGTCCTAACTATGGTCCATCAGCAGGAAGTCCGCTAGTAGGTAAGAGCAACCTGTTTACCAACGCTCTTCTTCAGGATGCTTGGTTCGATAAGGTTGACTTTATCGGAGCATTCAAGAGCGATTCCGATGCCGACAACTGGATGAAGGGTTGGACCAACTTCGATCCTCAGAATACGGTTTACTAGCATATCCGATAGCAGCAATGCTGCGGTTTACGCATAAAAAGATGGCGGGAAGAAGGTATTCTTCCCGCTTTTGCGGTTTTTAGATGCGGGGTATACTATATTTGAGCAATGCGTTTTACTGCTGCCATATTAGCGATTGTTCTTGTAAGCCTTTCGGGTTTTGCGCAAAGCTACCGAAAGGTTGATCGCTTTGTGCACTCCGCATTAGCGGCTAATACGGGTAATGTAGACTCGTTGTCGGCGCAAATTGCCGGTTCATTTAGCCGCGAATCCGATCGGCTGCGGGCTGCCTACGGATGGATCTGCAGCAATATCGAGTACGATGTGGAGCGCATGGCAAATCCCATTAGCTACCGTGGCGATTCTGCCGTTAGGGTTACGCTCGCAAAGCGGAAGGCAATCTGCTCGGGTTATGCCGATCTGTTTATTGGCATCTGTAGGCAGCTCGACATCAAGGCGTACTACGTGTCGGGATATACCAAGCAGGATGGGGGCATTGTCGATCAGAGCCACGCATGGGTTGCCGTTCGCCTAAGCAACGGGCAGTGGAAGCTCTTCGATCCCACCTGGGGGGCAAGCACCTGGCAGGGGGGCGAGCTGGTTAAGCGCCTCTCGTACGAGTACTTCATGCGCGAGCCTGCCGATTTCATCAAAACCCACATGCCCTTCGACCCCATGTGGCAGCTGCTGTACCAGCCCGTAATGGCGGCAGAGTTCTACGGTCAGAAGGTCGTTAAGGATGCCGACTACCTATTTAACTACAGCGATACCATTAGTGACTACCAGATTCTACCCGAGCCAAGGATGTATGCCAATGCAATGCGCCGAATGAGGTGGGGCGGCATTCGCAACGAGTCGTCCGCTCGCTACTACCAATTCCTAGAGAAGGAGTACGCCTTTGCGCTCGAAAACGAGAGGAGAACCCTTCACGAAATATGGCTCTATGCCTTTTGCGATCAGGAAAAGGACTATCAGACAAGCGTAGAGATGTACGAGCAGCTGCAGCAGCTCAAAACCGATTACAGCTCGAGGGGAGTCTCCTTTACGCAGCTGCAATACCAATCGGATGTCCTGTTGGAGCACAGCAAAAAGTGCGTTGAGGCTTTGAAAAGGCTTAAGCCCTCCGAGCAGGCCGACCTGCTGCTGTGGGATGCCCTATGCCAAAAAGTAGAAAGCATGCAGGAACTTGTCGAAAGGCAGCACAAGCTTATTGGGAGCGGTTCCTCTGCTAATGCCAAAACCAGAAATTCCCGATAAGAAAGGAATCCTTCAATCCCATCTTTACAACACTTCTCGTATCGCCTTTTCTATGCGAGGATAAGAGTTCCCTATGCATGGGAAAGAGTTATCCACGCGTGGGAAAGAGTTATCCATGCGTGGGGAAGAGTTATCCACGCGTGGGGAAGAGTTATCTATGCATGTGAAAAAAATTGCACACCTATTTGTGCAGTTGAGCACAAATACTAATTTTAAGGCGGTAATTATTCAATCGAAATCTGTTAGGTAATCAATTCTGTAGTCAATGTATGTATGATTTCCTTCCATTCGTTTGATGCATTACCAAGTAAACTATGTTACATAATAATTTTTAAAGGAGGTGCTTATGGCACGTGTTAAAAGGACATCAGATGTTTTAGACGAACTAAAACAGAAGCTTTCGGGGATGGTTACTATCGACCCTAAGCTCGATCTTGGAAACGGAATTACCGTTGAGAATGCGGAAAAGCTGGTAACCACCGGCGATAGTAGCCTTAAGGATTACAACACCACTCTATAGATTGCCGATGAGAAGCAGGACGCTTTCGAGAAGATCGAAAAGGAGATGGAGTCATTTTGTACTAAGCTACTTTCTTCTACTAGCGTAAGGTACGGTAGAGACAGCATCGAGTACGAAAAGGTTGGTGGCAAGCGCACCAGCGACATCAAGCGTGCTCCCCGAAAAAAGAAGAAGGACGACTCCGACGATAAGAAGTAGTCAGTTCCTTACCCGAACACCATTATTTTGAATCATACGAAGGGGTCACCTCAATGCGAGGTGGCCCCTTTTTCGTTCATTCCTACCCATAGACATTCGGCCATGTTATGCTTGTATACATTAAAGTATTAACACATAGATACGGAGGCACAGTGATGCACTTGCGTGCTTGGCGCTTTACGAGGTGACGAATTGCCGATTTGGTTGGAGGGCACGGAGGGTACTCTGTTGGTTGCGTTTTACCCAGATCCCTTTATTGCGTGGAAGTTGGCGCGTTTTTTCGTTCATCTCGGTGCGCCTCGGTATCTCTGAGCCTCTGTGCTGAGCCGCTCCTCTTTGTATCCAAATAAGAAATAAAATATCGATGTGAAAATATTAGCTGATCAAATGAACAATTAACAAACACCTCCTGTTTTTAATGCTGTTAGACTTTTTGGATTGGCTACTCGACGCAACGAAAAGGCATCCGTTTTTCCTAACAATGCCGAGTTTCCTATCCGAATAGCAGAGGCTAACAGGCCAGCAGCAACGCCTAGTTTACCAAAAACAAGTTGCAGTTTTTTAGATAATTACTACAAAATGTCATGGGAGTGACGGGGCTTTGCTGTGCTAAGGCGGGAGGTTTTGGGCTGCAGAAGAATTCTATGATTAAAAAATCAGAAGTGAAAGTTAATTGCATCTTATTAGATAGGTAAATAATAATTCAAAGTCGTAGACTAGGTACCCCATGGCAGATTCACTAAAAGAAAAAACCATAAATGGATTATTCTGGAGCAGTTTGGAACGTTTCTCAATCCAAGGAATTCAATTTGTAATTGGTATTATTTTGGCTCGACTGCTTACTCCGTCTGATTTTGGAATTATTGGCATGTTGTCAATTTTTTTGGCAATATCTCAATCATTTATTGATAGCGGATTTTCAAATGCTTTGATTCGTAAGATAGATCGGACACAAACAGACTATTCAACTGTGTTTTATTTCAATATAATAGTAGGATTGGTGTTTTATAGTATTTTATTTTTTACCGCACCGCTTATTGCCTTGTTTTACAATACTCCGATTTTAATTCCTATTACTCGATTTATAGCGATTACATTATTACTTAACTCTCTTACGGTTGTCCAACGAGCACATTTGTCTGCCTTCGTTGATTTTAAGACACAAGCTAAAGCATCAGTTATTGCGGTTATTATTTCAGGTAGTGTTGGGGTGTGGATGGCTTATAATAGTTATGGGGTATGGTCGCTTGTTCTACAGTATGTTT
This sequence comes from uncultured Acetobacteroides sp., assembly GCF_963667355.2. Taxonomy (NCBI): domain Bacteria; kingdom Pseudomonadati; phylum Bacteroidota; class Bacteroidia; order Bacteroidales; family Rikenellaceae; genus Acetobacteroides; species uncultured Acetobacteroides sp. The sequence goes on from NZ_OY763328.2 coordinate 3,896,828, forward strand.
TAAATGTGTTTATAAACAGTTTGTTATTGTGGTTTTTTACAAAATGGAGGCCTTCTCTAGTATTTTCAACTAAATCTTTTGTAGAGTTATTTAGTTACGGATCACGACTTTTGGTATCCGGCCTATTAGATACTATCTATCGTAATGTGTACACGATTGTTATCGGGAAACGATTTGCAGCCCAAGAACTTGGTTTTTATACACGAGCAGATCAGTTTGCTCAATTTCCTTCTTCTAATATATCCGGAATCGTAGGTAGAGTGACATTCCCAATTTTGAGTGGTATTCAGCATGATGATGAACGTTTGCGAATCGTTTATAGGAAGTATTTAAAGTTATCCGCATTCGTTGTATTCCCTTTAATGATAGGGTTAGCCGCAGTAGCACGTCCTCTCATTCTTCTTTTATTAAACTCAGAATGGGAATCAGTTATACCATTATTGCAAATACTTTGTTTTTCAATGATGTGGTATCCAGTACACTCAATTAATTTAAATTTACTTCAAGTTAAGGGACGTTCTGACCTTTTTTTAAGATTAGAGATAATAAAAAAAATTATTGCTGTTTTGATATTAATCGTTACAATTCCAATTGGCGTTATTGCTATGTGTTGGGGAATTGTTGTTTCATCTGTATTGGCATTAGTTGTAAATACCTATTATACTGGTAAAGTAATTAAGTTGGGATTCTTTATTCAGATGAGAGATTTGATGCCATTGTTATTAATATCTATTATAATTGGGGGAGTAATGTTTTTATCAACTCAATTATTTTCGAGCAATATAATTAAATTATCAGTAGGTGTCGTTATTGGAATATCTTGTTATATAACTATTTCATTGTTGTTTAAATCGAAAGAATTATCTCATGTTTTTAGTATGTTACAATAAAAGTGAAATTGTTGACTATGAAATCAATTGAAAATTTTACAGATGCCTTTATTGCAAAACCTATTACTGTTACTTCTCCATTGCTACCACCATTGGAAGAGTTTATTCCATATTTGGAAGATATTTGGAAACGAAATTGGCTAACTAACAACGGATATTATCATCAGCAATTAGAAAAAGCACTTTGCGAATACTTAGGGGTGAAATACATTTCGTTATTTGCTAATGGTACTTTGGCTTTAATAACAGCCCTACAAGCTCTTCGTGTTACAGGAGAGGTCATAACTACACCATACAGTTTTGTTGCAACAACACATTCGTTATGCTGGAATAGAATTAAGCCAGTATTTGTAGACGTGGAGCCTCAATCTCTTAACATGGATCCGAAAAGAATTGTAGCGGCAATTACTCCTCAAACTACGGCTATTATGCCTGTTCATGTTTATGGTACACCATGCAAAGTAGAGCAAATACAAGAAATTGCCGATGCTTATAATTTGAAAGTTATTTATGATGCTGCGCATGCTTTTGGTGTAAAATTAAATGGAAATTCTATACTGAATTTTGGGGATTTGTCAATTCTAAGTTTTCATGCTACAAAAATATTTTCTACAATTGAAGGTGGTGCTATAATTTGTCATGATGAAAAGATGAAAAGACATATTGATGATTTAAAAAACTTTGGATTTCGTGATGAAGCAACAGTTGTAGCAACGGGTATAAATGCAAAATTGAATGAAGTCCAATCAGCATTTGGACTACTATCTTTAACTAAAATAGATAATGCAATAGAACATCGTAAATGGGTTGCAGAAGAGTATAAAAAGATATTGAGAGATGTTGAAGGAATTACCTATATCGATAATATAACAAATGTTATCCACAACTATGCTTACTTTCCAATTTTTGTTGATGCCGAAGTTTATGGCTTGACACGTGATGAACTCTATTTTAAATTGAAAGAAAGCGGGGTACTGAGTCGGAGATATTTTTATCCACTTATCAGCAACTTTTTACCATATAAAGGATTATCATCTGCAAGCAAAGAAAATCTGTCTGTTGCTAATAGTGCAGCTGATAAAGTTATTTGCTTGCCAATGCATGCTTCACTATCAAAAGAAGATTTACATAAAATAATCTCAATAATAAAGTGATGAATTCATTCTATTCTGAATCAGAACTCTTGCAATTGAATTTGAAAAGAGTTGGAATGGATGTATTAATAAGTAAAAAATGTAGTCTTTATTCACCCAATATGATTAGGATTGGAGATAATGTACGAATTGATGATTTTTGTATTTTGAGTGGTAATATAACTTTAGGATCTCATATTCATATTTCAGCACATTCTGCAATTTATGGCGCAATGGGTGTTATTATGGAAGATTATACAGGCCTTTCACCTCGTTGTACAATTTTTAGTGCGATGGATGATTTTTCAGGAAACTATTTAATAGGCCCTATACATCCAAATTATAAGACAAATGTCAATGGAGGTCTTGTTGTAATAAAACGATTTGTGAAAATAGGTGCAGGTACTATTGTATTTCCTAATCTAATAATTGAGGAAGGAGCCGTTATAGGTGCACATTCATTAGTAAGTAAAGATATAAATGAATGGACTATTAATGTTGGAATTCCAACTAGAGCAATTAAGAATCGCAGTAAAGATTTACTAAAATTTGTATGAACACCTCTCCATTAGTATCAGTATGTATGATTACATACAATCATGAACCATACATTGCACAAGCAATTGAAGGTGTATTGATGCAAAAAACAGACTTTCCCATAGAAATTATTATTGGAGAAGATTGTAGTACTGATAATACTAGAGTTATAGTAAAAGAGTATGCAGAGAAGTATCCCAATATTATTGTTGCTCAATTGCCCGATAAGAATAGAGGTATGAAACAAAATTTTGAGGCTGTTTTACATTCTGCAAAAGGTAAATATATTGCACTTTGTGAAGGAGATGATTATTGGATAGATTCAATGAAATTGCAGATTCAAATATCATATTTAGAAGAGAATAGTACATGTTTTTTATGCTGTCATAATTCTGAAGTTTTATTAGACGATAATAGAAAAAAGATTTTTTCAAGAATTAAAAAGTCAAGAATACTTACTGAAAAAGAATTAATAAATAATTGGATAATCCCAACTTGTAGTATAGTAATTAGAAATGGTAATTGGTTGAATTTTCCTAGTTGGTCTAAACAGATTTATAGTTCTGATCAATTGTTGATATTAATGGCTATGAATATGGGAGATGTTTTTTTTATCAATAGAAATATGGCAGTCTATAGATTTTTTATAAATACTGGTAGTATGAGTTCTAAAATGAAAAACAAAATTGTGTTTGTTAATCGTCAAATATATTATATGCTGTCTATGTTTAATATTGAAACTAATTATAAATATTCTAAATTGATTGCTATTAAGCATAATAATATCAAAAACGGAATGAGATTAATGCTATTGAGAAATAGAAGAAAATTATTGGTGTCTGTTTTTTTTATGACAAAATATGTTTTTATGAGAATGTATTACAAAATCAACACTTATTGTTCGAATTCGTTGAATTGAAATTCAGAGATAATAGTATTTTTTTTGTCTAAAACAACGTATTTGACGATTGTGATACCAAAAAAATATATTAATCATTAACTTGTATTCTGTGAAAACAAACAATCATATGCAAGTTTAGTAAGTTGACACATTTGTTCTACAGGTGTAGTTATCATGTGGTCTTTACATCTATGTTTGGGTCTCGAGTTCTGATAGGAACTATAAGGGTGTTTGTATAAATGTTATACGGGCAATAAGCCTGTTGAAGAATGTCGAAATCGAGGAGATTGATATTCAACCATCTCACATTCACATGGTTTGCTCAATTCCCCCGAAGTTATCTATCTAATAGATCATGGGAACGATAAAGATAAGTGAACCGTTTAGATATTCAAACTGTTTTTGAATCGAAAAGAATAACTATTAAGGAAATCATTTTTAGAGTCAGAGTTACTTTGGCATTACGATTGGACTAGATGTTGATATGATTATACAGTCTGTCAAATATCAAGATTATGAGGAAAATGAAGGCGCTAAAAGTTGTTTTTTTACTTCTCTTTTAGAGCGTGTGGAGTTTGATGCCATTTTTAAATTATTTATATTTTACTTTAGATGTGTTTTAATATATTGTTTTGTATGTATACAACGTTAATTTATTCTAGTATAAATGTTATAGTACTTTGGTGAAATTGCTGTTCTGATGTTTTTTTAATTGTTATCTAATAAAAAATGTTTAAATATTTACTAGTGGTTGTTTTGCTCTTTATTTTTTTTGTGAAAACATTCGTGAATAAAAATAGGCAAAACACATCATCGTCATTTTTAATATTGTTGTATTTTATTAGTGCTTTATTTTCACTTATATATATATATATAAGTGATCAATCTAAAATGTTTAATGTTGAATATTGGTATGGTATTTTGATCTTTGTATTGTTATTGTTTATTTTGTTATTTCCTATATATTTATTTGACGAATCAAAAATGCAAAGATTGATTCTTCCCAATATGATGTGTTTATTGTTATTGTCGATATTTGTTGTTTTTATTTCTATTTATGCACTTGTATATCATCTACCCATAGTTCTAAAAATATTTGAAATGGACTTAGGTGATGCTAGAATCAATTTGGCATCTGAAACATATGTTAAACAAAGTGTTTATAGTTCTATGGCTGCTGTTTCTGCTTCTCTATATATTTATGCAATTATACTTTTTTTTGTTTTTTATATAATTAACAAGTATAAAATATTAACTTTTTTATTGTTCGTTTCGTCATTCTCAAATGTGTTGTTTGTTCTATCTTATGTTGGACGTGATGGAATAGTTTTTTGGATTATATCATTTTGTTTATGCTTCTTATTTTTCAAAGGATTTATGCAGCCTTGTAGAAAAAAAAGTATTTTAAGAATATTCTATATATTGGTGATTGTTTTAACTATGCCGTTTATTTTAATTTCAATAAGTAGGTTTAATTATGATTTTTACTATTCAATCATTTCGTATGTAGGTCAATCACTCCCGAACTTTTGTTTGTATATGAATATTCATAATTATCCAGTTGATTATGGTAGTTCATTCCCAGTTGTATTATCTGTTTTGGGGAAAGATGTTTCTATATCGGATAGTTGGGTGATTGGTGATACAAGTTCATGGGTTTTTGGTTCATTATTTAAGAGTTTTATTTATAATTTTAATCTTACAAATACTTTTATTATATTAATTTTTCTTGGATTGATATTTTATTTTTATTTTGGTATGGTGAAGAAAGTAATTGAGTTTTACAAAATTATTTTATATTTTTTGTACATGCAAGTGTATTCACAAGGCGTTTTTTATTTTGTTCAATATACTAGGTCTGGAAATTATTTTATTATTATTAGTTTATTTTTGTTTTTTATATTTTGGTTTTTAGATTGTGTTATATCACAAAATAAAAAAGTTATATTGTATAGAGTTTCTAAAAGTAATGACTATGTAAATGAATGATACATTTTGTAATGTTTTGTTGTTGTGTAGTATGGTATAATATATATTAATCTACTTGTTGTGTGAATAATAAATGTACAAATTGTAATGTGATCTTATATAGTTTTGAACAATGTATAGTATTTATTTTATAATATAAATGGTATATGAAGCAGATGTCAATATGTATTACGTCGTATAATCGGCCTAATGAATTAAAACGTTGTCTTGAAAGTATTGATTGTGTTAAATATGTAGATGATATAGAAATAATAGTAAGTGAGGATAGATCTCCCCATAGGGATCAAATTGAAAAAATTGTTTTAGATTATAAACAGAAATATAAGTGTGATCTAATATTTAATTCGAATATTTCAAATTTGGGATATGATATGAATTTGGGAAAACTTATTAGTTTGTCTAATGCAAAATATATATTATTTATAAGTGATGACGATTGCTTTATTGAAAATTCATTAGATAAGACGATAGAAACTGTGATGAAAAATAATTATAGTTTAGCATTTTCACCATTCTATTTGAATTCTATTTCTGAATACAGGAGGGTTTATAAAAATGTAGAAATAATTAAAGCAACAGAAGTAAACGCAAAACGATATTTATATTGTTCTATTCTATTTTCCGGTCTAATATTTGAAAGGAATTATATAGTTCAGTATGACTCTTTGAAGTTTTTTAATGTTAATTATTTTCAGGTATATCTTTTCTTAAATGTAATTTACAAGCATGGTGCAGGATATATTGATGTGCCATTAATTAACTGTATTGGTGATGGTGTAAATGGTTTTGGGCTTTCTGAATCTAGTGAGAAAAATGAACACCTTGCAGATAGAAAATCACTCTATTCTAAATTAGAATTTCATAAAGGATTAATTAAAACTATTGTTATGTTTGATAATGAAAATGGTACAAATTTAAAACATGCCTTTAGTAAGATGTATTCTTATAAAACATACACAGACTTAAGTTATGCTAAATCTTTTGGATTCAAAATATTTAAAACATATTGGGGGAAACTTGTTGGTTTAGATTTGGAATTAACGCTAGTTGTTTATGTGTATGTTCTTATACTCTTACTTTTTGGTTCAAAAGTATCTAACATAATAATGTTTGTTCCCAAGAGAGTTTTTATGAAAATCAAACAATATGTTTAATTATGAAGGTTTTATATTTAGGATCGTTTTGTACTGAGTCTTTTGAAAGCATATTGCTTAGTAAAAGTAAGTATGGTATACAATATTCAATAATTAACTTTCAACGAAATTTTTTTCTTGGTTTAAATGAAAATATTAAAGAGAAGGCTGATTATATCAATTTATTACCTATAGGATGCTATCCTTTTTATTATAAAGATGTTTTTATAAAAAATAAAAAATATAGTTATAATAATTCTGAAATTAAAGAATTGGGGTTTGTTAATATACCTATTATAAAACAATATATATTAAAACACAAAGCTAAGCAAGAGATTAAAAAATGGATAAAAAAAAATCGAGATGAAAATAAACTTATTGTAATGTATGATTTGCTTTATCCTTATTTATATGCTTTGCATAATATAAAAGGAAAATATCCAGATACAACCACTTGTACTATTATTGCAGATTTGCCAAATCAATATGGGTATAATTATACTGAAACGAGAATAAAAGCATATTTAAAATATAGACAAGGTAAAAAGAAATTGGAATATTTGCATAGTATTAATTATTTTGCATTATTGACTGAACAAATGCGGGATGTTTTAAATATAGATAAAAATAGAAGTGTAATAATTGAGGGGTTTTCTACTCATAGTAGAAAAAGTGTAAGTTGCGTGAATCGTTTAAATAGTGGTAAAAAAGTAATTTTATATTGTGGCGCTTTATTTAAAGTATACGGAATAGACATTCTGATAGAAGCATTTAATTTAATATGCGATAATAGATATGAACTTTGGTTTTGCGGGTCGGGTGATTATGTTCAACAAATTGTGAAAGAATGTGATAATAATTCAAGAATTCGTTATTGGGGGTATTTAGGAAAAGATAGAGTTTGTCAATTACAATCTGAAGCTGCAGTTTTAATTAATCCAAGACAAAATATTGGAGAGTATACAAAATATTCATTTCCATCAAAAATTATGGAATATTTATCTTCAAATTGTCCTGTTGTAGCATATAAATTAGATGGAATACCTGACGAATATTATCAATTTATATTTACACCATTAGATAATACATCATTAGAACTAAAAAATACGTTGTTAAAAGTGTGCGAAATGGATTATAATGATAGGCTAAATATATGCAATTTGGCACGAGAATTTATTGAAAATAATAAAAATCCGATAATTCAATGTAAAAAAATAGTAGATTTATTAAAAGAAAATAATGTTGTATGAGCAATGATATTTTAAATTAGATTATACGTGAAATTTGGTTTTTACATGATTTGAATGATGTTTAAAAATAAAACTTTAATGATTACTGGAGGTACAGGATCCTTCGGTAATGCAGTTTTGAATCGGTTCCTTGATACCGATATAAAGGAGATATGTATCTTTTCGCGCGATGAGAAGAAGCAGGATGATATGCGCCATCGGCTAAACAATCCTAAGGTGAAATTCTACATTGGCGATGTGCGCGATAAGCGCAGCGTAGATGGAGTAATGGATGGAGTCGATTTCATATTTCATGCTGCCGCCCTTAAGCAGGTGCCTTCGTGTGAGTTTTTTCCGGAGCAGGCTGTACAAACCAACGTGCTTGGAACAGAAAATGTGCTTACCTCTGCCATTGAGCATGGTGTTAAGCGTGTTGTTGTGCTTAGTACCGATAAAGCTTGCTACCCAATAAATGCAATGGGAATCTCCAAGGCAATGATGGAAAAAATTGCCGTTGCAAAAGCTCGAAACTTAGGAGATAACCCAGGAACAGTTATTTGTAGAACTCGCTATGGTAACGTTATGGGTTCGCGTGGTTCGGTTATCCCTCTTTTTATTGAGCAGATGAAAGCCGGTAAGGAGTTAACTATTACCGATCCTAACATGACAAGATTCCTGATGTCGCTCGATGATGCTGTCGATTTAGTTATATATGCCTTTACCCATGGGGTTAGTGGCGATCTTTTCGTACAAAAGGCTCCTGCTTCAACTATAGGCGATTTGGCAAAGGCGTTACTTGACCTTTATGGTTCTAAGGTTGGGGCAAGGGTAATTGGTACCCGGCATGGAGAGAAACTGTACGAAACGCTGGTTAACCGAGAAGAGATGATTAAGGCTATCGATATGGGGGGGTATTACAGAATCCCTGCTGATAATCGAGATCTAAACTATGAGCGATATTTTAGTGAGGGGGTAGAGGATGTTGCTGCAATTGAGGATTACCATTCGCATAATACTCATCGCCTAGATGTGGAGGGAACTAAGGAGATGCTGCTTAAGTTGGATTTTATACGTCACGACCTAGGTCTACCTCAGCCAATAATTGCTTCACAGAGTTACGTTGGATAATTTTGTTACACAGAGTTACGCAGGGTTAGCACATTGTTTCTCTGAGTATAATGTTAAGTGCATTTTATAATTTACCACTGTCATACTCCGTGAAATTAAACACCATGGAACACTGTGAAATGAAATGGATGAAATAAAAATAATAGAAGGTGGTATTTCGGTAGATGAGCGTGGTTCAATAAGTCATGCAAATGGTTTTGATATGAACGATATTAAGCGTTTCTATGTCATATATCAAAACGATACCTCCGTAATTAGAGCATGGCATGGCCACCAATTTGAGAAGAAGTACTTTTTTGCAGTTAAAGGTTCGTTTATCATGGCGTTTGTTAAGATTGATAACTGGGAGAATCCTTCGGAGTTCTTGCAGCCCTCTATCTTTATGCTTTCCGATGCAAAAAGCGAGGTAATCTGCCTACCAGAAGGATTTGCCTCTGGAATAAAGGCCAACGAGCCCGACAGTATTCTTATAGTTTTCTCCAACAAAACACTCTCGGATGCAACTGGTGATAGTTGGCGATACGACAAAGATTTGTGGATTGACTGGTCGAAATATGAATAGAAATGATTAAGGTTGGAATAACAGGACAAACAGGTTTTGTAGGTACGCATCTATTTAACCACTTAGGCTTGCATGATGATATAGAACGTATTTCTTTCGAGGATTGCTTCTTTGACAATGAGGAGTTGCTAAGACAATTTGTTAGCAGCTGCGATGTAATTGTGCATCTAGCTGCTATGAATCGGCATGAAGATCCACAAGTTATATACGACACCAACATTAACCTTGTAAAGTTGCTAATTAGCGCAATGGAGGCAGAAAAAGTTACTCCACATGTCCTTTTTTCATCTTCTACACAGGAAGAGAGAGATAACCTTTATGGAAAGTCAAAACGAGAAGGACGTGAATTGCTTGAACAATGGGCAACATGCAACAATGCTTGCTTTACAGGATTGGTTATACCAAACGTATTTGGTCCTTTTGGTAGACCATACTACAACTCTTTTATAGCAACATTTTGCCACCAGCTAACGCATGGTGAACAACCTAGAATTGATGTTGATGGGAGTGTGAAGTTGATTTATGTTGGAACGCTTTGTGAGAATATAATAGCAAATATCATAGAGTTGCACGGATTTGGGCACAGGGTTACACGGAGTTTGGTTTCGCATGATTTTGAGTGTAAGGTTAGCGAGATATTGGGTAAACTCAATGTTTATAGGGAGCAGTATTTTGAAAAGGGGATCATCCCTGTTCTTGATGATCGAAATGATGTAAACCTATTCAACACGTTTCGCAGCTACATAGACAATGCAAATCACTTTCCGGTAAAGTTGGAACAGCATACAGATGTACGCGGAGTATTTGTAGAAACGGTTAAGGTTGGAGTAGGTGGGCAGGTTTCATTCTCTACTACCGTACCTTGTATTACAAGAGGAAATCACTACCATACCCGCAAAATCGAAAGGTTTACAGTAATCAAGGGTAAAGCATGTATTCAGTTGCGGAAGATTGGAACCAACGAAGTTCTGGATTTCTATTTAGATGGCAGGGACCCCTCATATGTAGATATGCCTATTTGGTATACGCATAACATTACCAATATCGGGGACGATGAACTCTATACGCAGTTTTGGATTAATGAGTGGTATAATGCGGAGGATGGAGATACTTTTTTTGAAGTGGTATAAGTTGCATGGTTTCACAGAGTAACTCGGAGTTTGACACTGTGTTTCACTGAGTTTTTCGAAGTTTTGTAAGACTATGTGATTGTACACTCAGGTGTTATGTGTTTGGTGCTATGTGAAAGTATTACTTAGGTTTTCATAGAGTTAGGTGCATTTTTTTGACTTTAAAAATATACTCTGAGATACTTTGTGATTTACACTATGGTACTCTGTGAAACTATCATCATATGGAAATAAATGATTTAACTCACGAGATTCTCGACTCTGCATTTAAGGTTCAAACAGCTTTAGGTCCTGGTCTTTTAGAATCAGCCTACCAGGTATGTTTGTGCTATGAGTTAAAGAAAAAGGGTTTCAACGTTGAGTCAGAAAAGCCACAGCCATTAGTCTATGAGGAGGTAAAGTTAGATTGTGGTTATAGAATTGATTTGCTTGTTGAAAATAGAGTAATAGTAGAATTGAAAACTGTAGATCAGTTTACGGATGTACATCAAGCACAGATTCTCACCTATATGAAGTTGTCAAGAATCAGGCATGGATTGCTGATAAACTTCAACGTCAAAAGCCTCAAGAACGGAATTAAACGATTTGTCTTATAAGAACATTGCGCTACCCTGTGCTTGCCACTGTGTGACTCCGTGAAACAATACCCCGAAAGGCGTAAGTTAATCAATAGAGGTGTGCAAACCGCAGATTTTTATCTATATGAAGATATCAAAATGCAAGTAAGGGTTACTCATAATCTTTAGGCTAAAAGCCTAAAAAAATATTTCACAGTGTTACACCGTATTTTACACAGAGTGACACAGTGGAATAAACGATTTATCTTATAAAATCATTGTGCTATCCTGTGTTTGCCACTGTGTAACTCCGTGAAACAATACCATGAAGAAATTAAAAGTACTAACCGTAGTTGGCACACGCCCCGAGATAATTCGCCTCTCGTGCGTATTACAAAAACTCGATCAATCGGAGGCAATTGAGCATGTACTTGTTCATACCGGACAAAACTACGATTATGAGTTGAACGAGGTATTTTTTGAAGATTTGGAACTAAGGAAACCCGATTATTTCTTAAACGCTGCAGGTAGAAATGCTACAGAAACGGCAGGTCAAATCCTGATTAATATTGACCCAATACTCGAAAAAGAGAAACCTGATGCATTTCTGGTATTAGGTGATACCAACTCTTGCCTATGCGCTATTGCTGCAAAAAAACGCCATATTCCCATCTTCCACATGGAAGCAGGAAATCGTTGCTTCGACCAGCGGGTGCCTGAGGAAACCAATAGAAAGATTGTAGACCACATTTCGGACATTAATCTTACCTACAGCGATATTGCTAGAGAATATCTTTTAGCAGAAGGATTAAGGCCTGATAGAATAGTCAAGACTGGCAGTCCAATGTATGAGGTGCTTATGAACTACATGCCTAAGATCGAAAAGTCTACCATTCTTTCGGCCTTAAGCCTAACAAAAGGCGAATACTTTGTAGTTTCAGCGCATAGAGAAGAAAATATTGCATCAGAAAAGAACTTCTTTAATTTCGTAGAGGTGCTCAATACGGTAGCAGAAAAATATGGCTTTCCTATTATTGTTTCTACCCATCCTCGTACTCGCAAGATGATTGAGAAACATGGGGTGCAGTTTCATAAAAACGTGAAGCTCATGAAGCCTATGGCGCTAAGCGATTATATTTCGCTACAAATGAATGCAGCAGCAGTTCTTTCTGATAGTGGAACGATTTCAGAGGAATCTTCTATACTCAACTTTAGAGCCTTGAATATTAGAGAGGCTCACGAGCGTCCTGAAGCAATGGAAGAGGCATCTGTAATAATGGTAGGACTAAATCCCGAAAGAGTACTTCAGGGATTGGTTCAATTGCAGCATCAAAATATAGAAGAGCGTAACTTCCGGACAGTAGCAGATTACTCAATGCCAAACGTGTCGGATAAGGTGCTTAGGATAATTATATCGTATACCGATTATATTAAACGAGTAGTTTGGAGTGAATAGAATGAAAGTGTTCTTTTTAATGCTCTCGTATTCTGACGTAAAGAATACTACGAATCTTTACACAGATATTGTCAAAGAGTTTGTTGTAAATGGACATGATGTTGTTGTAGCAGCACCAACGCGTGATGGTAGAAAAACAGGGCTATACTGCGAAGGTGGGGTAAACGTACTTCGTATTAAAACAATGCCACTGTTTGGCGTTAATTCAATTCTTAAAGGTATAGCTAACATTTCATTACCATATATTTTTAAAAGGATTATCAAGAAATATATCAAACAATCTTTCGATTTGATTATAATGCCAACGCCTCCTATAACATTCTGTACACTTGCAAATACGCTTAAAAAAGAGTGGAAGGCTAAAACGTACCTAATTCTTCGCGATATATTTCCTCAAAATGCGGTTGATTTAGGATTGTTAAGGAATTCTCTGCTAATCTCCTACTTCCGCAAAAAAGAGAAATATATATACTCAATTTCCGATCAAATAGGATGCATGTCGCAAGGGAATATTGACTATGTAAAAACTCATAATCCAGAAATAAATGTAAAAAAATTACATCTACTACCCAATTGGATGACATATAATGAAGAGTCAATTAAAGTTGACGATATGAATAAAGAAAAATATGGTTTTAATGGAAAGTTTGTAGCAATTTTTGGAGGCAATATTGGACTTCCTCAAAAACTTGAATTTGTTATAGAAGTGGCTAATAAACTTAGAAATAATAATGATATTGTTTTCTTAATTGTTGGTTATGGATCAGAGAAAAATCGATTGTTTAAAATGATTAATGATTTAAAATTGAGCAATGTTAAATTATTCGACTTTTTACCTAAAGAGGAATATAATAAACTACTAGCTATATCCAATGTCGGACTAATTACACTTCATGATAAGTTTACCATACCCAATATTCCTTCAAAAACGGTTACGTATATGGCTATGGGGAAACCAATATTGGCTGCAATAGATAAGGCTACAGATTATAATCAAATAATTGGCAATGCAAATTGTGGACTTTGTTCTCTTATGGGGGATATTGATGGATTTGTAGAAAATATTACAAAAATAAAAAATAACGTTAAAATGCTTAATGAAATGGGCAATGCTGGTAAAATTTATTATCAAAATTATCTTAGAACTAGCACTGCATATCAAACCATTATTTCAAAATTAGATGAAGCTATATCGTAGTTTTATAAAGCGATTACTCGATATTGTAGTATCAGTATTGGTACTTTTACTTTCATTAGTTGTAACTATACCAGTTACATTGTGCTTACTAATTGCAAATAATGGCACTTCCTTCTTTTTTCAGATGCGTCCAGGTAAATACGAAAAATTATTTAAAATTATAAAATTTAAAACTATGAATGATAAAAAGGATAGGTGGGGAAACTTATTGCCCGATGAATTGCGATTAACAACCATAGGTAAAATAGTCCGAAAGTTGTCAATTGATGAACTTCCTCAATTGATAAATGTGTTAAAAGGCGATATGAGCCTCATAGGTCCAAGGCCGCTGCTAGTGGAATATCTTTCTTTTTACACTATAGAGGAAAAGAAACGTCATGAAATTAGACCAGGAATAACAGGTTTATCTCAAATTAGTGGAAGGAATAATTTATGTTGGAATGATAGACTGGCATTGGATGTTTATTACGTAGAAAATTGCAATCTAAAACTAGATTTGTATATTTTATTTAAAACGATCGTAAATGTTATAAAAAGAAAAGATGTAGTTGTTGTACCAAGTCATAAATATAAACCATTAAATATTGAAAGAAAATGAAAATGATTCGACTAGAAACTTCACATTTACACGACAGAGTATCTTGGATGAATAATCCATCTATATATAATTATATGCATTATGATGTTCCTGTTAAAATGGATGCTACAATCAACTGGTTTAATCTAATAAAAAATGACAATAATAGATGTGATTTCACTTTTTTTCATAATGAAAAAAATGTGGTAATGGGTGGTTTAACTAATATAAATAAAAACGTTTCTAAGGCCGAGTTATATGTATTTGTAAATCCAGATATGCAGAGTCTTGGGTATGGAAAAAAGGCTGTAAAATTATTATGCAAATATGCATTTTATCAACTGTCATTGAATAAGGTCTATCTTTTTACTGATTCTAATAATGTATTAGCAAATAATTTATATCTAAGTATTGGATTTGTTTTGGAAGGGGTGATGAGGCAGGAGGTTTGCAGAGATGGGAAATATATAGATAGGAATTATTATGGAATGCTTTCATTTGAGTTGTTATGATTGTAATACACGATAAAAAAATTCTTATTAATGATGCTATAGTTACGATAGTAAGAGATGATTTATATCCATATTTATATGGAGGTAATAAAGCTAGAAAAGCTACTTATTATAAGTCTTACATGTTAGAGAATGGGTATGATAGCATAGTTACTACAGGAGGGATACAATCTAATCATTGTAGGGCAATGGCTTTGATGTGTGCTGAAGAAGGATGGAAATGCCATATAGTTTTTCATGGCTCAAAAGAACGCTTTGTTAACGAAAATGGGAATAACAGAATAACACAACTTGCAGGAGCGTCATGTCAATTTGTTGATGTCCATGAAATTGCTGATGCAATGGATGCGGCGATAAGTAAATATCGAGAGTTGGGTATGAATCCACTCTATATAACAGGTGGTGGGCATGATTTGCCTGGTGGTCTTGCTTATGTTGATGCAGTTTCCGATTTGAAAGAATATATGAGTAGCACAGATTTGACTGCCGATTATATATTTTTAGCAAGTGGTACAGGATCTACCCAAGCGGGTATAATAGTCGGATTAGAAAAAAATAATTTAAAGGTAACAACTGTTGGTATCTCTGTGGCTAGAAAATCATCTATGGCCATTAAAATTGTATCTTCTTTTTGCCAAAATCTGAGAAAACATCTCGATACTAATAATCAGTCTGAAATTCATGTTTTAGATGATTATTTATGTGGAGGTTATGAATTTTCTTCAATACAATTAGATGATTCGATACAAGAAATAATTAGACGAACAGGTATAATCTTTGATTCGACATATTCAGGTAAAGCTTTTTATGGTATGATTTTAGAAATAGGGAAAAAAAAAATCTCAGGTAATGTTATTTTTTGGCATACTGGTGGTTTGTTTAATTTTTTAAAGTAATCCTAATGAATGTGCTTTTTTCTTGTGCTGGTAGGCGCAGATACTTACTCTTATATTTTAGAGAAGTTCTTGATGAAAATGATAAAATAATTGCTACTGATATGGATATGACTGCTCCATCATTAAATGTTGCTGATGTTGTAGAGATAATGCCATCTGTATTCAGTGATGATTATGTGGATAAGTTACTTGATGTTTGTATAAAACATCAGGTTGATGCTGTCATTTCTCTTAATGATTTAGAACTTCCAATTTTATCTAAAAGAAAAAGTGAATTTACTGATATAGGGGTTAGTGTAATTGTCTCTGATTATGATATAATAGATATATGCTTTGATAAATATAAGACCTCACAATATATTGAATCTATAGGTTTATTATACCCTAAAACATATCTTACCATAGATCAGGTATTAGTCGCTGTAAATAATGGTGATATAAAGTATCCTCTTGTTGTGAAACCTAGATGGGGATCCGGATCTATTGGTGTTGAATTTGTTTATAACGAAGAGGAACTTTGTCTTTCTTATGCGCTTCTAAAAAGTAAAATACAAAGAACAATGTTGTCAAAGGTTTCAAACTGTGATGATAATATCATTATTCAGCAAAAAATTAATGGTAAAGAATATGGGTTAGATATTATTAATGATTTTAACGGTAATTTCCAATCTGTAGTGATTAAGAAGAAAATAGCAATGAGATCTGGTGAGACAGATAAGGCTGTTACAGTAAAAGATCAGCATATATTTAAAGTTGGTCAGCGTATTGCAAATTCTACAAAACATATTGCAAATATTGATTGTGATATCATTGAGCAAGATGGTTGCTATTATGTTTTAGAGTTAAATCCTAGGTTTGGTGGTGGATATCCATTTTCACATGAGGCAGGTGTGAATTTACCCAAGGCAATAGTTGATTGGTTGCATGGGAATGAGACTGATGCTTGTAATTTCAACTATGTAGAAGGGGCTGCTTTTTCAAAATGTGATTTTATGGTTGAAATCAATACAAAAGCATAATGAAAAAAAAAACCAAAATCTGGCTTTCATCCCCTCACATGAGCGGGAAAGAGTTACCGTACATTCACGAAGCATTTGAAACCAACTGGGTTGCACCATTGGGTGCTAACGTTGATGGGTTTGAGCACGATCTGACAAAATACTTAGCCAACAGCCATAATAAGATTTCTGTTGCGGCGTTGAGTGCCGGCACTGCTGCTCTGCATCTTGCTATGATTATGTTGAAAGTAGATGCTGGTGATGAGGTTATTTGCCAAAGCATGACTTTTTCGGCTTCAGCTAATCCAATTTCCTATTTAGGAGCAAACCCCGTTTTTGTTGATAGCGAATCGGAGACATGGAACATTTGCCCCTTAGAGTTGGAACGAGCGATTAAGGACAGGATTCGCGTTACTGGCAAAAAGCCTAAGGCAATAATTGCAGTACACCTCTACGGTATGCCCTATAAGGTAGACGAGGTAATGGTCATTGCAAATAAATATGATATTCCTGTTATTGAGGATGCTGCCGAAGCGTTAGGATCGAGGTATAATGGAGAGACTTGTGGAACCTTTGGAGTAATGGGGGTCCTATCGTTTAATGGGAATAAGATAATTACCACATCGGGTGGTGGTGCTCTAGTATCTAAATCTGAAGAGTTTATTAAGCAGGCTCGATTTCTTTCTACTCAAGCTCGCGATAATGCTCCTCACTACGAGCATTCCCAAATTGGTTACAACTACCGTATGAGCAATATCGTTGCTGGGATAGGAAGAGGTCAGATGCTCGTACTTAACGATCGTGTTGCCCGTCGTAGGGAGATTAATTCTATCTATAGAAAAGCTATTAATGGTACTGGAGTTGAATTCCTTAGCGAACCAAATGAGAAATACTTTTCGAATCACTGGCTTACAGTTGTACAAATTGATCCTGAAAAGTGCGGGGTTACGCGTGAGGATATAAGGCAGGCTCTACAGGAGGAGAATATCGAAAGCCGTCCGCTTTGGAAGCCAATGCACATGCAACCTGTTTTTGCTGATTGTCCATTCTATGGGAATGGAACATCCGAGAGATTATTTAAAAATGGTCTTTGTTTACCTTCAGGTAGTAATATGAGCGATGAGCAATTACAGTATGTTATAGAAAAGATTGGGGTTGTCTTAGGACTATAATCCATTTATTAAGGCATTTTGAATAGGAGGGGTCGAACGGTTATTCGTTCGACTCCTTTTTATTTGCTAAGGAGTTGTCTTTATGTATACATACCCAATAGTATGGGGTGTTAAAAAAGATTTAAAATCAAATAAAGAACAGTGTATAATCGCCTTTCCCCTCTTTGTTCTTGTTTATACTTTATATGTAAGACTAGAACAGTCTTTATCTGTAGGCAGTTCTACGGTTCAACTACCAATAAGTAAATTCTACAATCTTTGATTAATTGACTTTGCTATGTATATGCAAGATGCCAAGTTCTCAGAATGGATTAATCGATTACTAGAGAAAAGTTACATGCCCAAATGGGGGGTGTTTGCTATTGATATCGCATTAGTTTCAATATCCTTTTTTATTTCAACGCTTGTTTGGCAAATTGTCTTCAACGATTTTTCGCTTAATTCCAGCTTTAAGTGGTTAGCGGCGCTTTATATTGTATCTTTTGCATTTTGCATTCTAGCGTTTAGGACCTTTACTGGCATCATTCGGTATTCAGGATCGAAGGATTTTACCCGGTTGATTGTTATGGTTGTTGCTTCGAGTGTAATTGTAAATTTGGTTGCATTTAATACCAGGGTTTTAGATAGCAACTTTCGCGTCTCTACTGGGATTGTTGAATTCTGGTCTGCTTCTACTTTCCTAACGTTATTTGCATTTAGAACAATCGTGCGAGTTGTATATGTTCGTACCCATTCGTCTCGGTGTTGCCAAATACGCACAATCATGCTGATTGGTCAGGATGATAATCTTGATCTTGCCAAGTTACTTCCTGTAGATACTAGCTATTATCTTCCTGTTGGGTTACTTGATCTTTCGGGTAAATTATCGGGGAAGCGAATCGCAAATATTCCAATTATTGGCTATAACCATAATATTGGAGAGATTGCTAGGAGGTTTAAAGCGAATACGCTGTTGATCTTGCGTAATGATATAAAACGGCTAGGTGGGCTATGCGACGATTGTTTGGCAAATCACATCAAAATGGTGGTTTCGGAGGTGAACTCTTACAATGGTAAGATTGATCTTTCGAGTAATGTGCATAATATTCAAATAGACGAGCTGTTGAACCGAGCTGTAATAAAGCATGAGAATGTCTTAGTTGATGCATTCCTGAGTAATCGAACCATTCTTGTTACAGGAGGGGTCGGGTCTATTGGAAGTGAAATTGTTCGGCAGCTATGCCGCATTAATTGTCGTATTGTTGTGCTCGATGTTGCGGAAAGTTGCTTACACGATTTTTCTCTTGAAATTAAGGAGGCATTTCCACATAGGAAAATTGATTTTGTAGTAGGGGATGTTCGAAACTACTCAAAGCTCAAGCGTGTCTTAGAGCAATATCGGCCAGATGTTGTGTTTCATGCCGCTGCCTATAAGCATGTACCTCTCATGGAAGATTTTCCAGAGGAGGCTATTCTTGCTAATGTTTTTGGGTCGAAAAATGTTGCAAATCTATGCCTAGCCTTCAATGTAAAGAAGATGGTTATGGTTTCTACAGATAAGGCGGTGAATCCTACAAATGTTATGGGGGCATCTAAGCGGATTGCGGAGCAGTACATAAACGCACTATTCCTTAAGCATAGGCGTGAAGGGGGGCTTACGCAAATGGTAACAACCCGATTTGGTAATGTGCTGGGGTCTAATGGTTCGGTTGTTCCTTTGTTTAAAAAGCAAATTGCTAAAGGAGGTCCGATTACGCTTACGCATAAAGAGATTATTAGGTTCTTTATGACAATTCCAGAGGCTTGCCAGCTGGTTCTCGAAGCAGGTGCAATGAGCATGGGAGGGGAGATATTCATCTTCGATATGGGCAAGCCTGTTAAGATTTATGATCTAGCGGAGAAGATGATAAGGCTGGCGGGATTAATACCTCATGAGGACATTAAAATTGTTGAGACGGGTTTGCGACCAGGCGAAAAACTCTACGAGGAATTGCTTACGGCCGATGAAAATAACCATCCTACCATTAATAATAAGATAATGATGGCTAAGGTTAGCGTTATGCCATTTGATAAGCTGGAGCCAATGATAAACAATCTTATACAAGAAGCCATTAGTGGCAATAAGATGGATGTTGTGAGAATAATGAAGGAGATTGTGCCCGAATTCATTAGCAATAACTCATGCTACGAATGTTTAGACAGCAAAGTTGAAGGTGTTCTAAACGGCAGAAGTACCGAGTAGTTGAATGGAGTCTTTCCTTACTATTCCATCTTATTGTGTGTGATTAGGGGCTGAATAAGATACTACTTTTCAGTTGCTGTTCTATTATGGACAATACCCCGTATTGCAAATGGAGCTAATTCAATCTTTGAGAGATTACTACCCAGCAGCTATTATCAGTTGCATATCAGCCATTAGCGTAGGGTTGCTTCTTTTGTGTTTCCAAAATTCATAAGGGATCTGCACGATTGGCTTACATGTAATGTTGCGAAAGGACGTGGAATAGGAATATGCTGCATGGTTGAGTAGTGCTGATGATTCACCTTCATCATAAAACATAAGAGAAAGAAAAGCCCAGCAAACAACCGATTTGCTGGGCTTTCTTTATAGCGTAATTAAGGTTTAGTTTTCGTAGTAGTCGTGCTTATTGTACTCTTTCCTGTAGTAGTTGCGATACTTTGAATAGTAACCATAACCTAACTTTGAGTCAAAGTCGTTGATGGTCATAGCGAGCTTATTCTTAAGTGATAGGTGGAGATCTTTGCAGTACTCAACAACATCTTTAGGTGATACCCCCATTCGAGTAACAAACAGTACAAGATCAACCAAATTGAAAATAATACGAGCATCGGATACAATACCAATTGGAGGGGTATCTATAATTATGCAATCGTAATGCTTTTGGGCTTCTTCTAGGAATTCTTTCATTCTTGGAGATCCAATAAGCTCGGATGGATTTGGGGGGATTGGTCCCGATACGGCAATCCAAAGATTCGGGATTGTTGTTGGGCTTATGGTTTCCTCAAAATAGGCATGGTTGCTCAGGTAGGTGCTCATTCCTTTATGGCTTGTAATTTCAAAGATCGCTTGAACTTTAGGCTTGCGGATGTCTAGCCCAACTAGGAGCGTTCTTTTTCCTGATGCCGCATATATTGCCGATAGGTTGCAGGCGCAGAATGTTTTTCCTTCTCCGCTTATCAGCGAAGTTACCATGATGATTTTGCTCTTTCCTTCTGCTATTACATAGTTAAGGTTTGTTCGAAGCTCCCTAAACGATTCGGAAATATGGGACTTTGGCCGTTCAACTACCGGTAGTTCGGTGGTTACTGCCGAATGGTTGAGGGTGGCGAGCATCGAAATGTCAGATAGGCTATCGGTAACCTCCTTAATGGTGCGAATCTTATCGTCGAAGTAATCGCGAAGTATTATAACTATAAAGGGTATAAGTAGCCCCAGAATGAACCCGAGCGTATAGTTCATGAGCGGTTTGGGCTGCTTTAGCACCGAATTAATCGGCATTGCAGGATCGACAACCTTACAGTCGGATATGTTGGATGCTTTTGCAATGGATGCTTCCGACTTCTTTTCGAGCAGATAGGTGTAGGTCTTGCTAAGCAAATCGTACAGCTTTGTTTTGTTTATAAGCAGCTGTTCGCTGCTTGGCAGTGTTGAAATTCTCGATTCTAGCTGGTTCATTTGCTTGTCAATATCCTCCTTTGTCATTTTATTGGTGACGATAAGGCTGTTGACCTTTTCCATTAATGATTCCTTAGCCCTGTTGAGCTTCCGGTTTACCTGAAGCATTGCCGGGTTGTTCTCCTTAACGCTTAGCTTCAGGTTGTCGCGTTCGGCAGAAATGGCGGAGAGCTCGTTAAGAATGGTGTTGAGCTGTAGGTCGTTTATGCCAAGGGTGTAGGGTGCAACAATGTCGGAGAAGTTCTCTCTTTTGGTAAGGTAGTTCTTGAGGTAGGCGTAGTACCTTTGGTTGATGTCGATTTCGGCCTTGGTGCTTTGCTGCTCCTTAAGCATGTCTAGCAGGATGTCGGATTCCTTGCTGATGTCAAGAATCTTATTCGTCGTTCTAAAGCTTTTTAGATTGGATTCCGCTTTATTCAAGGAGTCTTTCATGCCAAAAAGTTGGCCGTCGATGAAGTCGATTGTATTCTTGGCGATTTGGTTCTTCTCGTTGAGCTGTTGACGGATGTACACTTCCACCATTTTATTGAGGTAGTCGGCCTCCTGCTCGGCGGAGTTGCCCGTGGACGAGAGAGCTATAAGCGAAGCATTCTTATCGACTAGATCAACTTTTATATTATTTCGGTAGAAGTTGGCCAGCTTGTTTAGGTCGTTTCGGGTAACGGTTATTGTTCTCCCGATGAAGCTAGTGGGGGAGGTGCTTGTAGGAATGAGCCTGAACGAAAAGCTGCCAACGCTAACCTCCTCGAAGAACTTTTTGGGAGGGGTAGCTTCACTACCGTTATCACTGACCGTATATTTGTCGTTGCTCACAAATTCGATTTCAAGAGGGCGCTCTATTGGGTTGCGCTTGCGTTTGGTAAACTGGATGAGGAATGGCGCATCCTTATAAAGGATATGGGAGCGAACGCCTCCCCGGCCTTGAAGCGCTATGGAGGTGTGGAAATCGCTCAGCTCGTTGATGGTGCTGCTGGCTAAAGAGTACGATTTAAGGATGCCAATTTCGTTTTGAATGCTTTTGGTGTTGTTTACCAAGCTAAGCTCGGTAAGCAGCGCTTCGGCGCCGGTTGTTGTCCTATTCTTATCGTCGCGGATAAGGATGGTGGAGTTTACCTGGTAAACAGGCTTGGTTGTAAAGGTTATGGCGTAAGCTACGGCTAGGCAGATTGCCAATGAGGTGGCAAACCAGTACCAGTTCCGAATAACCATGTTTACATATTTCTTTACGTCGAGGCTCTGCTCGGTAGGGTATTGTTCAACTTCTCTTGGGTTCATTGTATTACTTATTTTACGATGTAGTTAAGCATTAGTACTAAGGTGGAAATGGTGCTTAAGAATATGGCGTAGGTGGGGATGTTCATCTGCGTTGTTTTGCCCTTACGGGGATCTACTACAACCACATCGCCAGGCTGTAGGTAGTAGCCCGGGTTGGAGAGAATGCTGTTTGAGGATAAATCGACAGGCATGGTGGTGTTTTCGCCATCTATATTGCGAACAAGTGTTACCATTTTTCGATTGGCGAAGTCGGTCATGTCGCCAGCCTGGGCAATGGCCTCCAGTATGGTAAGCTTGTCGTGGTAGTTGGTGATAACCGCAGGCCGCTTAACCTCGCCGATTACCGTTACCCTAAAGCTCATCAGTTTAACGATGACGATGGCATCGTTTACGTATTCTGACGCTTTCCTTTTAACCTCTTCCGTCAGCTGAGGGAGTGTTTTTCCGGCTACGTGAATTTTTCCGATAAGGGGAACCTCTACATATCCCGAATCATTAACCGAGTAGGTGTTTATGTACACGCCAACTTCGCTGTTAAATGCATATCCTTGGGCGGTGGTTGGGCTGTTGCTATTGCTAAATAGGCTGTTGATGTCCTTGTTTAGCATGCTGGTTACCTGGATGTAAAGTTCGTCGTTAGGGCTGATGTGGTAGTTGAGTGGTGGCGACTTTAAGGACGCTTTTGCTGATCCACCTTGCATGTAAAGAAGCTGGCTGTGCTTGTTGCACGAGCTGATGCCAACCGCAATAAGTAAAAGGAATGTAATGCTTGCTACTTTGTTCATGGTTAGAATAGTTAGAAATACCTACAATTCAAACAGCATTCTTTTTGAATTGTTTAAAAATTTTATATAAATCATTGTTTGATGCTTAATCTTCAGTAGAGGGCTGCTTGTTTCACTATCGTAGAGGCTTAGCCTATGGTTTTGTTGGATGGAGATGCTCAAATCGGGCGTATTGTGGGAGGATAAGAGTTATCCTCGCGTGGGAAAGAGTTATCCTCGCATGGGGAAGAGTTATTTATGCGTGGGGAAGAGTTATCCACGCGTGGGGAAGAGTTATCCATGCGTGGGAAAGAGTTATCCACGCGTGGGAAAGAGTTATCTATGCGTGGGAAAGAGTTATCCATGCGTGGGAAAGAGTTATCCATGCGTGGGAAAGAGTTATCCACACGTGGGAAAGAGTTATCTATGCGTGGGGAAGAGTTATCCACGCGTCGGAAACAGTTATCCACGGAAGGATAAGAGTTATCCACGCGACCGGAACAGTTATCCATGGAAAGGATAAGTGGGAGTCATTGAGGGTCCGGCGCTTAGAAAGTGAAAATTTCGATTGCTTGCCTGAATTAGAGGCTGGAGGTAGCCGTGGGGTGTAGAAATGCGAAAAGGGCACCCATTGCTGGATGCCCCCGTTTGTATAGCAGCTGTTTAATAGGCTACCAAACCCTTGCTCTATCAGCTGGTGCTATGTAGAGCGGATCGGTAGGCTTAATGTCGAATGCCTTATAGAAAGCGTCGATGTTGAATACGGCGCGGTTTACGCGGGCAATGGCAGGAGAGTGAACATCCTCCTTTAGGCGGCGCATAAGCTCCTTGTCGCGCATCTTTTGGCGCCAAACCTTAGCGTATCCTAGGAAGAAGCGCTGCTCTGGGGTAAATCCATCGATGGCAGCGGGTGCTTTCTTGCCTTTTAGCGATAGCTGGTAGGCATCCCAGGCAATGTTCATACCGCCGTTGTCGGCAATGTTTTCGCCAATGGTTAGCTCGCCATCAACATGTAGGCTATCGAGCACCTTAAAGTTGTTGTACTGGTTAACAAGAACTTTCGAACGATCGGTAAACTTTTTGGCATCCTCGTCCTTCCACCAGTTAATCATGTTGCCGTCAGCATCAAATTCTTTTCCCTGGTCATCGAACCCGTGAGTCATCTCGTGGCCGATAACCATACCGATGGCACCGTAGTTTACAGCATCGTCGGCGGTTGCATTGAAGAATGGGGGTTGAAGGATGGCTGCAGGGAATACGATCTCGTTGTTAAGCGGATTGTAGTAGGCGTTTACGGTTTGAGGGTACATGCCCCATTCGGTGATGTCTACAGGCTTGCCGTACTTGTTGAGGTTATCGCGAATCTGGAAGCGGTTTGCGGCCAGCACATTTTCGAAGTAGGAGTCGCGGCCGATCTCCATCGAGGAGTAATCCTTCCATTTGTCGGGATAGCCAACCTTAACCATTACCTTGGACAGCTTTTCGATGGCTTTTGCCTTAGTTTCGGCGCTCATCCACTCTACATTTTGGATACGTACCTTATACGCTAGCTTCAAGTTGTTCACCAGGTCAATCATGCGCTGTTTAGCTTCAGGAGGGAAGTGCTTTTGCACGTAAAGCTGACCTATGGCTTCGCCTAAATCTCCATCCACCTCGTTGGAGATGCGCTTCCAGCGTGGCGATAGCGTCTTTTGTCCCGATAGCATCTTTCCGTAGAACTCGAAGCTGGCATTTACGAAGTCGCTGCTAAGTGCCGAAGACATGCTGCGGGCGGTGTTCCAGGTTAGGTACTCCTTCCAAGTTTGGATAGGGGTAACTTTTAGGAGGCTGTCAACCGTTGAAAAGAACTTAGGCTGCATTACAACAACCTCGTCGTTTGATAGGTTTAGCCCTAGTGTGGTGAAGTACTGGTTCCATGGGAATGCACCGTACTTATTGGCAAGCTCTGCAGTAGGTACAGGATTGTAGAGCGCTACCGTATTCCTGTTCTCCAAGCGAGTGTTGGAGGCAACTGCTAGCTTGTACTCTAAGCTGTAGATGTTGTTGGCAGCATCTGTTGCTTGAACTTCGCTGTAGCCAAGTAGGGTGAAAACCTTTTTAATAAACGCCTTGTAGGCAGTCTGCAGCTCCTTGTTATGGGGGGTGTCCTTCACGTAGTAATCCCTATCGGGCATGCCAAGACCGCCTTCCCCAAGATACATCTTGTATATTCGGCTGTTCTTAAAGTCTTGCTCAATCCCCGAGCTAAATAGCGGGCTAAACCCGTTCAGGTGCATCTGGGTTAGGGCAAATACCAAATCGTTGCTGTTTTGGATTTGGTCGATTTGGTTGATGTACTTTTTGATTGGTTCAGCGCCCAGTTTGTTTATTTTGGTGCTGTCCATTCCAGAAGAGTAAAAGTCTCCAATTTTTTGAGCCGCGCTTCCTTTAGGTGAATTGGTGGTTGTAGCAGCTTCCAGAAGAATGTTCTGTACATCCTTGATGCTATTCTCGCGAAGGATGTCAAAGGCGCCAAAAGAGGTTTTGTCATCGGGAATGTTCAGCTTTTTGAGCCATTCTCCGCCGGCATATTCCACGAAGTTTACGCCAGGACGTACGTTTTTATTCATATCAACAGGGTCTAGCGCTTTGCTCTTGGCTTCGGGCTTGGTGCCGCCAAACGCTACTGTCGATGGTGCTATGGCCAGTAACATTAGTAAATACTTGTTTTTCATCCGTTAATTTTTTAAGGAGTTAATGAGGGTCAATAACCCGCGAAACTAGCAATAAAGACGCTTCAACCCGGGGAACGTTACATTAGAAACATGTTAAAATGCACTTCGAGATGTTTGTTCCCCGGTTTGTAAATGAAAAGAAGCCATCCCGCAACGCGAGGATAGCTTCCATGACTAATAGTTGTGTAGCAGTTTGTAGTTTGTGCGTTCTATATTTCGACAGGCTGTTTGCCGTTCTCGATATCTTTAAATGCTAGCTGAATAAGTGAGATTGCCTCTCTAAGCTCTTCCTCGGTGATTACCAATGGAGGTGCAAAACGAATAATATTACCGTGGGTTGGCTTTGCAAGAACGCCTCTATCGCGCATTGCTAGGCATACATCCCAAGCTGTCCTGCCATTCATGTTCTTAATCACGATGGCGTTTAGCAGTCCCTTTCCTCGAACTAACTCAATCATTGGCGAGTCGAAGTTGCGCATTTCGGTGCGGAATATTTCACCAAGGCGAGCTGCATTTTCTGCAAGCTTTTCATCTTTTACAACCTCAAGAGCAGCAATGGCAACTTTGCTTGCTATAAGGTTACCACCAAAGGTTGACCCGTGCTCTCCTGGTTTAATACATAGCATGATGTCATCATCGGCCAGAACACAAGAAACGGGCATAACACCACCTGAAATGGCTTTCCCTAGTATAAGAATATCAGGACGGACGTTTTCGTGATCGCAAGCTAGAAGCTTACCTGTACGGGCAATTCCGGTTTGAACCTCATCTGCCATGAAGAGCACGTTTTTCTTCTTACAAAGATCGTATGCTTTTGCAAGGTAGCCTTCGTCTGGAACAAATACGCCTGCTTCGCCCTGTATTGGCTCTAAAAGAAAACCTGCAACATTGGGATCTTTCAACGCCTTCTCAAGTTCTGCGATGTTGTTGTATGGAATCTTGATAAAACCAGGTGTAAACGGTCCAAATCCTCCATACGATTCAGGATCGTTGGACATGGATACGATGGTAATGGTTCTCCCGTGGAAGTTCCCGTCGCATACAATGATCTTTGCTTGATTCTCGGCAATTCCTTTTTTTACATACGCCCATTTTCGGCATAGTTTCAGCGCTGTTTCGTCGGCTTCGGCACCCGTATTCATTGGTAAAACCTTGTCGTAGCCAAAGTAGCTGGTTACGTATTGCTCGAATTCACCTAGTACATTATTGTAGAATGCGCGGGAGGTTAGTGTTAGCTTCTGCGCTTGCTCAACCATGGCTGCTACAATCTTTGGATGGCAGTGTCCTTGGTTAACCGCAGAATATGCAGATAGAAAATCGAAGTATCTTCTGCCTTCAACATCCCACATAAAAATACCTTTTCCTTTTTCGAGTACTACTGGAAGTGGATGGTAGTTATGAGCTCCATACTTCCCTTCTTTCTCAATAAAGTCTTTACTGGTTGGTTTAGTCATAGTGTCCATAGCGATTTAGTTTAATTTCACGCAATCTATAAAAAATTAGTTTCTATTAGTGTAATAAAGTAAAGATTGTTACAAAATATTTTACAAGTTATTGCGAATTGAAACCAATTTATTGTTGAATCGTTCTATTTTGTAGTTAATTATATTGTGTTGTGGTTTTCTGTTCTTCTTTAAAAATATCAGTAAGTTTTTGCTTTACTACATTTTTGCAGTTTGTTTTTCATCTTTGCATATGTTTTTGGTGGACTAAACTTGGATGGAAAGTTAGAATAATGTTAGCTAATCGTTAACTTTCGCATAATATTCGTTTGGTAGAATTGTACCGGGAAAAACAATTACTTAATATCAGGATATGGGAGAAGCGCAACAAAAAATCCTTCTTGTTGATGATGAAAGTGATATCCTCGAATTTGTAGGGTATAATCTTAAAAAGGAAGGCTTTGACGTTTATACCGCAACAAATGGCAGGGAGGCTATTCGTATTGCGTTGGATGTTCGACCTCAGCTGATAATTCTCGATGTGATGATGCCCGAAATGGATGGCATTGAAACCTGTGAGGAGATGCGCAAAATACCCGAGTTATCTAGTGCCGTTATTGCATTTTTAACAGCAAGGGGAGAAGATTACTCGCAAATTGCCGGATTTGAGGCTGGAGCTGACGACTATATTACCAAACCTACAAAACCAAAAGTTCTAGTAAGTCGTGTTAAGGCGCTTTTGAGGCGTGTTGAGCATGTCGGATCTAGCGATGTTATTGATAGAAGCGGTGCTTCGATTATTATCGATAAGTCGCGCTACGTTGTTATTAAGGATGGTGTAGAGATGGAACTGCCAAAGAAAGAGTTTGAACTACTTGCTCTTTTGTACTCCAAACCTCAAAAGGTTTTCACCCGCGAAGAAATTTTCAACACTATTTGGGGCGATAATGTAATTGTTGGTGATCGCACCATTGATGTTCATATCCGAAAGCTTCGCGAAAAAATAGGAGACGAGTACATTAGAACGATTAAGGGGGTAGGGTACAAATTTGTTGATTAGATATCCTGCATCTAATTTTGGTTCTCTCGAACTTAGCATTTATAATATAAAAGTAAAGCCCATTCAGCATTGCCGAATGGGCTTTCTTATGGTTAATGTACTTCTATTTAGATATAAGCACTACCGATTCCTTTGAATTTATGGTCACAACCAGCTTGCCTTTTATAGGCTTAAATAGCTTACCCTTATTTAGTGCATTGGCATAGCTAGTAAATCGGGTAGGTATGGACACCGTCTTAGGCTTATTTGATAAGTTAAAGGCTACGATTGCCTCACTCTTATCGAGGTTGCGGCTGTATGCTAGGATGCGGTTGGTCTCATCTGTTATAAGATACTTGAGAGTCCCCTTAACCAGCACCTCGTTGCTCTTACGCATATAGATAAGCTGCTTGTAAAAGTTGAATAGCGTTGAGTCGAAGGTAACCTTATCGACAGGTCTCGAAAGGCCTAATGGATGAACAACCTCGTCATCGAATTTGTAGTCGGGCCAGATAAGAGGTTTGCGGGTGTCTGGGTCATCGCTTCCCCACATTCCCATTTCATCGCCGTTCCATATTTGAGGAGCCCCTAGGAAAGTATACTGGTGAACAAGCAGCTGCTTCATTACCTTGTCTGTTGCGGCATCAGGCTTATTTACCTTGTAGGCTGAGTCGTCAAATGGTTTTGCGTTGAATTTGTACAAGCCTTTGTTGTATAAAGCTGTTGATAGGCGTGGTGAGTCATGGCTGCTCGCCATATTCATGTATCCTTGTGCTACCTCTGGACGTACAGTCTTGAATATGCTGTCCATTTGGGAAACAAACTCCTTAATTGGCATTTTGTTTGGGGCATCGTCAAATAGGTGGCGTGCGGTGCGGAACCAACGGTAATTCATGTTGGCATCGAATACATCGCCCTTAAGGAATGGGCGAGGATCGAGTAGCTTGTCGGGCCATGCTTCCCACCATACCTCTCCAACAAGGTACATTTCGGGGTTAACGTTGCGGGCTACGTTTCTAAATTCCCTCCAAAAGCCAAGGGGGAGTTCGGCTGCAACATCCAAGCGAAATCCATCTACACCATCTCCTGGGTTGCCGTCATTATTTGGATCGCCCCAGCGCTTTACGATAGCAAAGATGTGCTGCTTTACCTCGTCGCTATATATATTTCCTTCGTATGCCTTTAGTGCGGCGTTGCTTTGGTGCACGGTTTCCCGTATTTCGGGAAGTGATTTGGAATCAAACCATCCTTGATATGCGAATTCGTTTTCGGGGGTTGACGGATTGTCGAAACGATTTACGATATACCAATCTTTGTACCGGGAGTTCTTTCCCTTTCTCAATAAGTCTTGGAATGCCCAAAAGTTGGTGCCGGTGTGGTTCCACGAATAGTCCATGATAACGCGTATGCCGCGCTTGTGCGCTTCCTCAATCACTTTAAGAAACATCTTATCAGCATTGGTCCATACCCATTCCTTTGGATTATCGTAGTTCTCGAAGTTCATCATCTCTCCATCCTTTTGGGGTGTTGGCCCAAAGTTGCGATCGATATGATGCCAGTAGGCAGCATCGTACTTGTGAAGCGATGGCGCATCGTTAAGCGGGTTAAAGAAGATGGCATTAATGCCAAGATCTTTTAGGTAGTCGAGCTTGTCGAGAACACCCTGCAGGTCGCCTCCGTAGCGGCGGAACTGAACCTTAGAGGTAAAGCCTGTTTTGGGGTCGCTGAAGTTTGCCATCCACGCATCCTGCTTGTACCAGTCCTGCGTCCATGGGGTAACCTTCCATCCTGGTGGTACCTCGCGGTTGATGTAATCCTTTATGTTGTCGGCTGTCGGATCGTTTTTAGGATCGCCGTTGCGGAATCGTTCCACAAAGATCTGGTACCAAACAGCATTTTGAGCCCAAGTGGGAACATGTGTAAGCCGATCGTTGGAAAGGTTAGCGGGTTCGGTGGTTTGAGCAAATCCTGATCCTGCAAGGAATAACCCTAGAAGGGTTGCTAGCTGCTTCTTCATTTTTAGGTGTTGCTTTGTATGTTTTAAATGGTCGGAGCCAATTTTAGCTCCAATATAGTTATTATTCCAAATAAAAGCCATTTGGTTTACATTGGCAATAACCTTATTCGTATCACGGTTTTCTGAATTCACATGACGATTTTGCAGCGTCAGTGATTATTGGTTACGCATGGTTAAGCAAAAAGCCCAGCCTAATGGGCTGGGCTTTTTGCTTATGCTGAATTGGTTTAATCTTCGTAGTAGTAGTAACCATCATCGTAGTAGCCATCTTCGCTGTCGTAGTTTTCTTCAACTTCGAATAGAGGCTCATTTAGCAAATCTATGTTGAAGTAGAGCCCCGGTAGCCTTGTAGATATCCTCCAACGGTTGTGGTGCATGTAAACAAAAACGTTGCTGTAGTTGTCCCAGTAGATGTTTAGCCTAGGGAAGAAGACCCATCTGCGGACGAAATCGTAATCATCAGCCCAGTAAGGACGGTAGTGCCTGAAAGGTTGCCCGATTCGACTTTCTACATAGACAGCTGGCATATTGTGGTAATGGGGTGGACGAACTCGAATAATGCCGGAAAAGTAGGGCGCACGATAGATTTGGGTTTGGTGGTAAACAACGTAGCGGGGAGTGCCGTATCCGAAGGCTTTCCATCGGGTTACGTTACGGTTGTCCCATCTGCCCTCATAGCGACCTTCGTAGCGGTAACCGCTTCTGTGTTCGTTTCTGTTGTTGTCGTATCTGCGCTCGTATCCGCTATTCCTATTGTCGCTACGATTGTATGTGCTGCCTCTGTCGTAGTTGCGGGTTTCTACAGTTCGTGTAGTTGAGGTAACCGTACGGTCGGGTCTGCTATACTCGGAGCGTCTTTCGTTTGTTGTGGCGCTTTGGTTTCGGCTACTATTGTCGCTGCTGCTATTGCTGTAGCGGTTGTCTGGTGTTGACGTTGTGCGGGTGGTTTCGGATCTGCTCTCGCGTTGGTTTTGTGTGCGTGCCTGTGGCGCTTGTGCGGCAGGTTGTGCATCGTAGCCCGAACGCTGGTAGCCGCTTGGGGTGCTCGTTGCAGTAGACGATTCGCGGCGTGATGGCTGCGACCTTTCTGGTGTAGATTGCGATCTAGTGTTCTGCTCGGTACGTACGGTACTGCTCGATCTTTCGTAAGATCTCTCGGAACGGGCTGGAGATGGTGAATCGCGCCTTGCATCGCTGCTTGTGCTTGTACTGGAGCTTGTGCGCGAGCTGCGGCTGCTCCTTTCGTTTTGGGCTCCTGATGCAAAAGGTATGACCATTAGAGCCGAAAGGACGATGGTATTTATTGATAATGCTCTTTTCATGATCGTTGTTCTAAAGTTGTTAGTAATCTTGAGTGATAAAACTTCATTGAAGGCGCCAAAGTAGCTTTATTTTTAATTTTGCTGACTCAACTATTGTGCCATTCGTAGAAACTTTACGAAAAAAGATAAAAAGTTTTTAATAAGGAATAATGCCGCTGGCGTAAGCTGCTCATTGTACACTTACTTACAAAAAATGCCGGAACATGTCCGGCATTAGGCTCTGTACGTTTTACGCTTTGGGTTTGCACGATTACCTTCGTGTGTGGGCGCTTCTACTTCTTTATCTCAGCCTTTTTGAGGGCTTCCTGAAGCGATGCTTTTAGGAGGTTGTACGACCAGGTTGCCCCCGAAACGGCATCTACCTTTTCGATGCTTTTCTTCTTTAGGAGCTTCTTGGGGTAGGTTTGCACCCCCTCCCAATCCTTCCGGCACTGCTGTACGTACTCGTCGTTTCCTGTATAGTGCTTCTCGTACTTCTCGTCGAAGGGCTCGTTTTTTTCTTTATCCACGATCTTAAAGCAGACGTCTACGATTTCGCCGTTCTTAATGGTAACGGTGGTTTGTCCGTAGTAGGGCTCCTGAATGTAGATGGATCGCGATTCGCCAGAGTATACGCCATCGTTGTACTTCTGGGGTTTTCCTATAAAAGCAAATAGGGTTGCTGTTATAGCGAGAAATGAGCAAAGAATCAGTAACTTTTTCATTCGAAAAAAATTTAGGTTGTCCGAAGCTTGCTTGAATGTAAGTTTCGGCTTATTTGACGGAGTTTTTTCGAGTATGTGACGTATGAAAAGCGGGTTCCCCTACGGGTTTGTTCTGGTTTTTGATTTTTTGTTTCGGGAGATGAGAATTTTGTCGATGCGGTTGCCGTCCATGTCCATCACCTCGAAGGTGAAGCTCCGCCAGCTGAACTTGTCGGAGGCTTTGGGGATTTCTTTGAAGTGGTGCAGCATGAAGCCGGCAACGGTGTTGTACTCCTGCTGTATAGGCTCGTAGTCGTCTATTTCGAGGGCCTCGATCATGTCGTAGAAGAGCATTTTGCCGTCGACGAGCAGCGAGCCGTCGTCGCGGGTAACGATGGTTGGCTCTTCGCTGTCGGTGAAGTCGCCCACGAGCTCCTCCAGGATATCGTTAATGGTTACGATGCCCTCCACCTCGCCGTACTCGTTGAGCACGAAGCCGAAGTTATTGTGGGTTTCGCGGAAGCGCTCCAGCGCCTTGTAGGCCTTCTGGTTGTTGGGCAGGAATATGGCCTCGCGGATGCAGCTCTTAAGGTCGACGGCCTGCTTGCCTGCCAGCTGCCGAAAGAGGTCCTTGGTGTAGATTACCCCCAGCGCGTTGTCGATGTCCCCCTCGCAGATGGGGTAGATGGAGTGCTCGTGATCCACCATCTTCTGGATGTTCTCCTCGAGCGGGTCGTCGATGTCCAGCCAAACCACCTCGCTGCGGATGGTCATCAGCTTTTCGATGCGGAGGTCGCCAATGAAGAAGACGTTCTCCACGATATCCTGCTCGATCTCCTGGATGGTGCCGTAGGTGGTGCCCTCCTCGACCAGCGCCTTAATCTCCTCCTCGGTAACCTGCGAGGCCTCGGTCTTTTTCACCCCAAAGAGCTTGATGAAGATGTTGGTGGTGGAGCTGAGCAGCCACACAAAGGGGGCCGTGAGGCGCGATAGCACGATCATGGGCTTGGCGGCAAGGAGTGCAATAGCCTCGGGGTTGGCCATGCCGATGCGCTTGGGCAGCAGCTCGCCAATTACGATGGAGAAGAAGGTAATGATCACCACCACGATGGCAATGGCCATATCGTCGGCATAGGCGCCGTTTACGCCGAGGTTGATGAGCGTGCTTTTTATGGCTTGCGAAAGGGTTGCGCCCCCAAAGATTCCGGTAAGGATGCCAATGGAGGTGATGCCGATTTGGACGGTGGATAGGAACTTGTTGGGATGCTCGCTGAGGCTGAGCACCTTCTTGGCGGTGTGGTTGCCCTTGCGGAGCAGCTCCTCCAGCCGCGATTTTCGCGACGAGACAATGGATATCTCGGCCATGGCAAATAGCCCGTTTAGGATAATCAGGAGGGCGATAATAGCAATCTCTTCTACCATTTTTATTTTGCTGATGCTTACTCCGCTAAAATAGCTTCGATTTGGAGAAAAAACTAGCGTCAGCTTGCTTTTCGTCGATTATGGGATTAGCCTGATTTTAGGTTTGTACTAACACGCGTCCGTGTTTGTGCTTTTAGGTAGAGGTTTGTACTAACACGTGGCCGTGTTTATGCTTTTGGGTAGAGGTTTGTACTAACACGCAGCCGTGTTTGTGCTTTTGGGCGGTGGTTTGTACTAACACGCGTCCGTGTTTGTGCTTTCGGGTAGAGGTTTGTACTAACCTAATGCAAGGTATTATGGACCGCCCTTTCGTCGATTGAATGGAGGAATCCGTCGATGCATCGGGTGGTTGCATCTATTTTGCTGGGTTTGCCTTTATCGGTAGCGTATGTTTGCCCCATAATCAACAGAAAGATATGGGCATGAAGATAACAACTCGATTGAAGTGCGTGCTGCTAGGCCTTCTGCTCGCCTCTAGCGTTGCGGGCTACTCGCAGGGCGAAAGGTGGACTCTAAACCGCTGCATCGCGTATGCGCGAGCAAACAATATCAAGGTAAAGGCGGCATCGCTGAGCAGCGAGAGCGTGGGCATCGACCTCAAGGAGGCGCGCGCCCAGCGGCTTCCCTCGCTGCAGCTTGCATCCTCGCAAAGCCTGGTTAACCAGAAGGAGCCCAACTCGGCGGGCGACTACGCCAGCAAGGCGAAGTATACGGGCAGCTACTCGTTAAGCAGCAGCATGGTGCTCTACAACGGGGGGAAGCTTCGCACCAGCATTCAGCAGCAGGAGGTAAACGCCAAGAAGACCGAGAGCGATGTGCTGGCTGCTCAAAACTCCATCGAGCTTGCCGTTACGCAGAGCTACCTGCAGGTGCTCTATGCCAACGAGTCGCTAAAGACGGGCCTCAAAACGCTCGAAAGCTCCGAGGCAACCCTTAAGCGCGCCGCCGAGCTGCTCAAGGCGGGCTCCATCTCCAGCTCCGACTACGCGCAGCTGCAGTCGCAGTATAGCAGCGACAAGTACCAGGTAACGCTGGGTGAAAATGAGCTGGCGCAGGCCAAGCTCGAGCTCAAGCAGCTGCTGGAGCTGGGCGTAGGCGAGGCTCTCGAGCTCGACTTCCCCGAAATCAGCGACCGCGATGTGATGGTGGTCATCCCCTCCATTGCGCAGGTGTACGCACGTGCCGTGGAAACGATGCCCGAGATGCTTAGCAGCAAGTACTCCATAGATATGGCAAAGTTGGATGCCCAAAAGGCTTACGCCGACAGGCTGCCCACCGTATCGCTTAACGCTTCGGCAGGCACTGGCAGCTACTCCAACTCGGGCTACACGCTCTACAACCAGCTCAACAACGGCTTCAACCAGTCGGTTGGGGTAACCGTGGGCATCCCCATCTTTAAGAACCGCTCGGTACGGTCGAACATCGAGCGCTCGAACCTGCAGGCCAAGCAAGCCGAGCTTAGCTACACCAGCACGTCCAAGGAGCTGCAGAAAACGGTGGAGACGCTCTACCAAAACGCGGTGTCGGGGCAAAGCAAGTACCTTGCCGCCACCGATAAGCTGAAGTCGGCCAAGCTCAGCTACGAGCTGGTGCAGGAGCAGTTTAACGCCGGCATGAAGAACACCGTCGAGCTGCTCACCGAAAAGAACAGCTACCGCTCGGCCGAGGATGGCCTCATCCAGGCCAAGTACCAGTCGGTGCTCTCGCTAAAGCTGCTAAACTTCTATCAAAACCAACCCATAACCCTTTAAAAGAAATCGCATGAAACGAAAAGCAATACTAGTTGCTGCAGCCGCAATATTCGTCGTACTGATACTGCAAGTCCCTAAGCTGTTTTCCACGGATAAGCAGCCCACAAGCTACCAATTCGAGAAGGTGAAGAAGGCAAGCATCGAGAAAACGGTAACGGCCACCGGAACCATAGAGCCCATTCTTCAGGTAGAGGTGGGCACGCAGGTATCGGGGGTGATCTCGAAGATCTTTGTTGATTACAACTCGCACGTAAAGCGTGGCCAGCTGCTTGCCGAAATTGATAGGACTGTTCTTGAGTCGGAGCTCATCTCCCGACGCGCCGATCTACGCTCGAACAAGGCGGAGTACGACTACCAGAAGAAGAACTTCGACCGCGTTGCGGGGCTGTACCGTAAGAATCTGATAAGCCAGAAGGAGTACGAGACCGCCGAGTATGAGTGCTCGAAGGCCAAGGCAGCCTACGACAAGTCGCGCTCGGATATGCTGAAGGCAAAAACCAACCTCAGCTACGCCTCCATCTGCTCGCCAATAGATGGGGTGGTGCTCTCGCGCGCCGTTGATGAGGGGCAAACCGTTGCTGCCAGCTTCAACACGCCAACGCTCTTTACCATTGCCAACGACCTAGAGAAGATGCGCGTAATAGCCAATGTTGACGAGGCCGATATCGGAGAGGTAAAGGCTGGGCAACGGGTAACCTTTACCGTAGATGCCTTCCCCGACGATGTATTTAACGGCGAGGTTACGCAGGTAAGGCTCGAGTCCACCACCGTTTCGAACGTGGTAACCTACAAGGTGGTGGTTAACGCCCCCAACCCCGAGCTTAAGCTTAAGCCAGGACTAACCGCCAACATCACCATTATCACCAGCGAAAAGAACAACATCCTGGTGGTTCCTTCGAAGGCGTTTAGGTTTAACCCGAACGAGGGGGCACCGGGGAAGACAAACCCAGCCGCCGATGTCAAAAATATTTGGGTGAAGACCGCCAAAGGCATAAGCCCCCAGAAGGTGAAGGTGGGGATAACCGATGGTGTAAGCACCGAAATTGTTAGCGGACTACGCGAAGGTGATGCTGTTGCCG
Source organism: uncultured Acetobacteroides sp. (assembly GCF_963667355.2). Taxonomy (NCBI): domain Bacteria; kingdom Pseudomonadati; phylum Bacteroidota; class Bacteroidia; order Bacteroidales; family Rikenellaceae; genus Acetobacteroides; species uncultured Acetobacteroides sp. The sequence goes on from NZ_OY763328.2 coordinate 3,934,010, forward strand.
TATCGGTTCTATCGGGTAACGAAAAAAGCGTAACGGGCGGCGAGCAGAAGGAGTCGAGCCCCTTTATGCCCAAACGACCAGGACAAAAGTAGACGCCATGAGCAAGGAAATTATACGCATAGATAACGTAAGGCGAGACTTTGTTGTGGGCGAAGAAACCGTACATGCCCTGCGAGGTATCAGCTTTACCATTAACCAGGGCGAGTTTGTCACCATTATGGGAACAAGCGGATCGGGGAAATCCACGCTGTTAAACATTCTGGGTTGCCTGGATACGGCTTCGTCTGGTGACTATTTTCTTGATGGAACTTCGGTGAAGAAGATGAATAAGGATGAGCGTGCTACCTTGAGGAATCTGAAGATTGGCTTCATTTTTCAATCGTACAACCTGCTGCCCAAAACTACAGCGCTAGAGAATGTGGAGCTACCGCTGCTCTATAACCCCGCAATATCTCAAAAGGAAAGAGAGGCAAAAGCACGTGCTGCGCTAAACGATGTAGGGCTAAGCAATAGGGTAAACCACTCCTCGAACCAGATGTCGGGAGGGCAGCAGCAGCGCGTTGCCATTGCCCGTGCGCTGGTAAACGATCCTGTTATCATCTTGGCCGACGAGGCAACGGGTAATCTCGATACCCGAACCTCGTACGAGGTGCTAACACTATTCCAGCGGCTGCATCGGGAGGGGCGTACCATCATCTTTGTAACGCATAACCCCGAAATAGCCCAGTTCAGCAGCCGTAATATCGTGCTGCGCGATGGGTATATCACCAAAGATGAGCATAACCTGCACATGGCGCAGGCTGCCGACTACTTAAAGACGCTAAAATTGCAGGTATCAGAATGAACTATAAAAACTTGATAAAAATAGCCCTGCGCGCGCTAAACAATAATAAGTTTAGGGGCATTCTTACCATGCTCGGGATTATTATTGGTGTTGCATCGGTAATTACCATGCTTGCCATAGGGCAAGGGTCTAAGCGCAGCATCCGTTCGCAGATTCAGGAGATGGGGTCGAATATGATTATGGTTCACCCTGGCAATGGACAGTTTGGTGGTGTTAGGCAGGATGCCGGCAGCATGCAAACGCTGAAGATGGCTGATTACAATTCGATCGCCAATCAGTCATCGTACATCTCCAAGTCAACGCCAATGGTAAGCAGTAGCGGGCAGGCAATCTATGGTGCCAACAATGCTCCTACGTCTTTGAATGGCTGTAACCCCGATTACCTTGACATCCGAAAGTATTCGGTAAGTAGCGGAGAGATGTTTAACGAGTACGAGGTTAAAACAGCCGCTAAGGTGTGTGTGGTTGGGAAAACGGTGGTCGATAATCTTTTCTCTGGAGGAGAAGATCCTGTTGGCAAAACTGTCCGTTTCAATAAGATACCTTTTAAGATTATTGGGGTGTTGACGTCAAAAGGGTATAACTCTATGGGAATGGACCAAGACGACCTGATATTAGCTCCCTACACAACCGTACAGAAGCGAATACTGGCTATTACCTACATTCAGGAGATTGTAATGTCGGCGGTATCGGAGGAGGCAACGGAGAAGGCTGTTGCTGAGGTTACCGATATCCTGAGGCACAACCATAAGCTCTCGGATACCGATGAGGCTGACTTTGATATTCGTTCGCAGCAGGAGTTAAGCAACATGCTAAGCTCCACCACCGATATGATGACCGTGCTTTTGGCTTGCATTGCTGGGATATCGCTCTTGGTTGGCGGTATTGGCATCATGAACATTATGTACGTATCGGTAACCGAGCGAACCCGTGAGATTGGCTTGCGTATGTCGATTGGTGCGAAGGGTAAGCATATTCTGCTTCAGTTTCTGATAGAGGCGGTAATCATTAGCATCACAGGAGGTGTAATAGGTATGCTACTTGGTGTAGGAACCTCGTTGCTGGTGAAGTTAATTGCGGGTTGGCCCATATACATTCAGCCTTACTCTGTTTTCCTTTCGTTTGCGGTTTGTACCATCACCGGAGTATTCTTTGGATGGTATCCGGCAAAGAAGGCAGCCCAGCTCGATCCGATAGATGCAATAAGGTACGAGTAGCAGTGGATGAATTTGAAGATAGAGAATAGACTCCTGCCCTGATTTATATGGATGATTGCGTCGTCTTCCTCTTATGTGGAGGATGGCGCAATCTATTAAACAATAATTTTGAGGGAAGACTATTCTTCTGGTCATAAAATATATTCTAATTTAGCATGGTTATGCAACCAAAAATAGAAATGTCGAGCAGTCAAAAGAGGCTTCAGGTCGCTATTCAAATCATAGGATGGGGGATTATGTTTGTGATACCCCTCTTCTTCTCGCCGGAAGGCGATAGGCGAATTTCGCTTGTGCATTACATAGAATATGTATTCGTTCCAATCAGCTTTATGGTTGTGTTCTACCTAAACTACTACTACTTTATTGATAGATATCTTTACAGCAAGCGTCTGCTAAGGCTTATTGTTGTAAATGCTATAATAATAGCGGTGGTGGTTTACGGTTTGCACCTGCTTCACGAATTCTTCTTTAGCATGTACGTGGGAGAAGTTGGGCATGTTCCAAAGCCGATGAAGGATCTTCCGGGTAAAACTATGTTTATCTTTCGCGATGCTATGGTAATGTCGCTAACGGCAGGGCTAGCAGTTGCCGTTAAGATGACGGGCAACTGGTACTCCACCGAGTACGAGCGCAAGGAGCTGGAAAAGGCAAAGTCGGAAGCAGAGCTGGACAACCTTAAGAGTCAGCTTAACCCTCACTTCCTCTTTAATACGCTCAACAACATCTACTCGCTTATTGCAATAGATGCAACAAGAGCACAGGATGCGGTGCATGGGCTAAGCCATCTGCTTCGCTACGTGCTTTACGAGAATAACCAAACTCTGGTTCCGCTCGATAAGGAGGTGAAATTCATCAGAAGCTATATAGAGTTGATGTCGATGCGTATTTCGTCGAACTTTCATTCGAAGGTAAACCTGCCCGAAGAGGGAAACGTGATGATTGCCCCAATGCTTCTTATTACGCTTATTGAAAATGCCTTTAAGCATGGGGTGAGTAATACCCAAAGCTGCTTTATTAATGTCGATTTGAGTATAGATAAGGGAAGAGTGCTAACCTTTACCGTAATAAACAGCAACTATGCGGTGGCATCCGATGGTAGCGTAAGTGGGATAGGAATAGATAATATGCGAAAGCGGTTGGATCTGATATACCCAGGGAGATATACGCTAACGCTAGAGAATTTGGGACAAACATTTATGTCGCAACTAACCATTAAACTGAATTCTGATGAATGCTAAGTTTTCTTGCATTGTGGTTGACGATGAGCCGTTGGCGCTCGAACTAATTGTTGGCTACGTTAAGCGTACTCCCTTCCTTAATCTTGTAGGGCAGTATAACTCGGGGATCGATGCGCTTTCGAATATCGTTAGCCAGAAGGTTGATGTGGTTTTTTTGGATATTCAAATGCCCGATCTTACCGGAATTGAACTTTCGAAGGTGATAATGGGGCAGAAGACGAAGGTGATTTTTACTACAGCCTACGAGAACTACGCGTTGGACGGTTATAAGGTGGATGCGCTCGATTATCTGGTGAAGCCGATTAGTTACTCCGAGTTTTTAAGGGCTGCCAACAAGGCATATCGCTGGTTTCTGGACGGTTCTTTTGTTGATTCGAAGCCTGTGGCTGAAAGCTTTTTTGTTAAGAGTAACTACAAGCTAATACAGATTCAGGTGAGCCAGATAAAGTACATCGAAAGCGTTAAGGACTACCTAAAGATATGCACCGATGCCGAGGAGGGCGAGGTGCTTACGCTTATGAGCATGGCTACCATCGAGAAGCATCTTCCTTCCGATACGTTTATTCGTGTTCACCGTTCGTTTATTGTTAATATCAACAAGATAAAAACGATTGAGCGGAATAGGGTAGTGTTTGGCAACGTGTATATCCCTATTTCGGAAACCTACAGGGAGCAGTTTAACCGTATCTTCGACCAGAGAACGCTGCAGTAGGGCGTTACTCTACCTCTACGCTTTGGGTGACAAACGAGATGCCCTGCTGTCCGGCAGTACCAATCATTACGGCTTGAATTAGGGGCTTTGTCTTGGGGTTGTTGTAGCCGTAGCTGACCGTAAAGCTTGCTCCGGCTCCACCTTTATCCTCCTTATCCTCTACAACTAGCTCGATGGCGCTCATAGGTTTTATGGCGATTGTCTTAGCGATGTAGGTTTTTAGGGGAGCCCCTTCGGAATCGAAGTAGCTTACGTTCTGGATATAGATGCTGTCGGTGCTGCTGGTGTTGCGGATGCTTAGCGTAGCGGTTAGCAGCAGTTTTTTTGCTCCGCTAATGTGGTATATGTGCGAGTATATGGGGACGTATGCTCGCTTTTTTATGGGCAGCGAGCTGAAACTGATGCTCGATTCGGTGTACTTGCTGCTTGGAAAGTTAACCTTCTGGGAATTCTCCTTTTGCCTGCTACAGGCTAGGCTTAGCGCTAGAAGGGGAATAAGTAGAATCCATATCTTTTTCATGGCATTGCGGTTTTATGCTGTTGGGTAAAGCTAGGATATTTATTGGTAATAATAGAGCTTATGTTTTGAAGCCATCCCCCTTTGGTGTGTCCAATAGGGGATGGCTCTTATAGTGGGTATGGCAAGGCTGCTGCTGGTGGTGCTGCCTTGCCTGCTGAGCTATCGGGTGTTATTCGGCTGAGTTATCCTGGTCTCCGGCGTTCTTTTTGCTTGATCGCTGAAGAAGCACGATTGGCAGCACGAGAATTGCCACAATGATAAGTCCGATTATGGTAAGTGATGAGTTCATCTTGTTGTTGTTTTAATGGTAATAAGAATATCCGGCCACAGGAGCAGCATAGCTTCCTGTCGCTAGAGGTGATGCTTTCGATTAGCAGCTGGCTAATCGAAAAATGAAAGATGAAGATGAGCTTACCAGAAGTAGTCGAATGGGTATATGATGTCGGAAATGGTTAAGCTGCGGTACTGCCATACCGACCTGAGCATGTACTGGGTGGTGGCATGCTGAAGCTTATGCTCGAATGCCGGAACGTATCCCCATAGGAGCGACGATGAGCTGTTGGCTCCTTCGGATGTGGCGCAACTCCCCACAATGGTGATAACCTCGTTTTGGCGAGGTGTGCTGTAGTGGTTGTGCTGATCGGATGAGAAGGTGTAGCCGGTGCTTTTGCCCTGCGATGATGCGTTGCTGTGCTGCAGCCCATAGCCGCTGCTGCTTGTGGCTAGGGATAGCAGCACAATAGCAATAAGGGAAAGGGTATGTAAAAGCATCTTCCGCATGGGGCAAAGGTAGCTTTTTAGGGAGAAGTTGAAAGGAGGGAGGTTGGTGATTTCGCTTTAAGGGACTATCCAAAAATGCTTCTTCAGGAAGCAAAATCTCCTATGAACAAGAATGGATGAGATGGAGGCTGGTTGCTTCAAGGCCGTTAATCACTTCGCGGTATTCTTGGTATTTAAATATTGTATGTAAAACATTAGATATTGTAGTACACATCTGCGGGGCTTCTTCTTCCTTAGGATAGTTAACGATTGCTTTGCCAATAGTATTTTTTGCTATCTTCCCTTTTCATTTGATATATAAATTTTACACGTACTTATATGATTCACTCTTGGTGCAGAATTCTTCGTAACGTGCTGGCTGGTGCGCTTGTGGGCTGCATAGGGCTTACATCTAACGCGCAGGGAACTGCTGAGGCATGGAAGAAGTTTTTTGAGAATGATAGGGCTAATGCCTACACGCTCTTTACGCAGGCGGCAAGCCAGAATCCGTCGAAATCGGATGCGTACTTGGGATTATCGTTGCTTGCGAGCATCGATAAGACGAGGGATGAGGCGGTGAAGAACTTCATTAAGTTTTACGAGAAGAGCGACAATCCAACGCCCTACCTCGCGGCTTTGTGGGGTCCGCTGTTTGTTAACGGACAGCGCGAGCCAAAGAGCGCGGAGGAGGTTGCCTTCCTAAAAAAGATTGCGCAGTCGACCAACATCGATGGTGCGCTAGTTGCCAACGCGAATCTGGCACTATCGAAGTATCTTCTTCAGAAAAAACAAAAGGGGTATGCAGAGTATGCCGATAAGGCTGCCTCGATAACCGATTGGCAGCTGGTGGGCGAGTTCGAGAACATCTCGACCAGCGGTTTCGACAAGGCGTATCCACCCATTACCCAAACCGGGAACGACAAGCCGTTTACCAACAAGTACGGGGCTGCGGTGCGCTGGGTGAACATTCCTGCTGTAAGGAACGACCGCTGGGTGGACTTTAACTACTACTACGCAGCAACCCATAATAGCGTGGCGTATGCGCAGAACTTTGTGGTGAGCGATAAGGAGCAGGAGGTGCAGCTACGCATTGGCGTTTCGGGATCGGTTAAGGTTTGGGTGAACGACAAGGAGGTGATCTCGGAGTCGGAGGAGCGCAACAACGGAACGGACTCGTACATTGCGCAGGTGAAACTGAACAAGGGTGCCAACCGCATTCTGGTGCAGCTGGGCGAGAGCTACTGCAATAACATCAACTTTATGCTTCGGTTGACCGATAGCAACGGCACACCAATCCCTAACCTAACCGTTAGCAAGGAGGTGATGCCCTATACGAAGGAGGTAGCCTACCAGGCAAAGCGCATCACGCCGTTTGCCGAGAGGTACTTTACGGGTAAGCTGGCGGATGAGCCCTCGAATATCCTTAACTACGTCTTTCTATCGCATCTATACTTGAATGGCGATTACGATTTTGAGTCGCAGAAGACGCTGGGCGAGGCGCGAAAGCTGGCGCCGAACAGCAGCTACGTGACCAACCTTTTTATGGAGCTTTACCAGAGGAACGACAACCGCACGCTGTATACCACCGAAATGGAGAAGCTGAAGGATATCGATCCCGCTCATCCGCTATCGCTACAAATGAAGTATGGCGAGGCTTTTCAGCGGGAGGATTACAAGGAGGCTGCTGATTATGTTGATAAGCTGGAGAAAATATTTGGTCCTGACGATAAGGAGGTGCTTAGGCGAAGGGTAAATCTTGCCAACAAGAATAAGGATTTCAACCAGATGATAGCTATTGCTGATAAGGCTTACAAGCTATACCCTAACGATGCCGATTTTGTGGAGCTGCAGTCGCTTATTGAGAAGAACGTTCGAAATAACGAGAAGGGAGCTGTGAATGTTTACCTCAACTACCTGAAGGAAAACGATAGCTACTCCATTCTTCAGAAGCTTGCCGCATACTACCTGGATAAGAGCGATGCTGCAAGCGCGCTTAAGCTGTACGAGGAGGATGCAAAGCTTGATCCTGTAGGGGTAGATCTGTACGAGAAGCAGGCTAAGATCTACTTTAAGATGCAGAACTACGATAAGGCGAAGGAGCAGTACCTGAAGGTGCTTTCGATAGCGCCGCAATCGAGCAACACCTGGTACGATTTGGGTACAACTTACCGTCAGCTGGGGCAGAACGATAAGGCGGTTGAGGCTTTCAGAAAATCAATAGAGTACAATCCGGCTAACTTCGATGCCATTCGCGATTTGCGCAAGGTGGAGAACAAGAAGGAGGTGTTTAGCTACTTTGCTGGACCTGATGCCTACGAGCTGCTGAAGAGTGCGCCATCGGCATCGGACTACCCTGATGATGGAAGCGTGATTCTTAGTTCGGAGGAGCGCAAGGTGGTATATCCAAGCGGCGTTACCGAAGAGAAAAAGTATCTGGTGGCTAAGGTGCTCACCAAGGAGGGAATTGAATACTGGAAGACCATTAACGTTGGGGGGTACGATGAACAGGCTACCACCATAGAGAAGGCAGAGGTGGTGAAGGCTAACGGTACAAAGGTTCAGGCGGAACAAAATGGCACTGAGATTGTGTTTACCAACCTTGAGGTGGGTGATGCCATCAACCTAATATATAAGATAGAGAACCACAACAGCGGTAAACTGATTAACCAGTTCTGGGATAAGTTTTACCTGCAAAGCTATCTGCCTGCGAAGTGCCTGAAGTACTCGTTGCTGGTTGCCGATGGCATCAAGTTTCAGCATACGGTGAGCAACGGCGCTGACGAGCCCAAGCAAACCAAGATGGATGAGTTTACGCTATACGAGTGGGAGGCTACCAATACGCCAGCCATTAAGAATGAGGATAAGATGCCTACGCTTTCGGACATGGCGCCAACGCTCTTTATATCGTCGATGCCAAACTGGGATTTTGTGTCGAAATGGTACAACGATATTGCCTCGTACAAGGCTAAAGCTGACTATGATGTGAAACGGGTGGTGGCTGATCTGTTTAAGGATAGGAAGAACCTCTCGGAGCTGGATAAGGTTAAGGCGATATACCGCTACATCCTCAAAAATATCACCTACAGTTCGGTGGCATTCCGTCAGAGCGGCATTATTCCGCAGCGACCATCGGTGGTAATCAATACGCGCATTGGTGACTGCAAGGACGTGTCGACGCTATTCGTGGCGCTATGCAAGGAGGCGGGGGTGAAAGCCAACTTGGTGCTGGTTAACTCGCGCGATAATGGTATGCACGACATGATGCTGCCTTCGATCGACTTTAACCACTGTATCGCCAAGGCGAATATCAACGGAAAGGACCACTACCTGGAGCTAACCTCCAACTTTATGCCCTTCGATGCGAATTATCCAAACCAACTAAACTCGCAATGCCTTGACATCACCGATAACAGCACGGTTTCGACCATATCATACCTTAAGGGCGATAACCTTGTGCCCTCGATGGTGGTGGGTAACACCAGCATTGTTGCCAACGATGGCACGTTTACCGTGAAGGAGAGCACGCAGTTTACCGGAAGCATGGCGGCGGTGATTAAATCAGCCTACTTTGAGAAGAGCGCGTCGGAGCAGCAGAAAATGGTGACGGAGCTCATCAGCCAGGACTATCCGAACGTGCTGGTGAAGTCGGTTAACTTTAAGGGGCTAGAGATTGGCGTCGATACCGTGGTTGGCAAGACGGAATATGTGCTATCGGATGTGGTGAGCGAGGTTGCCGGGATGAAGATCTTTGCGCTACCCTGGTCGTACAAGGCAAAGGCGCAGGATTACGTCTTTACCGAGAACAGAACTCACGCTATTGATAACGCATCGACCTTTTACAGCGATACCAATACGGAAACCATCACCCTGACGCTGCCTGCGGACAGAGCGCTGGTTGAGGTGCCAACAAACGTATCGTACACCTGCAGCGCTGCCGACTACAGCCTGACGTTTAAGATGGCTGCCGGAAAACTAATAGGTACGCGTACCTTTAAGGTGAAGCAGCAGGTTATTCCGCTGGCGGATATCCCTGCCTTCAAGGAGTTCTACCGTAAGGTGATTGCCGCTGATACCAAGCAGCTGGCGATAAAGAAGAAGTAGAAGCAAGGCCGTAAGGCTCGATTCCATAGTAAAAGCACCTCTTCCGTTACGGAGGAGGTGCTTTTTTATTGGGATATCGCAAAGATTGGTGTAGACCGTAGCAAGTTGAGATCTGATTGGGGCTGAAATAGGATTTGCATGACTTGAACTACGTGAGAGATGACCAGAATAGCATAATGAAGCTGCTGAACTGCTTGAGAGATGACCTGAATGGCTTAAGAAAGTCGCTAAACTACGTGAGAGATGACCAAAATAGCATAATGAAGCTGCTGAACTGCGTGAGAGATGACCAAAATGGCTTAAGAAAGTCGCTGAACTACATGAGAGATGACCTGAATGGTTTAAGAAAGTCGCTGAACTACGTGAGAGAAGACCAAAATAGCATAATGAAGTTGCTGAACTGCGTGAGAGATGACCAAAATAGCATAATGAAGCTGCTGAACTGCGTGAGAGATGACCTGAATGGCTTAAGAAAGTCGCTGAACTACATGAGAGATGACCTGTAATGGCTTAAGAAAGTAGCGGGATTGCTTGGAGATATACCTGTAATTGCTTGGAGAATGACTGGAATGACTTGGAGTGTGACCAAAATAGCATAATGAAGTTTCTGAATAAGATCTCATCACTCCAAAATAGCATGTTGGAAGATTAGGAAAGGGTCTTCGCTAGTTAGAATGGTGCTTCAACGGTTTTGGAATGAGGCGCGATGAATCGCGTTTTTACAAGAGTTGCGTGGAATGGCGGATTTATGCGCTAGGGCTAGGTGGTTGTCCCTTGCTCCTTTTGTGGGGGTGAGTGGCTATGCAGGTAGGCTTGCCCGCTAATAAAACAAGCGTAGGAGGACCTACGCTTGTTGATGCTGTATTTATTTGCTAAAGCTGTGGTTCGGGCTATTCGGCGTCCTTTTTTACCGAGCCAATGCCAGCGATAGACTTGTTAACGGTGGGGTTGCCCTTGTACTTGACGCTGCCGGTTCCGGCAATGGAAACGTCGAGCGTCTTTGCTGCTTTAACGTCGCAGTCGGCAGCTCCGGCGATGTCTATGCTAACGTTGTCTGCTTCTAGCTCGAAGGCATCGAATTTGGCGGCGCCTGCAATTTTGATATTCAGGTTTTGTTGAGGCTTACCGGCTATTGATATATTACCGGCACCCGAGATGCTATAGTCGGTAATGGCATTAGGGGTGACGATCTCGACCGTGATGCCCTTGGAGTGCTGGATGCTGTAGTTGCTTTTGGTGCCAATGGTTAGCTTGCCTTCCGTAACGGTAAAATCTAGCAGCTCGAGGATGTTGGCCTGTGCCTGAACCTTTACAATCTGTTTTGGACCGTAGGTTACCTTAACGTCGGCTTGTCCTTCGATGTCGATTGCGGTAAAGCTGTCGAGGTCGATGGTCTTTTGAACGAGATCGCCTTTGCCTTCGACCCGCTTTTTGTTGGAATCGTTGTTGGTACTGATGTTACATGCGAAGAACGAGGCGGTGGCAATTGCCATGGAGACTAGAAGCAGCAATGGCTTTAGTGTTGTTCTCATAGGTTGTTGTTTAGCTTGTGGTAGAATGTTTGCTTGTATTCCTACTTGCCCTTGTGGCGAATGCTTTATAGCGCTGATGCGTTACCTTGATGTGCTGCACAAGATGCAGGTGGTTTTTAAAACGAGGTGAAGGTATGTTAATCGTGAAAATTATACAATAGTTCTGGTGTTTTTGTGGAGATTTTGCTTCTGTAATTTACGAAACGCTGCATTTATCCGTTAAGTTGGGGAAAGGGGGAGGGGTGACATGCATAAATGCAGAATGATAATGCATAACCCACCCCTTGCCTCCCGTTCAAACGGGAGGATAAAGAGTCCAGATTATTTGTTGCATATATTTTTTGCCGCTTTGCTTCCAAAATTACTTTCAGGTGAATGTAATTGTTTTGGTGGTCGCATGCAGCTCGCATGACGGGCTTTCATCTAACAGAGAAGGGGCTACTCCTTAAGAAAGTCGAGCTGCGGAGAGGTCATTGTTGGGATGAATTCGATGATGTCGTAGTTGGCAACGCCGTTTTGGTTGAAGGGGTCTTGTGCTACGATCTTTTCGACCTCTTGCTTGCTAGAAATATTGGAGAGAATGACGCCACCGGTTCTTGGAACTTTTCTGCCAGAGGCTATGAAGCTACCTTTTGCGTATTGCTCCCTAAGAAATTCGACATGGGCGGGTAGGTGCTGGTCAACAACGCTTGTGGGCACCTTGTAGGTTAATGAGATGATGAACATGGTTGCTTTGATAATTGGTTGAAAAAGCAACCCCAGAGCAACTGCCCTGGGGTTGGTATGCTAGTGCTACTAGAATTTCCTTATTGTTTGTCGGATTGCTACCAGGTGCTCTAGCAGGTTCTCCATAAGGTCGAGGCGGAGCATGTTGGCGCCATCCGACTTGGCAACGGCTGGGTTGGGGTGTGTTTCGATGAATAGTCCATCTACGCCAACGGCGATACCTGCGCGGGCAACGGTTTCGATAAGTTCGGGCTTGCCTCCGGTTACGCCGCTCGATTGGTTGGGTTGCTGTAGCGAGTGGGTGATGTCGAGAATGACGGGGCAACCTGTTTTCTGCATCTCTGGGATTCCGCGGTAGTCGACAATCAGGTCGTAGTAGCCGAAGGTTGATCCACGGTCGGTAAGCATAACCTTATCGTTGCCGGCTTCCCTAATTTTGTTGGCGGCAAACTGCATGGCTTCGGGGGCAAGGAACTGCCCCTTTTTGATGTTTACGTACTTGCCGGTTTGTGCGGCAGCCACCAAAAGGTCGGTTTGACGGCAAAGGAATGCGGGTATCTGAAGGATATCAACGTACTGAGCGGCAAGGGCAGCCTCTTCCTTATCGTGAATGTCGGTAACAACTGGGATATCGAACCTTTCGCCTACCTTTTTGAGGATTTCTAGCGCTTCGATGTCGCCAATACCAGTAAACGAGTCGAGGCGCGAGCGGTTGGCCTTGCGGTACGATCCTTTAAATACGTAGGGGATATTAAGCCTGTTGGTAATGGCAACCATTTTTTCGGCTACCTCCATCACCACTTCTTCGCTCTCCACAACACATGGACCTGCTAGCAAGAAGAAGTTGCCGCTATCCTGATGCTTGAGCTTTTCGAGGTTTAATTGCATGGGGTTTATCTTTAATATTTGTACTTCTCTTTCCAGTAGATCTGCATTCGTTGGCGGATCTCCTTCTCCTTCGAGTTGTTTTGGGGCTCGAAGAACTTGGTGTTTCCCGCTTCGGTAGGCAGGTAGTCCTGCTGAACAAAGTTGCCGGGATAAACGTGAGGGTAGAGGTAATCTTTCCCGTATCCTAGGTTCTTCATCAGTTTGGTTGGGGCGTTGCGCAGGTGTAGCGGAACGGGAAGGTTGCCCGTGTTGCGGACAAACGCCAGCGCCTCGTCGATAGCCGTGTAGGCAGAGTTGCTTTTTGGGCTTGTTGCCAGGTAAACGGTTGCCTCGGAGAGCACAATGCGTGCTTCGGGCATTCCAATAACGTGTACCGATTGGAATGCGGCGTTGGCTAGCAGCAGCGCGTTGGGGTTGGCTAAGCCAACGTCTTCGGCAGCCGAAATTACCAGTCGGCGGGCGATGAACTTGGGGTCTTCGCCGCCGGCAAGCATTCGCGCAAGCCAGTATAACGCACCGTTGGGGTCGCTTCCTCGGATGCTCTTGATGAATGCCGAGATGATGTCGTAGTGCTGCTCGCCATCCTTGTCGTACATGGCGGTTGACTCCTGCAGCTTATCCACCACCATCTTATTGGTGATGGTGACCTCGTCGGCGGTAGCGGCAAGTAGCTCCAGAATGTTGAGTAGCTTACGTGCATCGCCGCCGCTAAAGCGGATGAGCGCATCGTACTCCTCCACCTTTATCTGTTTTTCCTTAAGGTCGATGTCGTGCTCTATGGCGTAGTCTACAAGACCAATGAGCTCGCTCTCCTCAAGATGCTTTAGCGTGTACACCTGGCAGCGCGATAGGAGCGGAGATATCACCTCGAAGGAGGGATTCTCGGTTGTTGCGCCAATCAGCGTAACGATGCCCTGCTCTACGGCGCCCAACAGCGAATCCTGCTGCGACTTGCTGAAGCGGTGGATTTCGTCGATGAATAGGATGGGCGAAGGGGTGTTGAAGAAGCGCTGCGACTTGGCCTTTTCTATTACCTCGCGAACATCCTTTACGCCCGAGTTTACGGCGCTGAGGATAAAGAAGGGGCGATCGACCTCCTTGGCGATGATGTTGGCAAGCGTTGTTTTTCCAACTCCTGGAGGTCCCCAAAAGATCATCGAGGGGATGTTCTTCGACTCAATAAAACGGCGCAGAACAGACTTCGGACCAACAAGGTGCTGTTGTCCTACATACCCGTCGAGGTTGTGGGGGCGTAATCGTTCGGCTAAAGGAATATTGCTGGGCATACCCATTTTATTTGAGGTTAAAGATAGCAGTTCGTTTGCGGATTACTAAAACGTGGTTAGCATATTTTGTAAAATTGCTAAACCAAACTAGGTAATGATTTTCATTTTTATACTTTTAGCCTCGGATAATAAACAACCACTATGAGAAATATGAAAAAGAAATTGTTGTTAGCTGTACTAGCCTTGGCTTTTAGCGTGCCCAGCTTTGCCCAAACGGATATTGCCGAGCTGCTGAAGCTGTATAAGGATGCGCAGAGCGATGTTACCGTGCTGGCAAAAGAGTACATGAGACCTTTTGGCGAGGAGTTTGGTAAAACTCTTAACACCGGTTGGTACACTTCGGCAAAGCCTCATAAGCTAGGCGGTTTTGATATCACCTTTTCGGCAACTGCCATTCCGGTTTCTTCGTCGATGAAGAGTTTTGATTTGTCGAAGCTCGAACTGAAGGAATTGGGACATGCCGCAGGTGCTACTACTCCTACCGTTCTTGGTAAGGATGAAGATGGAGCGACTGTTTTTCTAAAGAAGCTTCCTTCGCAGACCATGAAGCTTCCTCAAGGCGCTAACATTCCTGTCATGCCAATGGTTAACTACAACATTGCTGTTGGTCTTCCTTTCCATACCGATGTTTCGGTTCGTTTTATTCCTAAGATTAGCATTGGAGACGATGGTAAATTCGGATTGTGGGGTATTGGTCTTAGAAACGAGTTCAAGGAATTTATTCCGGTGTTCAAGCTGCTCCCCTTTAATATGTCGGCATTCTGGGGAATGACCAAGTACAACCTTTCGTGGGATATGGCAAATAATAGCTATGCCGATCCAAACTACAGCGATCAAAAACTGTCGACAGATGCGACCTCGTATACCGCACGTTTGCTCGTTTCTAAGTCGATTCCGGTGCTTACTGTTTACGGAGGCATTGGCTACAACAGCAGTTCGAGCAACTATAAGCTGAAAGGGCACTACCAGTACAATGGGATAGCCGTTAATGGAGGAAATGATCCATTCAACCTCGACTATACCTCTACCGGGATGATGTTTAATGCTGGTCTTCGCGTTAAACTGGCCGTGTTTATGCTCTTTGGTGACTACACCTACGCCGGTACGTCGATGTACACCGCTGGTTTAGGCTTTACCTTCCGCTAGTAGCAGGTCCTTTAAGATATGACGAAAGCCCATCGGGATGATCCTCGATGGGCTTTCTGTTTTTATGCTTTTGGATTGTTTTCTCATGATAGTTTATGCTCTAATATGAGTTTCACGACTATCTGTGAAGATTCCATCTGAGAGATTGGTGTAACTTTTGGCCCTTGGGTTTAGCTTAGGTTTTGTTTACACTTTGTTAATGGCTGATTTTTCTAGTTGTGTAAAGGGTTGATCGCAATTTAAGTTGTCTCTCTTTTGCGTTTTACATTTTTTGTAATGCCTTATCTATTGATTAAAGAATACTAATAGGAACAGATTGGAGTGTTAATGTTGAAACACTGTAGATACCTTTGTGGCAACAGTAAGAGTTACGAATGCGGGATAATAGAACAGTATTGAGTAGGGTGTTTTTGGGATTCGTGTTCTACACGATTGTCTACCTTTTTATTCCTGCTGTTTACGATTTGAATAGCTATGATCAGTGTCCCTTCTGCCATTCGAGTAAACACTCTTCTATCTCCACAGGGCATGATGCAACGATTGCTCAGCTGCTCCTCCATCACCTAAAGAGGCATAAACGTCAGCTAACACATAAGAACCATCATCAGGTTATCAAGAAAGATCCTGCCATTCGATCTTTTTGTCAGATATGCTGCGGTAGTGCTACGCAACTCTCGTTTGCTTATATAAACGATAGCGCTATTTCGGGGTGCTATACGGATATCATCACTCCACCTCCTTCCGTTTGCTAGCAGTATCTGCTGGCACTGTTTCCATCATTGCATGCGGTGCATGTTACGTCTTTCATTAAATATTTAGTTCTGTAGCTTACGTGTGCTGCTGCTGGCTACTTGTGTTGCAGCTGCATGGTTTGTTGCAGGAGTATTCGACCACTTAAATCAACTTAAAACGTATGAAACGTGTAGGGTTACTATTGCTGTGTGCCTTGGCCATGGAGTATGCCAGGGCTCAGGATACGCTCAGCGTGTCCTTAAGTAAGGTTCAGCAGGACTTCTTGTCGAACAATTTGGATCTTATAGCCCAGCGCTACAACATGGATGCGGCGGATGCCCTTGTAAAGCAGGCGAAGCTGTTTGCCAATCCATCGTTTAGCGCGTCGCGTGAAGCTTATTCGGGCGAGAAAAAGAAGTTTTTTGACATGAGCAATCAGGCAGAGTACAGCCTGCAGCTGCAGCAGCTCTTTTCGATTGCTGGAAAACGACGCAACCAAATCGAGCTGGCAAAGATTGGCTATAAGGTGAGCGAACTTTCGTACATCGACTTGATGCGAAACCTAAAGTATCAGCTTGCTAGTACTTTTTACCAACTCTATTTTCTTCAGCAGTCGGAGCTGCTTTTTGACGAGGAGCTAAGCTCCATCGTATCGATTGTTAAGGGATACCAAGAGCAGAAGGAGAAGGGCAACGTTGCCGCAAAAGATTTCCTTCGCATGGTTGCCCTAAAGGAATCGCTAGAGCACCAGAAGGTGGAGGTTGGCGCCCAGGTGGTGGCGTTGGAGCACGACTTGAACCTGCTGCTGCACACCTCGCATAAGGTTTACCGTCCGATACTCGACGAGGGTTGGCAGCAGCAAGCCTCGAGTATTTCGTTGCCTCCGCTTGGTGCCCTTATCGACAGTGCCTCGGCAAATAGACCAGACGTGCAGATTGCCCAGCAAAACCTGCTAATGGCGCAGCAGAACATCAAGATGCAGCGCTCGCTGGCCGTTCCCGATGTGACTTTCGGGGCGCAGTACGACAGGGTTGGAGGACCAACAAAGAAGTATGTTGGACTTTCAGCCTCCTTCGATCTCCCTTTCTTCAACCGTAATCAGGGAAACATCAGCGCGGCAAAGGCAAGTGCGAATGCCGCGCAAGCACAGCTCGACGCCCAGTCTAATCGTGCGATTGAGGATATTGCTAGCAGCTACCAAATCTTGGCACAGTACCAAAAGGCTATTGGCAAATCCGATTCGACCTTTATATCCAGCTACAAGGGCCTTATTGATGCGGCAAAGGGGCAGTACCTACGCCACAACATGAGCCTGGTGGAGTTCCTCGATCTCTACGACAGCTACAAGGAGAATCGTCTTGACTGGAACGACAGGTGGATGAAGTACCAGCTTGCCAAGGAGGAGTTGAACTTCCATGTTGGGGCATCTATCGTTAAGTAACTAAGTAAAACCATTCATTAATACGCGATACCTCAGATGCGAAATCCACTGGTTGGGCTTGCTGAGGTGTTCCGAAAACTAAATTAATGCTACTATGAAGTATTCATATCTAGGAATAGCAGGGATTGTTGCGATCTCCTTAGCATCGTGCTCGCATAGTAAGAGCGCCGAGAGCAGCAGCAAGAAGGCAGAGGCTCTTAGCGACACGCTGATGAGCATGATAGCCATCGATACCGTTCGGATGGCTCCCATTGAGGATGCGCTAAAGCTTACTGGAGAGGTGGGCTGCGACGAAAACAAGATGGCAAAGATATATCCCTCCAACAGTGGTCAGGTTTTGCATGTAAAGGCCTCGCTGGGCGATAGGGTATCGAAAGGGCAGGTGCTTGCCGTTATCAAAAGCGCCGATATTGCTGGCGGATACAGCGATCTGGAAGGCGCTAAGGCCGATTTGGCAACCGCACAGCGCAACCTGCAAAACGTGGAGGGGATGTACCACAGCGGATTGTCGAGCGAGCGCGACTATCAAGAGGCGCGTAATAACGTTCAGAAGGCGCGATCGGCGGTGAGCAAGATCAGCTCGCAGCTGAGCATTAATGGAGGTGGCGCTGCCAAGTCGGGGGGGACCTACGCTATCAAATCGCCAATAAGTGGTTTTATCGTAGAGCGCAATATCTCGGAGGGTAGCTTCATCCGCACGGATAATGGGGCCAGCCTCTTTACGGTGGCGGCGTTGGACAACGTTTGGATCTGGGCTAACGTCTTTGAGCGCGACATTGCCAACGTTGGCGTGGGCTTTAGCGCTAAGGTGAGGACGCTGAGTTATCCGGATAGAATCTTTAGCGGCAAGGTGGACAAGGCTTCGAGCGTGCTCGACCCCGTGAGCAAGGTGATGAAGGTGAAGATCGTTATCCCTAATAAGGACATGCTGCTGAAGCCTGGCATGTACGCCGATGTGTTTGTGTCGAAGAAGGAATCGAAGGTGGGCTTGGAGGTTAGCGCTTCGGCATTGCTGAGCGAGAACGGCAAAAACTTTGTGGTGGTGATCAAGGATCGCTCGCACTATAGCATTCGCCCGGTAACGGTGCTCAAAACCGTTGGAGATGCGTGTTACATCAGTTCGGGGCTGTCGGCCGGCGAGAAGGTTATCACCCAAAACCAGCTGCTGGTTTACAACCAACTTAAGGAGAAGATGGAGTAGTTCTCCGATCCCGACAAAAACACATTTATAGGCTAAAAAACGATTGAGCATGAATACGCTTATTAAACGAGTCATCATATTTTCGCTCCACCACCGCTACTTTATCTTTTTCCTTACGGGGATACTGGCGGTGATTGGGTTCATAACCTATCAGAACACGCCAATTGAGACATTTCCCGATGTAACCAATACGCAGATCATTATCATCTCGCAATGGGCTGGGCGCAGCGCCGAGGAGATGGAGAAGTTTGTGAGTATTCCCCTTGAGGCAGGGCTGGCTTCTGTGCAGAAAAAGGTCAGCCTTCGGTCGACCAACACTTTTGGTCTAAGCTATATCTGCATCATCTTCGACGATGGCGTTGACGACGCGTTTGCCCGACAGCAGGTGATGAGCCGGTTGGCAAACGTTGATTTGCCCGAAGGAGTTAAGCCAGAGGTACAGCCTCCATACGGGCCAACAGGCGAAATCTATCGGTATACATTAAAAAGCCACACCAAGAATATTCGCGAGCTAACGGCCATTCAGGATTGG
Source organism: uncultured Acetobacteroides sp. (assembly GCF_963667355.2). Taxonomy (NCBI): domain Bacteria; kingdom Pseudomonadati; phylum Bacteroidota; class Bacteroidia; order Bacteroidales; family Rikenellaceae; genus Acetobacteroides; species uncultured Acetobacteroides sp. The sequence continues at coordinate 3,952,885 of NZ_OY763328.2, forward strand.
GTGCTCGATCGCGAGTTCCGTCAGGTGCCCGGGGTGGCCGAGGTGAATAGCTTTGGTGGAGAGGAAAAGTGCTTTGAGCTAGACACCCGACCTGAGCTGTTATCGCAGTATGGGCTTACCGCGCTCGACGTGTACCAGGCGGTTCAGCGCAGCAACGTGAACGTGGGCGGCGATGTTATCGAGAAGAACGGCCAGTACTACGTGGTGCGCGGCATTGGCTTGCTCAAGAATATCCCCGATATCGAGAATGTGCTCATCAAAAAGGATAACGGTGTGCCCATTTTGGTGAAGGATGTCGCCCAAGTTCGCGAAACGGGACTTCCCCGCCTAGGCTGGGTTACCCGCGACAAGGAGAACGATGTGGTGGAGGGGATTCTGGTGATGCGAAAGGGCGAAAACCCCTCCGAGGTTCTGAAGGGTATTAACGCCAAGGTGGACGAACTCAACAAGCGCCTCAAACCGCAGGATGTGCAGCTCTCGGTGTTCTACGACCGTACCAACCTGATGGACTACGCTACGCATACCGTTATCCATAACCTGCTAGAGGGCATTATCCTAGTCACCGTTATCGTATTCCTCTTTATGGCCGACTGGCGTACTACGCTAACCGTGGGGCTGGTTATCCCGCTGGCGCTCCTGTTTGCCTTTATCTGCATGAAGATAAAGGGAATGTCGGCCAACTTGATGTCGATGGGGGCTGTAGACTTCGGTATCATCATCGATGGATCGGTGGTGATGGTGGAAGGGATGTTTGTCGCGCTCGACGCGCTGGCCAAGGAGGTTGGCATGGAGCGATACAACAAGCTCACTAAGTTGGGGCTCATCAAAAATGTGGGAACTGAGATGGGAAAGGCTATCTTCTTCAGCAAGATTATCATTCTAACCTGCCTAGTGCCCATCTTCGCCTTCCAAAAGGTGGAGGGCAAGATGTTTTCTCCGCTGGCGTGGACCCTAGGCTTTGCCCTGCTCGGTGCGCTGATCCTAACGCTCACCTTTGTACCTGCGTTGAGCAGCGTTTTGCTGAAGAAGAACGTTAAGGAGAAGAACAACCCCATTGTTCGCTTCTTCGAGCGCAACATTATGGCGGCATTCTACTGGGTAAACCGCAACTCGAGGCTGGCGGTAATGGCTGCCTTTGGCATTTTGTTGGCAACCTTCCTTAGCGTTAAGCTGCTGGGAACCGAGTTTATCCCTCCGCTCAACGAGGGAGCGCTTTGGGTAGAGGCCGAGCTGCCCATGAGCATCAGCCTGCAAAGCGCCAAGAAGGTTAGCGACCAGATGGTGGATATCCTCGACAGCTTCCCCGAGGTGAAGCAGACCCTCAGCCAAATTGGGCGAACCAACGACGGTACCGATCCCAAGGGCTTCTTCAACGTGCAGATTCAGGTGGACCTGAAGCCGAAGGGGGAGTGGAAGCGGCACATCACCGAGGATGAGCTCATCCAGGAGATGGACAACAAGCTTAAGGCGTTCCCCGGAATTGTATTCAACTACTCGCAGCCCATCCGCGACAACGTGGAGGAGGCCGTGGCGGGGGTAAACGGGGCGCTGGCCATCAAGATCTACGGGCCCGACTTCAAGGTGCTCGACTCGCTGGCGCGTAAGGCCAAGGATACCATCAAAAATATACGAGGAATCGACGACCTTGGTATCCTTAAGAACCTCGGTCAGCCCGAATTCCGCGTTGAACTCGACCAGCAGAAGATGGCGCTTTACGGCGTGAGCACCGCCGATGCCAATTCGGTGATAGAAACAGCGCTGGGCGGCAAGGCGGCAACGCAGCTCTACGAGGGCGAACGCCGATTCGACATCCGCGTGCGCTACCCCAAGGAGTACCGCGACACCTACGAGAAGATCGGGAACCTAATGGTGCCCACCATGAACGGATCGATGGTGCCGATCAAGGAAATATCGAGGCTCTACACGCTTACCGGGCCTGCGTTTATCTACCGCGACAACAACAAGCGCTACATTGCCGTTAAGTTCTCGGTTCGCGAGCGCGACTTGGGGAGCACCATCGCCGAAGCGCAGCGAAACGTCTCGAAGGCGTTCGCGCTGCCATCGGGCTACGAGATGACGTGGAACGGCGAGTTCGAAAACCAGCAGCGGGCCTCGTCGACGTTGGCCCATGTGGTGCCCGTGTGCCTGCTGGCCATCTTTCTTCTGCTGTTTATGACCTTTGGCAACGTAAAGGATGCGATGCTTACGCTGCTTAACGTGCCTTTTGCCCTTATCGGAGGGATACTGGCGCTGCATCTTACCCGAATGAACTTCAGCATCAGCGCCGGCATCGGCTTTATTGCGCTGTTTGGGGTCTGCATTCAGAACGGGGTTATCCTTATCAGCGTTTTCCGCAATAATTTGCTGCAGGGCAAGGGGCTAACGGCATCGGTAAGCGAAGGTGTGCGAAGCCGTATTCGTCCGGTGGTGATGACGGCGCTAATGGGCGCCATCGGCCTGCTGCCGGCGGCCATATCTACCGGCATTGGCTCGGAAAGCCAGAAGCCGCTGGCCATTGTGGTGATTGGCGGGCTCATCACCTCCACCTTTCTGACGCTGCTGGTGCTGCCAATCATCTACTCGTGGGTGTATAAGCTTATCCACAACCGCGAACGGTTGAAAAAGATAGAAAGAAAGAAGGGGTTGTGAAATCCCCGCCATTGGTCTTTTTATAGGTTGTAAAGTAGGGGCATCCGTTTTCGGATGCCCTTTTTTATTGAGGTGGTACGAAAAGGGAGTTTTGCCTTTGGGATGCGTAATGTTGGCGAGGGAGGGTACCGTTTTGCGCTTTCATAAAGAGGATAGGGGGAATTTATCTGCATTTTTTTATTCGAAGGCCGATGACGGCTCTTTCTAGCCTGAAGTCTGGGTTCTATAACGGTTCGGTTGGGTGGCAGACGCGGCTGTGCGTTTGCTGTGGAATACAGCTAGCCACTTCGTAGCCATTCATTGTTATTGCCTTTGCTCCCAGAGTCCTTCTTGGGGCTATTTATGTTGAAGTTCTTATGGGCTTTTGGCTACGGTGAAGCTGCCTAGGTCTTTCTTATCCCCCTTTACCGATGCCGCATAATGGTTGCCGAACAGTAATCCGAAAGTATTGAATTTGAATAACGCCACGTTTGCATGCGGTGGAACAGTATACCTCTAGCTTACAACCGTAAGGTGGTTGATGGGTGCTTAGGAGAGAGAACTTGCTCACCTAAACCGTTATAGGCCCGTAATCTTGGCTTTTATTCTTTTAGCCTCGGGCAAAGATTTGGAGGCTTTGCGTAACGGTCAAGTCATTTGGAATTCGGCGCTGCCAGTTCACCGCTACGTCGATTCCTGTTCTAGTGAACCTCCTGTGCTGCTGTCGCTGGCTGGTATGCATCCTTGAGGAGCTTGAAGATTTCGTTGATCTCGGTTGAAATGGTTTTGGTATCGCTGGTGTTGAAGAAGAGCAGGTAGCCTGTGAGTGTCTCCTTGTAGAAGTAGGCGAGCGTTCTGACGCCAGGATCGGCGCCGGAGTGCCCAATAACCTTAGGCTTAACCTCCCAGAATATCCCGTTCTCCGAATGGGATGCCGGCTGTGCTGATAGCATCTCGCGGTAGCTGGCTGGCGAAAGGATATTCTTCCGGCCGGTGTACCCCTGCATGGCAGCGCGGAAGAATTTGCTGAACTCTACGATGCTGGTGGCAAAGCCTCCGTCGGGATAGGTGATTAGCTCGTAGGTGGGGATCTGAGTGCCGGAGAGGTAGAGCGATGCCTTTTCGTTGGCATCGAACTGGTTCATCGCCCAGCCCGTATTTTGTATCCCAAGGGGGTTAATGATGTTGGCCTGCACGAAGGAGGAGTACTTCATGTGCGAAGCGCCCTCGATGGCCAGCGCGGCAAGGGCGGCTCCGCAGTTGCTATACTCGTAGTGCGCCCCTGGTTTATCCTTGCTGAAGCAATCTTTGTCGTACCATTCGCCGTCGCTGCAGTAGATGCGCTTAAGAAACTCCACCATGGGCATGCGGGTGTTGGAGTTGTACAGGTCGACATACTGTTTCATCAGAATTCTTTTGGCGCCTATGGGTTCCGACTTGTAAATGGGGGGGATTGTTTCGTCGAAGACGTACGTTTTTTCGTAGTTCTTGGTGTCCTTTATGCCGGAGGTGTGCATGGCCAGCTGCCTGAGGGTGATAATTTCGTTGGGATGGTGTGGGTTTACCAGCTTAAAGGGGAGATACTTGTTCACGTCGTCGTCTAGGCGCAGTAGTCCCAGCTCCTGCGCCTTCATCAGCGAAGCCCCGATGAAAAGCTTGCTAACCGACGCGATAGGCTGAATGGTGTTGGGGGTATAGAGCGTTCCTTCATCGACGTTGGCGTAACCGAATCCGTTGGCGTAGATAAGGCTGTCGGGGTTAACCACGGCTACGGCAAATCCCTTAATGGTTCCGCCCTTGCATAGCTTGCCTAGCGCCTGGGTTAGCTTGTCGGTTTTCTCCTGGTCGAGGGCAAGGCTGGACTGCCCGATGGCGAGTAGTGCTAGTAGAAGGAAAAGCGCTCTCATGTGGTATAGTAAGTATTAATACGGTAATGATTTCGAATGAACGCCCAAAAGTAGCGCTATTCTTTGGGGCTTTAACCACGGATGTGCGGAAATTTGCCGTATTATCCAGCACTTTATGGTAACGCGGTGCCCCATTTCGTTTACCGGCTGCGGCCGCTAGCTCCCGAGCATATCCTCCGGTCGTACCCAGCGGTCGAATTCCTCGGCGGTAACGTAGCCCAGGGCTAGTGCGGCCTGCCGCAGCGTTAATCCTTCGTGCAGCGCCTTGTGGGCAATGGCCGCGGCCTTCTCGTAGCCGATGTGCGGCGAAAGGGCGGTGACCAGCATCAGCGATTCGTTGAGGTGCTGCTGGATGCGCGGCAGGTTTGGCTCGATTCCGGCGATGCAGTGCACGTTAAACGACTCGCAGGCGTCTGCCAGCAGGCGGGCGGAGGAGAGCACGTTGAGGATTATCATTGGGCGGAACACGTTGAGCTCGAAATGGCCGCCCGCCCCGCCTACGCCAACGGCCACATCGTTGCCCATTACCTGGGCGCAGACCATGGTGAGCGCCTCGCTCTGCGTTGGGTTCACCTTTCCGGGCATTATGGACGAGCCCGGCTCGTTGGCGGGGAGCAGCAGCTCGCCGATGCCCGACCGTGGCCCCGATCCGAGGAGCCGAATGTCGTTCGCTACTTTCATTAGGGAGACTGCAACCGCTCGGAATGCGGAATGTACGGCAACCATCGAGTCGGAGGTGGCAAGCGCCTCGAACTTGTTGGGCGCCGAGACGAACGGATAGCCCGTTTCCCTTGCCAGCTTTTGGGCAACCAGCTGTGCAAACCCCTTGGGGGCGTTTAGGCCGGTGCCTACGGCTGTTCCTCCGAGCGCCAGCTCGGCAGCATGCGGCAGTGCGGCCTCGATGGCCTCCAGCCCATGGTCGAGCTGCGAGGCGTACCCCGAAAACTCCATGCCGAGCGTGATGGGGGTGGCATCCATGGTGTGGGTGCGCCCGATCTTGACGATGCTAGCAAGCTGTTCGGCCTTTTGGTGCAGCGCAGCGCGTAGGCGGAGGAGCTTGGGCCGTAGCTGCTGCTCGATGATGGCGTACGTGGCGATGGACATGGCCGTTGGGAACACGTCGTTCGACGATTGCGCCAGGTTGACGTCGTCGTTGGGGTGGATGATGCGGTGCGGCGCGTCGAGCGGCTCCCCAAAGAGCTGCTGGCAGCGGTTGGCGATCACCTCGTTGACGTTCATGTTGGTTTGGGTGCCCGATCCGGTCTGCCAAACCTTTAGGGGGAATTCAGCGTCGTGCTTCCCTTCTTCGATCTCCTTTGCCGCTTGCACGATCAGCTCCATCTTCCAGCCCGGCAGCACCCCCAGCTCGCAGCTGCTCTCGGCGGCGACGCGCTTTACCAGCGCCAGGGCGTGGATTACCTCTATGGGCATGGTGGCGCCTTCGCCGCCAATGGCAAAATGCTGCAGCGAGCGCTGCGTTTGCGCTCCCCAAAGGTGGTCGGACGGAACGGGCACTTCGCCCATCGAATCTCGTTCTACTCTATAGCTCATGGCTCTATTCGTTGTTGCTGATTATATTAAACAAAAGGGGAACTAGGTGTATATACTAAAAAAATTGCTAGCCGTTATATTGTCCACTGTAAGCCTAGGTAGGAGGTAAAGGTGCTCTCGTGCATTACGCTATGGCCAACGGAAAAGATGAAGTGGGTTTTGGTGCTTATGTTGATAAATCCGCCGAAGTTAACGGCAGCCGTTGATTTGCTGCCTACTGCATCGGCGGTTTGGTAGTAAAGTTCCCCGCCTAGCGTTATCATCTTCGAGAAATCGTACTGTAATTCCCATCCTACGAATATAGAGTTCTTGTTACCCTTACCCGGATTTATCCAGTAGCCGGCACCACCATAGGTGGTGAGCTTATCCCACGATTTTTGTACCCATACCGGAAGGAATGCTTTGGTCTTCCCATCGCTAAAGCTGCCATTTTTGATGGTGGGTATCTCTAAAATGGGGAAAATGCCGACCTGCGGACGGCTGTCGGTTTCCTGTACGAAGCAGTACTTTACGCCGAATTCGGTATCGGCATATCCGAATCTGGTTTTTTGATGTTGGACGTGGATGTAGCTAACGGGTAGCAGAAGATGCACCTGTACATTCTTAACTAGCCCATAGTTTACCTCGAAATGGGGAGAGGTTCCCGACCATGCATTGGGTTGATAGGTGTTAACCGACGAAATATAGTACTCCCAATGCTTAAGAGATACTGGTTGCGGGTCGTCGGTAAAGAATGGTGGACCTGCATAGCCGTGCTGGGCGTATGCTAAAAGCACGGCAACCAGTAATGCGGCATACTTCTTCCTACCAGTACTCATTACTCTTTCGTTTTAGGATCAAACCTTACGCCTATGCTAATTATGTGTCAATGGTATAACAAAATTGTAGTGAGCTTGTTTAGCTACGATTTCTCCCCATAAGGTGCTGCTCATTTCTTTGCGACTATTTAGGCGAATTAGGGCAATCGCATCTTCTTGGGGCGGAAAATGGTTGATGATGGAACGGGATATATTTGAAGCGCCCGAAATAACGATGCGGAATTTATATCTGACGCTAAGGCTGAATATCTACGCGAATAGTCTTTAAGCACATATTATGGTAGTAAAAAAATATACGGAACCCCTAGTCGAATTCCGTATAGTGCAAGCGAGTGCCTTTTTATGGCCTATGAAGCGGTTGCTAGTTCTTCTTCTTTCTTAGTACGAAACGAGGAATGAGCTCTTCGCCACTTTTAAGGGTGTAGGTGTTTACTAGCTCGTAGCCATTTTGGTACATAAAGTTAAGCGCGGCAACGGTTGTGTTGAAATCCATCGGTTTACCTTCGTCATCTGTTAGAACGATCTCCTTCGATTTCCAGCTGCTGGCAATCTTTTGTCCAAAGTCGACTCCAATTCTGACGTTGCTACTAAATGATGGGATTTCACCAATTGTAATGTATTCAGCAGTGAAGTCTTTTACGGCAACGCTGTTAACCTTTTGCGCGAATGTGGCGGTAAGCCCTATTAGGCAGCTAAACGCCAGTGTGATGATGATTTTTTTCATAGGTGTGAACTAAATTTTTGTTTGAATATTTTCCAAAGATATTCGTATTGTTGATTTAACCTAATTTTTACAAAGATTTTTTGTTTAAAGATTTACATTTTTATGTGGGAACGTTTCGGAATAGAGGAATGAGAGACTTGTGCTGCATTTACGGATGGTGGTTGACGATTTGTGGTTGGTTTGCTTTTATACGCTCTAGTTGCTTGATGGCGGCATGTAATCCTCAGTTTGTACGGGAGGCAGGAGTGGGTAACTTCTCGTTTCATTTTTGCATTTCATTTCTTTGTGCCCAAAGAAACGAAACAAAGAAAGGCTGTCGTGGCTTAACTCGCAGACTTCGGCGTGGGGCGTTTATACGCTATAAGGGTTTGCACGCGCATTAGTACTTTGCTATTTACTAGAAGCTGGCGGTTGCTCCGTCCGCTTCGAACAGAACCCACGACGAGGATGGTGTGGCTTCGCCACGGTATTTACGGAAGCAGGTTAATGCTTTACGGATGGTCTGCTTGCCGTAGGTTGGTTTGCGAGTTCTGAAATATTCAGAAGTTCGAGAATAACGTTCTAACTGCAATCAGGGCTGCTTATCCCCTCCTTGGGAGGGGTAGGGGTGGGTTGCTATTTTTTTAAGGGGCTTTGTGGTTGCATAGATTCTGTATGCTTCTCCTTTTCATTTCTTTGTGCCCAAAGAAACGAAACAAAGAAAGGCTGTCGTGGCTTAACTCGCAGCCTTCGGCGTGGGGCGTTTATACACGATAAAGGTTTGCACGCGCATTAGTACTTTGCTATTTACTAGAAGTTGGCGGTTGCTCCGTCCGCTTCGAACAGAACCCACGACGAGGATGGTGTGGCTTCGCCACGGTATTTACGGAAGGGGGTTGATACTTTTCGGATGGTCTGCTTGCCGTATGTTGGTTTGCGGGTTTAATTGTGTTCAATGGCAGCTGTACACTCCTAAGAATCCACCCCCTAACCCCCGCCAGCGTGGGATATCCTTCGAAATAGAGTAGTGTAAACTTAAAAGCGAAATCCCTGCTTGCATCGAGTAGCGGCAAAAAGTAAGGGCGAAACATCTTTCGCCCTTGCTGCTATTGGTAGGATTGGTTGACGCTAAACGATGATGGCGCTTTGGAGAGGGCACCAAGGGCTCGCTATCTCGGGATGCTTGGTGTTGTACCAGCGGAAGTAGATGTGCAGGCGTTTCCCCTCGTTTTCGGCTCCCGCTTGTAGGATAAATGAGCTTTTGGTCGAAATGTCCATATCCAAGATAGCATCTTCAACCGAAGCTGGTGCGGTGTTGCCAATGCAGTAGCGATACTGGACACAGTTGGCGGTTTCTTTAATAGAGGCGCGCTTGCTGTTGGCGTCGTAGCACTTAATGGAAATGGAGCCGCCGCCTATTGGTTTCAGGATGGCGTTAACAAGGCTGGTGATCTGGCTTTGCGGAACGGTTCGGTTCTTCTTTTGCCCATTAGCGCCATTAATGTTGAAGGTCTCCATATCGGTAACGGTAGCCTTGGGCGATATCGCTACAAGGGCAATGAGGTGGTTCTCCTCTTCGTACTTCCGGGTTGATTCGATCATGGCGCGTAGCTCGTCGCTGACGGCTTGCGTGCGGAGGTTGTACTTATCGGAGTACTTGCTGTAAAGCGGGGTCCACTGGGTGCCGATATCCTTCCAACCTTTGACAATGGCTTCGGGAATGCCCAAGCGAACGTAGTTGGCCGTTGACGTTCCATCGTAGAGGAACGAGATGGTGTTCAGTAGGTAGGTGTTAAACTTATCGAACGATAAGGGAATACACGATAAAAAAATCGTTGGCATTGCGTTTTGGTTTTTTGTTGAACTTATTTGAGCGGTTGGCTGACCTGATAAAATAGATTCAGCGCTACATCACAAAGTTAGGATAGCGTGCAGGCTGAAACAATACAGGCGGAGGGGTACTAAATGGCAGAAAAGCATACCGTTGTAGGGTGATAATCTATTATTTGATGGAGAATGTTGTCATTCGTTAAATAATTTTTTCTAATTTCGATTAACAGTAATACTAAATGGGGAGTTCGGCATCTTCGTAATAGCAGCTGCAGCCGAATAGCACAAATGGAGAAAACGCTCCAACCTCACAGAGAGGGCCCCCAAAAAAAACGGTATAAAGAATAAATTACATTTAGGAGTAGATTTATGGCTAAACTACGTTCACTTCAGGAGGAGCTAAACCAGCGGATTCTACAAACGCGATCCAACGACGACTACAATAACCCAAACAGGGAATGGTTGAGGCCTGTAAGCAGCGCTACAAAATCATTTTTTATGATGCATGCCATCTGCGAAGAGAATTTGCAATGCTACCATTTCGACTGCCGTTCCATTGAGGGGTTCGAGTACCTCGCCAAGAAAAACATAACCGTAAGCGATTTTAGGGAGCTGATTCATCACGATGACCGTGCTTTTTTTGACCGATGCCGGGAGAAGGGGCATCGGTTTGCTTCGGGGAAATCGTTGGATGTGCTGAGCGGCTACTCCCTGGTATTCGAGTGTCGAATGCAGAATAGCCGCAAGGAGTTCAAGCGCATCCTCTTTAAGTACCAGCTAGTAGAGCTACCCTCCAATGGCGGTTATGCCCTGCTGCTGCAGCTTTTTCCCCTTCTATATATGGAAAAGGAGATGCAGCATCGCATTTACTATGTTATTAACAACATCACCTGCGAGATAGCCGAAAAAAGCCGGGGTGTTGGCATAACCTACGCCGAGCAGCAGGTGCTAAAAAGGCTAATCTACTCCAATAGCGTCAAGGCCATAGCCGAAGCACTCGATAAAAGCGAAAACACGGTTGATACCCACCGTAAGCGCATCTACAGCAAGTTTGGCGTTGGCCTTCACTCGCATGCGGTGCTCTATGCCTTGCATGTAGGGCTGATAAAGCTCTAGCAAACCTCCTTTAGATTCAGCTGAACGATTTACGCCTGCATCTTTCGCGCTAAAAGATGCATCTAATCGATCCTCAGATGCATCTTTTCTACTAGAATATGCATCTAATCAATTTTCAGATGCATCTTTTCCACTAAAATATGCATCTAATCAACTTTCAGATGCATCTTTTCTACTAAAATATGCATCTAATCGATCTTCAGATGCATCTTTTCCACTAAAATATGCATCTAATCGATTAAAATATGCAGGTGTTCGATGCCGCATGGGATGTCTGACCTCTTCTTTCGGTTGGCCGATGCGGCAGAATTCTACCCTGCAACCATTACCCCGCGCTTACGCACGGGGCTATAACGATGTCATCCCTACGGGATTTTTCTTCTCAAGAACTTCTAAAAGCGCTTTTCGATTGTATGATGGTTGGTGTTGGCTTTATGGGGGTGGCATAGTATGCTACTAGTAGGGTATGGCCTGCAGCTGCGCGAATCCCGAAGGATCCTTTACTGGCCACCACAGCTAAAATAGTTAGGCTGAAAAGTACAACGGCACCATATAATCTCTACATTAGCCCCCAATATTTCGAATCGTAAACATTAGGTAAGCATAATAGTAAGCTGCACTTCGTGTGCGCCCTGTTCGGGGTTGCTGAGGTTTACGGGATAAATAGACAACCGCAACAGTAGCTGTGGATATACACCTAAAAGAGGTGGGGATATACAGGTTTGTTGGGGGGATAAACGAGTTGTGTACAATTCTAATAAAACAAAATGACAGATAGTGAATATATTGAATCATTAAGAATTAAGACTGGTTATTACAAAATCAATGATTCATTGACAAGAAACCATTTTGATTTGTATGAAAACTCAATGAAAAATGGAGAGATTGAAGATGTTAATAAGTATAGTGATAAATCTTATTTAGAGAAAATTGCACCACTAAATTATCTGAAATATATTTATGATTGTTTTCATTTGGAGACAAAAAATATGTATATTAAATGTGAGTTACTCAATCTTCCTATTCTTAATTTGAACGGATATGCTGAAAAGGCACCAAACGGAACACCTATAATAGTAATTGATTATTTCCTAGAAGGCCTGCTTTACCTAATAAATCACTCTATTTATTCTTTTGAAGCTATTCAAAAGAATACAATAGATTTTGAACAGGATAAAATTGATATGTCTGAATTTGTATCAAAAGATTTATTATCTCCAATAACCTCATTTTTAGATTTTTATACAAAAGGGGGAACTAAAGGTCTTAACTTTAGTGAGTTTCCGAAAAAATACAAAAATCTAAATAGTGATGTGATATCCTTTTCGAGAGTTATTATGCTATTTGTTATTTGCCATGAACAGGCTCATCATGAATTGGGACATACTAATGTGAATCGAAATGAACTAATCGAAAATGACATACAATTGGCAATTAAACAAATAAAAAAACAAGAATTAGAGGCAGACAAATTGGGAATACAATTAATGTTCAAATGTTCAAATGAAAATTCGGAATTGAACTTGTTTAAAAATATAATTGGTTATAAAACAGCTCCATTATTCTTTTTTAAAATATTAGAATTTTTAGAGAAAGAAAAAAAACAAAAAACTCTTTTATATCCAAATGCTAGCGAAAGATTTGAGAATTTAAAGAATATATATATGAATTACTGCACCATAGAAGAATTTGAAGGTATAAATGAAGTGCTTGATTTTTATTACAAAACTTGTTTTATTGATTTAAAAAAATATAGATAATTAAATGAAAATAACAATAAAAACAAAAAGAGAAGAAATTATAAATGATTTATCAATAGATGATCTGAAAGTAATTTTTGACAAAATCGATATATCATCAAATAATTTCTTAAGTAGTGAATTTATAGTTACATTGATTGTTAGTAATGCGACAACATTGGCAGTTGGATTATTATCAGCTTGGTTAAAAGAAATAATTAGTTCATCTAATGAAGTTAAGTTGAATAATCGCAAATTAAAAAAAGCGGACTCTGCTGAAATTGAAAAAATTGTCAAAAATATTATAGAGAAAGAATTGAAAAAAACAAAAAAAACTGTACACAACACGCGGTATAAAAAATTGCCGGAATAGTTGGTTATTCAAGGGTTGTAGCCCGCTTCAACTTTTGTGTAACTTGACAGGAAATCGCCCGCAATCGGCAACTTTTCATACCGCCACCGTTATGCAAAATATTAAACAAACAGAAATGGAAGAGCTAATAAACAGATTATTAAGTGGAGAAGGCAAACTCAGCCTTCTTTTATTGGAAGCTAAAGAATATGCCGAGAACGCAAAGGATGAGAGATTTATTGAATTTATTGATGATGAAATAAATGGATATGCGGGTAAGGAAATCCCCGAATATCGGAGAATAAATGCAGAAATTGTTGGGGATATACAAGATTCATTTGGACGATTTGTACATCAACAATACCCACTAGACTTTTCAAAAATTTCTGACCAAATTGGATTTGATATTTCAACCACGGTATCACCTGATGGCATTAGTTTCATAGAAAACAATTTAGAAAGTTTGAGGAAGGCTCTTGTTCTAAAAAAAATGCCCGGAGGACAAGTAAGCCTGCTGAATGATATTCTGAAATATAATAATCCTGGTTATAATCTTACATCTGCATATTATCGCTTTGGAAAGGCATCACTTCAATATATCTTAGACAAAGTTCGGCAGGAACTTATTATTGGATTAAAGAAGATTCAAAAATCACAAAAGCCCGTAGAAAACTTTAGCATGCCTGCTATGAATTTGGATAAAGCAATTTCTGTTTTTGTAACTTATGCTTGGGGTGGAGAGGATTTCAATGATTTGATTATTTCTTTCGTTGATTTTCTTAGGAAGGAAAAAGGATACAACGCCTCAATGGATAGAAAGATATCCCAAGAAGAAACATCAACTAACTTTAATCGAATGATGGTTGAAGGTATTCAAAACTCAGACAAAGTAATTGTTGTACTTACAGAAAAATACAAAAAAAAGGCAGATGCATTTGAAGGAGGTGTTGGCACCGAATACCAACTAATTCTTGAGGAAATAAAAACAAATACAAACAAATTCGTTTTTGTTTCTTTTGGAGACGTTGAATTTGATACGATAACGCCAACTGGTATAAAAGGACGAGAAATTATAGACTTAAAGAAAGATCAAGATGATGATTTTAATGGTTTTATTTCCAAATTAAATAGTCAAAACATAATAGAATTTAGTGAGGTAAAAGAAACTTTAGCTGAAGTTAAAAAGAAGAAAATAAAGCAGTTCAAATTATAAAAATACTTAGCATAACAAATTGCAAATTGCATTGCGGGTGCAGTGGTGTGCATTGTCTCTGCCCTTGCTAAGCGTAGTATAATCGAAGATCAAGGCTCGGCATAGTCTGTGACTATGTCGCATATAAGTAGCGGTCTTTGACCGCAATTAAACGGCAAACAAAAAAAGCCAAGCACCGCTACAAATGCGGTAGTGCTTGGCTTTTTTGCTGCTTGTTAGCTGTGGTAAGTAAGCCGCAGCTTAGCTTTGGCTTTACCTCCATTTAGGTTCTACCGGAAGTCTTTCTCCATCAGCAGAGGTATGCTCCTCCAACGAATTCTCTTTAGACTGGATCACCATATAAATCATAGTTTCGTCGGAAGAGTTGCAGATGCCGCGTTTCCCTTGAGGGGCAACCCGTATTACGCTCCCTTCTTTAATGCTAAAGCAGTCTTCATCTACCTGAAAGAAACCGAAACCCTTTAGGATTATATAGGTCTCCTCGTTTTTTCGGTGGATATGAAAGTAAGGCTGCTCCGTTTGTGGCGGAAGCGAATTGAACGAGATTTCGGTACCGGTTGCTTTGGTTGCATCCTTTAAGAACAAGATATTTCGCCCATACGCGGTTGGTAGGGGTGAAAAATATTTCACCCGTATGTGGTTGGAAGGGGCGAAAGATATTTCGCCCGTACGCGGTTGGGGCGAAAAACATTTCGCCCGTACGTTGGTTGGGCGAAAAATATTTCGCCCGTACGAATACAATTTTGTAAATTGTAATTCGTTTGAAAACATCTCAGCTGTGAATGCCAAAACCATTTAGAAATGGGCTATAATCCAAATATTCACCATCGGCAAAGCATCCGCTTAAAAGGATACGACTATTCGCAAGCAGGCTTGTACTTTGTAACCCTATGCGTATACAATAGGGCCTGTTTGTTGGGTAATATTGAAAATGGGGAAATGGTTTTGAACGATGCAGGGCGTGCAGCCCTACAGTGCTGGTTGGAGATTCCTCGCCATTATCCAAATGTTGTTTTACACGAATACATAATAATGCCCAACCATGTGCACGGCATTGTGCAAATTGTGGATGCTTGTTGGGGCGAAAAATATTTCGCCCCTATTATCGCCCCTATTATCGCCCCCACGATCGCCCCAACGATTACCCCAATCATCGCCCCTGCAGATGCAAAAATGGTGATACGGGGAACATCGCGCACGATTGGTTCGATATTACGCGGTTTTAAAATTGGCGTTACCAAATGGATGCGGCAAAACACCACCGTTCAGAACGTTTGGCAACGTAACTACTACGAACATATCATTCGCAACGAACGGTCGTACCAGAATATCGCCGAATACATCGTAGGTAATCCGACCAAATGGAATGACGATAAATTTTATATTTCGCCCCTACGAACGTTCGAACGATAATCGCAACATTTGCCCTAACAACGACCATGTCGTTCAAAACGAACAGTCGTGCCAGAGCATCATTATCTTCAATCGTAGGCTGCTTATCCCTATTAGAAATCCAGTATCACCCCAATTGTCGGAAGGATGGTGCCGGAGCCCTTCATCGCCACCTTTTTGAGCTTATACCTGTCGGGATTGCCCGGTACAACAACCGGTTTGCCGTTGGCGTCGAGCTCGGGCAGGTACACATCGGCTCTTTTCTGCTTCGATCCTAAGACATTCTGGATATCGACGTAGAAGTTCATCGACCACTTCTTTAGGTAGTAGGTCTTATCCACGCGAAGGTCGAGCTGCTGGTAGGAGCTTAGACGAAGCTGGTTAAACTGCGAGTAGTCGTAGTAGAGACCGCCAACGGCATCGTAGGCTTCCTTTATGCTCGACTTGTCGATGTCGTAGGGCGTGTAGGGGCTGCCGCCAAGGTATCGCCACTTAACGCCCGCCTCCCAGCTTTTGCCGAATATCCGGGAGCCCGTTAGGGTAACGATGTTCCTATTGTCCCACGACGTGGGGATCCACCCGTTGGCGCCGCTGCGGTTGCTGCTGCTTTTGGTCCTGCTCCAGAAGAGCGTGTAGGCACCCACGAGGTTAAACCCGTAGAAATCCTTCGAGCGGTACATCAGCTCCAACCCGTACGACGTGCCCTTGGCGCTAGAGCGCAGCTCCTCGTTGCCAAAAACGCCGTAGTCGCCCCCCTTGCTGGCAATGGCAACCGAGTCGGTTACCGAGTAGAGGTAGTTTCGGTATATCTTGTAGAATCCCTCCAGGGTAAGCTTATCCTTCTCGCTGGGGCGGTACTCGAATCCGGCAACCAGGTGGTTTGCCTCGATGTACCTTAGCCCATTGCGCTTGTTTACCAGCTCGCCCTTGGCGTTGGCGTATCCCATCGAGGTAAGGGGAGGGGCCTGGTAATACCTGCCGATGTTGAAGTTGAAGAACACCTCCTTGGCAATGCCATAGCTTAGCGAAAAGCGGGGAGATACCTGCTCGAAGGGGTTTCGCATGGACGAGGAGTAGCTGTTGCCGTCTATCCTAGCCCCAAGCGCCAGCGATAGCTTCTCGTTCAGGTAGCTCTTGGCGATGTTGAAGAATGCGCCGTAGCCGAAGAGGTTTAGGCTGCTGCTGTAGTCGGTAGTGGAGGGGGTGCCATTCTTGAATCCCAACTCAAACGTGGAGTTGGAGTACTCGTCGACGCCAACATTTGCGCCATACCCCAGCTTGTAGCCCGATACCTCGTTCGAGTGCTCGAAGCGCAGCCTATTCCGCTTTTCGGCGGATGAGTAGTCGAGTATTTTGGGCTGGCTCTCGTCGTTGTTGGGGTACTTGTACTCCTTGTTGAAGAAGTGGGAGCGGCTAACCACCCATGTGTTGACGCTCTTCTCGCGGTACTGCTTGTACACCACGCCCAGCGTGTAGCTCCACTGGTCGTTTTCGGGCAGGTAGTTCAGGATAAAGCGCTGCTCTTCGTCTGGGTTGCCGATGCTCTTGTTCAGCCTGCTGATGTCGTAGGCACCAAGACCGATAACCGAGATCTCCTGCTTGCTGTTGATCTTCGTTTTTACCTTAAGCTGAAGGTCGTTGTAGGTTGGGAGGAAGGGGAGCTTAAGCGCCTTAAAGAGCAGCTGAAGGTAGCTTCGGCGGGCAGAAGCAATGAACGTTGTTCTATCGGATATTGGGCCGTCCAACGTCAATCCAAGATCGGAGGCACCTACAGTTGCCCTAAACTTTAGCTTATCCTGATTCCCATCAATCATTTTAAAGTCGAGGATAGAGCTAAGCACATCGTTGGAATTGGATGGGAACGCGCCCGAGTAAAAGTTTACCTCGCGGATAAAGTCTACGTTAATCACCCCAACAGGTCCGCCCGAGGCACCTTGCGTAGAGAAGTGGTTGATGGTTGGAACCTCGATGCCATCTAGGTAAAACTTGTTCTCGCTAGGACCTCCACCTCTAACGATAATGTCGTTGCGGAATGCCGCAGCCGAAGATACTCCGGGGAAAGATTGAATTACCTTCGAGATATCGCGATTGCCTCCGGGGTTTTTCTCAATCTCTTCGATGCCAATGCGCGATAGGCTTACGGGGCTTTCTATGCTCTTCCTGAAGTTGTTTGCCCTAATGGTAATTCCTTCAATGCTTACCGAGGTTTCCTCCATTGCAACATCGAGAGTTGCTCTTTTAGCGTTGGTGGTAAGTACCTCGCTGGATATTGCAGGCATAAAGCCAACGGCGCTAACCTTTAGCTGTACGTATCCGGGTTTTAATCCCTTAATTTCGTATTCGCCATTTTCGTTGGCGGTTGTTCCCTGCTGCGTTCCCCAAACGATAACGGTTGCAAAGGGTATGGGGGCTCCATTTTTAGAGCTGTATATCCTGCCGCTTAAAACTGCATTGTTTTGGGCGTATGATGCTACCCCAACCAGCAAAAAGGCAACAGCTAGTAGTGATCTCATAGGTTCAATTTTTGTCCATTAACAGCAAAGCTATGCTTTTGTTTTTAACTAGCGAGCAGGTTGCCCTTAGTTTGGAGCTTTACTTGCACTTTTTCGTCAGTTGCATCAGCTGTTTTTGCGAAATGGCTAAACAAGAATACCTGAACCCTCCAGCTGGATGATTCAGGTATTACTATAATTCGCTTAAAGGGCGATGCTATGCGCTATGCTACTTGTAGAGCAGGTACTTCTTCCGCATCGTTAGATTGGATAAAGCAAATAAGAGCACAAGGAATGTGATTAGCTTCATGTCCATATTCTATTGTTCGGATTTAGCAGGTCAATTACCATTACTGCCGTGTGCTTAGTATTCCATGTGTAGGGTGTAGCTTTTCTTTTAGACCTAATGTCTGTAAGTAATCCTTCTTTTTTAGACCTTTTATAATATTTTTATCGTATAGCATCTTAATCATGCGTTTATCTAATTCTGAAAATCTGTAATTCTTAACATTTTCCATGTCAAAATCCACAAATTCGACATTTGATTCGATAAGAGTTCCTGTTCCTTTTTCAATAGGATGATGAAGCCCTAGCGCATGAAGAAATTCATGCCTCAATGTAGCTTGTCGTAAGGTTCCCTTTAGGTTATTGGGTAGGTTAATGTCAGAATATTGGAACTCATTAAAAAAGCCCAATTTTACATGCTGATTGGCATAGCCTTTATCAACCCTATCAACAAGCTTAATCTTTAGATTACCATCACTATCCTTACGTTCTATTCTAATAGGGGCTACTAGTGGCATAACTTCCTTAATGATGCTATCTACTAGCGCTATATCGCCTTGTTTTGGGGTGCCTACCAGTGAGATTGTTATGTTCTTCTGCCACTTTTTTACCGAATTACCGGTATAGAAGCCAACCTCTCCAAAGTATTCCAGCTCCTTGGTGCTGTAATTCTTTTTTAGGTATTCCTTGTCCAATTCTACCGAGCTGCAAGAGGTTAATAGAATGAGCAAAAAGAAGAAATAGCGCATAGTTTCTTAGTTTTATATTGTTTCCAGCCTATACATCTGCTTTCCTGCTTGTTTACCTTAAAAAGACAATACTATAGGGGATCGGCAGATTGTTTTGTTTACTCTTAATGCGTGAATCTTTTCCTCAAGTTGGGCTTTGCCGAAAGAATGCGATACCAATACTTTTGCTAAGATTTACGATTATAAAGATATGTCGCTAAAGTAGCGGTTTTTTTTTTGCGATTTTCTTTATAAAGTGAAAATTAAAAAAAGGTTCTTCTACACGAGGCAGGAGAACCCTTTACTATCGATAGAGCAGGAAACTTTCGACAGCCTGTTTTAGTATGATCTTATGCTTTCTTAAAACAAAATTCTAAAAGCGAAACGAGTATAAATGCAGAAATTCACCAAAGTAGATGAACGTATTTCATACTAGTTGCATGTGACCATATTAAGAGACAACCGCCTTTACATGAGATGCATTTATATGCGCTATGCTACTTGTAGAGCAGGTACTTCTTCCGCATCTCCTTGTACTGCGAGAGCTGCGGCTCCCACGAGGCCTGAATCTCCTTCGCCGATTTGCCATCGATGATCTGTTTCTTGAAGTCGTAGGTGCCGGCAAGGTAGTCGATGTTGCCAATCTGCCGGCTCTGGCTCTTGTCGAAGAAGCGTTCCTTGTCGGGGTAGGCGTTGTAGAGGTCTATCATCCATTGGATGTTGATTCGTCTGCTTTTCCTTAGCTTTTTGATGTCGTAGCTCTGCAAGTCTATCCCGTAGCACACCTCATTCATGTGTAGGGGAGTCTCGCTCATGCCCGGAATGCTGATGGGCTTAAACGAGAACGTGTACTTGCCCTTAAGCAGCGGGCTTCCCAGCACGGTAAAGGGGGTATGGGTGCCGCGTCCTTGGCTTACGATGGTTCCCTCGAAGAGGCAGACCGAAGGGTAGAGCATGATGCTCTGCTGCGTATTCAGGTTGGGCGATGGCTTTACCGGAAGGGTGTACTCCATGTCGTGGTTGTAGTTAACCATGCGGATGATCTTCAGCTTGCAGGTCATCTTGTTGGGCAGCCAACCCTCGCCGTTCACCATTTGGGCGAATTCGGCGATGGTCAATCCGTGAGCAATCGGAATGGGGAACATGCCGATGCCCGACTTTAAGCGCATGTCGAGGATAGGACCGTCAACCAGGTAGCCGTTGGGGTTTGGGCGATCTAGGATAAGCAGCTCCTTCCCATTCTCGGCGCAAGCCTCCATAATTTTCCCCAGTACATTAATATAGGTGTAGAATCGGCATCCCACATCCTGGATATCGAACACCATGATGTCGATATCGGCAAGGTCTTCGCGCGATGGCTTCTGCTTCGAACCGTACAGCGAGATCACCTTAAGGCCGGTTGTCCTGTCTACCTCGTCGTTTACGTCTACTCCGGCGCTGGCGTTGCCCCTAAAGCCGTGTTCGGGCCCAAAAACCTTTACAATGTTGATGCCTCTTGCTATCAGGCTATCTACAAGATGCCTTTTGCCGATTACGGTGGTTGGATTGGCGAGCACGCCAACCCTTTTGCCCTGTAGGTAGGGAATGTACTTCTCGGTTTGTTCGGCGCCGGTGGTAATGCCGGCGCTCTTGCTGCTGCCTTTTGGCGTAGCGTTGTGCTCGTTTGTAGCGCCCATGCCGCTCAGCGAAATGGCGATACAGGCTAGGAGCATCAGCGTGCTTGTTGCTTTCATTACTTCAGATGTTTAAGAGGTTAACACGAAACCCTCAAAGAGAATTACGTTGCTGGTGTTTTACCCCATAAAGCTACACAAATATTCTGCGTTTGGATGATGCAAATAAAAAGGGGAGGAAGAAAAGGTGTTGTACCTTATTCTTCCTCCCTATTGTGTGATGTAGAAAACCTCCTAGCAAAAACGCTAGCTGTTCTTCTTTTGGTAGATAAACTCCAGCAGCTGCTTTCCCACCTCGGGGCGGAAATGTCCCCTGTCGTAATAGTTACGAATGTCGGAGGTGTAAGGGTTTATTCCAGTAAAGTCCCAAACGGAAGATGCGCCTAGTATGGCCTTTAGTAGCGCAATATCCTCATGGTTGGTTCTCTTTTGGTTGTATTCGGGGCCGATGATGAACTTCAGGTCGGCGCCGTGCTTGTCGCATACGGCCCTTATCTTGCGGAGCAGCTTCAGCTGCTCGCAGTATACGGTGCGTTCCTCCTCTTTGCCGGCCTCCCTTCGGGGCGTAAACTCTGTTTTGTACCGCTGCCAGTAGCGTTCGCCCAAGCGTTGTATCTCCTTCTCGTGAGGGTTGATGAAGTTATTGGTATAGGGCTCGCGGATGGGGGCATCGGGAGAGATAACCCCTTTCATGTAGGACGAGTACTTGCCGCTAGCTAGGTAACCCAGGTAGGGGATGGCAATATTCGGGTCGAGGAACTTTTGCAGGAAGCTGAGCTGGAACTCCAGCGGACTTACCTTGGCCGCTTCGGGTGCGAATAGGTGGCCGTTCTCCTGCATGGGGAAGATATCCTTGAGCATGGTCTTGTTGGCTACCACTAGCACGTGCTTTATTGGTGCTCCAGCGGAGTCTAGCACTTGGAGCTTCTGGCAAACCCCTCCAAGGCTCTCTCCAGTGTCGAAGAAGCGGACAGCGCGGTCGGAGTGGTCTAGGTGCTTTTCCCACTCGTCGCTCCTGAAGGCCATGGTGCAGGAGTTTCCCATTATAAACGAGTTGAAAGGGATAGAGTCGCGGTTGGCCATGTAGTTCTGCCAGCCCACGTACGCTTCGCCGAGCATGACGTGCGTATTGTCGAAGCGCTTGTAGCGGTGCAGCACCATGAAGGGGTCGAAGACGAAGTAAACGGCCACCACCGATAGGAACGGCAACAGCAGCAGAAAGGCCTTCAGCCAAAAGCGGGGCTTGGGTTGTATTTTAGCAAGTATTGACATCTCTTCAACGATTCGGTTAAAATTGTAAGTAGATAAAGCTATCGGTTCCGAATTTGCCGAGGGTGAGTAGGACGAAGGCCAGAATGTAGTAGATGCTCCAGCGAAGGAGTGCAGGCTGATGCGCCAGCGCTTTGTCCAGGTCTTTCTTCGAATCGAAGTACTCATAAACGAACAGTAGCAGCAGAGCAGAACCTGCTACCAGGCAGCTGTGGTCGTTTATTCCGATGCTAAGCTCCTTCCAGGTGTGGTGCACGCTAAAGGAGATATGACGAAGGAAGTAGAGGGCATCCGGAAGCGAACCTATCCGAAAGAATACTAGCGATAGGGAAAATAAAAGGTATGTTCGGACTACCATTATGGCGTGGGCTACGTGGCGCCCCACTATCTTTTGCAGGCCTTGGCTAAAGCGGGGCACTGCTGTCTCGCAGCAGATGAGCAGACCCTGTATCAGCCCGTAGATGGCGAATGTCCAGCCAGCGCCGTGCCATACGCCTAGGGCAACAAAGGTTACGATCAGGCTCAGGAAGATTCCCCACAGCCCCCAAGCGCGGGCGGTTGCTGTCAGCGGAACGTACAGGTAGTCGCGAACCCAAAACGAGAGCGACATATGCCATCGGCGCCAAAGGTCGGAGGTACTGCTCGCGGCAAACGGGCTCTTGAAGTTGGGCGAAAGCTCAATCCCCAGCATCTTTGCGCCTCCGATGGCGATATCCGAGTATCCCGAGAAGTCGGCGTAGAGTTCGATGGGGTAGATTAGGCAAGTCATCAGCAGCTCAACGCCCGAGAGGTTGTGGATGTTCGAAAACATGGCGTCGGTATAGGGAGTAAGCTGGTTGGCAATAAGTAGCTTCTTGAAAAGCCCCAAAAAGATGAGCTTCAAACCGGCAACTACCGATGCGTACTCGAAAGGCTTCGGATGCTTGAGCTGTGCCAGCATTGTTTCCCCTCGTTCGATGGGCCCGGAGAGGAACTTCATGAAGAAAAGCATGTAGAGCATGAAGTCGACCGGATTGCGCTCGGCCTTGTACTCCTGCCAATAGATGTCGGTGAGGTACCCGATGGCCTGGAAGGTGTAGAACGACATCCCAAGGGGGATAATTAGGCGCTCGGACAGCGATCCGCTGCCTGAGAACGGAACTAGGGTGTGGATTATCCCCAGCGAGAACGCGCTGTAGTGGAAGAAGAGCCATGCTAAGACGAGACCAACAATGCCGGTGAGGTAAGCCCCCCCTGCAGACTTATCCTGTGCGTACCTTTGCTCAATTCGCTGCGCCATAGCGAAGGTGAACAGCGCCGCCGCTACTGCGGTTATCAGGAATGGCAGATGGTACCAAGCAATAAATACGAAGCTAACAAGTAGCAGCAGCCCGTTGCGGAAGCGCTGCCGCAGCGCATAGCACAGGGCAAAGCAAAGGACGAATAGCACCAAAAAGCTAAAAGAAAGGAACTGCATCGGCCTACTGCTTTTTGGTTACGATGGCGTTGCAAAGGTCGCCGACATTCTTGAGCTTAACAACTTCGCGGAAGTTAAATCGAATGGCAAAGTGCTTTTCGATACTCGATATGATAAGCATGTGCGAAAGCGAGTTCCAACCGTCAACGTCGTTGGCGGTAGACGATTCGGTAAGGAGGATACCTTCTCGCTTGAGCACCTCTTGAAAAATGGTTTGTACGTGAGCTAATGCTTCTGAGTGGGTCATAGCTATTGTGATGTTTAAATGAGTTGTGCTATTTTCTTTCGGTCTATCTTGTTGCTGGTGGTTACGGGGAACTGCGGGATGCAGTGGATCTTGTTGGGGATCATGTAGTGGGGAAGCTTCTCCTTTAGGTATCCGTGCAGCTCGCCCTCGGCGCAGTCGAGGGTTTCCACCACCATGTGCAGCTCGTTGAACATTCCCTGGTGCATTGTCGGAATAACGACAACGTTGCACAGGTTGTCGAAGAACTGTTTTGCGGTGTACTCGATCTCGCTAAGCTCGATGCGGAATCCTTGGATCTTTACCTGGTAGTCTTGGCGTCCGCAGTAGATGATATCGTCGTTATCGTCGATGATGCACAGGTCGCCGGTTCGGTAGTAGGTTTTTCCGTTGGCGAGCTGCACCAGTGCAGCGGAGCTTTTCTCGGGGGCATCGAGGTAGCCGTTCATGATCTGTTCGCCCGAGACCCAGAGCTCGCCCATCTGTCCTTTAGGGAGGGATTTTCCCTGCTCGTCGGCAATAAGCACCTCAATGCCATCGAACGGTTGCCCGATTGCCACCATTCCATTGTGGTGCTTGCACCCCGTAGCGGGTATTCGGTAGCAGGAGCAGTAGATGGTTGCTTCGGTTGGCCCGTATAGGTTGATGAATTCGGCGTTGGGTACCGATGCCCTGAACTGGTCGAGCAGCGCTACCTGCGATGCCTCGGCCGCTAGTATAAGGTACCGAAGCTCGGGCAGGTGGATGTCGGCAAAGTAGGGCGACAGCAGCTGCAGCAGCGAGGGCGTAACGGCGGCGAAGGTGATCTGGTAGTCCTCCAGCAGCTCGAATACCTTGATGTGCTTTACATCGCGGTATCCTACCGGATAAACGCAGGCACCAAGCGTTAGCGGATGCAGCAGCGACACCACCGATAGGTCGAAGGTGAGCTCGAACATCTGCAACATGCGATCGTGCTCGTTCAGCTTCCATCCCAGCTCGTTGTAGGCGCGGTAGAAGGCATTCAGATTGCTTCGCGAGATGGGAACTCCTTTTGGCTCGCCGGTGCTTCCCGATGTGAACATGATGTAGGCGTTTGCCGTAGCGTCGGTTTGGCATTGCGATGCGCAAATGGCCTGTTCTGGTAGGGTGGCTGCGTCAACCGTTACAATGCCTCGCTGGCGAAAGGCTTCCGTATCGAAGCTGCCCGCGAACAGAACGGTTTGTAGGCCTGCCATTCCGGCAATCTTAAGGTTGCGCTCTTCGGGATAGGAGGGGTGAAGGATTACGTACGTTTTCCCGCTCATTAGGGTCGCCAGTATCGCCGCATAGGTTTCGATACAATTCTCTGCGATAACGCCAACTCTTTCATCTTGGAGGGTCGACAGAAAGTTCATGATTCCGCCAACCTTTTCTCCCAGCTGCGCATACGTATAGAGCACAGCTTCAACTACAAATGCATTGCGATTGGGGTGTTGCTGCATAGCCCCTAGAATATCTGAGACGATATTCTTTTTCTCAATTTTTAGCATGTCTATTTATGTTAACCTTAAATCTCTTTTTCGTGGCTGATGAGCATAATGCTGGCTGGCATTAGGGCATTGGCGAACCTCCGGTGTTGCTAACCGGTCCATTTTTGCGCCTGTTGATATCCACCTATGCCGCAGCAATGGTCGGTCGATCGCCTTTGGGCGGCCCCGAACCCCATTGCTTATGGGTATTCCGAATTGGATGTGGATGTTGGTACGTTACGTCGTAACGTTTTGTGATGGTGCGCCTGTATGCTTTAGCTGCCTGCTAATGCCAGCAAGTTGCTATGGCTGCTGCTCCAAAACTTCTTCTACCTTACTGATTTTTCTCGAGAGCAACCTTCGGCTCCTTTGTAGTGGATTGCAGCAGAATCTGCAATCGCTCATTGTTTTTGTTAACCTTTTCATTTTTTAGATCTCTTGGGGTTTGGTATTTCTTAGCAGGAGAATAGCTGGTACGAGCAGCTGCATTAGCTCTGTGCCATCGTAAAGACTCCTTACATACATATTGCCAGCTTGGCATTGACTTAAACGGTTGTAAAGATAATGTGTCGATTACTATCCTATTACTGTTTCATATTAGATTTACCTTGGAATTTAGGTCCGGTACATACCTTTCGAGGTATCGATCGCTTTATTTTTCGAACTTACGCGAGCCGGTATGCTGGGGCTGGTTCTGAGGGAGAATTCCCTTGTTGGCGGTTGGGTTAAGCTTTATTGCTGAATGGGCGGCTGCGCTTAACCCGAACAAAAAAAAGTAGGCCTCCTGCTAATGAGGAAGCCTACTTTTTTTG
Organism: uncultured Acetobacteroides sp.; assembly: GCF_963667355.2. Taxonomy (NCBI): domain Bacteria; kingdom Pseudomonadati; phylum Bacteroidota; class Bacteroidia; order Bacteroidales; family Rikenellaceae; genus Acetobacteroides; species uncultured Acetobacteroides sp. Next base: position 3,978,583 of record NZ_OY763328.2, read on the forward strand.
ATTCAATAACCGTAAGAAACGCTATTCCTGCTCCTTTTAGGGGGGCGACTTAGGTTTCTTTTTGTTATTCTTGCGCTTGATGTCGCTGGTGCGCGTGCCACCTACCTGCTCGTACTCGATGCTATCCTTTCCGTACTTAAGCGCTACGGACGAAAGAATCGCGGTACTGAACTTGTCGATCTTTTTCTCGATCGTTTCGAGACTGTACTGCTTGTCGTCGCAAACCGATAGGATCGTGTTGTAATCCTGTAGACTTACGTCGCCAGTTTTGATCAGGGTTTCGGCCTCTGCAGTGGTAATTCCATTTCCGAGATCGAGCTTTGGATCAATGGACATCATTCCTGAAAACCGTTGCTTCAGATTGTCGATCGAGGTTGAAGTCCGTTTTGTTCTTGCCATAAAAATACCTCCTTTCCGTCTTTAAATTAGTAGTTATGTTAATTGGGTAGCTGGGAATGCTGTCAGCCCGATGGCTTGTGCTGCGATATGGCAGGTGCAGCGCAAGGCGTAATGTACCGCTGACCGATTCCTTACTGTTATAAAATTAGGGAAATTAATTAATATTACAAAATAAAGTGAAATAGTTTTGTAGTTTCATCTTCCTGCTGCGTTGTGTGTTGTCTTTCGAATTCCTTATTTTATGGGGCTTTGGGGTTTTTTTGAGGGGAATGAAATATTTTTAAAAAATAGCTATAGAAGAGGAAGAGGTGGTGCTATGGAGCTAGCTTTGTTCCGTCAAAGGAGCGGCAGCGGGCGATGCCATCTGCAAGCTGGGAGCTTACGTGCCGGAAGTGCTCTACTGCCAGCCGCTCAGCATGCTCGACGGGCTGCTACGTAACGGCCGCTATCGGAATAAGCCAAACGGTAAAAAGGTTTTGGTTGGAGTAGTGGGAAAAATGAAGGGTGGTTTTGAGCAAACCGTCGAAGAATAAGAGAAAATGGCGGACGGTTTTGAGCAAACCATCGATGGAAAAGAGAAAATGGCGGATGGATTTGAGCAAACCATCGAAGGAAAAGAGAAAATGGCGGATGGTTTTGAGCAAACCATCGAAGGAAAAGAGAAAATGGCGGACGGTTTTGAGAAAACCGTCGAAGGAAAAGAGAAAATGGCGGATGGTTTTGAGAAAAGCACCTGTGGTTTTTTAAAAAATCATGAATGCTTTGCCATTATTGGGTTTAACAGGTGTTGATGGAGTGAAGTAAACCGTATGATACATGGAGAGAATCTATTAAGGCTGTTGCTGCAAGGCTACTTTAAAGGGAAGCAGTAGCTACGATTGTTTCTACCGTAAGGAAGCATTGGCCTTGAGCTTGTGGCTGCAGCCTATGCCGAAAACTCGATCAGCAGAGTCGCCTCTGGTATGGTAAAAAGCTTGGGAAGGTAGAGCCCCAGCTTAGATTGCATGAGCGGTGAATGAATTAAAGCCTTTTTCGTCGTAGATCCTTCAACCTGTTGCATTATTTTATATATTTGCTGGCAACGATTATGCTTCGACTGCTAGCCTTCATACTATCCTTATACGTTTTGGTGCTTATCTCTATTCCTTGTGTTGAGTGCCACGACGAGTGTGCGCTAGCAAAAACCGAAATGGCTCATGCAGCCGGCGGTAGTCACCACCACGAGGCCGATCATTGCTCGCCCTTTTGCACCTGCAGCTGTTGCTCGATACCTGTCGTTTACCTCGCTAAGGCTATTCAGCTTAGCTGCTACGTTGTGCATCTCCAATCGTACAAGGAGTATCGAACAAGCAAGGTTAGCGCTCCCACCTTTTCTATCTGGCAGCCCCCTCAGCTGGCTTAATCCTCTTACAAAGCTTTTGGCATTTACGCTATAGTTAAACGGCGTTGTGCTTATCTTTTTATTGGCTTAACGTCAGTTCGATTTTAGGAGCAACCTTTCAAAATGCGGTCATGCCGGACTTGTTCCGGCATCTAAATGACCGTCCGAAGGACTTTTAAGCGTCTATAAAATACAAGATGGCCAAAGAATGTCCTTCGAACAACGTTGCAGATCCCGTGATAAGCACGGGATGACACTCTTGGAGAAGTTCTATGCGACATCGAACTCACGTTAGATTAACTCATTTTGGGCTATGATAGAACGTATAATACATTTTTCGATAAAGAATAAGTTTATTATCGGGTTGCTGGTGTTGGCGTTAACCGGGTGGGGCATCTACTCGTTAATCCAGCTTCCTGTCGATGCCATCCCCGACATTACGAACAACCAGGTTCAGGTAATATCGCGCGCGCCATCGTTGGCGGTGCAGGAGGTGGAGAGCTTCATAACCGCCCCCATCGAAGTGGCGGTTGCCAATATCCCCGACATCATCGAGCTGCGCTCCATCTCGCGCCTTGGGCTATCGGTGGTAACCGTTGTATTTAAGGATGGGGTTGATCTTTACTGGGCACGCCAGCAGCTCAACGAAAAGCTGAAGGAGGCCGAGGAATCGATTCCTCCCGGACTAGCCAAGATCGAGCTGGCGCCCATTTCGTCGGGGCTTGGCGAGATATACCAGTACCGCTTGGCCGTCGACAAGGGGCTGGAGAACAAGTACACGCCCATGGAGCTGCGCACGCTTCAGGATTGGGTGGTTCGGCGCGAGATGCTGGGGACTCCCGGCGTTGCCGACATCAACAGCTACGGTGGTTTTGTAAAGGAGTACGAGGTGGCCATCAGCCCTGACAGGCTTAGGGCGATGAACCTTACCCTTTCCGACATCTTCGAGGCGCTGGAGCGCAACAACGAGAATACTGGGAGCGCCTACATCGATAAAAAGCCAACTTCCTACTTCATCCGAGGGATTGGCTTGGTAAAATCGCTGGAGGACATCGGGAGTATTGTTGTAAAGAGCAGCTCTTCTGGCATTCCTGTCCTCATCCGCGACGTTGCCACCGTACAGTACGGCAGTTCCACGCGCTACGGAGCGCTGGTGGTTGATACCTCCGAGGCCGTTGGCGGCGTGGTGATGATGCTCAAGGGAGCAAACGCCCATCAGGTTGTCGAAAACGTAGAGACTCGTATTAAGTCTATCCAAAAATCGCTTCCCAAAGGGGTACACATTGAACCATTCCTAAACCGCTCCGATTTAGTAGGGCGCGCCATTGGTACCGTTTCGAAAAATCTTATTGAGGGAGCCCTAATTGTCATATTTATACTGGTACTCCTGCTTGGCAACCTGAGAGCGGGGCTTATTGTAGCGTCAGTGATTCCGCTTTCGATGCTCTTTGCCCTTTCGCTGATGAATCTGTTTGGGGTATCGGGCAACCTGATGAGCTTAGGGGCAATCGACTTCGGATTGATTGTGGATGGCGCGGTGATTATCGTTGAAAGCGTTGTACATCGCATATTCATGAGCCGACATCATCACCCGGGAGTCGAACGCCTCACCCAGCAGCAGATGGACGAGAACGTTTTCGAGTCAGCCAAACGAATGATGAGCTCTGCTACCTTCGGTCAGGTGATCATTCTTATCGTTTACCTGCCTATTATGGCGTTGGTGGGCATCGAAGGAAAGATGTTCCGCCCCATGGCGCAGGTTGTTACCTTTGCTTTGGTGGGCGCCGCCATCCTTTCGCTCACCTATGTGCCGATGATTTCGGCGTTGTTCCTCAGCAAGCGAACCGAGCACAAGCGCAGCTTCTCCGATAAGCTAATGGATAAGCTTCACAAAGGATTCACGCCGCTTATCGACTTTGCCTTAAGGCGCAAGCGCTTGGTGGTATACTCCGCCATCGGCCTATTCCTCGTTAGCGTGCTGCTGTTCTCCCGCCTTGGGGGCGAGTTCATTCCTCAGCTCGAAGAGGGCGACATTGCTGCAGGCGTTATCACGCTGCAAGGCGGTTCGCTCTCCAACACCATCGACCAGGTAAAGGCTGCCAACAAGATTTTGCTGGAAAACTTCCCCGAGATAAAGCATACGGTCTGCAAAATTGGGTCGAGCGAGATCCCTACCGACCCAACGCCTATGGAAACGGGCGACTACGTCATTACCATGAAGGATAAGAGCGAGTGGACAAGCGCCAAGACGCGCGAGGAGCTCGCCGAGAAGATGGAGGATAAGCTCTCCGTTCTTGCAGGGGTGAAGTTCGAGTTCCAGCAACCAATTCAGATGCGCTTCAACGAGCTGCTCTCAGGTGCAAAGCAGGATATCGCCATCAAAATATTTGGGGATGATCTTGATGTTCTCTCGGATAAGGCCGACGAGGTCGAAAAGATCATTCGTAAAATTGATGGCGTCGAAGATATCAACGTGGAGAAGGTAACCGGACTGGAGCAGGTTCAGGTGGAGTACAACCGCGACCGTCTGGCCCAGTACGGGCTCTCGGTTAGCGACGTAAATCGCACCCTACAGGCCGCATTTGCCGGTAGTCAGGCCGGAGTGGTGTTCGACCAGGAGAAGCGGTTTGGCTTGGTGGTGCGCTTGGATAAGGATTACCGCCATAGCCTCGACGATGTAAAGAACCTCTCGGTAGCGTTGCCCAATGGGGGGCAAATTCCCTTCGATCAGATTGCCACCGTGCAGATCAAGTCGGGGCCTGCACAGGTATCGCGCGAGGATACCAAACGACGCATCACCATCGGCTTCAACGTGCGCAACCGCGACGTGCAAAGCGTAATTGCCGAAGTGACCAGCAAGATAGATAAGCGGATAACGCTGCCAACGGGGTACTACGTAACCTACGGCGGGCAGTTCCAGAACCTCGAGGCGGCAAAGGCAAGGCTCTCGGTAGCCGTACCGGTTGCCCTGCTGCTGATATTCGTTCTGCTCTTCTTTACCTTCCACTCCGTGAAGCAGAGCTTGCTCATCTTCTCGGCAGTTCCGATGTCGGCTATTGGCGGAGTGTTCGCCCTCTGGCTGCGCGGCATGAACTTCTCGATCTCGGCAGGGGTTGGTTTTATCGCCCTGTTCGGTGTTGCGGTGCTAAACGGCATCGTGCTCATCGCCGAGTTCAACCGCTTGGAGAAAGAGGGGATTACCGATATCGTCGAAAGAATACGGAAAGGGCTACATACCCGTCTGCGCCCGGTAATCATGACGGCTGCCGTGGCATCGTTAGGCTTCCTTCCAATGGCGCTATCAACATCGGCAGGAGCGGAGGTGCAAAAACCGTTAGCTACGGTGGTAATTGGCGGGCTTATTTCTGCCACGTTCCTTACGCTGGTTATCCTACCGATCTTCTACATCATCTTCTCGACCCACAGCTTCCGAAAGCTGTTTAGCCGCAAGGGCACAAAGGTTTTGTCGATGCTGTTGCTGATGGTTGCAGGTGCTACCTTCTCTAATATGCTGATGGCGCAGCAACGCCCGCTATCGGTCGACGTAAAGAAGGCTGTTCAAATTGCGTTGGATAGCAATCTTGCCGTTAAGGCCTCTTCCTATTCGGTAGATGCGCAACGGGCGCTGGTTGGTGCATCGTGGGATATCCCCAAGACGCAGCTACTGGGGGAAACGGGACAGCTTAGCTCGCATAGCAGGGATAACAGGCTTACCGTGTCGCAAACATTTGCCTTCCCTACGGTGTATGTTAACCAGAACAAGCTAGCAAGGGCCAACGTAACCAGTAGCGAATGGCAGCTAAAGGCTGCACAGCTCGATGTTGCCTCTCAGGTAAAGCAGGTGTACTACCAGCTGGCGTATCTCTACGCCAAGCAGCGATTACTCGCCTATCAGGATAGCCTTTTCGCAGGCTTCCAACGGGCAGCCGAGCGTCGGGCAAATGTTGGCGAGACCAATCGCCTCGAAATGGTTACCGCCCGTTCGCAAAGCTTGGAGATGAAGAACCAGCTGAGGCAGGTAAAGGCCGATTTGGTCATCTACAAGCGGAATCTGCAGAATCTGCTGAACCTAGATGTAGAGGTAAATCCAACCGATACCGTACTGGTTCGTCTTCCCTTTACGCCTGTTCGCGATAGCGCGGTGCTTGGCGCAAATCCAACCCTAGGCTTGGCGGCACAGGAGGTAGAGATCTCGAAGTATGAGCGAAAGGTTGAGCTTAGCCGCATGATGCCCGACTTCAGCATCGGCGTATCCAGCCAAACCATCGTCGGGGTACAGGATGTTAACGGTGCTCCTCGAACATTTGGCACAGGCGATCGCTTTACGGCCATTCAGGCAGGCATTTCTATTCCACTTTGGAGCACACCGTACACCTCTCGGAGCAAAGCGGCCAAGCTTAAGGAGCGAGTTGCCCAGGCTAATGCCGAATACTACTCCAAGTCGTTGGCTGGTACCTACACTTCCTTGCTCGATGAGTACGCAAAGCTTAGCGGTACGCTCGATTACTACGAGAAGCAGGCGTTACCCGAAGCCGACAACATCATCGATCAGGCATCGCGAAGCTATAAGGGCGGCGCATTGGATTACTTGGAGTACATCCTTTCCCTGAATCGGGCAATGAGCGTGAAGCAGGGCTACTTGGATGCGCTTAACAGCTACAACCAGGCCATAATCTCTATCGACTCAATAACAGGTAAAATCTTTTAAAAGCAAAAGCAATGATACAACATAGATTACTTATGCCTTCCATAATCCTGCTCTCGGCGTTAGCGATGGCTTCGTGTGTCGGAGGCAGTAAAGGCGGAGCAGAAGAAAAGGAGGGAGAGGTTCTTCCCGATGATGTGGTCGAACTCCGTGCCGACCAGATTAAGATGGCCAACATCGAGATGGGGGCTGTTGAAAATCGAACGTTGAACGGTACGCTTAAGGTAAACGGCGTAGTTTCTGTCGCCCCACAGAACTTGGCCACGGTTTGCATGCCAATGGGAGGCTTTGTGAAAAGTACTTCGCTGATTCCGGGCTGTGCCGTTCGTAAAGGGCAGGTGCTTGCTACCTTGGAGAATCAGGAGTTCGTGGATGTCCAGCAACAGTATCTGGAGGCGAAGAGCAAGTACGAATTTGCAGAAAATGATTATAAGCGACACAACGATCTGTACAAGGATGATGTCTACTCTAAGCAGAACGTTCAACAGGTTACAGCCGATTACAAGAGCCTAAAAGCTCAGGTAAAGGCGCTAGAGCAGAAGTTGGGGCTTATCGGTATAAATCCATCTAAGCTGCATGCCGAAAATATCAGCAGATCGGTTCCGGTGCTCTCGCCAATATCAGGATTCGTGAAAACGGTGAATGTAAACATCGGTAAGTACGTAGCACCTTCTGATGTGCTATTCGAAATCGTAAATGGCGATAAACTTTTCCTCGAGCTTACCCTTTTCGAAAAGGATGCCGATAAGGTTTCTGTAGGGCAGAAGATTCACTTCTTCATCAATAACGAAACCGAGCAGCATGAGGGGGTAATCTACCAAACCGGTAAGTCGGTAAATGCCGATAAAACCTATAAGGTGTATGCCAGCGTGACCAAACGCTGCAAGAATGTAATTCCAGGCATGTACGTTAACGCCGTAATCGACGCTTCGAGCAGTAATGTGGCTGCACTTCCCTCTGATGCAATTGTAAGCTTCGACGATAAAGATTACATCTTTGTTTTTGATAGAAACAAAACCGAAAAAGGCAAGCCTGTTACCGAGTACCGTATGGTTGAAGTTCATAAGGGAGTTGCCAGCGGAGGTTTTACCGAGGTGACTCTGCCCGAAAAGTTCGATGTAAAGACTGCTAAAGTTGTAGTAAAAGGAGCCTATAACCTGCTTTCGGCAAAGAAGAACGCAGGCGAAATGAGCTGCTAAAAGACTTGCGCTAATTTTTCTAACGATGCCATCCCATAAAGGATGGCATCGTTTTTTTGTAGCCTATTTAACCGATAAACAGCAGATAAATTCACTTTTCGTTTGGTCTTCATTGAGTTAAAGAATGTGTAAATGCAGGTTGAGGCTTGTCCAAATTAATAAAAGGTGTACTTTTGTACCAGTTCAATAATCCTTTCCAAAGGGTTGTTTGAGTTATAAAGAAGAGTGGAGAGAATAGGCTCGTTGAAGCTCTAGCAACCTTCCCCCACGGGGAGATGGTGCTAAAACCTACCCAAGTTATACGGGGTTTATAATTTAAAAACAACAGCATGAAATCAGAATTTTCATTTCTACGATTTATCTCAGCTGTGGCAATAGGTAGCGCTGCTACAATGCCACGAATGCGCTAGCTGCGCGAATAATCATCTCTCTTTGCAATGGCGATGTTTAGAACATTGCTGCATCCTTTTCAGTTTACCCTTAAACCGTATGGGGCATCTTTGCTATAGCAGCTTATTTTGGTGCTTTAGCAGGATAAAAAATTCAAGCCATAAGCGGTTATGGCATTGCTATGTTTAATTTAAAACTTATTTGAACCATGTCAGCAAACAAATTACATTTCGATACACTTCAGGTACACGCAGGACAAGAGGTAGATAGCGCTACTAATTCTCGCGCAGTACCCATTTACCAAACGACATCGTATACTTTTAATAGCTCCGAACATGCTGCCAACCTTTTTGGACTAAAAGAGTTTGGAAATATCTATACTCGCCTGATGAACCCAACTACCGATGTGTTTGAGAAGCGTGTTGCTGCTCTCGAAGGCGGTGTGGCTGCGTTGGCGGTTGCAACGGGGCATGCTGCTCAATTTATTGCCATTAATAATATACTAAAGGAAGGGGATAACTTTATTTCGTCGCCTTACCTATATGGGGGAACCTACAACCAGTTTAAGATTACGTTTGCCCGTCTTGGGGTTGAAGTTCGCTTTGCCGAAAGCGAAAAACCGGAAGACTTTGCAAAACTGATCGACGAGAATACCAAGGCAATTTATGCAGAGTCTATTGGTAATCCATCGTTTGTTGTTCCCGATTTTGAGGCGCTTGGCGCTCTTGCCGCAAAGCATGAGATTCCTTTTATTGTAGATAACACCTTTGGCGCGGGTGGCTATACCGTCCGTCCTTTAGAGCATGGTGCAAACATTGTTGTTGAGTCGGCTACCAAGTGGATTGGAGGTCACGGAACCACTATGGGAGGTGTTATTGTAGATGGAGGTAACTTTAACTGGGCAAACGGTAAGTTTCCAGAAATATCGGAGGTTCAGGACTCCTACCATGGTCATTCGCTTTGGGACCTGTTTGGAAATGTTTCGTATATCCTAAAAGCACGACTGGAAGGTCTTCGCGATTTTGGATCAACAATCAGCCCATTCAATTCTTTTCAGCTGATACAAGGTCTCGAAACGCTTTCGCTTCGTGTAGAGAGGCATAATAGTAATGCCCTCAAAATAGCTCATTGGCTAGATGGTCATGCCAAGGTTAAAAACGTTTTTTTTCCAGGATTGGTGAGCCATCCAAGTCACGAAGTGGCAAAAAAATATTTGAAGAACGGCTTTGGTTCGGTGTTATCATTCGAGATTAACGGAACCAAGGAACAAACAACTAAGTTTGTTGAAAACCTTAAACTTGCTAGCCATCTTGCTAACGTGGGAGATGCCAAAACGCTTATTATTCAGCCATCGGCAACAACTCACTCTCAGCTTAACGAAGAGGCACAGCGTGCTGCAGGGGTAACCCCGTCTCAGCTTCGCATCTCAGTAGGAATAGAATATGTCGATGATATAATTAGCGATCTCGAACAAGCTTTTAATTCTATTTAGATAAATGAATAAACATCAGTACTGTTTAGGACGTACCTTCCCGCTGGAGTGCGGGGAGGTGCTCCCTGAATTGAACATTGCTTATCATACTTCAGGAACGCTTAATCCTGCGAAGGATAACGTTCTTTGGGTTTGCCACGCCCTTACCGCCAACTCCGATGTGGAGGATTGGTGGGATGTGCTGGTTGGTGCGGGTAAGTATTACGATACTTCTCGCTACTTTGTGGTGTGCGCCAACATGATTGGCTCGTGCTATGGCACCACCGGTCCGCTTTCAACCAATCCCGAAACTGGCAAGCCTTACTTTAGATCTTTCCCTCAAATCACCGTTCGTGACCTTGCCATTGCGCACGAGCTGCTTCGTAAGCATTTGGGAATAGATCGGGTTCATACGCTTATTGGTGGTTCGATTGGAGCTTTTCAGGCGTTGGAGTGGGCTATCATCAATCCCAATGTTTGCGAACATCTTATTATAGTAGCCAGCAATGCACGGGTTACCCCTTGGGCTACGGCGCTAAACGAGAGCCAGCGCATGGCTATTCGTGCTGATAAGACTTTTTTTGAGGATAGGCCCGATGGTGGCTTGGATGGGCTTAAGGCAGCTCGTACCGTTGCGCTGGTTAGCTACCGCAGCTACGAGGGGTATAACAAAACCCAGTTCGAGGAGGATGGCGATAGCCTAGAGAATACGCGTGCTGCATCGTACCAGCAATACCAGGGGCAAAAGCTGGCTAACCGCTTCGATGCCTACTCGTATTACACGCTTACCCGCATTATAGACTCGCACAATGTGGGGCGCAATAGGGGTGGAGTGGCTGCTGCGCTTTCGAAAATTAAGGCAAAGACGCTGCTGGTTGGTATCGACACCGATTTCCTTTTCCCAATAGAGGAGCAGCGCGCGCTGAAGGCGCTTATCGCTAATGCACAGTTTGCCTCAATCAGCTCCAACTTCGGGCACGATGGATTTCTTTTGGAGTGGCGGCAGCTGAGCCGGGTAATTGAGGACTTCTACGCCTCCGATTGCGGCGAGGAGGAGTTGGAATGCTGCGTTCTTCAGTACGATACGTGGTAGATGTAAGATACAAGACTCAAGACACAAGATACCAGTATCAAGACGCAAGACAAAAGTCGAAGAAGTAAGAGAAGCTAAAGGATGCATAGAATTCAGAAGCAAAGCATGATTATCCTCCCGTTTGGACGGGTGGGCATGAGAACCAAGTATTTTATTAAGGTATACTTCAATGGTGTCCCAATCTTTACTTTTCCCGACTTCCCAAAATCAGAATAATAAAAAAACAAAGAAATATAGAACGATGAAGACAAACCTGAATATTGGTCTTTTTGGATTTGGGGTGGTAGGCGAAGGGCTTTACCACGTGCTAAAAAACAGCCGCACGGTAGATGCTACTATAAAAAAGGTGTGCATTAAGCACCTCGATAAGAAGCGAAACGTATCGGAAAACTTCTACACCACTGATGCCAACGAAATTATCAATGATGAGTCCATCAACCTGGTTGTAGAGCTTATCGACAATGCCGATGAGGCATACCATATCGTAAAGGCTTCGTTGCTTAAGGGCAAGAGCGTGGTGTCGGGCAACAAGAAGATGCTTGCCGAGCACCTTGAGGAACTGATCGAAATACAGAAGAAGCACAACGTGTCGTTGCTCTACGACGCCAGCGCCTGCGGTAGCATCCCCGTTATCCGTAACCTCGAGGAGTACTACGATAACGACCTGCTGAAGTCTATCACCGGTATTCTTAACGGCTCTTCGAACTTCATCCTTACCAAAATCTTCAACGAGAATGGCGACTACGATAGCGCCCTTAAGTTGGCTCAAGAACTAGGCTTTGCCGAGAGCAACCCTGCCTTCGATGTAGAGGGCTACGATTCGATGTTTAAGCTTATCATCATCACCCTGCATGCCTTTGGTACGCTGGTTAAGCCCAAGGATATCTTCAACTGCGGCATTCCAAATCTTGCACCTTGCGACATTCAGTATGCCAAGGAGAAGGGGCTTAAGATTAAGCTGGTGGCGCAGGTTACCAAACTCGACAATGGTAACTTCACCATGTTTGTAATGCCAAAACTGGTTTCTCCCGAAGAGTATATCTATTCGGTGGAGAACGAGTACAACGGCGTGATCATCGAGGGCGAGTACTACGAGAAGCAGTTTATGTTTGGCAAGGGGGCTGGGGCATTCCCAACTGCTTCGTCGGTTCTTTCGGATATTACCGCCCGCGCGCACAGCTACAAGTACGAGTACAAGAAGCACACGCTCTTTACTCCGCCAACCTACACCACCGATACCGAGGTAAAGATCTACCTACGCTACCGCGACAGCCTTGCGTTTAGCCACTTCGAGTTCGAGGATATCACCGAAAAGTACTCGTCGAAGGAATACAGCTACGTTATCGGAACCATTAAGATCTCATCGTTGCAAAAGGTGAAGTACTTGCTGCCTAAGCTCGATGTGTTTATTGCTGCCGTATAACCAATAGCGTATGCAGTGAAGAAGCAGAGCCAACCAAAAGCAATTCGGGTTGGCTCTGCTTCTTTTGCATGTATTCCTACCCGCTTTTGCCGATGAACAAAGATATTCCCCCAAATTGGGTTTGTACTTCCATCGGGAGGTTTGTACTAACACGGGCTTAGGTTTGTATTTCCGTCGGGAGGTTTGTACTAACACGGGTTTGGGTTAGTACTTCCGTCGGGTGGTTTGTACTAACACGGGCTTAGGTTTGTACTTCCATCAGGTAGTTTGTACTAACCCGAAAATATCACATTATTGTAGAGATGCCGTAATGTCCCCTTTGGATATTTATGGGTGAATGCAGCGTTTAGTCAGCCTTAAACGCGCAGCTCCTAGACGAAGTTTCCGAAAAGTTGAAATACCATTTTTTCTTTCCAGTAATTATAGGTAGATTGTGCGCCCGATTTTTCAGGAGGGAATTAACATAAAAACAAAAATAAATAATCTGATTATGGGTGCTTTTCACGCGTACGACATTAGAGGCATTTACAATAAAGATTTTAACCGGGAGGATGTGTACCGCATTGGCTACTTTCTTCCACAGCTGTTGGGAACCTCTAAAATTTTAGTGGGTAGGGATGCCCGCGAATCATCACCAGAGATTTACGAGGCGCTTACCAAGGGCATCAACGATGCCGGAGCCGATGTGTTCGATCTAGGGTTGGCTACCACCCCTTTGGTTTACTACACCACCGCGAAGTTGGGCTTTAAGGCTTCGGTGCAGATTACGGCTTCGCATAATCCAAAAGAGTATAATGGGTTGAAGATCTCGCGCGAGAATGCTCTCCCTGTAGGTTACGATTCTGGGCTAAAGGAGCTGGAGTCGCTGGTTTTGGGCGGAAATGTAGAGCCTTCCTCTAAGCGCGGTTCCATTACGCCGATTAAGGTTAAGGAGGAGTACCTCGAGTTCCTTAAGGCGAAGCTGGAGGATGTGTCGAATTTAAAGATTGCGGTGGATTGCTCTAACGGTATGGCTGGGCTTTTTGTGCAGCAGGTATTCGGCGAGACTCCTACCTATATCTATGATGATGTTGATGGAACGTTTCCTAACCATGAGCCCAACCCTCTCGATGAACCCAACGTAGCCGATTTAAAGGCTTTGGTAAACCATACCAAGAGCGATATAGGCGTTATCTTCGATGGCGATGCCGATCGCGTAATGTTTGTTGATGAAAAGGGAAAGTTCGTATCGCCCGACCTTATCATTGCGTTGTTGGGGCATTACTTCCTCGAAGGTAAGCCCGCCGGGCAGATCGTTCTTCAGGATATCCGCTCGTCGAAGGCAGTAGGAGAGTATCTAAAGAAGAACTTTGGAGCAGAGATTCACACCTGGCGCGTAGGGCGTGCCTATGCGGCGCTTAAGCTTCGCGAGATAGATGGTATATACGGTGGCGAGCTTGCCGGGCACTACTACTTTAAGGATTTCTTCTACTCCGATTCGGGAATGCTTGCGGCTATTCTTACGCTTAACGTAGTTGCTAAGCTTAAGAGTAAGGGGATCTCCTTTAGCGAAGCAATTTCAGCCATATCTTGCTACCACAACTCCGGCGAAATCAACTTTAAGATTGAGCAGAAGCAGCAGGCAATGGATGCCATCAAGAAGCATTTTGAGGAGGCTGAAACCGTAACCGCTTTCTACGACTTCGATGGATACCGCCTAGAATTTGCCGACTGGTGGTTTAACGTTCGACCTTCGAATACTGAACCCTACCTAAGGTTTCTTGCAGAGGCAACCTCGGAGGACTTGCTTGTTGAAAAGGTAAAGGCCGTAAAGGCTATCATTGCAAACTTCAAGTAGAAGTCTTGTGCAACAGGGAATATGAACGAAAATTCCGTATGTAGCTAAATACAAAGCCGAACTTACAATAGTTCGGCTTTTTGTTTGATATGGGGTGATATCTATAGATAAAAATACGCTTTAGGTATGTTTTTAAACTTAAAAATAAGCGCTACGTTAAGTTTGTTAATTAGGATAAACCTATACATTTGTGCCATCAATGTTCAAAGCTACATAACAAGGATGAAACCTATATCTCACCTGCAGTTCCTAACCCGTAGACGTATCGAAGCAGGGGCGTTCCTTCTCGTTTTCTTTCTGATTTTTGGCTTCCTAGGAGGACGAATGGGAACAGCAAACCTGATTAATACCATAATGGCTACGGCGTACGATTTGTTGATAAAAACGGTCTTCTACATTATGGCAATTACGGTGCTTTCCGGAGCGCTCAGCCGATTACTCATCGAGTTTGGGGTTGTTCGTCTTTTGGAGTACTTGTTTTCGCCGCTCATGCGTCCCATTTACAACCTTCCTGGAGTTGCTGCGTTGGGGGGGATAATGACTTTCTTTTCCGACAATCCCGCAATCATTGGTCTCTTAAAGGATAAAAACTTTAACCGCTATTTTAAGCCATACCAGCTGGTATCGCTTACCAACTTTGGGACAGCATTCGGTATGGGATTGGTGGTCCTCACCTTTATGGCGAGCTTAGGCTACTTCAAGGCAGCGTTGATTGGCGTTGTTGGAGCGGCATTCGGAGGCATGATTTCTACCCGCTTAATGCAGCGATCTATTCGGAATAGCCCATTCCTGCGCGAATCAAAAGTTGAAAAGGGGGCTACGGATAAAATCATTTTAAAGAAAGAGGGAACCATCTTTTTGCGTTTCCTTAATGCCATCCTTGATGGGGGCAAAACAGGGGTAGAGCTAGGGCTTACCATTATTCCTGGCGTGCTCATCATTTCTACCATGGTAATGATACTCACCTTTGGCCCTTCAAATCCTGCTGTTGGGTATCAAGGTTTAGCATACGAAGGTGTTAAAGTTCTTCCTTGGCTTGCAAGCAAGGTTAACTGGCTTTTCGAAGGTCTTTTCGGATTTCAGCATCCCGAGCTTATTGCATTCCCAATTACCTCGCTTGGTGCCGTTGGCGCTGCGCTAGGCTTGGTTAAGCAGTTTATAGCATCAGGATTTATTAATGGAGGAGTTGTTGCCGTGTTTACAGCAATGGGCATGTGCTGGAGCGGATTCCTCAGCACCTATACAGCGATGTACGACTCCATTGGTTATCGGGGATTGCTCTCTAAAGGGTTGCTTGCCCAAACCATTGGCGGAATTTGTGCGGGCATATTTGCCCACTGGCTATACGTGCTTATTTCGTTATTTGTAACCTTATAGGAAGCCTTTTATTTCGGCTTTAATTGTCGTGTCACTATAATTTTTAGGGGAGTTGCCTTTTAGGTGATTCCCCTAATTGTTTCTCATAGGTGTGCTCCGGTTTTCAGGCTCTGTAAATTTTCTAAAATAGATTTGTTTGCAACTGCCTATAGTTATACCTTTGATGGTCGAAGTTAAGAATGCATTTTATATGCTTTTTGAGCTTATTCCTGAAAGAAAGCAGTTTTTTATTACATCAAAATAATCCCATTATGGCAACTTTCAATTTCAAGCCAGGTGTTATCAGCGGCGCTGACGTTCATGAGCTTTTTGCTTATGCAAAGGAAAAAGGATTCGCAATTCCTGCTGTTAACGTTACTGGAACCAACACTGCAAATGCAGTTCTTGAAGCAGCTCGCGAAGTAAACTCTCCTGTTATCATTCAAGTATCTAACGGCGGTGCTTCTTTCTTTGCAGGAAAAGGTCTTAGCAACGATGGTCAAAAGTCGGCTATTGCTGGTGCTATTTCCGCTGCTCTTCACGTACACAACGTTGCTGAATCTTATGGAATTCCTGTAATTCTTCATACCGACCACGCCGCTAAGAAGCTTCTTCCTTGGATTGACGGTTTGCTAGATGCTGGAGAAAAGTTCTTCGCCGAAAAGGGAAAGCCTCTTTTCTGCTCGCACATGCTCGACCTTTCTGAAGAGTCGCTAGAAGAAAACATCGAAATCTCTAAGAAGTACCTTGCTCGCATGAGCAAAATGGGAATGACCCTCGAAATTGAGCTTGGTGTTACTGGTGGAGAAGAAGATGGCGTTGATAACAGCCACGTTGATGCTTCGAAGCTATACACTCAGCCAGAAGATGTTGCCTACGCTTACGAAGAGCTAAGCAAGGTTAGCCCTAACTTTACGGTTGCTGCATCGTTTGGAAACGTTCACGGCGTTTACAAGCCAGGTAACGTGGTGCTAAGCCCACAAATCCTTAGAGATTCGCAAGCTTACATCCAAAAGAAGTACAACACTTCTGCAAAGCCTGTTGACTTTGTATTCCACGGTGGTTCGGGATCGGAAAAGGAAAAGATTCACGAAGCAATCTCGTACGGTGTTATCAAGATGAACATCGATACCGATATCCAATGGGCATACTGGGAAGGCATCCTTAACTTCTATAAGGCTAAGGAAGCATACCTACAAGGTCAGCTTGGTAACCCAGAAGGCGAAGATGCTCCTAACAAGAAGTACTACGACCCACGCGTTTGGTTACGTAAGGGCGAAGAGTCTGTAATTGCCCGTTTAAAGGAGTCGTTTGCCGACCTTAAGGCTATTAATGTTATTGGAAAGTAATTATTTTAAGCCTATATCGTAAAAAGGAAACCTATTTAGGTTTCCTTTTTTTATTGCTGATAGTTGGCTAGTATCTATGCTTGTCCTTGAATAATGCAGCAGGCAGTAATCCGAAAGGGTTGAATTCGAATAGCCCCATCTGCAATACGGGACCGTAATGTACCACAAGATTACAACCGAATAGCGGTTGAATATTGAGCAACAACAGAACTCATCCACCAATACTATATAGATCAAAAAAATGGCGAGATGCCATTCCTTCATGCTTCAGGTGGAGCTACTACTCCGCACCAGTAGGCGCATTATGCGGATAAATCGAAACTAATGTTGCCGTAAGCTGTTTTAATCTATGGCTAACGTTTGCCATTAAAACAACAGCAATGGCCTACCTATTCATTATTCTAGAGATTGCTTGGGGCTTCATCCTTATTTTTACGAGCTATACCATTGCCCGTATTCTCGAAGGGGAGGGAAAGACGCAAAAAACGCTTTACGGCATTAGAGATTTGCTCTACTTCTTTAGCTACGCCAAGGCGCAAAGATCTAGCTACTTTAAGTCTCTCTTCTGGGCTAATGTTATTTCTGTGATAATGATACTCTTCATTGCTCTTCTTGCCGACTCCTACTACCGCTAGTTGTTATCCGAATCGCTTTTGTATTTCTACTCCTTTAGGCCGAGGTAGGTGTCAATAAAGCATGCTGATGGTTTTGCTATAAGCATGGTTAAGGCATCTCTTCCTATCTTTTTGTCGATAGCTAATGCCATTAGCGCACCGACTCTGTACCAAAGCCTACGCTTATCGGATAGTATGCTAATCTTATTCCAATCATCTTCGGTTACAGGTTGGTTGGGTGTTTCCTTAAAGTAACGGTATATTTCGAAGTACTCCTCCTTGTAGCTTTTCATTAGCGTACTGTCCTGTAGCGATACGTAGTCATTATCGTTGCCTAGTGCATGCTCTTTTGTTCTCATATCGAGCGCTGCATAGGTTGCCATTCCTTCTAAGTGGGTTAAGTATGCAATTAACTCGGACATCTGTACGTGGGTGTTGACGTTAAGCGATGGCATATAGCCCTTGGTTATAATAAAACCGGCATGGTGAAGCTCGTGGATCGAGTAGTACCTCATCTCGTTCGGATCTTTTAGGTAGTGAGAATGGGCAAGGTTTACGCTGCTGCTATTTTGGAATGCAACGCCCAAGTCGTATCCTACGGTAAAGTAGAGGTGGCTTGCAAATTTAAAGCCGTGTGGCAGGTACTCCAGCGCAAATCGTTGCGATAGGTTGGTGCTGGCAATGCTATCTTTAGCAAACCGAATGTTCTGCTTAATTCGCGTAAGGTTGGGCAGCAGCTTCTCGCGTGGTGTAAGCAGCTCTTTTACCAGTGGTAAGGCGTCCTGCTCTGCCTTTCCGTTGCCGTTACTCCAATTCGAATGGTTTAGAATGTGTTTGGCACCATCGCAAGCCGCTATTTTGTGCAGGTAGGTAGTATCACCGCTTTCCAGATACTTAACGGCCAGCTCGGCAAAGGTGAAATCGTAGGTTACTCCTCCTTTTCGTATGGTGTAGGACTTTGCAAAGGCATTTGTGCAAAGTATTATTCCTAAAGCTAGAATGGTAGATTTTAGATGTCTGAAGGTTTTCATCTCCGATTGGTTTAGGGGGTTATGCCGGTTTTTACTGTTTCTAATATATTCTTTGATAGCTGACGGAATGGCTCTGGAAATGCAGCTGGGGATAGGTGCTAAGAATAATGCAGCACCACGGATGTAGATGCTGCATTACCATTTTATGGGCAGCAAGCTGCCGGCTCTCCTTAAAAAAGTTACGGGTTTAGCTTGTCGATCATCTGCATGCGGATTTGCATCTGGTGCAGTATCGTACGGTCGTAGTCGTTCTTGTCGTCGCCAAACTTGCAGTAGAGCACAAAGAGCTCTATCGAAAAGAAGAAGGTGAAGATTAGCGCCCAAACGATAAAGGCAATGGGGCTCGACACAAGTATCCTAAACAGGATCGACAGCTCCTCCAGGAACGGCTTGTTGTTCTTAATATCCTTCTCGACGGTGGCGCGTATCGTTAGCAGGCTATTCTCCTTGGCCGTTTTTGCGGTGCGCAGCGTCTTTATCTGATCGTCGAGCTGGGCGAGCATTTCAATCTTAGGATTGGGGATCGACTGGCTGGTGGTGGTTTTGCCAACCGTTACCATCTTGCCCTTATCGTCGGTCTTCGCCTGCGTTTGCGTGTTGTAGGTGGTAATTGTCGGATTCTTGCCAATCTCGGCAATCATCTTCATGCGCTCGCGCTCCTTACGGGCAATCGACGAATCGAGCTGCATGATCTGATCGTCTATCTCCTTAGTCTTAATCGCCATCGCCTTGTTCACCTTGATTTGGTCGACGGTGATGCGCTCGCGCTCGATATCATCCTTAAACATCACCTGGTCGATAATCACCGAACCGATGATGGCCATTACAATACCAATGATGATACGGAAGCGCTTTACCGAGCTGTTTTTACCTATCGTAAGGATAATTTGGCGCTCTATCTGGATAACCACAACCACCATAATGATGGCGCCAATGGACGAGACCAGCGCATTGCCGTGCAGGTAGCGGCTGGTAAACTCGAAGCCGATGAAGCACCACACCATGCTGATGATTAATAGGGCAGAGGTAAACTTCTTTACCGCCTTGGCGCTTGCCTCGCTCGAACTCTTTACAATGCTGTAGTTGTACCCCGTGAGGTAGCAGCCCAGCTTTATCCACCAATCTTTCATCCGAATAATTTTTTGTAAGCGGTTGGATGGAACACCCATTTGTGCCATTTACGGGCTTGTGCCTGCGCTCGGCAGGTTTGGGTGTTTCCTTCTTTATATGCTATAGGGTGATGTTCATTACTTTGGTTTGGCTGATGGCGGCTAGCCCGCGCATAAAGCCGCGCTGGTACGAGAGCTTGATGCGCTCGCTCATCCCGGCGTTGCTTTCGGTTTCCTGCTTCAGCTGGTTTACCTTGCTGATATGCTCCACCACCAGCTCGCGCTTAATCTTAAGCTCCTCCACCAGGTCGATTAGCCCTGCTCGCGTGCGCGACCCGATGTGGAAGTCAATCTCCTTAATCTTATCGTCGTAGTACATGAACGAGCGCTGAATGAGTATCTGCAAATCGTACTGGAAAAGCTTAATGTTGTCGTTCTTGTAGCTCTCGTCGGGGTTGGTGAGCGCATCGTTGTAGCCCCTCGTTTCGTAGTTGGCCTGAAGGAAGGCGTAAATGGCATCGATTCCCAGCAGCGGTGCTTCGGGCGTAGCCGCTGGCTCGTTGATGGGCTGAGGCGCCATGCTTCGCTCGAGCATTGGAATATTGGCACCCGCTAAGCTGGTGTTAACCTGTTCTTTCTTTTTCGTAAAGCTGAATAGTCCCATGGTAAGGATCCCTTTATTTGTTGTTGCAAAAACGCATTCGTAGGCGTACAAGTCGGCGCAATATCAGCAAATAAGACGCACGGGATAGCTTAATGTTGCAGTAAAATGTGTTAAATAGGGAGTAGGGAATAGGGAATAGGGAGTAGAAGAAACTCCGTGCCCTCCGTGTCTCCGTGACTATGTGTTGGGGAAAGAAGTTAAACAGGAATAAACGGAAGTTATGCTGAAGCTATTCGGAAGAAGAATGCGAATGCAAAGAAGCTAAAGAATTATGGGCTAACCCTAATCAAGGCGCATTTTCCCCTCCTAGGGAGGGGCAGGGGTGGGTTATGTGGTGAGTAGGGAATAGTGAGTAGAAAAAACGCTGTGCCCTCTGTACCTCCGCGTCTCCGTGTTGAATAGGAATCCTACCTGTTTTTATCACAAATACCACAAAGGGTAGCGCAAAGCGCATAAAGGATAAGAAGAAGCTCTGTGTGCCTCCGTGCCCTCTGCGTCTCTGTGCTGAAAGCTATAAAAGAAAAAGCGAAACCCATTGCTGAGTCCCGCTTTTAATGGCAAGGCACTAAAGAAAAGAACTACTAATCAACTAAGCTCTTCTTGTTATCTTTTGGAGCATCCTTTTTATCCTTACGACCGGCGTTGTTAAAGCGCGACGATAGGTCGTCGTAGATAGTTTTGGCGCTTGGTACATTCTTAGAGGCAAGCATCTTTACGTTTTGGTAGTAGCTACGGGCCTCAGTGTCGAGGTCGAAGCTAACCAGCGATTCAGTGTCCTCCCAGTTCTCCAAAATGGCCTTTAGGCGGTTGACAATCGGACGAATCTTCTTGTGCAGATTCAGCTTGTCAGCAAAGGCTACCTTATCTAAGAATATTGGGGCAAACTCCGGCTTCTGGTTAATGTAGCCGTACACCCTGTCGTCCCATTCGAGCACTGAGTTACCCACCTTGCCGTACTGCTGCCGCTCGGATGGCGTTAGGCTATCGAGCTTCCCCTTATCTATTGCCTCTAGGTCGGTTAGCAGCTTGTTGTAGTCTTCAAAATCCTTATCAACAAAGCGAGAAATAAACTGCGGCTTTGACATCTTTATTTTTCTTTTTAAACGTTATACAAAAATTTCGGTCCGTTTTAAAAGAATAACAGAGGTTGCTTAAAAATGGTAATTTGCGAAGAAGAAAATTTTAGGCTGTCGTGGTTGTTTAGATTTAATCTACATAAGGTTGGTTTGCCCCGTTACAGAGTAATCCTGCCTGCTTAATGGTTTGCCTGTAGCCTAATGCGCTGTTTAAGTGAATATTCGTCGCAGTAGATGTCCTAAATTAATTCAGTAAGTTACTGAATTAACCGCAGTCGACTACTGAATTCATCGCAGTAGGTTACTGAATTAACCGCAGTCGGCTACTGAATTCATCGCAGTAGGTTACTGAATTAAGCTCAGTCGGCTACTGAATTAACCGCAGTAGGTTACTGAATTAAGCTCAGTCGGCTACTGAATTCACCGCAGTAGGTTACTGAATTAAGCTTAGTCGTCTACTGAATTCACCGCAGTCGGCTACTGAATTAAGCTCAGTCGGCTACTGAATTAACCGCAGTAGGTTACTGAATTAAATTCAGTCGCCTGCTGAATTAAGCGCCCCTTTTCTAGCCCATTCACCCGTTTTCCTCCTCTTTTCTTAAAAAAACAGAGCTAAGCAGTGCTAGCTGTAGGCTATTATTGCTACTTTAGGCGCACTATTTATAATCGTAAGCCTACTAGTACAGATTTGGGTACGTTCCCTTCATTTGCATCCCGTTCGGGGTGGTGGGTTTACTGCTTGTAGATGGAATAGTCTAGCTCTAATCAGACATACTCACCCTAAAATGGGTGGAAAGAACTGATAAGGTTAGACATATAAGCGAATTATCCAACATGCCAAAATATTAATAATGGTAAGTAAGAAGCGAATTACTAAAGCAGGAATAACCTTGATTACATCAAAAAGTCAAGATGAAATAAATGATGCATTAGATATAATAAATATATGGAGGTATAATCATATGCATCCTTTGAATATCATGAAAAATTCTGTTGTTCGTTTAATGATTAAAAATAAAATAAATCCAGTTTTAGTTTCTCAAAGATTAAAACGACTTGAATCAATTATATATAAAATAGACCTTAATGATAGCATGGGATTAGGAGGTATGCAAGATATAGGAGGTTATCGTGTTGTGTTAAGAGACACAAAGGATTTAATAAAATTAAAAATGGTTTTGCAGAAAAATAGAAATCACAAACTTATAAAAATTAATGATTACATAGAAAAGCCAAAATTTTCTGGTTATCGAAGTATTCATTTAATATATAGTTATAATTCTAAGATTGAAAAGTATAATGGGTTAAGATTAGAATTGCAGATTAGAACTAAATTACAACATAATTGGGCTACTGCCGTTGAAACAGTTGGCCTAATTACAAAAACATCTCTAAAATCTAGTCAAGGACCAGATGAGTGGCTTTATTTTTTCAAAGTAGTAAGTTCATTATTTGCAATAATTGAAAATTTACCTGTAATACAAGAACATGCGTCAAAAACGATTGAGGAATTAATGTTAGAATGTGAGTATTTGCTAAGTAAGTTAAATGTTATAAATATATTAAAAGGGCTAAGAATTTCTGCGAATAAAATTGACGAGAATAATTATCCTGGTGATTATTATATAGTTTTAATCAAAGCACAAGAGAAGAAAGTTCAGATACTTTCGTTTAAAAAAAATGATTTAGAAAGAGCTTCTAATGAATATTTGAAAATTGAAAAATCGATTCAAGGTTCATCGAATGCAGTAGTACTTGTTTCATCAAATTCAATTAAATCTCTAAAAGATGCATACCCTAGTTACTTTTTGGATACATCACATTTTATATATGCTCTTGAGAAAATTAGTGAAGGTTGTAACACAATGAAAATTACAACCGCTAATAATTAGGGCTTTAAGGGCATGTAGTGCTACTTGCTAATCGTCGAATATAAAAAGCGGTTCCGCAGCTGAGCGTATAGTCCCTGTGCTGAGCGTAGCGTCCTCGCTACGCTCAAGTAGCCAAGGCTTCAAGCCTGTTATTTAAGGCCAGAGGGCGTAAGAAAAAGCGTAGGCAGAGACTACGCTTAGCATGGGTAGCCTGCTGAATTAAGAGCCCCTTATCTATCCCATTCACCTGTTTTCCTCCTCTTTTCTTAAAAAAACACAGCTAAGCAGCGCTAGCTGTAGGCTATTATTGCTACTTTAGGCGCACTATTTATAATCGTAAGCCTACTAGTACAGATTTGGGTATTTCCCCTCGTTTGCATCCCGTTCGGGGTGGTGGGCTTACTGCTTGTAGATGGTAAAGTCTAGCTCTTAATCAGACATACTCATCCAATAATGGGTGGATAGGACTGATAAAGTCAGATATATATACTAGTTATGCGGCATTAAAGAAAACTAGTCATACGAAATTGACATAATAACATTTGAAGACTTATGAAATACCATCATCTGTATATTTACATAGATGACAATATTGAAACTTATAATAAGATTACAGATTTATTAGGCGTTAAACCTACAAAGTTTGAGAAATATAAGACATCAAAGGAACCTGACAACAAATATGATTTGTGGGCATATTCTGTAGAAACTGAAGATGAAGAACCATATTTTGACTTCATTAATAAGTTTTTAAACATTCTCGAACCAAAATTTGAAGATTTAAAAAAACTTGGTGTTAAGAAGAACGATATACTTTTTTGGCTTTTATATGAATATGATCAACAATGTGCAATGGAATTTCATCCGGAAGAGATGAAACGACTTGGTGAAAGTGGAATAGTGTTGAATATTGATTGTTGGCAACTTGATAAAACTTAGATGGAATTACAAACTTGGATCTGATATGAGGAAAACTGAAATGAGTTATAATAAAAACGCCGCACAATAAATAGGGCTTTAAGCGGCACGTAGTGCTCTGTGCTGAGCGTAGCGTCCTCGCTACGCTCAAGTAGCCAAGGCTTCTAGCCTGTTATTTAAGGCCGGAGGGCGTAAGAAAAAGCGTAGGCTATAGCTTGCAATGGTAGTATTGACGAGAACAGAAGTCTTTGTCTAACGCGGGTAGATTGCAATAAGACCAGATAATATAATAGAAAGCATTTTAGAGCATGGTAGATTTTACACCGCCTATATCAAGTAGAGATACTAATGAACTGATTGAAATTGTTAATGGCGAAGGATGGCAATCTGAGGCCGTTGAACAAGCAAAGTTTGAGCTTGAAAGAAGAGGAATAAGTTATAGTAAAAGAAAAAGTAAAGTATTTATACTTTTAAGTAGGTTATTCCGTAAACTATTGGGCTTAGAAATTGAAGATTTGATAAATAAAAGGAATAGGCGAAGAGGTAAAGGATATGTTTGGAATGGTTTTATAACTGTAAAAAATGCCAATTGTAATAGGTTTGTTATAAGGCTATTAAGAATTCATTTTTTTTCATTTTTTTTATTGCTTGTAAATATTCTATTAGTTAGTAATCTGGATGTTGGTTTTTTATCTAATATAGTTTACGTATTAAAAATTGCATTATATACCTCTGCGTTGCTATTATGTTTTAATCTGTCAAGGCCTTTAACTATAATTTCTATATACTTGTATGTATATCTACTCCTTCCTGTTTTATCAATAATATTATTAAGCATTGAAGGTATTGTTGGGGGGCTATTATTATCTTTATTCTTCTTCTTTTTTACTGGACCTACAACTGTTGTTTCAGATGGAAATTATAAAATTAAGAATAATGCAACAGGCTTGCTTTATGGTGGTTACTCCTATTCGATTTATGAAAACAAGTATTGGCTTTTTGAAAGAGAAATTGGTGAGATACGGGCTTCAGAATCAAAGGATAATCTTAAATCCTATAGAATAGATAAAGGAGAAATCAGCTTAACTTTTAAAAGAGAAGGCGAAAAGGATGCTGTTTATGGTATTGAATATTGATTTAATAGCATTGACAACGGCAGGTGCCCGCAGCTGAGCGTAGCGTCCTCGCTACGCTCAAGTAGCCAAGGCTTCTAGCCTGTTATTTAAGGCTATATGGCATAAGAAAAAGCGCAGGCTATAGCCTGCAATGGTAGAATTGACGAGGGCAGGAGCCTTTAACTAACGCGGGGGTAACTAATAAAAGTAGAATTAACAATGACTTATGACAATGAAAGCGATTGGTTTACAATCGAAAAAATAGATGATAACACATCTGTAATAAGTGAATACAAGCATTGGGAAGAAACACATTGCTATGTACTAAATGGAACCGAAAGATGTTTATTAATTGATACGGGACTTGGTGTAGAAAATATTTGGGAACCTGTACAGAAATTGACAAACAAACCTATTACTGTAGTTACAACACACGTACATTACGATCACTTTGGTGGACATAAGTATTTTCCTGACTTTTATGTACACGAAGCCGAAAAAGAATGGATAAATGGCGGATTTCCTTTGACTTTAGAACAGGTTAGAAATTTTTTGGTAGAAGAACCCTGCGATTTCCCTAAAGATTTTGATGTTAATAATTATTACCTTTTTGAAGGAGCTCCAACGAGAGTTCTGAAAGACAATGATACTATTGAGTTAGGACAACGAACAATTCAAATATTACACACTCCTGGTCATTCACCAGGACATATGTGTTTTTATGAAAAGGATAAAGGTTACTTATATACTGGTGATTTAATTTATATTGGCGAATTGTTTGCATATTTTCCATCAACGGATCCGATTGCCTATATGAATTCAATAAAAAAATTGTTGGGTTTAAACGTAAAGAGAGTTTTGCCGGCACACCACGACCTTGATATTCCATTGTCTATTATAAGGGATATGGATAAGGCTTTTTCAGAATTATATGAAAGGGGCAAATTGAAACATGGAAGCGGAACATTTGCATATGAGAATTTCGGAATAAAGCTTTGAAAATGGAAGAAAAACAGTACCCCTGTGCTGAGCGTCCTCGCTACGCTCAAGTAGCCAAGGCTTCTAGCTTGTTATTTAAGGCCAGAGGGCGTAAGAAAAAGCGTAGGCTATAGCCTGCAACGGTAGAATTGACGAGGGAAGAAGTCTTTGTATAACGCGGGGGATGGCTGCACTGAGCTTCGCTACATTTCTTGCCATTGACTGGTGCTGAATTATTTACAATTAAAAAACTTGACATATAATGAGGACTGTGATTTTAGTATTCGTATTATCTGCTATTTCTGCTTTAGCACAGGCAAATCCAGCAAGTAGCACAAGCGATACTGTATTTTATAAATTTCAAAATGGTTTGATTGTCCCATGCGATAAGAATAAGGCTGAAGGATATAGCACAACTGTTCCAAATAATTCGAATGTTTACCTGTACAAAATCTCGTACTTACACACCAACACTAAAATGGTTGAGTACGAAGTGTTCGATAAGAGATATAGTAAAGGTAGTATTTCCTCATATATTCCGGTTAAGACTGGCAAGTATGATGAATGGTATATTGATGGGTCGAAAAGAGTGTCATGCTCCTATTCGGGAGATAAGCTTAATGGCGATTTTACGGCATACTACCCTAACGGTAAGCTTAAAAGATCGGAGAAATGGAAAGGTGGGGAGTGCTTGTATGGCGAGTGCTATGATGAAAATGGGAATAAAAAGGAGTACTGTCCCTATTCTGAACCTGCTGAATATGTAGGGGGATTATATGAATTGTATGAGTTTATTGGTAAAACATTGCAATATCCCGATTATGCTTTGAAGAATGGGATAGAAGGTGTTGTTTATGTTTTTTTTATTGTAGATGTTGATGGGTCAATTACCAATGTAAAGATAAGAGAAGGTGTCGAGGAGCATCTTAATAGCGAAGCATTGAGGATTGTTACTGCAATGCCTAAGTGGAAACCTGGTAGATTTGAAGGTGAAAATGTTAAAACAGAATTTGCTATACCAATTAGATTTAAGTTTAGCTGATATTTGTTCGTCTGATGCTGTGCCTCAGTCTAACGCGGATGTAAAGGGTATGCTGTTCCAACGAGAGTATTATACTAAAGCTGTAGGTTTGATAGCTATTTTACACGTTAAAAGTATTTTTTAGAATTATGAAGCAGAAAATGAAAGTTAAACGCGTTGCTATTATGTTTGTTTCACTAGTTGTAATGTCAGGTTGTGCTACATACCATATTACAACTACAAGCTTACTAGAGCAGCTTGCAACGTCTCAGCCTGAAAAGAAAATCAATTATATAGTTGCACTTCCAATTGTTTTTCCTGGGGTTGTGACTGGTAATTCGTTGAAAGAAATAAAGGTATTCGATAAAGATGAGCATGAATGTATAATTCCTGTCTCAAGACAGACTGGTGTAAGAATTACCAAAAAGGACGGTACTCGTAAAACGTTTTATTTTGACACATTACTAGTAAAAGATAGTACTATAACGGGGAAGAATGATCATTTTTTTGGAGTGAATATTACTCCAATTAATCTTAATAATGTCGATAAAATTGAATTGCAAAATAGGTAAAATTCAATTGCCACAGTTAGGCATTGCGTCATAGTTACGCCCTAGTAGCCAAGGCTTCTAGCCTGCTTAGTACGGGCGGAGGCCGTAAGGAATAAAAGCGTAGGCTGAGCCTACGCTTAGCGGACTGTCGAAAAAAAATACAACTTAAAAAAGAATCTATGAGATCATTACTTTTACTATTAGCAAACTTTGCTTTTTCATTATCGGTTTATTGCTCAACTCAGCTGCCAGATAAGATTTTCTATAAAGATTCAACATATTCATTAGAGACAAATCCATTGGTATATTACTTTAAAGAACATCCCGAAAAGCGTCCAATGTTGGGAATTGGTTCAAAAGCATCATGTTTATTACGAGCTTATGTAGGGTCATTCAGCATTATTAATAATAGATTATATGTTAAGAATATAGAATACCTAGATCAAGTTAAAGATTCTAAGAATCGTGATTCATTAGCATTTGTTAGTGCAATGAATGTTGTTTTTCCAGGTCAAACCCTATTTTCTTGTGATTGGTATAGTGGATATTTAGTTCTTTCGTACGGTAAAAAAATAAAGAATGTAGATATGAGTTATGCATCTGTTTATGAAAAGTATTATGTAATTAAAGTAGTTAAAGGCGAAATACTTGGTGAACAAAAAATGTCATTTGATGAATATGAAAAATTTAAGGATTCACAATTTGGGTTATTTCAGCAAACAAGCGAGTATAAAATGATTCGAGAAAAGTTCGAAAAAGATGGAAAATCCATTAGAGAAAGTGATGAATGGCTAAAGATGTTTCCTCCACTTTTTACTTCAAAAATATACAATTAAGAAAATACGGTGCCGCAGCTGAGCGTAGCGTCCTCGCTACGCTCAAGTAGGCAAGGCTTCTAGCCTGTTATTTAAGACCAGAGGGCGTAAGAAAAAGCATTGGCTGTATCCTGCAATGATAGAATTGACGAGGGTAGGAGGCTACGCCTAGCGAGGGAGCTGTCGAGATAAGCATAATCTATAATCAGATAACAAGACGTTATGAAAGATGAAACATTAAAATTCAATGAAAGTGAAGTAGAATGGAATAGCTGGTCGAAGGCTGATGACATAGAACATCACAGAAAAAGATTAATTGATGATGAGCACGTCAATAAATTGTACTGTGATATATATGAAATTCCGCCAATGAAAGCCAATTGGCCACTCCATTATCATACCTGCAACGAGGAAGTTTTCTATATTATTGAAGGGTATGGGGAAGTGATAACGGAAAATGGAGTATTAAAAGTTAAGTCGGGCGATATTTTAAGATTTCCCGCCGGAGAAAAAGGGGTACATCAATTAAAGAATACATCAGATAGTGAAACACTAAAATATCTAGATTTAGGAACAACAAACTTACCTGATGTAGTATTTATGCCCGCAGATAATAAGATAGGGTTGATTTCAGGTGAATCAGGACAAGATAAAATGTACTCATATAAGGATTTGTAAATGTGTACTGTGGGAGGAATTAAAAAGAAAGCCCTGCAGCTAACAAGACATCATAAAGTAGCCCTAACTTTTGTGGGCTTTGGGAGTTTAGCTCCCGCGCGGTCAGTGGCACAAACAAGTAAGTGAATATACTCTGTTCGGGCGAGGCTGTGCTTCAGCCGTCAAGCTAAGCATATGTAAGCGACAAAAAAGGTGCTAACCGCTTAGCAATTTCGACTCACCCCCAATCCCCCTCTCTCCGAATGGCATTAGAAAGCCTGGCGAGGCTGTAAGCCCATGCCAGCCATTCGCAAAGAGGGGGATGTGGCACGGATATAAGCTGCTGCCTAATCGGAGCGCTGGAAGTCACCTCTTTTAGACGAGTTGGCATCGCCTGAGCAAAAGAGGTAGAAGAAGTAACCGTTGTTTTACTGGCTACCCAACCACTCGGCTAAGAGAGGGGATTTAGGGGTGAGTCGAAAATAGGCATGCCATAAGCACTTCCTTTAAGTAGGGTATCTCTTAGCCTGTCGGCTATGGTTAGGAGCCTTCGCCTAACGCGGGGCGCAACAAAGGAAGGAGGCTTTGCCTAGGGCGTGAACCTTAATGATAGATTGACTTGATTTTTACTGGAATAGCGGTAAGCGAAAAATTGAAAGATGAAAAATTAAAAGAAAATGAAGAGGTATACTATAATTAAAATCTCAGCCTCATGGTCGATGAGTTCGCTGATTAGAAAGGTTGAAGAGGTTCTTAACAAGAAAACTCTTGAAGGATATGAAATCGTATCCGTTTCGTTTGGGGTAAACATGTGGTGGATGCCTACAGCCTTCATTACACTTCATAGAAAAGACTTAATGTAGAATGCCCCTTGCTCGTCATATAATATGCACAAGGGTGGGCGGATCAAAGCCGTGAATTCTATCAGCGGACCAATTAGTTTGGCTGATCGGAAGATGCGGATGTACATTTAAGAAATACTGAGGGCTATCCTGTTGAGCTATGCTCCGAATTATTGAGTAAATCCTAACCAAATATATTGTAATGGAAGCAAAACGAACAGCCAATTATATCGAGACAAGTTGTCAAGCTGCTTTAAACCCACTTAAGCGGAAATATCCGTATGGTTGGGATTTGAATATCTATCGGGGGTGTGAGCATAAATGCCAATACTGTTATGCCATGTATTCTCACGAATACTTAGACGATGATAATTTCTCAGAGAATATTTATATAAAATCCAACATTGTTGAGATGCTAGAGGTTGAACTTCGCAGCAAAAGTTGGAATCGTGAGATTATTAATATTGGGGGTGTTACCGACAGCTATCAACCTTGTGAGGCAACGTATAAAATAATGCCGGAGGTTTTGAAGCTATTGATAAAGTATAAAACACCTGCCATTATTTCGACAAAATCAGATTTGGGTTTACGCGATTACGAATTAGTTGATGAGCTATCGAGGATAACATATGTAAATATTGCCTCTACAATAACAACTACCGATGAGAAAATACGACAGCTGATTGAGCCAGGTGCTGCCGAAAGCTTGAAACGATTCGAAATGCTCAAAGCTTTCAGGAAAACAAATGCTTCTGTAGGACTACACGTAATGCCCATAATTCCATATTTAACGGATGGCTATGAGAATCTGAACTCACTCTGTTATTATGCCTGCGATGCTAAGGTTCATTATATGTTACCCGGCACATTGTACTTAAGGGGTAAAACCAGGACATCATTTTTCAGCTTTATACAAACCCAATTTCCTGAGCTTTACCAGTATTTTCTTGATTTATATAAAAAAGGCGGGGCAAACAGGGAGTACAAGGATAATCTATATAAAATGGTTAATGAGCTAAGGGATAAATACCAGCTATCAAGTAGCTATTCAAAGCCAATGAAGGAAAAAATGCATAAAGTATAAGGCAGATACTTTATTAAAGCGATTGGGATGTGGTACGGATATAACTACTGCCTAATCGGAGCGCTGGAATTCCCCTCTTTTTAGCCGAGCAGGCATTGCTTAAGCAAAATAGGTAGAAGAAGTAACCGTTGTTTTACTGGCTACCCAACCACTCGGCTAAGAGAGGGAATTTAGGGGTGAGTCGAAAATAGGCATGCCATAAGCACTTCCTTTAAGTAGGGTATCTCTTAGTTTGACGGCTATGGGCAGGAGTCTTAGCCTAACGCGGGGCTATGCTCCGAATTATTGAGTAAGTCCGCAGCTGAGCGTCGGTAGCCTTCTATTCTTTAGCTTCATTGGTTTCGCATTTTTACTCCGCCGAACTTCATTTAATCATATTTATTTAACATTATTTATTGTAACGTTAAACTATCCTGTTTGTCTTATCTACTGTTATTGCGCCGACATGTACGTATAGGCATGCGGTTTTGCAAAAACAAGTAAAGCGATCGCTTACCATGGGACTATTTCGCTTTACAAAAAAGAAAAAACAGAATAACAGCTTTAGGAATTTATTAAAAAATGATACGATGGAAAGAGTAAAAAAGGCAATAGTACTAGTATTGCTGCTTATTATTTGTAATGGGTTAGATTCTTTCGCTCAAAAAGCAGCTGATAATAAGAAACCCCAAAGTCTGACAGAGTTAAAAAACTCAATTCGAAAGATATTAAGAGAAACAAAAACACCCGGTGCCGGTGTGGTTTTAGTCTCTGGTGATAAGACAATCATGGACGAAGGGTTTGGTAAAGCAAGTCTCGAAAAGAACATCAATGCAAATGAGAATACAATATTTCGACTCGGATCAGTTTCGAAGACTTTTGTTGCATTGGCAATACTAAAATTGCAAGAAGAGGGGCGGCTAAACCTAAAAGATAAGATAAAAGATATCATCCCGGAAATTAAGTTTAACAATCCATGGGAGGCTACCCATCCCATTAGAATAGAAAATTTACTTGAGTACACTTCTGGCTGGAAATACTGGAGTATGGCAGAGCTAGGCTACGATAATCCAACACCAAAAACGCTAAAGGAGGCGCTCGATTTTTATCCTAAAACCAGAACATCCATATTTGTTCCTGGAACAAAGTCTAGTGAAAGCAATGTAGGGAGTGCTGTTGCAGCTTATATTGTCGAAAAAGTATCTGGTCTTACCTTTGATAAATATATGGACGTTAATTTTTTCAAGCCAATGGGTATGGAATCTACGTCCTTTCTTCAAACCGAACAGTACAAAAAAAGAGGGGCTACTTTATACGAAAATGGCATTAAATTAAGCTACTTAAACCTGCTTTATCGACCTGCAGCAGCGCTCAATAGCTCGGCGGCCGACATGTCAAAATTTATTACGTTTCTTACTAGTCGAGGTAAGGTCAACAAGGTTCGAATACTATCCGATTCGTCTATTTGCAGGATGGAACGGGGGGAAAGCTTTCAAAAAATTGTACCGAAAGAATTTGTGAACGATTGTGGTTTTTCCAATTATGCTGAAGCGTTTAATGGATTTAGATATCGCGGTTATGGGGGAAGTCTTCCTGGTGGAAATGCCAATTTTGGGTATATTAAAGAAAGCCGGTTGGGGTATGCTGTTATGATTAACGACGGTGATGAAGAATCGTTGAAAAAAATAGTCGATGTAATAAGGGGCTATCAAACAAAAAATCTAAAACAAAAATCGGTCGAAATAGCTACTAAAAAGTATAAGCTTGATATAAATCCATCGGGTTATTACTCCTGTATTTATCCTAAATTTGACTTAACCAAAGCGCTAGACCTTCCTAAAAGTGTTTGCAAAGTTTGGGTGAAAGACGATACGATTTATACTAAGAGACTTAACGACGGTGGTTCATTAAATAAATATGTTTATGCAGGCAATAACAAGTTTAGATCAGTTGATACAAATGGAATTACACTTTTTGTTGTAAACGATCCATTAAATGGTAGCATAATATGGCCTAATTTAAAAAAGATTTCACCGCTATGGGCTTACACCCTACTTGGCATATTCTATTCACTACCTATCGTCCTATTTAGTTCGGTTATTTTTGGCCTTCTAGCGGTTTTGGTCTTTTTGTTTGGGAAAAAGAAAAGTAAAGTTGCCATGTTCGTAGGCTTACTTCCAATTATTACCTATTCGTTCATCTTAGCTGCTGCTGCTTTGTTAATGTTGTCAATTCATAATAGGTACGATGCTTTTCAAATATTTGGAACCATGAACCCAATATCGATAGTCGTATTTATTTGCGGGATTATTTACTCTGCTGCAGCAATTTGGTCGGCGTACTACATCTTCAAAAAGCGACGCGAAAAGATGTCTAAAATATTCTATTTTCATTCAGCATTAGCTACTGTGTTAAATCTAATTATTATGATTTACTTTATATACACAGGTTTGATTGGCATTCCTACTTGGATTTAATTTAGGGTTTGCTGAAAAGCACATTGTCCATCTTGCCTTCGCTAAGCGAAGTTTACTCGAGTGCAAGGTTCTGTTCGTCTGAGGCACAGCCTCAGACGAATCTATTTTGCAGGCTATAGCCTGCAATGATAGAAATGGCGAAGGTAGAAGTCTTCGCCTAACGCGGGTGGAAGAAGGATAAGCGAATCTGTTGAACCTATATTGAAGGATAGCCACAGTAGCCTATTGGGTTATTCCAATAGGGGTAACATATTTCAGCCATTAATACCGATTCTCGAACATTTTATACCTTTACGGTTCTTCTTTGATCTATAGAATAGGAAGATAAATTTATATATAGCTTTTTGCCAGCTGTTTTCATCTAAAATGGATTGATACATGAAAGAAAGTAGTCGTGTTTTGTACGTTGAAAAGGAGAAACTTACTTTTCAATTCTTTAGTAACGGTCAAAAGCAGGACGAGGTAGTTTTGAACGCAGGTTATCAGCTTATTGCTGATCGCTTTTTTAAAAGCAATATTCCTACTGAAGGTGAAACAGATTATGCCATTAACTTTATTGAGGATGAGCTGATGAGCAATAAAAAGCTCGTAGGTGACAATGAGGGGCTAGCTATTCTAAGCCCAATTGTTGAAGAGGTATTCAGAAAATATGCTATTAATCAACCAACTATTCAGCGGCAGGAAATTGAGGACTTATTTAGCCTAGCAGCAAGGGTGGTTATGAGTCGACATTTACCTGAAGGTCTTGAGTTAAACTCGGTAAACTTTGCGGTGATTCTACTGTTGCGTGAAATCTCTCATCACCTAAAATTTACTCATATAACCTTTACGACAGAGTCGCTATAGAATATTTGGTTTAAAGTAGCCTTGCGTAAAAAGATCAAGTAAGTTTTATCACGATTAGTATAGTGTTTATAGCCGCCTTGCGGTATATCGTAGCGTAAAGTAATACAATGTACATGAGGACTTATTTCTTTTTAGCCTTACTGCTTCTTTCATTCAGCAGTAATGCTCAGAATTTGGGTAAAGATCAAATTGTGGGTTCTTGGATTGTAGCGGAGGCTAAGATATCGATAAAGCCAGATAATCCTGAGATGCAAAAGCAGATTGATGCGGTGAAGCAAGGTTTTACAAATGCCGTTTTTGAATTTTCGGCTTCTGGAAACTTTACCCTTATCTTTCCGCCTAATACAGCAGCATTCTTTAAGGAGTTATACATTCCGAAGAATTCCAAATGGATAATTTCAGAAAAGAACCATACCATTAAGATTGGTAGTAAGTCGGATGGATATTCATTAATGCAAATAGAATATGGGATTGTCAATAACGATGTGTATTTTTTGATAGATGAATCAGGTATTTTATTGAAAATGACGAGATAGTTTATCACCAGGCGTGGGAAGTTCAATAAGCAAGCCTCGATGCAAAGAAGAAGAGCCGTACCGTCGTGCGGCTCTGTTTGTATCAATACGGATTAACGAATATAGGTATAGGCTGCTTGCCCCAAAATGTGCTGTAAAGCAGCGTTTATCTGAGGTCATTATTGCTACTTTTGTCGGCTTACTGATAGCCGAGGGAATGTTCGCGATAGTAGGGCTCTATCTTTTTCTCAGCTGGGCTAAGGCTATGCCTCATAGCCGTTAAGCTAAGCCTTTATAGAACTGAGATTTTGAAAAAAAGGATAGATATTAAGTACTAGTTCATGATTGAAACTGTTTATCCCCTCCTTGGGAGGGGTTGGGGGTGGGTGATAACGTCTTAACCCACCACAGCCTTTCGTCAAAGCGGGAGGATAAGTTATTGCGATTATGAATCTCTGTTTTAGAAATTATTCTTAGCATTGACTTCTATCGGAAGCAACCTTCGTCCAACAGAGGTAAGAACAGCGCCCATCGGGTATATCGTGGCGCTAGCAAGCAACCGTTTATGAGCAGAATGGATAAGCCGGAGAGGCAATCGAATATAGAGCTGCTTCGAATAGCTCTAATGATTATGATTATTACCCACCATGTTATAGTACATGGCTTGGGTTTGGCAAATATAGGGAGGCGTTCGTTTCATTTTGATAATCTCACCTACTGGGCAATAGCAGCAAACTGCATAGTGGTGGTAGCGGTTAACGTGTTTGTGTTTATCTCGGGCTACTTTGGGATAAAGTTTAGGCTACGCACCCTTTTCTCGCTATTCTTTCAGGCGGCATCCTACTCGTTTTTGCTCTTCGTGCTGTTTGCAACCATTAATCCGTCTATCTGGAATGCTACTAACGTAGTGAACTCGCTGCTACCGATATCCCGAAACATGTGGTGGTTTATTTCTACCTATATTGGGCTGTACATCCTTTCGCCGATACTAAACAGCGGCGTGCAGTCGCTGGATCGAAGACAGTTTAAGTTGATTATGGTTGGCCTGCTCTTCATCAATTGCTTTTCGGGATTCTTCTTTGGAACTATCTCGGAGAAGGGATATTCCATATTCAACTTTATTGTCATATACCTAATTGGGCGCTACGTAAGGCAGTACTCCATAAGCTTTAAGTCGCCTCTGGCTTTCTTTATTGCGATTAGCTCGGTTATCTTTTGCCTAACGATGCTGCTGTTGCACTACCAAAAGCAGAGCACCGTTGTCTGGCTCTTTGCGTATAACAACCCGTTGCTAATCATCTCCTCAATATCGTTCTTCTTTATATTTAAAAATCTTGATATTCGGTATAGCCGTCGAATTAATGTAGCGGCAAGCACGGTACTTGGGGTATATATGATTCACGAATATAGCAGCATCCGATGCATCCTTGTTGCTTGGGTATCTAGCCTAAAGGCTACCTATGGCGATTCCGAGGTGCTATTTGCTGGCGCTATTGGACTGCTGGTTCTGTCTATTTTTGTTACCGGTGCTATTATCGAGC
Organism: uncultured Acetobacteroides sp.; assembly: GCF_963667355.2. Lineage (NCBI taxonomy): Bacteria > Pseudomonadati > Bacteroidota > Bacteroidia > Bacteroidales > Rikenellaceae > Acetobacteroides > uncultured Acetobacteroides sp. The sequence continues at coordinate 4,014,890 of NZ_OY763328.2, forward strand.
TAATTCGAAAGCAGGTAAGCGAGGCGCTCATCGAACGAATTACGTCTAGACTAAAGAATAGTAGCAAGGCTCAACACCTAATCGTATTTGCGCGATCGCGATTCTCTCCTCAAGGTAAAGGTGTAGGGCAGTAGCTTACCTACTACAAATAGTAATGTCCTAAGGACAAATTTTGAGTGGTGGGAATACCACGTAGTGGTTACAGTCTTGTAGAATAGCATTCTCCCATCTGCATTTTTCTCCGTAGGAGATATACAATCGCAAACAACAACAAGGTAGCCCGAAACCTAAAGGTTTAATTACAATCGAAATGGCGAGGGAATACGCGTAATCATGGGATTCCTAAGCGCGCAATCCCTTCGATTTTATCTAGCCGAGTTAGGATAAAAGAGGTAAAAGTTTTAGCTTAGCAGTATAGATGCTCCGTTGGTAGCAATAGTTTAGTGGTACCGCTAATGCAATAATTCCTTTTATTGAAAATAAGGAATCGGCCAAGCGGATAGGTGATGTAGGTATGCCTTACGGAAGGTTGATTGACCCAAAAAGAAGAATATGACTTTTGATCCAGAATTTAAAAGAGCCCTAGAGCTGCTACCCAGCAAGGAAAAGGATAAGCTGATACTAAGGCTGCTAAAGAAAGACATGAAGCTGGCAAGTAAGCTCCGTTTCGAGCTGGTTGATACCGATTCGGTTCAGGATAAAAGAGAGCAGCTTAAAAGCGAAATAATAAAGGACATTAAGCATGCTTCCGATACCTACTACTCTCCCGGATACTTACTGATGGATGCTCGCACCATAAGCGGAAAGATAAACGAGCATGTTTACATTGCTAAGGATAAGGTTGGCGAAATAAGCCTGAATTGTACCTTGTTACGACAGCTTATGGAGCTAAATAATGGGCGCATTGCTGCCGAAAGGTACGGCAAGGCCTATACTTTAATCATCTATATTGTGGCACGCATCTTTAAGATCCTAATGCTTATCCAAAAGCAGCATGAAGATCTGCACCTGGAGTTTAGGGATGATATAGAATCCATAGGAAATTTGGTGGGCAATAATAGCAGCTTAATGAAAGCCGCCATTCATAATGGCTTAGACGTTAACTGGCTAATTCGGTTCGATATACCTGTAAATATTGCCGATATCTATAAGAATTTACGCGAAAGGGGGCTGCTGAAGTAGCATACATCTCATTATCTTTCATATTTTATTTGCAACAGATTTAGTTAATAACAACATAGCATCCATGAAATATCGAGCAATACTAGTTCTTCTGCTTATTTCGCTATCGGCAGCAGCGCAAAAGCCAGACTTCTTAAGCGGCATCGGTTGCAAGATGCTTAGCAACGAGCGGTATGGTGCGGCAAAGCGCAACGTATTCGACATTATTATGCCTAAGAGCGGGCAGCCGACGGCATTGGTCGTTTATATTCATGGTGGAGGTTTCCTTTGGGGCGATAAGCAGGAGGCGTACGAAAGGAGAAAGGAGGATATCGCCTACTTTCTGCAGCACAATATTGCATTTGCCACCATTAGCTACCAGTTCTATAAGTCTGACGATTCACTAGGTGTAGGAAGATGCCTGAACGATGTAAAACGGGCTATTCAGTACATCCGCCATAATGCCTCAAAGTATAACATCGATAAGCAGCGTATTGGCAGCTACGGCATCTCGGCAGGAGCCGGATCGAGCTTATACCTCGCCTTTCACGACGATTTCGCCATTAAGGGTGATTCAACGTTGCTCGGCGAATCGACTAGACTACGATGTGTAGGGGCAATCTCCACTCAGGCTACCTACAACCTATTCCGATGGTTCGATTTTATTCCGAATCTTGGCATGGTGGCTTGGCTAAAGAAGAAGCAATTCTACTCCTCTATGGCTAATTTTTACGGCTACCCAACCTATAATGGCTTTAAGCCGTTAATTGATAGCATCCCAAAGCAGTACGATATGCTTCGAATGATTTCGCCTGACGATCCTCCGGTATATGTGATTAACATGCAGAAGAAGCGCTTCCCCAAAGATTTTGATATTATAGAGCATCACAGGGGGCATGCAATGGTGCTATCGAAAGAGCTGGCGAAGAAGAACGTTAGGCATTACATGTACATCTATAGTAAAAAGACGAAATTGGAGCAGGATGTTTCCTATTCGGTTAAGGAGTTTATGGTGGATAATTTAAAGTAAAATTTCAGAGGACGCTACTTCGCAGGAATATATTAGCCGTTGTATCACAGATATAAAAGTAGGACTGGCAGCACTTTAGTGCTGCCAGTCCTACTTTATTAGGATGATCATGCCGTATGGCCTTACATTTTACTTTTTGGTTAGCTTCTCCAATTCTTCGGGGTAGCGCGATCCCACGTTGGGGAAATGGGCGAGCAATGCTTCTATCTCCTCAATGTCGGTAGGAGTAAGGCTTACGTCTACCGCTCCTGCATTATCCTCCAGCTTTGCTCTTTGCTTAGTTCCAGGAATAGGAATAATGTTGTCTCCTTGAGCAAGTACCCACGCTAGCGCTAGCTGGGCTGGCGTACATCCCTTGGCTGAGGCCATATCGGCAAATGCGGCTGCTAGGTGCTGGTTGTTCTCCCAATTCTTGCCCGAAAAGCGAGGAAGTGTTGTTCTCCAGTCGTTACTATCCATCTTTTCCCTATCAATGGTGTTGGTAACTAAGCCACGTGCTAGTGGGCTAAATGGAATAAACGATATGCCGAGTTCTTTGCAAAGGGGAATAATCTCCTTTTCTACATCGCGCGTTAGTAGCGAGTATTCGCTCTGCAAAGCCGTAATGGGATGCACCGCGTTTGCCTTGCGGATGGATGTTGCCGATGCTTCCGATAGTCCTAAATAGCGCACCTTACCCTCTTTTACCAGCTCGCTCATGGCACCCACCATTTCCTCAATTGGTACGTTAGGATCAATACGGTGTGCGTAGTACAGGTCGATGGTTTCAATCTTAAGCCTGCGAAGGCTGGCCTCTACTGCTTTGCGCATATATGCAGGCGATACATCGAGTTTGAATGCATTTTCTTGTGTAGCGCTAAACCCGAATTTGGTGGCAATAATAATTTTATCTCTATTGGGGACTAGCACCTTGGATATTAGCTCCTCGTTAGCGCCGCTGCCGTAAAAGTCTGCGGTATCCCAAAAGTTTACCCCAAGCTCAATAGCGCGTTGAAGAGTTGCCACCGATTCCTCGTCGTTTTTACCCGTGTAGGCATGGCTCATGCCCATGCAGCCTAACCCAATAGCAGATACCTTTTCGCCGGTTTGTCCTAATTCGCGATATTTCATCTTTTTATCTTGTTGATTTGTAACGCAAAAATAGGCTATGGAGGTTTGAGTTGCATAACAGAATTCAAACAGATAGCTATAAAATTCAAGCTGCTACTTGCGTACGATAAGCGGTGTCAATCCTGTTTGTTTCTTAAAAAAGCTATTAAAGTAGGCAGGGTATTCGAAACCGAGGCTATAGGCAACATCGGCAATGGACCAGTCGGTATTTTTAAGCAGCAATCTTGCTTCGCGTATAACCCGATCGGCAATATGCCACGATGTGGTGTGATTGGTAATTTCCTTAACTGCACGATTAAGGTGGTTAACGTGCACCGATAGCGAACAGGCAAAGTCGTTTGCCGCTTTTAGCTTTAGCGGATGCTTTATTGGATCAACCGGAAATTGGCGTTCGAGCAGCTCTAAAAATAGGTTTGTAATACGGGTTGATGCATCGGTATAGGTAAAGTAGCTGTCGGATGGCTTCATCTTAAGCGCTTCGTGTACTATTAGCTCCAGGTAGTTTTGGAGAAGAAGCGACTTGTACCTGTATTCGCTGCCAATCTCAGCAAGCATCTTTTCGAATAGTATGCTTAGCGTTGCCTTTTGCTGCTCGCTTAAAAAGAATACAGGGTCGGCTCCAATTTTAAAGAAAGGCGAATCGTTTAGCAGCTTATTTTGCGTAACGAACTCTTCGGTAAATAGGCAGCAGTAGCCCGATTGGTTTTCAGACACTGTTTCCCAAGCGTATGGCACTAGAGGATTGAAGAACACAAGGGCGGCTTGATCTATTTTTATTCCTTTGCTGGCATAGCATAGCGTGCCATCGCCTATCATTAGCGATATCTTGAAGAAATCTCTGCGGCTATATGGAACTTGCTTGTTGTAAAAATCCTCACGACGAATAATGTAGATGGTGCCGCCATCGGAATGCAGAGTCGAATTATCAATTAGTTCGGAAGATATTCCACACGCTTTTTGAATTTCGATGAGATCTTCGATAGATTTTATGTCTTGCATATCGCTAAATATTTGCTGAAACTATAAGTAAGTGCTACTTATTAATCTATCCTAGTTTGCACCTATACTTAATGCCGCCTAACTCTGAATATAGATTAGGTTACGAAAACCAAATATGCTGCACCACTATTTTTATACCAATGACAATCAGGATTATTCCTCCTAGAATTTCAATTTTCTCACCGTAATGCGCACCAGTTTTCTTCCCAAAAAAGATGCCGAGCATCGAGGCTAGCACTGTAACCCCTCCAATAACGATAACGGCAAGCGGAAGGTTAACGTCGAACATCCCGAAGCTAACGCCAACAATTAGCGCGTCGATGCTGGTGGCAATTGCCATTCCAACCATCACCTTTACATTAAGCGGATCGAACTCCTTATCATCATCTTTGCTGAAACTCTCGTAGATCATTTTAGCGCCAAGTGCACCAAGTAGAATAAAGGCAATCCAATGATCCCACTCTTCGATAAATCCCTTAATGCTTGTTCCTAAAAACCACCCGATAGCAGGCATTAACCCTTGAAAAGTTCCCAGTACAAAGGCAATTCGAAGCGCTTGATTAAAGGTAATCTCTCGTTTCATCAGTCCGCTTGATACCGAAACGGCAAAGGTATCAAAGCAAAGTCCAACGGCGAGGGCAAAAAGGGTGAGGAATTCCATAATAAAATGACTGCTATAATGTTGTAAATTCGCGGCAAAAGTACCAAAAAGGGTGGATATGCAGGCATAAAGCTTCATGCATCTTTGTATTTTTGCAGATCACGATAAGGAGAACATAATGGATTTTAAGCTCACATCCGAATTTAAGCCAACGGGCGATCAGCCCGAAGCCATTCGTCAGCTGGTGGAAAATATTAAGGGAGATAGTAAGTATAGCGTGCTTCTTGGAGTAACGGGTTCGGGCAAAACATTTACCATGGCTAACGTGGTGGCGCAGCTTAACCGACCTACGCTTATCCTTAGCCACAACAAGACGTTGGCTGCGCAGCTTTACGGTGAGTTTAAAACCTTCTTCCCCGAGAATGCGGTGGAGTACTTCGTATCGTACTACGATTACTATCAGCCCGAAGCGTATATTCCTACTACCGATGTCTACATTGAAAAGGATTTGGCTATTAACGACGAACTGGAGAAACTAAGGCTAAGCACTACATCGGCGTTGCTGTCGGGTAGGAGAGATGTTATTGTTGTGTCGTCAGTATCATGTTTATATGGTATTGGTAATCCCGAAGACTTTCATGCAACAACCATAAAACTCCAACGCGGTCAGCTGCTTAGCCGAAATAAGTTGCTGTACGGTTTGGTAGATGCGCTCTACTCGCGCAACGAGGTGGAGTTTGCCCGTGGTCGCTTTAGGGTTAAGGGCGATACGGTTGATGTTTACCTCGCCTACAGCGATAGCGCATACCGTATCTCCTTTTGGGGTGATGAAATAGAAAGCCTTGAGATATTCGATCCTGTTACTGGTTCGGTTATCGATGAGCCAGATGAGGTACTTATCTATCCAGCAAACCTATTCGTTACCACCAAGGAGCGAATGAACAATGCCATTCGTCAAATACAGGATGATTTGGTGCATCAGGTAGAGTTCTTCAATAGCGTTGGAAAGTTTGCTGAAGCAAAGCGCATAAAGCAGCGGGTTGAGTACGATATGGAGATGCTAAAGGAACTAGGGTACTGTACTGGCATCGAAAACTACTCTCGCTACTTTGATGGACGTAAAGCGGGCATGCGTCCATTCTGCTTGCTCGATTACTTCCCTAACGATCGCTTAATAATAATTGACGAGAGCCACGTGACAATTCCGCAGGTGCGTGCAATGTACGGCGGCGATTTCTCCCGAAAAAATAACCTGGTTGAATACGGTTTCCGACTTCCTGCAGCAATCGATAACCGTCCATTAAAGTTCGATGAGTTTGAGACGCTGGTGAACCAGGCGGTATTTGTAAGCGCAACTCCGGCTGATTACGAGCTAAAAAAGAGCGAAGGCGTAATTGTGGAGCAGGTTATTCGCCCAACAGGGTTGCTCGATCCTGTTATTGACGTCCGTCCAACAGCAAATCAAATAGATAATTTGCTCGAAGAGATCTACAAGCGGACAGAGAAGGAGGAGCGAATCCTTGTAACTACGCTTACCAAGCGTATGGCAGAGGAGTTAACCAAGTATCTTGTTCGTATGGGCATCAGAACGCGCTATATTCACTCCGATGTAGAAACGCTTGAGCGCATTCAAATTATGGAGGATCTGCAAGCCGGATTGTTTGATGTGCTGGTAGGAGTTAACCTTCTTCGCGAAGGGCTCGATTTACCGGAAGTCTCTTTGGTTGCTATTCTTGATGCCGATAAGGAAGGATTTCTTCGTTCTGCACGTTCGCTAACCCAAACGGCAGGCCGTGCAGCCCGTAATATTAATGGTCTGGTAATTATGTATGCCGATAAGATTACCGATTCGATGGAGAAGACCATTAGCGAAACCAACCGACGCCGCGAAAAGCAGGCTCGTTACAATATCGAGCATAATATTACGCCTCGTCAGGTTTACAAATCGTCAAAAGGTGCATTAAGTAGCGATTTACTTTCTAAATCAGCCGAAGGGAAGGCCTACGTTGAACCCGAAAAGGTTAGCGTTGCTGCCGATCCTATTATTGGTTATATGTCTAAAAATGAAATTCAAAAGTCAATTCAACTGGCAAAAGAGAATATGGAGAAGGCCGCTAAGAATCTCGACTTTATTGAAGCTGCAAAGTACCGTGATGAGATGTTTGCCCTGATAGAAATAGCAGATAAGAAAACGAAGTAGGGCTGCTTCAATTCTTTCGAACTTATTAAAAGGTAAAAAGGACAGATTTTCATCTAATGAATCTCTGTCCTTTTATCGTGTGTGTGAAAAATGGGGCTAATTAATGTCTATTGCTTCTATACGGCAACAATACTATTACTGCAAGAAGGATGCCTACCATCATTCTTCGTTCTGTAAATATATACTTAATAATAAACTTGAACCATCAATTGGTTGATTCCTATTTGTATGCGATAAATAATAAAAGTTTCAGTTATTCTCGGGGATTTGAATTGAATAAAAAAGTGTTGAAGACATTCCACATGTTGAGAAAATGTGTGATTCAAAAGTGTGGAATGCTGTTTATTGGTGTTGTTTTTTATGTACGATAACATTAAAAGATGGTATTTCAACGCAATACATGGTTTGGCGACTAAATATTGTTAAATGGGGACTTACGAGGTTACATTTTTATTTCTGATGCGTCTTATAGGTGGAATCATCAGAAAGAACAATCTAAATTATCGAAGGTCGTTCCTAGAAGTTCCAAGTGTTGTAGTAGAATAGTTGTGCACATCTTAATTCATCTACATTCATTGATTAAATGAATTAGTTTTTTGTTTTACAAAAACAATTATAGTGATGAAAACGATGAAATGTTTTCTAATTGGAATGCTTATTCTGGTTGGAAGTTATGCAAGTGCAATTACAGCAAAAGAAAGTAATCTAGTAGGCAATTATTTCCTACAAAAGTCCTTAATTACTAACGAGGTAAAGGCTGCTCTTTCAAAAGATGGCGATGGAAATTTGAAGCCTATCTTCATTTATTCGAAAGCTAAATTGAATAGGGAACTAGATAGCAGCATGACTATGGTTCATGTTCAGAATGTTGAAATGACCATGAATGATAAGGTGCAAGCGGAAGTTACTCTTGTTTACCATATCGATAATAATATCGAGGTAACTCACACTTTTATTTTGGATAATAATAAAAATTGGAAGTCGGTAGATGCTTCTATTCATTACTTTAATAGTAAGAAAATTTAGTTCGATTCTTCTCCGTATTATTTATTTGCTAAAATAAAAAGGACAGATTTTCAAAAGTGAATCTCTGTCCTTTTATTTATGTGTTTTACTATTCAACGTCGAACGTTGTAGTAATTATTCCATATTTAAACAAAGAGAGGTCTGTAATTTTCAGACCTCTCTTTTTATTTGTAGGTAAATGCTATTCGTTTTTACCGTGACAAGCTTTGTACTTCTTGCCGCTTCCGCAAGGACAAGGATCGTTACGACCAATTTGCTTCCCAACCTTTACAGGTTCGTTGTGCTTTGGTTCGCTAGCGTTCGATGATAGTTCGTTACGGCTAGTGCTTAAACGGTTAAGGTCTACCTTTTGGCGATTTTCGTGTTGTTCCTGCATTTGAGGTCTTTGCTCCTCGTTTTCGCGGAATGGAATGTGACCACGAAGCAGTGACGAAAGCACGTCGCGGTTAACCTTTTCGAGCATTGAGCGGAATAGGTTGTATGACTCGAACTTGTAGATCAAAAGCGGATCTTTTTGCTCGTAAGTCGCATTCTGAACGGATTGCTTTAATTCATCCATTTCACGAAGGTGCTCCATCCAGTGCTCGTCTATGGTGACCAGCATTATGGTTTTGGAGTACGACTTTATTACCTCTTTACCCTTTGACTCGTATGCTTTCTTGAGGTTTGAAAGGATGTTGAAGCCCTTATGTCCATCGGTAATTGGGACAACTATATTTTGGTATTGAGCCGCCTGATGTTCGTAAACATCCTTTACTACGGGCCAAGCCTGATCTGCTATTTGCTGTGTTTTACGTTCGTATACGCCCTTTATGTTTTCGTAAATACGATCGGAAAGTGCTGACTCGCTTAGCGATTTGAATTCCTCTTCGGTTATTGAGGTTTCAATTCCGAGTTGCCTGATGAGTTCTAGTTGATAATCCTCGTAATTCATCTTACCATGAACTTGCTCGGCAATGGTAAGTGAGAAATCGCTCATCATGTTGTCGATATCTATTTCAACGCGTTCGCCGTTTAATGCGTGACGGCGACGGGTGTAGATAACTTCACGTTGAGAATTCATCACATCGTCGTATTCGAGCAAGCGCTTACGAATACCGAAGTTATTCTCCTCAACCTTCTTTTGAGCACGCTCGATGGATTTTGAAATCCAAGAGTGTTGAATTACTTCACCCTCCTTTAGACCAAGGCGATCCATCATTTTCGACATTCTATCGGAGCCAAATAGACGCATCAAGTCATCTTCTAGCGAAACGTAGAAGAGCGAAGTTCCTGGGTCTCCTTGACGTCCTGCACGACCACGTAGCTGGCGGTCTACACGGCGAGATTCGTGGCGTTCTGTACCAATAATTGCCAAACCACCAGCTTCCTTAACCTCTGGGGCTAGCTTAATGTCGGTACCACGACCTGCCATATTCGTTGCAATAGTTACCTGACTAGGACGTCCTGCTTCTGCTACGATTTCGGCTTCGCGTTGGTGCTGCTTTGCGTTAAGTACGTTATGCTTAATGCCGCGTAGTTTAAGCATACGCGAAAGTAATTCCGAGATTTCTACAGAGGTTGTTCCTACAAGGACTGGACGTCCTGCTTTGGTAAGGACATCAATCTCATCGATAACAGCGTTGTACTTTTCTCTCTTTGTCTTGTAAACCATATCCTCCATATCCTTGCGGACAATTGGGCGGTTGGTTGGGATCACAACTACATCTAACTTGTAGATTGACCAAAGCTCACCTGCCTCAGTTTCGGCAGTACCGGTCATACCTGCAAGCTTGTGGTACATACGGAAGTAGTTCTGTAGGGTAACAGTTGCAAAGGTTTGAGTTGCTGCTTCTACAGTAACTTTTTCTTTTGCTTCAATTGCTTGGTGTAATCCATCAGAGTAGCGCCTTCCTTCTAGGATACGTCCTGTTTGCTCGTCAACAATTTTAACCTTGTTGTCCATAACCACGTATTCTGTGTCCTTTTCGAACATCGCGTAGGCTTTGAGCAGCTGGTTAACCGTGTGTACGCGCTCCGATTTGATGGCGTATTCTTCGAGTAGCCTATCCTTAGCAGCAAGTTTTTCTGTAGGATCTTGGATGTTTTTCTCAAGATCTGCAATTATACTTCCTATGTCAGGGAGGATAAAGAAACTCTTATCGTCAAAAGACTTAGAGATTAGGTCAATCCCCTTGTCGGTTAATTCTACAGAATTTTGTTTTTCGTCAATAACAAAGTACAGATCATCGGTGATGATGTGCATGTTCTTGTTATTGTCTTGCATGTAGAAGTTCTCAGTTTTAAGTAACAGGGATTTAACGCCTGGCTCGCTGAGGTATTTAATTAATGGCTTGTATTTAGGAAGCCCTTTATGTGCTCTTAGTAGAAGTTTGCCACCTTCTTCAGAGTTTCCGTCGGTTATAAGCTTTTTTGCATCAGAAAGCAGCTGGGTTGCCAATTTCTGCTGAACGTTGTATAGCCTTTCTATATTGGGATTATACTCGTTAAATAGCTGATCTTCGCCCTTTGGAACTGGACCAGAAATGATCAGCGGAGTACGGGCATCATCAATAAGAACGGAGTCAACCTCATCGACGATGGCAAAGTGATGCTTGCGCTGAACGAGATCTTCTGGGTTAAACGACATGTTGTCGCGAAGGTAGTCGAAGCCAAACTCGTTGTTTGTACCAAAGGTGATATCGCTGTTGTATGCGGCACGGCGAGCCTCTGAGTGTGGCTCATACTTGTCGATGCAGTCAACCGATAACTCGTGGAATTCGTAGATTGGTCCCATCCATTCCGAGTCGCGTCGGGCAAGGTAGTCGTTCACGGTTACAACGTGAACACCCTTTCCGGTAAGTGCATTTAGGAATACAGGTAAGGTAGCAACAAGGGTTTTACCTTCACCAGTTGTCATTTCGGCAATTTTGCCATTGTGAAGAACTACACCACCAATAAGCTGTACATCGTAGTGCACCATATCCCAGGTAATCATAGTTCCTCCAGCCATCCAGCTGTTGGCCCAAATTGCCTTATCACCTTTAATTACTACGTTTTCCTTTTTTGCGGCTATATTGCGGTCAAAATCGGTGGCTGTTACTTCAAGCTCGGTGCTTTCCTTAAAACGTCGAGCTGTTTCCTTTACAATGGCGAAGGCTTCAGGTAGAACCTCAAGTAGGACAACCTCGATTGTGTCGTCAACCTGCTTGGTTAGCTTGTCAATTTGGGTGTAAACTGTTTCCTTCTCTTCGATGCTAATAGCATCCGATTCCATCTGTAACTTCAGATCAGCAATTTTAATTTCATCTTCAGAAATTCTTTCCTTGATGATTTCACGAAGCCTTTTGCTTCTTAACCTTAGCTCATCGTTGCTAATTTGAGCAAGGCTGGGGTAAATTTCCAAAGCCTTCTGAACATAAGGCATAACCTCCTTTATGTCTCGATCAGACTTACTACCTCCTAAAAAGGCTTTCAATAGAGCGTTTACTATACTCATTAGACCTATAATATTTTGTTATTGAGCACAAATAGTTGTTCGCTTAATGTAAGCGGCACCAAAGATAGCAAAAATAGCGAGTGTACACTTCTAAATGCTGTAAGTACAGCATCGAACAGCTAATTCTTTTAAAATAAAATAGAATAAGTTTCTCAGGGATTATTCAAAATCGAGCCCTAGGGCTTGTTTAAGCGTCAGAACAGCGGGATTCTTTTGGATCATAAACTTAAACTTCTCGTCGATGGTATAGGGGCGTGAGTTTGTGCTATCTGCCTCTACAACATTAAACTCAAGTTCAAGCATTGGGCTTCCTAGCGATTTGCGAATAAACCCGACAAGTTCGTTGCAGATGGTCATTATCTCTTCCTTTTGCTGTTGATTTACAACGTCGAAGGAGATGTGGTTATCGTCAATAATGTTGGGCTTGCTGGAGAGGAGGGCGTTTCCGATTCGGGGTCTTGACGCTTTAATGTGGTTTGCAAAACGATTCCACACCTGTTCCATGTTTTTGGGTGTGAAATCGACCTCCTCTACCATTGATTCGAAGGGCTCTTCAACCTCATCAATGCTATCCGATGCGTCGGCACCTGTATCGTTTGTTGACGATGGGGTAGGTGCAGGTGGGGTTACTTTCCCCGCGATTGCATCCTTAACCGAGAAGGAAGGGGTTCGCTTTAGCGATGGCAGTGATGGACGTGCTTGAGGTTTTGCCTCTTCCTGCTTTGGGGCAGGTACACTTCTGGTGCTGCTTGCTTGGGGCTGCGATGATGCCGCTGAATTGCTTGCTGGAGTTACTTGAACAGAACTAGCGGTGTCTACACCGCTCATTAGATCGCCTAGATTTCGTTCGCTAATTTTTTTTTTCTTCACCAATGTAGCAAAGGTGAAGCAGCGCAAGTTCTACATGGAGCCGGGGATTACTGCTGGCTCGATAGCCAACGTCGCATTTATTGGCAGCCGCCATTGCCTCGTAGAGGTAGGTGACGCTGCAACGTGCAGCCTGATCTTTGTAGCGGTTGGCGATGCTGGCTCCAACTTCGAGCAGCTTTGTCGATTGTGGGTCTTTGCAAACGAGCAGGTCGCGGAAGTGGATGCAAAGCCCAATTATAAAGTGTTGTGCATCGAATCCCTTTGCTAGAATTTCGTCGAAAAGCACAAGGGCCTTGACATGATCCTTTGCTAAGAACGAGTCGGTTAGCTGGAAGTAGTAGTCGTAGTCGAGCACGTTAAGGTTTTCGATAACCTTGGCGTAGCTGAGGTGGGTGCCGCAAAATGCAACCACCTGGTCGAAGATTGACAGCGCGTCGCGCATGGCACCATCAGCCTTGTGCGCAATAATGTTTAGCGCCTCTTCCTCGAAAGTTATGCCCTCCTTTTGGGCAATCTGGGTAAGGTGCTTTACGGTATCTTCAATCCCCATTCTGTTGAAGTCGTAAATCTGACAGCGCGACAGAATGGTGGGTAGAATTTTATGCTTTTCGGTGGTGGCAAGGATAAAGATGGCATGTGCTGGTGGTTCCTCCAGCGTTTTAAGGAACGCGTTGAACGCACCCGACGAGAGCATGTGAACCTCGTCGATGATGTACACCTTATACTTGCCTATCTGTGGGGGAATGCGCACCTGATCGGTCAGGGTACGGATATCTTCAACCGAGTTGTTCGATGCGGCATCGAGCTCGTGAATGTTGTACGAGCGGCCTTCGTTGAAGGCCTTGCACGATTCGCACTCGCCGCATGGCTCCATGTCGGCGGTTGGGTTAAAGCAGTTGATGGTTTTGGCAAAGATGCGGGCGCAGGTGGTCTTTCCAACACCACGTGGACCGCAGAATAGGTAGGCGTGCGCTAGCTGCTTTCGTTGGATGGCATTTTTCAGGGTTGATGTGATAGACCCTTGACCAACAACGGTGTCGAAGCTTGCCGGACGGTATTTGCGCGCTGATACAATAAACTCTCCCATTCTTTTGTCCAAAATCTTTGTTCACGACAAAGATAGTCACCCATGCCGCATTTCAAAAATATAGGGTGAGATTAAATTCCCACCCTATGCTATTTTTATCGAAACAATTTGTTGCCGGATTACTGCTAGTTGCTTAGCACCTCGACGTAGGCAACGTAGTTATGCTCTTTGGTTACCCTAGCATCTGCAAGCGTGATGTAGGCTGCCTGCTTCTTGCTGGTGTTGTCTTCAATCTTTACGCTTTCCTTCTGGTTGAGCGGCTTAATTTTATCCACATCGCAGATGGCGTTAACGAAGCCTTCGCCCTGAACGAGCTCCTTGGGGAATAGTTTGCTTACGGGTGTATTGATAACCTCCGAAGGTTGATACCCCCATAGCTCTGCTGCCTTTTTGTTGAATACCTCGATGATGCCTTGCGAGTTGAAGCATACCATGGCGATAGGGGCGTTGTCAACTGTTTTATCGTTACGGATGCGGATTCTTTCAACCTCCTTGTACTGATGGGCCAGCTGCTCGCGCACCTCTCGAACTTTTCGGTTGATTTCCTCTTCGGTCTTCGAAAGGGTATTCTTGAGCTGCTCGGTAGTTTCCTGAAGCTGCGCGTACTTGTCTTCGACAGCCTTTATTGCCGACTTGTCGGTGCCGATAAGTACAATCTTAACGATGTCGTCGTTAAAGTTTCGGATGCCGATCAGGGTGACGTCTAGCGCCTTTACCTGCCCGTCGAAGCTGGTGAAGTTGATGATTCCATCGAAGGAGCCTTGGTTGATGAGCTTCATCCAAGCCTTTTCGAACTGAGGCTTGTCGAGGTCGTTGATGAATTCGTTGATGTTGTAGATGGCTTGAGGATCTGTGTAGGCAAGCTCGGCTTTGAGCTTGTCGTTTACCACAACCAGGTCGCCGGTATTGGTGAGCTCGGCCTGAAGCAGCGAGGTGTTTACCGCCGATACTACAGCCCTCATTTCGAGTTCTTCCTTTTTCTGCTCTGTAACCTCAAGGGCAAGGAAAAGCACCTTGTCCATTTCTCCGCTGCTGCGGTTTATGCGGCTCATGGAGGTAACCAGGTAGATGGTTTTGTTGATGAAGTTTACGCACTTCAGCTCGCCATCGTGGCATTTGTCCTCTGCTACAAGGTTTGCCCAGCTGTTACGGAACGAGGCAAGTGCATCGGGATGGATAAATGAGGTGATATTCTTTTCGTAGACATCGTCGAAGTGGGGGACTTCAAACTTTTCGAGGAAGAGCTCGTTGGCTGCAACAAGGTTTCCGTCGGAGTCGAACTCTGCACGCATGTGCACGCTGTCTAGCGCGCTGATGTACCCGGAAAGGCGCTCGGTTTGGCGTACGGAATCTTCCTGAGTAGCCTGCAGCTCCTCCATATTCTGGCGCATCTCCTCCTCCTGCGAGGCGAGCATTTCGGCCTGCTCCTGCGAATCGCGGAGAAGCGTGGCGGTGCGGATGTTGATCTTTACGTTGGCAATGGTTGACGCGATGCTCTCGGCAACTTTCTCTACGAATTCTACTGCATGAGGCTTGAACTCGTTGAACGAGGCTATTTCGAGTACGCCGTGGGTTTCGTCGTTGAACTTCAGCGGAACCAGCAGCAGGAACTTGGGGTTGGCATGCCCCAGCCCCGAGGTGATGGATAGGTAGGAGTCGGGCACCTTTTTAAGGTTAACGGTCTTCCCTTCCTTGGCGCATGCGCCAACGAGGCCCTCGCCTAGGTTGATGAACTTTTCGACAAACTTGCGGCGCTCGTAGGCGTAGCAGGCCTTCATCTCGTAAACCTTTTGGCCTTCCTCGTTTTCGGTAAGCAGGTAGAGGCCTCCTTGGTTGGCGCCAACGTACTTCACCAGCTGGCTGATGATGTTGTACGAGAGCTCGGCCATATCATCGTTGTTGGCTCGAAGGATTTCGCCAAACTTGGCAAGCCCTTGGGCGACCCAGTGGCGCTGCTCGTCTTCGCTCTTGCGAATTCCCTCTTCCTCGGTGCTGGTCTTAAGGGAGTCGCGGAGGTCGAGGATCGAGGTGATCAGCTGATCCTTCTTGTCAAAGCCGTTGCTGACTTCAAAATTTCCCTTCTTGATCTCGTCTACAAGCGAAATGAGCTTGGTGTTGCGCTGCTTGTCCTTCTCGACAATCTCGGCGAGCGCATCCTCCTTCATACCGGTGCGTAGGCCCCAGCGGTACCCGCAGAACCCGAGCGCGAATGGCAGGATATCTACAAATAGGAAAGAAATACTTCGGGCATGGATGTCACCTATCAGGCCTAACGAAAGGGCCTGGTTGGTTACGATTGCCTCTACGACGATGGCCAAAAGCCACATTCCACAGCCAATTAAAAACAGGTAAAAGGCATACTTTTTGGAAAGCATGGTTGCGTTATCCCTCATCACAAACTTTTTTGATGGATAGGTTTGAATATTCTAATGCAAAGAAAAAAATATTCTTCAATTAAATCTTAGAAATTGTACTGTAAAGAAGTTAAAAATCTAAACCCATTTACGGCCTTTGCGTTGGCCACTTTCCCCTTGTTGCTATAATCGGCAGTACCCCAGTAGGCCCGGTTGAGCTCGCCCTCGACGCCCAGCGTGAAGTTCTTGTACGCGTAGGTGAAGCTGGGCGCAATGCGGATCATCTCCTTGAGGTTTAAAGCACGACCGTATACTAGGTCCTTATTTTCAACTATATTTTTGGTAAAACCATTATTGCTTAGGTAGCCAAAGGTTCCACCAATACGGTACTTTGTGCCGTAGCTAAAGTTGATTAGAATTGATGTTCCCTTTGACGGTGCGTATTGCTGAACGCCTGTAATTGGATCGATTTCAGAAACACCGTACCCGCCCTGCATCAGGAACTCGGTGAGGTTTTGCCCGAAGAGCTGCTTGGCGATCACAAACAGCTTCTCGGAGGTGTAGTTGTAGTACCCCAGCACCGCATGCGAGCTTACGGTGTTGTCGTTTTGGTACTTTTTGCCGTCGGGGGCCATGTTGTACACGTTGGGGCGGAGCATCTTGAAGTCGTAGGTGAGGCCGATGGTCGATCTCCCGAAGGTCTTGCTCACCTGGAAGTCGAGGTTGGGGATCACGGCGTTCCTTAGGTAGATGGAGCTCTTGCCGCTTGGGCCAAGGCTCTCGTAGCCGCTCTGGTAGTTGATGGAGCCAAGCAGCTTAACCCCGCTGCCAGCATTATATATATAGGTAACCTGTGGGTTGCGGCTGAAGCACTGGAAGGGGGCGCCCGTATTCAGCGAGAGCGTCCGGGGCAGAAATTGTGGGATGCTGAGCGGGTGCCACGCCTGGCCCACGATCAGCGTGGAGCGGCTCCACGTCAGGTTTAGGTTGGCCAGACGGAGGCGGAGCAGGGACACCTCGGTGGTGCCGGTGAAGTCGGCCTCGACAATGGCGTTGGCTTTTGCCCCAAAGATGTCGGGGCCAGCAGCGGTAACGCGGAGCCTAGTGGAGAGGGCGGTGGTGTTGGTGGTGGCCACCTTATTCAGGTCGTTCCCGGCGGCGTCGTACTCTGGGGCAAGCGGGAAGTAGGTGAATAGCCCGTCGACCCCATCGGTATTCCTGCGGGTGTCTATCCAGCCGTCGGCCTTCACAAATCCCGAAAGCTTTACCTTAATGTCATCGCTCTGCGCGGTGGCGCAAAAGGCGGAAACGGCCGCGGTGGCAGTAAGCATAAGTCTCTTTACCATTCTTAACGATTTTAATTGGAGGCTGCAAAGTTATCCTTTAAAGGGACTTCTCCAATCCTTCGGGTGAATCCCCGGGGGGCGTTTTTAGGTCAGATTGTGCTAGGTGCAGGTGCAATTGCGGAGCCGCCACATGCCATTGCGTTATGGTCAGGGTCGATTGTGCTCGCGTCAGATACGGTTGCGTTTACGGCAGATGCAATTGCGAAGTCGCCACATGCCTTTGCGTTATGGTTAAGGCCGATTGCGCTCGCGCCAGATGCGATTGCGTCAGGGGTAAGCTCGATTGCGAGGCCTCCACATGTCATTGCGTTATGGCCAAGCTCAATTGCGAGACCGCCACATGTCATTGCGTCATGGTTAAACTCAATTGCGAGACCGGTACATGCCATTGCGTCATGGCTAAACTCAATTGCGAGACCGGCATATGTCATTGCGTCATGGCCAAACTCGATTGCGAGACTGCCACATGTCATTGCGTCATGGCCAAGGTCAATTGCGAAGCGGTCATACGCCGTTGCACCAGCGGCAGGGCCGATTGCGGTAGCGGCTCGGGTGGCTTTAACTTTTTAGCTTGGCGCTGCTCCGAGGCTGCACCAAAAAATGAAATAAACAATACCTTTGCTTACCTCTGTAATAGCAATAAAGTAATGGTAGGAACTGTCATCAAATCACTCGTATCGCAAGGTAAAAGGGTCATCATACCCGATTTTGGCGCATTCCTGATAAAAGATAGCACCCTTAGCAGCATCCTTACGAAAGAAAACATAACGTTTAGCCCCTTCCTGAAGTACAACGATGGCTTTCTGGAGGGCGAGCTGGCCCACGCGCACGGGCTGCCTAAGGACGATGCCCGCCTGCAGGTGGCAGCCTTCGTGGAGGCCGTGAAGACGGCCCTAAACGTCGATAAGAAGGCCTACGAGATTCCTGGGCTGGGCTTCTTCTACAAGGATAAGCAGGGGAATGCGGCATTCTCCATCACCTCACCTTCCGAGGAGGCACCTGTTAAGGCTGCTGCTAGCATGCCCGTAGCCGAGGTAGCCCCCAGCGCTCCGGTGGAGCCCGAGCTGGTCGGAAAGCCAGTAGAGGAGGCGGCAAGCGCCATCCCCAACATCATATTCTCGCCCTCGCAGGCGGAGGCCCCCGCAGCCGATACGGGTAAGGAGGTTGAACCTGTCCTCGAGCAAATCGAGCAGAAGCCTGCCGCAGCCGAAGTGAAGGCCGAGAAAAAGGTGGAAAGCCGGCCATCGAAGCCGATCAAGGAGGAAAAGAAGCAGGAGCAAGTGACGCGCGCGAGCGAGACAAGCACCCCCACCGCGCCAAGGCGAAAGCCAAAAGCGCTGCTGGTTAGCTTTATTCTGCTTGCGGGTGCGCTTTTCGTGCTCAACTTTTTCTGGTCAGATATCTTCGGAAGCCAATCCGACGCTTCAAAGCCAAAGATTGTGCTCGATCCAATAGATTCGGAGCAGAAGGCTGCCGAAACCGAGAAGCTGGAGGCCAAGGAGGTTGCCCAGGATGCCATCGACGACCAGGTTGTCTCTACGGTAGAAAAAACGGTCAACAAGCCCACCAGCACCGATCAGGAGAAGCCCGTAAAGGATGCCGAGCCAGCCAAGAAGGTGGAAGCCCCTAAGTCAGCCGATAGCAAGAAGGTTGCTGCCGCCGACCCCAAAAAGGGAGCCAAGGAATCGTCCAGCACAGCCGGTAAAACCTACGTGGTGGTGCTCGGCTCGTTCCAAACCAGCGAAGGTGCAGACAAGCACGTAGAAAACCTGGCAAAAAAGAAGATAAAGGGGCATGTGCTTCATCGAAGTACCGTTTACTCGGTGGTAACCGCAACCTACAAGACCTACGAGGAGGCGCAGGCGGAGCAGGAACGCGCAAAATCGCTGGGGGTTGACGGATGGATAAGCTCAAAGTAATGGAGAAAAGCGCGAAGGTGGTTACGTATGCCGAGGTAGGAGAGGTCTGCTACCAGAAAAAGAAGGGGGTACGGCGCGTCTCCATCGTGGTAAAGCCATTCAAGGGGGTCGTGGTAACCATGCCCTACAGCGTCAGGTTCGAGGATGCCGAGCATTTTGTGCTCCAAAAGGCCGATTGGATTGAGATGGCCAGGAAGAAGATGGCTAACCTCGAAACCCGGAAGACGGTGTTCAACGAGTCCTCCTCGTTTAGGACGAAAAAGAGAACCCTCACCTTCGTACGGCATGCGGCAGAAAAGGGCGTTGTCTCGTGCCGCATCCTGCAAAACGAAATCCTGATATCAGTTCCCGAAGGAGTCGATACCGAGCACCCAACCGTGCAGGATATAACGGTAAAGGCTATCGAGCGGGCATGGACGTTGGAGGCAAAAGAAATGTTCCCCCAGCGCGTTGCGCAGCTGGCATCGGGCTGCGGATTTACCTACGGCAACGTTGCGGTAAAGAAGATAAAGTCGCGGTGGGGCAGCTGCTCGCATCAGAACAACATCAACCTCAGCGTTTACCTAATGCAGCTGCCCGATTATTTGGTCGATTATGTAATCCTTCACGAGCTATGCCATACGGTGGAAAAGAACCACGGACCAAGCTTCTGGGCATTGCTCGATAAGCACACAGGCGCCAAGGCAAAAATGCTTGCAAAGGAAATGAAGCACTATAGTACGCGCTACTTCTAGGGGATAATGGTGTTCATGTCGTTGATGAACCCCATCGTTTTGCTGTAAAAGCTATCGGAAAGCGTTTTGAAGTAAGCCCTCCGCTCTTTTGCCGGAAGCCTCTTCGACTCCTTCGAGTTTATCTTTCGAATGGTTTCCTGCTGGAGCTTATCGCAGCGGGACATGATGCTCCATATTAGCTCAACCTCATTGCTTGTACCAAATAGCAACTCTACGTAGCATTCATTTTGCACGTTGTCGCAAAGCGACTTTACCTTTTTCTTTAGCTGTTTTACACTTGCCATGGTTTCTTCGGGAAAATTTGATATGGTTAAAGT
The DNA here is from genome assembly GCF_963667355.2 of uncultured Acetobacteroides sp. Lineage (NCBI taxonomy): Bacteria > Pseudomonadati > Bacteroidota > Bacteroidia > Bacteroidales > Rikenellaceae > Acetobacteroides > uncultured Acetobacteroides sp. The sequence goes on from NZ_OY763328.2 coordinate 4,035,122, forward strand.
AAAACTCTTTTTATTTTAAATCAACATCTAAAAGTGTTAAAAATGAAGCTGCAACTCTTTGCTTCGAGAATTGCCTAAAACGTAATGTAACGGCTGTAGTATGTCTGAGATAGCAGAAATATCATCGTCTTTTTACTTGTTATTGAAATAAAGGCTACCTTTAATCTCGCAAAAAAATACATTAATAATATATGCGAGTTAAAAGTGCTCTCCTGTTGTTGCTGATGCCCATGCTTTTTGGGTGCGACAAAATAGTAAACAATGCCGACTTACAAGCTGGCGTTTCGCATCAACTAGTTCAAGAAAGGGAAAAGAGCATCTGCAACCTTTCCTACAGCATTCGATTTAGTATTCCTGAAGCGGTTTCGGAGCCAGTTCAAGGCCGTGAAACTATCTCATTCGATTTTAAGGATGATGTTGGACGTGTTGTCTTGGACTTTACGGGGAACTTCACTAGCATAAAGAGTGTAGAATGCAATGGTAAATCGGTAAAGTACGAGTTGGCTAAGGAGCATATTGTCTTTCGATCGAAGTACTTTCAGAAGAAGGGGAACACGGTAGCTATCGAATTTGTGGCAGGGGATAAGGCGCTAAACCGCAAGGATGATTTCATGTATACGCTTTTTGTTCCCGATAGGGCACGAACTGTTTTCCCTTGTTTCGATCAACCAGACTTAAAGGCTCGTTTCGAGCTAGAGTTGGAGGTGCCTCGGGGATGGACTGCCATTTCGAATACTCGTATTGCCGATTCTGCTGCTATCTCTAATACGCGGACCTCTCTCCGATTCGAGCGATCGGATCTTATAAGTACCTACCTCTTTTCGTTTACTGCGGGTAGGTTCTTCAAAGCATCGAAGGAGATTAATGGGAAAAAGTACAACATCCTTTACCGTGAGACCGATGAGGATAAAGTCGCCCAAAGCCTCGATTCCATATTTTACATGGTGGATTATTCGGTGCGGTGGATGGAGCGCTACACGGGCATTCTGTATCCATTCTCGAAGTACGACTTGGCGATAATCCCATATTTCCAGTTTAGCGGGATGGAGCATCCTGGTTCGGTTTACTTTACTGATTCTAAAATGTGGCTTGGCGAGAATGCCACCATGCCAGAGAAGCTCGCTAGAGCCGAACTTATTGCGCACGAAACTGCTCATTTGTGGTTTGGCGATTTGGTTACCATGAAATGGTTTGACGATGTGTGGATGAAGGAGGTTTTTGCCGGTTTCTTTGCTGATAAAATCGTGAAGGAATTATTCCCTGCTGTAAACAGCGATCTTCAGTTTGTGATTGCGCATACGCCTAAGGCTTATAGCGAAGATCGTACAAAGGGTACAAACCCAATTCGGCAGAAACTCGACAACCTGAATCTTGCAGGAACAATGTACGGCAATATTATCTACCATAAGGCACCCATTGCAATTCGTTCGCTGGAAAATCTGATGGGGCAGCATGCCTTTCAAAATGCCTTGCGCGAGTACTTAAAGACATACACGTTGGGGAATGCAGATTGGAACGATTTGGTGAAAATCTTCGATAAGCATGCCAAGTTTAGCGTTACGAGCTGGAGTAAAAGCTGGATAGAAAGTGCAGGCATGCCGACGTATGCCTACGATGAACTTCATAACGATGGCGCAGATTGCGGAATTATACTGAGACAAAAGTCTCCGTCCATCAGTAAAATTCCCTTCCTCCAGCTCATAGAATTTTCTAGGATTCCTAAAGGGAGAGCAGTTGCTCAAACGGTTTTAATTGGGAAGGAAGGAGATCGTGATCAAATGCTAAAGTTTCGAGGCTGCAAAGGGACGGATGAGTGCTTAATACCCAATTCGAGTGGCTTGGCGTACGGAAACTTTGAGATGGATTCCGCTAGATGTGCCTCAATTGCTCGATGCTATCCCAAAATGGATAACCCCGTACATCGGGCTTCCTGCTTAATCACCCTACACGAGAATATGCTTAACGGCAATTTTGATGGTAGATCGATGCTTTCCCTGCTGAGCCAAGCGGTAGTGAAGGAAAAGAACGAGCAACTTGTTAGCCTAATCCTGGATTACCTCTTCACATCTCAGCTTTACTTTGTTCCTAAAGATGATATTAGAACGAGAGTGATGGTCGAGAATTCGCTTTGGAAAGCCTACTCGACATCAGGCGATAAGAAACTCCAAATTCAGTACCTAAGAACAATCTCTAAGTTGATGAATTCCGAGGAATCCGTGAAGAAGATGCTCCAGATTTGGAAGGGCGAAGTGGTAAAAGATAAGAGATGGATTTCGGAAGTGGACCTTCAGAACATTGCGTTTGAGCTGTGCGTAAGGATGCCGGATGATGCTAGCGCTATCCTTAGCCTTGCCCGAAGAGGAGTTAAAAGTACAGATAACCTGCGCCGTTTCGATTTTGTTTCGAAAGCGGTAAGCCCCGAAAAGATTATCAGAGATAAGGTCTTTGAATCGCTTCTGCATGTCGATAATAGAAAGCAAGAGGCTTGGGTTGCTGATGCGCTTAAGCTCCTAAACCATCCTTTACGCAATGACGATTCGAAGGAGTATCTTGCTAAAGGGCTGATGATTTTACCCGAAATCCAGCAAACCGGCGATATCTTCTTCCCTAAGAGCTGGATTACATCGCTGCTATACGGCCATACCTCGATGGACGACTACTCGATAGTGAATGGCTACATCAGCAAGGAGGAAAAGTCGCTGTCGCCTTCGCTTCTATCGAAGGTTTACCAGGGAACCGATATGCTTAATCGATCGATAAGCATCCTGAATAATAGGAATGAAAAGCATTAGCGGATATTGATATCGAAAAGTAAAGAGCGCACCGGAAAACCGATGCGCTCTTTTGCAATTGTATGAATAAAGCTTACTCTAGTTTTTTCGTAAGGTCCAGTCGCCGTAGGTGCAAATAATCTTGACATTCTTGGTTGGATTGCTTCCGATAGCTTTGCTGAACGACCCCTCGATGTTCTGTGCCCCATTTATCAGGTTGTACAGCTTAAAGTCGGAGTATTTTGACTTAACGTTAAGCTTAAACGAGGCATCATTTGGGAAGGTTAGCTTGCCATCGGAGTAGCTGCCTTGCAGGTCGATATTGTTAAAGCCTCCATCGATGCTGTAGACAATGACGTTGCTGTAGAGAAGCGAAAGCGCCATGTTCTCGGATAGCTTGTCAATTTTAATATCGGAGTTTGTCAGCTTGCCCTTAATGGAGCTAAGTGTGCCAAACTTGAGGTCGGAGTAGCTGAGCGCGGAGTTTACGAACTTTACGCGGTCGATCTTAAAGTCGGAGTAGGCTCCGTTTAGCCCAATTGCAAACCCATTTTGGAGGGCAAAGTTGCCGTAGTCGATGGTTAGGTTGAGCCAGGTCACCTCCTTTATGGCGACATCGCCATAGGCCGCTGTAATGCTGTTGGCTTGCTTGGCGTTGCCGTAGCTGAGCTTCTCGGCGAAGAGATCGCCATACCTAAGGTTTACATTTACGTAGCCGCTTAGGTCGCCAAGCGCGATATCGCCATACTTTACGGTGATCTTCGACTTTATGGATGCGGGCGCGTAGATGACGTAGCTAATGGTGTGCTTGATGTTGTTGCGCAGATGCTGCGTATTGACCTTGATCTCGTTTCCGCTTTGCGCGATGCTGATGCGGTAGTTCTTCGATGCGTACCCTTTGGTGTCGGAGATGCTGGCATCGTACTTTACGTAGGCGTCGACCCTTACTTTGTCGCTTTTCCAGGTGGTCACCTTAACGTTTCCGTAGGAGTTGTTGACCTCTAAGGCGGTGTTGCTGCTGTAGGCAAACTCCTTAGACGCCACCTTTTCGGCTTTAGCGTCGTTCTCGTAGTCGGAGTTAAAGCTTTGCTCGAAAGCTGTAAACGATGAGCAAAGTAGAACCATTAGGAGTAAGGTGCAGAGTGGTGCAATTCTATAAAAGGTTTTCATTTTACTTCGAGTTTTGTGCGTTTTGTTGTTCGTTTTTTTCGGCTTTAATGGCCATTCGGGTAAGGATTCTGTCCGTTTTGCGGTAGTGCATCATAAGAGCCTGGCGCATTTCGGGGTTATTAGCCGACATCTCGGAAGCCTTTTCCATGATTGATGTTTGCTTTTTGATGCTTTCGACCTGCTTTTCGTAATCCTTGCGCACGGACTCGGGAAGCTTATCTACGGCAATATTGATTTGGTTGTACTTGGCATCTAGCACCTCGTTGTAGCTGCTCCTTATCACCTTGATTTCGTTGCTGTACTCGTTGGTGTTGGCGACGAAGAGCTGGTCGTATAGCAGGGCAGAGGCTACCAGAAGCACGGCTACTGCTGCCACTTGGGCAAAGGGGAGCCTCCGTTGCTTTTTGGGTTGTAGGGATGAGCCAGCGAAACGCAGCTTCTGCTCAAAGCTTTTGAAGTGCTCGTCCGATGGGCTTTCGCTATCGAACTCCTCGCGGTGACGGTTGATGTAATCCTCAATCCTAGCCATTGTATATTGTTTTTTGTTTTTCCTTAATTAGTAGTCCCAGCTTTTGCTTGGCACGATGCAGCTGGGTTCTCGACGCTGCGTTCGATATGTGCAGGATGTCGGCGATTTCCTCGTGATCGTACCCCTCAATCAAAAAGAGGTTGATGATTATCCGGTAGCTTTCCGGCAGCATCTCGATGCACCGCTTGATGCACTCCACCGTCATGTTTTCGTCGCAGTCGATATCCGATGATGGTTCGTCCTCCTTGTCGGGGAACTGGTCGTCGGGGGCAAACTCCAGCCTGCGCTGGCGCAGCTTGTCCAGACAGGTGTTCACGACGATGCGCTTTAGCCAAGCCCCGAAGCTAACCTCGTTTTGGTAGCTGCCAATCTTGGTAAATGCCTTCAGAAACGCCTCCTGCATGCAATCCTCCGCCTCGGCGCTATGGTGCACCATGCGGTAGGCCGTATTGTACATAGTCTTGTAGTAGATCTTGTAGACCTCCATTTGACTATCGGATCGGAATACCTTGCATCCTTCAATTAGCTCCTGATGTATGTTTTTAAAGCAGGATTCTGGTTCCATATCTTTACTTTTCTAGCCTAAAGACGTTGCCAAAAAACGAAACGTTACAGGTTAACTCCCTTTTTTTACGAGATTTCAAAATTAGCAAAAGTTCGGGGGATCACCTTTAGGTATTTTACCCGGGGAAGCTCGCTCGTTGGGGAACCACTAGTGGCGGTAACCACCTTCGAAGGGGTAATATCCCCCTCGGAGGTGGTTGGTAACCCCCTTTGGGGTGGTTATTACCCCCTACAAGGGGGGTAATAACCTGCTTGGAGGTGGTTGTAGCCCCCTATGAAGGGGGTAATAACCAGTTCGGAGCAGCTTATTAGCTGCTTGAGGCAGGTTGATGCCACCTTGGACGTAGGGCTTGAGGCTCATGGTTGCCGGCTGAAGGCGGGTAGGGGCAAGCGTAGGGTCGAAATCCCGGGCAAATGCCGGTGCACCACCTTATATTGGCGGGTTTCCCTTATATTTGCAGCCAAAATTTTCTTTATCATGGATTTTGAATCCCCAAGGTTCGAGCGTTCTGCTCGCGTAAAGGTTAGCCGTAGCTGCTGTGCTGGATTGATGCTGCTCTCGCTGGTGAGCGTGCAGGGCATGGCGCAAAGCGATACCACCATTGTCTCGTCGAGGAAGCTCGATGAGGTTGTTGTTAAGGCCACGCAGCGCAAGAATGCCTTCTCGAAGCTTACCCGTGTTGTATCTACCATAACCAAGGAGGAGCTAAAGGCTTCGCCCATCCAGAGCGTGGCCGATGTCCTTGCGTATGCGGCGGGTGTTGATATTCGTACCAGAGGTCCTGTAGGTGTGCAGGCTGATATCTCGGTTCGGGGAGGGTCGTTCGATCAGGTGCTGATCCTCCTTAACGGCGTAAACATTACCGACCCTCAAACAGGGCACCATAACCTCAACCTACCGGTCGATATCTCGGCCATCGAGCGCATTGAGATTCTTCAGGGACCTGGCGCCCGTAGCTTCGGACCCAATGCCTTTAGCGGTGCCATCAACTTTATAACCACATCTACGGCCAGCCATCAAACCAGGGTTAGCGTTGCTGGAGGCGACTTCGGATACCTCTCGCTTGGGGCAACCACCTCGGCAACCAAGGGCGATTTGGGCGTGTTTATTTCGGCCAATCGCCAGCAGTCGTCGGGCTACGTCAGCAATACCGATTTCGAGGTTAACAACTTCTACGGCAGCTTCACCTACAAGAACCAGAAGGTGGGCGATTGGGATTTAAGCACCGGCGTTCAGGATAAGGGATTCGGGGCAAACAGCTTTTACTCGGTAAAGTATCCGAACGAGTACGAGGCCACCAAAACCTACTTCAGCAGCTTACGCTGGGGCAAAGATTTCGGGGCATTCGACCTGTCGGCAACCGGGTACTGGCGTCGCCATTTCGACCGTTTCGAGCTTTTTCGGTACGATCCGCTTCCTTTCTACAAGAACCATAACTACCACCGTACCGATGTTTACGGCGGCAACCTGAAGCTAACCATCTTCTCGTTGCTCGGTAAAACGCTAGTGGGCGCCGAGCTGCGCGAGGAGGATATCCTCTCCAACGTGCTCGGCGATGTGCTGAGCAAGCCTGTTAAGATTATTGGAACCAACCTATTCTATACGAATGGCGTCGATCGGTTTAACACCAGCGCATTTGTGGAGCACTCCTACAATTATAGAAACCTGTTCCTCTCGGCGGGTTTGATGTTCAACAACTCGAACGATTTTGGAAGCAGCTGGTACTGGGGGGCCGATGCCAGCTACCTGCTAGGGCAGTCTGGCCTGAAGGTGTTTGCCTCGGCCAACCAGTCGTACCGCCTGCCAACCTTTACCGACCTGTACTACAAAAGCTCGGTACACGATGGCAATCCTAACCTAAAGCCCGAGAAGGCCATTACCTACGAGGGCGGGCTTAAGTTCGAGAAGAGCTTCTGGATGGCGCAGGCATCGGTATACCGCCGCTTGGCCGATAACTCTATAGATAGGGTAAAGCTACCCACCGAGGCAAAAACAACAACCCGAAACCTGACAGATATTCACACCACGGGTGTTGAGCTAACCACTTCGTACAGCCCCAACGGCAGGTTCTTTAAGGGCATTGCAGCATCCTACACCTACCAAACTCAGGGTAAGGATAGCAGCAAGTATATATCGATGTATGTGCTCGACTACCTCAGCTACAAGGCGACCCTTTCTGGCACTATTGGTTTGATTAAGAACGTTACGCTGAATGTTAGAGGCTGCTATCAGGATAGAAAGGGAACCTACACCGATCCTAAAGGGGTGGAGGAGGCCTACGATCCCTTTTTTACCCTCGATGCCAAGCTGATGTACACCTACAAAAGCATATCAACCTTTGCCGAGGCCTCGAACCTGCTTAACAAGCGGTACTACGACTTGGGGAATATCCCACAGCCGCAACGCTGGTTTAAGGCGGGGATCGCGGTAACATTTTAGGAAATAGGGGAGCTTCGGCTCCCTTTTTTTATGCAGCAACAGAACGGTTGGGTTCGAGCGTTTTGGCCGCTTTCCTCGACGATGATCTCCACATGCACTCCCGATTGGGAGCAGCATGGAGCTTTGGGTAAAGATCTTTATAAAATAAACCTCAAAAAGCTGACATTAGGGGTGAGATTCTTTAACTTGTCGTTGCTTTAAGGGTATTTGAGGTGGTGTTAATAAAAACAGTCGGCCATGGAGATACTTATACTTTTTGGTGCCCCTTTCTCGGGAAAGGGAACGCAGGGGAAGATCCTTTCCCAGAAGATCGGGTTTCAGCATGTCTCAACAGGGGACATTCTGCGTGCTGAGCGGCAAAATCATACCGAATTAGGGTTGAAGGCAGAGACCTACATTCGCCAGGGGCATTTGGTGCCCGACGAGCTGCTCGACGAGATGATTGAACACGAGATCATCAAGTGCAAAAGCAGCAAAGGGATTATACTGGATGGCTATCCCCGTACCATTAATCAGGCTCACACGCTGCACTCGCTTGCCCAAAAGCACGGAGTTGCCATACGGCGCGTGCTATTCCTAGACGTACCGCACGACGAACTTATTGCACGAGGAATTCACCGGGGGCTAGACTCCGATAGAATCGATGACAAGGATCCTGCTATTATGAATAAGCGCATTGAGATTTACCGAAAGGAGACAAAGCCGGTTGGGAAGTACTACATCGATAAAAATATGACGGTTACCATTAGCGGTATCGGCGATATTGAAGAGGTTGCAGAGCGAATTCTTGCCAGTATTTAGGTCTTATTTGAATCAATTTCAGGTCGGGGAGTCCCCGACCTTTTTTGTTAGTAATCTATGCTGCGCCTTGTAGCCTTTCGCTCCGACTGGTGCTTCTTGGCTTCCATCTTTTTGACTTTAGAGGCAAGCGTTGGCTTGGTTGGCTTTCTCTTTTTCTGCACGGTGAGGGAGCTCTCGAGCAGCTCGTAGAATTTCAGGAGGCACTGAGCCTTGTTCTTTAGCTGGGTACGCTCGGTTTGCGAAACAATTATCAGCGTTCCATCTTGGGTGAGCCTTTTGGCGAGCTTAGCGAGCAGCCGGCTCTTCTCGTCTTCGGTGAGGATGGACGAGTTGGCAATGTCGAATCGGAGTTCGACCTTGGTGTTTACCTTGTTTACATTTTGCCCGCCTGCACCGCTGCTGCGCGAGGCGCTAAAGGTGAGCTCGGGAAGAAAGTCTCTGCTGCGGATGTTACCGTACATTTTGGGTGGCTGATTGTTGGGGTGAATAATTTGGCTGCAAATATCGCATAAAAAAGCGGCTCGATGCTAGATCTGCCGCTTTTGTTTGATTGTATGATATTAATGCTACTTGCCTTTAAGCTCCATTACGATTTTGCCAACCGTTTTCCCCTTAACCATTTCGGAAAGCTGATGGGGAACCTCTTCTATAGATATCACCTTTTTGAGGGGAACATCAATAAAATTTCGTTCTACCAGATCGGTAAAGTTTCTGCCCGTTTCGAGTATGGATAGTAGGCCGCGAATGCCATAGCCGTAGCCGCCGCCAAGGCTAAACTGGTGGAAGGTGAGCGATTTCATAAAGGCATCGTGGTACTTGGTTGGCCTGGCAAAGTTTACCAGCTCGAGCAGCTGCCCGTTAAACGATAGCGAGTTGGCTGCCACAATGTCGTAGTCTGGACCAACCGTATCAATGGCCTTGGTGGCGCCAACGCCATCGGTAATCTCCATCACCCTTTTTACGATATCCTCCTTGGTGTAGTCGATAAAGTGGGTTGCTCCCATCTCCTTAACAAACGAAAAGTTATGCTCCGAGCAGGTTACGATGATTTTCTTTACCCCTATGTAGCGGGCTATCTGTGTGGCAAAACTGCCAACTCCACCCGATCCCCCAATGATAAGGAGCGTGTCGGTAGATCGTAGGTTTAGCTTATCCTTTATGCCACGGAAGGCCGTCCACCCCGAGCAGGGCGTTGCTGCTGCAATATCGTGGGGAAGTACCGGATTGTGCAGGATGGCCTCCTCGTTTTGCACGGCGTATTCGGCGAAGCCTCCATGCGGGCGGAGCATGTAGCCGTGGTATAGCACCCGATCGCCGGGTTTCCAGCGCGTTACCTTCTTGCCGATTTCAACCACCTCGCCCGAAACGTCGAGGCCGGGCACCCAGGTGTCGGTCATGTTGGGTACGAGGCTTTTCCATAGCGATATCTTTGCATCGAAGGGGTTGAGCCCGCAGGCCTTAACCTTTACCATTACATCGTTGTTGCCGAGCTTGGGGAAGGGGAGGTCCTTAATGGAGTAGATGTCGGTTGTTGGATTAAACGTTACTGCTTTCATACCATGCCGTTTTTGTTGATCAAGTTATGAAATTGCCCTGCGACATGTCAGCTCTTTTCGTCATTATTTTGGGTAATTGTCGTATTTTCTCCTGTACTCTTTTCAATGCTGACATACTGTTGTCAGTAGCCTGTCGTAGTTTTGTACTGTAATCATTTAAGCAAAACATTATGGAAGTTAAAGTTGTTGAGACAATGCTTGTTTGCGGTACGAAGGTGCGTACATCGCTTAGCGCCATTCACGAATTTGTTGGTAGTACGCCCGAGCGGCTGATGGCGGAGCTGGCATCGCAGGGAATTAATCCTACGGGAAGCCAGATTTGGCACTATGCCGGCTGCGATGGGAATCCCGAAACGGAGTTCGACCTGCTGATATGCGTTCCGGTAGAGCGCAAGGGGCAGGATAGGGGCGGTTTCGAGTTCATCACCCTTGGCTCGTTTAGGTGCGCCTGCGCCATGCACGAGGGGTCGTGGAACGACCTTGGCAAGGCCTACGAGGCGCTGATGGGCGATATGGTGGCTGCAGGGCTACAAATGGGGGCAGCTTCGCGCGAGGTTTACCACCGCTGCGATTTCGAGAATCCTGCCAACTGCCTTACCGAAATTCAGCTGGAGGTGCGGTAAGCTGTAGCATTCCCCCTTCCTTTTATTTACTTTTGTTTACCACTAAAAATATCGATTATGGATGTTGTTGCCGATAGGAAGTATGTGGCCTACTGCGGCCTCTACTGCGGCGCCTGCCGAAGGCTGCTGAGCGGGAAGTGCCCCGGTTGTGCCGATAACCAAAAGGCTACCTGGTGCAAGGTGCGCAGCTGCTGCATCAGCAACGGTATTGCCAGCTGTGCCGACTGCAAGACGGGTGGGCACGAACGCTGCAAGCTCTTCAATAACTTTATGGCTAAGATGTTCGGGTTGGTCTTTAACTCCGACCGATCGAAGTGCATCGCGCGCATCAAGGAGGTGGGCTACCTAGCCTACGCCGTAGAGATGGCCGATAGGAAGATGCAAACCATCAAGCGGAAGTAGCGCGTACGATACAGCTGGTTTGGCGGCCTCAAAAAAAACATTTGAGGCAAAAAAGTCGACTTGGCGGCCTCAAAAAAAGTTTTTGAGGCAAAAAAGTCGACTTGGAAGCTCTAAAAAAAGTTTTTGAGGTTAAAAAGTCGACTTGGAGGGCTCAAAAAAAATATTTTGAGGAAAAAAGTTGACTTGGAGGCTCCAAAAAAAGTTTTTGAGGTCAAAAAGTCGACTTGGAAGCTTCATGCAGCTTTGTAAAGGCAGAAAAGTCGCCCCGTCTTTCCTTCACGTAAATTCATCCGATGAACCGAATAGATCGCCTACAGGCCATCCTCATCCATCTGCAAAGCAAGAAAGTGGTAACGGCCGCCGAGCTGGCCGACCGCTTTGAGCTGAGCATCCGCACCGTGTACCGCGACATCCGGGCGCTGGAGGAGGCGGGTGTACCCATCGGCTCGGAGGCGGGGGTGGGGTACTTCCTTTCAGATAGTTACCACCTTCCCCCGGTAAGGTTTACCAATAGCGAGGCGTCGGCGCTGCTGATTGGGGCCAAGTTTGTGGAGCAGATGAGCGACTCGCAAACGCGCGAGGCCTACCAGTCGGCGCTCTTCAAGATCAAGTCGGTGCTCAACGCCAAGGAGAAGGATGCGCTGGAGAAGCTGCAGGATAATATCCTAGTTTTTGGACAGCAGAACCATAACGATAACCGCGAGAAGGCGCTGCTGGCCGACGTTCAGCAGGCCATCGTCGGCCAAACGGTGCTCGACATCGAGTACCATGCCGGCTACACCAACCAGCGGACCGTACGGCGCGTGGAGCCGATTGGGATGATCTACTACGGCAGCAGCTGGCACCTAATTGGCTTCTGCCAGCTGCGCAAAGACTACCGCGATCTGCGCATCGACCGCATCCTAAGCCTCGAACGGCAGGATATCCCTTTCTCGAGGAAGTGCCACATCAGCCTCGACGAGTACTTCGAGCGGATGCAGAACCGCGATGGCATGCAGAAGATCACGCTGCTGGTTGCCCGCGATTGCCAGCACCACATCAAGGAGTCGAAGTACTGGTACGGCTTCACCTACGACGAGGAGTACGACGACCAATGGCTGAGGCTGCACTTTCGCAACTCCGACCTTTGGGGATTCTCACGCTGGGTGATCCTCGGCGGAAGCAACGTTAGGATAGAGGAGCCCCAGGAGTTAAAGGTGCTGATCCGAGACCTTGTAAGCGAGCTGGCGCAAGCCTATCAGTGCGAATAAAAAGCATCAGCCCCAACAGGACTTCTCTGTTGGGGCTGATGCTTTATGGTAAGGAGTCTTCGTTAACTTTTTCCGATTAACTTCTGATTAACTCCGGTTTATTTCCGATTAACTTCTTCTACTAGATGGATACCTACTCCTCCTTCGGAAGAACTTTGATATCCTCCAGTACCTTGATTAGCTCCTGTATCATCGGCCTTTTGCTTTCGTCTTCGGTGGCGTATCCGCTCTTCAGCTTAAGGATGGCCGCATCCAGCATCTCCACCGTAGCATCGCTGCACGAGTTCTCGATAACCGTAAACGCATCGTAGGCGGTAAGGTAGTCGGCCGTAAGGGCGATATCCACAAATTTATCCATGTAGGGGGCAAACGAGAGCGAGTTCTGCCACAGCGCCGAAAGGTAGGGCTGCAGCTGGTCGGTACCCTTAAGGTAGGCGATACCCTGCACCAGCAGCTTAGGGGCATCCTGGTGCTTGATGTCCATGATTAGCGATAGGATGGCCTCCTTCTTCTCCTCGTCAACCTTTTCGTCGGCAAGTAGCTCAACAAGGAATGGAATAATCTGGATGTCGCTGGAGGTGCGCACCTGCTCGATATGCTCCTTAAACGCCTCGTTGTCTTCCTTGCGCAGCTGCTGAACCAGCTCTAGCAGCTTCTTAATCTCGTTGTCTAGCTGAATATTCTTATCCATTGATGGTTTCTTATGTTTCTACTTGATGTGAGTTCCGTCTAACTCTACGCTAAGGCGTGCTAAGCGCAGGCTCTGCTTGTTGCTGTTATTAGGCTACGGTTGAATTCAAAAGGGCAAACGTCTAATAGCAGCACGTTATCCCCTCCTTGGAGGGGTGGGTTGGTTCGTTTATACCAACTTCAATATTCTTCCTCTAACTCCTTCTAACCCCTGAAATAACTTCGTATATCTTCCTTCGTCCATCTCCGCCTAGCCCTTACAGGCTAGGCTTTATGATTACGCCCCTTTAGGGCTTGTGTTTCTTCGGTTAACTTCGTCTAACTCCTATTTAATGTGCTCGGCCAAAAACTTCCCCGTATGAAGGTCTGTTCTCATGGCGAGCTCCTCGGGGGTACCTTCAAAGACGAGGTTGCCGCCCTTTTCGCCCCCCTCTGGACCGAGGTCTACTACCCAGTCGGCACACTTTATCACGTCCATGTTGTGCTCTACGATGATGATGGTATGTCCGTTGGACAGCAGAGCCTGAAAGGCATCAAGCAGCTTGCGGATGTCGTGGAAGTGCAGCCCGGTGGTGGGTTCGTCGAAGATAAAGAGGATAGGCCCGTTGGCGCTATCCTTGCCGAGGAACGATGCCAGCTTGATGCGCTGCGCCTCGCCGCCCGAAAGCGTGCTCGACGATTGCCCAAGCCTCACGTAGCCTAAGCCAACATCCTGAAGCGGCTGTAACTTCTCGGCCACCTTTTTGGCGGTGCTGTTATCCTGCTTGCCAAAAAAGTCGATGGCTTCGTCTACGGTCATCTCCAGGATATCGTATATCGATTTATCCTTGTAGCGAACCTCCAGTACCTCCTGCTTAAAGCGTTTTCCACCGCAGCTCTCGCAAACGAGGGTGACATCGGCCATAAACTGCATCTCCACCTTAATTACGCCTTCGCCTTGGCACTCTTCGCATCGGCCACCGTCGATGTTAAACGAAAAGTGCGATGGGGTAAAGCCATTCTGCTTGGCGTACTGCTGGTCGGCAAAAAGCTTGCGAATTTCGTCGTAGGCCTTTATGTAGGTAACCGGGTTCGAGCGCGACGACTTGCCTATAGGGTTTTGGTCAACCATCTCAACGCCCTTTACCATCCGGATATCGCCAGCTAGCCCAGCATGCTTGCCGGGCTTATCGCCAGTACCCATTATGGCTCGGTTAAGTGCAGGATGAAGAATTGTTCGAACTAGCGTCGACTTTCCCGAACCGCTGACACCCGTTACAGCGGTCATTACGCCAAGCGGGAATCGTACCGATACGTTTTTAAGGTTGTTCTCCGATGCCTTTTGTACCTCGATGTAGCTGCTCGACTTGCGATGAATGGTTGGTACCGGAATCTTTTCGATGCCCAAAAGATACTTCGCCGTTAGCGAGCGTTCGGCTTCAGGTAGCTTGGTATGTGGGCCCTGGAATACCACCTCGCCGCCATGCTGCCCAGCCATCGGACCAATGTCTATTATCTCGTCGGCAGCTCGCATAATCTCCTCCTCGTGCTCTACCACAATAACCGAGTTGCCCAGGTCGCGCAGCTGCTTTAGCACCTTAATAAGGCGGTTGGTGTCGCGAGGATGTAGGCCAATGCTTGGCTCATCGAGAATGTATAGCGAACCAACTAAACTGCTGCCCAGCGATGTTGCCAAGTTGATGCGCTGCGACTCTCCCCCCGAAAGGGTAGCCGAAAGACGGTTGAGCGTTAGGTATCCCAGTCCAACATCGGTTAGGAATTGAAGCCTATTGCGGATTTCAACCAGTATTCGCTTGGCAACCTTTGCCTGATGCTCGTCGATTTGGAGCGCATCGAAGAATACGTGCAGCTCATCGATGGGCATCAGCACCAGCTCGCTGATGGTGGTGCCGCCAACCTTTACGTAGCTGGCTTCGGGCTTTAGCCTTGCACCGTTACAGACGGGGCAGATGGTTTTACCCATATATCGCGATAGCATTACGCGATACTGTATTTTATACTTCTTTTCTTCGAGATATTCGAAGAAACCATCTATTCCGGTAAAGTGGCTGTTACCCTTCCAAATCAGCCGTTGCTGATCGGGCGTAAGGTCGCAGTAGGGGCGATGTATTGGAAAATCGAAGCTGGCCGCATTGTAGATCAGCTCCTCCTTCCACACCTTCATGCCCTCGCCGCGCCAAGGGGCAACGGCATCGTCGTAAACCGATAGCGTTTTGTCGGGAATTACCAAATCCTCGTCGATGCCAATCACCTTGCCGTAGCCCTCGCATTTGGGGCAAGCCCCAAGCGGACTGTTGAAGCTAAACATATGCACGTTAGGTTCCTCGAACTGCATGCCATCGACCTCAAAGAGGTTCGAGAACTCCTCAACAAAAGGTTCGCCTTCTGCGGGAAATACCTTAACGGTAGTCCTTCCATTCCCTTCGCCAAATGCCGTTTGTACCGAGTCGCCATATCGGCTAACCGAATCTTCATCCTTGCTGGCTGCAATACGGTCGATGATAACAAAGATGGTATTGGGATCGATGCTGTCAGCATTTTTAATAACCTCTTCTATGCGCATTGGCACGCCGTTAACCTCTAGGCGCTGCAAGCCCTCCTTCATCAGAAGGGTTAGCTTGGCGATAACGCCCGTTTGGGCATCGTAGCAGAAGGGCGACATAATCTGTATGCGCGTTCCTTCGGGCTGGCTGATGATGAAGTCTACCACATCCGACACCGAGTGCGACTTAACCTCCACTCCGCTTACAGGCGAGTAGGTTTTGCCGATGCGGGCATATAGCAGCTTGATGTAGTCGTACACCTCGGTAGAGGTGCCCACGGTAGAACGGGGATTACGGGTATTTACCTTTTGCTCGATGGCAATGGCAGGTGGTATTCCGGCAATGTTGTCGACATCGGGCTTGTTAACGCGGCCAAGAAACTGGCGGGCGTAGGCCGAGAGGCTCTCTACGTAGCGGCGCTGCCCTTCGGCAAAGATGGTATCAAACGCAAGGGTCGACTTGCCCGACCCCGATAGGCCGGTTACAACGATTAGCTTATTACGGGGAATATCAATGCTGATATTTTTGAGGTTGTGTACCCTAGCTCCCTTAACGGAGATATATTTGGAGTTTTTTTTCTCTGACATCGTGCATTTTTGGAAAACCTTCAAAATTAGCCAACTTATTTTACATGGTGATTGCAGGTGTAAGGTTTGCCGTTAAATGAAGCTATTCAAAGGTTTCTACTATATTTATAGTAAGTTTAGCTCACATTAGGGTTACCCGTTCATCGCGGTAGACAATTTCCTCTACATTTACGCCGTTTTCAAAAAGGTCGTAACGTTGTTATGGCAATAAATATTAACCTAAAATTTTAGCTTAACAATTAATTTTCTTTTCGTCTCGCCTTGCAAAGGCAAATCATTTTTTAGGGTATTCCGTTGGTCTTTCGCTTCAAAAAAAGCAAAGACAATAATTGAGTGAAAAGGTTGACGGTTTACGAAGATTTCACATCCTATTGGGGCGTTTTATCCTCAAAAAAATGCTGTTTATCGAAAAAAGTTGCACCTCTTCATTTGGTGATAGAGGTTTGTACGAATTTTTTACTGACAAATTCTAAATAATAGTTTATGTATCGATTGCTTATCTTTTTTCTGCTTCTACTCGGAGCATCACCTCTAAGCTCCTTTGGAGATACGGGGACTACGCTTATTTCAGGTAAGGTTGTTGATTCACTTTCACGAAAGGGGGTTCCCTTTGTAACCGTTACGGTTCAAAACGCACAAAGTAAGGTTTTAAAACGATTGGCTTCCGATGCCAACGGTACGTTCGAGTTTTCGCTTAAGGAAAACCTCAAAGGCGAGGTGGTTATCTCCGCCGTTGGCTACAACCCTGTAAGGGTAAAGTTTGCGGCAGGTAGTAAGTCAAAAGAAAGCTTAGGCTCGATAATGATGAGCGAGGCATCTGCCAAGCTTGGACAGGTGGTTGTTCAGGCACAAAAGCAGCTGGTTAAGATCGATGTGGATAAGATCTCCTACAACACCGATGCCGACCCCGAAGCGCAAACTTCCAATGCGCTGGATATGCTTCGCAAAGTACCTCTGGTAACGGTTGACGGCGAAGATAACATCACCCTCAAGGGATCATCCAGCTTCAAGATATTGGTTAACGGCAAGGAGTCTACGCTGATGTCTAGCAGCCCTAAGGATATTCTAAAAGGGATGCCCGCCAGCAGCATTAAGAACGTGGAGGTTATTACCAACCCATCATCGAAGTACAGCGCCGAAGGCGTTGGCGGTATCATCAACATCGTGACCACCAAGAAGACGCTCGAAGGAGTAACCGGTAATGTGAACCTCCGAGCCGACAACATCGGAGGGTTTGGCGGTAGCATCTACACCACGGCTAAGATTGGAAAGTTCTCCTTCTCGGTAAACTATGGACCAAACCGCCGAAAGGAGAAGGAGAGCACTAGCAGCTCCATTATGGAAAACTTCCTGAGCCCAACGAACCACAGAACCGAGACCTTCTCGTCATCCAACGGCAGCTCGTACTCCCACTTCGGGTCGGGGGAGATGAGCTACGAGATCGACTCCCTAAATCTCATCAGCATGTCGTTTTGGGGATATGGCGGCAAGTGGAAGAGCAACCCCGATGGAATTACCTCTGTATACGACGACCAGGGAGTCCTATTTCAGCAGTTCAACCAGCAGAACACCTACAAGAGGACCTTTGGGTCGATGTCGGGCAACCTCGACTATCAGCGCTCGTTTAAGAAGCCAGATAAGCTGTTTACCGTTTCGTACAAGCTCGACTACAACCCCAGCGGAACCGAAAACGAGTATGAGGTTAAAGGCATAAAAAACTATACTGACATACAGAATAAGTCGAAGAACGATGCTGCATCGTACGAGCACACCTTTCAGGTCGACTTCGTTAACCCCATCACCGAAAGGCACCAGTATGAGGTGGGCACCAAGTATATCCTACGCACCAACCCCAGCGAAACGGACTACTACAACTTCGTAAATAGCGATTGGGTTGACGACCCTACCCGCTATAATAAGCTTACCTACACCCAGAACATTGTTGCCGCCTATGCCGGTTACCTGTACAAGATGAAGAAGGTATCGCTCAAAACGGGCTTCAGGCTCGAAGGTGCCTACACCGATGCCAACTCTAAGCAGGGTGTTGCTACCAAAACCCCATTCAACAATAACGTAACGGATGTGGTTCCCTACTTCACCCTCTCCTACAAGCTAGCGGAATCTAGCAGCGTGAAGTTCAACTACACCCAGCGCCTGCAGCGTCCCGGCATCTGGTACCTCAACCCTTACGTCGACGACTCCAAGCCTAAAATGATATCCTACGGTAACCCTAACCTAAAGACGGAAAAGGTTAACGCCTTCGATATCAGCTACAGCTACTTTAGCGGAAAAGCAAACCTCGAAGCAGGTCTGTCGACGCGTTTGAATGATAACGCCATCCAAAGCATTATCTCCGTGCGCAGCGATGGTGTTCAGGTTCAAACCTACGAGAATAGCGGCATCAACAACTCCTTTGGGGGAAACCTGTACGGCTCCTACCGTCCTTGGTCAATTCTATCGCTCGATATACACGGCGAGACTTCCTACTCCATTATGGAGCGCAATAGCAACGGCGAAAAGCTCCGTAAGGAAGGATGGGAAACCTACATGGGCGGATCGATTCGCTGGACCATCATAAAGGGGCTTTCGCTATCGACCTACGGCGGCGGAAGTACCGGCTGGCTGCAGCTTCAGGGAAAATCAAAAGGATTCTTCTACAATGGAGTTAGCCTCCGAAAGGATTTACTCAAGAGCAAGATGAACGTGAGCATTTCGGTAAGCAATCCTTTCCAGGAGTACAGAACCTGGAAGTCTGATATGAGGGATGATACCTTCAGCTCGCACAACGAGAATCGATCCCTTAACCGCACCTTTAGCTTCGGCATCAGCTACCGCTTCGGTAAGATGGGCGCCATGGTTAAGAAGGCTCAGCGCGGCATCAATAACGACGACGTTAAGAGTGGCGGCAGCAAAGGCGGTAACGGCGGCGGTGGCAACTAGTCTGCCTAACTACCCGATTTATACCGACACATCACTATGATAAAAGAACGGGAATCCCAACTGAGGGATTCCCGTTTTTGCTGTTTAAGCCGTCCTGTTTTCGGGAAGATCATCCAAGCCTCCTGCTTCATCGGCAAATAATGGGCGTATATCGATTAAAGTTGAAACTAAGCATGGAATGCTAGAGGTTTGTACGGATGTTTTTAACGAATAACCCCAAATAGCATAATCATGTGTCGGTTCTTTTTCGTTTTTCTGCTTCTCGCTGGGGCGTTCCCGCTACGCACCTTTGGCGATTCGGTCTCTACGCTCATTTCAGGAAAAGTCGTTGATTCTCTTTCACGAAAAGGCGTTCCATTTGTAACCGTTACGGTTCAGGACTCGCAGAGTAAGGTGCTAAAGCGGTTAGCCGCCGATGCCAGTGGCGCATTCGAGTTTTCGCTTAAGGAGAACCTTAGAGGCGAGGTGGTTATTTCTGCAGTTGGCTATAAACCCGTAACGGTAAAATTCTTGGCGGGCGCCAAAGCCAAGGAAAATCTCGGTTCCATTACGATGAGCGAGCTATCCACGAAGATCGACCAGGTGGTTGTTCAGGCCCAAAAGCAGCTGGTAAAGATCGATGTGGACAAGATCTCGTACAATACCGATGCCGACCCCGAATCGCAGACCTTAACCGCGCTAGACATGATGCGTAAGGTGCCTTTGCTTACGGTTGACGGCGAGGATAACATCAAGCTTAAAGGTGCCAGCAGCTACAAAATCCTCGTCAACGGCAAGGAGTCGGCCTTGATGTCGGCTAACGCAAAGGATGTGCTCAAGGCCATGCCGGCCAGCAGCATCAGGAGCATCGAGGTGATCACCAACCCATCGTCCAAGTACAGCGCCGAGGGGATTGGCGGCATCATCAACATCATCACCAGCAAAAAAGGGTTATCGGGCTTTTCGGGGAGCCTCCTGTTTCGCCTCGATAACTTGGACGGATATATGAGGCACCTATACGCAACGGCTACGCTTGGGAAGTTTGCGTTTTCGATGAACTACGGGCATGGCTGCTGGAGGTTTCCCGCATCGCAGAGCCACTCTACCCTAAGCAATTTCGGTAGCGAAGACTATCGGTTAACGGTTGGGGAGGGGAGCGCCAAGCGCCATGGCGCTGCCGACTACCTCAGCGGAGAGTTCAGCTACGAAATAGACTCGCTGAACCTCATAAGCGCCTCCTTTATCTGCTATAAAAGCGTGTGGAAAATTGATTCGTACTCCTCAACCGCTGCCTATTCCGCCACAAGTGGGCTTACGCAGCGCTTTACAACCGACAGCTATGCTAAAAACGATTGGGCTTCAATAACAGGGAATGTCGACTACCAGCGTTCGTACCGGAAGCCCGATAAGCTGCTAACCATCTCCTACAAATTCGACTATACCCCCCAAGAGGCTAGCTACACCAACGATATCACTGGCGATATTAGCTACGGCTCGTCTCTTACCAGGTCGAAGAATACGGCAGGCTCCTACGAGAACACCTTCCAGCTCGATTTCGTTAACCCCATCAACAAAAACAGCCTATACGAGGCAGGCGTAAAGTACATCCTACGAACCAATCCGAGCGACGTAAGCTGCTACACCTACAGCACCACCGCCAAGGAGTGGGAGCCCAACCCCTCGCGCAGCAACGACTTAAGCTACACCCAAAGCATTGCTGCTGGCTACCTAGGCTACCTCCTTAAGCTTAAAACGATCTCGGTCAAGGCTGGCTTAAGGCTCGAAGGTGCCTATACCGATGCCTCGTTTAAGCAGGTGGCGGACACCTCATTCAGCAACCGCCAAACCGACCTCATTCCCTATGCAAGCGTGGCGTACCACCTCAGCGAAGCCAGCAGCATCAGGATTTCGTACACCCAGCGCCTGCAGCGCCCCGGCATCGAGTACCTTAACCCCTACATCGACGACAAAAATCCCAAGTATATATCCTACGGATACCCAAACCTGAAAGCCGAAAAGGTGAACTCCGTCGACTGCGGCTATAGCTACTTCACCGGCAAGCTTAAGTTCGACTTCAGCCTCTATGCTCGCCAAAGCAGCAGCGCCATCCAAACGCTAATATTTACGCTACCCACCGGCGTGCAGGTTCAAACCTACCGAAACAGGGGGCGCAGCAGCACCTATGGCGCCTCATTCTACGGATCGGTTACCCCCTCCGCTAAGCTGTCCATTAGCCTAGTACCATCCGTAGAGTACAACACCTACAGGAGCGGATCGTCGGGCGAGAAAATGGAAAGCAGCGGGTGGACCAAAAGTATTAGCGGTAGCTTCAGATGGTGCTTTGCCAAAGGCTTTACCCTTTCGGGCTTCGGAGAGTATGGAAATGGATCGATGGAGCTCCAAGCCAGATGGTCATCCTACACCTATCACGGGTTCACCCTTAGCAGGGACTTCCTTGATCGAAAGTTCAACGCAGCCATCTCCGTGCAAAATCCTTTCAAGAGATATTACACCTCTAGGAGATATGCCGAAGGAGCCACCTTCTCCTCCGTTAGCGAAAACCGACGGGAGGCACGGGTGCTTCAGCTTGCAATCAGCTACCGCTTCGGCAAGATGGGGCAAGCCGTTAAGAAAGCCCAGCGCGGAATTAGCAACGACGATGTTAAGCCAAGTAGCAGCAAGGATCGGAACGAAGGGGCGGGGAGATAGGCTGCCTCGAAGTGGCTGAGCGCGCTCTCTAGCAAGCCGCAGCCCCAGATTCTACAGCCCCATCCCATTTGGTATAGAGCCAAAAAAAAGGCCGATTGCAACAATCGACCTTTTATTTTTTGTATGCCCCACTAGTAGGTTATTTCGCAAAAACCGCACGTAAACCTCACTCAGCTCTTGGCTTACGTTAGCCGGCGCAATGCCGAAATTAAGTGGAGCAACGGTGACAGAATTCTACTCCTGTCTCAACCAAACCCAAATCAACAGACTCAACACCTCGCTAAAAAATAGCTACATGTTAAGCATATAGATGCTGAGGAATATCTTTTTGTTAAAGAACTTGCTTGTTAGTGGTGCAATAGTACGGCTTTTTTTAATTTTTGCAAAAACGAAGGGCGTTTTTTTTGCAAAAAATTTCACGATTGCCCCGTATCCGTTTACCATTATCACCTCAACTCCCGCTATGGCTTGCCGATTCAGCATACTCGCACCTGCGATTTACACACTGGCACCTGCGGCTTACACATTGGCTCCGTCGCTCTACACAATCGCTCCGTTGCTTTACACAATTACACCTGCGGCTTACACAATCACACCTGCGACTTGCACAATTGCACCTGCGAGTTACACATTCAGACCTGCGGCTTACACAATCGCACCTGCGAGTTACACAATCGCTCCTGCGGATTACACATACGCTCCTGCGCTTAGCACAAAGGCTTCCACGCTTAGCGCTATTCCCGCAGGGCTAGCAATTCCTTACCTGCCGCTTCTTGCCCTAGCCTCCATGAAGTACTTCCTATCCTGCTCGTTCATCTTTTCGATGCTGTAGCGCAGCATGGTGCGGGGCATAGCGTGCGCATGCGCTTCGAGGAACTCTCTAAGAACAGCCTCGTCGCGCTTTCCGATCTCGCGCAGGCACCATCCCGAGGCCTTATGAATCAGGTCGTGCTGGTGGTCTAGGAAACCCTCGCACAGGGCCAGCGTATCCCCGTAGCGCCCCTTCCGGATAAAGGTCAGCGTCGAGACAATGGCGATGCGCTGCTCCCACAGGTTCTCCGACTTTGCCAGGGCGAAGAGCCAATCGGCGGGCTTATCCAGCAGGTACTCGCCAACGATGAACTCGCAGCTCAGGTCCACCAAGTCCCAGTTGTTCACGTATCGCGTATTCCTAAGGTAGAGGTCAACGATCTCCCTACGGGCAGCCTCATCCTTCAGCTTCTTGTACTGGTTAACCCAAACCAGCAGCCCTGCCATCCGCACCTCGTGGTACTCCGAGTGCAACAGGTGCTCAACCTCTATAGGCGCTACCTCGTGTAGGTACGGCTTAATGGTAGCCCTCACCACCGGCACCTTAATCCCCAAAAACTTATCCCCCTCGCCATACTGCCCCTGCTCGGTTTTAAAGAAGTACTGAACCACCTTTTGGGTCGATGGATCCTGAAGGTTTACCAGCTCGTCCATTAGGCGCTGGTATGCCGGTGCCGTATCGTTCATAGCGTATCGTATTTGATTGGCTAAAGATAATCTTTTACGAGCTGCCAGTTTTAGGGAATTTGGGTGTCTATATTAATTGGCGCTTTGCCCGTAGTTGCATACTTTTGGCGCTTCAGTGTCCGTAAATACTTACTAAATAAAAAACGAAATGCAGAAGGGGAGATTAGCCCTTGGGCTGGCTGCTTTACTACTCGTAGGCATACCATCGTTGGCTCAAAAGAAGGAGATCACCATCTCCGACCTCATGGATAAGGGAACATTCAGGGCGAAATCGGTCTCGGGCATCAGCTCAATGAACGATGGCGTTAACTATACCGCCTTTAGCGGGAGCGACATCGTCGAGTACAGCTACAAAACCGGCAGGGCGGTTGATACCATTCTTACGGCAGCGCAGCTGCAGAAGTTTGGGCTGAAATCGGTTTCCGACTACGAGTTCAGCGCCGACGAAAAGCAGGTGCTCCTGCTCACCGACAGCGCCCCCATCTACCGTCGATCGTTTACCGCCAGCTACTACATCTTCAATAGGACTACCAAGGAGATCAAGCCGCTTTCGGCAAGCGGCAAGCAGAGCTACGCCACCTTCTCGCCCGATGGCGCCAAGGTAGCCTTCGTCCGCTCCAACAATATTTTTTACGTCGATCTAGCCACCGGCAAGGAGGTACAGGTAACCACCGATGGAAAGTTCAACAGCATCATCAACGGCTCTACCGATTGGGTGTACGAGGAGGAGTTCGGCTTCCCCAAGGCCTTCGAGTGGTCGCCCGACAGCAAAACCATCGCCTACTACCGCTTCGACGAGTCGCGCGTAAAGCTCTTCAACATGACCAAGTTCGAGGGTAAGCTCTACCCCGACAACTACAGCTACAAGTACCCCAAAGCTGGCGAGCAGAACTCAGTTGTCTCCATCTACTGCTACAATCTAGCGGCGGCCAAATCCACCAAGATGAACGTCGGCAACGAGGATAACCAGTACATTGCCCGTATCCGATGGACCAAGAACCCCGCAAAGCTCGCCATGGTACGCCTTAACCGCCTCCAAAACCAGCTCGACATCCTCGTTGGCAGCTCCGCCGACGGCACCACCACCACGCTCTACTCCGAGAAGAACGATAGGTACATCTCCGAGGTAACCGACAGCTACCTCACCTTTCTCGACAACGGCACCCAGTTCATCATCAACAGCGAAAAGGATGGCTTTAACCACCTCTACCTTTTCGATATGAACGGGAAACAGGTAAAGCAGATCACCAAGGGCAGCTGGGATGTAACCGACTTTATAGGTGTTGACCAGAAGAACGGGTTGGCTTACTACATTGCCGCTGCCAAATCGCCCATGCAGCGCGAGCTCTACGTGGCCAACCTTAAGAGCGGCGAAAGCCGTATGCTCTCGACCAATGCAGGAACCAATAAGGCTGTATTTAGCACAGGCTTTAAGTACTACATCAGCTTCTTCAACAGCACTACCACCCCAATGCTTATCACGCTGCATCAGGCAACCGGTAAGCAAATTCGAACCTTGGAGGATAACGCTGCACTAGCGCAAAAGGTCACCGAGTACAATATCACCCCCAAGGAGTTCTTTACCTTTGTAACTCCCGAGGGTGTTACCCTAAATGGCTGGATGATTAAGCCGGTTAACTTCGATCCCGCTAAAAAGTACCCCGTGCTGATGACCCAGTACAGCGGTCCTAACTCGCAGGAGGTGCTCGACCGCTGGGGGCTAGGGTGGGAGAACGTACTTGCCCAAAAGGGATACCTAGTTGTTTGCGTCGATGGTCGCGGAACGGGTGCCCGTGGCGAAGCATTCCGCAAGCAAACCTACGGGCAACTCGGCAAGCTAGAGGTGATCGATCAAATCAGCACCGCCAAGTACGTAGGATCTTTATCCTACGTTGATAAAAGCCGCATCGGCATTTGGGGATGGAGCTTCGGAGGCTTTATGTCGCTCAACGCCATCCTACAGGGTGCCGACATCTTCAAGATGGCTATTGCCGTTGCTCCCGTTACCAACTGGCGCTTCTACGATAGCGTTTACACCGAGCGCTTCAACGGCCTACCCAACGACAACCCCAGCGGCTACGACGATAACTCGCCCATCAACCACGCCGATAAGCTTAAGGGCAAGCTACTAATCGTACACGGCACCGCCGACGATAACGTGCATATCCAAAACTCCTTTGAGTTCGTCTCCAAGCTCATTCAGGCCAACAAGCAGTACGATATGATGGTTTACCCCGATAAGAACCACAGCATCTACGGGGGCAAAACAAGGCTGCAGCTCTACACCAAATTTTTGAATTACGTAGAAACAAACCTATAGCAGGTAAACTTGTAAGTCAATAAGAATAAATGGAGAATGGTTAAAGCCCATTCTCCATTTGTTTTTCAATCCTAAAAAAGTGTAGCTTTTTTCAGCGAAATCCTTGCAGATACCCGAAAAATCTATACTTTTGCACCGTCAATCTTTGAAACGCTGACACAAGCAATGCCCGGATGGCGGAATTGGTAGACGCGCTAGTTTCAGGGACTAGTGTTAGCAATAGCGTGCAGGTTCGAGTCCTGTTCCGGGTACGCAAGTTGATTAAAGCAAATGCTCAGGTGGTGAAATTGGTATACACGCTACTTTGAGGGGGTAGTGGGCGTTAGCCCGTGTGAGTTCGAGTCTCATCCTGAGCACAAATGAAAAGGGATAGCAATTAAAATTGCTATCCCTTTTTCTATTTATATCCTCACCGAATTTTCGGATTGATCCCTTCTGTCTTTTTACTGATTCACAAAAGGCCGCAAAACTTAGCGCTTATTACTAGTTGGGAAAGGCTATTGCTGCGAAATTTCACTAGTTTTGGGTTAAAATAACCATTAGAATATATTCGAATGAAGAAGAAGAAGCTCCTGATTATTCTTGGTTCAATTTTAGGGGTGCTGATATTAGCGATGCTAATTCTGCCATACCTATTTAAGCCAACGATAAAGCAAGCTGCGGATAAGTTTATCGCAGAGAATATCAATGCGGATGTGAAGTTTCCACAGGATGGGCTGAGCCTCGGCATGTTTAGCCACTTCCCCAACTTTACCCTTGCGCTCGAGGATCTGAGCGTTGTGGGGCGCGAAGAGTTTAAGGGCGATACGCTTGTTAGCCTGAAGAAGTTTGAGGTTACGGTTAACATATTTGCGCTGATCAGCTCGGGGCGCATCGAGGTGAACAAGATTATCCTCGATAATCCAAAGCTTAACGTAATGGTGCTGCCCAACGGCAAGGCTAACTACGATATCTACAAGCCAAAGCCCGATACCACCAAGAAGGCTGATACCACCAAATCGGAACCCGTTAAGTTTCGCCTAAAGGAACTATCGCTTAAGAATGCCGACATCATCTACAGCGACCAGAAGTCGAAGATGTTTGCCAGCGTTAAGAACCTAAACATTACCGGTAGCGGCGATTTGGCTGAAAATGTTTTCGACCTTACCACCAAGCTTACCGCCGATAAGGCTACCGTAGCCATGAACGGTACTGAGTACCTCTCCAACAAGTCGCTCGACCTGAACTTTGTGGTGAACATGGACATGAACAACAAGAAGTACACCTTTAAGGAAAACTCCATTAAGGTTAACGATTTCAACTTTGGCTTCGACGGCTGGGTGCAGCTGGCGCAGCAGAATGCCGTAAAGATGGACGTTACCTTTAAGGCGCTCGATAACTCGTTTAAGGGGCTGCTATCGCTGGTTCCTGGCGTGTACACCGAGAGCTTCGGCGATATTAAGGCTGATGGCGACTTCGACTTCAGCGGATACGCTAAGGGAACCTACAAGGATAGCCTACTGCCTGCTTTTGGCGTGAAACTGGTTGCCAAGAATGCCTCGTTTAAGTATCCAAAGGTGTCGGAGGCGATTAAGGACATCAACATCGACCTGAACGTTGACAACAAGGATGGGCTTATCCCAAGCACCTCCATCAACCTTAACAAGTTTAGCTTTAAGATTGGAACCAACCCATTTGATGGCTACCTGAAGGTGGCTAACCTGAGAAACTTCCCTGTAGATGCTAAGGTGAATGCTCGCCTGAACCTTGGAGAGCTAACTTCGGCATTCCCAATAGAGGGGATGACCATTAAGGGGATCTTCGACCTGGCGCTTAACGCCAAGGGCGTTTACGACGATAAGACGGGGGCATTCCCAATACTTGCCGCTTCGGCGAAGCTTACCAACGGTTTTGTGCAGAATAAGCTGCTGCCTACGCCGCTCCAGAACCTCAACTTTGCCATGACGGCCTCCAACACCACCGGTAAGGCGGTGAACACCGTTGTTCAGATTGGCAACTTCAACATGCTGCTTGCCGGCGAAAGCCTGACGGCTACCGGTAGCGTGCAAAACATCAAGGACCTTGCCTGGAACGTAAAGGTTGCCGGTGGCGTGGATCTGGAAAAGATTGCCAAAATTTTCAACCTAAAGGATATGACGCTTAAGGGGAGGGTTAAGGCTAACCTGGCTACCTCCGGTAAGCTATCCGACGTTACCGCCAAGCGCTACGCCAACGTTAAGGCTTCGGGTAACATGAACGTATCGAACTTCTCGTATTCGAGCCCAGCCTTTAAGCAGGGCGTTACCATTAGCACCGCTGCGGTGGTGTTCAACCCTGCATCGATCAACCTTACCAAGTTTGAGTCGAAGGTGGGCAGCAGCCAAATTTCGGCTACCGGAAGCGTATCCAACTATATGGGATTCCTGTTTAAGCCAGATGGCGTGCTGGGCGGAAATCTTAACGTAAATATCCCAACCTTCAACGCCAACGAGTGGATGACCCCTGCCGATAAGGAGGCCGTGGCCAAGCAGCAGGCTGCACAGCCAACCAAGTCGGAGACGAGCACCTCGGTTTCGATGATCCCCAAGAACATCGACTTCGACCTTAAGGCCCACATCGGCAAGTTTACCTACGACAAGATTGTTGCCGACAACGTAAACGCGCTGGTAAGCATCTCGAAGGGCATCATGACCATCAAGGATGCCAACATGGGCATCATCGGCGGGCTGGTAAACGTTAAGGGTACCTTCGACTCCGACGTGAAGAAGCCAACCTTCGACTTCAACCTTGGCGTGAAATCGATATCCATCCCTAAGGCCTTTGAAACGTTTGAAACCATCCAGAAGTACGCGCCGATTTCGCAGTACGTGGTGGGTAACATGGATCTTAACTACAACCTGAAGGGTGATCTTACCAAGGATATGATGCCCAACGTGGCCTCGATGAACGGCGGCGGGCTGGTGAAAATCCTTAGCGGAACGCTTAAGGATACCAAGCTAACCTCGCTGGTGGCCCAGTTCTCCAAGCCAACCACGGCCGGTACGATGACCGAGCTCAGGGAGCTGGCCCTATCGACAACCCTCGAAAATGGCAAGCTGTCGGTGAAGCCATTTGACATCTCGATGCACGGCCGTAAGACCACCGTCAGCGGCTACACCTCGCTCGATGGCGGCATCAACTACAACCTGCTGATGGACGTTCCGGCCAATGCCGTTACCAAATCGCTGAACAGCGCCATGAGCCGATACCTAGGATCAAGCGCAGCTTCGGGCGACATGAAGGTGACCCTTGGCGTTACCGGTACCTACAGCAAGCCTTCGGTGAAGTTGCTTAGCGTAACCAGCGCCGGCGGCAAGACCGTGCAGTCGGAGGTGAAGCAGGCCGTTCAGGATAAGGTGAAGCAGGAGGCCACCAAGGAGGTAACCAAGCAGGCCAATAAGCTGCTCGATAAGGTAATTGGCGGATCGAAAACCGATACGGCCAAAAAGAAGAGCGAAGACCAGCTCAAGGATGCGGCTAAAAAGAAACTCAACGAACTCTTCAAACGCAGGTAATCCAGCAATGATGATAACGAAAGAAAGGCGTCCGAGAGGGCGCCTTTCCTGTTTCTGTAGAGCCGCGATTCATCGCGGCTCCCTACATAAATTCGGGAATGTCTTTTCATCCCAAATGATCCCAAACATTTTTGCGCAAGCCTCTCGGCTGAACCGGCAGCCTTCAACATTTTTGCGGAAGCCTATCGGCTGAACCGGCAGGCCTCAGCATTTTTGCGCAAGCCTCTCGGCTGAACCGGCAGGCTTCAACATTTTTGCGGAAGCCTATCGGCTGAACCGGCAGGCCTCAGCATTTTTGCGCAAGCCTCTCGGCTGAACCGGCAGGCTTCAACATTTTTGCGCAAGCCTATCTACTGAGTAGGGAGGCTTCAACATTTTTGCGCAAGCCTATCTACTGAGTAGGGAGGTTTCAACATTTTTGCGGAAGGCTATCTACTGAGTAGGTAGCCTTCCACATTTTTGCGGAGGTCTATCTACTGAGTAGGCAGCCTTCCACATTTTGTAAAGACCTACACTTACAAAAAGACCTGACAGGTTTTTAAAATCTGTCAGGTCTAGTCCGTATAAAGCTTGTATGAAATTTCCTACTCGGCCGAGGTGGCCACGCGGCTGGCCCTGATCACCCCCTTGATGCGGTTGATGCGGTGGATAATCATGTCCAGCTGCTTGATGTTGCCCACGAACACCTTGATCTTCCCCTCGAAAACGCCGCCCTTGGTGTCGAACGAGGCCGAGCGCAGGCTCACCTTCAGCTCCTTGGTGAGCACCTCCGAGATGCGGTTGAAGAGCCCAATCTGGTCCTCGCCGATGATGCGGATGGTGGTTTGGAACGAGCTCGACTCGCGCGTCTGCTGCCACTTGGCCTTCACGATGCGGTAGGGGTAGCGCTCCAGCATGCTCTTGGCGTTCGGGCAGGTGGCGCGGTGGATCTTGATGCCGTGGCTGATGGTTACAAAGCCAAAGATGTCGTCGCCAAAGATGGGGTTGCAGCAGGTGGCCAGCTTGTAGTCCACGTTGGCCAGGCGCTCGTCGATAATCAGAAAGTCGCCGCTCTCCTGCTCTTTGGGCTGAGCGTAGGCAATCTCGGACGCGCTGCTCTTCTCCTCAACCTGGTCTGCGGTTTCGATGTAGGTCTTGATATCGGCAATGTCGATCTTCTCGTTGGCCAGCATGGCGTAGAACTCGGTAATCGACTTAATCTTATTCTTTTTGATGAACTGCGAGGCCATCTCGTCGGTAAGCTCCAGCTTCCAGTTTTTGAGCCTGCGCAGCAGGAGCTCCTTGCCGATGTTGGCCACCTTCAGCTCCTCCTCCTTGAGGCTCTGCTTGATCTTGCTGCGCGCCTTAGAGGTGATGGCGAACGACAGCCAGTCCTTCGTAGGCTTTTGGTTTTTGGAGGTGATGATCTCCACCTGATCGCCATTCCGCAGGGCATCCTTAATGGAGGCCAGGCGGTTGTTTACCTTGGCGCCCACGCACGACACGCCCAGCTTGGAGTGTACCTCGAAGGCAAAGTCGAGCACCGTTGCCCCGGCGGGGAGCTTCTTGAGGTCGCCGTTGGGGGTAAACACGAAGATCTCCTTCTGGTAGCTGTCCAGCTGCTTTAGGCTCTCCACCATGTCGGTCGAGTCCTCGGCCTGCTCCAGCAGGTTGCGCAGGTCGGTCAGCCAGTCGTCGATGCCCTGCTGCTGCCTAATGCCCTTGTACTTCCAGTGCGCGGCGATACCCATTTCGGCGATCTCGTCCATGCGGCGGGTGCGGATCTGCACCTCCACCCACTTCCCCTCGGGGCCGATGACGGTGGCATGCAGGCTCTCGTAGCCGTTCGACTTGGGCACCGATATCCAGTCCCTCATGCGCTCGGGGTTGGGGATGTACTTCTCGGTAACGATAGAGTAGGTCCTCCAGCACTCGGCCTTTTCGAGGGGCAGCTCGCTTTCGAGGATGATACGGATGGCGAACAGGTCGAACACCTCCTCGAAGGGAATCTTCTGCTTCTTCATCTTTTTCCAGATGGAGTAGATCGATTTGGTTCGGCTCTTAATCTCGTACTTCTGTCCGTACTGGTCGAGCCCGGCCACGATGGGCTTTACGAACTTCTCGATGTAGGTATTACGCTCCTTGGCGGTCTCCTCGAGCTTGGTTGTGATATTGATGTAGTCGGCGGGTTCGGTGTACTTCAGCGAGAGATCCTCGAGCTCCGTCTTTACGGAGTAGAGCCCCAGGCGGTGCGCCAATGGCGCGTATAGGGTAAGCGTTTCGTTGGCCTTCTTCACCTGCTTGCTATCGGCAAAGAAGTAAAGATGGCGCATCACATCGAGCCTATCGGCCAGCTTTATCAGGATAACGCGTGGATCGGCCGAGTAGGATATCACCAGCTGGCGGTAGTTCTCCACCTCGCTCGAGCTGGTTTTTGGATCTATTTTAGAGATTTTGTTCAGCCCCGTAACGATGGTGGCAACCTCGGGGTTGTACTCCTTGGCAAAATCATCGTCGTCAAAGCCGTTAATCCGCGAGGTCTCGTGGAGCAAAACCGATATGGCAGCCGTACCCTTAAGGCCGATTTCATCGACTACGATTTGGGCTACGGCTAGGGCATGGAAGATAAAAGGATCGCCATTTTCGCGGCGTTTCTCCCTGTGGGCATTGGCCGAAACGCGAAAGGCCTTCTTTAAAAGAAGAAGTTCCTCCTGCGAGCTGCTCTGTTTGCACGATTTGTATAGGCTTCTAAAACGGCTGAGTAGCTCCCTTTTCTCCTCTTTTTCTAAATCCAGATCTTCCATACGTATCATTTTTCGTAAAAATATTAATTATCGAAGGAAATAATTTATCTTAACCATCGGTTTAGTGTTGTTTTTTATCAAAAAACAAACAAGTACTTTTGCTTAAAATAGATTCGAATGACCACCGAAAATACCGCCTCCAAAGCCCAGAAATTAAGAAGCCTTTTAGAACAAGCCAACTACGAGTACTACGTGCTCAATAATCCTTCGATAAGCGACTACGAGTACGACATGCACATGAAGGAGCTGCAGGAGCTGGAAAGGCAGCACCCCGAGCTCCAAGACCCCAATTCGCCAACCCAGCGCGTGGGCAACGACAGCAACCAGGCCTTCGAGCAGGTGGAGCACCGCTACCCAATGCTTTCGCTCTCCAACGCCTACTCCTTTGACGAGCTGGCCGACTTCGACGCCAAGGTTCGCAAGGTGGTGCCCAATGCCAAGTACTCCTGCGAACTTAAATTCGATGGAACGGCAATCGGCATTACCTATGTAAACGGTAGCCTGGTGCGCGCCGTAACCCGTGGCGACGGCGTTAAGGGCGATGATGTTACCGCCAACGTGAAAACAATAAAGAGCGTACCGCTGAAGCTTCGTGGCGAGGGGTACCCTCAGGAGTTCGAGGTTAGGGGTGAGATTATTTTGCCTCACACCTCGTTCGATAGGATGAATAGCGAGCGCGAGGAGATCGGCGAGCAGCCCTTTGCCAATCCGCGCAACGCCGCAGCTGGCACGCTGAAGCTGCAAAACTCGTCGGTGGTAGCCAAGCGCGGCCTCGACTGCTTTCTCTACTTCCTCTTAGGCGAAGCGCTTCCTTCCGATAGCCACTACCATAACATTCAGCAGCTGCGCAGCTGGGGCTTCAAGGTGTCGGAGCACATGCGCCTTTGCGGCAGCATGGCGGAGGTTGAGGAGTTTATTCATTACTGGGATAAAGAACGCGAGAATCTACCCTACGATACCGATGGCGCCGTAATTAAGGTTGACAGCCTTTCCGACCAGGAAGATTTGGGCTTTACGGCTAAGTCGCCCAAGTGGGCCATTGCCTACAAGTTTAAGGCCGAGCAGGCCTCCACCAAGCTGCTAAGCGTCGACTTTCAGGTGGGCAGAACCGGCGCCATAACGCCCGTAGCCAACCTAGAGCCCGTACAGCTGGCAGGCACAACGGTAAAGCGCGCATCGCTGCACAATGCCGATCAAATAGAACTTCTTGATCTCCGAATCGGTGATTACGTTCTGGTGGAAAAGGGAGGCGAAATCATCCCCAAGGTTGTTGGGGTAGATTTGGCTAAGCGGGCGGAAGGCTTATCACCCTTTAGGTATATAACCCACTGTCCGGAGTGCGGCACCGAGCTAATCCGTGAGGAAGGCGAAGCCAAGCACTTTTGCCCCAACGATGCTGGATGTCCACCTCAAATCATTGGACGAATAGAGCACTACATCAGCCGTAAGGCTATGAATATAGAGGGGCTAGGCTCCGAAACCGTGGAGCTGTTTTACCGCACCGGACTGGTTAGCGACATCGCCGACTTGTACCCCTTATCCGTCGACAAGATTAAGGATCTTGAGCGCCTAGGCACGAAATCGGCCGAAAACATTGTTAAGAGCATTGAGGCATCTAAGCAGGTGGGCTTCGAGAGGGTACTCTACGCCATCGGTATCCGCTACATTGGCGAGGTAACGGCAAAGAAGCTGGCTGCTCACCTAAAGAGCATTGATGCCATTATTGCCGCCTCGTACGACGAGCTGGTGCAGGTAGAAGAGGTTGGCGCCAAAATCGCGGAAAGCATCCAATACCATTTTAGCGAACCTAAAAACCTCGAGCAGGTAAGGCGTCTTAGAGAATTTGGCGTACAAATGGAGCAGAAGGAGGTTGAAAGGGCTTCGGATAAGCTAAAAGGTTTTACCTTTGTGATCAGCGGAACCTTCGATATCCCTCGTGATGATATAAAAAGGATGATCGAGGATAACGGCGGTAAGATGCTTAGCAGCATATCGGGCAATCTTAGCTACCTGGTGGTAGGCGAGAACATGGGACCATCGAAGCTCGAAAAGGCAAATAAGCTGGGCATCAAAATGATTAATCTGGACGAACTTTATACGTTGATAAACAAATAGGTTTATGCTTACTGCGATTAAGAGAAGTTTTCAAAAACGGGCGTTTGCTGCATTGCAATCCAATGTAAGCGCAATGCGAGAAAGGTATTTCACCCCACTTGATAAGGTAAAAAGCGCTGTTCTTCTGTATAAAGTTGAAAACGAAAATCAGCTCTCGGACCTTTATGCCTTTATCGATAGGGTAGTGGCAAAAGGTATCGACGTTGATTGTATTATGGTGGGTAAATCAAAGGACCTTCAGTCGGCATACCCTAAGACGGCTAATTTTTACCGTGCTAGCACGCAGGAGGTGAAGTGGAATGGAGTGCCCAAAAACGAGGAGCTTCTGAAACTTTTACAGAAGAATCACGATTATTTAATAGATTTGAGCCGCCTAGAATCGCAGCTTTGTGCTTACCTTGCCACCGCATCGTTGGCTAAGTTCAAGATAGGAAGCATCGACATTGCCGATTCTCCCTTCGATTTTACCATCGATGTTGATGGCAACGTAGACTTGGAATTCTTGCAGGAGCAGATGTTTGCCTATCTGCAAAAAATTGGATAGTTGTTTTAAGAATTAATGCATATGAATTTAAGAGGAGTTGGTGTAGCGCTTGTTACACCCTTTAACGAAGATGGAAGCGTAGACTTTGAGTCGTTAACTCGTTTGGTAGAGTACGTTTCTACCAATGATGTTGACTACCTAGTTGTTCACGGAACAACCGGCGAAACCCCTACATTGACTAAAGAGGAAAAGCGGGCAATCGTCAAACATGTTCACGAGAGCAACAAGGCTAAGCTTCCGATGGTTATTGGATGCGGCGGCAATAGCACCGCCGAGGTTATCGCTCTTCTGAATGATGAGATGTACAAGCATGCCGATGCCATCCTATCGGTAACGCCATACTACAACAAGCCTAATCAGGCAGGGCTGTACGAGCACTACAAGGCAATAGCCTCGGCTTCTAAGAAGCCTGTTGTGCTGTATAATGTGCCAGGACGTACAGGCGTGAACCTTACCGCTGAAACCATCATCCGCCTGGCGAACGACTTTGAGAATATCATCGCCATTAAGGAGGCCGATACCGACATGAACAAGATGATTAAGGTGCTAAAGGGGAGACCCGAAGGATTCCTTGTTCTTTCGGCTGATGACGCTCACGTGATTCCTCAAGTTGCCGTTGGCGCCGATGGCGTGATTTCGGTTGCCGCCAACGCTTACCCAAAGGAGTTCTGCAGCATGGTTCACCTCGTTTTGAGCGGCAAGTTTGAGGAGGCTTTACCAACGCTATACAAGCTCGCCGATCCTATCGACCAGCTTTTCGCTGAAGGAAATCCAACAGGCGTCAAGGCTGCTCTTGGCAAGTTGGGCATCTGTAAGAATGTTCTCCGCCTCCCTCTGGTGCCTGCTTCCGATAAGCTTTACGGCGATATTGTGAAGTACATCGACGGCAATATGTAGCCTCTATAGCCTCTACGATACGGTTAAGCCCAAGAGCAACTCTGCTCTTGGGCTTTTTATTTTCTATTGATTCACCTCCAAGGTATAGGCTTTGGCAATAAGCCACCTCGAGCAGCCTTACAACCTTACTCTGGGGCCATCGCGTGGTCGTAAAGAGCGATGCGAGGTGCCTCAGGATACCCAATAAGCTGCTCTGAACTGCTTATAACCGGCTCCGAACAGGTAATAACCAGTTGCGTACAGGTTCGTAACCAGTTCTGAGCAGGTAATAACCAGTTGCGAGCAGGTAATAACCAGTTCCGAACTGGTTCGTAACCTGTTTCGAGCAGGTAATAACCAGTTCCGAACTGGTTATTGAGGCTTCCACCGTGGCTTTCATCATCAGCAAAGGGGGTGCAAGGCCTGTAAGCCTCGTCGCTTAGGCGAGAAATAGGCAACGTAAAGGGTAAGGTGCCAATGTGTAAGCCGCAGGTGCGGGGCTGCTGGTGGGGATTCAGGAATTATTCACGGAGCTGTGTCTACCCTATTTTCTCGGAAGCAGGAGTAGCGTCTGACATTTGGGCTTACAGCTAAAATAGCAACCTGTATTCAATGCAAGTCCTAATCTATTAAGGTGTACATGTAAAGGTTAAAAGAGTATTAAATGCAATTTCGAAGATTAAGCTACAATTTGTAAGCGCTTTTTTGGGGCTGCTCTACATCTCAAGTTCTAAATTAGGAGTATTTAAAAATAGTAGTAAGAAAACGGCTTTATAATGCTTATAATCAATTTATGTATTGGCAGTCAGCCCCAATTCGATTGATTTTTATTATTGGAAATAATCTCTACTTTTAGCAAAACGCGAAAATAGAAAGCCAATATTCGTACAGCTCTCTCTGATTATTTTAGAGTTATTAAGGAGTAGGCGGTAAATTGTAATGTTGGCATAGCATTACACCAAAGCAAGCCATTGTTTACGCGTGAGCTCATTCTTGTTCTTTAACCTGTTTTTAAGTCGCTTTGTAAGCGGATACTGTTATAGTAGTAATTGCTCGCCCTGCATGTTGGCTTATATAATTTACTAGACGCTGTCTAGATACTGTACTGGTGTGGGCGTTTTTTACAAGGCATCTTGCGTAGTAGCGGATTTGTTGTTCGGGGCATTTGGATTACGCTGCTAAAAACACGAGGCAACAGGATAAATCGTGCTTATGCGATATATTGTAATGCATAAAATACCTAGATATATAGTCGATTAGTTAAGTAATTTGATGGTATTGTTGTATAGTGCTTACATATTGTAAGCATGGTAGGATTTCGAGGAGCTTTGAATGTTTTTTTGAGTAAAATATAGGAAAGGAAGCACACTTATGGAAAAGGATTATCCCCAGCAGCAAGGAATGTACGATCCTGCTTTTGAGAAAGACGCATGTGGAATAGGTGCAATTGCCAGCATTAAGGGTATTCGGTCGCATAAAATTGTCACCGATGCGCTTCGGGTGCTCACCAAGCTCGATCACCGTGGCGGTGTGGGAGCCGATCCCAACGTTGGCGATGGTGCTGGCATTCTGATTCAGCTTCCGCATAAGTTTCTCACAAAGAAGATTCGTTTTTCGCTTGGCGAAGAGGGGCAATACGCCGTAGGGATGTTCTTTTTACCTCACGATGGAGCCGAGAGAAAGCGCGCCATGCTCATCTTCGAAAACATTGTAGATGTACACAACCATACTTTTCTGGGATGGAGGGAGGTGCCGATTAACGCTTCGAGCCTTGGCGATGCATCGCGCGACGCCATGCCCTACATTGCGCAGGCATTTGTAAAGCGTAACGACGATAGCACCGATAGGCAAAAGTTCGATGTCGACCTATTCGCTATACGAAAGGAGTTCGAGAAGCTCGCTCCCGACTCGTACATCTGCTCGCTTTCGTGCCGAACCATCGTTTATAAGGGGATGCTAACCTCTAAGCAGCTCGAGGTGTTCTACCCCGACCTAAACGACGAGGCTATGGAAAGCGCGCTGGCGCTGGTTCACTCGCGCTTTAGCACCAACACCTTTCCTTCGTGGAGGAGGGCGCATCCCAACCGCCTGATCATCCATAATGGCGAGATCAACACCATTAAGGGAAACCAGAATTGGATGACCGCCCGCGAGGGCAACTTTACCTCGAAGGTGTTTGGCGATAACCTCTCGAAGGTGCTTCCCGTAATTAACCCCGATGGTTCGGACTCCTCCATGCTCGACAACTCCATCGAGTTTATGGTGATGAATGGGCGTACCCTCCCCGAAGCGGTGATGATGCACATTCCCGAGCCTTGGAGCAAGAATAAGGAGCTGAACCGTAGCGTGCGCGACTACTTCGAGTATAAATCGACCATGATGGAGCCCTGGGATGGTCCGGCAGCCATCGCCTTTACCGATGGCGAGCAGCTGGGGGCGGTACTCGACAGAAACGGCCTTCGTCCGGCTCGCTACTATATCACCAAAGATGACTACCTTTTGCTTGCATCGGAGGTTGGGGTGTTCGATGTGGCTCAGAAAAATATTAAAACCAAAGGACGCTTAAAGCCTGGTAAGATGCTTTTGGTGGATACCGCTAAGGGCGAACTCATCAACGATAAGAAGCTAAAGGATACCTACTCGCGCCGCAAGCAGTACGCGAAGTGGATTGAGCGCAGCTTGGTTAAGCTGGAGCAGGCTATCGATGAGCACGAGGAGTCTACGGTTGACTACAGCCGCTACCTGAAGGGGTTTGGCTATACCTACGAGGATGTTTACTCCATCATCCAGCCCATGGCGACAACCGGCGATGACCCGCTATCGGCAATGGGGGTTGATACGCCGTTGGCGGTGCTCAGCAACAAGAGCAAGCTGCTGTACGACTACTTTAAGCAGATGTTCGCGCAGGTAACCAATCCGCCAATCGACGCCATTCGCGAGGAGATTGTAACCTCGGTGAGGGTGTACTTGGGTGCCGAGGGTAATATCCTAGAGGATTCGGAGAAGAACTGTACCCGCATTAAGCTGGCTAGCCCCATTATCAGCAACCTCGACCTAAAGAATATCGAGGGCCTTGACAACAGAGGCTTCCGAAGCGTTCGCCTGCCACTTTACTTCGACAAGTCGTTGGGCAAAAACGGGCTGGAGATTGCGCTTAAGGAGCTCTGCAAGTTGGCCGATAAGGCTATCGCTAAGAAGGCATCAATCCTTATTCTTAGCGATAAGGAGGTTGATGAAAACAAGGTACAGATACCAGCGCTGCTGGCAACATCGGCGCTGCACCATCACCTAATAAAGAAGGCTAAGAGAACAAAGGCAAGCATCGTTGTAGAGTCGGCAGAGCCCCGCGAGGTACACCACTTTGCGCTGCTGCTGGGCTTTGGGGCAAACGCCATCAACCCATACTTCGTTTACGATATTATCAAAAACTTGGTTGATAGCAAGACCATTGCCAAGTCGTACAAGGATGCCGTTCACACCTACGATAAGGCTATTCTTAAAGGTGTTGTAAAGGTTATCTCCAAGATGGGAATTTCCACCATCCAGTCGTACTGCGGTGCGCAGATATTCGAGGCGCTAGGGCTGTCGAGTAAGCTGGTTGAGACATACTTTGCAGGTACACCTACCCGCATTGAGGGGCTCGACATTGAGGACGTTGCCAAGGAGACTATCGAAAGGCATGCTCGTGGATTTGATAGCCGGGTTACCGACTTTTCGTTGGACTCGGAGGGTAGCATTAAGTACCGCAGTTCGCAGGAGGAGCACCTGTACAACCCCATGTCGATTTACAAGTTGCAGAACGCCTGCCGAACCGGCAGCTACAAGGAGTTTAAGGAGTACACAGCCCTATTCCATAACGAAATGTCGGCTGTTACGCTCCGCAACCTGCTCGATTTCCGCTTTCAGGAGCCAATTCCGATAGAAGAGGTTGAGCCTGCTGAGAATATCGTTAAGCGCTTTAAGACGGGAGCTATGTCGTACGGCTCAATCAGCAAGGAGGCGCACGAGTGCTTGGCTATTGCCATGAACCGACTTGGCGGCAAGTCGAATACCGGAGAAGGAGGCGAGGAGCGCGAGCGCTTCACCCGCGATGAGAACGGCGATCTTCGAAGCTCGGCAATTAAGCAGATTGCCTCTGGTAGATTTGGCGTTACCTCGGAGTATCTGCTGAATGCAAAGGAAATTCAGATAAAGATGGCGCAGGGTGCCAAGCCTGGCGAGGGAGGTCAGCTTCCCGGAACAAAGGTTTACCCCTGGATTGCCAAGGCTCGCCACGCAACGGTAGGAGTGGGGCTGATATCTCCACCACCTCACCACGATATCTACTCTATCGAGGATTTAGCCCAGCTAATCTACGACATGAAAAACGCCAACCAGCAAGCGCTTATCAACGTTAAGTTGGTGTCGGAGGCAGGCGTTGGAACGGTTGCCGCAGGTGTTGCCAAGGGTGGCGCCGATGTAATCCTTATAAGTGGTTACGATGGCGGAACAGGTGCATCGCCAATGACCTCTATTCGTCATGGTGGACTACCTTGGGAAATGGGGCTTGCCGAGGCGCATCAAACACTGGTGCTGAATGGGCTTCGTCAGCGCGTTAAGATTGAAACCGATGGCAAGCTGATGACGGGTAAGGATGTGGTGATTGCTGCTCTTTTGGGTGCCGAAGAATACGGCTTTGCAACGGCTCCACTAGCTGCCATTGGCTGCGTAATGATGCGCGTATGTAACCTCGACACCTGCCCGGTTGGTATTGCCACCCAAAACGAGGAGCTGCGCAAGCGTTTTACAGGAAAGCCTGAGTACGTGGTAAACTTTATGATGTTTATCGCCCAAGAGATGCGCGAGTACATGGCGGAGCTTGGCTTCCGTACCATCGACGAGATGGTTGGGCGTACCGATAAGCTTTGCCAGAAGACGGTTGAAGGGTGGAAGGCACAGAAGGTAAACCTAACTAGGGTGCTCTTCAAGAACTTCAAGATGCCAAACTCGAACTACCATTTCGAGCAGAAGTACGACCAGAAGCTGTACGAAACCATCGATGCAACGGTGTTGCTAGACAAGGCTTCGAAGGCGCTGGACGCTGGCGAAAAGGTATCCATCGAATTGCATGTCGATAATGTGAATAGAACCATTGGAACCATACTTGGTAGCGAAATTACCAGGAGGTACCAGAATAAAGGACTTCCCGAAGATACCATCTGGATTAAGATGAAGGGCGCAGGCGGACAAAGCATGGGCGCTTTTATCCCAAGCGGTATAACCCTCGAGCTTTGGGGCGATGCTAACGACTACGTGGGCAAGGGCCTTTCGGGCGGTAAGATTATCGTTCAGGAGGAGCAGTCCACCAGCCGCGAGGCATACGAGAATATTGTAATCGGTAACGTTGCCTTCTACGGCGCGACAAGCGGTAAGGCGTACATCAACGGGGCGGCAGGCGAGCGCTTCTGCGTTCGTAACTCGGGTGTCGATGCTGTAGTGGAAGGTGTTGGCGACCACGGTTGCGAGTACATGACAGGTGGTAGGGTGGTTATCCTAGGAACCATTGGCAGAAACTTTGCCGCTGGTATGTCGGGCGGTATTGCCTACATTCAGGATGAAACGGGCATGAACCGAAGCCGCATCAACACCGACATGGTGTACGTCGAGAAGCTCGATGGCGAGGACGAGGTGGTGCTACAGCAAATGCTGGAAGATCACTATAAGCACACCCGCTCGGCAGTAACCAAGAAGGTGCTGGATCGCTTCGATCTGAAAAAAATTCAGTTTGTAAAGGTGCTGCCTAAGGACTACAAGAAGATTATGACGCTGATTAAGCGATACGAGCAGGCAGGTTATGGCTTCGATGAGGCGGAGAGGCTTGCTTTTGCTGATGTTATAACCGTAAAGAAATAGGGGATTAAACGATGGGAAAACCTACAGGATTTTTAGAAATACCAAGGAGCGTTTCCTCCAAGAAGCATCCTACGGCACGATTAAAAGATTACAAGGAATATATAGTTCTTCTGCCCAAAAGCGAGCAGGGCAAGCAGGGTGCTCGCTGCATGGATTGCGGGATACCATTCTGCCAGTCGGGTGTTACCATTAACAACATGACTACGGGATGTCCGCTCCACAACCTAATTCCGGAGTGGAACGACCTTATCTTTAAGGGTAAGTGGAACGAGGCGGTGGTTCGCCTGCATAAAACCAACAACTTTCCGGAGTTTACCGGGCGTGTTTGTCCAGCCCCTTGCGAGGCTGCCTGTACGGTAGCGCTTCACGGTGAAGCGGTGACAATTAAAGAAAATGAGTGCTCAATTATCGAGCGTGCCTTTGAGGATAAGCTGGTTGTTGCCCATCCGCCCAAGGTACGAACGGGCAAAACGGTTGCGGTGGTAGGCTCTGGTCCTTCGGGATTGGCTGTTGCCGATCAGCTGAATAAGGCTGGGCATACGGTAACCGTGTACGAACGTGCCGATAGGGTTGGCGGTTTGCTGATGTACGGCATTCCCAACATGAAGCTCGACAAAAAGGTTATCGACCGCCGCGTTCGCCTTCTGAAAAAGGAGGGAATCACCTTTAAAACCAATGCCGATGTTGGGGGAAATGTAGATGCAAAGGAGCTGCATAGCAGCTACGATGCGGTTGTGCTGGCCTGTGGGGCAACCAAGCCTCGCGACATTGTGGCAAAGGGGCGCGAGCTCAAGGGCATCCACTTTGCGGTAGACTTCCTTAAGGCAACCACCAAGAGTTTGCTCGACTCCCATCTAAAAGATGAGTGCTACATCTCGGCAAAGGATAAGAACGTCATCATTATTGGTGGTGGCGATACCGGAACCGACTGCGTGGCAACCAGCCTTCGCCATGAATGTGCGGGCTTGATGCAGATCGAAATCATGGAGAAGCTGCCGCCGTTGCGCGCCAACAATAACCCTTGGCCACAGTTCCCCAAGGTGCATAAAACCGACTACGGTCAGGTGGAGTTTGCCCAAAAGTACGGCGACGATCCCAGAACCTTTGGTACGGTTGTTAAGGAGTTCGTAGGGAACGATAAGGGTGAGGTTA
Organism: uncultured Acetobacteroides sp.; assembly: GCF_963667355.2. Taxonomy (NCBI): domain Bacteria; kingdom Pseudomonadati; phylum Bacteroidota; class Bacteroidia; order Bacteroidales; family Rikenellaceae; genus Acetobacteroides; species uncultured Acetobacteroides sp. Next base: position 4,077,388 of record NZ_OY763328.2, read on the forward strand.
CTCAGATTAAAACTGTGAAGATTAAGTGGGCTGTAGGACCAAGTGGCGGAATGCAGCCTGCCGAAGTACCAGGAACAGAGGAGGTGATCGATGCCGATTTGGTGCTGCTGGCAATGGGATTTGTTGGTCCAGAACAGGAGATCCTAAAGCAGCTGAACGTCGAAACCGATGGCAGAACCAACGTAAAGGCCGACTACGGGAAGTTTACCACCAGCGTCGATAAGGTATTTGCCTGCGGCGACGTTCGTCGCGGTCAGAGTTTGGTGGTGTGGGCCATCAACGAAGGGCGCGAGTGCGCCAAGGCGGTGGACGAATACCTGATGGGGTATACCATACTTTAGGAATCAAGACGCACGACACATGTATCAAGAGGATTTCGCAGTACGTGTATCTATTATCTATTATCTAAAGTCTAATGTCTAGTATCTAATATCTTGATTCTTGAATTAGACTAAAAGGCTTACAAGGCTGTACCGTTTGGTGCCCCTTGTAAGCTTTTTGCGTTTTAGGATGTTCTACAGGTAGAGTTTATCAAAACGCTTTCATAAAAAACTTGAGACATGATGGTAGATATTTCAACGGATTACATGGGGCTGAAGCTACGCTCGCCACTGGTTGCCAGCAGCTGCGGGCTAACTTCGAATCTTAAGAACTTGAGAAGCTTTGAGGAGAGTGGGGTAGGTGCCGTTATCCTAAAATCAGTTTACGAGGAGGAGATCATCCACTACACCAAGGTGTCGATAACGCGGATGCTCTCATCCGGCTTCATCTACCCGGAGGCGATGGACTACTTCGAGTTCGAATTTAACCAGATCAAGGATCCCCTCAGCGACTACCTCAACCTGATTAGGAATGCGAAGGCCGAGCTTACCATCCCGGTAATTGCCTCCATAAACTGCCTTAACGCCGAGGGGTGGCTCGACTACGCCCAGAAGATAGAGCAGGCAGGTGCCGATGCGCTAGAGCTCAACCTGTTTATCCTTCCGTCCGACTTTACCCGAACCGGCCAGGATAACGAGGCGATGTACTTTGACGTTGTTGCCAAGATCCTATCCAAGATAACCATTCCCGTATCGCTAAAGATTGGGTACTACTCGGCAGCGCTCGGCATGCTTATCCAGCGGCTCTCGGAAACGGGCGTAAAGGGCATCACCCTGTTCAACCGGATGTACGACCCCGATTTTAGCGTGGATACGCTGGAGTTTACCACCACCAACGTGCTAAGCCACCCGTCCGACTTTGCAACGTCGCTGCGGTGGATTGCCATCATGTCCGAGAGGGTAAAGTGCGATCTGGCGGCATCAACCGGCATTCATAGCGGGCAAACGATGGTTAAGCAGCTGCTGGCAGGCGCCAAGGTGGTTTCGGCAGCATCGGCATTCTACGTCCATGGGATACCCTACGCGCAGGAGATGCTAAGCGACCTGAAGCGGTGGATGGAGGAGCAATCGTATCCAAACCTCGATGCGTTTAGGGGGAAAATGTCGAAGGACAGAACCTACAACCCCGCAGCATTCGAGCGGGTGCAGTTCATGAGGTACTTTAAGGATCGGTAGGGGCTACGGAGCGCTACGTTGGGGAGATTCACGCTTTGCAGCTGCCGTTTGGTCGAGTAAATGGCAATCCGCTGCCAGCGGAAAGTAATTTGGCCGACCAAATGGCTCTTGCTTCCTGGCGGGGCGTTCCGTTGCGCATTCTAGGCAAGGAATCCAACCGGCTGTAGGTTCCTTGCTTTTTTCTTCCGGCTAATTTTTCTACTTTTACCCGCACAACGGGGGTAATGCATGAAAGAAGATAGCGAATTGTACTTCAGCGAAGACGACAACCTTCCAGAAATTGTGAAGCGTTACGAGGCAATGGTGAAAACCAACCGCATAGCCTACTTCGACGTATGCGATTACGAAAAGATGGTCGATCACTACATCCTTCAGAATCGATCGGAAGACGCCATTAGCGTGCTCCGAATCGCCCGGAAGCAGCACCCCAACTCCTCGGAGCTCACCATCAAGAAGGCTGAAATAGAGCTATTCTCCGGCCGCTACAACGATGCCCTTGTTGATCTCACCTCGGTAGAGGCCCTCGAAAAGAACAATCCCGACTTTTACCTGATTAAAGGAAAAACCTTTATGGCTGCGAGCAAGACCGACGAGGCGCTTGCCATGTTCGATCAGGTGCTGGCCATGAGCACTGATCAGAAGCTCGACATGCTCTTTGAGGTGGTGGCCATCCTCGAGGAGTACGACCAGTTCGAAACAGCCTGCAGGTACCTGAAGATGGGGGTGGAGCTCGATCCAACCAACACGCAAACCTACGGGGAGCTCGGCTTTATACAGGAGAAGCTCAACAGAACGGAGGAGGCCATAGAGGCATACGAGAAGATGCTCGATGGCGACCCCTTCCTGCCCTTTGGCTGGTCGAACCTGGGAACGCTGTACTCCAAGCTGGGTAAGAACGATAAGGCCATAGAGGCGTTCGACTATGCCATAGCGCTGGAGCCCGATGCTTCGCTCTCGTACTTTAGCAAGGCCAACGCGCTGGCCAACGACGCGCGGTTCGAGGAGGCGCTTACCGTATTCTTCGAGTACGCCGAGATGGAGGAGGATGCCGCCATGGCCATGTGCTGCATCGGCGAGTGCTACGAGAAGCTTAGCGATTTTAAGAATGCCGGCATTTACTACCGGAAATCGCTCGAGAGCGACCCCGAAAACCCCGATGCCCTTTACGGCCTAGCGGTGGTAGAGCTGGAGTTCGATAACGTAGACGAGAGCTACGAGCTGGCCACCAAGGCCGTCGAGCTAGATCCGAATGTTCCCGAGTACTGGTTTGGCCTAGGGAAGCTCAACATGCGCCTCAACAAGCTGGAGGAGGCAACGGCAGCGTTCGAAACCGCCGTAGCGCTCGATCATCTCGATTTTGAGTCGTGGCTGCTGCTATCCGAGATCGCCGGCGACGAATCGCTACAGCAGGGGGTCGATGTCATTAAAAGAGCGCTAGAGAGCAACGCCGATGTGGCCGCGCTGCACTATCGCCTGGCCGCCTACTACTACTTGCAGGAAAACGTTTCGGGGAGCTTGGACGAGTTCGAGAAGGGGCTTGTCCTCGATAGTTCTACTTCGGAAGAGTTCTTCGAGTTCTGCGCCGATGCCGTTAGCGATCCACGCTACATCGAGATGCTGAAGCGGCATATACCATCAAAAAACTAGCAGCGGCTAAGATCGGTGCGCTATGGAAGTGAAAAGTCGAACAACCATCCATAACAATCAAATTAAAATGAAAAAACTGTTATTTGCTACAGCGCTTACGGTTGCTGGTCTTGGTGCTTTTGCGCAAAATGTACAGCTGCACTACGATTTTAGAAGAGGAAACGATAAAGCCGCTGTTCCTGCAGGTGTTTTTACGAGTACAGTGGAGATGTTTAAGCCAGATAGCTACGGTAGCACCTTCTTCTTTATTGATATGAACTACGGCGAAAGTGGTATAAAGGGCGTTAGCCTTGCCTACTGGGAGATTGCCCGTAGCCTCAAGTTTTGGGATGGCCCATTGGCTGCTCATATTGAGTATAACGGTGGGATGGGAGCATTCAAGATTAATGATAATACAACCGGCGCATTCCGCATTAACGATGCTTGGCTCTTGGGCGTTGACTATGCATGGAATAACTCCAGCTTTACCAGAGGTTTTACCCTCGAGGCGATGTACAAGTACATTCAAGGCTTTGGAGCGCCATCGTACCAGCTTACCGGCGTTTGGTACATGCACATGCTCGATGGCAAGGTTACCTTCAGCGGTTTTGCCGATTTCTGGAAGCAAACCCAGCATAACCGCAAGTTTGTGTTCCTAACCGAACCTCAGCTTTGGTACAATTTCAACAAGCACTTCTCGGTGGGTAGCGAGGTGGAGATTAGCCGTGGCTTTGCAAGCGAAGATTTTGCTGCATACCCTACCGCAGCGGTTAAGTGGAACTTCTAGGATTATACGACGATATTTAGGATGGAAAGGTGCTCCAGTATGGGGCACCTTTTTTGTTGGCTGACGCTAGTCCGTTCTGCTTTCAGTACGGGTTCCTGCACGCTGCATGGAGGCGTACTGGCTTCAGTACGGGGTCCTGCACACTGCATGGAGCTGTACTGGCTTCAGTACGGGTTCCTGCACACTGCATGGAGGCGTACTGGCTTCAGTACGGGTTCCTGCACACTGCATGGAGGCGTACTGGCTTCAGTACGAGTTCCTGCACACTGCATGGAGGCGTACTGGTTTCAGTACGGGTTCCTGCATACTGCACGGAGGTGTACTGGCTTCAGTACGGGGGACTAGCGGTGGTGGCGGTTTGTTTTGCTTAGCGCTTCTCCCGATTTGTAGATGATTGCCTTGCGGTGGGGGCTATGCTGGGCCCTCGAGGAATGGCGACCGATTTACGATGTGCCAGCGGCCTGCAACCAGCCTCAGCAGGCATATATCCGCTACGGTAAACGATGCCTCGTAGCGCTGGTTGGAGAAGTAGGCCTCTGCTGCCTTGAACTGCGGAGCGGTAAGGTCGCGAAAGGCTATGGTTACATGTGGATGGAAGGGGAGGGTGGCAAACTTCTCGTTTTTCAGCCCATGCTCGCGCAGGCAATCGACCAGCTGATCCTTCAGCGCCTGCAAATTCTCGTTCATCACCACATTCACAAATACCACCCGGGGCTCGAAGTAGGCAAAATCCTTCAGCGTTTGGGTAAAGTGCAGCTGCTGGGCGGCTAGCTGGTCGAGGGCTAGAGCTAGGGGGGCTTCGGCCCTATCCTTTATGTCGAAAGGAGGGAAGAGGGTGATGTGCGCCGGCGACCGTAGCGCGTGGCGCGAGTCGAAGTGCGCTGCCGCGTACTCCTTTAGCTGCCGGATTTCGGACAGGATGGGAGCGGGCGGTACGATGGCGATGAAGTGGAGCATAACAATTCTTTTTTGAGGCCAGCTCGGCATACGACGGTAATGCCAAAAGCAATGAAGGCCAAGGATGCATCCCCTTTTTGGTTAGGGGCTGCTAATGGGCAATCAACTTAATAAAAAGTAGCCAAAAAGTAAAGCGTTGCCCTGGCGGTGGCTGTCTCAGGTACGCCATACACTGCTGTAGTGTCGCTATACACTGCTGTAGTATTGCCATACACCGCTGAAGTATGCCATACACCGCTGTAGTATCGGTATACACTGCTGTAGTATTGGTATACACCGCTGTAGTATTGGTATACACCGCTGAAGTATTACCGTACACCGCTGTAGAATTGCTGTACACCGCTGATATATGACCAGCGACCTCTGATGTGCAGGAGTATTCCCGTAGCTATGCGTCCCCTTTTTTCTTGGTAGCAGAAATTACGCCTGCCTTCTACGCTAGAACTGCTAGCGACCTACAGACCGCAACCTGTAGCAGCCAAAAAGCAAAGCGCAGCCGGGGGGTGTGGTATGGCGATTAATGGCGGCCTAGAGACCTGAACTTATGTTCGACGGAAACGAAGTTCGACATAGTCAATTGCAAATTTGGCCGAGCCTTGTGCGCTTATTTAGACTACGGTAGTTAAGGAACACCTACGGCTAGTAAGGTTTGTCTAATTCATTAATTTCGTTCTCTAATTCATCTCTATTATATTTTTCTGGATAAAAATCCGAATAATATAATATATCATCTAATATTCCTTTTAAGATTTTTCTATTGCTTTTTAATTTGCGAGCAATTAGGAGAGATGTATCTAATAATATCATATCAATATCAGATTGAATAAACCTTGAAGTTCGAAGTCCTCTAAAACAATCAATAAAATCTAAACTTTGTTGTTCGTCAATATTTCCCAAACTCAAATATTCATTAGCCAATAAAATCAAATCTTGCCAGTAATTGATTCTTTCATCAAGTTTCAAAGAATTCACGTAGTCAATTTTCTCCCGTATATTCATTTTAAAAAATAGTTTCAGATGATTGTAAAATGTATTTTACTTGTGCATCCCGCGCCGAGGCTAGGCTCTGTTGCAACCTCTTCGTTGCTCAGCATCGTTCTCCAATCCGCAACCCAAAAGTAGCAAAAAAGCCAAGCGCAGCCGGGGTGGTGGCTGCGCTTGGCTTTATTTTATGGTTTGCTAGTAGATGTCCTCCGACTTTTTCTTTGCGTTCTCCTCCGTTTTGGAGGTGGTGAGCTTGGCGAGCTCGTCGGGCCTCAGCTCGTGCTGCGGGTCGAATGCCGATCCGTTCATGTACGAAAGAAGGCTGTAGAGGAGCTGCCTCGCTACGGGGCGCTTCTCCAGATCCGAGGTAACGTCTATCGAGCTAAACATGAGGGTGCCCTTTCCGACCTTCGCCTCGAAGATGGAGGCTAGGTGGCGGTTATTTACGAAGTTGTCGATCATCTCCACCAGCGGCGTAACCGTAGAGATGCTATCGAGGATTACCGTTGTGGAATTTATATTCAGATCCCACCACTGCCAGTCGGCGAATGGCTCGGTTGGGAAGCTGGCTAGCGCGGGATGGTTGGGGTTGCAGAGTACCCCCATGGTGCCCGCCTGCTTGGGGAAGTGAACGGGGCTCCAGAACACGGGGACAAATTTCCCCTCGATTCCCTTAATCTCCTTCCATCTGGGGTTAAGCAGCACCTTTCGGCCCTCGGCGAGCGCCTTTTGGGCGGCTTGCACATCGGTGGTAACCACAACCTCTCCGGCATTGATCTTTAGCTTGGAGGGGTACACCCAGATGCTCCAGCTGTTCTGATAGGGTGTTCCTTCGACGCCAAGCCTAAGGGTTAGCTGCTGGGCTTTGCCAATGGATTGCAGCGGAGCTTCTATTTTGCCGATGTTGGCAGTGTAGCCAACCGCTAGGCTGCTGGCATCGATTGTGCCGCTTGCCACCACCTCGTTGCTGCTGCTGGATAAGGTCCACGCTAGGCGCTTTTGCGCGATTGGCTTACCGGTGAAGTTGGCAATGGCGGCAGCAGCCGTTAGCGTGTCGGAGCTTAGGTACACCGCCTTTGGGAAGTTGGCCAGCGGAACTACTGGGCCACAGAACGCCTTAAACTCGTTGGGGGTAACGATGCCCTTGCTATCCCAAAACGCATCGAGGAGACCGACAAGGGCCGTACCCTGTCCGGGGAAGTCGTGCAGGTCGAGCAGCTGAAAGCCGCTGAACTCGGGCGTTTTTAGGGCGCGCTCAATCTCCTCCTTGTAAAGGATTGCGGCTAGCTTGCCCGAGGCATGGAGAAAGTCGTCGGCCTTATGGAGCAGCCCCTTGCGCTCCAAATCGGCCTTAACCGCCATTAGGTTAAGCGGGATGAGGGAGCCCGTGTACTTCTCTATTTCCTTTAGGTTGGGGTAGACGGAGTACTGGCCAATCTCGTGCGATATCACCGGAACCGTTACCCCCCGAAGAGGCTTGCTGTAGCTCTTATCGAACGATGGCGGTTCGCAGTTGAATATGCCTTGCCCCCGAATCCATCCGTTGTTCGTCCATTGCGTCACAAAGAAGTCGTCGTTGGGCTGAGGTGCAGTTCCCAGCCCCTTCTGGAAGCTGAAGGTGGTGGTGGTGTACAGATGCCGTGGGTCCTGCGCCTTTAGCGAGGACATCAGCGAGCTGAGGATGTTGGCATCTCCCTCCAGCTCGTTCCCCATGCTCCACAGGCAAAAGGAGGGGTGATTCCCATACTCCGCCACTATTCGCTGCGCCTCATGCTCCAGGAAATGGGTGGTAGCCGTATCCTTTCCAACGGTTAGGCTCCACAGCGGAAGCTCGATCTGTAGGTAGAACCCCATCTCGTCGGCAACCTCAAACGCGGCTTGTGGTGGGCACCACGAGTGGAACCGAAGATGGTTTAGCCCCCACTGCTTTGCGGCGCCAAATACTTTCTGCCAGCCTGCCTTATCCATCGGTGGGTTTCCGGTTAGGGGGAATATGCAGCATTCGAGCGTTCCTCGTAGAAATATTCGAGTTCCATTAAGCTGCAGGTAGCCGTTTTCGTTGGAAAGCCTCCGCATCCCGAAGGTGGTTGATGCCTTGTCGGATAGCTTCCCCGAATTTAGGGCAACGCTTAGCGTGTACACGTTGGGGTTAAACTCATTCCAGAGCGCCGCATCGTTGCCTAGGCTATAGAACGATTCTATTTTCCCGTGATTGCCGCTGATGGCAAACTTTTCGGTCGTTGCCCTAACGGGGATGCCTTTAAGTGATGCCGAGAACTTAACGGTTCCGCTTACCGGTTTCCCCGTTTCGTTGGCAACATCAACAATAACGCGAACACCCTTCTTTTCGATGTCGGGGAATACGCTGATGCTTTTTACGCTAAGCTTATCCTTAAGCTGCAACGACAAATCGCCAATAACCCCATTCCACATCACCTGAGTTTCGTTGGTGTAGGCATGCGCCATGTCGTTTACCGAGATATCAAACTGCTTGCGGTTGTCAATTCTGATGGCAATTCGATGCTTACCCGCGCTTAGCCCCGATATGGTGTAGCGATGTGGCGCAACCAAGCTCTTCGATTCGCCGACGAAGGTTCCGTCAACCCAAACATCCGAGGTCCAAAGAACCCGTTCGAGGTTTAGGACTAGCTCCTTATTGGCCCAATCTTTGGTAACCACGAACTCCTTTACGTACCAGGCGGGACCAACGTAGGAGAACTTACGGGTTAGATGAAGAATCTGAGGCTTCTCCAATTTGGGCAGGAGCATATTCGGATTGCCGATGCCTGCGCCGTCGAGGGTGCCCGGTAGCGCGATTCGCCCAACAAATAGCGAGTCGTACCACTTTTGCGCTACGCCAACATCATTCTTGTCTAGCGCATATCGCCATTCGCCAGCGAGGGTAAGGGCTTTTGTCGAGCTTACCTTCTCTCCAAAACCTTGCGTTGCCGATGCCGCAGAGAGCACCAAGCCCATTAGTATTGCTGCATAGTATGCTTTTGTTTTCATAGCCATCCTTCTTTTGAAATGCAAAGGACAGCCTCCTAAATACGGAGGCTGCTGTTGCAAAGATGATACATCAAATAGTTTATAACAGCTTAGCGGCAAAGATGCGCTTGCACGCCTTGATGGTTGCCATCCATGTCGAACGCTTTTGTCAGGTAAGCCTGCCCTTTTTCAACCTCGCCTAAACCGACATACCCTAACCCCATCATGTAGTAGCAGTGTATCTTGTTACGGAAGGTAAGGTCGTCTTCCCATATTAGCAAATCGGGAAGCGAAACGGCAAAGAAGTCGAGCTTCACGGTCTCGAACAGGTGCTTTTCGCCGTAGGCGATAAGCTTGTTGAAGCGGCTGTTGGCGCCATCTTTTCGTCCGAGCTTAAGCAACGCTAATCCTTGGTAGTAGATCTTATCGGGCTTTTGATCGTTGTAGAAGATTGCCGCTGCAGGCTCGGTGATGCCCTCTTTGGCAAGCTCCCAGTATTTGGTGGCTTCTTCCATCTGGTTCATGCCCTCGTACGCGCAGCCGAGGTAGTAGTGGAAGTCGTTTTCCTGAGCACCATGCAGCTTGCCTTCTCCGAGGTTGTGCGGGTATATAAGGCATTGTTCGAGCAACTCTTTTGCCTTGGCGTACTCTTTCTGCGAAAGCAAACGCTTGGCAAGCTCGACCCTTGCAATCTGGTATTGGGCCGATACCTTACCTTCGCCACCTTCCCAAGGGTGGAACTTGCGTTGGTCGATAAGCGTAATGGCCTTTTCGTAGCTCCCCAGCTGATTGTACAGGGTTACACGTTCGAGGTAAAGGTCATCTCGCTGCATTACCAAGTCGATATGCTCTTCGAGCAGCTCCAATCTTTTTTGATGAGGATAGCATAAGCGCTTGTATAGTTGATCGAGCTCCATCAGGATGCGGGCGTCGGTTCTATCCAAATCGAAAGCCAACTCGAGCATGGTAACTGCACGAACCGTATCGTTAAGCTTGTTGAAGTAGGCTAACGATAGATTCCTACATACGGTAGGGAAGGAGCCGTCGAGAGCAAACGATTTCTCCCAGCATGCAATTGCTTCGGTGTACTGACGCTTATCGTACCAGAGATTCCCCAGATAGTACGGAGCCTTGCTATCTGCCGGGTTTAGTGCCTGCGCGTTTTCGAGCGCAAGGATGGCTTCGAGCCTATTGGGAAAGCAGAAATCTGCCTTATGCGCTGCTGCTACTGCATATACCTCTTTTGCTTTTTGCTCCAAGCCTAGCTTATCGAGGCACCAACCCATGTAGTAGTAGGTCATTGGCGAGGTTGGGCAAACCTTAGCACCTTCTTCCAGCAGACTAACGGCCTCCGTAAATAGCCCGGCAGCTGCATAATCGAGTGCAATTACTTCGTAGCTGTGAATTTCGTTGCGCATCAACCTGTTCATCTCTAGCAATACGTTGGAATCCTTAGTAATTAGGTACTGCTCGTATCGGCAGCCGTAGTTGAACCTGTCGAGTTCGAGGGATTTATGAATAAGCTTAAGAGCCTCTTCGTTCATCGCAAGTTTACGAAGAATAGCAGCTTTAAGGTGACGTCCCTTGTGGTTGTGCCAGTTGCGGATTAGCGATTTGTCTATTTCGTACAATGCTGCCTTTAGGTTACCCTTTTGTGCTGATAGCTGCGATAGCGTAAAGTAGCCGGAATCTTGCCATGCCGCATTCCAGCACGATTTGTAGAGTGAGTCGTACGCCTCATCTAGCCTGTTCTGCATCTTAAGCGCTATTCCAAGGTTGTACAACGGTTCTCCATCGTAGGGATTTGGATTGCGCTCGGTAAGCGTTTCTACTGCACGCCTAAAGTAGGGTTCGCTCTCGGCAAACTTACCCTTGCGTAGCAGCCATAAGCCCATGGCGTTGTTGTTGCGAACATCCGAAGGTTCGCGCTTTAAAGCCTCGCGGTAGTAGTCGGTTGCGGTGTAGGTGGCATGGCGGTACTGCTCGATGTGCAACCCTGTAAGGTAAAGCTGCTCTATTGACGAGATTTCCTCGGGCGCTAATGCGGGCTTTGCGGCATTTGGCATTTCCTTTAGCTCAGGCTTTTCTGGCTTCCAGCTGATTAAAACATTGCCATCGGAGTCTTTCACCTCAACCTGTAGCTCGTGGAATAAATCAGCAACTCCATCAACCTCCTTGGTATAAACCTCCAGAGGCGAAATGCTAATCCCATCGTTAAGGTAAACACCATTCTTACCTCTCAACGTAATGCTTACGCTATTGTGAATCCCTGTTGAAAACACCTTTACAATAGCCTTACCTTCTACCAAATCTAAATTAAGAAGGAAGTCTTGGCTGGCATTCTTTACAACGCCAAGCTCCCTATATGGAAGGAAGTACTGGGTAAATGTCTTTTCCTCGTAGGGTTGAAGCCAGGTAAAGTCGGGTTGGTTGTCGGTGTAAACGCCTGCCATCAGCTCGATGTATGGTCCATCTTCGTCGGTAAGGTTGCGATCCCAAGCTTTGCCAAAGTCGCCGTTACCCCAGGTCCATTGCTTTTTGCCTGGTGATATGTGGTGGTTGGCAACGTGCAGCACGCCCGCCTGCGTGTCGTTCTCGTATCCTCCTACAAAGTTGTACTCCGACTTGATTGCCATATACGACGTTGGAACGGGGATGTTCTTGTACATCGAGATGTCAACACCCGCCGAGTAGTCCATTTTGTAGTAGGTGCCAGTTGCTATGGGGAAGTTTGATACGTCACGCTTGCCATGATCGAAGACGGCGTTTACATCGGGAGGAAAGACCGACTGATAGTCGTCGTTAACGGCAACAGCAGGATTAGCCCACCACAGAAAGGTTTGCGGAAATGGCGTTCGATTGTAGAGCTTACCTTTTATCTCCAAATAAGCCTTCCCGGGGTGTAGCGTAAAACCAGCCATTCCCTTTTGATGGAACATCTTCTCCATTTCGCTAACCCATACGGTAACGCTGCCATCCTCGAACTTCTCGATTGTATAGTCGACGGGAAGGAAGGTACTTGGACGGTGGTGTTGGGGCCAGTTGAACTCTATTCCGCCCGATATCCATGGACCTGTAAGACCAACGAGTGCGGGCTTTATTACCTGGTTGTAGTATATAAAGTGGCGCTGCTTAATCTTGTCGTAGGCCATTTGAACGCGTCCTCCCAGCTCAGGGAGGATCATTATCTTAACGTACTCATTTTCGAGGTATACAGCATCGTAGGCTTTATCTACCTTTTCGTCCTCAATCTTCTCGACTACAGGATATGGATAAACCACCCCCGAGCTACCTTGGTATACTCGCTTCTCCAAGAAGATCGGATTCTTTTCAGCTTTCCCTATTTCGTAGGTGGGGATGATAACTTTCTCCTCCCAAACTTTTACGTTAGCGTCCATATGGTATTTTATTTATTGTCAATTAAAAGTTCTCCTCCTAGGTGTGAGCCTGTTTGTTTTTTTAGGTTACTGCCCAGTTGGCTATTTTACTATTTGATGCTCTATCTCCTCTAGCGATTTACCCTTGGTTTCGGGCAAATTCTTTACGATGAATAGAAATCCTACTAGGCAAACTCCGGCATATACCCAGAATGTTCCTGCAGCTCCCAATGAGCTGTTTAGAAGTGGGAACGTGTAGGTAAGAATAAAGCAGGCAACCCAGAGCGCGAATGTTGCCAAAGCCATTGCGGCTCCACGTACACGGTTCGGGAATATCTCGGAGAGTATTACCCACACAATTGGTGCAAGCGACATGGCGTAAACGGCAATGGCTGCTACCACAAGCGTAAGCACGGGTATACCCTTAAATCCGAAAAAGAAAGCACCTCCCAGAAGGATGTAGATGGCGGATAGCCCAACCGATCCAAAGAGCATTAGCTTCTTTCGACCCCAGTTGTCAACGGTAAACATGGCCACCAGCGTAAAGATTAGGTTAACGCTACCCGTAATAACGATGTTGAATAGGGTGTCGCTAACCCCATATCCTGCGGCGGTAAATATCTCTTCGGCGTAGTTGAATACGGTGTTGATGCCGCACCACTGCTGAAATACTGCCAACACGATACCGATAAGCAGCACGAATCGGTACTTGCGGTTAAGCAGCGCTTTTAGATCTACCTTTTCGCTTACATCGTTCAGCGTCTCCTGTATTTTGCTTACTTCGTCGCGAGCAAATGTTGCTCCGCCTATCTTTTCGAGGGTAGGAAGTGCCTTGTCGGTCTTTCCCATCTTGATAAGCCAGCGTGGACTTTCGGGTACTAAAAATGCTAGAATAAAAAAGGCTGAGGCAGGAACCGCGCATGCAAAGAACATCCAGCGCCAACCGACTTGCCCATTCCACGACGAGCGGATAAATTCGTCGGTTGCACCTGCGGGTACCTTGTCGGCAATAAGTAGGTTAATGACCTGAGCCAGCAGGATGCCGATAACGATGGTCATCTGGTTGAGCGAGACAAATCGTCCGCGGAGGTGCGATGGGGCAACCTCGGCAATGTACATGGGCGAAATGGCCGATGCCAAGCCGATGCCAACGCCACCTATCATACGGAATACCACAAATAGGGAATAGCTGTTTGCCAATCCCGTTCCTAATGATGCTACAACAAAAATGAGGGCCGATAGCAGCAGCGGCTTTTTTCTTCCAAATTTCTCGCTAATTACTCCAGATGCAACCGCACCTACAATGCAGCCAATAAGGGCGCAGCTCATGGCCCATGCCTGTAGGTTGGTTGAACTCGCAATATCAAAAAAGCGCTCGTAGAAGGGCTTTGCCCCTCCAATAACCACCCAGTCGTACCCAAAAAGTAGTCCCCCCATTGCTGAAACGCTTGCAATAAAGAAGACGTACCAGCTGTTTATTTTTTTCATACCGATTAATTTTTTGTTTGTTAGGTTGATCGTTTGCTGATGCCTGCAAAATACCTGCTAAGTCTCAGTCGCTATTTTGCCCAACATGCTACATTCAATAGATGCAAATCTATGGTCGTACTAGCCTAAAAAGAATGGTAGATTGCACAATGTACATGGATTATATTACGCAGATCAACCTATATTTGCTCATCCGTACTTGCACCTGTTTTTACCGGAGGCGATTGCAGCCCTTACATGGCGGCATCGCCCCAAATAGTAACATCAATATGAAGAAAAAGGAAGGTTTTAGCGGGCAAAGAACCATTGTTTTACCAAAGTCGATTATCCAAGCGCTGGAGCAAGATCCCATCACGGCTAACGTGCATGTTACCGATATCGGTTACTACCCCAACGCAAAATTTCACTTCAGGAAGAGGGACGAGGGGATAGAGCAACATATACTATTATACTGCATCAGCGGGTGTGGCTGGGTGGAGGTGGACGGACGGCGAAGTAGGCTAAACGAGAATCAGCTGGTTGTTCTTCCGGCAGGCACGCCGCACCAGTACGGCTCCGACACATCGACCCCGTGGAGCATCTACTGGCTGCACTTTAAGGGGGAGCAGGCGCAGCTCTACGCTCAACGGCTGGGTGTACCCGTAAACCTGGAGCCCAGCAGCACGTCGCGCAACGAGGAAAGAATCGGCCTCTTCGAAAGCATCTACAGCACGCTCGAAATGGGCTACGGCGTCGATAATCTGTGCTACGCCAGCATTTGCCTCCAGTACTTCTTGGGGAGCATCCTGTTCAAAGATCAGTACGCCAACCGCAACGACGGCGCCAGCCCCGCTGCCGATACGGTTAGCCAGTGCATCCACTTTATGAACGAGAACATCGAGAAAAAGCTTACGCTAAATGACCTGACCGCATTTGCCAAGTACTCGAGCACCCAGCTAACTGCCATCTTTAAGGCCCGAACGGGCTATTCGCCCATCGACTACCTTATCCTGCTTAAGGTCCAGAAGGCCTGCCAGTACCTCGACCATACCAAGATGAAGATTACCCAGATCAGCCCCAAGGTTGGCATCGAGGATCCGCTCTACTTCTCCCGAATTTTCCAGAAGAAGATGGGCATGTCGCCAAGCGAGTACCGGAAGAAGGATAAGGGGTAGCCCATGTTGTGGGTGTTAGAGGCTGCAAATGAGACTGTTCATGCAACTGTGTCTGCAAAATGATAACGATAACTTTGCAGACAATGAAAGAGGAAGAAAAAGTAGCGAGCTTCAGCTACGAGGAATTTGAGAAGGAGGCCATCAAAGGCCTTTACGAGCGCAAGAGCCTAAGCGGCGAGAATGGGGTGTTCGCCCCGCTGCTCAAGCACTTTTTGGAGAAGGCCCTAGCGCTGGAGCTGGAGCAGCACCTGAAGGATTCGGAGGGCAACAAGCGCAACGGCGCTACCACCAAAACGGTTAAGAGCTCGAACGGCGAGTTTGAGCTCAGCCCCCCCAGAGACCGTAACGGATCCTTTACCCCAGAGATCGTGGCCAAGCGGCAGGTGCTGCTGGACGACGAGCTCTGCGAGAAGGTGCTCTCGCTCTACGCCAAGGGGATGAGCTACGCCGACATTCGGAAGCTGCTGATGGAGGTTTACGGGCTTTCGCTCTCGCCCGCCCAGATGAGCGAGCTCACCGATCGGCTCATCCCCGAGCTGCAGGAGTGGCAGCAGCGCCCGCTGAGCCCGCTCTACGCGATAGTCTGGTTCGACGCCATCCACTTCAAGTGCCGCGAGGGCGGTGCAGTGCAGGGCAAGGCGCTCTACAACGTCTACGCGGTCAGCCAGGAGGGCTTTCGGGAGCTGCTGGGCATCTACATTGCCGGGAGCGAGTCGGCCCGCTTCTGGCTGGAGGTGCTGCAGGATCTGCGCCTTCGGGGCGTGGAGGACATCCTGATCGCCTGCACGGATAACCTCAAGGGCTTCAGCGAGGCCATCAGCAGCACCTTTCCCGAGACGGTCATCCAGAGCTGCATCGTCCACCAGGTGCGCAGCACGCTCAAGTACGTGGTTAAAAAAGACTACAAGGCCATCACCGCCGACATGCGGGCCATCTACGGCAGCCCCACGCTGGAGGCGGGCGAGGCGGAGCTCGAGCGCTTCGCCGAGCGCTGGGGGACGAAGTACCCCACCGCCGTCAAGAGCTGGCGGGAAAACTGGTACAAGCTGAGCTCCTTCTTCGACTTCGGCAGGGAGATCCGCCGGCTCATGTACACCACCAACCCCATCGAGGGCATCCACCGGCGCATGCGGAAGGTGACCAAGACCAAGGGGTGCTTCTCCTCCGACATGGCCATCAAGAAGCTGATATACCTCGTTATTCGGGATATCAACTCGAGCCCAAAGCGGGAAGTTGCGGGGTGGAAGCTCATCTACGGGCAGCTTTGCATTAAATTTGCCGAGCGGATGGCCAAGTTTGGAGCATGAAGAACACCCGCGAAGGAAGGCCAGGCCTCCTAGCGGGGCAAGGGTATACAAGTGGCTCCGTTCCTCCGCCACCCTTGCCCCGCTAGCAGCCCTAACCTAAAAGGCAGGCGTAATTCCTGCTTCCGAAAAAATAGGGTAGACACAGTTCCGTGAATAATCCCCTGCAAATTGCAGGGTGTAGGCTGCAAAAAGCAGGGTGTAGGCTGCAAATTGCAGGGTGCAGGCTGCAAAAAGCAGGGTAGAGGCTGCAAATTGCAGGGTGAAGGCTGCAAAAAGCAGGGTGCAGGCTGCAAAAAGCAGGGTAGAGGCTGCAAATTGCAAGGTCAAGGCTGCAAAAAGCAGGGTGAACCTTCAAAATTGCAGGGTTGAGGCTGCAAAAAGCAGGGTAGTAGTAGGGTATATTAACGGAGAGTATTCCTCCCATATTACCATTGCATAGGTCTTTTAGGTTTTGGCTGCTCGCAGCCTACCGACCGTCGAGCGTACGTATTACTGGTAGCCTCGGCTTAGCTGAGAAAATGATTTTCCAACCCCCGCTTCAGGAAATGCTGCCGATCTATTGCCCCGCATCGGCGGCAAAACAATCCGTAAAGCCGCGTACCCTTTCGGAGGGCGGCACCCCGTTCGTCGGGGTTAGCGTAAGTTTAACGTTACCCTCATACGCCCATACCCCCTCGGCGGTCACCAACGCCCCATATCATTTCGCTGATATTAAAAGCAATTAAAAGTAATTGTGTTTGCCATGTCGCAAATAAACGCTAAAGCTTACCGTACTAAGTACAATTATTGCGCAAAGATGGTTTCCAACATCTATATTTGGCAAAACGTAAATCGGATGCGTACAGCAATTAACCCGTCAATATCAGTAGATATCGTAGTGTTCGGCTTCGATGGAACCCGGCTGAAAGTGCTCCTTGTAGAACGGCAAAAGCTGAATAGCAGCGCCACCAAAGAGTACAAGCTGCCGGGGAGCATGATCGCCGAGAACGAAGATCTCGACACCAGCGCCCACCATACGCTACAGAACCTTACGGGCCTAAACAACATCTACCTCGAGCAGCTACACGTATTCTCGGATCCCAACCGGATCAGCAACGAGGACGATAAGAAATGGATCGAGTTTACGTACGGCATTACGGCCACCCGCATCGTTACGGTTTCGTACTTCTCGCTGGTAAAAATCAACCTGAGCGTGCTAAAGGCAACCATGCAGGGGAAAGCCTCGTGGTGCGACGTTCAGGAGCTGAAGCACGTATCGTTCGACCATAAGGAGATAATCCTAAAGGGGCTCGACCGGCTAAAAAGCCGGATGCAGTCCACGCCTATCGCCTTCGAGCTGCTCCCCAAAAAATTTACCATCAAGCAGCTGCAAAACCTCTACGAAGCCATACTGGGCGTCGACATCGACAACCGAAACTTCAGAAAGAAAATCCTGAAGTACCCATTTCTGATACAGCTCGACGAGAAGGAGGCCAAGGTGAACCATAAGCCGGCCCTTCTTTACCAGTTTGATGCCCACTCGTACCGTCAGGAACAAAAGAAGCTGAAGAAGCTGAAAATATTTTAACCCTATGAAAACACTTGGGATCGACATTGGCAGCTCCTCCGTAAAAGTTGCCGTTTTTGATGCATCAACAGGCCGCTGCCTGGCCTCAACGCAAATGCCCTCGGAAGAGATGGCCATCAGCTCGCCGCAAAAAGGCTGGGCAGAGCAAGCTCCAGACATGTGGTGGAGCTACTTCGTGGATGCCGCTAAGCAGCTATCGGCTACCGTTACCCTGTCCGAGATCAAGGCCATCGGCATTACCTACCAAATGCACGGGCTGGTTACAATCGATGGCAATGGAGCCGTTGTTCGCCCGTCCATCATCTGGTGCGACAGCCGAGCCGTATCATTAGGCAACCGGGCGATGGAGAGCATCGGAGCCGAGAAGTGCCTAGAGCACCACCTGAACTCGCCTGGAAACTTTACCGCCTCGAAGCTGGCCTGGATTAAGGAGAACGAGCCTGAACTGTTTGGCCGAATCAGTAAGATCATGCTCCCCGGCGACTACATCGCCTACAAGCTCTCGGGAGAGGCAACCTCAACCGCCCAAGGCTTATCCGAAGGGATATTCTGGGATTTCAAGGAGGAAAAGGTATCGGAAACCGTCCTCGACCAGTACGGCTTAAGCAAAGAGCTGCTGGCCCGTCAGGTTCCCTGCTTTGGGCACCAGTCGGCGCTGAGCCGCGATGCCGCGACGCTCCTGGGCATAAAGGAAGGAACGCCGATCACCTACCGCTCCGGCGATCAGCCCAACAACGCCTTCTCGCTAAACGTGCTCAACCCTGGCGAAATTGCGGCAACCGCAGGAACATCGGGCGTTGTGTACGGCGTAAGCAGCCGCATTGCCTACGACCCACAATCGAGGGTGAACACCTTTATGCACGTCAACCACACCAGCAGCGATCCGCGCTTGGGCGTGCTGCTGTGCATCAACGGCACCGGAATCCTAAACTCCTGGATGCGCCGGAATGCCACCAAAAATCTCTCCTACGTGCAGATGAACGAGCTGGCATCGCAAGCGCCAACCGGCAGCGATGGGCTTACCATACTTCCGTTTGGCAATGGCGCCGAGCGCGTGCTGGGCAACCTGGAGCTGGGGGCGCACATGCAGAATATCAACTTCAACCTGCACAGCACGGCGCACATGCTAAGGGCCGCCCAGGAAGGCATCGCATTCTCCATGCAGTACGGTGTGGAGGTGATGAAAACCGTAGGCGTTACCCCCACGATTATCCGTGCAGGCATCGCCAACCTCTTTCAGAGCGACCTGTTTACCCAAACCGTTGCCGATATAACGGGTGCAACAATAGAGCTCTACAACACCAACGGCGCAATTGGCGCCGCACGCGGTGCAGCCCTTGGTGCCGGATACTACAGCACCCCCTCGGAAGCCTTTGCAACCCTTAAGGTGGAAAAGGTTGTCGAACCCCAAAGCAACCCCATGCTTCAGGAAGCCTACGAAAACTGGAATCGTTGTTTAAGTCAGCTACTAAAATAAAGAACAAGATGAGCAAAGAATTTTTCGGATCTATAGAAAAGATCAAGTTCGAAGGACGTGAGTCTAAGAATCCATTTGCCTACAAATGGTACGACGAGAATCGCATGGTAAACGGAAAGACCATGAAGGAGCAGCTTCGCTTTGCCATGGCCTACTGGCATACGCTTACCGGCACCGGCGGCGATCCCTTTGGCCCAGGCACCAAAGCCTTCCCTTGGGAGCAAGCATCAGATCTTATGCAGCGCAACCACGACAGAATGGATGCAGCCTTCGAGATTGCCACCAAGCTGGGCATTCCTTTCTGGTGCTTCCACGATACCGATGTTGCCGGAGACGGCTCGGTATTCGAGATAGAAGAGCGCCTTGGCAAAATGGTAGAGTATGCCGCCAAGCTACAAAAGGAGACCGGCGTGAAGTTGCTGTGGGGTACCGCCAACGTGTTTAGCAACCCAAGGTACATGAACGGTGCTTCTACCAACCCCGACTTTAGCGTACTAGCGCATGCCGCAACTCAGGTAAAGAATGCCATTGATGCTACCATAGCGCTAGGAGGCGAGAACTACGTATTCTGGGGTGGCCGCGAGGGCTACATGACGCTGCTAAACAGCGATACCAAGCGCGAGAAAGAGCATCTTGGCCAATTCCTAACCATGGCTCGCGACTACGGCCGTAAGAATGGCTTCAAGGGATCTTTCCTCATCGAGCCTAAGCCCATGGAGCCAACCAAGCACCAGTACGACTTCGACACCGAAACGGTTATCGGATTCCTCCGTCAGTACAACCTCGACAAGGACTTCAAGATGAACATAGAGGTAAACCACGCAACGCTGGCAGGCCACACCTTCGAGCACGAGCTGCAAATGGCCGCCAACGCGGGCATGTTTGGTAGCATCGACGCTAACCGTGGCGACTACCAAAACGGCTGGGACACCGACCAGTTCCCCATCGACATCTACGAGGTTACCCAAGCCATGCTTGTCATTCAGCAGGCAGGTGGCTTCACCACCGGCGGTATCAACTTCGATGCTAAGACCCGCAGAAACTCTACCGACCTTGACGATATCATCATCGCCCACATCGCTGGTATGGACGTATTCGCCCGCGCTCTTGTGGTTGCCGACGACATCCTTAAGAACTCGGATCTACTTGAGATGAGAAAGAAGCGCTACGCCTCGTTCGACTCCGGTAAGGGTGCCGAGTTTGACGCCGGCAAGCTTTCGCTCGAAGATCTTCGCGCATACGCCAAGGCAACAGGCGAGCCTGCCCTTACAAGTGGCAAGCAGGAGCTATACGAGCAGCTGATTAACCTGTACATCTAATATCCAACATAAAAGTCCGTAGGCACCGTGTGCGCTTACGGACTTTTACACACCGTACTCCAACCTATTTTAGACAAACACTTAACACCTACATCATGGCATTTATAGACACCGGAGGAAACCAATCCTCCAGCTCGTTCCAGCAGGGGAGCAAGCTGTACATCGTTCTGCTTACCATCGTGGCCACCTTAGGGGGCCTGCTTTTTGGGTACGACACCGCGGTTGTTAATGGCGCCGAAAAATCGCTTGTCGAATTCTTCATCTACAAGACCAACGGATCTGACTACATTTTCAACTCCAACATCGCTGCTGTATTTGGCCAGTACAAGCTGATGATGACCCTGGTGCTTTACCTCGTATTTATTGTGATCTGCGCGCAGATCGTCCGCCTGCTGGGCTTCAAAAAAGGGGGCATTGCAAGTGGCGTTATTTTGGCCGGACTAACGGTTTGGGCCATCAGCTTTTTAGGCAAGGCGCTACCCGCTGCTACTGATATCGTAGAGATGAAGAATACGGCCGATGCCGTAAAAGGATTTGTGATTGCCAGTGCACTCATTGGCTGCGTGATTGGCGGCGCTGCTGCCGGATTCATCTCCAAGTCGTTTGGGCGTAAGAACGGCCTGTTTATTTCGGGTGTTGCCTTTTTTATCTCGGCCGTTGGTGCCTGGAAACCCGAAACGTTCAACGTCTTTGGAACGCTCGACGTTTACTCGTTTGCCATCTACCGCATCATTGGGGGGATTGGAGTAGGTATCGCATCGATGATATCGCCCATGTACATTGCCGAAATTGCCCCTGCCAACGTGCGCGGCAAACTCGTTTCGTTTAACCAATTTGCCATCATCTTTGGGATGCTGGTAATCTACTTCGTCAACTACTTTATTGCCAAGCAGGGCGATGAGCAGTGGCTGATTACCGACGGATGGCGCTTGATGTTCCTTTCGGGCGCAGTTCCTGCCGGAATATTCATCATCCTTCTCCTATTTGTACCTGAAACACCCCGATACCTTGCCATGAAGGGCAAGGACGAGAAGGCCCTTAAGGTGCTCAACAAGATTTCGGGGAAGAGCAATGCTGCTGCCATTCTAAACGACATTAAAGGAACGTTGCACGAGAAGAATGCGCCCTGGCTGTCGTATGGCTTTGGGGTTATCCTCATCGGCATCCTCCTATCGGTGTTCCAGCAGGGCGTGGGCATTAACGTGGTGCTTTACTACGCCGGGAATATCTTCCGCAACATGGGAGCCAGCACCGACTCGTCGCTGCTGCAAACCATTATCGTTGGCGTGGTAAACCTTGCCTTTACGGTGGTGGCAATACTTACGGTTGACAAGTTTGGCCGAAAGCCGCTGATGATTATTGGCTCGATTGGCATGGCCATCAGCATGATTGCCCTCGGCTTTACCTTCTATTCGGGGCATGTAGGGTTGCTGGCGTTGGTGTTTATGCTTACCTACACCGCTGCCTTTGCCATGAGCTGGGGCCCCGTTTGCTGGGTGCTGCTGGCCGAAATATTCCCCAACTCCATCCGTGGGGCTCTGTCGATTGCGGTAGCAGCACAGTGGATTGCCAACTGGATTGTTTCGCTTACCTTCCCCATGCTTAACGACAACGTTTGGCTTACCGAGAAGTTCCACAACGGTTTTGCCTACTGGATTTACGGCATTATAAGCGTGCTATCGGCGGTATTCATCCTAAAGATGGTTCCCGAAACGAAGGGGAAAACCCTAGAGGAAATGGAAGCCGTAGTTACCAAGAAGGTGAAGTAAAAAGAATGTATTAATTGATTGTGTGAGGAGAGGCTGTCGGTAAAAGGGCAGCCTCTTTATCATTTTCGAAGTTATCTGTTTGGGGCTGAAAAGGAGGAGTTCACCGAATAGGTATCTCTATACTTAGAAATAGGTGTGAAATAATAAAATGGGTAAAAATACAAAGCCCTGTAAACCATTCGATTTACAGGGTTTTGTTGTGCTTTGATGTTGTGGTCTGCGGAGAGGGAGGGATTCGAACCCCCGGAGGTTTGACCCTCAACGGTTTTCAAGACCGCCGCAATCGACCACTCTGCCACCTCTCCGAGGACAAAAGTAGTTCCAAAATTGGAGTCTGCAAGAAGAAAAAAACTTGTTTGTTTTATTTTTTTTTCTAGCAATTTGCACGTGTTGAAAATAATTTCCATAAATTAGCAAATGAAAGATATTGTTAACACAAAAGGCGCATTAGTTTCCTTTTACGTGATCAAAGAATCTTTAGTCAAATATTTTTTTAACCGCTAAAAGATTAAGTTATGAACAAAACTCAGTTGATTGATGCATTGGCTGATGAAGCCAAATTGACAAAAACTGATGCTAAAAAAGCTCTTGATGCTTTTGTTAAGGTTACTTCAGATGCTCTTAAGAGTGGTGATAGCGTTGTTTTAATTGGATTTGGTTCTTTTGGAATTTCTGAGAGGAAAGCAAGAACAGGTAGAAATCCAAGAAGTGGTAAGGAAATTAAAATTGCTGCTAAAAAAGTGGTAAGATTTAAAGCTGGAAAAGGTTTAACTGATACGGTTCAATAGTTTTCAGCGATTCAGATTTTGAAAGGGTGCTTCCGCACCCTTTTTTATTGCGCTTTTTAAATTGCTATCTTTGGAATGTTAATATTCTAAAGATGGAATTCACCCCAGAAATTCGGAACAGCATATCGGAGCATTTAGGATCGTTCCTTGGCGATGAGCGCATTGGCATTATTAAAAGGGTTCTTTCGAATAGAACTCGGTATATCACCGTTTGTCTTGAAGATATATATCAGTCGCAAAATGCATCGGCGGTGCTGAGAAGCGCTGAGGCTTTTGGCTTGCAGGATGTGCATATTGTAGAGAATGCACATAGCTTTAGCATAAACCCTGATGTGGTTAGGGGATCGGACAAGTGGCTTACGATTCATCGTTACGATAGCTCTGCATGTCCTACCAGCGATGCCATTGGCAACTTAAAATCGAAGGGGTACAGGATTGTTGCAACTTCGCCTCATGTGGATGGTGTTGCGCTCGAAGACTTTGATCTTACGAAAGGGAAGGCTGCCGTATTTTTTGGAAACGAGCATAACGGGGTATCTCAAACGTTGCTCGATCAGGCTGATGAATTCTTGTATATTCCCATGTACGGATTTACCGAAAGCTTCAACATTTCGGTGGCGGCTGCGATGACAATACATACCCTACGAGGTAAGCTAAGCGAGCAGAATATAGATTGGAAGTTGAACGATGAGGAGCATGACGAACTCCTATATAGCTGGCTCAACAAGGCGGTTAAGCGCCCTGAACTAATTATTAAGAGGTTTCTTGAGGAGAATTCTTGTTTAAAATAGGTGTTGAGATGAAGATGGTTAGAAAAGCTGTCGAGCTGGTTGCGCTTGTACTACTGGCAACCACATTTCAGGCAAAGGCGCAGGATACAACTATCGTAACGAGGTTTAATGCGCTGTTTGCGGAGCAGAACGATCGTGTAAAAGATTCGATTGCTGAGCGGATAATTCCCGATTTCACCAGCTTCCTTAAGGATAATAGCGCAAAGAACTTCGATTTTAAGCGCATTAAGCATCTAGGGATGATCGAATCGCCTGATAATGCGTTTACCTTTTACCTCTTTAACCTACGGTATAAGGATGGTACTTTCATGCACTTTGGCTTTTTGCAGCAGCCCAATGGAGCTGGGTTTAAGGTTACAAGATTGGTGGATAAAAGGGAAGAGGTTGTGAAGCCAAATGATGAAATTCTTACCCCCGAGAAGTGGTATGGGGCGCTATACTACCAGATCATCCCAACCAAATCGAATGGAAAGAATTACTATACGCTACTTGGCACGTCGTTTAATGATTTGTTTACATCGCGTAAGGTAATTGAGGTGATGGAGATTACCGATGGCGGAGTTGTGTTTGGTGCTCCCATATTCTTCGATGGTAAACGAAATGCCTCGAGGGTTATTTTTGAGCATTCCGCCCGCTACCTGATGACCCTGCGCTACATGCCCGAGCAAAAGGCAATTGTATTTGATCATCTGGCCCCATCGGAGCCAAACGCAGCCAACGATCTCCAGTTTTATGGACCAGATGGGTCGCAGGATGGCTTTATCTTGGGAGACGGCATCTGGACGTTGAAGCAAAACCTCGATGTAAGGATGCCCGACAGGAAGCGTAAGAAGGATTTTAAGAAAATCAAAACGTACTAATTTCCCAAAATCTATACTATGAGTGATTTTGAATGGAAGGTCGACCAGTTTGGCGACCTACGAATTTTGAGGTATCAGGTACCCGATTTTGAATCTCTTTCGATAAAGCAGAAAAAGCTGATATACTACCTAACGATGGCGGCTGCGGCTGGGCGCGATATTCTTTTCGACCAGAACTACCGCCACAACCTTGCCGTTAGGTTTGTCCTTGAGGCTATCTACGAGGGCTACTCGGGCGATAGAACGTCGGGGGAGTTTAAGCAGCTCGAGGTTTACCTTAAGCGGGTGTGGTTCTCGAATGGCATTCACCACCACTACGGCAACGAGAAGTTTGTTCCCGAAATATCGCGCAGCTACTTCATCCATCTTTTAGAAAATACGCCACTAGCGTGCTTTAAGCCTCACTTTACCTCGGTTGAAGAGATTCGCAGTAGGGTAGAAGAGCCCATCTTTAACCCCGATTTGGATAAGCATAGGGTTTGCTCCAATCCCGAGGTGGACATGGTGGCCAGCTCCAGTAGCACCTTCTACCAGGGGGTTACCCAGAAGGAGGCCGAGGAGTTCTACGGCCAGCTGCTCGATCCGGAGAACCAGACGCCGCTATCCCACGGGCTTAACACCAACCTGGTGAAGGAGGGCGATACGCTCCGCGAGGTAGTGTGGAAGCAGGACGGCAAGTACGGCAAGGCCATCACCCAAATTGTGCACTGGCTGCGCAAGGCGATGGATGTGGCCGAAAACGACGAGCAGCGCAAGTCAATAGAGTTCCTGATATCCTTCTACGCTACGGGCAAACTGGAGTACTTCGACGAGTATAGCATCACCTGGGTGAAGGATTTGGCCTCGCAGGTGGACTTTATAAACGGGTTTATTGAGACCTACAACGATCCGTTGGGCTACAAGGCTACGTGGGAGTCGCACGTGAACTTCCGCAACGATGCCGCTACGCAGCGCACCGTGGTGATTAGCAATAACGCCCAGTGGTTCGAGGATCACTCGCCCGTTGATCCGAGGTTTAAGAAGCGGGAGGTGAAGGGCGTTAGCGCAAAGGTGATAAACGCGGCTTTCCTGGCGGGCGACTGCTACCCCGCTACGCCTATCGGCATCAACCTGCCCAATGCCGACTGGATTCGTAAGGTTCACGGATCGAAATCGGTTACCATCGACAACATTTCCTACGCCTACGATCAGGCGTCGCACGGAACGGGCTTCATCGAGGAGTTTGCCTACTCGAAGGAGGAGGTTGAGCTCGAATACCAGCATGGGTTCCTAGCCGACTCGCTGCATACCGATATGCACGAGTGCCTGGGCCACGGCAGCGGCCAGCTAGCCGAAGGGGTGATGGGCGACGAGCTGAAGAGTTACGGCTCGACCATCGAGGAGGCACGCGCCGATCTGTTTGCGCTCTACTACATGATGGACCCCAAGATGGTGGAGCTGGGGCTGATTCCTTCGCTCGATGTGGCCAAGGCGCTCTACAACGACTACATCCGCAACGGGCTGCTCACCCAGATGGTTCGCATCGAACTGGGCAAGAACGTGGAGGAGGCCCACATGCGCAACCGTAAGCTGATTGCCGAATGGTGCTTCGAAAAGGGATCATCGGAAAAGGTGATAGCGTATGTGGTGCGCGATGGCAAGACCTACGTGGTGGTAAACAGCTACGATAGCCTACGTAGGCTCTTTGGCGAGCTGCTGCGCGAGATTCAACGCATCAAATCGACCGGTGACTACCAGGCGGCCAAGCAGCTGGTGGAGGGCTACGGCGTGAAGCTCGACCAAGAGCTGCATAAGGAGATCCTTGAGCGCTATAAGAAGCTGGGGCTGGCCCCATACAGCGGCTTCATCAACCCAGTTTACAGGCCTACTACTAAGAATGGCGAGATAGTAGACGTGGCAATCGACTACTCCGAGGGGTACACCCAGCAGATGCTGCGCTACTCGAAGGAGCACTCGTTCTTGGGGATTGACGGGTAGCAAACCATATTGCTAGAATCTGTAATAATCTAACTTTTATCGCTAGCATTAGGTGAAAATTAGCGCGATTCCCCTCCTTTATTAGGGAGGGGTGCCCGTAGGGCGGGGTGGTTAATGCCAAATAGGAGAGATTTGTTATATGTTTTTCCAACAACCACCCCCAGCTTCGCTGACCTCCCGCTAAGGCGGGAGAAATACCCTCTGTGCATCCTTAACCAATAATATCAAGATCTTAGATCGAACTAGCGATATTAAAAAAGGCAGCCCCCGAGCATTCGGGGGCTGCCTTTTTCGTATCGTTGTGTGGAACGACTAGCCGTTGAAGTGGTAGAGGAAGATTACCTCGGCATCGTAGGCCGACTTCTTGTTGCCCTCTATCTCGAGCTTTACGCCAATG
Organism: uncultured Acetobacteroides sp.; assembly: GCF_963667355.2. NCBI lineage: Bacteria > Pseudomonadati > Bacteroidota > Bacteroidia > Bacteroidales > Rikenellaceae > Acetobacteroides > uncultured Acetobacteroides sp. Next base: position 4,104,557 of record NZ_OY763328.2, read on the forward strand.
GTGGCCTTGGTTACCCCGCGAAGGTTAACGGCGCTGATCACCTTTGCGCATAGGCGCACGCGGCTGTTAACCAGCACGGGCTGGTTGAACTTCAGCTTCTCGATGCCGTAGTTGACCTGCATCTTCAGGTTTTGTACGTCAACAATTTGATCCCAAAGGTGGGGGAGAATCGACAGCGTGAGGTAGCCGTGCGCGATGGTGTTGCCGAAGGGCGATTCGGTTTTAGCCTTCTCGGGATCCACATGGATCCACTGGTGGTCGATGGTGGCATCGGCAAACAGGTTGATCTGCTCCTGCGTAAACTCGTGCCACTCCGATATGCCGAGGTCGTGGCCCACTAGCTTTTCGAGCTCATCGAAGCTCTTAATTACTACTTTACCCATTGGTGTTTTTTTTCTTTGAAATGATCCGCAATATACTTCAAATTGGCGGGAGTTGCAGCTCGATACGGTCCATTTTGAGCCAAACTCCGCATTTTTAGGGGGATGGCTTGGGGGAAAGTACTCGAACATTTTTCGATGATGTACGATTGTATGCCAAGGAAGATGGGGCGATAGAGAAAAAGCAAGATCAATTCAGCTCGGAGCGGAATCAATCCCCAAAGAAGCGGAATGCATTCGGGTCGGAAGGCGAAACTTCACTAAAATTTGCCGAAGTTTCAGGGTTAAAGCTCGAAGCTTGGGGTTCGGAGGCTGAAGCTTCAGGGTCAAAGTTCGAAGCTTGGGGTTCGGAGGCTAAAGCTTCGGGGTCGAAGTGCGAAGCTTCGCTAAAATTAGCCGAAGCTTCAGGGTAAAAGTGCGAAGCTTCGAGGTCGGAGGCTGAAACTTCGGGGTCGAAGTGCGAAGCTTCACTAAAATTTGCCGAAGCTTCAGGGTCAAAGCTTGAAGCTTGGGGTTCGGAGGCTGAAGTTTCGGGGGCGAAGTGCGAAGCTTCACTAAAATTTGCCGAAGCTTCAGGGTTAAAGCTCGAAGCTTGGGGGTCGGAGGCTGAAGCTTCAGGGTAAAAGGGCGAAGCTTCACCCAAAAAGGTCGAACATTCGAGCAAAAAGCATCAACGTTCGACCTTTACCGTAATTCTTCCGCCTACTTCCTCAGCGCATCGTACAGCACCTCTACGGGGTGAACCGCCGTGCGGCCTGTTCCATCCTTAATGTGGTGGCGGCAGCTGGTGCCGGGGGCGGCCACCACCGTTTGGCTGTCGGCCTGGCGTACGGTAGGGAAGAGCATCAGCTCGCCGATGGCCATCGACAGGTCGTAGTGCTCCTTCTCGTAGCCAAACGAGCCGGCCATGCCGCAGCAGCCCGAGCGGATCTCGGTAACCGTGTGCCCTTCGGGGAAGCCGAGCACGTACTTGGTGGCGGTGGTGGTGGCAATCGACTTCTGCTGGCAGTGGCCGTGGAAGATCACCTTAACCTCATCCCTCGTAAACTGGTCCTTGCTGATGCTGCCCCGCTGCATCTCGCGCATCAGGAACTCATCAATAAGAAGGGTGTTGCGGGCCAGCTCGTGGGCCTTGCCGAGATTCTCGGGGGTGGCCAAGTCGGGGTACTCGTCCCTAAACGAGAGTATGGCCGATGGCTCGATGCCGATAAGCGGTGCTTCGTCCGTAACCAGCGGGCTTAGCTGCTCGATGTTGCGGTTGGCAATGCGCTTGGCGGTGCGGATAAGCCCCTTGGAGATGTAGGTTCTACCGCTCTCTCCGTGGTGCGGGATGATCACCTCGTAGCCCAGCTGCTGGAGCAGCATGATGGCCTTGATACCCACCTCCACGTCGTTGTAGCGGGTAAACTCGTCGCCGAAGAGGTACACGCGCCCCTTGCTTTCCACCGCTTTCTGCCGATTTGCCTTGAACCATTTCCCTAGCGTTGTGCTATGCAGCAGCGGCAGTGTGCGCCTGTCGCTAAAGCCAAGCGCGCGCTGGATGGGCTTGGCGATGGCCTTGGTCCCCATAAAGAAGTTTGCAACCCTAGGGGCGATGCTTCCTACCTTATATATATAGGTGATGTAGGCGATCAGCCGCGTGCGCAGCGGAATGCCGTTCCTGTCGTAGTAGTGCTGCAGGAATTCGGCCTTCAGTTTGGCCATGTCCACGTTCGAGGGGCACTCCGATTTGCACCCCTTGCACGACAGGCACAGGCTGAGGATATCGTACAGCTCGCGGCTCTCGAAGGGGCGGTCGCTGCTGGTAAGCACCTCGCGCAGCATGTTGGCGCGGGCGCGGGTGGTCTTATCCTCGTCCTTGGTGGCCATGTAGCTGGGGCACATCGTTCCTCCGGTGAGGATCGTTTTGCGGCAGTCGCCCGAACCGTTGCAGCGTTCGGCCGCCCTCAGGAACCCATCCGACTCGGCAAAGCTGAAGATGGTATCGAACCTCCGCTCCTTTGCTCCCGGCGTGTAGCGCAGGTGCGAGTTCATGGGAGGGGTGGCTACAATCTTATTTGGGTTGAAGATATTGTCGGGATCGAAGGCGGCCTTCACCTCCCTCATCAGCTGGTAGCAGCGCTCGCCCACCATTATGGGGATGAACTCGCCGCGCAGGCGCCCATCGCCGTGCTCGCCGCTCAGCGAGCCACGGTGCTTCTTCACCAGATGGGCCACATCGGTGGCGATGGCCTTAAACAGGGCCACATCCTTTTCGTCCTTTAGGTTGAGAATGGGGCGGAGGTGCAGCTCGCCGCTGCCTATATGAGCATGGTACACGCAGTCGAGCCCATATTTATCTAGGATAATCTTAAAGTCGGCCATGTAGGCTGGAAGGCGCTCGGGGGCCACCGCCGTATCCTCGATAACCGATACCGGCTTGGCATCGCCCTTCATGTTCGACAGCACGCCGAGCCCCGCCTTGCGCAGGCTCCACACCTTGGCCGTTTCGGCGCCCCAAACAATGGGGAAGTGGTAGCCAAACCCGGCCTGCTGCATCTCCGCAACAAGGCTGGCGTATTTTTTCTCTATAGTTTCTTTTGATGATTCGGCAAACTCCACGATGAGGATGGCCGCAGGCTCTCCCTCAACGAAGAATCGGTTGCGGCTTTGCTCCAGGTTATCCTTGGTAAGATCGAGGATGGTCCTATCCATCAGCTCCACGGCCGTTGGCTCATGCTTCAGGGCGATAAGGTTTGCCCTAAACGCCTCCTCGAGGTTGTTTAGATGGATGCACACCACCGCCTTCTCCTTTGGTGGTAGCGGCACCAGGTTTAGCTTCGCCTCGGTGATGATGCCCAGCGTACCCTCCGAGCCTGCAATCAGCTGGCAGATGTTCAGCCTCTCGCCCGACTGGCTAAATACCTCGCTGTTGGCCAAAAGATCCAGCGCGTAGCCCGAGTTTCGGCGCTTCAGCGATGGCTCGGGGAACTGTTCCTGTATCTCCTTTATATTACTGGTATCCGAAAGGATTTCGTTTAGCTTACGGTAGATGTTGCCCTCTATGCCTTCGAGTTCGAGCTTCTGCTCGAACTCTTCGCGGGTGAGCGGCTTAAAGTGGGCCTCGCTACCATCCGAGAGCACCATCCTAACCTCCAGCAGGTGGTCGCGTGTACTACCATATATAATGGAGTGCGATCCGCACGAGTTGTTGCCAATCATGCCGCCCATCATGCATCGGTTGGCCGTCGATGTTTCTGGCCCAAAGAAGAGCCCATGCTCCTTCATGGCCATGTTCAGCTCGTCCAGAATTACCCCGGGTTGCACGCGTACCCAGTGCTCCTGCGGGTTTACCTCCAAGACAGAGGTCATGTGCTTCGAAATATCAACAACAATACCTCTACCAACAACCTGTCCGGCTAACGAGGTGCCCGCCGTGCGGGGGATAAGCGGAATCTTATGCTTTGCTGCAAATCGGACAGCGGCAACAAGATCGGCGCGATCTTTAGGCCAAACAACGGCCAGCGGACGCTCGCTATACGCAGATGCATCAGTGGAATATATGCAGAGTTGGGTAGGATCTGTGCTAATTTCACCAGTAAACGAGCTGGCAAGCTCGTTTAAGGTTTCGGATATTATCAACGGTTTCATTAATAGAAAATTTGCGGCTAAAAGTATTAAAATTCGAACAAGGAATAGGTCAGTTTTTGTCGATTTTCTAAATCCTTTATTGTTAGTATAATAACAACTAAACTTTTTTCTATTGTTTGTTTAATGGATTGATAAGTAGTATTTTACGGAGGTGAAAAATAACGTTAAATATGCTAGTTGGTAGGATATTTAATCTAATTTTGAGAATCAATTTGTTAACATCATAAATCATCAGTAAAACAATGGATTTAATCCAGAAAATAAAGGGCAATGCCAAGAAGCATGGTAAGCGAATTGTCCTTCCAGAAGGTACTGAAGTAAGAACCCTAAAGGCCGCAGATATCCTCATCGAAGAGGGGATTGCCAAGCCAATTTTAATCGGAAATCCACAGGAAATCTCAAAGCTGGCGGCAGAGAATGGCCTTAAGAACATCTCTAAAGCAGAGATTATAGACCCAAACAATAACCCCAAGAAGGACGAGTACGTACGGGTAATGCTGGAGATTCGCCAAAGCAAGGGGCTAACAAAGGAGCAGGCCGAAAAGCTTATTCTTAATCCTCTATACCTTGGAACGCTGATGATAAAGTGTGGCGATGCCGATGGCGAAGTGGCCGGTGCTGCAAACACCACTGGCGATGTCCTTCGTCCAGCATTTCAGTATGTAAAAACAATGCCCGGGATTAGCGTTGTTTCTGGTGCATTTATCATGATACTTAAGGATAAGGATTACGGCAACGATGGCATCATGGTTTTTGCCGATTGTGCCGTTCACCCAAATCCAACCGCCAGCGAGCTTGCCGAGATTGCCGTTGCTACCGGTAAAACCACCCGCGCAATTGCAGGTTTCGAGCCTAAAATCGCCATGCTAAGCTTCTCGACTAAAGGAAGCGCTAAGCACGAAATGGTTGACAAGGTTGCTGAGGCTACCCGTCTTGCTAAGGAGATGGCTCCCGATATGCAAATTGATGGCGAACTTCAGGCTGATGCCGCCATTGTAGAGGCTGTTGGTGCAAGTAAGGCTCCCGGAAGCCCGATTGCCGGACATGCAAACGTGCTGGTATTCCCAACCCTCGAAACCGGAAACATTACCTATAAGCTGGTACAGCGCTTGGCAAAGGCTGAGGCTATTGGACCAGTCCTTCAAGGCATGGCAGCACCAATTAACGACCTATCGCGCGGCTGCTCGGTAGAAGATATCGTAAATCTAGTTGCTATTACAGCAAATCAGGCGGCAGGGAAATAGTTTTTACTATAATAACACACACATAAAAGAATGATTGTACTTGTATTGAATTGCGGAAGCTCATCTGTAAAGTACCAGCTCCTCGATATGATCGACGAGAAGCATAACGACGTACTCGCAGTAGGTTTAGTAGAAAGAATAGGGTTAGAGGACGGAGTCCTTACCCATAAACCAGCAGGTAAGGAGAAGTATACAATTACTCAGCCCATTAACGACCACGTTGTTGGGATTAACCTAATCCTTAAGGCTCTTGTTGACGAAAAGCATGGGGTAATAAAGGATATAAAAGCTATTGAAGCAGTAGGACACCGTGTAGCGCATGGTGGCGAGCTCTTTAAGACCAGCGTACGAATCGATGCTAAGGTTAAGGAAGGTATTGCCAGCCTTTTCGAGCTAGCACCACTTCACAACCCTGCAAACATGAAGGGTATTGAGGCTATGGAGGCACTTCTTCCAAGTGTTCCTCAGGTTGCTGTTTTCGATACATCGTTCCATCAAACCATGCCCGCTTGCTCGTACCTGTACGCTATCCCTTACGAGTACTACCAAAAGTATGGCATCCGTCGCTACGGATTTCACGGAACAAGCCACAAGTACGTAGCTCAAAAGGCTTGTAGCATACTAGGGATGAACTTCAACACCAGCAAGATTATCACCTGTCACCTTGGTAATGGCGCCTCTATCACCGCTATCAACAATGGCAAATCGGTGGATACATCCATGGGATTCACCCCTGTAGATGGTCTTATGATGGGAACCCGAAGCGGAAGCGTTGATGCTGGTGTTCTTCTTTACTTAGCCGATAAGGAGAAACTCGATCTTCAGGGAATCAACGACCTTGTTAACAAGCAGAGTGGGGTAAAAGGTATCTCTGGGCTAACCTCCGATATGCGCGACCTGAATATTGCTGCTCAGGAAGGTAACGAGCGCGCCCAGCTAGCCATCGATATGTACTACTACCGTATCCTTAAGTTTATCGGATCGTATGCTGCCACTCTTGGTGGGGTAGATTTGATTGTGTTTACCGGTGGTGTAGGTGAGAACGACAGCCCTCTTCGTGAGTTTATTGGATCGCACCTAGCCTTTATGGGCGTTCACTTCGACTCAGATGCCAATCGTGGCGTGCGCGGGCAGGATAAGGTGCTTACCAAGGAGAATTCTCGCGTTAAGGTGATGGTTTGCACCACCAACGAGGAACTTGTTATCGCTACTGACACCATGAATATTCTTAAGAACTAGAATTCCTAGGTTACTTTTATAGAAAAAGGAGAAGCATTATTTTGCTTCTCCTTTTTGTTTGTAATAAAATGCATTACTTTTGGTGTGAAATTGAAACGCGAAATAGCGGAAACGGTAATAATTGTAAATTTTTGGGCTATGGCTATTAATAAACTCGAACAAATGTTTGAGCTTCTTAAGACTAGAAGTAAGAAGCGTATTGTGGCTGCTTATGCAAACGACTCTCACACCATTGGGGCCGTATATATGGCAATTGAAAAGGGATTGGTAGATGGTACGCTGGTTGGCGATAGGGAAACCATTCTAAAGGTTTGCGCCGAAGAAGGTATCGATGCCAACAAGTTCGTTATTGTTCAGGAGGCGAACGAGGTGAAGGCTGCCCGCAAAGCAGTTGAGCTTATTAATGCTGGCGAGGGCGATATCCTGATGAAAGGCCTTTGCAGCACCGACAACTACATGCGCGCCATCCTCAACAAGGAAAACGGGCTTCTTCCTCCTAAGGGAGTGCTTAGCCATGTTGCTGTTCTGGAAATTCCTGCATACCACAAGCTGCTAATCATAAGCGATGTTGCAGTTATTCCTGCCCCAGACTTAAAGCAGAAAACAGCCATAGCCAACTATCTGATTGAGGTTGCAATGATGTTGGGCATCGAACGCCCAAAGGTTGCTGTAATTACTGCATCGGAAAAGGTGCTTCCAAGCATGCCTTCGTGCATCGAGGCCTCTATTCTTGCAAAGATGTCGGAGCGCGGACAACTAAGGGGTGGGGTTGTTGATGGCCCTATCTCGCTAGACGTTGCTATTGATGCCGAAGTTGCCAAGGTTAAGAAGGTTGGCGGCGAAGTTGCCGGCGATGCCGACTGCCTACTCTTCCCCAATATTGAATCGGGGAATGTCTTCTACAAGACATGCACTAAATTTAGCGGTGCCGAGTTAGGTGCTATTGTTTGCGGAACGAAAGCTCCCGCTGTGCTATCGTCGAGAGGTGATTCGACCCTTTCGAAGTTATACTCCATCGCGCTTGCTGCGCTAGTTGCTAAGTAATAAACCACATCAAATATATGACCCCTATCAAAAGCCTTGATGAGCTGATATTGACGCTGAAGTCAACCGGAAAGAAAAGCCGTGTGGCGGTAGTGCTTGCCGAAGATGAAAACACCATTGGTGCCGTATCGGAGGCAACCGATTTAGGCCTAATCGAGGCTTTTATGATAGGCGATGAGCAAAAAATCGTAGAGAAGCTGAGGTTCGAAGGTGTCGATCCCGATAAGTTTACCATCATTAATATCCCTAACGATGCTGCCGCTGCCAAGGAGGCCGTTCGTATGGCTCGCACCAACGAGGTTGATATGGTGATGAAGGGGCTTATTGGTACCGACAAGTTCCTGAAGGCCGTTCTCGACAAGGAGAATGGCCTTTTGCTGCCCAAGGCGGTAATGACCTACGTTTGTGCGCTGCAAATTCCTGCATATAGCAAGCTGCTCTTCATATCCGATCCGGCCGTTATCCCATTTCCAACGCTGCAGCAGAAGGTGGCCATGGTTGGCTATGCGGTGGCGATGGCCAACCGATTTGGCATCGTTAACCCCAAGGTGGCACTCGTGAGCGCCGTCGAAAAGCCCAGCGAGGCAATCCCCAACACGATGGTTGATGCAACCATCTGCCAAATGGCAAGGCGGGGGCAGCTCCCCAGCTGCACCATCGACGGACCGCTGGATGTCTTTTTGGCCTGCGATCCGAAGAGCGTTGAGATAAAAGGTGTGCCTACGCCCGTAAACGGCGAGGCCGATATCCTCATCTTCCCCAGTATCGAGGCGTGCAACTCCTTTTATAAGGGGCTAATGCTCTTTGCCGGCGGCGAGCTGGGAGGCTTTATTCAGGGAACATCGAAGCCGGTTATTATGATGTCGCGCAGCGAGAGCGCTAAGTCGAAGCTCTACTGCATTGCAACGGCATCCTTAATGGCAAACTAATAAAACAACATAACAATGGAATGCTATAAAATATTGGCCATCAATCCTGGATCTACATCTACCAAGATTGCTGTTTATGCCAACGACGAGAACATCTTTCTAAAAAATATCAAGCACTCGGCCAACGAGCTGAAGCCTTTTGCTACGGTTGCCGACCAGTTTTCGTTCCGCAAGGAGGTAATTCTAAAGGAGCTCGGCAATGCCGGTATCGAGCTGAATAGCATCACCGCAATTGTGGGTAGAGGCGGGCTGCTTAAGCCAATCGAATCGGGCGTGTACGAGGTGAACGAGGCCATGAAGGCGGATTTGCGCAAGGGCGTTATGGGCGAGCATGCCAGCAACCTTGGCGGCCTAATTGCCGACGATATCGCCAAGGAGCTTGGCGCAAAGGCCTACATTGCCGATCCTGTGGTGGTAGACGAGCTACAGCCTGTTGCCCGCTTTGCCGGACATCCGCTATTCAGCCGCATCTCCATTTTTCACGCCCTTAACCAAAAGGCTATTGCCCGTACCTACGCCAATAGCATCGGCAAGAGCTACGAGGAGCTTAACCTGATTGTTGCCCACCTTGGTGGCGGCGTGTCGGTTGGCGCCCACCAAAAGGGACGCGTTATCGACGTTAACAACGCGCTCGATGGCGAAGGCCCCTTCTCGCCCGAGCGCTCTGGTACGCTTCCTGCCGGACAGCTGGCTAAGCTTTGCTTTAGCGGCAAGTACACCTACGAGGAGGTACGTAAGCTCATCAACGGAAAGGGTGGCCTTGTGGGCTTTACCGGAAGCAACGATGCGCAGGAGCTGGAGGCTAAAGCCGTAGCGGGCGATGCCGATGCCAAGCTGCTCCAGGATGCGCTATCGTACAACGTTGGCAAGTGGATTGGAACCATGATTAGCGTGCTGAAGGGTAAGGTGGATGGCATTATTCTTACCGGAGGTATGGCTCACAACCCCTACATTGTAGACTACGTAAAGGATATGGTTTCGTTTGCCGCTCCTATTGTGGTTTACCCCGGCGAAGACGAAATGGCGGCGCTGGCCATGAACGGGCTATTCGTTCTGAAGAACGAGATTACCCCCAAGGAGTATAAGTAGTATCCTTCGATAGACATATTAGGTAAAAGGTTGGCAAGTTGCCAACCTTTGCTTTTTTGTGGGGAGTATTCACGGAGTTGCGGCCATCCCTATTTTTTTGTATTCAGGCTTCCGAGTAAGCTTATCGCCCATTATCCTTTGTTTTCAACCTTCCGAGTCGACTTTTTTGTTCCATTTCTTTTGATTTCAGGGCTTTCAGTCGGCTCTTCGGTCACTATTTTGGAGGTTTCGAACCTCTAAGCCTACTTTTCTTCTAGGGCGTTGTCGACGACACCGGAATAACCTTTCCGTTGAAGTACCTCGCCTGGTTAAGCGCAAAGTCGGCCACAAATTTTCCCATATCGGCCGCCTCAAGCGGTGCGGTATGGCCGGGGAATGCCTGCTGGAACATCTCGGTATTCACCGCCCCAAAGGCCAGGCAGTTGAAGCGGAATCCGCTACCCTTGTACTCCTCGGCCAGGCACTCTGTGAGTATGGCAATGGCGCCCTTGGCCGCGCTGTAGGCCGATAGCCCGGCGAACTTAGCGCTTCCCTGGAAGCCGCCCATGCTGGCGATGTTAACCACGTGCGCGCCGCTGGTGAGGTGCGGCAGCAGCGCCTTTATCAGCAGCGAAGGGGCTAGGTAGTTGGTGCTAATGGTTTCCTGGATATCTTCGATAGTGGTATCGGCAAATGGTCTGTTTACGAGCACCCCCGCATTGTTGATAAGGATATCAACGTTGGGGATAACCGCGAGGATCTGCTTAACGAGGAGCGCCTCTATGCCGTTTAGCACGCCCAAATCGAACGGAATAGGGAAGACCCTTGCCCTAATATTCTCGTGCAGGCAGGCGTTCTTGAGCTGCTTAAGGTTCTCCTCGTTTCGGGCGATGGCAACAATGGTGTGGTCGCCGGCGGCGGCAAGGTGCTTGGCTGCTTCGAAGCCGATACCTTTACTCGCACCTGTAATTACGATGTTCATGGCGTTGGATGTTTTATTCTCTTATACAAAGAAGCGGTCGGAGTGTTTAAAGTTCGTTCTTTATTTTGAGCAATCAAAGAAATGGGCAATAGACTTTGCTGTTTAGCCATTTGCGCGAAAATCGCGGGTAATAATTTATGATGATTTACGTGTCGCTTCACTAAATAAAAGTTAACGGCTGAACCGAGGAATAATATTATTTGTTTAGTTTTGCACTTTCTGGGAAGGGGAACCTTCCTTTATTGTTGAAATTTAATTTTTTATCGATGAATATTTCAAAAGACGCTGTTGTTTCACTAACCTACCAGCTAACCGTAGATGGTAACGTAATCGAAACTGTTACTGCTGAAAGGCCAATGGAATTTATTTTTGGCGCTGGCTACCTTCTTCCAAAGTTCGAGGCTAATGTAAGCGGGCTAAAGATTGGCGATAAGTTCAACTTCCAGCTTCCCTGCGATGACGCCTACGGCCCAAAGGTTGATGAGGCTATCGTTGAGCTTCCTAAGAACATCTTCGAGGTTGAAGGACAAATCGACCCAGAGCTTCTTACCCTTGGCAACCAAGTGCCTATGATGGACGGCGAAGGCCACCGCATGATGGGTACCGTTCTTGAGGTTAAGGAAGAGGTTGTAGTTATGGACTTCAACCACATGCTTGCTGGTGCCGATCTTCACTTCGCTGGCGAAGTTGTTGGCGTTCGCGAAGCTACCGAAGAGGAGCTAACTCACGGACACGTACACGCAGATGGCTGTGGAAGCGAGTGCAGTTGCGAAGGCGATTGCAGCACTGGCGAAGGTTGCGGAAGCGGTTGCGGCTGCGAATAACCTTTTTTAAAGATTACATTTTTGCCAATAGCAATTTAGTTTCTACATTGCGACCGTCGAAAAAACAAAGAAATGAGACTTTTTACGCTACATCATCATCATCATTACTGCATGCCATCGGGTATGGGTTTGATGTTTTAATGTAGAATAGCATAAAAAATAGAAACCAACCTGATGTTCAGGTTGGTTTTTTTGTTTATAGCAATGGCCCCCTGAGCATCACCAACAAAAACTACATCACATGCGCAGGCTAAAAATTGCAATCCAGAAGTCAGGACGTCTTAAAGACGATTCGTTACAGCTGCTCAAAGAGTGCGGCATCCGCCTCGATGGCTCATCAAGCAGCCTAATTGTTCCAAGCTCCAATTTCCCAATCGAGGTTCTTTACCTTCGCAACTCCGACATCCCCCAGTATTTGGAAGATGGGGTTGCCGACGTTGCCATCCTGGGCGAAAACACCCTTATAGAAGCCGAGAAGCATATCACCAACGAGCTCTCGCTAGGCTTTTCGAAATGTAGGGTATCCATTGCCATTCCCAAGGGGCAATCCTATGGCGGAAAAACCGACTTAAACGGCAAGAAACTGGCAACCTCGTATCCCAACACCGTAAAGGCATTTCTCTCCAAAAACAATATCGATGCAGAAATTCACGAGATATCGGGTTCGGTAGAGATAGCCCCCAACCTTGGCCTTGCCGATGCCATTTGCGACATTGTCAGCTCCGGAAGTACCCTCTTCACGAATGGGCTGAAGGAGGTAGAGGTGCTTTTCTCTTCGGAAGCCTGCCTGGCATCATCGCCAATTCTGGATCAAGAGGGGCGCCAGATTCTCGAAAAGCTGATCTTCCGAATTAAGGCAGTGCTAGAGGCGAAGAACAAGAAGTACGTGCTTCTAAATGCCCCCAACGAAAAGATTGACGAGATTATCAGCATCCTTCCCGGGATGAAAAGCCCCTCCATAATCCCGCTTGCCGAATCGGGGTGGAGCTCATTGCACTCCGTAATCGACGAGAGCGAATTCTGGGAGATTATCGACCAGCTTCGCAATGCTGGTGCTCAAGGCATCCTCATTATCCCAATCGAAAAAATGATCATCTGATGAAGACCATTGCCTACAGCAAAGCTGCCGATTTTGAGCAGCAGATAGCCCGACCCGCCATGGATAGGGAAGAGCTAGATAGAATCGTAAGAATCATTTTTGATGAGGTAAGAAGGAAGGGCGACGAGGCTATCAGCAAGTACACCTACCACTACGATGGGGTTACGGTTGATGCCATCCAGGTGTCGCAGCAGGAGTTGGACGCTGCTGATGGATTGGTCGGCGAGGAGCTTAAAAAGGCGATTGCCGTTGCCAAGCAAAATATAGAAACGTTCCATGGCAGCCAGTGCAAAAGCACCAGTAAGGTTGAAACAATGGGCGGAGTAACCTGCTGGGAGCGTACGGTTGGAATCGAAAAGATAGGCTTGTACATACCCGGAGGTAGTGCGCCTCTGTTCTCCTCGGTGCTGATGCTTGCCGTACCTGCTAAGATTGCGGGCTGCAAGGAGATTGTGCTCTGCACGCCACCTCGTAAGGATGGTACCATAGATCCGGCAATCCTTTACGCTGCAAAGCTATCGGGCGTTACCAAAATCTTTAAGGCAGGAGGCATTCAGGCTATTGCCGGCATGACATACGGAACCCAATCGATGCCTAAGGTTTACAAGATATTCGGTCCGGGTAACCAGTACGTCACCGCAGCAAAGATGCAGGCTTTTATGGAGGGTGTAGCCATCGATATGCCTGCCGGACCATCGGAGGTGATGGTTGTTGCCGATTCTACTGCTGTGCCCCGTTTTGTTGCTTCCGATTTGCTTTCGCAGGCCGAGCACGGGCAGGACAGTCAGGTTATTTTGGTGGCGATCGATGGGCTCAATCTTAAAGAAGTGGAAAAGGAGTTGGAGCAGCAGCTTTCAGTATTACCCCGCAAGGCTATTGCCGAAAAAGCGTTGGCAAAGTCGAGAATTGTTACCGTAAAAAACGAAAAGGAAGCCCTAGAGGTGGCTAACCTTTACGCTCCCGAGCACTTAATCGTATCGGTAAAGAGCTACGCCGATTTTGCCCTAAATGTGGTAAATGCGGGTTCGGTATTCCTAGGCAACTATACGCCCGAAAGTGCAGGCGACTATGCTTCGGGGACTAACCACACCTTGCCAACCAACGGCTTTGCAAGAGCATACAGCGGGATATCGTTAGATTCTTTTACCAAGAAGATCTTCTTTCAGGAAATCGATGAGAAGGGCATACAAAATCTTGGTCCAACCATCGAAATCATGGCAGAGACGGAGAAACTAAACGGGCACAAGAATGCGGTAACTCTTCGCCTCGAATACCTGAAAAACAGGAATGTTTAATGTTGAATAATAACGTTTTGAAATGTTTAATTTGAACAACATATTAAGGGAAAATATTAAGAGGCTAAAACCTTACTCTTCGGCTCGCGACGACTTTTCGGGCGAGGCAAACGTGTGGATAGATGCCAACGAAAACCCGTTCAATACAGGTGTAAACAGGTACCCCGATCCGCACCAAAGGGAGCTAAAGGCATGTCTTGCCCAGATAAAAGGAGTGAAGTCCGAGAATGTCTTCATAGGTAACGGTTCCGACGAAATTATAGACCTTCTGTACCGGGTTACCTGCGATCCTGGTAAGGCTAACGCCATTGTTATGCCGTCGACTTACGGCATGTATGCCGTTTCGGCAGAGATAAACGATGTCGCAATAGCCAAGGTTTTCTTGCGCGAAGACTTTTCGGTGGATGCGGAGGCTGTTTTAGCCGCAGTAGACGAAAATACAAGGCTAATTTTCGTCTGCTCGCCCAATAATCCGACCGGAAACCTCGTGCCAATTGATGTTATAGAAACACTAGCCTCAAATTTTGATGGTCTTGTGGTTGTTGATGAAGCCTACATTGACTTTACAAAATCGGAGAGTGCCATTTCGCTTATAGATAGGTATCCTAATGTTTTCGTAATGCAGACACTTTCGAAGGCGTGGGGATTGGCGGGTGCTCGTGTAGGTGTTGGCATCGGTTCTAAGGAACTTTTGGCGGTTATGGATAAGGTTAAAGCTCCATACAACGTAAATATCCTCAGCCAGCAGGTCGCGCTTAACTGCCTTAACGACACTGAGGCTTTCAGAGCAAAGGTCGATATCATCGTCGAGCAACGCGATTGGCTGAGTGCTGAACTTTCGAAGTTGGATATTGTAGATAAGGTTTACCCATCGGATGCTAACTTTTTGCTGGTTAAGTTTAAGGATACGGCAAATGTATTTCAGTTTTTGCTCGATTGCGGCATTGTAGCCCGCGACAGATCGAAGGAAAAGTGGTGCGAAGGATGTATCCGCTTAACCGTTGGTACTCCCGATGAGAACGAGATGTTAGTTAGTGCTCTTACCCAATACATCATGTAGAATGGCAGAAAAGAAGAAGATACTATTTGTAGATAGGGATGGAACGCTGATTCTAGAGCCCGAAGATTGTCAGGTTGATAGCATCGCTAAGCTGAAGTTCTATCCCAATGCCATTTCGATGATGGCGCGTATTGCCAAGGAGTTGGACTACATGCTGGTTATGGTTACCAATCAGGATGGCTTGGGTACTGCATCATATACTCAGCAGGCATTTGATGAGGTACAAGGACTTATGCTCGAAATTCTTGAATCGGTAGGTGTAAAGTTCGATGCATTTCACATCGACAGGAGCTTCCCTAGCGAGAATTCGCCCAATCGTAAGCCTCGTATTGGCATGCTAACCTCGTACCTAGAGGGTGAGTATGACATTGAGAATTCATTTGTAATCGGTGATAGGATTACAGATGTAGAAATGGCTAAGAACCTCGGATGCAAAACTATTTGGATAAACGATGGTTCGAATCTAGGATCAGATGAGATTAGTAGCAAGGCGCACGCTCTTGCCGAATACGTTGCCTTGGAGACGCTTTCGTGGGAGAAAATCTACGAGTTCCTTCGATTTGGTCAGCGAAAAGTTGCTGCAAAGCGCACTACCAACGAGACTGATATCGACTTAGAGCTAAACCTCGACGGAAATGGTCGTGCTTCGATTGATACAGGTATCGGCTTTCTTAATCACATGCTGGAGCTCTTTACTAAGCACTCCGGCATCGACCTGAAGTTAACCGTTAAGGGAGATTTGCATGTAGATGAGCACCATTCGGTTGAAGATGCTGCAATTGTCCTTGGCGAAGCATTTACAAAGGCTTTGGGAAATAAAGCAGGAATAGAAAGATACGCCTTCTGTCTACCTATGGATGAGTCTAGCGCCTCAATCCTTCTCGATTTTGGAGGCAGAACAGATTTGGAGTGGAACGTAAACTTTAAGCGCGAGAAGATTGGCGATCTGCCAACAGAGCTTATAAAGCACTTCTTTAAGTCGTTTGCCGAAGGGGCTCGCTGCAACCTGCACATCAGTGCGCAGGGCGAAAACGAGCACCACATTGCGGAGGGCATCTTTAAGGGACTGGCAAAGGCGGTTAAGGACGCAATTCGTCGTGATATATCGAAGGTTAGCAACGAGATTCCATCAACAAAAGGAGTTGTGTAATGGCAGATTTGGTGATTGTAGATTACGGTGCGGGTAACGTTAAATCGGTAGAGTTTGCGTTAAACCGATTGGGGGTAAAGCCTATTCTTAGTAGCGATGCAGATGTTGTAGGCAATGCTAAGCGGGTTATTTTCCCGGGCGTAGGGCATGCTGAGTTTGCAATGGATGCCCTTAAAAGTAAAGGGTTGGATGCTGCAATAAAGGGACTAAACGTACCCATTTTAGGCATTTGTCTTGGGATGCAGCTAATGTGTGCCAGAACAGCGGAGGGCGATGTCGAGGGGCTTGCCATTTTTGATACGGTTGTAAACAAGTTCCCTGCTAAGGATAAGATTCCCCACATGGGATGGAACAGCATCAGGACAAATGGAAGTCTGATTTTTAAGGGTATTCCCGAGGAATCGCACTTCTACTTTGTGCACAGCTACTATGCCGAATGCTGTGTAAATACTTCATCGGTATGCAACTATATTCTTCCATTTAGTGTATCGCTCGAGAAGGATAACTTCTTTGGTTGCCAGTTTCACCCCGAGAAAAGTGGCGAAATGGGTGAGCGATTGCTCAGCAACTTCTTAAAACTGTAGAAAAGATGAGGATAATACCCGCAATAGATATCATCAATGGGCAATGCGTTAGGCTGACAAAGGGTGCATATGACACCAAGAAGGTGTACAACGAAAATCCTTTAGCAATAGCCCAGATGTTTGCCGATAAAGGCTTTAAGTTTCTTCATTTGGTGGATCTTGACGGTGCCAAACAGGGGAAGCCTGTAAACCTTGGCGTGTTGGAGCAAATTGCTGCTAAAACATCGCTTGTGGTTGACTATGGCGGAGGTTTACGCGATGCTACTAGCGTAGAGATGGCGCTTAATGCCGGGGCTGCTGCCATTACTGCCGGAAGTATTGCCGCAAAGAACCAGACTGAGGTGCTCTATTGGCTCGAACGATGGGGTGCAGAGAAAGTTATAATTGGTGCTGATACCATTAATGGCATGGTTGCCGTAAACGGTTGGCAAAACGTAGAAAGCATTGAATTGTTAGAATTTATATCAGACTACCTGAATAAAGGCGCTAAGCGTTTTATCTGTACTGATGTAAGCAAGGATGGAATGCTTTTGGGTAGCGCTGTAGGGCTTTACGGCGATTTGCTGAGCAAGTTCCCCGGAATAAAGCTGGTTGCCAGCGGTGGTGTAACCTCTATCGATGAGGTAAGGCAGCTAAAGGCTATGGGGCTTTGGGGGGCTATTATTGGCAAGGCTATCTACGAGAATAAAATTGACATTAACGAGTTGGCAAAGGAGGTGTAGAAATGCTATCAAAACGAATTATACCATGCTTGGATATTAAGGATGGCAGAACCGTAAAGGGAACCAACTTTCTTAACCTTCGCGATGCCGGCGACCCTGTTGATCTTGCTGAACTGTATGCCAAAGAGGGTGCCGACGAGTTGGTGTTCCTCGATATTACCGCCACCCACGAGGGGCGTAAAACCTTTGCTGAACTGGTGCAGCGTATTGCCGAGCGCATAAACATTCCGTTTACCGTTGGTGGTGGCATTAGCACGTTGGACGATGTACAGCTGCTGCTGCGTAACGGAGCAGATAAGGTATCAATTAACTCGGCAGCGGTTCGCAATCCGCAGCTCATTGCCGATTTGGCGGCAAAGTTCGGCAGCCAGTGCGTTGTGGTGGCTATCGATGCCAAGTGTATTGAGGGTAAATGGGTGGTACACCTAAATGGAGGTCGGATTCCTACCGATTTTGAACTCTTCTCGTGGGCTAAACGTGCCCAGGAGTTGGGTGCTGGCGAAATACTCTTTACTTCTATGGATCACGATGGCGTTCACGAAGGCTATGCCAACGAAACGCTTGCAGAACTCTCCAATATGCTCTCAATTCCTGTAATAGCCTCGGGAGGCGCTGGGAATATGATGGATTTCTACGACACCTTTACCAAGGGTAAGGCTGATGCGGCGCTTGCAGCAGGTGTTTTCCACTTTGGCGAGATTCGGATTCCGGGTTTAAAGCAGTTCCTGAAGGATAAAGGGGTTACGGTGAGGATTTAAAGAAGAAGTTATTCGGAAGTTAAAGGAGTTAATCCAAGCACTGAAAGGGCGTAATCATAAAGCAGAGCCTGCTAGGGCTAGGCTGAAAGGGCGAAATAACATAGTTTCTAAAATCTAACGTCTAACATCTTTTTTAATCAAAATAAATTTCAGCGGACTCTGTGCTTCAGAGTCTCTGTGTTAAAAGAAAAAACAATGAATATCGATTTCGAAAAGCAAGGCGGCTTAGTGCCAGCCATCATACAGGATGCAGCAACCGGAAAGGTGCTAATGTTGGGCTACATGAACGAGGAAGCCTACCAAAAAACGTTGGAGCTAAAGCAAGTTACCTTCTTTAGCCGCAGCAAGAATAGGCTATGGACAAAAGGCGAGGAGAGCGGGAACTTCCTTAAGTTGGTAGATATTGCTTCCGACTGCGATAGCGACGCCCTGCTGGTTAAGGCAGAGCCTATGGGACCAACCTGCCATACCGGCTCCGATACCTGCTGGAATGAGGTGAATAGTCCTCGCAACCTAGAATTCCTTTACGAGCTTGAGGCGGTAGTCAACCAGCGCAAGCGCGATATGGATGTTGAGGCATCGTACACGGCGAAACTATTCCAAAAGGGTATCAACAAGATTGCCCAAAAGGTGGGTGAGGAGGCTGTTGAATTGGTTATAGAGGCAAAGGATGACAACCGTGAGCTATTCCTCAATGAGGCTGCCGATCTGATGTTCCATACAACCGTTCTGCTTGCGGCAAAGGGCTACTCGTGGGACGATGTAATGGCTATCCTTAAGGAAAGGCATAAGTAATCTGTTAGACGCAAGACGCAAGTATCAAGACTAAAGACGCTGTTGTTTCGTTGATTCATATAAAGAAAAAAGCCGTTTCAGAATAATCGAAACGGCTTTTATTATTTTATTCTACCACTCTGGTGGTGTTTGGTTCATCAATGTCTTTACGAAGAAGTCGTGAATCTTATGCATTACGAATGGTGCTCCTAGGTTATGGCTAAATCCGGGAAGATATAGCTGCTCGAAGTTCTTGTTGGCTTTTATTAGAGCCGAAACGACCTGAAGGGTAGATGCCGGATCGACGTTGTCGTCAAGTTCGCCGTTAATCAGCAGCAGTTTGCCCTTAAGGCGCCATGCGTTGTCGACATTGGAGCATTGCGAGTACGACTCATCAATAGGGTAGCCCATCCATTGCTCGTTCCACCAAATCTTGTCCATACGGTTGTCGTGGCAGCCACAGAGTGCAACGGCAGCCTTGTAGAAATCGTTATGGAAGAGTAGCGCCGCCATTGCATTCTGTCCGCCTGCCGACCAGCCATAGATGCCAACGCGGGTAGTATCCATGTAGGGATACTTTGCGGCAGCAGCCTTAATCCATGCAATGCGGTCGGGGAAGCCGGCATCCTTTAGGTTCTTCCAGCAAACATCATGGAAAGCCTTAGAGCGGTTTCCGGTGCCCATGCCATCAATAAGTACCACAACGAATCCTAAATCGGAAAGGCGTGAGCAGAGGTGGTAGTAAACCGAGAAATCCTTTGGCACGTGCGAATCGTGAGGTCCTGCGTAGATCATCTCCACCACGGGATACGATTTGCCTGCATCGAAGTTGTATGGACGAAGAATGGTACCCCAAATATCGGTTTTACCATCGCGACCCTTTGCGCTTAAGACCTCCGGCATTGTCCAACCCTTCTTTACCACCTCGCTGATATCACCCTGCTCAAGCATCATCGTAACCTTTCCGTTGGAGGCATCGCGAAGGACGCTAACGGGTACGGTATCGGGGCGTGAGTACACATCTACCATGTAGGTGTAATCCTTCGAGAAGGTAGCCGTATGGTTGGCCCTCTCTGGGGTTAAGCATGTAAGGTTGCGGCTATCGAATCCAACGCTGTAGTAGTGGATGAGGTAGGGATCTTCGCCCTTGTTGATGCCCGATGCCGTGAAAAGGATGGTCTTTTTAGCCTCATCAACATTTACCACGTTGCGAACAACCCACTCTCCTTTGGTGATCTGTTTCGCCTTGCCTGTATTGCAATCGATCAGGTAGATATGCCTCCAGCCATCACGATTCGAAATCCACAGCATCTCGTGGCCATCGTTCAGGTCGTACCTGTAGTTCTTGTAGTACTCGACAAAGGTGTTCGACTGCTCGTTAACCAGCGGCCTTACCTTGCCGGTTGATGCATCGGCTTCGGCAACCTGGTACACCTGATGGCCACGTTGGTTGAACTCGAAGGTGAAGGCGCGGCTATCCTTGCGCCACCCCGTTAGCGAGAGGTAGAACTGGTTGGCGTAGGGTTGGGCATCGACTTGAATCTGCTTTTTACCCTCCACGTCGAAGAGCGCTGGGGTGTAGATGGGGAGCGGATCGCCGGGTTTGGCGTAGTCTATCCACTTTAAGATTGGCTGGCGTTGCGATGCTGGACTCGACTCCACCAGCGGGATCTTTCGCTCGGTAACCTCGCGAACCTTGGTGGTTGCAATCTTCCTGGAATCGGGCGACCAAAAGATCTCCGATCCGTAGTGGTTGCCCGATACGCCATCTTCCGAGAGCCGTATCTCCTTTTTATCGCTTAGGTTGAAGACAAACAGGTTGAAGTCCTTGATGTAGGCCTGCCACTTGCCATCGGGCGAGAGCACTTTGTTGCTTTGGGGCGTGCTGCAGGTGGGCGTATTGGGGAGGCGATTGAGGGCATTGGTGGCGATGGCGTACCTCCAAGTCGAGCCATCGTAGTCGAACGACAGGTTCTGGAGGTTTGCCTCAACGGTGATGGTGGTAAACGGAAGCTTGCTGGCATCAATCTTACCACTGGCGGCTTTCGAGAGCCTAGAGGCAAGCGAGTCGGCGTTAAACGCTAGGCGCTTCTCCTTTTTGGCCGCATCAATCAGGTAGAACCTATCGCCAGCGCGCTCGTGGTTGAGGTACCAGAACGTGCTCGTGCCCTCGATCCAAGTAGGCCGTACCCCCTTGTTGTAGAAGTACCCGCCTATTTTGGCGAGCGTGTCGGCCCTCTCGTAGTCGCACTTTTTGCCCTGCGCCCCTGCGAGGCTGGCCGACAGGCAGAGCCCGGTGGTGGCTAGTAGAACTAAATTTTTCATGGTGTTGCTATTGTAATGTGTACCTGGTAAACTTACCTAAAATAGCGCTAGGTTGTTTAGAATGAGGTAGGGCGTTGGGCTGTGCAGTTTGCTGTACTAGGCGGGCATCTGCCCGCTGATAGCTAGCGGCATATCGGCGTAGGTTTTCGGGCGGCAGATTGGGGGCAAGCCTACCAGTAGGCGGACACGCAGTATGGATAAAAACACGAGCATGCCATGGGATATTTGAAGAACAAAGTAGTGGTGGTTACCGGTGCGGCAAGCGGCATTGGTAAGTCTATAGCATTAGCCTTTGCGAATCTGGGGGCAACCATTTTTCTTGCTGATATCGATGTGAAAAAGGGCGAAGAGCTCGAAAAGATCATCATAGATAGCGGGGGCGATGCCCACTTCATCGTCACCGATGTTAGCATTCCAGTATCCATCGAATCGCTATTCGAGATTATCGACAGCTACCGCAAGAAGGTCGACATCCTGATCAACAATGCCGGTATTTCGGAGTGGAAATCGCCCTTTGAGCTGAGCCTCGATAATTGGGATCGCATCATCAACACCAACCTGCGCAGCGTCTTCCTGTGCTCGCGTGAGGCAGCAGCACGGATGCCCGAGGGGAGCGCTATCGTCAATATAGCATCCACCCGAGCCATGATGTCGGAGCCCAACTCCGAGGCCTATGCTGCCTCCAAGGGTGGCATTGTGGCGCTTACCCACGCCATGGCGGCATCGCTGGCCACCAAGCGCATTCAGGTAAACTGCATCAGTCCCGGCTGGATTGAGGTTGAAGACTACGCCGGGCTTCGTAAAATAGACCATACCCAGCACTTCTCGCAGCGCGTGGGCATCCCCGAAGATATTGCCCGAGCCTGCATCTTCCTGAGCGACTCGGCTAACAACTTCATCTCGGGCGAAAACCTTGTTATTGATGGTGGCATGACCCGCCGGATGAAGTACGAGGAGTAGCCTAGTATGGTTATGGATTAATAGTGTATTAGTGGCATAGCGGTTTGGCCATGGCTGCGCAGCTAAGGCTACCCTGTACAATGCAGCATCTAGCCATCGTCTTTCGAAAACATGCTTACACCACTTTCCCCCTAAGCAAGACGCTTAAGTACGGTATCTGCGCGGGTACATGCCGCGGCATGACGTAGCCTGCTGGTGGCGGTATAGCCTCGGTGTGGGGTTATGTAGCAGGGGAGCGTGCTTGCCCGGGGGGCGACTAGTGCTGCCTGTGGGCATGTAGCGCTTGCCTAGGGGACGGAGACCTGCTTCTTTGTCGGCGATGATTTGGCCCGGGGTCGGGTCAGAGCAGTTTACTTGTGAATGGTGTTGGCCCGAGGTCGGGCAAGAGCTGTTTGCTTGCAGATAGTGCTGGCCCGGGGTCGGGCAAGTGCTATTTTGCTGTTGACAGTGTCGGCCCGGGGTCGGGCAAGGCTTTACATCATGTCGATGATGGTGGCCCGGGGTCGGGCAAATATGTATTTTCTGAAAGATAGCCTTGCTCGCCCCCTGTCCATCCCTTTTGGACTGCGGCTAGCGGAAGGAGGGGCTCTAGTGTAGGCTGGCCGATAGCTGGAGCACCTTGCTGTGCCAACGCAAAAGGGGAAAGGTCTTTGCTGAGACAGTGCCTCTCCTCCGGTGGCACTGCTTTGTAGGCTGGCTTTGCAGCCGTTACGACGCTTCTAGGCTAGGCCAGCTGTCAATGCTATCGCTGACGTAAGGACCCTGTTGTAGATTTTTATACCATAAATAAACTTTCTTTTCGAAAGCCCTGTTTACTAACTGCTACGATTAACAGAACGCATAACGTGCAAATTTTGCAGAATCATGAAGGTAAAACCATCAGTTGTCATTAACGACACAGGCTTTGTATTTAACCCCGAAACAGGAGATTCATTCTCCGTTAACACACTAGGGCTAGAGCTCATCCGGCAGCTCGAAGAGGAACGCGATGTAGAAACCCTGCGCAAGTTTCTGAGCCGAAAGTTTACAGTAAGCATGGCTACCCTGCGTAAAGATCTTGACGATTTCCTACGGATGCTGAAAGACAACAAAATTATAGAATGATGGAGAGGCGCAAGATAACCGTTGCCGTAACCGGCATCAACAACATCGATAGCCCAGGACCAGGCATTCCCGTAATCCGAGCCCTAAAGGAAAGTCAGTATTTCGATGTTAGAATCGTTGGCCTTAGCTACGAAACGCTGGAGCCGGGGTTGTTTATGCACGACTTGGTGGATAAGAGCTACTCTGTTCCATTTCCCTCATCGGGGGTGGCCAGCCTCATGGAGCGGCTTAGGTACATCAACGAGCGCGAAAGTATCGATGTGCTCATTCCCAACTTCGATGCCGAGCTCTACAACTTTATAAAGATCGAGAAGCGCCTGAAGCAGGAGTTTGGGATAGCCACCTTCCTGCCCACCATCGAGCAGTTCGAATCGAGGCATAAAGCCGTTCTGTACGAGTTCGGCGAGCGCAACAGCGTAAGCGTTCCCCCCAGCAAGGTCGTTTTCAACCATTCGCAAATTGCCGAGCTCGAAGGCGAGTTTAAGTATCCTATAGTGGTAAAGGGCAAATTCTACGAGGCTTCTGTAGCAAAATCGCGCGAACAGGCCATTAGCCACTTCGATAAGATCAGCCATAAGTGGGGGCTTCCCATCATTATTCAGCAGCACATCTCTGGCGACGAGGTAAACGTAACGGCTATCGGCGATGGCAAAGGAAACTGTATCGGAGCCATTCCCATGCGCAAGATGTACATTACCGATAAGGGAAAGGCATGGGCCGGCATAACCCTCGAAGATGAAGCGCTACTCGACATCACCCAAAGGCTAATGGCCAACACGAAGTGGAGGGGAGGGTGCGAACTGGAGTTTATCAAGACCCGCGAAGGTCGGTACTACCTGCTGGAGATGAATCCGCGCTTTCCCGCTTGGGTATACCTAGCGGTAGGATGTGGCCAAAATCATCCCGAAGCGCTCGTCCGAATGGCTCTTGGCGAAGATGTCGCCCCTTTTACCGCGTATGATTCCAGAAAAATGTTTGTTCGCTACTCCTACGATCAAATTGTGAACCTGTCGGAGTTCGAGAAAGTGTCAACAATGGGAGAACTATAAACCATAAGGAAATGGAAAACACAACCTACGAAAAACCATCCATTCAAAAGCTGAATAGTGGTGCCATGAATAAGTTTGCAACAAGAACCGAGTATAAGGCCGTTACGCACATCGAAGGAGTTTCTGTAAAACGGTTGATCGGCAAGTACGGATCGCCTGTTTTTGTGATCTCGGAGCGGCAGCTGCGCATGAACTACCGAAATGCCGTTCATGCCTTCCGAACTAGGTACCCAAAGGTACAGTTTGCGTGGAGCTACAAAACCAACTACAACAACGCCGTTTGCAACATCTTCCACCAAGAGGGCTCATGGGCCGAGGTGGTATCCATGTTCGAGTACAATAAGGCGCTACGAAATGGCGTGCCTGGCAATAAAATAATATTCAACGGGCCCGACAAAACTCGCGAAGACCTACAGGCTGCCATAAAGAATCAGTCGCTAATCCACATCGACCATTTTGATGAGCTCTATATGCTTGCCGAGCTGCTTCAGGCTAGCCGGCAGACAGCTCGCGTGGCCATTCGGGTCAACATGGATACGGGTATATACCCCATGTGGAGCCGGTTTGGGTTTAACTACGAAAACGGCCAGGCCTGGGAGGCCATAACCAAGATTATGTCGATTCCAGAAATGGAGATGGTGGGGCTGCACTGCCATATTGGAACGTTTATGCTATCGGCCAAGCCGTATGCTACTGCCGCTTGGAAGCTATGCGATCTTGCCATCAACATTAAGCAGGTTTGGAACAAGCAAATTCAGTATCTAGATATGGGGGGCGGTTTTGCATCGTCCAATACGCTAAAAGGGTCGTATCTGCAGGGGGCCGATGTTATTCCAACCCTCGACGATTACGCTGATGCCATAACCTCTACAATCCTAAACTTCGGTTTTGCACCAGAGGATTTGCCAACCATAATGCTGGAAAGTGGCCGTGTGATGGTGGATGACGCCGCATGGCTACTGGGAAGCGTAATTGCATCTAAGAAAATGGCAGATGGGCGCAATGCTCTTATTATCGACATTGGGGTAAATATCCTATTTACGGCATTTTGGTACGACCACAAGATATCGCCAGCGCAGGAGTTCTCCGACTACATGGAGGATATGGTAGTTTATGGGCCGTTATGCATGAACATCGATTGCATTCGCGAGAGTGCCAACCTACCCGTGCTAAGCAAGGGCGATCAGGTGGTGATCCATAAGGTTGGTGCATACAACATGACCCAGTGGATGCAGTTTATTGCCATGAGACCAAAGATTGTACTAATTGATATGGATGGGCATACCCACGTAATTCGCGAAAGCGAGTCGTTGGATACCATGCTTAGGTACGAATGTAAGCCTGCTCATTTAAAGAACTTCAAGCTTTAAAAATTACCTGTTTTGAGCTCAATATCGTTTAGTACATCGGTTAAGTTTTGGCTCGATAGTACGCTTAACAGCTATAGTCAGATATTTTTTTCGGAGAATAAGATTTTTGCGTTGGCCTTGTTGCTCGTAACCTTTCTAACTCCAAGCGTAGGAATATTTGGACTATTGGGCGTTGTACTGATAAACCTACTTGCCCGTACAGGCAGCCTTAGTAAGGTAGAGATTCAGCAGGGGCTATATGGGTTAAATGCCCTATTCCTTGGAATGGCCTTAGGGCACAACTTTCAGTCAACAGGGCTATTTGTTATCTTTTTTGTTGCTGCTGTATTTATGCTTCTAATAGCCACCGTGCTATTTAAAGAGTTATTGGCCATGCAGAAGCTGCCATTCCTTGTGCTTCCCTTTTTGTTTACCTACTGGATTATCTCTATCTCGTCGCCCAACTTCACTTTTTTAACCGAAAATCACTACAACCCCAGCTTAATTAGTGATACCTTTTTTAAGCAACCTTGGATTATAAGCAAGCTAATTGGCTCCTTATACCAAATTCCGATACCGCATGTTGTGGTGGTGTTCTTTCGTACGCTGTCGGGGGCGCTCTTCCAGCAAAGTTTTTTAGGTGGGGTTGTTATTGCTATTGGCCTATTTTATTCATCGCGAATAGCCTTCTCGCTAAGCGTAATCGGCTTTTTTGTTGCCTACACGTTCTATACGATGTTTGGTGCAAACGTAAACGATTTCAACAACAACCTGCTTGGGGCAAACTATGTGTTTATGGCAATTAGCCTAGGATGCTTCTATGTGATTCCAAATGCGTACAGCTACCTGAATGTTGTTATGTTCATTCCGATTCAGATGCTGATGGTTATGTTTCTAGGTAAGATGTTGGCCGTATTCAATGTCGATGCCTTTACCTTACCTTACTGCGTTGTATGCATTGTGTTCCTGTTTACGCTGCAATTTCGATGGCTTCGTAAGTACATTCACCTCACTGAAGTTCAGTATTTTATGCCAGAGAAGAACATCTACAAGTATCTCAACGCGATAAAAAGGCTTAAGATGGAGCATTTGCCTAAGATTGCGCTTCCATTTTCAGGAGAATGGCTCGTAACCCAAAGCTACAACGGAAATGTTACCCATGTAGGTGAATGGAACAACGCCTTGGATTTTGTTATGTCCAACGATGAATTGAAGACGTTCAAATACCAAGGGGCAAGCATTGATGAGTACGGGTGCTACAACAAGCCTGTACTGGCACCTTTTGATGGGTATGTGTACGACATCTTGAATACCGTAGAGGATAACTACATCGGTATTGTAAATGTAGGTTCCAACTGGGGGAATACAATTGTTATTAACCATTTAAACGGATTGTACTCTCAGATCAGCCATCTAAAAAAGGATTCGTTTAAGGTTTCGGTAGGCGAGTATGTAAAAAAGGGAAGGGTACTTGCATGCTGTGGAAATTCGGGGCTCTCCCAAGAACCCCATGTTCACTTTCAGCTGCAGGCAACACCAGAGATTGGAGCAAAGACGCTATTCCATCCGCTATCGTACTTCATAGAGAAACGGGATGGGAAGAGCGAACTAAAGGCATTTGAGATACCGAAGGAGAAATCGTTTGTAAGCAATGTTGTGCCGTCTGTTCCGCTTTGCGAATGCTACAGCTTTTATCCGGGCCGTAAGTTTATCTTCAAAAATGAAAGCACCAACGCTTTAAGCAACTGGGAGGTTTTAACCGATGGACTAAACCGCCAATACATTTACTGCTACGATACAAAGTCGTATGCCTACTTTGTGAACGATGGTACGATGTTCTACTTTACCGACTTTGAGGGCGATCGTAAGTCCTTACTCTACTACTTCTACCTAGCAACCTACCGCCAGTTGCTGGGCTACTACGAAAAGATTGACGTTACTGATGAGGTTCCCCTCGTTCAGTTCCGCTGCCGTTGGCTGGCTTGGTTGCAAGACCTATTTGTTCCATTTATTACGTTCATGCGCGCCGAGTATACCTCTAGGTTTGTATATGCTGACGACCTGTTCTCACCTCGCATTATTGTGTTTAAATCGTCGGTAAGCGTGATGCTGCTTAAGCGTGCCATTCGGAAGATTAGCTTCGAGTTCGAGATACGGAACAATGCCTTTAGGTATTTTGCTATCACCCAAAATAAAAAGCGAGAGAACTATATATGCGTATCTTGATTTGCATATTGCTTTGTGCTGCATCTGTTGCTGTATCTGCAAGAAGTACGACCATTACTGCAGATAGTAGCGTGTATCTTCAGCATGGAGTGCAAGGTAATCATCAGATAAGAAGCATGTATAGGGATAGCCTACGCCGAGGTACGCCTTCGTTTAGCCTAGAGTTGAGCGTGGGGCAGCACTACTTTGGCAAGGGTAACTACGACAATGCAGCGTACCACCTAGAGAAGGCTAGGCGTATGAGCAGCGCAACGGATTCGGTGCTTCTAGAGCGCCTCTATCTATCGTACCTCTACCTTAAAAGGGTTGAGGATGCCAATGCTACGGGGAACTGGCTCTCGGAAAGTGCCAAGCAACGGCTAGGCTACCGGCGAAAGCTGGCCGACTTGCTTGCCGTAGCAGGCGGCTATACCTTATCGGAAAATACGGCCAATGGTAGAATCAGGGATATTAAGCGCAGCGAAAATATTTACGGAGAGGCGCTGTACAACGGTGCGGTGAGGTGGGCCTGCTTCTCGATGCAGCACTCCATCCTTAACCGATTACGGCTAACCTACGGCGCTTCGATCTTTAGAGCAAAAGCCGTTGGCGTGGTTCAGACAAAGGACGATGGTAAGGTTCAAGATTTCGAGAATAAGCATGGGCAGCTGAACGCAGCACTTTCCTACGCCTTTAGTGGTGGATGGAGCGTTACCGGGAGCGTTGCCAGCTACATGCAGGAGACCTCGTGGCTAACCAGTGAGTACAACAGTACGCTCAACAAGTACCGATTTATAGATGGCAACGTGAGGAATAACTACTTTGCTGGAGGCCTGAGCATCGCACGGCGAATGCGCTACCTTAAGCCCTCGGTAAGCGTGGTGTTGAGCAACTTCGGGAAGTCGAACCACTACCAGGGCGAGTGTTCGCTCGTAGTATTCCCCTTAGGCAACCTTAACGTCCATACGGTTTCGTCGGTTTCGCTGCTAAAGAACAGCGGGAGTAAGCAGTGGATTGTTTCGCAAGCGGTAGGGTCGAAGATATTCAGCTGGCTGTGGCACGAGGAGAAGATCGTCTACGGCAACCTGAATAACTACATCACCGATAACACCTTTTCGACCTACAACACGTCCGACCCCATAAAGCGAATTTTGGGCGCCAACCTGCGCTTCTACCATAAGCGCTTCGAGGTAATTGCGGGGTATGCCTCCAACCGCTGCCAGGGTAGCTACCTCTACTTCGATTCGTTTACCTCCTACAAGATCGTAAAGTATCACTACACGAGTCAATCATTTAATACTACAGTGCTATGGAAATTTTAAAGCGATTTTTCCCAGTATGCCTGCTCGCGCTTGCGCTGAACGTTCAGGCGCAGACCAGCAACCTGATCGATGCCTTCTCGAAAAGTTACTCGCTTGAGGCAAGCAAAAAGTACGACGATGCCATATCGGTGCTCAACAAAGCCTACGATGCGAGCTCGTATGAGACCAACCTACGGTTGGGATGGCTGCACTACCTGGCTGGAAAGCAGAAGGAGTCGGTTGCCTTCTACGAAAAGGCCTCTAACCTTATGCCCAGTGCCACAGAGCCTCTTTGGGCTGTCCTAAAGCCGCTAACGGCCCTAAAGCAGTGGGACGACTGCGAAAAGAACTACATGAAGATCATCAAGCTCGACCCTAAGAATTCGGTGGCCAACTACCAGTTGGGGATGATCTACTACAACCGGAAGAACTACCTGAACGCAAAGCAGTACTTTGATGTATCGCTCATTCTGTTCCCCTTCGACTACGACA
The DNA here is from genome assembly GCF_963667355.2 of uncultured Acetobacteroides sp. Lineage (NCBI taxonomy): Bacteria > Pseudomonadati > Bacteroidota > Bacteroidia > Bacteroidales > Rikenellaceae > Acetobacteroides > uncultured Acetobacteroides sp. Next base: position 4,134,124 of record NZ_OY763328.2, read on the forward strand.
ACATGCTGATGAGCGCATGGACCTGCTTGCGCTTAGAAAGAAACACGGATGCCAAATCGTTATTCAATAAGGTGCTTTTGTATAGGCCAAACGATGCCTCGGCATTGGACGGGCTTAAGCAGATTAAGTAGGCTTGAACTGTCATATTCAAAAAGAGCACTCTTTTAAAGGGTGCTCTTTTTTTTTTAGTTTTTTGGTTGCTGATATTACGGCTTAATCACCTTTGTCAGTATTGTAGGGATAGAAAGCAGATCAAAATCGTGGTCGTAGATTAAGTATATGTTATTCCAAGTGGGGTAGAACCTCTCCTTAAATTCGCGTAAACCTTTGTAGTGAGAGAATGTGCGAATGGAGTTGTAGGCATACTTCATGGAGCGCTCTGTCGCATTTTTTGGAACTTCGATACCCGACATAGGCGCAAATCCTAAGTTTACCGACTTAAATCCTGCTGCTTTTGCGTACTTAAAGAACTCGATAAGCAGGAACATGGTTATGCCGTTGGGGGCATCGGCTGTTTTACGAATCAGATCGTACGTTATCTCGCCATCGACATAGTCTGGGATGATGTTAAGGAAGGCATCAATCTTCTCCTCGGGGCTTTCGACGGTCATTACGGTTTGCTCCTTTAACTCTTCCCAGATAAACATTCCCTGAGAGAACACTATCTCGCTACGACCGCTATCAATTAGCCACTCGTCGGATACCGCTTTCAGCTTTTGCAGCAGCCCATCCTTTAGCGGAGGCGTATGCACGGTAGTTTTAAAGCCCTTATCGGCCACCTTATTAACGGCATTCCGAAGCGTACCTCGTTTACGCCCTTCGAGAGTAAACGATTCCAGATCGACAACGGCCTCTTGTCCAATAAAGAGCCTCTTCTTTTTCAGCTCGGCATATATGCATAGGCTCGATTCTGGCACTCTATAGTAGATGCATTTTAGACCGTTGTTGAAGCAGTATCTGTCGAATTGCTCGATGCATGCCTTCATCTGTGCTTGATCTGCCGCTACAGGATCTTCCAAAACAACCGCAAACGATGCAACAACCCGGTAGGCAATAAAGGCTTCCTCATCCTTTGAGAAGAAGAAAAATTTATCGTTGTATGTTTTAAAATAGTCTACTGAGGATTTGCCATACTTTGCCACCAACTTTTGTGCTGTTTCGATGTGGGAAGGTTCGCCGAAATACTTTACGATGTACGGATAAACGATGGTAAAGCATAGGAAAGATAGGGTTATAAGTCCGCAAAGACTTATGGAAACAAGGAAGCGGCGCGAGAAGTGATCGCCAGGAATCAGGTCGCTACCAACCATAAAGTAGTACTGAAGCGTGTAGTGGATGCTCTGTCCAATGCTAAAGTCGATGTTGAAATGGTGCTTATCGAGGAAGTAGAAACCCACAACTCCGTAAATCAGCACTGCTACGACGCTGAGCAATGCCGTTCGTACCCCCACGTTTCGCAGCCGGGGATTGGTTCTTACCACATACTCCTTTTTGGAGAAGATCAGCATTGCCATCACCAAAAGAGCGATAATTGCCTCCTCGTAGTCGATAGCTTTGGTAAGGTGTCCAACTACCGAGACCAAGCTAAGAAGGAAGGCCATCCACCAAGCGGTTCGTAGCCCTCTAATCAGAAATATGGAGGTAAGAAGCATCAGAAAGCCAGCCAACAGCACCAAATAGTTGGAGGCATTAATAACAGCGAATGGAATAAAATCGTGCAGGAGTTTTACCCTCTCGCCAATAGAGGCTGTCATTACCGAAAGAATATTAATTACCCCTAACGATAAAATGAGCAGGGCCGGAATAACCCGCATTAGCAGCTTGTTAATCTTGATAAGAAAGCTGAATATGCCCAGCACCAACGGCAACCAGAACTCAAGGAAACGGTATAGCAGCGTTATGGCAATGGCCTCTACGTTGTTGTAGCCAAATCGGGTAAGAATAAACGTCATGGAAACCTCTATGGCGCCTAATCCTCTCATAAAAGGAGATACGATAAGAAAGACAACCGATACCAAGTAGCTTAGCATTGCCGACTCGATGGTAGGTGAGAAGCCTAGCGCCAACATGGCTATGTATAGGTGAATGATTCCTGCTACATCAACAAGAACAGAAACAAAGAAGGCGTAGCCAAACAACAATCGATCTACCTGATGGCTGATGATATCGCCCAGAAATACCTCGCTAGAGGGAATGTACTTTACCAATACTTTGTAAACCGATCCTTTCCTAACGATAGATTTATAGCAGAGGAATACGCCGCCAAGCAGAACGATAAGCAGTACCAAGGCAACAATCTCGGAGTATCCGGTTAGCCCCTCGGCAAGCGAGTAGGTAAATATGGGTAGCGCAATCACAATAACAGATAGGATGCCTAAAAAGGCGTAAACGCTGGAGGCAAAGTTTATGCTCGACTTGGGAACTCCCCCTTTTTCAATATCGCCCGAGAAGAATGCCAACGAGGTTACGCCACCTGCAGGAAGGAATACGCTTACAAAGTTGCGCTTTAGAAACATGATTATGTTGAGCCATAGCGGTACATTACGCCTTACCATGGCAAACGATAGCTTGTAGGCGTAGCCCTGCAGGATGACGTAAATAAACGTCATTACAATGCCTAGGCATACCCATAGCCATCTCGATTGTACAATGATCTGCCTAACATCCAACAGCTCGGAGCCTTCGTGCTTCAAGAACCAAAAGCCGACACCAAGGAAAAGCGCAGCAATCAGGAATTGCAGGATTACCTTGCTGTTGTCGCGCACGTAAAGGAGTCGCATCTTGGCGATGCTTCTAACATTTTGAATAGTAGAAAATCTTAGGTCCATATTCTTAGCTGAATTATTTATGGGTTACTATTTGCCGATTGTTGCGAATGGTGATGATGGCAATGGTTGCTAGGTAGGCGTAGGTGTTCAGCATAAATAACCGCTGCCATAAGCCTTTATATACAACGAAAAAGTTGTGCTCGTTATGCAGATATCTGAATAAAAAAAGAAGGATAGACAGAATACCAACCACAAAAGCGATGTTCGAAAAGCGCGAAAACGCAGAGCCCTTCTTCGCTTGCAAAACCTTTGGCATGATAGCCGGAAACGCCAGTATGGCAGCTACGCCAAATCCTCCCAGCGTATTATGGATAAGGCTGGATATGGTAGAGCCGCCCATTACATGGTCGGCCTTAAATGCTCCAGAACCGATACCTTCTCCAAGTCCGTAGAGGATAATCAGGACGGAGGCTACTAGGGCATACCGCCCTTTGTCGGCAAATGCCATTCTAAAGCCTATGCCATACAGCGTAAACAGGATTCCTGCAATACACCACCAAAGCGATATAGCATCAGATACCGGGCTGATGGATGCACCCAACGCGCTCATGGTATCCTTAAGCTGGTTGTAGCCGGGGTACTGCGCTCCTAACGCGAATAAAGCAACAAATTCACCCACACAGCCTGCCAGGCAGGCTGCCGATGCAATATATATGAAGTAGCTGGTCGATTTTTTCATTGCTAGTTTCCTCCCGTTAATCCTCTAACTATAGCCAAAGATAGCGCCTGGTAGTCTTCGTTAAAGTGGTGGTTGCCGGGAAGCGTTTGCACCTTTACCCCAGCTGCCACAAAATGGCTGCGAAGCTCTTCGCTCTCCTCGTTGCCAAACAGGCAAATCGGGTTAAGCGACTTTATCTTCTTTACCTCGGCCAGAACGTTGTACTTCTCGCGGTTGCTTAGGCTAAGCATATCCGAAATATGAATCTCGAAATCGCCAGTCTCGTCGGGGGATATGCAGAAGACCTCTTTAAGCGCATCCTTTACCATCTCGGGGAAACGGTTGGCTATGAAGGGAGCAACGCAGGCGCCAAAGGAGTACCCAACCAGAATAAGCGACTTTCGGTTCCATTGCTGCATGTAGTGGGCTGCTGCTTTGGATATCTCGACCGCTGCTGTTCTAGGATCTTTCTCGCTCCAGAAGTAGCTTTGGGCATCGAGCCCTACGACGGGAACGCCTCGCTTAGCAAGCATCTCCGATACGGTTTGGTCGAAGCTGGTCCAGCCTCCGTCGCCCGAAATAAAGATGGCAAGCGGAAGATTCTCCTTTACCGTAGATGGAATCAGGGTTAAAGGCAGCTCGTAGCTTGCCGGCGAAGTGGCCGATACCGGTTGCACCCCATTGCTCTTTACCGACTTCTTTTCGGCGTAGCTGGGCTCGTGTACAATTTTGCTGTAGGCCGCGAGCATCTGCGGAACCCAGTTTTTCTCGACAGAAAAGCCATGACCTACCTTCTTTAGCTCAACCAATTCGCACATTGGCATGCCGTTCAGGTAGCGCTTAACATCGTCGAACGAGCACACCTGATCGTCGACCCCTTGCAGCACAATAAAAGGCTCGGTAAGGTGGGAGCAAGGCTCTAGGTAAAACGCCTTGTTCCTCTTCAGCTCGTGGCTCGATAGGCCTATACCCCTGCAAAGCGTCCTGTCAGTCTCAATATCAGGACAAAAACCCAGCGAAATTGCCCCCTTAAAGGTGTTTGCCGGAGCCTGTGCCAGCGCGCCGTAAGCCAGTGTTGCTCCCGATGAGTAGCCCACCAGAATTGGCTTTAGGTACTGCTTAATCTTGTACCTCTTCTGGATTGTCATACTTAGATCCTCGAAATCGCCTGCCGGATAGTAGCATTTGGCGTTGAGGCGCCTGATATTCTTGTAGTATTGTCGGATGTCGATGCCTACAACCAGCGCGTCCTTATCGACAATATTCTTTGCCATATTTACCACGCCTTTATTCCAGCCTCCATCGCCCGATACAAAAAGCACAACGGCCTCGGGTTGCCTGTCGGGAATGTAGATGGTAACCCTTCCAAATGTGCCGTAGTTGAGGTTTTCTACGGTAACCGCTTGCGCGCTGAAGCCGAGAAGCATTATGCAAATGGCGATAGCCGCAGCTATTCCTTTTGGTTTTGCTGCTTCTTTATCCCTGTTAATCATATACAGTTCCTCCATCTTATGCTGAGAAGTATGCAACAGAAAAAGTTGCCTCAAATTACACATTTGGAGCCACTCTTATTGGAATACGCTAATAAAATTTTAGAAAGGCGATTATCCTTAATTAGTTCATCAATTTTGTTATTCACCATCAAAAGAAATAGGACAGGGGCCTGCTCGCATGTAGCAGGCCCCTGCTGTTTTGCGGGCACGGCGTCGTCCTACGCGTTCCGCAAAGAAAAAGTTCAAAAAACGTGGCTCCCCAGTAGGATTAACTGAAATTTAAGCTAATTTAGGCGCAGGTTCTTTGAAAGAGAGGTAGTAATGGTTGGCATCGGTTGCTGGGAGCAAAGCTCCGCCGTCGTTGAACGCACAGCGCGGCTGGGAACAAAACTCCGCCGTCGTTGAACGTACAGCGCGGCTGGGAGCAAAACTCCGCCGTCGTTGAACGCACAGCGTGGCTGGGAGCAAAACTCCGCCGTCGTTGAACGCACAGCGCGGCTGGAAGCAAAACTCCGCCGTCGTCGATCGTACAGCGCAGCTGGGCGCGAAACGACGGACACAAATCGATTGCCGATCCCCATTTTTTGATTGTACTAGAGGGCAACAGCGTTTCAATAACTAAAAAATCAGTACAATGAAATTGATCATAGCACTATCAAAGAGGCTTATCGATTCCCTCGTTGGATACGGTAAGGAGGTAATCAGCTACTTCGAGACCGCTGAGATACCCGAATTGCTAACCGCCAAGCCTTTTACGAAGGTGAAGGAGTCCTACACCCTCATGGTGCAGGGGTACATGAAGGCGCGCAAGAATGCGTACACCGAGCTGCTGTTCAGCCTCGATGCGCTGCGCGATAGCGCCTACAAGATTCTCCAAACCGTAGTCGAGGGCCTTGTGTACTCCGAGGTGCCCGCCGAGGCTGCTGCGGCGCAGCTCCTAAAGCGGCTCTTCGACCAGTACGGGACCGACTTCCTAATCTACTCGTACGTGAAGGAGACGGCCCAGCTGTCGAAGTTTCTTCAGGAGCTCAAGAAGCCCGAGTATGCCGCTGCCGTAGCCACGCTAAAGCAGGGCGTAAAGGTGGCGAAGCTCGAGGATGCCGAGAAGAAGTTCGAGGAAACCTACACCCTAAGCGTGGAGGATAAGGTTGCTCACGCGGCCTACGAGTCGGCCTCCGACGCACGGAGGGTGTTCGCCGAGGACATGCGCAAGATGATGAACTACGTAGAGCTAATGGCGATGAGTGCCGACCCCAAGTGGGTGGCCCTTTGCCAGAAGATCGAGGCCTTCAACATCAAGTTCGAGCAGAACGAGGCTAAGACCAAGACCAAGTCCAAGCCCAAGGATAAAGATAAGGATAAGGACAAACCCAAAACCAGCAAGGATGACGCCCCAAAGGCGTAGCCTTTTTTCAGAAAACAACAATTTCGAATCGTACCTTTCAAAGAAACAGCTCCTACGCGCCAAAAGCGGGTAGGGGGGAGCATAGTACGGAAGGGGGGCCGGCGGTGGTTGGCCCCCCTTTCTTGTTCGCCGATGGTACCGCCCTATCGGAGCCGGTAATTAATTAACCAACAACAATACACCTTTAGCTAGCTTTATCCGTAAAAGGAACGTCAACCCTTTAAACGTTCAACCATGAATAGAGTAGCAATTCTCGCAGCAGCGCTCCTGCTGATATTCGCCACACCTCAGGCCGACGCCCAGACGAAGTCCGCGCAAACGGCCGGAAAGCAAACGGGGAAGGAGCAGAAAGCCCATAGAGGTCCGGTAAGCGAAAAGTCGAAGACGCAGTTCCTGCTAGATTTCGGGAGAATCACCAACGCCCTATGGTCCACAACCGACTACTACGATAAGGTCTTCTTTACCGATAAGAAGGGGCAAAAGATGACCGCCTTTTACGGCAGCAACGGAAAGCTGGTGGCCACAAGCTTCTTCAAAGTCTTCACCGACCTTCCACTTCGGTCGCAGGGCGTCATTAAATCAGCCTATAAGGATTACGATATCGTCTCGGTTTACTTTATCGACTACAAAGCCCCCAAAGGTGGCGTACGCTACTACGGCCGGCTGCTGCAAACCGACAACTTCTTTGTGGCGCTCGATGGCGGCGGAGCCGGTAAGGTGCTCCTGCGGGTCGACCTAAAGGGCAACGTCTTTTTCTATAAGAAGCTGTAGCATTTGGGGGAGAGATACAAATCCTGCATCTCTTTTTGTAGAGAATCAGCTATAATAAAACGAGGCGCGATATTCGCGCCTCGTTTTTGTCTGTATTTCGGATTGGATGGATTCGATTGTGCTGAGAGCATTGTTGAGGTAGAAACGTTGAGGAGACTAAATTACTTCATCAACATACTTTACAACAAGCTCTGCCATCTTCCTGAGGCTTTTGTCATTTTGCTTAAAGTAGGCATTTACCATCGATTGGTACGACATCAGTCCCATATCTACATATTGTTCTAGGCCTTTCCCTGTATAAGTTCCGCCTTTATACAGATTCCCGTCTTGGTACACTTTAAACCTTATACAAAACTCTTGAGGAGCAGGTATTATACCTTCATGCCCCATAACCGTATAGAAGAATCCAAAAATGAAAGCTTGCGATTTAAGCGAGTAGGAGAACGAATTGGGAATGCTTTCGACATTAATCTCCAACTTTTTTCCCTTAAGCCTGCTCGCAAAGTTTACGGAATCGCAATACTGATTTAGGAAGTAGCTAAAGCGCTTAACCTGCATGTAAGGGTCATACTCGCTACGAATCTCCTGCTCGATATTCCAGTAAACTAGGGCTGGAATACATTGCGATTTGAGGGTTTCAACTTTTATCGCTTCAAGTGGCTTTATTCCGTTGGACTTTACAGTAATGTAGTCCCTAGAAAGTGTTGTGTCCACTGCAGGGCGATTGGCTAACCCCTTTTCTACAATTTTTGTATACCTCCCAACACCAATGCAACCTGTCAACGAGGTTAAAATAACTCCAATGAAGAAAATATGTCTCATTTTTATATTTGGTAAAATAGAATAATCCGTAATAGCGGGCGCAAATCTAATAAAATATGCACAGTCGTTGCAATCGGCAGTACGTTATCCATAATCTGGATAGATGGGGAGGTTTTGAGGTACTCCACATGCGTCTCTTTTTGTTTTTCGAAACGCTCTAAAGGTTCGTGTTTAATAATCTATATTTAGCGATTGTTTTTCACCTAAAAATACGAGTAACCATGATAAAGCAACGGATCGGAAGGGTAGCCCAAGCGCTGGTAAACGCCGCTAAGGGAAATCCCATGGAGTGTATTCTGGCTGTAGTAGCCGTTGGCGTTGGAATAGCAAGCATCTACGCATCGAGGTACCACGAGTACCGCTTGTTCTACTATCCGATGCTTTTCCTGCTGACCAACATTGCCAATAAGCTTACCGGCAACCATCAAAGCCGATGGGTATACTACACCGTATCGTTGCTTTCGCTGGCCGCTTTTGTCCTTTTCAAGGTTGAGCCCAGCGGCAGCTACTACGTTGTGGCGCTGGGATGTGTTTCGCTGGCGTACCTCTCGTTTCCGCTTTACCCCAACAACGAGCGCTTTGCCGAGAACGTGCTCAACAACGTTGTGGCGCTGCTATTCGCTGGCTTCGTAGCCGGGGTGGTGTTCCTGCTAACCGCATCGATAAAGCTGAGCCTGAGCTACCTTTTCGACCTGCACAGCAGCGGAAAGGATATCGAGAGCATTGCAGTGCTTGTTTGGATTGGATTTTTCCCCATCCTGTTCCTCGCCTTCAACGACAATAGCCTAAAGCTTACGCTAAAGAATAGGTTCACCGAGATCCTTTTCAACTATATCCTTACGCCAGCAGTTATCGTCTACATGCTGATATTTTACGTCTACTTCGTTAAGGTGGCGCTTCAGTGGGAGCTACCCAAGGGGAATGTGGCCTACATGGTGTTCGGATTTGGAATTGCCGCCTACCTGCTTAAGATGGTTTCGTACCTGCTGGCGAAGGATTACTTTGGCTGGCTGTACCGCAACCTTTCGTACTTTGTGCTGCCTGCGTTGGTGCTCTTTTGGATTGGAACAATATACCGCGTAACCGAGTACGGCTTTACCGAAGATCGCATCTACCTGCTAATTGGTGGAGCCTTTTTGACGGTGACATCGCTGGTGCTTATCAGCAATAAGTTGGGGAGATACCTATATCTCTCGCTGGGGATAATCGTGGTGCTGTCGGCATTTACCTACATCCCGTTTATGTCGGCAAAAACGTTGGGCATAAAGTCGCAGGAGCATCGATTCGAAAAGGCACTTGCTACGCTAGGGTATACCAACCTCAATAGCACCGTACGCTTTAAGCCGCTTGCCGATACTCCCCAAAACCGAGAGGTTATTAACACGCTAACCTCTTCGTTCCGCTACATCAGCAACAATGCCGAGAAGGGATACCCCGCAAAGCAACTAGGCGTAGCGGATACGTACCAACTCGAAAACATTATTACTTCGGAGAACTACGACTTGGGCAACGAATCATCCGATCGTAGTTATCAGGTAAACTCGCTGGAGAACCCAAAATCCTCATTAAATATCCAGGGCTATAAAACTATGGTCGTACTCGAAACCTACTCTAAAGATGGCAGCTACTACCAATGCGAGGACTCTAAGTTGGATATTTACTATAAGGACAAAAAAATCTTTACCGCCAATAAGGATTCGCTACTAAAAAAACAGCTCGGCAAAGCAGGAGTTAGCCTTCTCGATGCTCAAGGATATAGACGGCAGCTAACAGACCTGCAGCAACAACTACTCTACCGAATAGAAATACCGGGCGGTGTAGCCTTGGTAAATAGCTATAGCTATTCCATTAATGATAATTCGTATAAAACGGAGGACGTTGAGCTGTATGGTATTCTGTTAAGATAACTCCACACTGTCTGAATCACGGATTAGATGGATTTCGCGGATTGCACGGAGAACATTATTATATCGTAGTAGAGGCGTTGCAATGCAACGCCTCTACTATTTTTGTAAGTGGTTATTTTCTCCTTTTCTTGCAGTTTCAAACTGCTACTTATGTTCGATGCGATTGCAAATTGCGCCAAACATTGTGTGTTGAATTTGACTATGGCTAGCGATGAAATTCCTCCGTGTAATCCTTTAATCCGAATAATCCGTGATTCTGCCGTTATTGTATCATTACGACCTCCTTTCCATCAGCTAATCATCAATAACAATAGGCAAAGGGGTCGATTGTGGCTGTGTTAAACCTCCATTTTTACTATATTTGCCGCTTGCGTATTAATTAAGAGAAAAATTTAACGTTTTATGGAAATCCCAGCAAAGTACAATCCTGTAGAAACAGAGGACAAATGGTATAGGTACTGGATGGATAAGGGCTTCTTCCGTTCGGTTCCAGATGAGCGCGAGCCTTACACCGTCGTCATTCCTCCACCAAACGTCACCGGCGTGCTGCACATGGGGCACATGCTTAACAATACCATACAGGATGTACTGGTCCGTCGCGCCCGCATGATGGGCAAGAACGCCTGCTGGGTTCCCGGAACCGACCATGCCTCCATTGCTACCGAGGCAAAGGTGGTGGCTAAGCTTCGCGCCGAGGGCATCGAGAAGTCGAGCCTTACCCGCGAGGAGTTCCTAAAGCATGCCTGGGAGTGGAAGGAGAAGCACGGGGGCATCATCCTCGAGCAGCTTAAGAAGCTGGGCGCTTCGTGCGATTGGGATCGTACCCGCTTCACCATGGACGAGAAGCTTTCGGAGAGCGTTCTAAAGGTATTCGTCGACCTATATAATAAGGGGCTTATTTACCGCGGTGTTCGCATGGTAAACTGGGACCCATCGGCGCAAACCGCGCTATCCGACGAGGAGGTAATCTACAAGGAGGTTCAGAGCAAGCTGTACTACCTGCGCTACTTTATCGAGGGCGAGGATAAGTACATCGTTGTGGCAACCACCCGTCCAGAGACCATCCTTGGCGATACCGCCGTGTGCGTTAACCCTAACGACCCTCGCTTTACCTTCCTAAAGGGTAAGAAGGTGATCGTGCCGCTGGTAAACCGCGCGGTGCCCATCATCGAGGACGAGTATGTAGATATCGAGTTCGGTACAGGTGCCCTAAAGGTAACGCCTGCCCACGACGTAAACGACTACATGCTGGGCGAAAAGTTCAACCTAGAGGTAATTGATATCTTCAACGATAACGGAACCATCAACGAGAAGGGCGTCCTTTACGTTGGTCAGGACCGCTTCGACGTTCGTAAGCAAATCTCCATCGACCTAGAGGCTGCCGGCCTTATGGAGAAGGTGGAGGACTACACCAACAAGGTGGGCTATTCCGAGCGTACCGATGCCGTAATCGAGCCTAAGCTATCGATGCAGTGGTTCCTTAAGATGGAAACCCTAGCAAAGCCTGCGCTCGATGCCGTTATGAACGACGACATCATGCTCTACCCCGCTAAGTTCAAGAACACCTACCGCCACTGGATGGAGAACGTAAAGGACTGGTGCGTATCGCGTCAGCTGTGGTGGGGACACCGTATTCCTGCCTACTACCTTCCACAGGGTGGTTACGTGGTAGCTGAGACCGAGGCTGAGGCTTTAGAGCTGGCAAAGGCTAAGAGCGGCAACGCCAATCTTACCATGGCCGATCTCCGTCAGGATGAGGATGTGCTCGACACTTGGTTCTCCTCATGGCTATGGCCAATCTCGGTTTTCGATGGGTTAACCGATCCTGAGAATGCTGATATCAAGTACTACTACCCAACCAACGACCTGGTAACGGCTCCCGAGATTCTATTCTTCTGGGTTGCCCGTATGATTATTGCCGGATACGAGTGGGAGGGTAAGGCTCCATTTAAGAACGTGTACCTAACCGGTATCGTTCGCGATAAGCTGGGCCGCAAGATGTCGAAGTCGTTGGGTAACTCTCCCGATCCATTAGATCTTATTGCAAAATATGGTGCCGATGGCGTTCGCCTGGGTATGCTACTTTCGTCGCCTGCGGGTAACGACCTGCCCTACGACGACTCGATGCCAGAGCAGGGACTTAACTTTTGTAATAAGATATGGAATGCCTTCCGCCTAGTTCAAGGTTGGAATGTTGATGCCAACATCGATCAGCCCGAATCTGCAAAGGAAACGGTAGCGTGGTTCAACAACCTTCTTAGCAAGAGCATCAAGGAGATTGATGAGCAGTTTGCTAGCTTCCGCATCTCCGAGGCGCTAATGCAGGTGTACAAGCTCTTCTGGGACGAGTTCTCGGCCTGGTACCTCGAGCTGGTTAAGCCAGCCTACGGCTCGCCAATCGATGCTAAGACCTACGAGGCTACCCTCGAGATCTTCGATAAGATGCTGAAGCTGCTTCACCCATTCATGCCGTTCATCACCGAGGAGATTTGGCACTACCTAGCCGAGCGTAAGGATGGTGAGAGCATCATGGTGGCTCAAATGCCTACTGCCGACGAGTACAGCGATGCCCGTATTGATAAATTTGAGATTCAAAAGGAGATTATTGGCAACATCCGTACCATCCGCAAGGATAAAAACATTCCTCAAAAGGATAGCCTAGAACTCTTCTATAAAGGAGCTGGAATTGATGTATCTACTAACCTAATTATGAAATTAGGAAATGTTTCAAATGTTGATTCAGCCTTCGAAATAATGAAAGATTCTTCGACATTTCTTGTTCGAACCACCGAGTTCTTCGTACCGCTAGGCGATAAGCTCGACGTGGAGGAGGAGCTGAAGAAGCTTACCGCCGAGCTCGACTACACCAAGGGGTTCCTAAACTCGGTACTGAAGAAGCTTTCGAACGAAAAGTTTGTAGGCAGCGCCCCCGAAGCGGTGGTAAACGGCGAGCGCAAGAAGCAGGCCGATGCCGAGGCTAAGATTGCCGCACTAGAGGCGCAGATTGCGCAGCTGAAGTAGGCTTATCGAACACTAGAATACTAAACTATAATCCCCCGAATGTTGATCTCGGGGGATTTTTTTTTGTTCATACATTGATGGGAATGCCCTGTTTGGCGAAGGATGGGGCAGATAGGTGTCTTGCTAAAGCCTATTAAGAAAAGTATAAACACTCAATAGAAGCGCGTTATTCTCCCGTATGGATTGGAGGTTTTGGGGCAACGTTTTTACCCACCCCTGACCCCTCCCGAGGAGGGGAAAAACAGTTTCAATTTTGAGTTAGTGCTTATTGTTATCCTTTTCTTATAAAATCTCATTTACAAAACTGCTAATATGGGCAGGAGCCTCCGCCAGACTGGGGCAGGTTGGGGGCGGTAAATGCCAGCTTTATAGGGGGATTGCCCCTTTGTAGCTAATAATAGTTAAGTCAGGTGCTTTTGGTTTTATCCGAAGGACAATGGAGGGGCTTTTCCGCCTATTTTTGCACGCTTTTGCGCCAGCCGCTAGCACGTACGAGTGGTAAAACCACCTCAATTCAAATAGTAGTATAATGGATTTGCACAAAAAACATGGCATTAAGCTTTCGCTCTCTGGCTTAATCATCACTCTTGGTATTGTTTATGGCGACATCGGAACTTCGCCGCTGTACACTTTTAAGGCAATTACGGGCGGGCTATCGGTGCTAAAACCGGAGTATATCTACGGAGCGGTTTCGCTGGTGATCTGGACGCTGACCATTCTTACCACCATTAAGTATGTAACCTTTACGCTAAAGGCCGACAACAAGGGCGAAGGTGGTATCTTCTCGCTCTTTGCGCTTATTCGTCGTAGAGTTCCTAAAGCTTACCTGCTGGCGATAATTGGTGGTAGCGCGCTTTTGGCCGATGGTATTATTACCCCCGCCATTACCGTTACAACAGCGGTAGAAGGGCTTAAGGTGGTAGATCCTGTATTGCCGGTTATCCCAATTGTAATCGGGATTATTACGGTCCTGTTCATGATGCAGCAGTTTGGAACAAAGATTCTAGGACGTTCGTTTGGGCCGATCATGCTGGGGTGGTTTCTGATGCTGGCTATTCTTGGAGGTATCCAGGTGATGCATCATCCGGCAATCATTAAATCGTTGAATCCGTACTACGGCTACGTGCTGCTCCGCGACTACCCTGGGGCCATTATTCTGATGGGGGCGGTTTTCCTGGCGACTACGGGAGCCGAGGCGCTCTACTCCGACATGGGTCACGTGGGGGCTAAGAATATTCGCTACTCGTGGATTTTCGTTAAGGTAACGCTTATCCTGAACTACATGGGGCAGGGGGCGTGGGTGCTCGAGCATCCCGATACGTTTAAAAGTGTTCCGAGCATCTTCTACTCGCTAATGCCTAGCTGGTTTATCATCCCCGGCATCATCATATCAACGGCAGCGGCGGTTATTGCCAGCCAAGCGCTTATTAGCGGCTCGTTTACGCTGATTAGCGAGGCGACGTCGCTACGCTTCTGGCCGCGCCAGAGGCTGCGCTATCCGTCAGATATCAAGGGACAGGTGTACGTGCCATCCATCAACTGGATGTTGTGGGCATTCTGCCTGTTTGTGGTGATCTACTTCAAGAGTTCTACCAACATGGAGGCCATGTACGGCTTGGCCATCACCATTACGATGCTATCTACCACTTTCTTGATGTCCATGTGGCTTCGCATTAAGAAGGTCAACCCGGCGTTCATCTTAATCTTCATGGCGGTATTCCTCACCATCGAGGGCACCTTCTTCGTTGCCAACGTCACCAAGTTTGTGCATGGGGGCTGGTTCTCCGTCCTTATGGCGCTCATATTTATCACCGTAATGTACGTGTGGTTCAACGGGCGCAAGATCAAGAACAGCTTCCTGATGTTTGTCAAGATCAAGCCTTACATCTCTTTGCTGCACGATATTTCGTTGGATAAAACCATCCCGAAGTACGCCACGCACCTGGTGTACATCACCAGGGCCAATAATGTGGATGAGATAGAGTCGAAGATTGCCTACTCCATCGTCAACAAGCAGCCCAAGCGGGCGGACGTGTACTGGTTCCTGCACGTGGATATCCTCGACGAGCCCGATACGTTCGAGTACAAGGTGACCACCTTCGATCAGGGAAAGATCTACAAGGTTGACCTGCGCCTGGGCTTTAAGGTGAAGCCCAAGGTGGAGATCTACTTCCGCCAGGTGATCGACGATATGGTGAAGAACAACGAGGTGGACATCATCAGCCGCTACCAGTCGCTCCGCAACCACGACATCATGGGCGACTTTAAGTACGTGTTCATCGATAGGGTGGTGAACAACGATCACGACTTTACCCCCCACCAGAAGTTCGTCATGCAGATCTACAACATGGTGCGCGTGATGAGCATCCCAGACTGGAAGGGGTTGGGCATGGACACCAGCAACGTGTACGTCGACAGGATTCCGCTGAACGTCGACCTGAAGTACAGCCGAATGATGCGGCGCTGCGGTACCGAAGATCGTACCCGAGACGCCGAACGCTAGCAACCGATATAGCAAAGGGGCTGCCCATTTTTGGGCAGCCCCTTTGCGTTGGCTATGGCTGGAAGCCGTGCTGCGCCTCGTCGGGCCTTGGGATCGCTCCGAAGCGTTGATGGACGTATCCGTCGGGGTTCGGAACCGGGTCGGCGGGGTTAGTCATCGTATCCGTTGGGGTTGTGCAACGTATCGAGAGCGGTTCGGAATGTATTCGGCAGGCCTCTGAGGTGGTACAGAACACCTATGCAGGTGGTCGGGAATACCTGTTGGGGTGGTTGCTACCACCTATAGGGGTGGTCGGTTGGACCTCTGAGGTGGTACGGAACACCTATGCAGGTGGTCGGGAATACCTGTAAGGGTGGTCGGAACCACCTATACAGGTGGTCCGTTTAGGTTCAGAACCTAAACAGAGGTGCTGTAGGGCGGTAGCGTGTGTGCAGAGGGGGGGGCGATGGGGCATGAGCTTCCTCGCCGAGAGAACAAAAAAATAGGCTGTCCCTTCTGTTATTGGGACAGCCTACCTAGTATCGTAAGCAGCTTGCTAGATATCCATATTCATTGCCTTGCGAACCTCCGAAAGGGTTTGCGTGGCAACCTCGCGGGCTTGGCTGATACCGTGGCGGAGCACCTCGCGGATGTACTCGGGGTCGGCCTCGAGCTGCTTGCGCCTTTCGCGGTGGGGGCGCAGGTAGTCGTTCAAGCATTCGGTAAGCATCTTCTTGAGCATACCGCCACCGCCTTCGCCAATTCGTTCGGCAATGGTCTCTGGCGCTTCGCCTGTAGAAAGGGAGATAAGGTTAAGCAGGTTGGCCACCTCTGGACGGCGCTCTGGCTCGTAGGTAATCAGGCGCTCGGCATCGGTTTTGGCGCGCTTGATGAGCTGTGCTGTCTCATCTTCGGTTGACGATAGCATGATGGCGTTGTTGCGGCTCTTGCTCATCTTTTGCGAACCATCGAGTCCAAGAATCATGGTAGCCTTGCTCAGCAGCGGCTGAGGTTCGGGGAAGATAATCTGACCACTGGCAAAGCGCTCGTTGAAGCGGCGGGCAATGGTGCGGGTAAGCTCGAGGTGGGGCAGCTGATCTTTCCCTACCGGAACAACATTCCCCTTGCAGAAGAGGATATCTGCAGCTTGGTGAACCGGGTAGGTGTACATCCCGGCGTTGATGCTCTTTTGTCCCGATGCCTGAATCTCCTCCTTTACCGTTGGGTTGCGGTTTAGCTCGGCGTTCGAAACCAGCGTAAGGAAGGGCAGGAGCAGCTGGTTGAGCTCGGGCACGTGGCTGTGGGGGAAGATGATGGTTCTTCCCTTTTCGGGATCTAATCCGGCTGCTAGGTAGTCGATGGTTAGCTCCTTTACGTTTTGCGAAATCTGCTCGAAGGTGTTACGGTCGGTGAGCACCTGGTAGTCGGCAATTACAATATACGTAGGCACGCCGAGCTGCTGTAGGCGAACACGGTTCTGTAGCGAGCCAAATAGGTGCCCGATGTGCAGCTTTCCTGTAGGCCTGTCGCCGGTTAGAACCCGGTAGCTTAAAGGATTTGCCATGATGTCCTTTTCGAGCTTGTTGCTTTTCTCAACGGCCGCTTCGTAGGTGCCGTACTCCATTTTATCGTTATTCTCCATTGCTGGTCGCTATTATTTTTTCAATGAAAGGCTCAAATTTAACAAAAGTAGGGGGCATCAAGAAATAAATCTTCAATCTTCCCGGTATTATTGATCGCCTGTAATTGATGAAACAAACTTTTTTACGGTTGTATCGGCATTATCACCGTTTTTTTGCGCGCGGATAAAGGCGCTGCCGATAATGGCTCCGTTGCAGAAGGTGGTTGCCTCTTCGAATGTCTGCTGGTTGTGCACGCCAAATCCAACCATTAAGGGGTTGTTCAGCTTCATTTCCGATACTCGCCTAAAGTAGCCCATTTGGGCATCAGACATGCTCGATGTGCCACCGGTGGTTGCTGCCGAGCTAACCATGTAGATGAAGCCGTTGGTAAGTTCATCGATCTTTCGGATTCGCTCGTCGGAGGTATCGGCAGTGATGAGCATGTTGAACGATAGGTTGTATCTTTCAAGAATCGGCTTGTAGGTCGATTCGTACTCGTAGGTAGGCAAATCGGGGATAATAAGTCCATCGACACCCGCCTCCGAGGCTTGCTTACAGAAGCGCTCGAATCCGTACAGGTAGGTTGGGTTGAAGTAGCTCATCAGCACGATGGGGATGCTCACCTTTTGGCGAACGTCCTTCAACTGGTTTAGCAGCACCTCAATGCGCATCCCGTTACGAATGGCTATGGTCGACGACTCCTGTATGGTAGGACCATCAGCCATCGGATCGGAGTAGGGAATGCCCAACTCCACCATGTCAACCCCATGCCTCTCGAAGGCTTCAAGGATTGGAATCGTATCGTTAAGGTTCGGGTACCCTGCCGTAAAGTAAACCGACAGGATGCCGCTCTTCTTGTTGGCAA
This sequence comes from uncultured Acetobacteroides sp., assembly GCF_963667355.2. NCBI lineage: Bacteria > Pseudomonadati > Bacteroidota > Bacteroidia > Bacteroidales > Rikenellaceae > Acetobacteroides > uncultured Acetobacteroides sp. The sequence continues at coordinate 4,151,998 of NZ_OY763328.2, forward strand.
ATAAGCGTTGTATTCTATTCATATTGACTTTCTTTTTTAGTATCAAGATTCAAGATAAAAGATTCAAGATATAAAGACTCAAGTATCAAGACTCACGTAACGCGAGGCTTGCACCATCATTGATGATCATTAATCTTGCGTCTTGCATTTCGTGTCTTTAATCTTGTGTCTTGATATTTATATCTTGATCCCTATTTCTTCCCCGAGTTCATCAGGTCGATGTACGTTTGCATATCCTTATCGCCTCTTCCCGAAAGGTTAACCACCACAATGTCGGTTGGCTTCATCTTTAGCTTTGGAAGAAGTGCAAGCGCATGCGAAGATTCAAGTGCGGGGATGATTCCTTCTTCGCGGGTAAGCTCGAAAGCCGCATCTAGCGCCTCCTGATCGGTAATAGGGAGGTAGGTGCCACGCTTAATGCTATGCAGGTGCGCATGCAGTGGACCCACTCCAGGGTAGTCTAACCCTGCCGAAATCGAGTGAGCATCGCATACCTGTCCATCTTCGGTTTGCATCAGGATGGTTCGTGTGCCGTGGATAATCCCATCGGTACCGATGGTTAGCGTAGCGGCAGTCTCGTCGGTTTCGGCACCACAGCCGCCGGCTTCGGCACCGTATAGCGCAACCCTTTCGTCATCGATAAAGTGGTAGAAGGCGCCAACGGCATTGCTGCCGCCTCCAACGCAGGCGATCACGGCATCAGGGTAGCTTCTGCCTTCCTTTTCCTGCAGCTGTTTAGCGATCTCCTCGCTAATAACGGACTGGAACTGGGCAACCATATCGGGGTACGGATGTGGTCCTATTGCCGATCCGATTAGGTAGTGGGTGTCCTCGGTGTGCGAAATCCAGTAGCGAATAGCCTCGTTGCAGGCATCCTTAAGGGTTTTTGTGCCCGATGTTGCTGGTATTACCGTTGCGCCGAGCATCTTCATGCGCATAACGTTAGGATACTGTCGTTGTATGTCTACTTCACCCATGAAAACGGTACACTCCATGCCAAGTAGCGCAGCCACGGTTGCCGATGCCACCCCGTGCTGACCTGCACCTGTTTCCGCAATAATCTTTTTCTTGCCCAAGCGCTTGGCGAGCAGCGCCTGTCCGATCACGTTGTTGAGCTTATGTGAGCCCGTATGGCACAAATCTTCGCGCTTTAGGTAGATTTTATAGCCGTACTTTGCCGAAAGCTTCTTTGCATGGAATAGAGGTGTTGGTCTACCAACGTAATCCTTTAAAAGCGATTGAAAATCTTCGATAAACGAAGGGTCATCTATTATTCGTTGGTAGTTCACCGCTAGCTCCGAAACATTCTTTTGTAGCATCTCAGGGATGTATGCTCCGCCATAGTTACCGTAGTAACCCTCTTTGCTTACCTTCTTCATCATTGGTCGTAGTCTTTTTATTAAGTTGCTCAGCCTCTCTATGTTTTTTACTCCAGGTTCTTCCTCGAACCTGCTGTTTACATCTACACCTACCAGGTACTTGTTGCTGTAGGCGAGTATTCTGTCGATGCTATCTAAATCGATGCCGCCGCTAAGGAGAAATGGCACGTTCAAATGGTAGCTATCAAGTATTTTATGGTCAAACTGTTTTCCTGCTCCACCAAAGTTCTCGGTCTTGGTGTCGAAGAGGAGGTAGGTGCATGAACCTGCATACGCTTCGAGGTTTTCGGGCAGCTGCTTTTCTATGCCAAAAGCCTTAATAACGGGTATGTGCTTGCTCACTGCTTGGCAATAGTCAGGGCTCTCGCTTCCGTGTAGCTGAATGATGTCAAACAGTCCGCTTTCAGCCAGTTGTATTACCTTTTCTAACGGCTCATTTACTACTACCGCAACCTTCTTTATATGCTTAGGAAGTAAATCAGCAATGCTTTTTGCCTGCTCAATGCTCACATATCTTTTCGATTTAGGGTAAAGGATAAAGCCCATCATCGTTGGATTAAGCTTGGCAACCTCAATGGCATTCTCTGCTTGCGTTATGCCGCAAACCTTAAGTTGAAAACTCTTCGTATTCGTTCTTTTTGTGCCCATATTTCAACTTTATCTGCCGGAGTGTTACAGTTCCGAGGCTTTGCCTTTTGCTGCCGTAATTGCGCCTCTTATGGCGTTTGTGAAGTTTAGGCATGCTTCGCCTGGGTCTTGGTCGCGCATAAAGAATTCCCCGATGAGAAATGCGTCAAAACCGATTTGTTTCAGGGTCAGGTAATCTTTTACAGATGTAATTCCGCTTTCTGCAACCTTTACTACATCCATTGGCAGTAGGCTTAGCATGTTAGCAGAATGGTTCAGGTTAACATCAAACGTATTGAGATTACGGTTGTTAATGCCAACAATCTGCGCTGCCGAAGGTAGCTTTATCAGATCCGATTCGCCATGCACCTCAATGAGCGCCTGAAGCCCAATTTCGTGAGCGTAGGCGAGGTATTCGCTCAGCTGTTCCTTTTCAAGAACCTCAGCAATCAGAAGAATAGCATCGGCACCAAGCGCCTTCGATTCTGCAATTTGAAAGATATCTACAACAAAATCTTTACGGATGATTGGAATCGACGTAACGCTTTTGGCATCGGTTAAGTCAACATCCGAGCCATTGAAGTAGCCGATTTCGGTTAGAACAGAGATGGCGCTTGCACCACCTGCCTGATATCCTGCTGTTACATCCTTTACGTTCGCATTCGCATTAATAATTCCTTTGGAGGGCGATCTGCGCTTGAACTCAGCAATTATCCCCAATTTATCAGGATTCAAGAGGTGCTCTTTAAACGACAAGCTCTTTCTCGTAAAGTTGGGCATTAACTCCAATTCGAGCATAGACACAGCGCGTTTGCGTTGGGATACCTCCTGCTGCTTGTTGGCTACTATTTCGTTAAGTATGCTCATTTTACTGAATGCTAATCAATTTATTGAATGTGCTTAATGCTTTCCCGGAAACAAGAACCTCTCTAGCAATTTCAACGCTTTCCGAGAGGGTTTTGTTAGAGTGGTAGCAGCTAATAGCTATAGCAGAATTGGCAATAACCACATCATTCTGTGCTTTGCTTCCCTTGCCGCTAAGGACATCCATAAATATCTTGGCAGATTCTTCGATGGTCGCACCTCCAGTAATATCGTTTGCCGCTAAGGGGCTAAAGCCATAATTATTGAAGTTGATAAGCGTTTCGCCTTGCTGGCTAAAGTGCTTAATTGGCGATGTTAACGACACCTCATCGTAACCATCCAGCGAAAACACTACCGCAAACTGCTTGCATTGAGACTGGAGAAAATATGAGTATATTCTTCCAACCTCGGCGTTGTATACACCGCTAAGCTGGTACTGTGGGGCGGCAGGATTTACAAGTGGTCCCAACAGGTTAAAGAAGGTTTTAATGCCCAGCTGCCTGCGGGTTGGACCAATAGCCTTTAGTGCCGGATGAAAAAGAGGCGCGTGCATGAAGCAAACTCCCGCTTTTTCCATCTCATTCTTAAGTTTCGCTTCATCGTTAGAAAATTTGTAGCCAAGTTGCTCCATCACATTCGATGAGCCACTAATAGAGGAAACCCCATAATTCCCATGCTTTGCCACTGGTATGCCGGCGCCTGCAACCACAAACGACGAAAGGGTGGATATGTTAAAGGTGTTCTTGCCATCGCCACCAGTTCCGCAAAGGTCTATTACGTTGCCATCGTTTAGATTAACTCGTAAAGCCAGCTCCATCAGGGCGCTTCTAAAACCTTGAAGTTCCTCTACGGTAATGTTTCGCATGACATATGCGGTAAGCACTGCCGCCATCTGCGACTCGTTGGCTTCGTTGTGGGCAATTTTCAGCATCAGCTCCTTCGATTCTTCAAAGGTTAGCTTTTGGTGCTCTATGAGTTTTGTAAGTAGTCTTTTCATTGAGTTGTCGATTTGTGATTGATTAGAGTTTTGAATGATCTAAAATCTGTCTAACCAATTTTTTATCATCTCAAATCCTTGTGGCGTTAGCACCGATTCGGGGTGAAACTGTACTCCGCAAACATCAAATTCCTTGTGGCTAAGCGCCATTATTTCTCCGTCTTCATCTTCAGCCTCGATGGTAAGGCAGGCAGGAAGCGTTTCTTTCGAAACTACCCAAGAGTGGTATCTTCCTACATCTATTTTTTGTGGCAATCCATTAAAAATATAGTGATTAGGATTGCTTATATTAATTGCAGATGCAACTCCATGAAAAACCGTATCGAGGTTGTTGAGCGTTCCTCCAAATGCTTCAGCAATTGCCTGCTGACCAAGACAAACTCCAAAGATTCTTTTTGTGCTGTAGTATCTTTTGATTAGAGGAAGTAGCAAACCTGCTTCTTCTGGAATTCCTGGTCCTGGCGATAGGATAATTCCATCATATTTTTCAACATCATCCAAGGCTATTTCATCGTTTCTAAAGACATCTACATTATGACCGCCGACCTTGCGTACGTAGTGAACCAAGTTGTATGTAAAAGAATCGTAGTTGTCGAATACAAGGATATTTGCCATTGCTATTTGTTTATGTAGTTAGATACTAGTCCAAGCGCCGAACGAAGTGCATTCAGCTTATTATTTACCTCCTGTAGTTCTCCCTCTTCGGTGGAGTTAATAACAACTCCTGCTCCAGCTTGATAGGTTAGGACTCCGTTTTTGCTGAAAAAGGAACGAATGGTGATAGCATGGTTTAATGAGCCATCTAAACCAATATAGCCGATTCCTCCACCGTAGTAGCCGCGTTGTGTTGGTTCCATAGCCACGATCAGCTCGATTGCCTTATGCTTTGGAGCGCCGCTTAGTGTCCCAGCAGGAAAAGTATCTGCAAAAAGCGTAAAAGGAGTGGAGCCCTTGTGGATATCGCCTGTTACGGTTGATACTAGGTGGATTACGTGCGAGAATGTTTGTATTTCCTTGTAGATTTCCACCTTCACGTTGTCGCAGCTGCGGCTAAGGTCGTTGCGGGCTAAATCTACCAGCATAACGTGCTCAGAGTTCTCCTTTGGATTGTTGATAAGCTCGTTGGCTAGCCTAAAATCGGTTAGCGCATCACCTGTACGTTTTACAGTTCCTGCAATAGGGTTGATGGTTGCCTTGCCCTCGCTAACCTTTAGTTGCGCTTCTGGCGATGAACCGAATATCTTGTAGCCTATGTAATCGAAGTAGAATAGGTAAGGGGATGGGTTTACCGAACGAAGTGCGCGGTACACGTTAAACTCATCGCCTTTAAACTGCTGATGGTATGGTTTTGAAACTACCAGTTGGAAAACATCGCCGCGCTGGCAATGCTCTTTAACTTTTGCAACCATTGCTTTGAAATCTGCATCCTTCAGAGGATTTAGTTCGTTCCCTTCTATGCTAAATGGATATGAGCCAAAGTTGCGATTGTTTAGTTGTGCCTGAATACTCTCGGTTAACGATAGCGGCGAATCCTCATTGTAAAACTCGGTGATTGCAAGTGTTTCGTTGAAGTGGTTAAATGAGATAACCACCTTGAAAAGATCGTAGCGAAGGAATGGTATTTCTCGATTCTGCGAAACCTTATTTACTATTTCATCTGGGTATTTATCAAAAATAACAGCGCTATCGAAGGATGTAAAGCCAAATAGTCCGTCAACGCCGAAGTCGTTTTCTTGATGGTTGACAACCTCAATATTGCTGATAAATGCATTTATCTGTTCCACAAGGTTTGCAGATGCTGCTAGCGTCTTCTCTCCGTTGGGATAGTAGGTTGAAACACCTGCTTCATTTGCCTCTATCCCTAGTATTGGATTTAGGCAGATATGAGAAAAGGCGTTTTGCTGCGAGCTGTAGTCTGTACACTCGAGTAGTAATGCACCAGGGTACATGTCGCGCATCTTAAGGTAAACACCAACAGGGGTAATGGTGTCTGCTGGACGCTTTACAACTTTCTTACTAAGACTGTATTTTGTTTTCATATGCGAATAAAGTTCGGTGTTGGATAATGCAAAAAGGGGCTCGCTTGTGTTAAGCGAGCCCCTTTAATATTTTGGTCTTACAATTTCTCAATTAGGCATAACGGCTTAACACAACAATTTTTTGCTGCGCCACCACCATGCTTGAGAAAGTTGTAAACTGCGATTCATTTTAATTTCTGTTTTTTGTGTTTGCAAGTATAAAGATGATTTGCAGAAAGTACAAACTTATTGCTTCTTAATATTTGCTAAAAATAAATTTAAAGATATTCATAAGATTGAAGTTCAATCTATAAAGCACCCTTATAGTTTGTCGATTAATTCTAGATCAGTGTAAGGATTCTCGTAGTAAAAGTTGTTGGTAATGGAGAGTATGTTTTTTATAAGCAGAATCTCGTTCTTGGGACGAGGATCATTCGGGTCTATTTCTATGGCTTGGTTGAACGAATTAATCGCTGGTCCATATTGACTCATCTTCTGTAGAATTCGTCCCTGATAGAGGAATAGATCAAACGATATGATGCCCTCTTTTTTTGCTACTTCTATTTCTGATAAAGCTTCGCTGTACTTATGCTGATCGAACAACACTATTGCTTGACTAACTCTGTTCATATGCGGCTTATTAACTACGACAAATGTAGAAGATTATTAATGGATCCCAAGAAGGGTGGCTATTTTTAAGTTGATGAAAATAAAAAAGCCCATCAAATCTGATGGGCTTGTGATCCAGCTGGGGCTCGAACCCAGGACCCCATCCTTAAAAGGGATGTGCTCTACCTGCTGAGCTACTGAATCTCCGAATAATGCTTTTAACCTTGTGATCCAGCTGGGGCTCGAACCCAGGACCCCATCCTTAAAAGGGATGTGCTCTACCTGCTGAGCTACTGAATCTCCGAATAATGCTTTTAACCTTGTGATCCAGCTGGGGCTCGAACCCAGGACCCCATCCTTAAAAGGGATGTGCTCTACCTGCTGAGCTACTGAATCTCTGTTCAAATGCGGTGCAAAGGTATGTCTTTTTTTGATTTGGACAACTCCTATGTCGGTTTTTTAGTTACTTTTGAAACTTTGCAACCCAGTAAAATTGGGACTTTGAGCCCTATTTGACTGGCTATGAGAAATAAGATAATAATGGGTAAAAATCATTTTTTGGGGAAAGTCGTACTCATTACGGGGGCTTCTTCTGGAATAGGTAAAGCATGTGCGTTCGAATTTGCCAAACGTGGAGCTAAGGTTGTTTTAGGTGCTCGTAATACTAATGAGTTATCTGCAATTGTTGAATTAATCTCTAAAGATGGAGGTGTTGCTGTTGGCTGTCATCTTGATGTAACCAACCAAGAGTCGTGCAAAGGTTTTGTAGAATACGCGTTGTCTACCTATGGCAATATTGATGTTCTGATTAACAATGCGGGAATTTCTATGCGTGCTATTTTTGAAGATCTTGACCTAAATGTAATACGTAGGTTGATGGATGTAAATTTTTGGGGTACTGTTTATTGTACAAAGTATGCACTTCCTGCGTTACTCCAATCGAAAGGTAGTGTTGTAGGCGTTAGCTCAATCGCTGGTTTTATGGGATTGCCTGGACGAACAGGGTACTCCTCGTCAAAGTTTGCGATGAATGGTTTTTTGGAAACGTTGCGCGTTGAAACCTTAAAGCAGGGCTTGCATGTAATGGTAGTCGCTCCTGGGTTTACTGCTTCAAATGTCCGTTTAAACGCACTGAATCAAGATGGTCAAAAACAGGGAGAAACACCCCGCGAAGAATCTAAAATGATGACTTCTGAAGAGGTTGCCCGTAGAATCGCCAATGGGATTGAACGCAAAAAACGTACGCTGGTTATGACGCTTGTGGGTAAGGTTACAGTATTTTTAAGTAAGATTGCTCCTGCACTTCTTGATAAGTTAGCCTTTAACGAGATGGCTAAAGAGCCAAATACCCCTTTAAAAAGGTAGGGAAAGGCTAATATAGCGTATTCTTATAAAGAGGGTGTTCAAACATGATTTGATGCCCTCTTTTGTGTTTTGTTAGTGTATAAATATTGGAACTACAGACAAATAAACTTGTCTTTTGAACAATTATTTTATTAGGCTCTCGGCAGTTGTAACTGCATAATATTGGCAAAATATGAATATTTGCGCACTATCAATTGTGAGTATAAACTGAATTGGCTATTTTTAAAAAAGCAAATACTAGTAATGGAGAATATCTTTCACTACATACTTCAAATAAATCTCAGCTACCTTTTACAAGGTTTGTATGTATTTACCATATTCTTTGTGGTTGCTCTTGTTGTTCACGAAAAGAGAGATCCTGTAAAAACCATGTCATGGGTATTGGTGATTATTCTTTTACCTCTGATAGGTATATTCATTTATTTCGTATTTGGTCAAAACTACCGTAAACAAAAACTTTTTAGCCGTAAGGGGTTGAAAGATATGGCTATTCTTGACGAACTTATGCAAGAGCAGCTAGCAAACTTCTCCAATCGAAAGCTTGGTCGTAATGTAAACGAGCAATTCCGTCCAATAATTAGCCTTTTACTCAACAACAGCAAATCGCTTTACACCGAGAATAATAGCGTACGACCGCTCAATAATGGAACTGAAACTTTTGCTGCAATTATTGACGAAATTTCTAAGGCTGAAAGCTTCATTCATCTTGAATACTACATTTTCTCCGATGATAGGATTGGAACACAAATCCAAGAGATTCTAATTGAAAGAGCAAAAAAAGGCGTAGAGGTTCGCCTTATTTACGATGATGTTGGCAGCTGGTCTTTAAAAAGTTCGTTTGTTCAAAGAATGCGAGATACGGGAATTGAGGTTTACCCTTTTATGAAGGTTAGCTTCCCTTGGTTTACCCGAAAGGTGAATTTTAGGAATCATCGTAAAATTGTTGTTGTAGATGGTCGAGTAGGCTTTGTTGGTGGTATTAATGTTGCCGACAGGTATATAGAGGGTGATCCAAATTTAGGTGTTTGGCGCGATACTCATTTGATGATTGAAGGAGATGCAGTTCATTTGTTAGGTATTGTTTTCCAAATGGATTGGTACTTTGTAAGCGGGAAAACGTTTAAGGATGGAGAAAAATACCTACCTCCTTTGCGTAATATCGGAGGTACCCCCGTTCAAATATGTAGTGCTGGACCCGATTCTGATTGGGCTAGCATCATGCAGGCATACTTTTCTGCGATAACTAAAGCAAAAGAGCATATCTACATCTCAACACCGTATTTTATGCCAAACGAGAGCATCTTAACGGCAATTAAAACCGCGGCATTAAGTGGTGTAGATGTACGAGTTATGATTCCTCACAAGTCGGATTCTACGATTGTTTACTGGAGCACTCTTTCGTATCTAACTGAAATGTTGGAGGCAGGGGTTAAATTTTACCTCTACGAAAAGGGCTTTAACCATTCTAAAATCATTATGGTTGACAGTTATTTTGCGAGTATTGGCACTGCCAATATGGATATACGCTCGTTTGAGGACAACTTTGAGGTTTCTGCTTTTATATACGATAATGGTTTTGCGAAGGAGCTGGAAACTCAATTCCATAAAGATTTGCTAGATTGCAAGCTTGTTACGCTACACACTTGGGAACGACGCCCATTTATCAATGGATTAAAGGAGTCGGTAGCTAGGCTGTTTAGTCCGTTGTTATAGTAAGTTTTATCAATTAATTTTGAATACTATGAGAAAGTTTTTACTAATTGCCGCTTTGGTGGCTTTTGCAGGTGCTGCGAGTGCCCAATTTCTAACTTTTGGATTGAAGGGCGGTATTAATACCACAACAGATGTCTTTAGGAACGTTAGGTTATCTAATGATAATGGTAAAACAGGATACGATATCATCAATAATAAGGCAAAGGTAGGCTTCTTGGCAGGAGCATATGCTCGTGTAAGCGTTTTGGGCTTTTTCGTTCAGCCAGAACTCTACTACGCTCAATCGAGCACCGAGATAACGTTGCAAGAAATTGGGTCAACAAATGTTAGCACAGAGGTAAATAAGCTGAATACGCTCAACATCCCAGTTCTCTTTGGAACTAAGTTTGGTCCGTTTCGCGTAAATGCGGGTCCTGTTGCCACTATAATTCTTAGCAATACCAACATTGTTGATAACGTTAGTGGTTTGGATCAGGATATGGACAAGGCAAACTGGGGCCTACAGGCAGGCGTTGGTGTTGATATCCTTAAGATTTCGTTGGATGCTCGCTACGAAACGAGTATTAGCAAGTTAGGCTCTGCTTACAACACTGCTTCGGGAAGTAAGGTGAATTTTGGAAGCCGTCCTCAGCAGTTTATCTTTACGCTTGGCTGGAAGCTTTTCTAGTTTACAATCACTTAAGAAAACAAAATGGCGTTTCAGATTGAAACGCCATTTTTTATGCAGTTGCTGGAAGGTTAAAAGAACATCTTACCGCTCTTAGGGGCTTGAGGTGATTTTTTGCTGGTAAACTTAGCCTTCCTTTTGTCGTTTCTTTTGCTAGGTCCACCAAGGTTAACCTTTTTATTCTTTTCCTTCTTCTCGTGGAAATTCCCCTTCGAATTCTTTATGGATGGTGCCTTCAGGTAGTTTTTATCGTACAGGGGCGCTTGCTTTTCATCCTCCGTAAGTACCGTCGATATCTTTAGGTCTTCGGGAAGAGTGGCTGGTGGTATAGGGCGCTTCATGAGGTGTTCTATAGCCATTAGCAATTCCTCGTCGTCCTTTACAACTAGGTTGATGGCAACACCAGTTTTATCGGCACGTCCTGTTCGACCAATGCGGTGGATGTAATCTGGTGCCTCCATTGGCGTATCGAAGTTGATGACGTGCGATACGTCCGATATGTCCAAACCACGCGAGATAATATCGGTTGCAATTAAAGCCCTCGATTCGCCATTTTGGAAACGATTTAGCGCATTTACGCGGGTGTTTGGCGCCTTGTTGGAGTGGATAACCCCAATCATTCCAGGATGCTTTTCGCTGAGATGCTCGTGGAGCCGATCTGCAATGCGCTTGTTGCGCACAAATATTAGCACTCGCCTCATATCCTCGTCATTGGCAAGGAGGTACTCCACCATATTTATCTTGGTGTTGTAGTTGGGAACAAAGTAGGTGCGCTGGTCTATGCTATCGAGCGGTGTTCCGTGAGGGGCTTCTTCAATGCGTTCGGGCTTATTGAAGTATAAATCGATAAGCGCCTCGACATCGGCAGTTAGCGTAGCCGAGAACATTAGATTTTGGCGCTTTTCGGGAAGTAAATCCAAAATGCTCATTAGCTGTGGTCTGAAGCCCATGTTAAGCATTTCGTCAACTTCGTCGATAACCAACTTTTGTACTGACTTGAAGCGGAGCACCCCGGTAAGGGCTAGGTCGTATAGGCGACCAGGCGTTGCAACAAGTATGTCCAAGCCATTGTGTATTACCTGTCTTTGGGTGTTAATATTGGTACCGCCATATACTCCTGCAATTCTTACGGTCATGTAGGAGGTTAGCGATTCGATCTCCTTTATAACTTGAAGAACCAACTCTCTGGTTGGTACTATGATGATTATTCGTGGCTGCTTTTGATCAGAGTAGCCTAGCTGACGTAGGATTGGAATTAGGTAGGCAAATGTTTTTCCTGTTCCTGTTTGGGCTATGCCGATTACATCGCGCCCCGACATCGCGACGGGGAATGTGCTTTGTTGAATGGGGGTTGGATAGATGTATCCGAGCTCCTCTAGGGCGTTTTTTAACGGAGCATTTAAGTTAAACTCGTCGAATGTCACTTTGGTAAGTTCTTGTTTGGGCGGCAAAGGTAACTCTAATAAGCAAATGAAACTAGCATTAACTTATTAGAATGGATCTGAAACCATTAACATGTGTTATTAGTTTTCCCCTTAATGCTGCTTTATTCCTTCTGCCAAAAAGAGCAGCATGTTTGCCTGCTGTAATCGAATAGGGTTATGCGCGGAATAAATCCTGTACTATGGGCTAGGCTCTCTATCTCTTTTGGGGCGTATCGCTGAACGGATTCAATGGAAATGCATTCCCACATCTTAAAACTAATGGTTTCGTCGGCAATTGCCAAATATACATTTTGCCTTTTAGTACTTACCAAGCAGGTTTGTTGTTCGCCTGTTTGAGGGTTGTAATGGGGGTAGTAGATAAAGCTAGCTTCGTCAAAATTCCCTTGAAGCATCTCGTTTAGGGTGCTTATTAATGCTTTCTTCGGTGCATTATCTGGTGTGCTTTTCGAGAGAATACGAGGGTCGGCTTTAAGCTCAAAGTCGATTTGAACCCAATCTCCATAATTTAATGTGCTGCTAACTTGCTCTATCCGCTGCTTCTTTTCTTCTCTGCCCTCTTTGGTTACAAGGTCGCTTAGCACTACAAGTATTGGGGTACTCTCAGATGCTAGGTCGGCAAGTATATCAAGGTAATTGCCGGCTAGTGGAAATACATTTATTGATGGGAACTGCTGCCAAAGTTCTGTTATATAGTATTCGAGATAGCGTTTGGAGTTGGAAATAGGTATAAATTCAAACTGGATATTGCTCTCCCATAGAATCTCGATTATCGATTTTGTCTTTTGGCTGCTGCTATCGTTACCAACTTCGACTAGCCTGATTTTTTCTTTATCGGAAAAGATGTTTTGAATTGTCTCCTTATTGCTTTTTATGAGCTTACTTCTTCGCAGAATACGATTGTTTAGAAAAGCGGCTTTGGTTGAAGAACTGCTTGTAAAATCAGAGCTACTATAAAAATGGCAGATGTCTAAGTGCTTTGGCGTACGTCGTAACCCTTCGAGAATTTCTTTTATGGTCTCATTTGTCGATTTATCCAAAATTTGAGGAACAAGCTTATTGTTGCCGAGTTGACCTTCAAAATCGTACATTATCAACGTATTATTGGTTGTAAATAATACTACACCTTTGGTCTCTGTATGTACAACATGCAGTTTGCGCGATATGTTATTTTAATGCACTAAAAGTGTGTTATTTCTATCTGTCACGGTTGCGTTTTAAACCTTTACATTACATATTTTCTGCTACCTTTGCCCGGTGTAAGCTACAATGGTGGAGCATCTAACAAAAAGGTATAAGACGTGGAAGTATTCGTAAACGAAAAACCGATAGAGATTGATCGTGAGGTTGTAAAAATAAGCGATCTCCTAGGGTTGCTGCATGTAAAAAGGATTCCGGGAATGACCATCTCGGTTAACGGTAAGCCCATTCGCCAGACGCTCTGGATTAAGTTCCCGATTCTGGAAGGCGATAAGCTGGTTTACCATAAGCCTGAAGAAACCGAATAAAAAAAGTCCTAGCAAATCGCTAGGACTTTTTTTTATCTGAGGGTTTATCGTCTCTCTTTAAGTCTTTCTTTACTGGAATGCGCTTGAGCTTGGGCTTCGATGCTGCTGGTGCGTCATCCTTGGGCTCCTTTTGCTCTATCGGGCCTCGTAGATGGATTACTAGCCCATTTAGAAAGTTGCGAAGCACCTGATCGCCGCACTCTTTGTAGTTGGGATGGTCCGTCTTGCGGAAGAATGCCCCCAACTCGGTAGTGGTGATGCGGAAATCGACCAGCTTCAGTATTTCAACAATCTCATCGTCGCGGAGCTTGAGCGCTACCCGCAGCTTCTTTAGTATGTCGTTATTATCCATTGTTCGCTAATTTTCTGCAAATATACTCTTTATTTATAAAGCGAAGTGGGCGAGATGGTGGGCAGCAAGCTTGCTTTTATGTTTTCACTTAGGGGCTGCTGAAATGCCAGCCGTATTTACCCCCAACCCCCTAAAGGGGGCTACGGCGCAGCACGTATCGTAACCATAGGCCGAATAGGAGTTCGAGATATTCCATGATGGTTGAGCTGCCGCAAAGTCCCCTTTAGGGGATTTAGGGGTGAATGCAGCACCTAGAACATCCTAAAAGCAAAATCCCTGAATTCCTGCGCTTCTTCGGAACATCTTTACCCCAAACTCTCTACCTTTGGGTCAATAAAATCTAGCTAACCAATGAAAAAACAACGTATAGGGTGGATTGGTCTGGGCAATATGGGAACGCCCATGGCGCTAAATCTGCTAAAAGCAGGATTCGAGGCCACCGTTTACAACCGTACAGAAAGCAAGGCTCTGCCGCTTGTAGAGAAGGGGGCAGCGCTTGCAACCTCCATTCAGGAGCTGGTGGACGGCTCCGATATCATCATCACTATGGTTTCCGACGATGCTGCCGTTAAGGCGGTGTTCGAAGCTCCTGGTGGGATTCTTAGCTGCAGCGGCTTAAGCGGTAAGCTGGCCATCGATATGAGCACCGTATCGCCTGATACCACTAAGTATCTTGCAGGGAAGGCCTCTGAGCTGGGCTTGGCATACCTCGATGCTCCCGTTTCGGGCAGCGTAAAGCCTGCCCAGGATGGGCAGCTGGTGATTCTGGTAGGTGGCGAAAAGGCGCATTATGAGCTGGCAAAACCCATCTTCGATTGCTTGGGCAAAATGGCGATACACCTTGGCGCCAGTGGCGCAGGGAATAGCGCTAAGCTGGCCATTAACCTGATGCTGGCCTTCTACTTTGAGGGAATGGCCGAGATGGTGCTCTTTGCCAACCAAAAGGGCATTGCCACTGCTGATATGATGGCCATCCTTAACGAGGGCGCCATGGGATGCGGCATCAGCAAGATAAAGACAGCTAACTTGGTGAATAACGACTTTACCGCTGCATTTGCCCTCAAGCATTTGGCGAAGGACTTGAGGCTGGCAAAGGAGCAGGGGCTCTCCACCAACGTGGGGCTACAGATCGAGGAGAACTACCGAAATGCAAGCACCTCTGGGTTGGGCGATTTAGACTCGGCTGCTATTGTTGAATTCCTCGCCAAGCAGGGGCGCTAGGAATCCTTACGCGAAAAAAAAACAGAAAAGCGGAGCTTGGCGGCTCCGCTTTTCTTGTTTTTCGGGTGGTTTTGGCCGAAATGATTGGTGAAAAAACAGCACTTATTAGGTAAAATTATATTGTTTTGTTTGTGTGTTAAAAAATAATTGCATTTTCGAGTATCACGAAAGATATAATGTACTATTTTAGTGGATGTGTTATAAACTTAATATCTAACTAATAAAACCATCTATGAGTACTCGAAGGTATAAGGGGACTCCCTTACAGATGCTTCTAGCATTAAGAATCGTTCTCGAAAATGCAATTCGTATGGCGGATAAAATTAAGGAAGTCCGCCCCAAGTGGGACGAGGCCTATCTGAGATCCTTTCTAGATCGGGTTAACGCCATCCTCCACGACGAGTTTAGCATCAACTTTACCATGTCGCTCCACGAGCGTACCGATATTATTGGTAGGGTAGAGGCCGCTGCCCGGATTCTTCTTCAGCAGGTACGGGTTCAGATCGACCTGGACTTTAAGAATGACTACCAGAACCATTCATTCCTCACCCAAACGCTCGGCTTTTACCGGCTGAAGAGCCTTGACCTGATATCGGACTGCGCGCTGCTGACCACGCTGCAGATCTTCTGCAAAAACTTAACCCCAGAGGTGGATCATCTGCTGGTGGATGCCGGCATGAACCCCAAGCTCCTTGGCGAGGTGCAGCGGCTGGGCCACGAGTGCGAGATGCTGAACGTGGAGCTGGACTCCTTTGCCCGCAAGACCGTCGATCTCTCCTACGATAAGGTGAGCCTGCTGGTGAGCCTCTACGACGAGGTTATGGATATCACCACCATCGCGGAGGTGCTGCTGCCCGAGGTGGCCGAAACGGCGGCGCTCTCGTACATGCAGGCCCTGTACGCGGTGGGCTACGAGGATCCGGCCCCTAGAGTCCGATCGACCACCACCCGCCGCAAGCGCCGCAGAAGGTACTAAGCCTCAATTTTGCTTCAAATACAAATCACTACAACCAACTTTACTATGAGTGACCGTAAGTATCGGGGAACGACAATTCAGATGTTGCTAGCCCTACGGCTTATCGCCGACAACGCCCTAACCATCATTGATAAGGTAAAGGCGATGCGCGCAAAGTGGGACGACAAGTATTTCCAGGGCGTGATCGCCAGCATCAACACCATTCTCAAGAACGATTTCGCGCTGGATTCAACGCTAATCGTTAAGGAGAAGACCGAGGAGGTTCAGGTTAAGGAGGCAAGAGCGAAGGATCTCCTCCAAAAGGTAAAATCTCAGATCGAAATCGAATTCCATAAAGAGCCCGAAAAGTGTAAGCGCATACTTACCGCCCTGGGGCTCAACTTTGCCTCTAAGCTGGGCATTACCTCGCAGGATAAGCTCATCGAAATCCTTGTAGCCTTCCAGAAAAACCTACCGGGTTCCATCAAGGCCGATTTGCTGGCAACCGGAATGGACGAGCAGCCCATTACCGAAATTGTTGCGCTCGCCGACGTGTTCTACAACCTGAATGCCCAGCAGGAGGTGCTTAAGACTGGCAAAAAGGATATCTCGGACAGCCTGAACACCAAGCTAAACGACCTGTACGACGAGGTGATTACCATATCCAAGATGGCCAGCGCCCTTATGGATAGCAAGCTCGATGCCGAGAAACTCTCCTATTTGGCGGCCCTCAAGCAGGTGGGCTACAAGGAGCCACCCAAGAAGGCAAAGCCAAAACCGAATACTCCAACGAAGTAGTTGGTTTCTATGTTAACCTTACATACATGTAGAGGGTGGCAAGTCGCGAAGACAGGGCCACCCTTTTTTATGGCTTGTCGGAGAGGCCTTTTTGGCCTGTCGCTGGTGATTCTCCCTAGTACGCTGCCAATTCTCCCTATGTTGCTGGCGATTCTCCCTAGTACGCTGCCAATTCTCCCTATGTTGCTGGCGATTCTACCCAGTACGCTGCCAATTCTCCCTATGTCGCTGGTAATTCTACCCAGTACGCTGCCAATTCTCCCAATGTCGCTGGTGGTTCTACCGCGTACGCTACGGCATTCCCTAATACGCTAACGGTTCCGCCATTCGGTGCCGAGGCGTTGAGCTGTACGCAATAGGGCAGCGCATGCATGTGCGGCATGTTGCTCCGTCCTCCGCCAGCCCTTTCGCATTATTTAGCAGCGCCGGTGGATACTCTGCGGCTGCCGCCCTTACCTTTGCCCCCCGAAAATGTAGAGACTAGGGTAATGGTACAATTCTTCAAAAACTGGACGCTTCCCATTGCGATGCTTGCGGGCATACTGGGCTACTTCGTATTCGTGAGCATCCCCATGCTGGCGCCCACAAAGCCGTTCGTCAACCAGCTCATCGGCGTGCTTCAGCCGCTGCTCATCTTTGCCATGCTCTTCCTCTCGTTCTGCAAGGTTAACCCGCACGAGCTGCGGTTGCGCCCCCTGCACCTGTGGCTGCTGCTGGTCCAAATCGGGGCGTTTTGCCTCCTTGGCCTGCTGCTCTACCTCTTTCCGCATTCGCCCTACCGCGTGATCGTGGAGGCGGCCATGATCTGCATGATTACGCCAACGGCCACCGCTGCCGCCGTGGTTACCGGCAAGCTGGGCGGCGACACCCAGGCGCTGGTAAGCTACACCATCCTGGTCAACATCGCCTCGGCCATCTGCATCCCGCTCGTGCTCTCGCTGGTGGGCACCAGCGCGTCGCTGGCCTTCTGGCCCTCCTTCCTGCTCATCCTGCACAAGGTATTCCCGCTGCTCATCTTCCCCTTTCTGGCGGCCTGGGCCGTGAGGGTTTACCTGCCCCGCTGGCACCTTAAGTTGGTGGAGCGCGCCGGGGTGGCCTTCTACCTGTGGGCTGTGGCGCTGATTATTGCCCTTGCCGTTACCGTGCGCAGCATCGTGCACAGCAACGTTGGCCTTGGCTACGAGCTGGGCATTGCCGCGGTGTCGCTCCTCTGCTGCATCGTTCAGTTTGCCGTGGGCAAAACCATTGGCGCGCGCTACCACGACCGCATCGGCGGCGGACAAAGCATCGGCCAAAAGAACACTGTCTTCTCCATCTGGCTCGGCGCCACCTTCCTGAGCCCCGTTACGGCCATCGCCGGCGGCTTCTACAGCGTTTGGCACAACCTCTTCAACTCGTACCAGCTCTACCGGAAGCGCCAGGGGAGGTAGCGTAGCCGCCGTTTTTGCTACCTTTGGTGCCTTCGCTATAATTAGCGAGAAATGTTAATGATGGGGGGCTTTTATAGCTATGAGATATTATAGGGTAAAGATTGTAAGCATATTCAATACACCCGAGGGGGTGTTAGGCCATGCCAACGGGGAGTATGTCCTCGACGGTAAGCAGTACTTCTACCGCATGGGCAAGGGGGAGGTTGTTATGGATGCGCCTGTATTCGACTACTTCCACCTGCAAAGCTACGGCCCCCAAAAAAACTGGGAGTGGCGGCTGCAGGATGTGCATGGTTTTATTGGCGAGTACCCAACAGGAGGTTGTTGGTATATTTCCGACCGCCTTAAGCAGCTGCTGGGGCAGTTCAAAATAGGGCAGGGGTATCACTTTTACCCCACCAAGCTGCTCTTTAGGGGCGATAAACTGGACTACTGGATATTTCAGTACGCCATACACCCGCTGCAGAACATCAACTTTGGGCGAAGCTTCTTTCATGTAGAGGGCGAAGAGCATCCTGTAGAAGGCATCAGCACCTGGCAGGAGTACGAGGAGTTCGATATTCAGCTGTACAACCAATCCAAGCGTTCCCATGTTTGGGATTATACCACCTTTAATAGTGACTACGACTTCCTGTACTACATTGTAGAGGGTGATATTCTCGTTTCGGAGCGGTTAAGGGATGCTATCGAGAAGACCGGGATTGAAGGTCTCGAATTTAAGGAAGTAAGCTACATGCTAAACATACCCTAGGTAGCGGACTTACCACCGTCATTCCCCCGTCCCTCCTTGCAGCGCACCACCCACGGCTGCGCCTTATTTTCTTCTACTACTGCCTACGACTCGGGAAAAGAGAAGGAGGGCTGTTCGTTAACCAGCAACGAGCCGCAAGTAGGAAGACGCCAACCGCACATCCCACAGCATCCCCCAGTAAGCGTTGTGAGTAGAGACGCATTGCATGCACTAGTGTCCGGGAAATATTATTAAAACACCTACTAACACATTGATGTTTAATTGCTAATTCAGTTGCGATAAAGTCGGAACATATCAGATGCTTACTTTTGCGACAAGCTACAAACTGTAAGCAATGAATAGTGGAACCTATATTTTTAAGCAATTATGCCAGTTCTTGCCTGAGGACTACTTCGAATATTTGGTCAATAAGTACGATGGCAACAAGTACATAAAATCGTTTACCTGCTGGAACCATTTCTTGGTTATGCTGTGGGCTCAGCTGACAGCCCGGGAAAGTTTACGCGACATCATCGGATCGCTTAATGCGCATCGGTCAAAGTTTTATCGTTTAGGCTTTGGCAAAAGCGTTTGCCGCACAACGCTGTCTGAAGCAAATGAGAAGCGAAATGTGGAAATATTTCGGCTATTTGCTGAACGAGTTGTTAAGATAGCTCAAGATAAAAGGGGTAACATCGAAGGGCTGTTCATGGAGGGAATCCCTCATCGTGTGCTTGCGTTGGATTCAACAACAGTTACTTTAAAATGGGAAGCGTATTCGTGGTCCAAGGTGCAAAATGGGAAAGGAGGAATTAAGGTTCACACCATGTTTGACATCCTTACAAGCATTCCGGTTTACAATGTAATCACCGACCATGACGTCAGGGATCAAAGCGTTATGGGCTACTTTCAATACGAACCGGATGCATTTTACATTTTCGACAAAGCCTATGTCAAACTGTTATCTCTTAACAAAATCGATGAAGCAGGTGCATTTTTTGTAGTGCGAAGGAAAGAGAAAATGAACTTCGAAATTATAGAGGAATGTAGCTGCGATGTCCATGAAAAAGGCATTTTACGCGACTTAAAAATAAGATTGTCGAATCGTTGGGCGAAAGCTCGGTATCAAAAACCTCTGAGAATAATCTACTACTACAACGAAGAGAAGAAAGCAACTCTAGAATTCTTTACGAATAACCTCGATTTAGAGGCGCATAAAATCGCATACCTATACAAGTGTAGATGGCAAATTGAGATGTACTTCAAATGGATAAAGCAGCATTTAAGGATAAAGCAATTTTACGGAACTTCCGAAAACTCTGTAAAAATCCAAATATATGTAGGCATTATCGCCTACTGCTTGGTAGCTCTAGTCGGTGTCGAATTGAAGTCAAAGTCATCGCCATTTGAATTACTTCGAATCTTGAGCGTTTCGCTTTTTGAAAAGGAGAACCTAAAAGAGTTCCTAGCCAAGGCTGAATTATCGGAGAACTTTCAACCTGTAAGCAATTCAAACCTTAAATTATTTTAGCGGACAGCAGTGCATTGCATGCGTCTCCCTGCCATTTAAAGGCGTACCACCCCCGTTTCTAGCAGCATAAAGCCGCTCTTCAGCGGTGTATGGCTATTCTTTAGCGGTCTTTCCATAATCTCCCGTGCGCATTGGTTAGCTTACAATAACCTCCAATTATTAATGCAATTTTCCCCTGAGGCGTTTAAGGAGTATGAGCCGAATTGAGCGCTAGGTAACAAAATCTACGAGGTGCTCTTTTCAAAAAGGGTAAGCCGTATGAAATCTGCAGTAAGAATAGGATTCGCGTTATCCGTAGCGCTTACGGTGCTGGCGGCTGCTGCTTTTGCCCAGCAGCACCCAACCGCAGGGGCTGGAAGAGGCGTAGCTGGTGCACCAGGAGTGGGCCAGATTACCGGAACGGTGATTGATAAATCGACCAACCAGCCGGTTGAGTACGCCACCGTAACCATCTACCGGGCAAAGGATAGCACCATGGTTACTGGAGGTATTACCGATCATCAGGGGAGGTTCAGCCTCGAACGGATTGCCTATGGGGTTTACAACGTAAAGGTCGATTTCATAGGCTACACCGCTTTTGTCAAACGGGGCGTAAAGCTGTCGCAGCCATCGCTCGATATTGGTAGCGTTATTTTGGCTCCAGCTACTCAAATGCTACAGGGGGTAACGGTTACGGGGCATCAGAACGAGGTGCAAAGCAACCTGGATAAGAAGGTCTACAACATCGATAAAACCATGTACGGAACGGGAGGTACCGCCCTCGACATCATGCAGTCGCTTCCTGCCGTTCAGGTCGATTTCGATGGCAACGTGTCGATGCGTGGGGCGGGGGTTACCATCCTCATCGATGGCCGTCCGTCGAACCTGGTGAGCCTCGACCAGATGCCGGCCGTGCTGATTGAGCGGGTGGAGGTAATCAGCAACCCGTCGGCCAAGTACGACCCCGAGGGGGTGTCGGGCATCATCAACATCATCCTCAAGAAGGATGTCCAACGGGGGCTCAACGGTATCGTGAACCTTACTGCCGGGTGGAACGACAAGTGGATGGGGAACGTGTCGCTAAACTACCGGAAGAACAAGGTGAACCTCTTTACCAACTACACGCTGCGGTCGTTTCATAGCCGCAGCTACCAGGATTTCTGGTCGCAAAACACCCTTGCTCAAAGCAGCACCTTCCAGCAGAAGAATACTTCCACCATTAGCAACATGCGGATGCAGAATATACAGCTGGGGGTCGACTACTTTATTGATAAGCGGAACACGATTAGCACCTCGTTTACCCTCGAGCCTCGAAACATGAGGAGTAGGGATACCACCTCGGGCTTTTTTGATGAGAATAGCCTGCATACCTACGACTATGGTCGCCATTCGTGGAATACGAGCACGAACAAGGGGGGATTTGAGTACGACTTGAGCTACAAGCATGAGCTCCGCCGCGAGGGAGCCCAGCTCACGGCCGAGGTTAACGTCGATAGGGGCAACTCCAAATCGGAGCAGGGAACTATTGAGCAGTACGAGAAGGTTTCCGCTGCAGCAAGCAACCTCGATAAGCTGCCTCCCTACAGCTACCAGCTTACCAACACCAGCAACGACAATACAAGAAGCTTTTTCCGTACCGACCTAGAGCTACCAATGGCCGAGAAGGGGCGGATAGAGGCCGGCTACCAGATAAGTAACAACCAGTCGACATTGAACTACAATTTGAGCAAAAGCTACTCGCCTGCTTCAGCGGCGGTACATTTACCCCAGTACGACAACGACTTTGACTACAACCTGCTGGTAAATGCCCTATACTTCATCTACGGGCGTGGTATTGGCAAGTTTAAGCTGCAGGCTGGCGTTCGTGCCGAGCAAACTCATGCTCATGGGGTACAAAAAACGCAGAGCTCTTCCTTCACCAAAAATTACCTCGATCTCTTTCCCTCGGCCTTCATTAAGTACGACCCCAACGACGAGGATGAGTATGGCATCAACTACAGCCGCCGTATCAACCGGCCTAGGATCGGCAACCTTAATCCCTTCGAGAATCGCACCGATACGCTGAACATAACCAAGGGTAACCCCGATTTGAATCCGGAGTACGTCAACTCTTTCGAGTTAGGCTACACCAAGCAGCGCAATAAGAATTCATTGTCCCTAACGGGATTTTACCGCAAAACAACAGGGGTTGTCGCTGCTGTTCGTACGCAGCTTAGCCCCATTCAGTCCATCACCACGTACGTAAACCTGAACAGCAGCGTGTCGTATGGTGCTGAGGCGTCGTGCAACGTAAACCTGCTAAAGTGGTGGAATGTGAATGCCAGCGGCAGCTACTTCTATCTTAAGCTATCCGAAAGTGGCAGTAGCATTCTGAACAGCAACACCCGCGCCTCAAATTCCTGGACGCTACGGGCGACAAATAACTGGTATGCCACCAAAAATCTCAGCTTCCAGCTGATGTGCAGCTACAAGTCGCCCGTTGTATCAACAGGAGGAATGCGCGGTATGGGCGGTGGCGGTATTCAGGGTAAAACGCGCACCGTTTACTACTTCGATGCCGGAGCCCGCTACAACATGCTAAAGGATAAGATCAGCCTCAGCCTTCGCATGAGCGATATCTTTAATACCAACAAGTATATTCAGGATGGATATGGCAACAGCTATACCTCCTATACTAAGAGCTGGCGGCAAACGCCTAATATCTTCTTAGGTTTCTCGTACAAGATAAATAACTACAAGCTCAAGCCGCAGAAAAAGGAGGGAAACGAGGAAGAGGAGGATATGGTTAATATGCCTAACTAGCAATAGACGCAGCAATCAATAGTTTTCGAAAAGCGGGGGCTCAACCATCTTCGGTTGAGCCCCCGCTCTGCGTAGAATAAGCGCACGAGGCTCGGCGGAATTTGTAATTGACTACGTCGAACTTCGTTTCCGCCGAACTTAAGCAGCGGTCTATGACCGCCATTAAGCTGCAAATATGAAAAACACGCCAAGCGCAGCCGCTGAGCGGAGCGTCCTCGCTCTGCTCAAGTATCCAAGGCTTCTAGCCTGCCTATACAGTACGGTCGGAGGCTGTAAGGAATAAAAGCGTAGGCAGAGCCTGTGCTTAGCTGAGGAAGGAGGGCTGTTCGTTAACCAGCAACGAGCCTCAAGTAGCAAGGCGCCAACCGAACATCCCCACAGCAGCCCCCAATAAGCGTTGTGCGTAGAGACGCATTGCATGCACTAGTGTCCGGGAAATATTATTAAAACACCTACTAACACATTGATGTTTAATTGCTAATTCAGTTGCGATAAAGTCGGAACATATCAGATGCTTACTTTTGCGACAAGCTACAAACTGTAAGCAATGAATAGTGGAACCTATATTTTTAAGCAATTATGCCAGTTCTTGCCTGAGGACTACTTCGAATATTTGGTCAATAAGTACGATGGCAACAAGTACATAAAATCGTTTACCTGCTGGAACCATTTCTTGGTTATGCTGTGGGCTCAGCTGACAGCCCGGGAAAGTTTACGCGACATCATCGGATCGCTTAATGCGCATCGGTCAAAGTTTTATCGTTTAGGCTTTGGCAAAAGCGTTTGCCGCACAACGCTGTCTGAAGCAAATGAGAAGCGAAATGTGGAAATATTTCGGCTATTTGCTGAACGAGTTGTTAAGATAGCTCAAGATAAAAGGGGTAACATCGAAGGGCTGTTCATGGAGGGAATCCCTCATCGTGTGCTTGCGTTGGATTCAACAACAGTTACTTTAAAATGGGAAGCGTATTCGTGGTCCAAGGTGCAAAATGGGAAAGGAGGAATTAAGGTTCACACCATGTTTGACATCCTTACAAGCATTCCGGTTTACAATGTAATCACCGACCATGACGTCAGGGATCAAAGCGTTATGGGCTACTTTCAATACGAACCGGATGCATTTTACATTTTCGACAAAGCCTATGTCAAACTGTTATCTCTTAACAAAATCGATGAAGCAGGTGCATTTTTTGTAGTGCGAAGGAAAGAGAAAATGAACTTCGAAATTATAGAGGAATGTAGCTGCGATGTCCATGAAAAAGGCATTTTACGCGACTTAAAAATAAGATTGTCGAATCGTTGGGCGAAAGCTCGGTATCAAAAACCTCTGAGAATAATCTACTACTACAACGAAGAGAAGAAAGCAACTCTAGAATTCTTTACGAATAACCTCGATTTAGAGGCGCATAAAATCGCATACCTATACAAGTGTAGATGGCAAATTGAGATGTACTTCAAATGGATAAAGCAGCATTTAAGGATAAAGCAATTTTACGGAACTTCCGAAAACTCTGTAAAAATCCAAATATATGTAGGCATTATCGCCTACTGCTTGGTAGCTCTAGTCGGTGTCGAATTGAAGTCAAAGTCATCGCCATTTGAATTACTTCGAATCTTGAGCGTTTCGCTTTTTGAAAAGGAGAACCTAAAAGAGTTCCTAGCCAAGGCTGAATTATCGGAGAACTTTCAACCTGTAAGCAATTCAAACCTTAAATTATTTTAGCGGACAGCAGTGCATTGCATGCGTCTCCCTACCATTTAAAGGCGTACCACCCCCGTTTCTAGCAGCGTAAAGTCGCTCAACAGCGGTGTATGGCTATTCTTAAGAAGCGTATGGCGATTTATCATCGGTGTAAAGCCATACTTCAGCAGTGTATAGCGATTCTACACCGGTGTATAGCAATTCTTCATCGGTGTAGAACCATACTACAGCGGTGTATAGCAATTCTACAGCGGTGTACGGCATACTACAGCGGTGTATGGTGATACTACAGCGGTGTATAGCGATACTACAGCGGTGTATGGCATACTACAGCGGTGTATAGCGATACTACAGCGGTGTACGGCATACTACAGCGGTGTATGGCGATACTATAGCGGTGTATGGCCAATTATCAGCGGTCGTTGCCCCACCTCCCAAACGCAGCAAAGGTCCAACCGAGTCCGATTGAGCCTTTGCCGTGTTATCTCTCTAGCTACTTCTCCTTTCTCTTGCCCTTAGGCTTTTGCCCGCCAAAGCGCACGTGCTCGCTCTTGCTGCGGAACGCCTCCTTACCCTTTGGGCCCGGCTGCCTGCTGGGGCTAGCGCTGCGGCCTTCGGCAGGGCGCCCCCCGTTCTTGTACCAGAAGAAGGCGTCGCGCTGGCGCAGCTTCTCCTCGCGCGTGGTGGCGGTGTACACCTCCTGCATGGTGTAGGGGTCGATTCCCGCGTAGTAGATGGTCGACGATAGCGTCATGGGCGTGGGGGTGAAGTCCTGCACCTGCTCCAGCCTAAAGTCGAGCCGCTTGGTTCGCTCCACCAGCTCCCTCATGTCGCAGTCGCGGCAGGCGGGGTGGCTCGATATGAAGTAGGGGATCAGCTGCTCTTTAAGCCCATGCTTTACGTTGATGGCATCGAAGTCCACCTTCAGCTGCTCGAAGAGGTTAAACGGCGGCTTACGCATCGTTTTTAGCACCTCGTCCGAGGTGTGCTCGGGGGCCACCTTCAGCCGGCCCGACACGTGGTGCAGCATCACCTCCTCCAGGTACGACAGGTTGGCCGGGCTCGTCTTGTGGAGGCCGCCCATAAACAGGTCGTAGCGGATGCCGCTGCCGATAAATATTTTTTTGATTCCGGGGATGGCCCTTGCCCTGCGGTACAGCTCCAGCAGGCGGGCGTGGTTGTTGTCCAGGTTCTGGCACACGTTGGGGAACAGGCACGATGCCCGCTTGCACCTCTGGCACATCTCCTGCAGGCGGCCCTCCAGCTGGTACATGTTGGCCGATGGCCCGCCCAGGTCCGAGATGTAGCCCTTAAATTCGGGGTGATGGGTGATCTCCTCGATCTCCTTAAGGATAGAGGCCTCGCTGCGCGACGAGATGAACTTGCCCTGATGCGCCGATATGGTGCAGAACGAGCATCCGCCAAAGCAGCCGCGGTGGGCGTTTACCGAAAACTTGATCATGTCGTACGCCGGGATGGCCCCTTTACCGTTGTAGCGCGGGTGGGGTAATCGGGTGTACGGCAGGTCGAAGCTGTGGTCCATTTCTGCCTCGGTGAGCTTGGGGTGAGGCGGGTTTACCACCACAACTCTATCGCCTACGGGCTCAGCCAGATAGGCTGCCGCGTACTTGTTCGATTCCTCCTCTATATGCTTAAAGTTAAGCGCAAACTTTACCTTGTCTTCAACGCACTCTTCAAACGAATTTAGGCGAATAAGTGGGTTTAAATGGCTTAGATCGATGTTGTTTTCAGCTGTAAACGCCGTTTGGGCGATGTCCGTAAGGGTATCAACGCTGTAACCTTCGCTCAGCCTACTGGCAATCTCCACGATGGGCTTTTCGCCCATGCCGTACACCAGCAGGTCGGCCTTCGACTCGGCCAGTATCGATGGCTTGAGCTTATCCTGCCAGTAGTCGTAGTGCGTAAGGCGGCGCAGCGAGGCCTCTATGCCGCCGATGATAACCGGCACGTCGGGGAATAGCTGCTTGCAGATGTTGCTGTACACGTAGGTGGCGTAGTCGGGGCGTTGCCCGGCCTTTCCGCCGGCGGTGTAGGCATCGTCGCTTCGCAGGCGGCGGTTGGCGGTGTAGTGGTTCACCATGCTGTCCATGCTTCCCCCGCTGATGGCGAAGAACAGGCGGGGCCGCCCAAACTTCTTGAAGTCGCGGAGGTCGTCCTGCCAGTTGGGCTGCGGCACAATGGCCACGCGGTAGCCCTCGTCCTCTAGGATGCGGCCAACTACCGCTGCACCAAACGAGGGGTGGTCGATGTAGGCATCGGCGCTAAAGAGCACCACGTCCACCTCGTCCCATCCGCGCTTTTCCATCTCCTTCTTAGAGGTAGGCAGCCAGTCGGTAATCTTCAGTCCCTCGCTATTTCGTATGTTCGGCATTACGTAAAGTCGTTCAAATTGAGCTGCAAATATACGCTCTTTTTAGATATGGCTAGGATCGCTGTAGAGCCGCGATCAATCGCAGCTCAAACCAAACTAAAAAAGCCCAGCAGGGAAATACCTGCTGGGCTTTATAAAATCTAATATCTAGAATCTAAAGTCTAATTCTTACTTGTCTATCTTCACCTTTACTGCCATCGGACCCTTAAGCCCCTTTTCAACTTCAAAGGTTACTCGGTTATTCTCCTTCACCTCATCAATAAGCCCGTTCACGTGTACGAAGATGCTCTCCTGCGTTCTAAGATCCTTGATGAACCCAAAGCCCTTCGAATCGTTGAAGAAAGTTACAATCCCAGTTCGGGTAGTCGAAACGGGCTCAATTTCCGAATCCTTAGGAACCGAAATCTGAATGTCTTCAAGCTCAATTTCAACCTTGGTGGTAGGATCGGGAGGGGTAGAGGTAATCATGCCGTTTTCGTCTACGTAGGCAATCATGTCGTCAAGGCTGCTGCCTTTGCCGCTTTCCTTACGCTCAAGCTTTTTCTGTTCCTTTTCCTTACGCTTTTGATCTTTCTTCTTTTGGACTTCTTTCTTGTTCCAAGAACCTGCAGGTCTTGCCATTTGTGGAGTTGTTTTTTTGTTGAAATACTACTTACTCTATGAATTTAAAGTTAATATTCTTGTTCATAGACAATTTTCCCAAAGATACGGAAATTATTGGTTATTTATGGCGATTTTTCTATGCGCTGCTTTGGCTGGTTTATGCGATTGCCTATAAGGTAGTTACATGTTAGTAGGAGCAGGACTCGATGAGGGCGAAAATGGGAATCGCCACCTAAAAGATGGCGATTTTTCGAGATACACATAAAATTATCTTCTGGAGAAGATGCTATTTGGGTTCTTCCTTACACGTTGATCAGCTCAGGTTCTTCCCAAACGCTACTCTTTTAGCAGCTCCTCTATGATTGATGTAACCTCCTTAACCAGCTCGGTGTAGTGGCTACCCGTTCCTGGGCCTGAGAATCCGGTATGCACGGTTCTAATCTCTCCCTTTTTGTCGATGAAGACGGTGGTAGGAAACGCAACCACGCCCTCGAATGGGTAGAGCACCTCTTCCTTGTTCTTCTTGCTGCGTGGCCCCGCATAGTAGAAGTTATACTTGGCACCCGTTTGGCTTACGAAACGTTGGATGCGATACTTCGAGCTCTCCAGGTCGTTCTCCTCGAACATCAGCGATACAATCTCCAGCCCTTGGCCGTGGTACTTCTCGTATAGCGTTTTGTAGAGCTTCGTTTCATCTAAGCAGTTGGGGCACCACGATCCTGATGCCTGTACAATCAGCACCTTTCCTTTCAGGCTTGGATCGTCGGAGGTAAAGGTATTCCCGCTTAGATCCTTTACCGAGAACTTGAAGTTCTTAATTCCCGCTTTTACTCTGATGAGGTCTTTGCTTTCGGCAATTTTAGCCTTCTCGTCCTTCATGGCAATCCATGTGGGCTTGTAGGCTGGGCTTGTCATCATCCTTCCGTTTACAAGATTTCCGTTGCCATCAGCTTCTGCTGTAAATATTGATGCTCTTCCACCATCAAAGCCCGACATGTAGAACCTATTTCCTGCGATTTTCCCTTCTAGGAAGCGCATGTCGCCAGTTGGGTCGAGTATCGATCCGGTAAACCTTGCGCCCTGCTGCTTGAATTCGGCAACAAGCGTATCGGCGTTGGCGGTGTTTGGGTTAACAATGTACTTCCATCTACCGGTTATGTTTACCTTTGGACCCTCCTTAAACCAGGGGAACCTGTCGGTAACGTTCTTCAGCGCGTAGAACTTGTACGATACGCCTTTTCCTTTTCCCTTTGGATAGTAGCGCCCCACGAGGCTGTCGCCTTTTGCCTTAAAGGTAAGCTCGCTCACAAACACGGGCATCTTAAAGAAGATGGAGTCCCCTTGTCGCTCAATCTCTTTTACAACAATCCTATCTGCTGCCGATCTAATCTCTATTGCCGATGGTTTTCCCTTTACGCTCGATATGCTCATGTTGAAGGGTACGTCCATGCCTTTCTCTGTTGGGTCGAGCACAATTGCCCCAAGCCAATTCCCGTTTAGCGCGGGATTTATCTGCGCCTTTACGCCGAAGCTCGAAAGAAAAACTCCAGCTACTAGTAATGGTTTGAAGTTCATAGTCTAGTTTGGTTTAGTATTAATGTGGTAGGCTGATTTTATTTTCGCATTAGCAGCGAGCTATCGCCGTAGCTCAAAAATCGGTAATCGTAGGCAAGTGCGTGGTTGTAAATCGTCTTCCAGCTTTCGCCAACCAGCGCCGATACCAGTAGCAGCAGCGTACTTTGTGGCTGATGGAAGTTGGTCACCAAGCCTTTAATCATCCTCACCTTGTAGCCACTTACAATAATGATTTGCGTTGCGGCATGCAGCTCTGCGTCTCCTCGCTTTTCTAAGTAGGAGATAAGCGCATCCATTGATTCTTGGGCAGTATACGCTTCGGTATGCTGGTAGGGCTCCCACTGCTCAATCGGCTTGTCGAAGCAAGGGGCACCGCTTCTGATAGTGCGGACTCCATACCAGTAAAGGCTTTCGAGCGTTCGCATGCTGGTGGTGCCTACCGAAATCACGTTCCCAAGGTGCTTCCTAAGCTTCTTTAGCGATTCCAGCGTTACGGAAAAATGCTCGGTATGCATTTCATGGTCGGCAACATCTTCTTTTTTTACGGGCTTAAAGGTACCTGCGCCAACGTGTAGCGTAACCTCAGCGGTATCAACGCCTTTGTTTTTTAGCGTTTCTATGATGCTAGGGGTGAAGTGTAACCCTGCAGTTGGGGCAGCAACCGATCCTTTATGCTTCGAGTATACAGTTTGGTAGCGGTTTATATCAATGTCTTCGGTATCCCTGTTAAGGTAAGGAGGAATTGGGATGGTTCCACTTGCCTCAAGAATTTCGCTAAAGGTATACTCCCCCTCCCAGCTGAACATAATCAATACGCTATCGTTTAGCTTTTCTAGCTTTTGTGCCGTAAGGGTAACAGCTGTCCCCTTTAAATCGAGCTTTTTCTCAAGCGTGCTCTCTTTCCATTTCTTCAGATTTCCAACAATGCACTTCCATGTAATGCTTCCTTTGGCTTGAAATACAGATTCATAGTCCGACGAATCTGCTGGCTCTAGGCAAAATATCTCAACACGAGCCCCTGTAGAACGGAAGAACTCCATTCGAGCTTGTATCACCTTGGTATTGTTGAATACGAGCAAATCTCCATCATTGAGGAGCGCGGGTAATTCTTTAAAATGCTTGTCATCAATGCTATTACCGTTAAAGTAAAGCAGTTTCGAAAGGTCGCGCTCCGAAAGTGGATACTTGGCGATTCGCTCATCTGGGAGTTCGTAGTTAAAGTCACCTATTGCAATATGCTGGGCATTTGGAGTCATCATTATCTATTTTATATAGCGGAAACCCCGCAAAAATACTACTTTTGCTTTCCATTTAGGTTTCATTTATTACTTAAAAAAGATGAACTGCAAGGTAGGCGACAAGGTGCGCTTTTTGAACTCGGTAGGTGGTGGTATTGTCGTTCGCTTTATGAACAAGAATATCGTTGCTGTGCAGGATGAGGACGGTTTCGAGAT
This sequence comes from uncultured Acetobacteroides sp., assembly GCF_963667355.2. Taxonomy (NCBI): domain Bacteria; kingdom Pseudomonadati; phylum Bacteroidota; class Bacteroidia; order Bacteroidales; family Rikenellaceae; genus Acetobacteroides; species uncultured Acetobacteroides sp. The sequence goes on from NZ_OY763328.2 coordinate 4,182,711, forward strand.
CCCTGTTTCCGTTAACGAAATAGTGGTGATTAATGAGAAAAACGACAGCGTTTTCACCTCAGAGAGTTATGCTTATCGACCTTCGTCTACGGTAAACGAACCCAAAAAGGATGAGGATGATGAGGAGGATGAGTTTCCCGATTTCTACGTTCCTGAGCGTAGACAAGAGGAGGCTATCGATCCATCAACCAACAGCTACAACGTTCTTTTAGGCTTTGTTCCATTTAACAAGCAGAACGCATCAACTGCCGATTTAGATATCTACATCATTAACGATGGCGATTACCGGATTGCTTATTCTATAGGTAAGTGGACGGATAAGGAGTTGCTTAAGCCAATAGGTTCTGGCTTAATGGAACCAGATAGCAAGGAGCGCATTTGCACCTTAAATCGCGAAGACTTCTCGAAGCTTCAGGTATTTAACGTAAGCCTTATCTACTTTAAAAATAGGGATTTTGTTCCAGTTGCTCCCGATCAGGTGAATTTGGAACTCAATCCACTCAAATTCGTTAAGGCAAATAGCTTTAAAGCAAACGATTATTTCGACGAAGATGCGGTAGCATTTACGGTATCAACAAGTTCAAAGTCTTCTGCGCCTGTTCTTACAATTTCCCCAAAGGATATTGAAAGTGCTCTAAAGGAGAAGAAGGATGTTCGTACGGTATTAAACTTGAAATCGACTCCCGAACAGGAGGAAGTTGACCTGCACATAGAGGCGCTTACTGATAATTCAGCAGGATTGTCTAGTGGTGAGATACTTGAAATGCAGATGGCTCGCTTTACAACCGTGCTGGAGGGGGCAATTCTTGCAAAGACCAAGCGAGTGGTGTTTATTCACGGCGTTGGTAACGGTAAACTGAAGCATGAAATTCGCAAAACATTGGAACGAAAGTATTCTAAGTTAAGGTTTCAGGATGCATCGTTTAAGGATTACGGCTACGGAGCCACCATGGTAATTTTGAAATAATACTATTTTCGATATAAAAGGATTAGCATTCTGCCGCTAGCAGCACGACTGCTGGAGGAAAGTCTGGGCAGCATAGAGCATCACGCTTCCTAACGGGAAGATACTCGCAAGGGTATAGTAGCGTAACAGAGAATAACCGCCCTGCTTGCAGGGTAAGGGTGAAAAGGTGGGGTAAGAGCCTACCGGTAGCCATGGCAACATGGTTAGCCGTACGCCTGGTGAGCTGCAAGACCATGTATACCGACGCTTAGGGTTGCTCGCTCAAGTTGGGGGGTAGGTCGCTAGAGCTGACAGGTGACTGTCAGTCGAGATAAATGGCAGAGCCTCGTAAGAGGAACAGAACCCGGCTTATCGCTAATCCTTTTTATTTTACAGCAGCAAGCGCTCGACTATTATGTTAAGCGCTTGCTTTGTTTTATATATCAGCAAGATATGATCACTAACTTATGTCGATAGGAGGGAACGTCTCCCTTTTCTTACCAGAATCAATTTTATCAGTTAAGGTTAGCCTAATTGTTACTTCGTTATTACAATTATTCAATTGTTTCGAAGGTTACAATTGTAAAGATCACATGCATCCACACATGTAAACACAAAGAAAGGATGGCATTTAACCTTTAGTTTACATAAGTAGCACTAGGTTTAGGTGGTTCGGCCCGTGTGTTTCTACGTTTGTAAACCATCAAAAGCAGCAGGCTGATTCAAATGTAAACAGCATATTTTTTGTAGTTTATACTTCTGTTTAATAGTGTTTTGCAATGATCAATTAACTAATTAGGTTATGTTTTTACGTACTTGCGCTTCCAGTTGCTTGGAATTTGGGCTATTTGTGAACCATATAACGTTAACAACCTGTTGCTTATATTGTTTTACTCAATTCATACTTCACTATAACTTCTGCCGTTGCATTGCCTAGCTTTGCTTTTTGCATATATAGCCCTAATTATAAATGTATTTAGCAATGTAATTCCTTACTAAAAGGTAATTCCTCTTCGATTTACCTTTTGTTCGAGAATTGCCTCAATCTTTCTCTCCGTTTACCTATCAATACGTTTTAATTCGCTATTATAGCGCTTAAAGCTAGGTTTACAGAACCCTAGTTATCCATCTATTGCTGATGCTATCTTTTGTTGCTTGGAAGCTACTCCTAACAACCCACTGTATCGCTATTTATGTTTTATTTACAATACAAGTGTAAACAAACAGAATACAAATGTAATCGAGTGGATGTTACATATGTAAAGTATAAATTATTACATTTGTAACATCTTACGTTTACAGGTATGAACGACCGATTAGACAAGTTTTTACTGGCAGAACAGCTTACTCCTGCCAAATTTGCCGATATTATAGGGGTTCAACGCTCGAGCATTTCGCATATTATTTCGGGACGCAACAAGCCGAGCTTCGATTTTATTGCGAAGGTTCTTCAGCGTTTTCCAAGGGTTAACCCCGACTGGCTAATACTTGGTAAGGGCGAAATGTATAAGCAAATGGTACAGGCATCGCTCTTTGACACACCTGTGGTTAAGGAGGTTATTGTCGAGCCAAAAGCGGCACCGCAAGACTCCACGGAGGGCGAGAGTATAGAGCCCGTCACCACCATTGCAGAGGATGCCTCAATGGAAGCCTCGATAAATAGTACCGATGCGAATCCTTCATATCCTATTGATATAAAGGCGTTCGACAAGGAGGTGGAGCGAATTGTTGTTTTTTATAAGGATAGAACATTCAGAAGCTACACTCCATCAACTGAGTAATTGCTATCTTTGCCTAAAATTTTGAATATGTACCGCTATATAGCTCGCCCCATTCTATTCCGATTTTCTCCCGAGACGGCCCATAACATCATCTTTTCCAATATTAAGGTATGGCGTCATGTTCCTGGATTTCAATTTGTTTTGAACAGCCTGTTTAAGGTTAGGAACACAAAACTGGAGCGGACTATTTGGGGGATTAAGTTTCCTACACCCGTGGGATTGGCGGCAGGGCTAGACAAGAATGCAACTGGATACGATGTGTTCGATGCTATGGGCTTTGGCTTTATAGAGGTTGGTACCGCAACGCCTCAGCCACAACCTGGCAATCCTAAACCCCGTTTATTTCGCCTAGTAAAGGATAATGCCATTATCAATAGAATGGGGTTCAACAATATAGGTGCCGAAGGTATTGCTAAAAACTTGCAGAAACCCTACCGAAAAGGGCTCGTGATTGGTGGTAACATTGGTAAGAATACGGCTACCACCAACGAGAATGCTGCCGAAGACTATGAAAAGAGCTTTGCAGCACTTTACGACCACGTCGACTACTTTGTGGTAAACGTTAGCTGCCCTAACATTGCCAATCTGACTAAGCTTCAAAATTCAGATTCGCTTGGTGATATCGTAAACCGCCTGGTCGCTTACAGAAAAAAGCAAAAGGTGTACCGGCCAATCCTCTTAAAGATTTCGCCCGATTTGAGCTTCGCACAGATCGATGATTCGCTTAACATAATCAACCAGTTCTCTTTGGACGGAATTGTTGCCGTTAACACAACTACTGGGCGTAGCGGATTGTCGGAAAGGCAGGATAAGTTGGATGTTATCGGTAACGGCGGGCTTAGCGGTAAGCCGCTGACGGTAAGATCGATTGAGGTTGTCCGCTATATCAGCATGAAAACGAACGGCCAGATGCCGATCATTGGAGTTGGCGGAATCATGACCGTTGACGATGCGCTGAACATGCTCCGCGCGGGCGCCTACCTGATTCAGGTGTACACGGGCTTTATCTATAGCGGCCCGCAGCTGGTGAAGGATATCCACAAGGCGATTATTAAAGAATTCTAAAATACCTGCAGGAAGTGGGAAAAGGTCGGAAAATAGTGCCGGCCTTTTTTACTTATCGGCGGTAATATCGGCAAACTCTGCTAATTTTGCCATCCAAATTTAAAGGTTACAATGGGCTTAGAACAAGAGATTAAGCGTCGAAGAACATTCGCAATTATCAGCCACCCCGATGCCGGTAAAACTACCCTTACCGAGAAGCTGCTGCTTTTTGGCGGGGCAATTCACGTTGCCGGTGCGGTTAAGTCGAACAAGATTAAGAAGGGGGCCACGTCTGACTTCATGGAGATCGAGCGTCAGCGCGGTATCTCGGTGGCCACGTCGGTTATGGGCTTCGAGTACAACGATATTAAGGTTAACATACTGGATACCCCTGGGCACGAAGACTTCCAGGAGGATACCTTTAGAACGCTCACGGCGGTGGACAGCGTTATCATCGTGATCGACTGCGCCAAGGGTGTCGAGGCGCAAACGCGCAAGCTGATGAACGTTTGCCGTATGCGCAATACGCCGGTGATCGTGTTCATCAACAAGCTCGACCGCGTTGGTAAAGATCCATTTGACCTGCTCGACGAGGTTGAAGAGGAGCTGAAGATCAAAACGCGCCCCCTAAGCTGGCCAATCAGCATGGGGCCAACCTTTAAAGGGGTGTACAACATGTACGAGCGCAACCTTAACCTCTTCTTCTCGGAGGATAAGACCGTTGTAAACGACGATGTTGTAAAGATCGACGACATCTCGTCCCCCGAGTTGGACCGGTACGTTGGCGACTACGCCGGCAAGCTGCGCGAGGATGTCGAGCTGGTCGAGGGCATCTACCCCGAATTCGACATCGAGAGCTACCGTAGAGGTGAGCTAGCCCCTGTATTCTTCGGATCGGCGCTCAACAACTTCGGCGTTAAGGAGCTGCTCAACTGCTTCTGCGACATCGCACCCTACCCCCAAAAGACGGTTACCGATGCCCGCGCCATCGACCCCTTCGAGGAGAAGCTCACCGGCTTCATCTTTAAGATCCATGCCAACATGGACCCCAACCACCGCAACCGTATTGCCTTCCTGAAGATCTGCTCGGGAACTTTCGAACGGAATCGACCCTACCTGCATGTTCGAAGCGGCAAGTCGCTACGATTCTCCAGCCCTAGCGCCTTCATGGCCTCCAAGAAGGAGGTGGTCGATTTTGCCTACCCCGGCGACATCGTTGGCCTACACGATACGGGCAACTTCAAGATTGGCGACACCTTTACTGAAGGCGAGAAGATCAGCTTTAAGGGTATCCCCAGCTTCTCGCCCGAGCTGTTCCAGTACATCGAAAACGCCGACCCGCTCAAGTTCAAGCAGCTGGCCAAGGGCGTCGACCAGCTCATGGACGAGGGGGTGGCGCAGCTCTTCACCCTAAAGATGAACGGCCGCAAGATTATTGGCTGCGTGGGCGCGCTGCAGTTCGACGTAATCCAGTACCGCCTGGAGCACGAGTACACCGCCAAGTGCCGCTACGAGCCCATCTCGCTCTACAAGGCGTGCTGGATTGAGAGCGACAACAAGGAGCAGCTCGACGACTTCATGCGCCGCAAGTACACCCACGTGGCGCTCGACAAGCACGGCCGCGACGTCTTCCTGGCCGACTCGCCCTACTCGCTGCAGCTGGCCCAGGAGAAGTTCACCGACATCAAGTTCCACTTCACCTCAGAGTTTTAAATCTGACCCAGAAAAAGGAACCATCATAGAAAAAAACTGAAACGGATGCCTAACTTAGCGCATCCGTTTTTTTATTTACCCAACATGAAGAAGTCACTAGCAAGCGATAACTACTCCGGCATTCACCCCGCCATCCTAGAGGCCATTGCCGGCGCCAACCACGGCCACGTATCCTCCTACGGCCACGACGAGTACACCCATAGCGCCGAGCTGCTCTTCAAGCAGCACTTCGGCGATCACGTGGAGGTGTTCTTCGTCTTCCTCGGAACCGCGGCCAACGTGCTCAGCCTCGCCTCGGCGCTCCGGCCCTACGAGGCCGTGCTCTGCACCGAGCTGGCCCACATCAACACCGACGAGTGCGGGGCTCCCGAACATATTGGCGGTTTTAAGCTGCTTACCGTGCCCACAACCGACGGAAAGCTCAACATCGAAAAGGCAAGGCGCTACCTGCAAAACGTTGGCTTCGAGCACAACGTGCAGCCCAAGCTGGTGAGCATCTCGCAGACCACCGAGCTGGGAACCGTCTACTCCGTTCAGGAGATAAAGGCGATTGCCGATTTCGCCCACAGCAACGGCCTGTACCTGCACGTGGATGGCGCCAGGCTTTCCAACGCCGCAGCAGCGCTGAACTTGCCCTTCCGCGAGTTTACCACTGAGCTTGGGGTCGATGTCATCTCGTTCGGGGGTACCAAGAACGGGATGATGCTCGGCGAGGCCATCATCTTCAACAATACCGAGCTGGCAAAGGGATTTAAGTACCTGCGCAAGCAGTCGATGCAGCTGGCCTCCAAGATGCGCTTCATCAGCGCGCAGTTCGTCGCCTACCTTACCAACAACCACTGCATAGCCACGGCCGCCCACGCCAACCAGATGGCCGCCTACCTGCGCGACCGGCTGGCAGCCTTCCCCCAGGTTACCATCACCCAGCCCGTCGACGCCAACGCCGTATTCGCCATCTTCCCCAAGGCCATTAACCAGGCGCTTCTCGACGAGTCCTTCTTCTACTTTTGGGATGAGGAGAAGAACGAGGCCCGCTGGATGACCTCCTGGGATACCACAAAGGAGGATATCGACCGATTCGTAGATGTTCTGGCGGATGCACTACTGTAGCCCCCGCATCAGAAAATGATTACCCAACGTTCGGAAATGGTTTCCCCGCATCAGGAAATGGTTTCCTAACGTTCGGAAACGGCTTCCCCGCATCAGGAAATGATTTCCTAGCGTTAGGAAATGGCTTCCCAGCTTCAGGAAATGATTTCCCAGCGTTCGGAAACGGCTTCCTCGTTTCAGGAAATGGTTTCCCAACGTTAGGAAGAGGTTTCCCCGTATCAGGAAATGATTTTCCAACGTTCGGAAGAGGCTTCCTCGCTTCAGGAAATGATTTCCTAGCATTCGGAAGCGGCTTCCCAGCTTCAGGAAATGGTTTCCCAACGTTCGGAAGAGGTTTCCCTGTATCAGAAAATGATTTCCTAGCGTTCGGAAACGGCTTTCCAACTTCAGGAAGCGGAGCCTATTTAATAAGCAGAGTCAGGAGGACGCTTTTTAGGCTATTCGGAACTACTGTTCCGAATAGCAATCATGCGTTCTGCTCAGCGGTATGCCTGCAATCAGACTTGTGCGAGCTCGTGTTTTTGTTAAAAAAATGGATTTAACTCTAAGAAAATTCGGTTTGTAAGATTCGTTTTATACTTTGCGCCAGCTTAATTGAGGGAGAGACATGACAAGGGGGGAGTACGTTGTAATTTGCATTGCTGTTGGTTTTCTAGGTTTTATTAATCCGCTAAACGTTTCTGCAAGGGTTGCCGCGCCGGCCAAAAAGGTCGCCGAAGCGGTTGCCCCAACAGATGCCGATGCAGCCGCCATGGCCGAGGTTGCCGCGGTCGATAACAGCATAAGGACTTTTATTACCAAATCGAAGATCAAGGGGGCCTCGCTTGCGGTGGTCAAGGATGGGGCTATCGTCTACGCCAAAGGCTACGGCTACGCCAACGCCGCCAGCAAGGAGCCCGTAGAGCCCTACCACCTGTTCCGCATCGCATCCGTCTCCAAGCTCATTACCGCTACCGGCATCATGCAGCTGGTAAAGGCGGGCGTTCTCTCGCTCGACCAAAAGGTTTTTGGCCCCGAAGGCATTCTCAACGATCGCGTCTACTGCTCGTACCGAGATCCTCGCTACGAGAAGATCACCGTAAAGATGCTGCTCAACCATAGCGGCGGATGGAGCGGCAAGCGCCCCGACCCCATGTTCTGCAAGGAGCTGGTGGCCCACACCATCGGCAGGCCGCTGCCGCTATCGTTCACCGATATCGTCAGCTACATGTTTAGGCGCAACCTCGACTTCGAGCCCGGGCTACGAAGCTCGTACTCCAACTTTGGCTACGTCCTCTTGGGCGAAGTCATCAAAAAGGTATCCAAAATGGACTATGAAACCTTTATAAAACGAAAGGTGTTCAAGCCGCTTGGCATCAAAACCGCATTTCTATCCAATAACTATCCCGAAGAGAAGCATCCCAACGAGGTTTCGTACTACGACCTCAGGGGGAATGGCGTTGTGCCAGCCTGGGATGGCTCCGGCCAAATGGTGCCCCGTAATGCTGGCGGAAACGACCTGAGAATGCTTGGCCCAGCAGGCGGTTGGGTGGCCTCGTCGGTGGATATCGCCAAGCTGCTTATCGGTGTTGCCGGCTACGAGAAGCACAACATCATTTCCAAGGATCTGATTAGCGAGATGACCACCCGCCAAACCTACGTGCAACCCTTGGGCTGGATTGGCTCCGACAACAACGGACGCTACTGGCGAAGCGGCTCGCTGTCCGGAACCTCGGCTATGGTGGTAAAGGAGAAGAATGGCCTCTCGTGGGTGTTCCTCTCCAATACAAGCACCAGAGCCGGCAACAAGCTACCCCACATCATCGATGCCGTGGTGCACCGTTCCGTCAGCAAGGTTCAAACCTGGCCGAATGCCAAACTCTGGTCGTTTACCAATCAGCTCGACTCCCTGCAAAACCTCTAGCCAAGCATTTTGGGGCGAGCAGAATAGGGCAATTCTGCTATATTTGCAAATAAAAATGGTAGAAGTAAGCTGTATCGGGCAAAAGTGTCCGCTCCCCCTCATAAACACCAAAAAGGCGCTTGTCGAGCATCCTAACGAGGTTCTGGTAATTACAATTGATAACGAAACCTCGTGCGCTAACCTCGAATCGTACCTCGCCGACAATGGGATAGAGTTTTCGGTTGTTCGCAATGGAAAGATATCCACCATAACGACGGGAAGTAAAACCGCCGTTGCTCCGCTCAAACAGCCAGAACCTTACTGTGCTTCACCAAGCGAATCGGGCTACATTGTAGTTCTCGATAAAACCGAAATGGGGCAGGGCAGTAGCGACCTTGGCGCCATTCTCCTAAAGGGATTTCTAACCGCACTTTCCGAAAATGAAACCTTACCCGTCGAGGTTATCTGCTACAACAGCGGAGTAACCCTGGCTTCCAGCGAATCCATTTTCTGTGAGTACCTTAAAAAGTTGAAGGATAAGGGCATTAAGATTACCCTTTGCGGCACCTGTGTCGATTTCTATGGCATTAAAGACAAGTTGGTCGTGGGCGAAATATCAAACATGTACTACATTCTTAATCGGCTAAATTCCCCCCTCAAAATTGTAAAACCGTAGCAATGAACGGATACTTCGACAATGCGTCAACAAGTTTTCCGAAGCCCAAAGAGGTCGGCGAATGGATAGAAAAGTATCTCGCCTCTGGGGGAACGTATGGGCGTGCAGGACATCGCAAAAGCATCGAAGTTGCAAGAGTCGTGGAGGAAACCCGCGATTTGCTCTCGTCGCTTATGGGAATTGCCGAACCCGAAAATCTGGTGTTCTGCAGCTCTGCTACCGAAGGCTCAAATGCAGTTCTAAGCGGATTTGCCTTCAAGAATAAGCGCGTATTAGTTGACTCGATGAGCCACAATGCGGTTACACGACCGCTTCATCACTTAAAAGAATCTATTGGCCTTGAATGTAGTATAGTACCCCATTTTAGCGACGGATTAATAGACATTGATCAGCTTAAATCCATGGTCGACTCAACGGTTGACATGGTTATTGTTAACCATGTCAGCAACGTTAATGGAGTTATTCAGAATATCAGAGAAATCAAGAATGCCATAGGCGATATACCCCTTCTTTTAGATGCGTCACAATCGGCTGGCAAAGTTCCAGTTAAAGCCAACGAATGGGGAGTCGATTACCTCTTTTTTACAGCCCATAAAGGGCTTTTAGGACCTACGGGTGTTGGAGCATTTTACGCTAACAATCCCTCAAATCTTCCTCCATATAAGTATGGAGGAACAGGCAGCAACTCCGAATCGGAGTTAATGCCTCCTTACAATCCCGATAAGTTTGAAGCCGGAACACCCAATTCATTGGGGATATTTGGGCTATATGGAGCTTTAACCGCGAATTTGAAGTCTCTGCATTCGCAAGAAGACTTTTACCTGCTTCTTGAAAAGATCGAGCAGCTAAAGGCTTACGAGGTCTATTGTGCTCAAAATAGAGAAAACCAGTCTGAACTCTTCTCATTAAGGCATAGGGGCAAAAGCAACGACGAGTTGGCGTATGTTTTGGATCGCAAGTATGATATTCAGGTTCGAAGTGGATTGCATTGTGCACCATTTGCCCATAAGGCATTGGGAACATTTCCCAATGGTTCAGTCCGATTCTCTATATCACCATTTCACACCACGCTCGATTTCGAAAACCTCTATAATGTATTGGAGGGTATATCTTAGCTTTATGATTTTCCTTTTTAAGAATGTAAGAACCGTAATCAAGGTAGAAAAGCTATTGGTAGAAGCCGGATTAAACGTAGTAATTCGTCCTGTACCAACAAATGTTTCTAGCGAGTGTGGGATGTGCGTACAAGTAAGCGATGAAGATTCTGCTAATGCTTGTATGCTACTGAATAGTAAAGATATTTTGTTTCATAAAATAGAAATTGAGAAATGATAGATCTCCTAACGACTGTCGAATATGGTGGCTGTTCCGCAAAGTTATCCGCAAAGGAGTTGGATAAGCTACTTGCCAGCTTCCCTTTGTTTAACGATCCCAATATTTTAGTCGATAATTCTTTGCATGATGACGCCGGGGTGTACAAAATATCCGATGACCTTGCATTAATATTTACTACCGATTTTTTCCCTCCAATTTGCTCCGATCCATTTACGTTTGGAAAGATAGCAGCTGCTAACTCGCTAAGTGATGTATATGCCATGGGAGGTGTTCCTTTTATGGCGCTGAATATTAATATGTATCCGTCTACTCTGCCAGTCGAAGGATTGGCTGAAATTATTCGAGGCGGAAATGAAATAGCACTTGAGGCTGGTGTCGCAATTCTAGGAGGGCATACTATCGATGATGCAGTTCCAAAGTATGGTATGGCCGTTGTCGGGAGAGTTAATCCTAATCGAATAATTACAAATTCAGGGTTAAAAGTTGGTCAAAAGTTGATTCTTACAAAGCCACTTGGAACGGGAGCCATTCAGGCTGCTCAACGTGTAGGATTAGCATCTAAAGAACAGATCGATGAGATATTAGTGTCTATGTCTACCTTAAATGCTCGCTCATTAAATGTATTGAATGAATTTAGTCCTACGGGAGGAACTGATATCACAGGTTTTGGTTTAGGTGGACATGCATTTAGGATGGCAAAGGCTAGCAATGTAAGTATAGAAATTTACCAAGACCAGCTGCCTTACTTTAGTGGGGTGAAGCTGATTTATGAAACGGGTTGTATTCCTGGGGCTTCTTTTAGGAATCGAGAGTTTTTGGGAGATGAGGTAGACTTTTCAAATAGCCTTTCTTATGAAGAAAAGATGCTTATTTTTGATGCCCAAACATCAGGTGGTCTTCTATTTGGAATCGATGAGAATCTGGCGATTTCGGCTATTGAATTGCTGAAAAATGGGAATCTGAATGGTTGGATTGTAGGGGAAGTTAAATCAAAATCAGCCAATGTTGTTTATGTTAAATAAGAAGAGCGAGAAATTCTCGCTCTTCTTATTTAATCGTCATTCTCATCATATGAATCGTCTGCAGAATCGGGGAATTCGTTAGTTTCAGATTCAGAATCGTCACCTCCGAAAATATCCTTATCCTCGTCTTCACCCTTAATGCGATTATCTATCTTAACATCAACCTTGATAAGATAGCTTACATCTGGAGTATCTAGCGTAATAGCATAGAAGTAGTTACCTCCAGGCTTTTCAACTTTGATTACAAAGTCATTCCATCCGTTAGGATACTTCTTCTTTACTTCCTCAAGAATCTCGGGTGATAAATTCTTGTAGCTAGTTACTACTCTTTTTTTATTAGCAGTCTTTCTTTCCATACAATGATCTGTTGTCCTTGAATTCAACTGCAATAATACATCAAAAATTAATATTGAATCAATACCAAAACAGAAAAAAGATCTTCAATTTTTGATAGAATTTTTTATAACTATTTGCGACATTAAATAAACTATAAAAGAGTGAATGCGTTGTTTCATTCATATATTGTGCTACTTCAATATATGTCCTATAATGTATATTATGTTAAGAAGAAAGGGTGCAAAAAAGAGAGGTTGGTTTCCTCTCTTTTTTTGCTTTATAGAGACTGAAGTATATTAGTAAATTCTTCACACTTCTTCTTCATATCTTCGCTTTCGTTTCTAAATCGGAAGTAGATATTCTTGATGTTCTCAACTACAAACTTATCTTTTGGATTAATGCTGTAGGCTTGAAGGAATTTTTGTAAAGCAATTTTATGATTCTCATCGCCAAGCTTTATCAATCTATCATATTCTTTTTGGTTGTTAACATCAACCTTGTTTGATTGATCATAATACTTAACCCCAATATTGTAGTATACTACACCGAGGTTACACCATCCCTCAAAATACTTTGGATTTAGCTCAATTGCTTTATTGTACGATGCAATTGCATTTTCGGGTTCGTTGATTTTTTCGTAGAACGAAGCTTTTACAAAGAAAAGTGATGGATTTTTTGGATCGAGTCCTATAGCTTTATCAATGTAAGGTAAAACATTTTTTGGATCCTCATTTTGGCTAATGTAAAGATTAATGATTCCAAAAATATTAGCTGTATTTGAAGGATAGAGTTCTGATCCTTTTAGGTAAGCCTCTTTAGATTTTGCGTAAGCCTCTTTAGATTTTGCAGGATTTTTTACAGTATCTTTTGCCTCCCCCATGTAAGCTTCTCCTATAATTCGATATACATCCCCATTTTGGTTGCATTTGTTATCTAGGCAGATTTGAGCATACTTAATGGCTTGGTTGAAATTGCTAGCTTCTATGAATGCATAAGCAGCATAGTAAGAAGAAGCTGTGTCTGGTGCATTTACAGACTGATTTGCACTGCATTGATATGCATATCCATAGTTTTCTGCTGCTTCGGCTTTATTGGAAGCATTGTATGCATTGTTTGCCTTCTTAAAGAAGTAACTTTTATAGGTGGTATAAAGATCTTTTGCTTTTTTTGACGCTTTAGGATCAAGGCTTATTGCTTTTTCAATTGCTTCAAACCCTGTTACTAATGGCTTCTCAACGCCAGAATTCTTTATGTTCCAGTAAAGAAGTTTTCCTCCTTCGAAGAAAAGATCAACGTAAGGGTATTCCATTTTTGTTAAAGCCTTGCCATTAACCTCTACATTTGAAGTGGTGGTTGGTTTACCTATTAATAGGTCTGCTTCTTTATCAGACATTCCTGGATATGCGCCAGCAAGTGGTGCTTCAGAGATTTCACCAAAAACCTCTGCCCTTTTTAACCATGTTTTATAGCTAGCGCCTGCTTTTGTATCAGCAATATCATAATTGCTTTTCTCGGCCTTTGCTTTAACAGATTCAGGACTATAATCCTTTTGAGCAAAGCCCAAATTAAATGCAAATGCTAATGCAATTGCAAAAGTGAACTTTTTCATGGGTAACAAAGTATTAAATTTGTGTTGATTTATTCTTGTTCTTTGGAATCTCCTAAAAAGCCAGAGATTTCTATTCCTTCCTGAAGTTCCTCTTCTTTATCTTCCGACTTGGGAACACTAGCAACAGAAGCTATTGAATCATTGTTTCTCAGATTTATTAACTTCACTCCTTGTGTTGCTCTACCTGTAACGCGAATATCTGCAATTGCAAGGCGAATTGTTAATCCAGACTTATTAATTATCATCAAGTCATTCTGATCGGTGACATTCTTTATTGCTATAAGCATGCCCGTTTTCTCTGTGATATTCATGGTGCGTACACCCTTGCCTCCTCGGTTGGTAACTCGATACTCATCGAGTTGTGATCGTTTTCCAAATCCATTTTCAGACACCACGAGAATATTTTCTTCGTCTTGATTGTCAACGCAAACCATACCAATAACTTCATCGTTTTCAGAAATGGCTATTGCTTTTACACCTGCTCCTGTACGACCTATTGCTCGAATCTTTTCTTCATTAAAGCGTATTGCTTTACCTTCACGAGATGCTATCAAAATTTCGTTACTTCCATTGGTCAGCAATGCTTCAAGAAGTTGGTCACCATCTTTAATGGTAATAGCATTTACGCCATTGGTTCTAGGACGTGAGTATGCTTCAAGTTTTGTCTTCTTAATAATACCCTTTTTGGTACATAGAACAATATAATTGTTTTCAACGTATTCTTTTTCGGTGAGCCTTTTTACATTCATATACGCTTTTACCTTGTCGTTTGGCTCAATATTCAGTACGTTCTGTATCGCTCTTCCTTTTGAGGCTTTAGTTCCTTCGGGGATATCGTAGACTTTTAACCAGTAACATCTTCCATTTTCTGTAAAGAAGAGCATGGTATTGTGCATGCTGGTTACATAAATATGTTCTATGAAGTCTTCGTCACGTGTAGTACTACCTTTTGATCCTACTCCTCCTCTCGATTGCGTACGATATTCGGTAAGTGGAGTACGCTTAATGTAGCCTAAGTGCGAGATTGTAATCACAACATCTTCGTCTGCATAGAAATCTTCAGGATTAAACTCCTCTGCATTAAGAATTATCTCTGTCCTACGTTCATCCCCATACTTTTCTTTAATTTCAATAAGTTCGTCTTTAATAACTTGCATTTGAAGAAGTGGATCAGCAAGAATTGCGCGTAAGTGGTTTATAAGTATGAGAAGTTCATCGTACTCGCTTTGAAGTTTTTCACGTTCAAGACCAGTTAAACTCCTCAAGCGCATATCAATGATTGCACGTGCTTGTATTTCACTTAGTTCAAGTCTTTCGACAAGAGTATTTTGTGCTTCATCTGGAGTTTTTGAATTGCGGATGATGGAGATAACTTCATCAAGATGATCCAGCGCCTTCAGCAACCCTTCGAGGATATGTGCACGCTTTTCTGCTTGATCGAGTTCAAATTGAGTACGTCTAATTATTACCTCATGACGGTGACGAACGAAGTATTTTATTAACTGTTTAATGCTAAGTATTCTAGGACGGCCATCTACCAATGCAATGTTGTTGATTGGGAATGACGATTGAAGTTGTGTGTGCTTATATAGATTGTTGAGTACAACATTAGCAACTGCATCCTTTTTAAGGATGATTACAATGCGCATTCCAGTACGATCTGACTCATCGTTTATGTAAGATATTCCTTCAATTTTCTTATCGTTGATAAGGTCTGCAATTTTTTTAATCATTTCAGCCTTATTAACCATATATGGAATTTCAGTAACGATGATCTTTTCACGGCCCGATTCGGTTACCTCAATTTCTGTTTTTGAGCGAAGTACGACTTTACCTTTACCTGTTTCAAATGCATCTCTAACACCTTGATAACCGTAAATTATGCCTCCAGTTGGAAAATCTGGTGCTTTGATATATGCCATCAACTCTTCAATGGTAATATCATTATTATCGATGTAAGCGCAAGTAGCATCTACGATCTCAGAAAGATTGTGAGGAGCCATATTGGTCGCCATGCCTACAGCAATGCCTGATGAACCATTTAAAAGGAGCATCGGTATTTTTGAAGGAAGAACAACAGGCTCTTCAAGAGTATCGTCAAAGTTTGGCTTAAAATCTACTGTGTTTTTTTCAAGATCAGCGAGAGCCTCTTCTGCCAACTTTTTAAGGCGCGCTTCGGTATAACGCATTGCAGCAGGGCTGTCTCCGTCAACTGAACCAAAGTTACCCTGTCCTTCGACAAGAGGATAACGCATAGACCATTCCTGAGCCATACGAACCATTGCATCGTAAACAGAGGTATCCCCATGAGGGTGAAATTTTCCGAGAACTTCCCCTACAATTCTAGCGGATTTTTTATAAGGACGATTTGAGTAAACTCCTAGTTCATTCATCCCGAAAAGGACTCGTCTATGGACTGGCTTAAGTCCATCTCGAACATCTGGGAGTGCACGAGCCACAATAACCGACATAGAATAGTCGATGTAAGCGGTCTTCATCTCCTCTTCAATGTTGATTTTAATGATCTTTTCTCCTTGACTCATATTGTATTATCTCTCTAGTATTGGCAAATTTGGTTCGCTAAGGTACTCAATTAGCCGTTAAAATCATTGCGTTTAGCAAATGATTTTCAACAATTATTAATCTTATTCGTTATAGATAAAAGTACAAAAAAAGAATTATCTTACAATTATGTTTGTCTTCAAAATTCTTTTTGTATAAGGGTTTGATAGACAATTAAGTACTTTAAAAATTTGACCGTATGGATTTAAAATTCAGCGATAAAATTAAAAACGTAATAACTTACAGCAAAGAGGAAGCAATACGACTTGGCAACCAGTCAATTGGTGCCGAACATTTGCTACTAGGTATTATTAGAGAAGGAACAGGTGTCGCTATTGAAATTCTTAATGATTTGGATGTAAATATTGACACCCTCAAAAAATCGATTGAAGATAAGGTTCGTACAGATGTAGTTTTACCAATAAACGATATCGAAAATGTAAACTTGCTTAAATCGGCAGAACGCGTTTTGAAACTTGTTCATTTAGAAACTAAAGCATTGAAAAATGATGTAATAGGAACAGGGCACCTTCTTCTAGCCCTAATGCGTGATGGTAGTATTTCGCTCTTTGATCAAGATGTTGATTATGTTAAGGTGAAACATCGCCTTGAGTCTAAAACGATAAAAGCGCAAAGCGACTTTAATGATGATGATGACGAGAAGGATATCTTTTCTTCAAAGTCAAATTCTGGTCAGAAATCTAACTCAAATACTCCTGTACTTGATAACTTTGGAATTGATCTAACTCGAGCGGCTGAAGAAAACAAACTAGATCCAATTGTAGGACGGGAAAAAGAGATAGAGCGTATTGCTCAGATTCTCAGTCGCCGTAAAAAGAATAATCCTATTCTTATTGGCGAACCAGGTGTGGGAAAATCAGCAATTGCAGAAGGCTTAGCCCTACGCATAGTTAAACGTCAGGTTTCACGTGTACTTTTTGGTAAGCGTGTAATTACACTTGACCTTGCTTCTATTGTTGCAGGAACCAAGTATAGAGGACAGTTTGAAGAGCGGATGAAAGCAATATTAAATGAACTTTCTCAGGTTACCAACATCATTCTGTTTATTGATGAAATTCACACAATAGTAGGTGCTGGAGGTGCTACGGGTTCTTTAGATGCGGCAAACATGCTTAAACCGGCTCTTGCTCGTGGTGAAATCCAGTGCATTGGTGCAACAACACTTGACGAATACCGAGAATATATCGAGAAAGACGGAGCTTTAGAACGTCGCTTTCAAAAGGTTATTGTTGAGCCAACGACACCTGAGGAAACTGTCGAGATATTAAACAAAATAAAAAGCAAATACGAAGATTACCATAACGTTATTTATACGTCAGAGGCTATTGATGCGTGCGTAAAGCTCACCATGCGATATGTAACAGATAGATGTCTACCAGACAAGGCTATTGATGCATTAGACGAAGCTGGTTCTAGGGTGCACATCTCTAATATAAGGGTTCCTGAACAAATATCTCTTGTCGAAAAACAAATTGAAGATGCTAGAGCAGAGAAACTTGCAGCGGTAAAAAATCTACAGTTCGAAATTGCTGCAAACTTCCGAGATAAAGAGAAAAAGTTAATGGAGATGCTCGAAATGGAACAGCAACAGTGGGAACGAGATCTTTCAAACAATAAACAAGTTGTTGATGAAGAAAAAGTTGCTGAAGTTGTGGCGCTTATGACTGGTGTTCCTGTTCAACGTATTGCACAAGGAGAAGGTTCTCGATTGCTGAAGATGGCTGAAGAACTAAAAGGTAGCGTTATTGGTCAAGATGAGGCAATTGGAAAAATTGTCAAGTCAATACAACGCAATCGTGCAGGCCTTAAAGATCCTAATAAACCAATTGGAACATTCGTATTTTTAGGTCCAACTGGTGTTGGTAAAACTCAGTTAGCCAAAGTTCTTGCCAAATATCTATTTGATTCTACAGACAACCTTATTCGTGTAGATATGAGCGAGTATATGGAGAAGTTCTCCGTTAGCCGCTTGGTTGGAGCACCTCCAGGATATGTTGGATATGAAGAAGGTGGGCAACTTACCGAAAAGGTTCGCCGTAAACCTTACTCAGTTGTCTTACTCGATGAGATTGAGAAAGCTCATCCCGATGTGTTCCATCTATTGCTACAGGTGCTTGACGAAGGTTTGTTGACAGACTCGCTTGGACGCAAGATTGACTTTAAGAACACCATTATCATAATGACTTCTAACATAGGAAGTCGTGAACTTAAGGATTATGGTCAAGGTATGGGATTCCCAACTAATGCAAAAGTTGATCAGTTTAATGAAACCTCGAAGGGGGTCATTCAAAAAGCGCTAAAAAAAGCATTTGCACCTGAATTCTTAAATAGAATCGACGATATCATTCTATTTAATGCATTGTCAAAGAAGGATATATTCAAGATTATTGATATTGAGCTTAAGGGACTATTTATGCGTGTGTTCCAGCTTGGGTATAAGATTCACATATCTCCAGCTGCAAAAGATTTTATCGCCGAGAAGGGATTTGATGTTCAATTTGGAGCACGACCTCTTAAGAGAGCTATTCAAAAGTATCTTGAAGATCCAATGGCAGAGGTGATTATCCGCGCAGATCTAAAACATGGAGATACGCTATCTGTAAATCTTAATAAAGATAAAACGGATGTGGTGATCAAAAAAATATCAGCAAAAGGAGATAATTCTTCAAATAAAATTGAACAAAAAGATAATGTAGAGGTCTAGTTTTTAAATCATTTTTGGACTCGAAACGGTGAATAAGAACAACACAAAAGGAAAATTGCTATTGGAGTGGATTCTAAACTAATTCGCTTGAATGGTTTAAATGGTAAGGTAAATGACCTAACATTTGTTTAAAAATGTTTCTACAGTACAGGGGAAATTACAGTATCCTATCATAAGGATGTCAACTTTGGGACTAATTACACAGCAGTTCTTGAAGTCGCTAATCAATTAGTGTAAACGGAAATAGATAAGGACGAAATAGAAAGAGCGGTTTTATAACCGCTCTTTCTATATAAACTTAGCAAAAAGGTCAAACTCCTCCGCATCAGTAATTTCAACATCGTATAATTCGCCAATTATTGCATCTCGATCAGTATCAATAAGCACCTCTTGATCTACTTCTGGGGAATCATACTGAGAACGTGCGATGTAGAAATCTCCCTCAAAGCGGTCGATGAGGACCCTCATCTTTTTTCCAACGCGTTCCTGATTTTTTTTCAGCGCAATTCCGGATTGTAGTTGCATGATAGCCTCTACCCTTTCCTGTTTTGTTTCCTCGCTTACTGAGTCTTCGAAGTTGATTGCTGCAAAAGTATTTTCCTCCTCAGAGTATGGAAACACCCCTAACCTATCAAATTTTACATCCTTAACGAATTCAACAAGTTGCTGAAATTCATCCTCTGTTTCACCGGGATGCCCTACAAGTAATGTGGTTCTTAAGGCAATATCAGGAATTTCTGTCTTTAACTTATTTATTAGGGCGTATGTTTCTTCGCGATTAATTCCACGGCGCATCTTCTTAAGAACCTTATCGCTAATGTGCTGAAATGGAATATCCAAGTACTTGCATACTTTTGGATTATACCGAATTACATCAATCACATCATCTGGGAAATAAGTTGGGTAAGCATAGTGCAGTCTAATCCACTCTATCCCTTCTATCTCCGAAAGTTTATTGAGTAGCTCTGCAAGCATTCGCTTGCCGTATATATCTAAGCCGTAGTAGGTTGTATCTTGAGCAATTACAAGAAGTTCCCTTACACCTTTTGCTGCAAGACTCTTTGCCTCGGCAACCAGATTTTCGATTGGGACAGAAACGTGCTTTCCTCTGATTAATGGAATAGCGCAATAAGAGCATCCCCAGTTACATCCCTCTGAAATTTTAAGGTAAGCGTAATGTTTGGGGGTTGTGATGGTACGTTCTCCTAGAAGATCTGATTTTAGATCACCTCCAATTACGTTTATAATATCTTCCAGATTATTAACTCCGAAGAACTCGTCAACCTCGGGAATTTCTAACTGCAACTCCTTTTTGTAACGCTCCGAAAGGCAACCCATTACAAATAGGTGACGAATTTTGCCCTTTTCCTTTGCGTGAGCAAATGATAGAATGGTATCAATTGATTCCTCCTTTGCGTCGCCTATGAATCCACATGTATTGATAACCACTACCTTTGCACTGGTGTCGTTAGAATCATGTACAACGTTATAGCCATTTGCCTCTAATTGCTTGTAAAGTCTCTCTGAATCAACTAGGTTCTTAGAGCAACCAAGCGTAACAATATTTATTTTCTTTTTATTCATCTACAAGGTATAGGTGCGCAGTTGGCTACAAATTGAAGAGCGATTCAACAAAAGTTTTTCGATCGAAAAGTTGTAAATCGTCGATCCCTTCGCCAACACCAATGAACTTTACGGGGATTTTAAACTGATCGGAGATGCCAATAACGACGCCACCTTTTGCGGTTCCATCGAGTTTAGTAAGCGCTAAGGCTGTAACATCCGTTGATTTTGTAAACTGCGTTGCCTGTTCGAAGGCATTCTGACCTGTAGAACCGTCGAGAACTAAAAGAACTTCATGGGGTGCATCAGGAATAACCTTTTGCATTACGTTCTTGATCTTCGAAAGCTCGTTCATCAGGTTTATCTTATTATGGAGGCGTCCTGCTGTATCGATGATAACCACATCGGCATCATTTTTTTTCGCAGATGACAGCGTATCGAAAGCAACAGATGCAGGATCTGAGCCCATTTGCTGCTTAATAATGGTAGATTTTGAGCGCTCAGCCCAAACTGTAAGCTGTTCGATTGCTGCGGCACGGAAGGTATCGGCAGCTCCAAGGTAAACCTTTTTGCCGTTGTTGGTTAGCTGAGCGGCTAACTTGCCTATGGTTGTAGTCTTGCCTACACCATTAACCCCAACAACCATAATAACATAAGGTTGTTTGTCATCGCCGTAGGTTACCTTATTGTTGTAAACCGAACTGTTCTCTTCCAGAAGGTTGACAATCTCCTCCTTTAAGATGGCGTTGAGTTCATCGGTACCCAT
Organism: uncultured Acetobacteroides sp.; assembly: GCF_963667355.2. Classification (NCBI taxonomy): domain Bacteria; kingdom Pseudomonadati; phylum Bacteroidota; class Bacteroidia; order Bacteroidales; family Rikenellaceae; genus Acetobacteroides; species uncultured Acetobacteroides sp. The sequence goes on from NZ_OY763328.2 coordinate 4,203,781, forward strand.
GTACTTGTCACGGGCAACTCGATCCTGTATTCGCTCAATTATCTTGACAGTCGTTTCGACTCCCACATCAGACATTATTAGAGCCTCTTCCAGATTGTCCAAGACATCATCATCTACGCGCGATTTACCGGCAATAGCACGTGATAGTTTGGATAGAACGCTTTCTTTAGTTTTTTCGAGTCCTTTGTCTAGCTGTTCTTTTTTTCCTTTCGAGAAGAAGTCGAATAATCCCATTGTTGTAGGTTTTAAAACGATGCCAAATATAAAAAAAGCTTCTTTATTCAAGAAGCTTTTCTAAAACAGTGAAATATTATCGAAATTACTTTTTTGTAAAGAATTCCTTAACGTCTCCGGTTGGAACCATTTCTTCTTTAAAAGTATAGGCTCCAGACTTCTCAGACTTTACCATTTTGATACATTTGGTAAGCTCCTTACCGCCTCCTTCTTTCTTCAGAGTTGCAACTACTTTCTTTGCCATGGTTCAAAAACTATTTAATTTCTCTGTGGAGAGTTACTCTTTTCAAAATTGGGTTATACTTTCTTCTTTCGATACGTGCTGGTGTGTTTTTCTTGTTCTTTGTAGTCACGTAGCGAGAAGTTCCTGGCATACCACTTTCCTTATGCTCGGTGCACTCAAGAATTACTTGAACTCTATTACCTTTTTTAGCCATTTCTTGAATCTCCTAATTAATAAATGCCGATTAAACCTGCAGCCTGAGCTTTATCCAAAGCGTTCTTAAGGCCATTCTTGTTAATAGTGCGAATACCTTGAGCTGAAACCTTCAAGGTTACCCATCTGTTTTCTTCAACTAGGAAGAATCTTTTGGTCTTCAAATTAGGTTCGAAAGTTCTTTTAGTTCTTCTCTTAGAGTGAGAAACATTATTACCAACTTGAACTTTTCTTCCGGTGATTTGACAAACTTTTGACATTGTTATACCGTTTTTCTTTTCTTTCTCTTCAAACAGGGTGCAAATTACGCGATTTTATTTCAATTATTCAAACTTTTAGACATCTTTTTTTGAGTTTTTACTCTGCCTTTAAAATCTGAATTCTTAGCATGTTTAGAGCTGCTGCTGTTGCTCTTGCCATTGTTCTCTCGCGGTTATTTCCAAAATTGTAAACTGCGGATATTGTGCCATTTGGCGATGCTACGGCAATCCATGTTGTACCTACTGGCTTTAAGTCTGTTCCTCCATCGGGACCGGCGATGCCTGATGTTGCAACGGCAAAATCGGTTTTAAGAAGTGCTCTTGCGCCTTCGGCCATTTGCTCAACAACCGCTTTGCTTACTGCGCCATCGGTAATAAGAGCGCAGGGATTAACCTTTAGCAGGTCTTTTTTCACCTCATTATCGTAGGCGACTACTCCACCTTTAAAGTAGAGAGATGCGCCGGGTACGGAAACTATGGTAGATGCTATGGTTCCTCCTGTGCACGATTCTGCTGTTCCTACGGTTAAATTTCTACTTTTCAGCATACGTCCAACGACTTCCTCAAGTGTTTCATCCTGATAGCTAAATATATCTTCCTGAAGAATAGGTTTAAGTTTATTTACCTGTTCGTCAACGGCATCAACTAGGTCTCTTTTGCTATTACCACTTGCAGTAATACGTAAACGAACGCCATAAAGGCTAGGAAGATAAGCTAACTTCATATTTTGTGGTAGACCTATCTCCCACTCTTCTATTCGTTTAGCCAAAACCGACTCAGGAACACCTGTTGTCATAATTGTTTTATGAACAATGGCTTGCATGCAGCTTTCCTTTACTAAAAGGTTAAGAATAGCCTCTTCCATAAGCCCCTTCATTTCGAAAGACACACCAGGCATTGATACTAGCAACTTCCCATCCTTTCTAAAGACCATACAGGGTGCTGTACCGTTGTAGTTCTGTATAACCTCGCAAACTTCGGGAACTTCAGCTTGCATGTAGTTGATATCGGTGACGGATATTCCTCTTCGTTGAAGCAGTTCTTTTACTCGATCAAGCGTTTGCTGATCGGTCTTAAAGCCGCACTGGAAGTATTCCGCTAGGGTTTTCTTGGTGATATCGTCCTTGGTAGGACCTAATCCTCCAGTCATCAGAATTGCATCGGCACTTGCAAAAGCATCATCTAATGCCTTATATATTTGTTTCTTACTATCGCCAATTGAGGTTATCTTTGATAGATGGATTCCGTTTTCGTTTAGCTTAGAGCCAATCCATGCCGAATTCGTATCAACAACCTGGCCAATAAGTAGCTCGTCTCCTATGGTTATTACCTCTACTTTCATCGGATATCTTCTTTAAAATGATGGTTAAACTTACCGAATAGTTCCCTTTATTGGTTTCACTTTAGGTGAATTTAACGGGAAAAGGAGTTTAGCGAAGTTATCTCGGAAGTTAGAGGGATGATTCTGGGGCTTTGCATCTTTGTATTGAAATATACTTGTTGGCAAATTGCATCACGAAAATTGCTAGTTTTGTCACCCGCTTTTACGAGGGTCATCAATCCAATAAAGCACCTATTTCCAGTCGTTACAGAATCCAATCCATGCCATCGAAATACCACAAAGACAACAAAAGTTCCGAATATGAGCTGCAGACTGTACCAAAGGAGCAGAAGGTGCTATCAAAAAAGCAGCATGCTTTCAACAGGCTCACTCAGCGTATAGAATCGCTAAAGCAGGACATTCGGGAGGATTCGTCGAAGCTTGACATCCTTATGGAATTATACGGTAACGAAGTTGCGCCTCAATACCCCCGAATTGCCGAATTGCGCATAAATCTGGCAAAAGTGCTAGCCCGTGCTACCGAGCGAATCAACTTTTCGAGCAGGCACTACAGCGCCATCGGCGATGCTATTGTTTCGCTTTGCGAAGAGGCTTTTGGCGATATCGACATGAATCCAGAACTCGAGGAACTCTATGATAGATGGTCTGCAGAAAGTTACCGCGCCAAGCTTAGCCAGCGGCTGTATAGGGCTAAGGAAATGTTTGCCGATATGATGCGCGACCGCTACGACGTAGATATTGATGTGGAGGATATTGAGGATTCTACCGAAGGGTTTGCCCAGTTTAAGCAGCGCATGAAGGCTCAAGTAGAGCAGGACAGGCAGCAATTCTGGCAGGAGCGCCATCAAAAAAGCAAAAGACAACGCCAACAAGAGGCTGCAAAAAAAGCAGCGGAAGAGCAAAAACAGCGTAGCATCCGCTCCATTTATATTGCGCTTGCCAAGGTTGTGCATCCCGATGGTGAAAAGGATGATGCTGCCAAGGTTGTAAAAGAGGAGGTAATGAAAAAGGTGGTAGCAGCATACGAGCAGCAAGATCTGCAAATACTTCTAACCCTAGAGTTGGAATGGATTCATCAAACTATCGAAAACCTTCAGCAGCTTACCGATGAAAAGCTGCAGGTGTATCTGGATGTCCTAAAGCAGCAGGCTGACGATTTGGAGAAAGAGAAGGTAGAGCTGCTGCATTCGCCCAAGTATGGCGCTGTTGCAGCCTACTCGAGCATGCCCCTAAACATTGCCAAAAGCCGTATACTAAAGGATAAGCGGGAGCTGAAGGATTACAACGGCTGGCTTATGGCTGCCGCATCAGCATTTAGAAGTCTGGATGCCAAGCACTCCATCATGGAGTTTGTTGCTGCATACAACGAAAGGCAGCAGAACAACAGCGCTGACGATGGCTGGTACGATGTTCAGATTTAATTCCCAATCTTTACTTCAATTGTAAGGCTGGAAGCAATAAGCCCCAGCCTTATGAAGATATTATTCTCGGTAGCCTTATAGCGGCTTTACGCTCTACCTTTGAAGCATCATTTGCATAATCCCACCTCCGTTACTTACATTGGTGAATCCCAGCTGCTGTAGAATTCGCTGTCCGTAGGCCGAACGTGCCCCAGATGCGCAGTAAAGCGTAATAGTTCTTGAAGGGCTTCCTAGCTCGTCAACCCGCATTTGCAGCTCATCCAGAGGAATGTTAATGGCCTTCGGGTAAGCTCCAGAATTAAACTCATCGGGAGTACGTACATCAATAATTATTGGCTCGTTAGAAGAACTTGTGGTTGTAGCCTTGTTACTTCTTCGCGACATCATAGTCGAGAGTCCTCCTCCATTCGTAACATTGGAATAGCCCATCTGCATCAGCATGCGCTGCGCATAGGCAGAACGGGCACCGGATGCGCAGTAAACGGTGATCTCTCGGGATGGATTGTCACCTAGCTCTTCGATACGGTCCGATAGCTCATCGACAGGAATATTAATGGCGTCAGGATACGCTCCGCTTGCAAATTCTTGCTGTGTACGAACATCAATCACAATGGGGGAATTGGAGTCAACAGCCTTCACCTCTACCCTTTTTTCAACCACTTCCGCTTCCTCTTCTACCGATTTTGAATGAATAGGTAGAAGTCCTACTTTGATGGTCTTAAATCCGATAGCTCTTGCATGGCGTTGAAGCGAGGTATGCCCTCCCGATAGGTTGGTAACATTCCTAAAACCGGCTCCAACTAACGTTCGTAGCGCTTGATGACCTTTTTTGCCGGTCTCGTCGTATACGGCTATGGGGCGATTGGTTGGAATAGATGAAAGCTGCTGTGGAAGAATCTCTAGAGGAATGCTTAGCGCACCTTCAACATGGCTTTTCTCGAAGGCAAAGACGTCGCGAACATCAATAATAACAGGATTCTTTCCTGCAAAGAATTCATCTAATTCCGACGCTATTATCGATGGGCTAAATCCTGATATCCTATTCTCTGCTGTAAAGGCTGCCATATTAATAGCGTCGTTTGCCGTACCAATTGGAGGCGAGTAGGCGAAATCGATATCTGCCAAATCGCTTACGGTAAGCCTTGCTGCTGTGGCGGTCGCAATTACGTCCAACCGTTTGTCGGCACCCTTATAGCCAGCAGTCTGTCCTCCTAGGATTACACCAGTGGTACGGTCGTAAACCAGCAGGGCTGTTACAGTTTCCGCTCCGGGATAGTACGAGGTATGGTGTTCCTTATGAACCACAACGGCATCGGCATCTATGCCCGCGGCACGTGCCTGCTTCAACGACAATCCGGTTATTCCGGCAACGGCACCGAATACCCGAACCACCGAAGTGCCAATGGCTCCTTTGTAGCGGTGTGCACCTCCTAGCGCATTTTCGGCTGCGATTCGTCCTTGTCGATTTGCGGGGCCTGCCAAAGGAATACGTACCCTTTTACTGTTAACGCGATGCTCGATCTCCACCATATCGCCAGCCGCAAAGATGTCGGGATCGGAAGTTTGCAGCAGGTCGTTAACCAGCAAACCTCCCGATTCGCCAACCGCTAGCCCTGTATCTTTAGCCAGCTGTAGGGTTGGACGAACCCCTATCGAGAGTATAACCATGTCGGCATCCAATACTTTACTGTTATCAAGCTTCACCGATCTCGATCCAATTTCCACAACTCCTCTTCCAGTGTAAATTCCGACGCCGTAAGAGAGCATCTCGGTTTCGATGAAACCAGCAGTTTCGGCTTCCATGATTGCCATAACATGCGGCATCATCTCCACTACGTTTACGCTCAACCCACGTTTGGCAAGGGCCTCTACCATTTCGAGCCCAATAAACCCGCCTCCAACAACTACGGCATTTTGAGGTTGTCTATCATTTATGAAGTTGGAGATTTTGTCCATATCCTCTAGCGTCCATAGGGTAAATACATGGTCTTGATCGGCACCTGGTAGCTCGGGCTTGATTGGACGTCCACCTTGTGCGAGAATCAGCTTGGTGTATTCAAATACCTTTTGCTCTCCGCTACAGCTATCTACAGTATTAATAAGGTGCGCCTCTCTATCAATCGAAGTTACCAGAGTATGGGTGTGCACCTCTACGTTGTACTGGTCGTTGAAGCTTTCGGGGCTTTGAAGGATTAGCTTCGAGCGGCTCTCAATATCGCCCCCAATGTAGTAGGGCAAGCCGCAGTTTGCAAACGAGATATCGGGACCTGCCTCGAGCATGACAATCTTTGCTTCGGGCGAAATGCGACGTGCCTTTGCGGCTGCGGTTGCTCCCGCAGCAACACCTCCAATGATCAGAATCTTTTCCATGTTTCTATTACTTTTTTTGACTATTCTTTCGTAAACGGTTCTTTACAGAACCTCGGCAAGGAATAAGCTTGATACCATCAGCCATCTACCTGAAATTACACAGCAATCCAGGCGTGTTGTGATGGTTGCATTCCGTATTGCAAACCTACGTCGATCGTGATTTAAACCGTAGAATTGCCGATTGATAGGTACCAAGCTGCGAGCTGATATTGAACAGCTAAATCGGTGGCAGGCTTTTGTGGGGCTCTGTGGAATTATCCTTAGCACCTACCCTCCTATTTTGTGATACACATATGGAGGATGTAGTAACATCTGAGCGCTTGGGATTAGCTCATGGAGTAGGCTACCTCTGGCAGAAGAGGATTTTGTGGACTGGAGGCAGCTCTACAGCAGTAACCTGAAGGCCATTGGCCAGTAGCGTAAAGCACCTTCACTATTTTCAACAAGCGGCGAAAAAGCCTTGCATGCGCACATGCAGGTATGAAAAACGAATTTTTGGTGCTTGCATGCCCACATGAAGGCACCAAAAAAGTTTTTGGAGGGCTTGCATGTGCGCATGTCACCCCTACCGCCCATTTCCTGAGTGGATAAGCTATTCTACCATCCCCCACATGAGGCTACCCTGGTTTACCAGCTTATGTGATGCCGCTCAGAAGGCAGCCTTATACTTATAGAAAAAAACGATGAAAAAACCGACGTAGTCTAAAACCGATACCAGTGATAAATGTTCTGGTCTTGTTCCTGTTCTCTACAAATTGAGAGAAAAGAAAAGAGCCCGCATTTGCGGGCTCTTTTCTTGCTTATCAAATGAGCCTCTCACCGGACTTGAACCGGCGACCTACGCATTACGAATGCGCCGCTCTACCGACTGAGCTAAAGAGGCTTGTTGTTTGATGCTGCAAAAATAGTATTAATTTCCTTTATTGTCCTTCTCTACCCGAATTTTCTTGTTTTTCTCGATTATTGAGGGCTTCCGAATAGAGCGCGACAACGTAGCTGTTTTTGATTTTTTGACATTTTTCGAGCCACTTTTTGGCTAGACCAATATCCCCCAGCATTTCGCAGGCAAGCGATATGTTAAAGGTTGCCGCATAAACATCATCCTTGTCCGATGATGAAAGGAAACCTTGCATTAACGATATCACCTCTTTCCATTTGAATTCCTGAATTAGGTTGTCAACTTTCCGAAACTGAGGATCGGGGACGGTAAGGTAGTACCTATACTGTTCCTGCCAAAATGGAAGGATCGAATAGCCAATCTTTTGAGCAACCCTATAAGATACATCATCAGCAATTATCGAATCGAGTTCCGCTCGCGACACCCTTTCATATTGGTCGTAGTATAGCGAATCTTTGTCGAGCAATTCGCGGACTAGGGTTCCTTCTTTGGCGTCGTAAACATGCCACAACGAAGCGTATACTGCCTTGTATGATGTCGGATCGGTCTTGCTTATTAGCGTACGCAAAAGCGAAAGCTCAACAATATACTTAGGGTTTTCCAGCTGAGAATAGCGCCAAATTTCTTCTGATGTAAGAAGGTCTGGTTCGCGTTGGTTAATTGGCTTGTAAATGACGCGAACATAGTTCTGCGAATACGTTCCTAGTGAGCGGAAGTAGCTGTTAAACCCATTTACAGCATTTGCAACCTGAAGCGAATCGTCAACAAATGCGGACGTTTGTTTGCTTATCAGCTTATTGTGGTGTTTGTAATTCGCAACAACCATAATACGCTCATTGTCATTTAGCGATATCCTTTCAGCACTAGGTATTAGTACATCAACATTAACCGTTTTAGTTGTTACCGCACACGATGATGCCGTAAGCACTAAAAGCAAATAAGCTAGATAATTTCGCATAGCAGATATAGAAGAATAGAGCTACTAATATAATAAAAAAACCACCCTCAAAAGAGGATGGTTAAAATTGTATGCTTTTTTACCACTAAATATTCATACCTCCGCAAACGGTAAGAACCTGGCCGGTTACATAGGAAGAAAGATCTGAAGCAAAGAAAAGACAAGCGTTAGCAACATCTTCTGGAGTCCCACCTCTATGCAAAGGAATCTTAGATGCCCACTCATTCTTAACGTCTTCAGGCAGCTGGTCTGTCATCTCTGTCATGATAAAGCCAGGAGCAATAGCATTATGGCGAATATTACGCATGCCCATTTCCTTAGCAGCCGATTGGGTAAATCCGATAATACCAGCTTTTGAGGCTGCATAGTTACACTGATTGGCATTTCCAGAAACACCGACTACCGAACTCATATTAATAACGCTACCTGACGCTTGCTTCCACATAATGGGTTGAACCGCTTTGGTAAAGTTAAATACCGATTTAAGGTTTACCGTTATAACAGCATCCCATTGAGCTTCGGTCATACGCTTTAAGGCCCCATCTTTGGTAATACCAGCATTGTTCACCAAAATATCTACGCGTCCAAAATCACTTGCTATTTCACCTACAACCTTTTGGGTGTCTTCATAGCTGGCTGCATTTGATGCATATCCTTTTACTTTAACGCCCAATGCTGCAATCTCTTTTTCAGTAGCCTGCACTGCTTCGTTATACTCCAAATCGGTAAATGCAATACTGCAACCTTCAGCTGCAAAACGCAACGCAATTGCCTTACCAATACCACGTGCTGCCCCAGTTATGATGGCTACTTTCCCTTCTAATAAATTCATTGAAATTGAAATTAATTAGGTTTATGACTGAGAGCAAATGTACAAAAAATATCTCTTCACGAAAAAATGTTGCTTTAGCCAAAGGATAATAGAAGAATGTTGATATTTTTGTTTCAATAATAAATGGCCTTTTCTAAAAGTAATTCTTTTCGTAATGAGAATAAGACTTAAACTGCGTACGAAGCTTATCCTAAGCATTTTGGCTGTTGTTTTTTTAGCGTACTCGGTAAGTATATACGAGCAAATAAGGGGAGTTAATGCGTTAAAGAGCAAGTATGCTGAAGAAATTGCTCTTCGAGTAGGTAAAGATTACTCATTGAGGATGCAAAATGAGATTAATTCGAAGTTCATCGCAACTTCGAAGATGGCAAAGGAGCTAAACTTGCTGCTATCAAAGCCAGTAAATGAGCGACCTGATGCTATAAAACAGATGTTGAACAGTATTGCTGAAGCAAATCCTTCAATAGCTTCGGTATGGGTATCCGTCGAACTATGCAACTTGAATCCGTCATACACAAAAAACTATGGACGAGTTCGGTTTACCTATTTTAGGGAAAGTGGAGCATTAAAGTATCTGCAGGATACGTTGAACCTAAAAGGCGATGATAAATCATCCATATACTACAATGTCAAGGTAAAGAAAACCAATCTTCTTACAAATCCCTACTGGTATAGCTACAACAAGAAAGACAGCATACTTGAAACAAGCATTGGCACTCCAATTCTATCAAATTCTCGCTTTGCAGGTCTTACAGGCTTTGATATTTCCTTAGAGTCTTTTCAAACGATGATAGCGAGTATCAAACCAATGAAGGGGGCTAGATCATTTATACTTTCGGCTGATGGCTCAGTAATTGCGGCTAATAATTCCAAATTTCGAGGCAAGAAACTTCAAGATATTTATAGCGAGGCTTCTGAGGCAAACCTTACAGACCGTCTAGCATTAAACAAGCCTTTTGGATTTGAAGTAAAGTTCGAAGAATTATATCACTATGCGGTTTTACCTGTATACTTCAATTCTGCAAAAACAAGTTGGGCTTTTGGTTTTGCTGTCCCATCAAAAGAGCTACTAGGGAGCGAGAACAACACAACGGATAGGCTTTTACTGTTTGCGATTCTTTCGATGCTGGTTATTATAGGTGTAATTTGGTATATCTCGTTTAAAATTACCCAGCCACTTTATCGTGTTAATAGAGCCTTAAAAAACTTAGCCGAAGGAAAAATCGATGAATCGAACAAGGTTAAGGTAGACACTAACGATGAACTACACGATATTGCTGGCTCAACGAATGAACTTATCGACAGCATGGTACGCACGGTTGAGTTTACAAGCGAAGTTGGTAAAGGCAATACAAGTATTGAATTTAAGCCAAAGAGCGATAATGATTTGTTGGGTGTTTCACTCCTCAGTATGAAACAAAATCTTGATGAAGCCAAGAGATTGGAAGCAATCAGAAAAATTGAGGATGAAAAGATTAACTGGGCAACCCATGGTGTTGCACTCTTTGGAGAATTGCTTCGACACCACGAAACGAACCTAGAAGACTTCTCCTACCATATTATAAGCCACCTAATCGATTACATTAAGGCTGATGTTGGAGGATTATTCCTAATCAACGATCATGAAAATGGCGATCGTACAATCGATTTGATGGCATGTTATGCATACGATAGGCGCAAGTACGAGGAAAAGAGCCTTATAATTGGCGAGGGACTTGTTGGTCGATGTGTTCAGGAGAATGAAACTATTTTCATTACTGATGTTCCAGAATCGTACATTACCATCGGATCGGGATTGGGCGAAAATAAGCCTTCGTGCATCTTAATAGTACCTCTAAAGCTTAATGACGAGGTGTACGGTGTACTTGAACTCGCATCGTTTGAGGTGTTTGAAAAGCATGTAATCGACTTTGTTGAAAAAATCGGTGTTACTATCGCGTCTACCATTTCGACAACACGTATCAACATTAAGACACAACAACTACTTGAAGCCTCAAAATTCCAAGCCGAAGAACTTTCTGCTCAGGAAGAGGAAATGCGCCAAAACATGGAAGAACTTCTTGCCACACAGGAAGAAGCTGCGCGAAAATCAAAAGAAATTGAAAATCTACTCGATTCTTTGAGTGCTGCAAGTAATATAATAGAATACGATATCGAAGGCTATGTAATTGTGGCAAACGATTCGGTGCTAAATCTTCTTGGAATGCGACGCGAAAACCTTATAGGGTTAAACATTAAGGAAATCGACTCTTATGCGAACAAGCATTTTAACGAGTTTTGGAATAACATTAAACGCGGCATACCTGCTAAGGTAAAATCTGAACTTACAGGTGTAAGTTCATCGGTAGTGCTATACGAAACCTTTATTCCAGTAGCAGATGAGGATGAAAAGGTGTATAAGATTATGGTAATAGGTCAGAATCTCGAAGAGTTTGTTGCTCTTTCCGAAAAGAATGCCAGCGCCACCTCTTTGAACTAACTTAAAGTTCCCTATATTTAAAGGCCTAATGTATTAACATTAGGCCTTTTTTATTGTAATAGACAGACATTTGTACGCTAAGACTTGAAATTTGAAGCGACAAAGTGTTGGTTAAGTGAAACCTTTTTATTCTGTTGGACGATGAACGTTAGAATTTTACTGTTGTTGGGAATTATCATGGTAGGGTGCAGAAGTAAAGATGTCCCACTCCCCATCCTATATGTAACTATTGATGACGCTGCTGCCTTCGACGATTTTGTTTATACGAATAATGGCTACCTTCTTATATTTAAAAACTACAATAAAGACGCTAGGGATTTTTCGCTTTTTCTTAAATCGGACAATAAACAGCTGCCGATGCAACCTGTTTTCCCATTATCGTTACGAGACTCTCTTTTTTCCTCAAACCTAATTTATTCGCTAGTTGGAAAAGAAGGAGAAAGTTGGTTGCTTTTTGATAAAACCTCACAAAAAAAGGATTCTCCTAAAAGGTATAAGCTGATTAAGTACGATTTTCTGAGCCGCACAACTCTGAAAACCTACTTTATTCTTCCAATTCACGGACGCAGCTTTGCTAATGTATCGGAGCTGCAGATAGATGAGAAGAATGAAATGATGTATTATGCAGACAACGATAAAAATGATATTGTATCGATTAACATGGTAGATGGAACTATGAAATCATTTTCGTTTTCGGCCAATGCGTCGGTAAATCCTATTCTATCTTCCATGAAAATAGTACAAAAGGATTCTATAAACCAGAGCACACCTTTAAAGCTTGCTCTGAATAAAGATCGTTCTTTACTCTTCATTATTGAACTCAAAAAGGGGAATCTATACTCTATAAAAGAAGAATATATAATCAATAAGCAATTCTACAGCCAAGATATTCTATCTCAAATCATGTTAGTGGAAAACGATTTACAGGATGTTGTAGATGTTGAATTTGACAGAAGAGCACGACCAATTGTTGCTACAAGAAACTCCATATATCTTATCAGGAATAATGATAAGAAAACAATAGTAAAAGACTTTAAGTATGGTGATATAACTGCTATTTCCTACACCAATAACAGAGTATACTTTAGCGTAAAATCGAATAAGTACAATATTTACTATATAGATATGGTGAGGTGAAAAATTGACATCGCCAATGCAATAATAAAACAAAGAGCTGCCAGTTGGCAGCTCTTTGTTTTATTATTGCATTCAATTTTAATCAAATAGAACTATTTTGCTAAGCCGATTTTCTTTAGGATCTCAGCAGGAATAGCATTCTTATGAACCATAATGTTCATGGTTTTGTAGATAACAAAAGGACGAGAGGCGTAGAAGTATCCTTTATATGGATTATCGGTATTCCAAGAGTTTTTCACTAAGTAAAACTTTTCTCCACGTTGATCTTTTGCAATACCTTCGATAACCATACCGTGGTCATCGGTAGTTTGGTAGTTATCAAATGCATCTTGGCGCATCTTTTGGGTGATGGTCTGCTCAACAACGGGATGATCGAGATTGTAGAACATAGACTCGCGGTCTTTAGCCGAAAGCTCAGTCCACTTAGACTTCTCTGAGTTGTTTAGAACGGCAACATCAGTTTGTGGGATTACGGCAACCCCCTTGTTGTACTGGAAGCCCTTTTCGCTTACATCAGCACCCCAGGCAATAGAGTAACCATTATTAATGGCGTTGTCTATAACCTGCTCTAGATCTTCCATTGGAATATTGTAAGACTCTTCGTTTAGCCAGTTATCTGGAATTTCGAGGGAGAACTTTTTGTAGAATGGATGGTGAGTGTACGAAGTGAAAGAAACATAATCGTCGGAATTGAGACTTAGGCTTTTTGCAAACGATTCAGGAGTATACTCAACACCTTTATAGGTAAACTTATCTGGTTTAGGACCTAGATAGGCATCAAGAATGCCATCAAAACCCTTCTTCCAAGCGGTAGAAAGCTTTTTATTTGGGTTCTTTACTATTACATCAACATATGCCTTAGTTAATGCATCCAATTCGCCATGAACATGCTTTGGTTCTCCATACTGAAGTCCAGCATAAGCCTCTTCGGGAATAAAACCAAAGTTATTCATTACCCAGAAAATGTCGAAGGTTCCACCGCCACCACCAAAGTTGCAGTTGCCTTGCATGCGAACGTACTTTTCGGCTTTTGCTGAATAGCAGTTGCGAACAAGCCACATTTCCGACAAGTCGAACTCACCCTTACCGTTGCGAAGCAGCTCGTTTTCAATAAAGCTTAGTCCTGAGAAACTCCAGCAGGTACCTGAGCGGAACTGATCCTTAACGGACGTTCCAGGAACTTGCTTGACCACCGTGAATTTGTATCCTTCTGGCTTAGATTCCTCCTTCTTTTTGTCCTTTTGTGCATATGCTCCAATAGCAAAGATTGCAGCAATGGCAAATACAAATAATTTTTTCATTAGAGCTGTTATTTTAGTTATAGTGTTTAGATGCTAAAGGTTGTATAACCTTGTGCATCTACGAAAGATTTAACATTAACATTTTCTGGCTTCAACTCTGTCTATTGACATCAGCTTATTTATATATCACCATAAACTCTGTTCTACGGTTTTTTGCCTTGTTCTCGATGCTGTTATTGGGGACTATTGGCTTCGAGGAACCGTAGCCTACGGCTCTAAGCCTATTTTTGTCGATTCCATTTGCAATAAGGTACTTGACCACCTCCTTTGCACGGTTAGCGCTGAGCGAATTGTTGAATGCAACCGATCCAGAATTGTCGGTATGGCCCGAAAGTTCGATCCATAGAGTTGGATTGGTATTGAGTAGCTTAACCAGCGTTTTTAACTCTACTTCCGACTCCTTCTTAAGGCTGTAGGAGTTGACATCGAAGTAGATATTCCTCAAAATGGTGGTGCTCCCTACGCTCATAGGCTCGAGTGCAATGCGGAGCTCTAGCGGATTCTGAATTGTTTTAGTAGAATCTAGCAAGAAGCTTTGCGAGTTGAAGAGATATCCCTTACGGGTAACCTGCAAGGCGTAGCTGGTTGCAGCAGGAAGAGACGTAAAGAACGCTCCATCGTCGGGATAGGAACTGCTTACAAACTCCTCCTTGCCCGTTTTAAGGTTGGTGAGAACAACTTCGGCAGCAAGCGGCTTATTGGTTTTAGCATCTACAACTATGCCCTTAAGGTAGTAGGAAACATTAGGCTTTAGCGTATCGGGAAGCTCGAAACTGTAGATGTCGAGCCCCCTTCCCTCCTCGCGGCTAGAGGCAATGTAGGTAGTTTTTGCATCGGCCGAGATTACAATGCCCTGCTCCTCGCCTTTGGTGTTGATTGGGTAGCCCAAGTTAACGGGAACGCTCCACTCCTCATTGCCATCTAAACGAGTTCGGAAAAGATCGAGGCCTCCAAGCCCCCGATGCCCATCGGAGGCAAAGTAAAGGGTCTGCCCATCAAAGTGGATAAAGGGAGAAACGTCGTTTCGCGAGGTGTTAACCTTCGGCCCTAAGTTCTTTACATCAATCCACTCGCCGCTCTCCATATCGCGCGTAGCAACGTATAGGTCGTAGCCGCCGTAGCCGCCACGACGGTTACTAGTAAAGTAGAGATAGCGGCCATCAGAGCTAATGGAAGGCTGCTTGTTGGATGATATGGGGGTATTAATGGGAGGTGGCAGCTTTTGAGGATCGCTCCATATCCCATTTTTCAGACGAGAGTAGTAGATGCTGCACTCGTTGATGCACATGGTAAAGTACATGCCCTGCCCATCGGCGGTAAGCGATTGCGCTCCCTCGTTGGACTGGGTGTTTATGGTTCCGGGTAGGGGAATTGCCTTACCCCACTTGCCTTGGGCATTCTTTTTTGAAACAAAGAAGTCCTCCTGCAAAACGCCAGAGCTGTCGCTTCGGGGAATGTTGCTGGTCTTTACGAAGGTATTGCCATCGCCTGAAATGCTGGGCCAGTAGTCGTCGTAAGTAGAGTTAATGTTATCGCCCAAATTCTGTGGGACAAAGCCAACTGGTCGATCTTTTAGTCCTTTGGCAAAGAGCGCGCTGTTGAGTGGCTCCTCCACCTTAGCGCGTTGAGCGGGATTGTTGCTTATATAGTACTCGAAGCATGCTATTGCCTTCTCGTACTGCCCGTCGCGCAGGTAAAGCTTTCCTAGAATAGATGCCAGCGGCGGATGCATGCTTGGGTTAAGCGCATATGCCTTTTGGGCATAGAAGATGGCCTTTGTTTCGTGGAGGTTTTCTATTGAAGCCTGCATGGCCAACAGGTAGGCCTCCGTAAAGGTGGAGTCATCGGCGATTGCCTGGTTTACCTTCTCGAAAAATGCTGGGTAATTCCGGTTTTTAAATAGCTCCAAAGCCTCCTTGTAGGCCTTTACGGCCTGCTTGTTCGTTGATGAATACGCTTCGCCATCAGCCCATTCGAAACTCATCACTACTAGCAGCAGTAGTGTCAGCCTAATCATTATACGCATTGATAATCCCCTTAAGAAAAGACCTATCTCAGTTGGTTGAGATAGGTCTTCGAATGTAATCAGTTTATTGATCTTCGCAAAATCACTTTCTAAAAATGCGCGATTCGTCAGCCTTTCGAGCCTTGGCGACAACATCTTCGGGAATAAACTTCCATGAGTTTAATGGCTTGTGGTCGAGTATGCCAGATTTCATTAGGTCCATCATTATTAGGTAGCGCATATCCTTGGTTGTGCTTGTAACCAACCGCTTGCTAATCTCTGATGGTTGAATTTTGGCTCC
Organism: uncultured Acetobacteroides sp.; assembly: GCF_963667355.2. NCBI lineage: Bacteria > Pseudomonadati > Bacteroidota > Bacteroidia > Bacteroidales > Rikenellaceae > Acetobacteroides > uncultured Acetobacteroides sp. The sequence goes on from NZ_OY763328.2 coordinate 4,219,755, forward strand.
AACGGTAAGGTGTCCACCTCCCCCATTTCCACGGTAGCTGCTCATGGCTACCTTGTAGGTTTTGCCTAGATCAAATGGTGTTCCGTCGGCCATAGAGGTAATGGTAACCTTGCTGCCAGCAGGCTTTGTAATATCTACCTGATATTTGATACCCGCTCCTGAATCGAAATTGTAGTACTGATTCTTCAGCTTACCCTTTTCGTTAAGGAGAAGCATTCCATCATCGAAGGTATCGCTGCTCTTCACCCAAAGACCGTAGGAGTATTCGAGGTAGTTCTTAACCTCCTGCCCTGTTAGATTAAGCACGTAAAGGAGGTTTTCGTACTTGTAGAGGTTGAACATGTCGCCTACGGTGATATCGCCAGCAGGAATGTTGGCATTTAGGGTTAGCGGCGATGCGAAGCTAATATCGGCATTGGTAGTCTTTAGCATGCTGCGGTGAATCAGGTCTACAAATGAGGAGCTGCCAAAAAAGGTATCGGCAGAGCTAATTGGCTCATCAAGCGTGCCGATCTTTCGCGAAGAGAATTCCTTGATTTTATCAAAATCGCCCTTGAATTGCTCCTCAAAGGCTTTTTCAGCAGGTAATGGGCGAACATCGACAACGCTACCGCTTACCTGCTTGCTGCTGCCCTGAAAAGCAATGGTGAGAACGCCCACGTTGCGGGCAAAGGCGGCGGGATTAAGCACCTGAACGGAATCGCCAAAGTCGGTTGCCACCTTCTTGTTGAAGATGTCGTGATCGTGCCCGCATAGTATGGCGTCGAATCCCTTAACCCGCTTGGCAATGAGCATGGCGGCATTCTCGTTCTTGTAGGTATTCTCGTTCTGGTTGTTGTAGTTAAAGTTTACGCCGGAGTGTACCATGCCAATAATGGCGTCTGGCTTCTCCTTTTTCTGGATAATATCAACCCAATACTTGGCGCTCTCCACCATGTCGTTAAACGTCATCCCTCTCCAAATATTTTCGGGGAGCCAGGTGGGGATGGCTGGGGTAATGAGCCCAAGTACAGCAACCTTCTTGCCATCGACCTTAAATATTTTGTATGGCTCGAAGTAGGTTTTTCCCGCAGGCGTAACCGCATTGGCGGCTAGCCAAGGGAAATTTGACTGCTGGCGAACCCTATCGTAAACGGGATGTCCAGGCTCGAGGTCGTGGTTGCCTACGGTTAGGGCATTATACCCCATAAAGTTCATCACCCTTGCCTGTAGATGCTGGCTTAGCGTATCCACAAAGTTGTAGAAGTAAACGGTTGGCTGCCCCTGCAGCATATCGCCGTTGTCGAGGAGCAGCAAGCTGGGGTTCTGCTTTCGTTGCTCCTTTACGTAGGTGTATATCTGAGCTAGGCTTCCGGGGCGAGCCTTTTGCTCGATAAAGTCGTAGGGGAAGATGGCGCCGTGCACGTCGGTGGTAAAAACTACCTTAACCTCCTTGCCCTTCGAGGCAAGCATTGTAAGCGGCATTGCAAAGAGCAGCACCAGTACAAGGGCTTTTATTGTTGCAGTTCTGATCCTCATGTAGCAGTAAATCTTTAGAAATTAAAATGAATTCGTAAAAGTCCGTAAATATAGCAACGATTATATTTCGCGATATTAGTAGAACCTTATCTTTTTGCAGAGGCACTAGTGGGGCTTAGCTTTTAGGATATACTAAGCGCTGCATTCTCCCCTATATCCCCTCGTATAGAGCATTTCCGTAGTGTAAAGCTCTGTCTGCGTATTCCGATAGAGCTTTTACATAGTGTAAAGCTTCGTCCGCGCATTCCGATAGAGCAATTACATAGTGTAAAGCTTCGTCCGCGCATTCCGATAGAGCAATTACATAGTGTAAAGCTTCGTCCGCGCATTTCGATAGAGCTTTTACATAGTGTAAAGCTTCGTCCGCGTATTCCGATAGAGCTTTTACATAGTGTAAAGCTCTGTCGGCGCATTTCGATAGAGCATTTGCATAGTGTAAAACTCTGTCCGCGCATTCTGATGAGCATTTGCATAAAAAAACTCCACCAGCAGCGTAAGGCTTTTGGTGGAGCTTATATATCTAAACAAATCGTCGGCTACGATTCTATGGCTTCATCTGAGGTTTCTTGCAGCTCCCGATTATTTTGGTGGATGCGATACTTTGTTATCAGCAGCGCAAGGATAAAGTAGGCGACCATTAGAATCATGAGGAAGCCCAGCTCACTTGACACCTGCTGTAACGATGCCCCCATCGTATTCAGCCTCAAGTACCCCTGGATTGCTGTTGTGCTAGGAATCAGAAGCGAGAATTTCTGTAGCAGCAGCGGCATTTCGCTAGCAGGCCACGAGAATCCGCTTAGGAAGATAAACGGAATCGAGGTGAAGAACATAAAGATTAGCGAGTGCTCGCGCTTCTTGAACAGGGTAGCAATCGATATCCCCAGGAATGCCACCGCAAATATGTAGGGCATTATGAAGATGAACACCTCGAATGGGTTTCCCTTTTGGGGTAAGTCGAACCACTTGTAAACGAGCACCAGCATAAAGAAGATGTTGAACAGGTGCAGTGTGATAAAGGCAAAAGCCTTACCCAGCAACGTAGATACGGCATGGCGAGGATCGATATCTCCATCCAGGTAGAAGTACTTGCGCTTCTTCTCGCGCAGCGTACCGCCAAGCATTCCGATGCTGAGCAGCAGCGTTTGCTGAAGAATCATCAGCATTACCCCGGGCATGGCGTACGAAGCATATCCCGCAGCAGGATTAAACAGGTAGCTGGTTGAAACCGATACGGGCTGGCTTTGAGCCATGGCCTTATACTTGTCGTTCCCCTTCATCATCAGCCTACCGATCTCCAGCTTGGCGCTCATGGTTCCCGTAACCTGGGCCGCACCCGATAGGATCTGCTTATATATCATAAAGTAGCTGGCATCGGCGTAGGCCGTAACGGCAGCCTGCTCGCTCCTCATTATTTTGCGCTCAAAATCCTTGGGGATAACGATAACGCCATGGACCTTATCGTCGTAGAATAGCGCCTTTGCCTCCTTAAAGTTCTGGGTATGGAAGGTTACATTTATTTGAGGCGTTGCATCGAGCATGCGCACCACGTCTCTACTTGTTTTAGTGCCATTCAGGTCGACAACCGCTACCGAAATGTCGTTTACCACCTCGTGCGAGTAGGAATACGTATATATTAAGGAGTAGAATATCGATGCTCCAAATAGGATGAAGAGCACGCCCGAGTCCTTAAGCAGCAGCTTTAGCTCGTATAGGTAGGTGTTAGCGAACACCTCGTACGATTTTTTTAATCTCCGAAATGCCATACTACACCCCTCCCCAGAATTTTTGGTACATCATATGCTTCTGTAGCTTGGGCAACAGCGAAAGCGGGAACAGGATAAACAGCCCCAGCATTCCCAACGGGAAGAGCGCCGTATAGATTGGCGCGCCGCGTAATCCCTGGCTCATGTAGATGTCGAGGTACTGCGTAAAGGGAAAGAACTGCCCAATAGTAGCAATACTTGCCGGCATGCCAATAAACGGAAAGGTTAAGCCCGAGAACGTAAATGCGCAGATGGCGTATGCGCTCGACATCGATAAGCTTAATCGAAGGTTGCTTATCAAACTGGTGATGAAGATGCCAATTCCCTGGTAAGCCAGCACAAAGAATAGGTTCGACAGGATAAGGATTAGCCTGCTACCACGAAGAGGTACCCCTATAAAGCGGTAGAGCAGCGTACTCATGAAGAGGCTAACAATAAAGAAGATCACCGAGTATGGAATCATCTTGCCCGTTATGGCGCTTATCACATCAAATCCCGATGCCTTTAGCCACTCTCGTGCTGTTCCATCCTTCATCTCAATATTAACGGCATAAACCGACGCTGTAATAATAAACATCTGAAGCATAACCGGAAGTAGCGCGGTAAGCAGGTAGTATGCGTAGCTTCCGAAAGGATTGTAAAGCATCTTCTTTTCCAGAACCACCGGCATAACCTGTGCGGCAGCCAGCTTGGCGCTCTCGCCCTTCTTCAGCCTCCCCTGTAGGTCGACGCCAGCGTTAAGCGTAGCAAGTGCCGTGCGGATATCCCTATCCAGCAAGCCACCCTTAAGGATGTTCAGGTTGTTAACGTATAGCGCCACCTTAGTTGGATTACCCCTATAGATGTCTCTTTCAAAATCCTTAGGGATTAGAACAAAGGCGCTTATTTTCCCTTGCATCATCAGCTCCTTACCCTCGCTAAAGCTGGTTACACGGTAGCAAGCATCAGCCGAAGGCGTTGCATTTACCATACGCGTAGCCTTTCGCGACATTACCGAGGCATCAGCATCGCATACCGCAATAGGTATCTTGTGGGGGACTCCATTCTTGAAAATCTCAGTGAAAAGGAAGAAGCATGCCAACGGGAATACTACCAGCACAAAGAGGTAGGTTGAGCTCGACGACATCCGCCTGAGCTCCCGTAAAAGCACGCAGAGAATTCCTTCTCGCATCGAATGCTTTATTTTATTGCGCATTAGATTCTGATTTTCAAGTTAGTCCTTAATCTTATTCCAATCAACCAATACGCTCATTCCGGGGCGTAGCCCAATGTTCTTTGCTGTTGGCTTTGCCTTAATCTCAAATGTTTTGCGGTCGAAATCGCCCGAAGTCTTGGTTGCTGTCCAGGTTGCATAGGCTCCTTGAACCGCAATGAAGGTTACCGTAAACTCTACCTCCTTATTGCCAAGGGCAGGAATTGTTCCGGTGAACGTTTTGCCCTTCTTTATCTTGGCAAGCAGATCCTCGCGCAGGTTGAACGAAACCCAAACATCCGATAGATCTACCAGCGTAATTACAGGATAGCCTGTTCCAATAAGCTCGCCACGCTCGGCAATAACCGAAGCAACCTCGCCTGTAATGGGCGATTTTAGGTGAGTCTCATTGAGGTACGATGAAACCTCGCTAACCACGCCGCTAGCCTGGTTTACAAGGGCACCGGCAGCCATCTTATCCTCGTTGCGAGCCCCCTTCTTGGCCATATCGTAAACAGCCTTTGCCGATTCGGCAGTAAACTTAGCCGCTTTGAACTGGGTTTCTACCTCGTCGCGCTTTTGTGCGGGCACTACACCCTTATCAAATAGGTTTTGAATACGACGGTAGCTCTTCTCTGCAAAGTCGGCAGCGGCCTCGGCCTTTTGCCAAGTGGTATATGCAGCTTGTACCTCTTCGATACGAGCACCGTTGTTGGCCTTAAGGCGTTGCGCCATTGCGGCATCTTTAACGGCATTTGCCTGCTCGTACTTGGCATGCACTTCGGGACTGGTAATGGCGTAGAGCATCTGACCAATTGTTACCTCATCGCCTTCGTGAACGTACAAGGTATCAATTCGGCCAGCGAGCTTCGAGGCTACCTTTACCTGAGTTGCCTCAATTTCGCCCTGAATAATGTTGGGTTGTGGCTTAAGCACGTACCAGCCTATAAGGATTATAAGCGTAAGCAATCCTATTGTTCCTACTGCAAGGGTAAAAAACCTGTTGTTCTTCATATTAGGTTAATCGTTATATTGTTTTTTCAGTTAATTGCTTTTAAGCACACGTTGGCTACGCGTTCGGCCATATTGCTCTCGAGTACTTCATTCCCGAAATGCTTCCTGAACCTGGAATCGATGTACAGCAACGATTGACCGATCACCAGCACATATAGATCCTCCGAGGTAACATCCGCCTTAATCTCGCCGTTCTGCTGCCCCTTTTGCACCAGCTTCTCGAAAGTTTCCTTTAGGCGTAAGGCAACACCCTTATCGATCTCGAAGGTATAATCGTGAATCAGCATAAACAGAAACTTGGTTTGGATGGGGGCCTCCTTGGCGCGATTGATGATATGCGCAACGAATTCGTAAACCACCTCGCGCACGGTACCCTTTTGCGAGTAAAGGTCGTCGAGCACGTCGGCCAGCTGCTCGACCTTGCTCTTAAATATATCGGATACCAAATCGTACTTGCTGGGATAAAAGCGGTAGAGGTAGCCATCTGCCACACCTGCCCGCTTGGCAATAAGCGATACCGATGCCGCATTGTAGCCGTGGCTAACCACCAGCTCAACCGTTGCATCCTTTATTCTTTCGAGCTTCGAGGTATCAATGCTTTTCGCCATTTACTATGATTGAATGCTCATTCATTTAACGCGCAAATATAACTCCATTCACGGCAGAAAGTTTAGCATTAGCTGTATTTAAACCATATTGTGGGAAAGAGAGATAGAGTACGCTGATACAGGTGTTGCGTGAGAGTTTATGGCGCAAAAGATACTGGAGGGCAGCACCTCCAATTACTTACATCTCTATCCAAAATACTGGTATACCCAATAGACCTCCATTATAGGAGACGACCAAACTATTGCTCAACCGCTTATATACTCGTCCTGAAACTTTTATTGGTTGAGAAAGTTGAAGTTCTCCTCTTTTTTCAATTTGAACATAGTACTCCGCCGTTGTAGATGTTTCTATCTTCCATCTGTTAATAATTCTCGCCTCTATTCTTTTGGTATTTTCTGCGTTTAAAACAATATTGGAAATGATGGTGGCGCTGCTTACGTAAACAAGAACAAAGAGGAGTAACAAGGCGCTGGTTATCCTATCTCTGATTGCTCGCCCCCCACTATTGTTGGCTTGTCGGTAAAAGGCAAGAACTAGAATTATAAGACAAAAAGCAGAAGTGCAGATCCAATAGTTAGCAAAGCTAAGTATGGTATAATCGCTCATACATCGCATTGCTAAGGCTGCGGGGGGAAGCATCAGCGTTGACTTAAGACTTGCTAATGGCGACTTGTTATTTTCGCTGAATGGATTGACAAGCCCTCCTGAACCAGCATACAAAATATAGCCCAGCAGCGGAAGTATCGTGCAAAGCCCTAGAATCCAAACATTGTATATGGGAATGAAAACTAGCGGCAGCGATACCGCTAACGATGCAGTATTAAGTAAAGTAGCGACACGCTTCACCTTTTTAAGCCTTTTTGCCTGTTCCTGCGTCGTATATCCCTCGGTTGAATAGCAGAAGAGTCTCTGGTGTTCTTCGTTTGCCTCTACCTCGTCGAGGTTAGGAATACGTTGATGGATGTAGGCAACCAGCTCGTTAAACCTTTCCGTATTGCTGTAGATCGTAAAGCGACCTGCACCTTCCTTTAGTAATATCACACAATCACGAATTGCAATTCTATATCCTATGGCATCGCTATAGTATAGCACCCTTGTAGTAAATGCTGTTTTTCTAACGCATCTATCCTCGTATACCTCATAGCGCTACTTTTGGATGGTAACCATGAGGAGTGCCGCACAAGCAGCACAAGCAGCAGCAATGGCTATGATGTAGGGAGCCCCACCATCAGCATACCAGCTAACGAAAAGGCCAATGCCCGTAACCATCAGCGATATTACCATCAGGTATAGAGCAAACCTCGATCGTAACGAAATTCTAAAGATGTAATTCATCTATTGAGTAAATAATTTGAAATCAGATCGCTGATAGTTTATATTCTACTGTAAGTCGCTAAGTACAGGCAGCTCGTTTCGCTTTTTAAAGTAGCAGCTTATAGCGCCCGATTTATCGGTTGCCCTATTAAATGGATTTAGTCGGGCAAAAAAGGCTAGCGTACTGCCATCCATTTTTAGAAGATATCCTAAGCCAGCCTTTTCTAGTAGCTCCTTTAGCTCCGGCGCATCTTTAGGGCTGATGGCTAGAAAGGTACTTAGCCTATCGATTCCCAGATACTCCTTATCAATCTTAGCCATTCCACTGAGCCTATCCAGCTTCTCTCCTTCTGGCGTTGATGTATTGGTCACAAACAGGAATGTTTTTATTAGTAGGTACCCTTCAATTAGGTAAGCCACAAAGTAACCTAGCTTGATATCGTTGATTACCACATCCAGCAAATACTTTCCTCCTCCTACATCGTGTACTATTGGATTCCTCTTAATTTCGGTAATGCATAACCCTAATGATACACCTATCATTAGGCCATCTAAGCGCTCGGCCAACCGTTCGAGGGCATGGCTTTGGAAGTAAACATCAATAGGAGTCCCCTTAAAGCCGAACAGCTCCCTCTTTATGGTGAGGTTAAAAATCTTTCCGTTTACATCGCCAACCTGAAACCGATAGCATGGACGCCGAAGCCCCTCCACGACAACCGATCTTCGTTCTACCGGTATCGCTTCGTAGAATATTCTGAACTTCCGGGTATAGGAGTAGTCTAGCGAGTGATCCTCCTTATTGTGGGTTACCTCAATCTCTGTTTTAAACAGGATGTTCTCCTTATCGGGGATGGAAACAATCCAGCCAATGATTCTGAGCCAGATTTTTATCGTTTCCTGTACGTCTATCAGGCACCTGTCGAGAAATTCCTTAAGATCCCAAAGCTTTTCCTTAATTTCCTCGTAGTGCGGCTCCTGCTTTCGTACCTTAAAACCGATTATGTACCTAAATGATTCGAGGATATGGAACACCTCGTAGGCCGAAATAACAGCCCCATTGGTATAGGTGTAAGTTTGGCTCTTCATATACGATTGTAGAAGAGCCTTCGAAACCTCCTCGAGTTCGAGCGTTGGTTTTCGTGAGCCAACTTGCTCAAAAATCAGGGCTGAGGAGCGAAATCGGAAGCAGGAGTAAATGTCGAAACGGTCGAAATACTGGACATGCTCTATAACCTCCAGCTTATCGAGCAAGCTTAGGAGTTCCTTATAAAATGCTATCTCGATCTTCTCGTGTGCCTTTTTTAGCTCTGCAGCCTTTTGCTCCTTTTGACGAGCCTTTTTGGCTTTCGCTTTTCTATCTTTTGGCATGGTTAGGTTTAGCGTTAAGTTTTATAATTATATTGGGTTGAAATTCAATCAGGAATAGGCTTACTATACCTATTTCGTATTCATCCAATTCATAAATTCTTGCAGTTTGCCAGGATTCTCAAAAATCCACGACTTGCTTCCTTTTGTACTATCGGACTGGGATATATAGTAACAGAACGCCTCACAACAGCCAGCCTGTTCTAAATTTTGGAACTTGGTAACGTATAAGTCCCACCAAAATCCTTTACTATCTTTCTTTAGTTCGCTTAGCATTCTAAATATCTTTGGGGTGCTTTCTTTAAAAAATTCCATATCGCTCTTCCCCGTATTTTCTTCAGTATATCGAGTTGCGGCCTGCAGGCTTACCATCATCTCTGCAGCGCTAAACGAATCGCTATTCGTCGAGAATGATGGCAGGCTTACGCTAATATTTTTCTCATCCTTTTGCACTACACCCTGCCCTAGCTTTTGTAGTAGTAATGCATATTGCGATGCCGACCTTTTAGAGTTAGGCTCGAGCATGAGAAAATAGTATAGCGGCAATATAGACTTTACGCGCAATCCCTTAGCCTGCATTATTGACGATAGCACCATGTGGCTACTTGCATGATTGGGATTATTGAAAATTGCTTGTATTGCAGCATCCTCTGCTCTATCGTACTCCTTTTGGTTAAACAGGGTAAGCGCCAGATTGTAGCTCAGCAGGCTACTTTGTGGAAATTTCTTTAAACCATCCAGGTAGGCTTCTATGGCCTTCTCCGGCTTTCCCTTCATATCCCATGAAGTACCTAATACAATATAGGCGCCTTGCTGAATATCGTCATTCCTATCTATAGCCTTTTTGCTATACGCTATGGCTTCATCGTACTTACCGGTCACCATATAGGTGAACGAAATCTCGTAGTTAGCCACCGACGAGTTCTTATCGATGTCTAGCGCCGCCTTATACTTTGCAATAGCGTCATCGTACTTTCCCTGATCGTGCAGCTCTGTGCCTTCCGATATCAGCAGCGCAACTTTATCGTCCTGCCCAAATACGTTTACTACCAGCAGTAAACCCATCATAATCCCCAGAATTCTTTTCATAGCGTTTGTTTTTAATAGTTTCTATACTCTTTTACCTTGTTATTGCTTACTTAATGTTGTAGCCCATCATACCGATCCCAAAAGTGACTTTCATGCAACAAAATACCTTACATCCTTTCTTGCGCAGCTCCAGGGCTTTCTCCAAGCATAGGCCCAACATGGATTACCATTATCGCCGATGATTATGATAATCAATCTTTCGCGACGTACAAATACGCCATAAGCATAACCTTAAATGTACTTAATACATTTTAATGGCCAAAATTTATCTAAATTTCCTAAAACGCACCTAATAAATAAATCATTTCGCCATAATGGTTTATCCGAATAGAATTAAATTCTAGCTTCATCGCACCCCAACAGCTACCAACGCTATCATTCAGGCCCGCTACGTTGTCAGCCGAGCAGCCTTGGCTGACAATATAGCGGCTATATTGTTGCTGAAGCATTGCTCGCTGACAATTTAGAAGGTTCGCTAACAATTTAGGCGGCTCGCTGACAATTTAGACTTCTGAGATGCATCTGTAGTACTACTCGCTGACAATTTAGGAGGCTGAGATGCATCTGTAGCACTACTCGCTGACAATTTAGACTGCTCGCTGACAATATAGAGCGCTCGTTAGCAATATAGCGGCTAGAGATGCAGCCCAAGGTAGGCTCGTTGTTAACGTAAGGCCTATGGGAGGAAACAGCATGAGCCTCGCTCCTCTAATTTCACCAGATCTGTTCCCCTGAGCAAGCCCAGGTATTGCAGGTATAGAACTATCCTAACCTTGGAGTCTATTCCCAGCTTGGCGTAGATATTTTTGTGATGAGTTTTTATCGTCACCGGACTAAGGCAAAGTGCTCCGCCGATCTCAACGTCGTTTTGGCCAGCGATTCTTCGCCTAAGGATATCCAGCTGGTGCCTGGTGTGGCTTCCCCTTTTGTCGGTATAGCAGAGCTCCTTTTTCTTGGTATCGATAACGTATAGGCTATTGGGCATTGCCAGCTGGTTCCAGCCTCTAAGCGGGAACAGCAGCAGCTTCACCCAACGCTCGTCTACAGTAGCGCAGGTAAAGATCTCGTACCTAAAGAGCATTCGGCAGTACTCGTTTCGGCTATCGCGCATGCGGCACTCGAAGGCAAGGGCGAGCTGATGCTGCTTTTCGGAGAGCAGCGGGCCAATCTTTTGCATCCCCACCAGAATAGCCTCCTCAAAGTGCGCCATGTCGTCCTTATGGATAAGTTTTTTGAATTGCTCGTGGCTTAGCGCCCTACCGCTCAGATGGTCGAAGGAGCTGAGCAAATTGCGACCAAAGAGGTACTCCCCCATGCCCATGTTTACCGAAATAGGCAGCGCATTTTGGTTGTAGGCCAGCTGCTCGATGGTGGTTTCCAGCAGCACGTTCTCGTTCTGCGAATCGCCCAAAGCCGCGAAATGCATGCTTCTAAAGGCATCGAAAAGCTCAGCAAGCTTATCGGTCATAGTAGTATATTTTGGTATAAATAGTTAGCTAATTCGGCATTTAGGGAGGAGTACCGCTGCGATTGCATTTCAGCATTCCACTTAGGCACACCTTGCTCCTGCTGCCCTATTGTTATCACTGATAATGCAAGATATTAAAAATTGTAGAAAAAAATGCATGCCACCTAAAACAATACCCCATTAGGGGTACACCTCGCTGCTCGCTGAGGATGTATATTTGAGATCGTACGGCGGAGCAGCTCGGGTAGTGCTTCATCGTACCAAGCTACTGTATTAAACCAAACTTTTAAATGTTAATCGATTATGACGACAGACACATCAACGTCCATTCCGCGCACCGTGGAAACCTTTAACCCCTATATTCGGACAACCGTAGCGTACATGCAGGAGGGTTCACCTGTAAAAAACTTCACCCGATTGGGAATTACTGAGGAAATGATGGGGAAATGGAAAGGGTTTGGCGATCGCTGGATTCTGGCCTACGAGAAGTATTCCGATAGGTACAACTTGCGCACCATTGCCGTTACCGACGAGCTTAAGGGGATAATGGAAAGCATTCGCAAGTACGAGGAGGAAAGTAACTTTCTGACGCATATCGCCATTTCGCCAAATGCAACGATTACCGATCTGGAAACCTTCAAAATCCGTACCGTCAGCAACGTAAAGCATAGCCGTACCATACCACAAACGCCCATCACCATGCTTGTAACAGCTACGGTACAACCAATAGGTGGCGGATCGGTTACCATTAAGTGCTTTGGGAATACGAACCAACGCCCAGCCATTCACGATACCGCGAATTGCGTTCAGTACCGATTCTCGGTAGCAACAGAAGCACCTACCTCTGCCGAAGACAAAAAGCTGGAGGTAGGTCTATCCACCAAGGCCTTTTTTGTGCTACCGCTTGGCGCCGAAAACGCCGGGAAGCAGCTCTTCATCTACTTCCGCTGGTACAACACCAAGCACCCCGAGATTGCAGGCCCATGGAGCAAGGCTCAGAATACCCTTATCCTATAGCAAAGCAGGACAATAAGAGGAATAGAGCGGGACGTGCATGCGTTCCGCTCATTTTTTTTGATCTAGCCAGGAAACCTGGTCAACGTCATTATGGTGACCAACAGCTACTCCCTGCTCCCCATATTACCACCTGCCAAAAGGCTTCAGGCTCAGCATCGAGTTGTAGTAGCGCTTATCCCCGGTAACCTCCTCGCCTAGCCAATCGGGTTTCTCGAAGGCCTCGTTCTCGTCCGACAGCTCTATTTCGGCAACAACCAGCCCTCGGTTATCCCCCGCAAACTCGTCCACCTCGAAGGTGTGGTTGCCAAAATCTACCTCATAGCGAATCTTGTCAATTACCCCAGGCTCGCAGATTTTGAGCAGCTCATCGGCCTCAGCAACGGCAATCTCCTTCTCCCACTCAAAGCGGGTAAGCCCCGAATCGTTGGCAATACCCTTAATGGTAAGGTAGCCTCTTTCGCCCTTTACCCTCACGCGCACCGTCCGCTCCGGGTTCGACGACAGGTACCCCTGAACTATGCGATACGACTTACGTGCAGCTCCTTTGTAGCCTTCTGAACTAACCAAAAATTTCCGTTCAATCTCTAGTGCCATCTTTCGTTGAATATTGTATGTGCAAATTTAGCAGAAGATTCCTTCCCTACCTTCAACTCCCTCCCTACTGCAAAATAACTTCCTATAATCCATTAATTTCGCCTTTAAGATTCTTGTTTTAGAAGAGTCCTCGATGAACCACAGAATAAAAAGGTTTCCCATATTAGCTCGCTTAACAACGGCAGGTAAACGTCGTATTACCGAACAACCTTCTTCCGTAGACACCATGGCGCAGCCATACCAGACTGGCACGAATCCCTGTTTGAGCGAGGTCGCCTCCACTATGTTCCTCAATGCTGTAAAGGTCTTAGGGCTATTACCACATTTGAGGTAGCGCCATTCCACCGCGACCGAGCGAGTTAATTCGTGCCAAGGGTTTTTGGTTCTTTTTGCCCTTACAAAAAGAACAGAGAAGAAGAAGGCTCTCTCCTTTAAAATGCTAATGCCCAATAAAAGACTATTGAAGGATGAATCTACAATTTGAACGAGAAATACCTGCCTATAACTTCTTCACCCCTAAATATTCCAATAAAGATGTTACCTTTGCCTCCAAATAAATAACCGCGACGGTTAACCCGTATTACATGACATTTGAACAGTTAAACTTAATTCAGCCCATTCTGGAGGCTTTAAAGCAAGTAGAGTATTCAACCCCAACCCCCATACAAGCACAGGCAATTCCCAAGATCTTAGAGGGCAACGACCTAATCGGATGTGCGCAAACAGGCACAGGGAAAACAGCAGCGTTTAGTATTCCAATCATTCAGAAACTCACCCAAAATCCAGATACCCGCAAGCATAGAGCCGTAAAAGCGCTCATCATCACCCCAACAAGGGAGCTTGCCATTCAGATTGGCGAAAGCTTTACGGACTACGGTAAATTTACCAGCTTAAGGCATGCCGTGATCTTTGGGGGCGTTTCCCAAGTTCCGCAAGTAAACCTATTACGTTCTGGAGTCGATATTCTAATTGCCACGCCCGGTCGTTTGCTCGACCTCTACAACCAGGGGATTGTAAAGGTCCCCAATCTCGATTTCTTTGTACTCGACGAGGCTGATAGGATGCTCGACATGGGCTTTATTCACGATATAAAGCGAATACTCCAGATTATTCCACCCAAGCGCCAAACGCTCTTCTTTTCGGCCACCATGCCGCCCGAAATACAGAAGTTGGCCAACACCATGCTTTACAAACCGCTAAAGGTTGAAGTTACGCCTGTATCATCAACGGTAGATGTCATAAAGCAGCTGGTGTACTTTGTCGAGAAAACGCAGAAAAAGGATCTACTGATAAGCTTGCTTAGCAACGAAACAGTCGAATCGGCACTTGTATTTGCCCGAACTAAGCACGGCTCCGACAAGCTGGTAAGGTTACTGGTAAAGGATGGCATAAAGGCAGAGGCAATTCACGGAAATAAGTCGCAAAATGCCCGCCAAAATGCCCTTAATAACTTTAAGGATAGAAAAACGAAGGTGCTAATCGCTACCGATATTGCTGCTAGAGGTATTGATGTCGATCAGCTCTCGCACGTTATCAACTACGAGTTACCTGAAGTTCCCGAAACTTACGTTCACCGAATTGGAAGAACCGGACGTGCCGGCAACAACGGAGTGGCCATATCGCTGGTTGATCCCGAAGAGGTAAAGCTCCTAAAGGATATCGAACGCCTTATAAAGAAGGATATTCGTGTGATATACGACCATCCATTTGTAAGCATTGCATCAGCAATTGGTGTTAGCAAGGCGATAGATAGCAGCAAGGCAGCACCTGCTAAGGGAAGTGGCTATAGAGGAAACAAATCAAACGGCGATTTCTGGCGAAGACGAAAGCTCGAAAGCAAGCGTTAGCCTAAGTAGTAGTTTGCAGTAACAGTAAAATATAAGAGGCCATCAACGCTTAGCGTGTTGATGGCCTCATTGTTTGGCTCTATTACGTTCTGGAGGTCAATGCCCTACTTCTGGCTCATTATCCATCGCTTCGTGGTAGCAGGCTCGTGGTGCATGATTTTCTCGTATCGCATACAGGCTATTCGAATTCAATCCTTTCGGATTACGGCTCAACAGCCATTACGCAGCATTAATCAATGGAAAGCATAGAATATAGCCTCCTTACAGCCAACCTGTAGCAGCATATAAGAACTTCAACGTGAATTGCCCCGAGTGAAGTTCGGGGAAAGTAGGATAAAAGAAGTGCCTAGAAGTGGTTGAATGTATACTCTAGCAAGTAGTTCACCCTGTTTTACTACCCCCTCTATTTGTTATAGCCTCCATTGGTTTAGGGTTCTATTGGTTGCTACTTCTCTACCCTTTTTGTGTAGTATTCGCTAATAATACTGCTAACCAATGGACGATAGAAACGCCAGAAAAAAGCAGATCGCCCCTCCCCTTCTATCCGAACGAAAGCCTGATTAACAGCCGCAATACTCGCAAACTTTGTATTCGACAATGATATATCTATATCCGAAAAGTCACCTGCAAAATAGTAAAAGCTGTACTTGCTACTCTTTGACTTTACGACTGCAGGAAAATGCGTAGGGATTAAGTTCTTCTCCAACACCTTTTTCCCCGCCTCGTTCACATCTATTTTATAGGTAGCCAGCACATCTAAGCTATCGGAGGCGCCAATAATATCGAACCAGTAATGAAACTTCATATTTTTAGGTAGGTCGTACCTATCCCTAAATTTCGGATTGGTCTCTATTAACGGCACATCAAGATTGAGATGGGTTTTCTGCTCAAGAATGACAATCTTTTCATCAGTTCTCACAAATATGATCCCCGATCTCTTAAAAGGCCACCTTCCTCCATTTTGCTCGGTGTAGTTTTTCTTTAACCACTTTGGGAGTTCCTTATTTTTGTTAGTATCCAGCGATGAGTAGTATCGCCCGATCCATTCCTTCCAGGTCATCTTAAACTCCATTTCAAACTCGTGGGTAACAGAAGTAGGTGTTGGAGTACCAATCACATTAAACTCTGTAATAATAAGTTTCCCCAGCGACTTGAACTTTTTTAGAAGATTAACTTCGGCCATGCACATGCCGCCATAAATGAGTTCAGAAGGTTCGAGAGAGCTCATCTTAGGATTGCGACGTTGCTCGTTGGGATAACGCTCGAACCATTCGCCCGCATAAACGCCATACATGTCGGTATAGTAAGCCACATCATTTCTGCGAGCAAGGGTCGCTAAAGCAGAATCTGAGGAATTGGCAAAATCTTTCGCCTTATATCCTCCTTTCCCATCAGGAAAGAAGCCGTAGTAATCGGAGCTTACATTAAATGGTTGCTCGCTTTTCTTAATGTACTTCTCATGCTCTAAAATCCAAAACAAAGGTCTATGTTCCTGTCTGTTTCTATCAAGTACCGTTTTATCAACAACGAGAATATTCAAAGGACGCACATCCTCTTTGTTCCATAAATATCTGAACAAAAAAGGAATTGAAATTAAAATAAGGATAAATGAGAACAAGTATGGATGCTTTCTCATACGCCAATCATTCGATTACAACTTTAGGACTACATTCTGTATTTTAAAACATATTGATTAAATAAATGTTTGTTCAGCAAGTCTAATTGAGGCTCTATGACGTTTTCGAAACACAGGAAAGGAAGACAAGGATGAAAAACAATCGCCATCCTGCTTTTACTTTCTACATTATCCTATTAGAACTTATGTCATCAAAGTTCCGATCTAGCTGGCATGGCATATTAAAAAAAAAGGCTGCCTCATACGAAGCAGCCTTTTTTATGATTAAAGTAACAGACTATAATCCCATCCAAATAAGTACGGCAGCAATAAGCGCAATAATTGAATACAACTCAGGATATACAGCAAGAATCATGGTCTTACCGAATACATCGTTACCATTTGCCATTTCGGTAATACCGTTAGCAATTACGCGAGATTGCTTGGTTGACGAATAGTAGCCAACAAAACCAACCGTAAGCCCAGCTGCTAATATTGCAAAAGACTTCTCAATAGGCATGCCAGCAGCAAGTAAAGCACTCATTTTACCATTAATAAGGAAGAAAGCCGCAAAGCCGTACAATCCTTGGGTTGATGGAAGCGCTGTAAGAAGCATACTTTTACCAAAAATATCAGGATTCTTTTTAAGACCACCAACAGTCGCATTTCCCGATACTGTTACACCAATTGTGCTACCAATACAAGCTACTCCTACCATAATGGCGAGTCCAATGTAAGCAAGCATTACAGATACAAACATGTTTTATCCTCCAAAAAATTTACTTAGTTATTAACTTTTTTCTTG
Source organism: uncultured Acetobacteroides sp. (assembly GCF_963667355.2). Classification (NCBI taxonomy): domain Bacteria; kingdom Pseudomonadati; phylum Bacteroidota; class Bacteroidia; order Bacteroidales; family Rikenellaceae; genus Acetobacteroides; species uncultured Acetobacteroides sp. The sequence continues at coordinate 4,236,965 of NZ_OY763328.2, forward strand.
TGTTTTTGCTTTTTTGAAAGGGGTATACAATCTCCCTCCTCCTATAAAGCCTGAATTCTTATAGAATTCGACAAATGTTAAACGCATTGGATGCACAAACGCACCTAATGATGAAAGCGCAATGTTTAGGGTATGTCCTGCGAGAAATATTATCGCAAAAACAAGGTAATCAAGTCCGAAAGGAAGTGAACCTAGGGATAAGGATGCAATCTTATTCATTACCATTGCTAAAATGGCGCCTGAAATACCGAGGGCAAAAAGACGAATATACGAAAGCAAATCGCCAAAGAATCCGGTAATTTCATAGAGTTCTACCACTCCTAACCCTAATCTCCCCCCTATACCACCGTGTGGATGGGCAAATAAAATAATCAACCCAATTCCTACATATACAACATACATGGCGAATGGTTTGGTTGCAGGCAGAAATAACATCGCAATCCCAAGTAGTGCAAATATCCATCCAAATGGTCCAACACCTGCTTGCCATCCCGAAATACGTGTTCGATTAACTGCCTTAACGACTAAACCAAAGATAATTTGAACAAACCCAATTAGCACTGCAAAGAGCATCATCTGATTGGTATCCAAGAAGAGATGACGAATACCTTCTGGAAGTATTTCCCATTCTTTCATTTCTGTTCCAAAGATACTACCTGATATTAACCCCATGAGGATTGTACCAAACCCTAGCCATTGTACAAGCAAAATGTAGGGCCTTAAAGCAGCAAATTTTGGTCTATTTCTCAGCAGAAATCCAGCGACAACGAAAATAATACCATAGCCAATATCATTCATACACAGTCCAAAAAAGAGCATGTAGAATGGGGCAAAGAATGGCGTAAGATCGAGTTCCGAATAAGTAGGTGGAATATAAAGTTCACCTATTGGCTCAAACAACTTTGCGAACTTATTGTTCTTAAGCTTAATTGGTGGTCGATCTTCTGCTGTTGCTTTTTCAGCAAAGTAAACGACAGATTGTCCTTCTAGGTATTTATTAAGTTCATCGACAGCATTATCTGGGACGAATCCGGTAAGTAAAGCAACCGTTCCTTCCAAATCGCGACGAGTACCATTAAAGATTGACTTAAAATCAAACGTATCTGATATTTCGTCGCTGCATCGTGCAAGCAGATCAATATAGAGCGCAAGCTCATCTAGCTCGGCATTAAGATCCTGCTTTTGCATTACAACGCCATCAATCTCCTCGTTTAGTAGTGCAAGCGATTGGGCGGGAACTTTAACTTCGTTTGCAGGGAGGTTTAAAGAAGTTTCCCCATTTTCCTGAATCCAAACAAAGTAGGTGGTACCACCAATCTCGTTAACTACCGATAGCGGATATTGCGACTCCCATTCCTCACAATACTTTTTTGCAGGAGCGGTAAAGTATCGCAAAATCAGCCCCTTTGCTTCCAAATCGGCTAATGCGGAGGGTTCAAAATTTCCCCAAGGCGCTAGATCGGATTGGTGCTTAGCAAGCTTTTTATAGTTAACTTCAATTGCTTCAAGTTCCTTTACGATTGTTTCAAAGCGCGTTAGGACTTGGATGCCGTCACGATCAAAACGCTGCTTCTGCTCGCCTCTTCTATGCGTAAGCGCCTTTATAGTGCTACGATAACGGCCTTGCAGGTCGAGCAACTCCTTTTCCTCCTCATTAAGAGCCCTCTGTTCTTTTGTGATATCCAGCACTCCAATACGTTGAATATCTTCCAGAAAAGATTGAAACTCCTGATGGTATAGAAGGAAGCTGTACTTAATCATTTTTACGATCATTCTGCCACCTCCTCGTATCGTTTTTTCACAATCTTTTGCGCCGACTTAGAAAGGTTTTCCTCATCCTCTAAGAATCGTTTAATCTTTTGTATAGCAGACTCGTAATCGGGTATTTGTACCTTCTCGTAAAGGTTAACCTTTTGGGTTGTTTTCTTACGAGCACGATCTAAAAGACGCATTTTCTCAAGGTAGAACTCTCGTTCTATCCCTAAAGTAGTGAGTTCTTTTAGGATTTGGATACCGTCTACTACCCAAAATGGACTGCTAAAAAGATTGAAATCGTGAACTGTAAATATTACCTCCTTAAGAACTGGGATTTTTACCCCCGCAATCTTAGTTAGCGATACTTTTACATCGTCTACAGTAATGAGTTCAGATCTAAATTCAGACCACAAACCACTCATATACTGAAGTTTTCCTGTAAGTTCTGTTTGCCTTGCCTCTACCTCATCAGCTAAACTCTTAGCCTTTTTTACTTCGAGGCGCAGCGCCGATTCCTTATTCTTAATGGTTGGGAGCGCACGCTTTCTGACACGAAGCTGCTTATTCAGTTCGTTCAGCGCTGTTTTATTTATTTGATACTTAACTCCCATGATTGTACGCTAGTTGAATAAGTTTTTTGGCCAGTATTTTTCAACAAACTCTTGCTTAATAGCAACTTCAGTTTGATTAAAGTACTTGGCAAACAGATCCCACGCGGTATCAAGCATCTTTGTAGCATCGATATTTACGTCAATTGCTAGTAAGAACTTAGAGTAGTCGTGGGCAAACTTAAGCGTACGCTCATCGTAGTCGGTAAGGTCGAAACCATTCTCCAGCTTAGTTTTTGCGTTAGCCGCATCGGCGTAAAGACGAACGGCTGCATTCATAACTTGTGGATGGTCTTCACGTGTCTTCTTTCCGATTACCAGCTGTTTCAAGCGCGATAGGCTTCGGAATGGGTCGATGATAACCTTTCCGGTATCCGAATCGGTACGTAGGAAAAGTTGACCTTCGGTGATATATCCGGTGTTATCTGGGATAGCGTGGGTAATATCACCACCTGAAAGAGTAGTAACAGCAATAATGGTTATAGAACCACCGTTGGGAAGCTGTACAGCCTTTTCGTAGATCTTAGCCAAATCGGAGTATAGCGAACCTGGCATAGAGTCCTTAGAAGGGATTTGGTCCATACGGTTCGATACGATGGCAAGAGCATCAGCGTAAAGGGTCATATCAGTAAGCAGAACGAGCACCTTTTCCCCCTTATCTACAGCAAAGTATTCGGCAGCTGTAAGCGCCATATCTGGAATAAGCAGACGCTCTACTGGTGGTTGCTCTGTTGTATTTACAAAAGAGATAATACGATCGAGCGCACCTGCGTTATCGAATACATTTTTGAAGAATAGGAAGTCGTCGTTCGACAATCCCATACCTCCAAGGATAATCTTGTCTGCCTTTGCACGAAGTGCCACCATTGCCATAACCTGGTTGAATGGCTGGTCGGGGTCGGCAAAGAATGGAATCTTTTGCCCCGATACAAGGGTGTTGTTAAGGTCGATACCTGCTATACCAGTAGCAATAAGCTCCGATGGTTGCTTACGGCGAAAAGGGTTAACCGAAGGTCCACCAATTTCGCGCTCTTCACCCTGGACTTCAGGACCACCATAAATTGGCTTACCGAATGCATTGAAAAATCGACCAGCAAGATCGTCGCTTACAGTAAGCTTTGGTGCGTGACCAAAGAAAACCACTTCGGTGTCGGTTGCAATACCTTCAGTTCCAGAAAAGACCTGAAGCGTAACTAGGTTCCCGCTAATTTTCACCACCTGAGCAAGCTTTTCGCCAACCTGAGCGAGTTCCTCGTTCATCACTCCATCAGCACGAAGGGTAACGGTAGCTTTGGTGATATTTTCAATCTTTGTATAGATCTTCTTAAAAGCAGTAGTCTCCATTAAGCAACCCTCCTTTCTGCTAGAATATTGTTAAGTTCGTTCTCGTACTCGTTGAACTTATCACTCTCGTATTCCGAGTAGTTCATTTGCTTAAGAACGTTGATTATACGCTTGTAGTAGTTGCCCACAACATCAAACGATTCGAAGTTAAACTTCGATTTGATGATATGCGAAACAAGGTTAAGCATGTAGTGCTGGCGTACAAGTGGAGTCGACTGGTCGATCTTATCGAATGCATCCTGCTGGAGGATAACGAAATCGACAAGTTCCGACTTCCAGAAGCGGTCGTGGTATTCAACGGGAACACCGTCATCGCCAAGAATGTTGATTTGCTCGTATGCCTCACGACCACGAAGTACAATATTCTTTACTTCTAGCACCTCAGAAACCCAATCTTCCGAAATCTTCTCTTTTAGATATTCCACAATTTCAGGGTACTCCAAGTACTTCGAATACGATTCGATAGGGTCTACAGCAGGATAACGCTTCGAGTCAGCACGTTGCTGAGAAAGCGCATAAAAGCATCGAGCAGCCTTCTTGGTAGACTCAGTTACTGGCTCTTTAAGGTTACCACCTGCAGGAGATACTGTACCAATAAAGGTTACCGAACCCGTTTTTCCATTGTTTAGGTAAACAAAACCTGCACGAGCGTAGAAGTTCGAAATAATTGCAGGAAGGTCCATTGGGAACGCATCGGCTCCTGGAAGTTCTTCCAAACGGTTAGACATCTCACGAAGAGCCTGAGCCCAGCGTGAAGTCGAGTCTGCAAGTAGAAGTACCTTATAACCCATTGCGCGGTAGTACTCACCAATAGTCATGGCAATGTAAACCGATGCCTCACGAGCGGCAACTGGCATGTTCGACGTATTACAGATAATGGTAGTACGTTCTATAAGCTTACGGCCTGTACGAGGGTCTTCAAGGTGGGGAAACTCAACGAACATTTCCACTACTTCATTTGCACGCTCACCACAAGCGGCAAAGATGATAATGTCTGCTTCGGCATGCTGCGAAAGCGCGTGTTGTAGCACCGTTTTTCCTGCACCGAATGGACCTGGAATAAATCCGGTACCACCTTCTGCCATTGGGTTTAGCGTATCAATACAGCGTACCCCGGTTTCCATTACCTTAAATGGACGTGGCTTCTCTTTGTATGCTTTAATGGCAAGTTTAACGGGCCACTTCTGAACCATGGTGACAATTTTGTCTTCACCATTTTCGTCGGTAAGCACGGCAATCTGGTCGTTAATTCGATATTGACCAGCAGAAGCCAACGATTTAACCGTATATTTTCCTTCAAATTTAAAGGGAACCATGATTTTGTGGTTCACCCAATTCTCTTGTACCTCTCCAAGCCAATCGCCTGCTTCAACTTCCTCTCCAACTGTAGCAGTTGGAACAAAATCCCAAAGTTTATCCTCGTTTAGAGGCTTGGTGTAAATGCCGCGCTTAAGAAAAACGCCTTCAAGTTCTTCTAGATCGTTCTGCAAGCCATCGTAGTTGCGCTGCAAAAGACCTGGTCCGAGAGTTGCCTCGAGCATGTGCCCCATGAACTCTACCTCATTACCCACTTTAAGACCACGGGTACTCTCAAACACCTGAACGAAAGCCTTATCGCCGTTGATTTTGATAACCTCCGACATAAGAGCCACATCGCCAAGCTTGATATACCCGATTTCATTTTGGGCAACAGGACCATCAACTTGAACAATTACAAGGTTTGAAATAATTCCTGTAACTCTTCCTTTAGTTCTCATATTTGGTTCTTTATCCTATTTCATTTATTGTTCTTCAAAGGCAGCATTCAAATCAAATGTTCCCTTAAGGTCATTGAAGTATCTTTTTAAAAGCGCATCTCCAACTGCCGGATCAATCTTAACCCATCGATCAATAATTTCTGCTTTAACAAGATAACCAAGAACTTTATCTACATTAAAGTAGTTGAAGGTGTTTCCTTCATCGATAAAATCCCAGCGAAGCATGTCGATTTTTCTTTCGCGCTCGAAAAGATTGCTAATTTCGAGAATAGGCATCAACTTATCCATAAGTAGGAATTCACCTCGCAGCCCAAAATCAGAGGCTTGACTCTGTGAAAGTGCTACATTAATAGTATCATTTCCAACAAGGATTGAAGCAACATCCTTACCTAACTTTCTTGCATTGGTTGCAGCCAAAATATTGCGCAGTTGCCTGTCGAAGCGGAACCACTTTTGAAGAAATTCATTTTGGTAGTTGGCTACATAATCGTAAAAACGGTTATAAAGGCTCACTTCTATCGATTTCTGTACCTCTTCTTCATCGTCATTACGGGAAGGTTTCTCCTCCTCTTTCTCCGAGTACAATTCGTCAAAAAAGTCACCGATATATGAGGGGAAAAGCTTAAGATTAGCCTTTACATCTTCATAAACCTCTTTAGGAACAAGCGCTCTTTCAGAAAATGTGTTCCGATTGTTGATGTAGGACAATACATTTTCATTATCATAATGGAGGGAAAGAGAATTCAGTAATTCAAGATCAGAATCATTCAAGTTCTGCTTCAGCCCCCCCCTTACGCTTACAAAATCAAACTTTCGATTATCCGCATCAAACAATAACTCCGGCAATCCGGCAACCAAATAGTAGTATTGGTTTTGGATCATAATGTTTTATTTAGCTCCGAAGAGAAGTTCTACAAGGCGTGGGCGAAGGAACGACTTGAATAGGTTATCGAAATCTTGTTCGGTGAAACTAATCTGATATCCACCATCCTTAGGCGCAATCTTAAATCCAGACTTAACAGCCTTGCTGAACTGTACATCAAGGTAAACACTTAACGCTTCACCTGCTTTACTAATGAAGTAATCCTGAAGTTGTTTCTGCTTGTCTTTGGGAAGCAACACTGTTATCACATTGCTTTCTTCATTTGAAGGATTAAATTTAGCAATAGCCTCCTTTACAATTGCTTGAATAAAATCAGGACTTGCAAAAGCTGCATTTACTGATGGAGTTACTGCCTTTGCAGCAATAGCCTCTTCCACCTGTTGCTTTACCGAGTTAACGGTTTGACGAGCGGCCATCTTGAGTTCAGCCTCTGTGTTTTTGGCAATTTCTGCAGAAGAATGCTTGGCACTAGCAATTATTTGATCGGACTCCTTTTTGGCCTGCTCAATAATCTGTTGAGCTTCGGCCTTCGCTTTTGCCAAAATTTGCTCAGCCTCTGCAGTCCCTTTACCTAAGCCTTCTTTATAGAGCTTGTCTGTTAGCTCTTGAAGCTTATTTTGCATATTAAACCTCCATTTCTTCCCGAAGGATACTTTATTTTGTTAAACTTCTATCCACACCATTGAATAGGTCGAAACCCACTCTTTCACTAACAATATTTACATTTATCAGGATGCAAAATACTACTTTACCACTCATTGTATTCTTATGCATTGTTAAATAACTTCAATCACTCAATGAATTACCCCCGTTGCAGTTCACTTATTTGCACTTATGGTGAATCTCCATTGGGGATTGTAAACACTATTTATCACCTCTTCTCCAAAAATCTACAATTGCATTTTGTGATCCCTTATTAGGAGGGAATACACTTTTATTAACCCTCTTAACCTCTTCTATCGAATAAAATGCATTTGGGTTGAACTCCTTAATAACAACTTCAACCCTGCTCAAATCTTTCCTATTTACTATCGTATAGATCAGGTCAACACTTCCAAGCGAGCCTTCTGCATGCACTATGGTAGCCCCAAAATCCTCCTTATTTAGCGCTTTAGCCAGTTCTCCGCCTGTTCCTGATATCATAATTCGAAGAATAAGCGTTCCCATTGCAAGTCTTTCTTCTATTATCATCCCCACATAATTTCCGGTAGCAAAACCAGCGGAATAAGCAAAATAGCACACCCAATTATTAAGATTAGCCATTATTTGACTAATAGCCAGTATCCATATAAAACCTCTACAAAGCCCAAAATAGGAGCTATGCTCTTTATACCTTTTGAAACAAGTATTATTCTAATTGGTCCAAAAGTAACATCACAGATGCGCGCACAAAAAATCAGAATTGGCAACACTAGGTAGGTAAAGTACGGGCTATTGAGTAAAGCGTCCATATGTCATACATTGGTATAATGATCGAATTTAAGTATTTAAATTGAGAGTGTTAGTATTATAATAAGATTCTTTTCATGATACACTTAAGAAAACCGTAGTAGTTACTTCTTTACTAGTTCTACGATGAATAAGGCGGGAAGTATAGATGATTTTGAGAACTTTCTAGAGAATACATTCAACTTTTTCTTGTTGTTTGCTTTCCTTGTCCTACCCTAAGTTTCAATCGGGCCAATCACGATGAAACCTTATGAGTTTCTGGTCGTCGCAAAGAAGTCTAAGTTCGATACTTCTCCTTGATAAATGTTGCATAATGGTTTTTGAGCCGTAATTCGAAAAGATTAAATACGAATAGTTCCGGATGCAAAATAGGAGGAATTAAGCACTGCGAGATTGCAACTGCAATGCAGTTGAATAGTAAGTAGGACTTACCCAAATAAAAAGGTATAGACTCTCTTTCTTATTTACTTACTTTCAATCCATTTTACAATTTTCTCGCCATTGGGCTTTTCGTTGGGACCCGCAAAGCCTACAAGTTTTCCAGTTTCATCAATCATGAACTTTTGAAAGTTCCATTTAACCTTTGCATTAAGAACGCCATTCTCTGATTTATCGGTAAGCCACTTGTAAAGAGGATGAATGTCTTTCCCCTTAACGGAGATCTTGGCCATCATTGGAAATGTAACATCGTATTTTAATGTGCAAAACTGTTTAATCTCCTCATTCGTACTAGGTTCTTGGCCTAGAATATTATTTGCAGGAAAACCTATTACGACAAAGTTCTTGGCTTTATACTTTCGATACAATGCTTCTAACCCTTCATATTGAGGGGTAAAGCCACATTTTGAAGCAACATTTACAACGAGTACTCTTTTACCTTTAAACGAAGACAGACTGATCTTTTCACCATCTATGGTAAGAACGGTAAAATCGTAGAAAGTCTTTGTTTGCGCCATCAAGATGATAGGTATACTGAAAACTAAAAATAGAAGCGATCTCTTCATTGGTGCGTTTTTTCTTCCAAACGCAATTCCTCTGAATTTGTTTATTAAGAAAAAGGGAAGCAACTATCAAGTCGCTTCCCTTTTTCTTTCTTCTTTTTTAGTATAATCGATTAAATTATTTCAAAAGTGTTTGCTTCTACCCAACCGGTATTGCCATCTGCGATTTTCACCTCTCGCCAACCAGGTACAGGTGGAGTCTCAGTAAAGGTTACCTTAATACCTTCATGAATAATGAACAAATCTTTCCCATTTTGATCGGGAGAACTACGCACAACCACCACAGGCGATAAAATAATTGCATTTGTCGGATGTTTAATCTGCTCAGTTTTAGCATGTGCAGTCCATACTGAAAAGGCAAACAGTAAAACAAAAAATGCAGAAGATCCAAACGTTATCTTTTTTACCAGAAGCGTTCCAGTGAAGTAATAGCAAATGAATAGAGCACTAGCAAAAATAAACGAGAGCAAACTTAACCAAGCCCAACCATTTGCGCTAAAAAGATTGCGAATCCCATTAAACCAGCTAACGATAAAGAATGTAGGAACAGAGTCTACATTGTCCCTAATCTGCAAACGTGCTAGCTGTAAATTATGATTTATATCTCCATCCGATGAACCAAGCTTATATGCTCGCTCATAGTTCAGAATTGCCTTTGCATACATTTTCTGCTTGTAGTATGCATTTCCTGCATTATAGAAAAGTTTGCTTGATGAGTATCCTCCATCAATAACCTTTTGGTATTGAACAGCCGCTGCCTTAAAATTACCTTCAGCATATAAGTTATTGCCTTGCTCAAATGTTTGCTCTAGACTTTGTGCATTAACAGAACCAACTAGGCAAAGCAACGCAAAAATTATGGTAGATATCTTTTTCATGCTACTTCTTCAATTGTTCAAGTTTGCTAATAATATCAACCGCATGGTTAAATCTGTCCGATTTCTCCTCGCCCTGCCCACCAGGTGCATATCGAGCAAACTCGCATTCTTCTATGATTTGAGTAAGAGTTTGGATAGTCTCAACATCTACACCTCTAGAATCCAGTAGCTGCGTTGCACGTTCTTTCGAGAGGTCTGAAATCGGAATAGCCAACTTATCACTAAGATACCCCCAAAGTGCCTTTAGCATTTCCTCATAGAATCCGTGAGTATCACCTGATTTAATCAGCATCTCTGCCTTTTTTAGTCTCTGATGAGCAACCTTATTTGCACGCTTATTCTTTATAAATGCAACATCTGCATTTTCACGTTCACGCTTAGCCAAAAAGATAAACGAAGCAACTGTAGCAATGAATGCCAGAAGAAGAACCAACCAGTAAGTTGCTGTATTAAAAAAATAATCGCCTTTAGGGGTAAGCATTATTGAACCAACCTTTATGTACTTAATATCCTGCCCCAATAATTTAATATTTTCCTTATCGGCACCGCCTTGTAATCCATTACGAACACCTCCGGTAGGATCTGGATCGACATCAATAGTTTGACTCTGTGTTTTAAGTGTTTTGTAACGATTCGTCTTTGTATCAAAATAGGTAAACTCCAATGCTGGTATTGTGTACCTACCTTGACTTCGAGGAATAAACGAATACTCAAAGGTCTTAACACCATACGACCCTGCTGCTGTCGTTTTTACGTTATCGCTGGTTTTGGGATCAAAGGAATCGAAATCAGCAGGAAAACTAACCTTGGGAGCATCTACAAGCTTAACATTACCCGATCCAGAGACTTTAACTACAAGGTTAACAGCATCATTAGCCCTAACTTTGCTTTTTGAAAGTGATGATGCAATAGTGAACGACCCTACAGCTCCATTAAATGATGTGGGTGCACCTGTTGGGAGTTCCTTTACATTTATAGAGATAGGTGCACTTGCCAGCCTTTTACGCGCTCTTGTACCTCCACCTCCAAAAAAGGCGTCAAAGGCACTTTGAGGAGCAGAGTGCTCTATTACGGATGCTGTTAACTCGAATGGATCAACAAGGAGCCGACCAACCTGCTGAGGAAATAGCACGTAGCGTCGTATAACTGCTGCATCATAAACTTTACTATTGTATTTCTCACGAACAAAATTGAGTTTAAGATCATTATCCTCTACAACCTGATTCCAAAATCCATTAAAAGAAGGAAACTTAGGCTCTCCAAGACCTTCCAAGTCAGTCCTAGTGTAAAGTTTTAACGTGGCAATTAGGAACTCACCCCGATATAGCGATGACTTATTAACCTCCATTTTGAGGAAAACTGTACCATTGCTAACTCCCTTTGCTTGACGGGCACTATTGACTCCTCCACGATTTGCGGCTGCTGCAGATGCATCTCCCTTAGCAACCTCGATAATCAAACTATTTGAGGTATACGTTCTCCCATTAATTTTTACAACTGCTGCAGGAATAGAGAATCGTCCCTCCCTTGTTGCTTCTAGTATATATGTATAGGAGATCGAGTTTCTGGACGTAACCTGCCCATTAATAATACTAGTGCTCTGAAACTGCGACATATTAGGCCCTGCCAAAACTTCAAAGTTCTTAATGTCAGGATTGTAAAAATCATCAGGCATTATGTTCACATTGAACTTAAGCTGAAATTGTTCGCCAACAGCAACTACTCTAGGTGCACGTGCTACGAAGGTAACATTATCGGCAAGAGCACCTAATGTAATTGTAAGTAAAGCAACTATCGCTAATATTCGTTTCATATCGTTATGTAATTACTACCAATTTTTTTCTGGTTTACGACTTTGTGCTTTCATTTTTTGAGCCTTAACGCGTTCTTGCGCCTTGTTTTCGCCAGTTTGCAGCGCATCTAACATTCGTTGAGCATCCTCTTTCGAGATTTTTGGTTGCTGCGGCTGTTTCTGTTTCTGATTTTGATTATTGTTCTTATTATCCTTATTGCCCTTGTTTTTATTCTGGTCGTTCTTCTTATTGTCTTTATTGTTCTTGTTCTGTTTGTTTTTATCCTTGTTATTCTTGTTCTTGTTGTTTTTATTGTTGTCCTTGTTGTTCTTCTGCTGATCTTTTAGCTTCTGCTGCGCAAGTGCAAGGTTATATCGTGTTTGGTTATCGCTTGGATTAACTCGAAGCGATTTTTTATAGGCTTCGATGCTCTCCTTGTACTTATTCAACTTAAACAAAGCATTTCCGGCATTATGAAGATTCATTGCCAGACGACTTGGATCTTTAGTTTGCTGTAAACTTTTCTGATATCCGCTTAATGCCTTATCGTACTTCTTCTGCATGAAAAGCGAATTACCTATGTTATAGGTAATATCCCCTGAAGCCGTATCAACCGCCTGAGCCTGTCTGAAACGGAGTTCAGCCTGCGAATAGTTGCCCTTATCAAACTCCTTATTCCCCTTTCGGATGAGCTTGCGCGCTTGTCCAAACGAAGATAAAGAAAAGAATAAAAGCGCAATAAAAATGCAATACCTCGTCATGGCTTTACCTACTTTTAAAAATATCAACTTTGCTTAACCAAATGTTCTTGGTTTGCACTATAATAGAATCGAGAAGCAAAATGAAAAGCGCCAAAAGAAGTAGCACCTGAAACTGATCGTCGTAATCCTCATATACGTAAGATTTCATTTCCATCTTATCCATCTTTCTAACATCGCTGAGGATATCGGTTAATCCGAAATTGTTACCCGTTGCTCGAATATACTTGCCACCAGTAGCTGTAGCAATCTGCTGTAGCGTTTTCTCATCCAAACGAGTAATAACGATATTTCCATCCTTATCCTTTAAGAATCCTCCACTAACAGGAATAGGTGCCCCCTGCGGCTGCCCAACTCCAACGGTATAGATCTTTACGCCACTCTTTTTTGCTTCTGCAGCAGCAGACATTGGATCATCCTCATGATTTTCACCATCAGAGATTACGATAAGTACACGAGAGGTTTTGGAAGTACTCGAAAATGACTTTGTTCCCAAATCAATAGCCTTACCCAATGCTGTTCCCTGCTGAGGAACCATGTTTGGATTAATCGTATTGAAGAACATTCTAGCCGCATCGAAGTCCGACGTTATTGGAAGCTGCGTATAGGCATCTCCTGCAAACACAACTAAGCCAAGCCTATCGTCACGAAGCTTATCAACTAAGCGCGATAAAGCAAGCTTTGCAGTTGATAACCGATCAGGCTTAAAGTCATCAGCAAGCATACTATTCGACACATCGAGTGCAACTACAATTTCGACTCCTCGGTTTTTGACCTCTTTTATCCGAGAACCAAACTGTGGACAAGCTAACGCTAGTACAACTATGGAAAATGCTATACAGAATAGTATAAACTTCAGGTGTAAGCGCTTATGTGAAACATTTGGCGCAAGCATACTAATAATTGGCAGCTGCCCATACGTTTCCATATTCTTACGACGTGTACGAACAAAGTAGTAGTACAGCACCACCAAGATTGGGATTACTAGCAGTAGATAAAAATATACTGGTTGTGCAAATCTGAACATGAATCTACATTTTAAGGAATCCTCTTAAGAATCAAATATCTAAATAGAACTTCGGCTAATAGTGTTGCTACAGCAAGGAGTGCAAACAAATCAAACTCTTCGCTTCTTTTTGTATACCTATCCACCTGGAATTTAGTGCGTTCAAGCTCGTTAATCTTATTATATATCTCCGATAGTTTAGTATTATCGGTTGCCCTAAAATACTCACCTCCGGTAATTTGCGATATCTTTCGAAGCACATCCTCGTCAATTTGAACATCGGCATAAGCCATTTGAACGCCAAAATCAGTAGCCATTGGAGTAAGAGCCTTACCTCGTGTTCCTACACCAATAGTATAAACACGTATTCCAAATGTCTTTGCTATTTCGGCTGCCGTGAGAGGGGCAACTTCACCAAGGTTGTTTACACCATCGGTCATAAGGATAATCACCTTACTCTTTGCCTTACTCTCCTTTAAACGAGCAACCGATGTTGCCAAGCCATTGCCTATTGCCGTACCATCCTCGAGCATACCGCTTTTTATATCCTTTGTAAGATTGATAAGGGCTGCATGGTCGGTAGTAAGCGGAGATTGTGTAAAACTCTCACCCGAAAAAACCACCATTCCTATCCTATCGTTTGGACGATCGGTAATGAATTGTACCGCAACATTCTTAGCAGCGGATATCCTATCTGGCCGAAAATCTTGAGCAAGCATACTGCTCGAAATGTCCATAGCCAAAACAATATCTATACCTTCGGTTGTTACATCGTTTTTGCTCTGGGTTGATTGCGGACGTGCTAGAGCAATAACAATTAAGGCCATAGCCAAACACCTTAGGATAAAAGGTATATGACGTAGCCTACGACGAGTCACCGACTTCACATTTTTTAATTGAGCCACCGATGAAACCGTCAATTTTGGGGTAAAATGCTTATTCCTAATTACGTACCAAACCAATAGAGGTACAAGCAGCAGCAGTAAGTATAAGTAATTCGGATTATGTAATATCATGCTACTCATAAAGTTCTAGTTGTTTTCGTTTGATGATTGAACCTTCTCCTCGGTTTCTGCAGCAAGGATAATCTCTTTCGTATCATCAATAAAATCGTAAACGCAAGCAGATGCGCTATCATTTTCGATAGGGTCTGCGCTATACTTTGCAAACTTTACCAAGTCCGATGTATTAAGCAATATCATAAGCCTATCATAAATAGCCTTATTGGAGTAACTATTCGCATTAAGGGTTGCAAGGATCTCAAAGGAAGTCATCTCCATTGCATTGATCTCCATTCGCTCTTCGATGTACACACGAAGAATATCTGTTAACTCCGAATAGTACTCCTTTACCTTCCCATTCTGCCATAACTTTTTTTGTTTAAGCTGCTCTAACTCGCGGAAGGCAATTACATGAGGTGGTTCTATCACCTTTTTCTTGAAGGTAAATATCGGTTCATCTTTGCTTCTCCTAAAGTATCGGTATATACCTATTATTATACCAATAAGCAGCAGAATCGAAAGGATCACTAAAGCAATCTCCTGAAAAGTATATGGTGCTTTTATGTTGCCCTTTATTCCATATAAAGGAACTTTAGTGCTATCTACTGCTACAGTGTTTACCTTCAGTTTAATCGGTTGAGTGTAAAATGTATCGACCTTGGTACCATCAAAAAAGAGTACTGGAATTTGAGGCACAACGTAATTGCCCGAGTCGTACGAAGTTATAAGATAGCGCTTGGTTAAAAGCAAACCGTTGTCAACCTCCGATGTATCAGTAGCAAACTGGCTAACAACTTCGAGACCTTGAGACAGCGTATCTGGTAAGTTGGGGAAACGCACCTTCTTCCCATTTGTAAGCTTAACCTGAAGTGTAAGCGCAGTTTGATTACCAATGAGAATTTTAGAAGAATCGAGGCGAACCTTAAAGTCTTGTGCAACTCCAGCAAAACCGACAAAAAGCAGAAGCGATAGAATGCTGATAAATTTTCGTATTATTCCCATTACCTATCGATGCTTAAAGAGTTTAATCAATGGCTTAACATAATCTTCATTCGTAGAAACGCTCACCCAATCGACACGGGCCTTAGCAAAGGCTGTAGAGAGCGAACGTTGAGCTTCGTTCCACCAGCTGCTATACGTTTTACGCACAGAAGCTGCTGACGTATCAACCCAAACAACCTCACCAGACTCTGCATCAACAGCCTCTAATAGACCAACATTAGGAAGTTCTACCTCGCGGGGATCGTAAATCATAATAGCACCCAAATCGTGCTTATTGCCGGCAATTCGAAGCGCCTCGTCAAATTTGACATTTGAGGGGGATTCTCCAAAATCATTAAAGTCGGAGAGCACAAATGCCGTGCAACGCTTTTTTACAGCATTGGTAAGGTAGCGAAGGGCTTCTGCAATATTGGTTTTATTGCTTTCGGGTTGCAGCTCAATAATCTCGCGAATGATTCGAAGAATATGAGAACGACCTTTCTTTGGCGGAATAAACTTCTCCACCTTATCGCTGAAAAAGATAACTCC
This sequence comes from uncultured Acetobacteroides sp., assembly GCF_963667355.2. Taxonomy (NCBI): domain Bacteria; kingdom Pseudomonadati; phylum Bacteroidota; class Bacteroidia; order Bacteroidales; family Rikenellaceae; genus Acetobacteroides; species uncultured Acetobacteroides sp. Next base: position 4,252,728 of record NZ_OY763328.2, read on the forward strand.
TACCTTATCGTTATTTTGAATGGAAGAGAAAGAAAGCACAGCAGCAATCTCAGCAATCAACTCGTTCTTGAACATCTTTTGCGTTCCAAAATGGCTTGACCCGCTAACGTCGATAAGGAGCATAACAGTAAGTTCGCGTTCTTCCTCAAAAATCTTGATGTAAGGTTCATTAAACCTTGCAGATACGTTCCAGTCGATATTACGAATATCGTCACCATACTGGTACTCGCGAACTTCGCTGAACGCCATACCACGCCCCTTAAACGCGCTGTGATATTCACCTGCAAATATTTGGTTTGTCAGGCCACGGGTTTTTATCTCTATTTTTCGAACCTTCTTGAGCAGTTCTGATGTTTCCATAAATTTCTAGTATCAAGTATCAAGACACACATATCACGACTTGACATTACAAGATTAAGCGCTATACCTAGTATCTTGTGTTGTTAGATCTTATGTCTTGTTTCTAAAAATCTTCCGTCTTGTTTCTGTTTGGAACTATGGAACTTCAACAGCATTAAGAATTTCGGTAATAATATCAACTGTTGTTATATTTTCAGCTTCTGCTTCGTAGGTTAACCCGATACGGTGACGGAGAACGTCGTATGCCACAGCACGGATATCTTCTGGAATAACGTAGCCTCTGCGCTTGATAAACGCATACGCCTTTGCTGCTGAAGCAAGAGATATACTGGCACGTGGTGATCCTCCGTAAGAAATCATATTAGCGAATTTGCCTAATCCGTAGCTTTGAGGTTCGCGGGTTGCAAATACGATATCTACAATGTAACGCTCAATCTTTTCGTCGAGATAGACATCGCGAACGACCTTTCGGGCCTTAACGATATCTTCAGGTTTTAGAGCCTTATTGGCCTTAGGAAATTCGCCTGCTATATTTTGACGAATAATTTGCTTCTCCTCTTCCTTCTTTGGATACGTAATAATTACCTTAAGCATAAAACGGTCAACCTGTGCTTCTGGAAGCGGATAGGTTCCCTCCTGCTCTAGCGGGTTTTGTGTGGCAAGTACAAGAAATGGTTCTGGTAACTTAAATGATGTATCACCAATGGTAACCTGATGCTCCTGCATCGCTTCGAGAAGCGCACTCTGTACCTTTGCGGGAGAACGGTTGATTTCATCCGCAAGGATAAAGTTCGCAAAAACAGGCCCTTTCTTTACCGAAAACTCCTCATTCTTTTGGCTATAAATCATTGTACCAATAAGGTCGGCAGGAAGCAAATCGGGGGTAAACTGAATACGGCTAAACTTAGCATCGATAATGTTAGCCAATGTGTTTATGGCAAGCGTTTTTGCAAGACCTGGAACACCTTCTAAAAGAACATGGCCATCAGAAAGGAGCCCTATCATTAAGCTTTCTACAAGGTGCTTTTGTCCAACAATTACCTTGTTCATCTCCATGCTGATGATGTCAACAAACGCACTTTCCTGTTGAATTCTTTCGTTTAGTTCCTTGATATTCACAACTTCGCTCATACAAGAATTATGTTTTGTTCTTTATTTTGATTCGTGTACCAAATTAACGGCTTTAGTTTCCACATTATTCTATAACACCTTCGAAAAGGAGTTAAATATAGTTAAGGCTTATTTTAGGTAAGATAAACCTGCCAATCAAATTGAAATTTAGCAACGTATGCAAGTCTAGCATAATCGCTATCTTTGCAAAAAAACACTTAATGCCTCGCTACTTCATTCGTATTACTTACAAGGGAACCAACTACCATGGATGGCAAGTTCAACCGAATGCTACTACCGTTCAGAAGAAACTAAACTACGCCCTATCAACCTTTCTTCGCGAATCAATTGACACTATCGGTGCCGGACGAACCGACACCGGCGTTCATGCCTCCTACTTCATAGCACATTTCGATTCTATAAAAGAAAACCTACAATCTACTCCAAACCTTATCCATAAGCTCAACTGTATTCTTCCTTCCGATATTACAGCCTATAGCATAAAAAGGGTAGACGACAGCGTAAACGCACGCTTCGATGCCACCTCGCGTACCTATAACTACTTTATTCATACAACAAAGAACAGCTACATAAACGATTGCTCGTACCACTTTAAAGGACTACTTGCCATAGAACGTATCAAGGAGGCGCTACCAATACTTTTTGAGCATACCGACTTTACCAGCTTTAGCAAACTACATACCGATGTAAAGACAAATAACTGCACCATTACACGCGCTGAGTGGCTAGAGTATGCTCCCAACCAATACGTATTCGTCATTCAAGCCGATAGGTTTCTCCGTAACATGGTTCGTGCTATTGTAGGCACGTTACTGGAGGTTGGCAAGGGGAAAATAACCCCAGAACAAGTACACGACATAATACGCGGTAAGGATAGGGCCCTTGCAGGCACTTCGGCCCCATCTCAAGGATTGTTTCTGGCAAAGATCGATTACCCTGCAAATCTTTACGAAGAGGATGCCAATATAGAGGAATGCTTTCCTAGGTTTGTGCTTTAGTATAGTACTCAACGCAATTACAATAAATAAAAAAATAGTATAGCGGTGTAACCAACTAATTCATGCCTTTGTCATGTCTAAAAAAATTGGATGTTTATACTAGACACGGATATTGTAAAGTAAATAACCTTAGGTGTTCTGCCCAAGGTTATCCCTTAAATAAGCTCTGGCATATTCTTGTTAGAGATATTTTTATGTTCATATATCAGTAATAATTTGAAACTTGGTAAAGGATATACTATACTCCGACGCCATGCTTCTATCAACTTAGATTTAAACATCATGAGTAACGAAAATAAATCGATTCACGAGTTCGACTTCAGCCTAATCTGCGAATATTTCGCAAGCGTAGACCGGCAAGGACCTGGCAGCCCCGAAGTAACTATTAAGGCATTAAGTTTTATCGACAACCTGACTAACGAATCGCATATCGCCGATATAGGCTGCGGTACTGGTGGGCAGACAATGGTGCTGGCTCAGCATACATCAGGTACTATTACCGCTATCGACCTGTTTCCCTTATATATCGATCGGCTAAATGAAAATGCCGGAAGATTGAACCTTCAGAATAGAGTTAAAGGCATTGTTGGCTCTATGGATAACCTTCCTTTTTGGGATGAGGAATTAGACTTGATATGGTCGGAAGGTGCAATCTATAATATAGGATTCGAACGAGGCCTAAACGAGTGGCGAAAACATCTAAAAACAGGTGGCTATATTGCCGTTACCGAAGCGTCATGGTTTACCGATGAACGACCAATTGAGATCGACGAGTTTTGGAAGGATGCCTACCTCGAAATTGATACGATTCCGAGTAAGGTTGCCCAACTCCAGAAGGCTGGATATATGCCTGTTTCCACATTTATTCTACCGGAGAACTGCTGGACTGAACATTTCTACGTTAAGCAGGAAGCCATGCAGAAAATCTTTTGGGAGAAATATGCAGGCAACAAAACGGCCGAAGACCTTGTAGCAAACCAGCGACACGAGGCATTGCTATACTCCAAGTATAAGGAGTATTATGGCTACGTTTTTTATATCGGAAAGAAGATCTAGGAGTTAATTAAGCAAGAAGGGTTGTCCTGGTTTTTAGAACAACCCTTCCTATTTTATCTTTTTGATAATGAAACGAACTATTGGATGAGGCTTACTTACTTAGGAAGTACTGCTGAATAAATGTATTAAAAGAGTCTTTGTATTGATCGCCAACTGGGATAATTGTGTCCTCGCTCATGGTTATTCGGTTGTTGGCAACCTGAACAATTTTGGAAACATTCACGATAAAAGAGCGATGTACCCTTTTAAAGGTATCAGCAGGAAGATGAGTTTCAAGTATCTTCATGGTAAGCAGCGTTACCACTGGCTTTCCGCTCTCAAGAACAATGCGCACGTATTCGCTTTGTCCTTCGAAGTATAGAATATTTTCGTAATCGATGCGAACCATTCGGCCATCAGCCTTAACGTAAAAGTAAGGTTCGCGTTCGTCTTTTCCTCGATTTTTAGAGTCCTCCTGCAACTTATACTGCTTATATGCCTTATTTGCGGCTTTACAGAAATCGGCAAATGAGAAGGGCTTAAGCAGGTAGTCAAGAGCATCAACTTTAAAACCCTCGATGGCATACTCACTATAGGCAGTTGTAAAAATAACAATTGGACAATGCTCCAAAGAACGCACAAATTCCATCCCGTTTAAATCGGGCATGTTGATATCTGTAAAAAGCACATCAATTTTTTGTGATGCTAGAATTGACATTGCCTCGTACACATCGCAAGCCTCTCCTACCAACTCAAGGAAAGGAACGCGGCGCACATACTCGCAAATCTTGTTTAGCGCCAAAGGTTCATCATCAATGCAAAGACACTTCATAGCCCTACTATCTTAAAAATTCACATTGCTACCCGCTAGATCTAGCGTAAGGTCAACCCTAAACTCCTCATCTGTGCTGCTTACGTTTAGCTGATAGCTGCTGCCAAACAGAATCTGCAGTCTCTTCCTTACGTTATCGAGTCCTATTCCCACTTTTTGGTTATCGCCCCTGCTATGGTTGCTATTTTTTACTATGCAACACAGCTTGCTTTCATTAATTGAGAGGCTAAAATGCACATACGAAGGCTTACGGTAGCTAATTCCATGCTTAAATGCATTTTCGAGAAATGGGAGTAGCAGCAGCGGTGGCACCTGAATAGAAGAAGGAATACTCTCGGGTAGTTCCATCTGGATGTCAATATTTTCAGTATACCGCAATTTCATCAACTCCACAAAGTTTGACAGAAAAGTAACCTCTTTGGCTAAAGGAATAACTCGCTGTCCTGATTCGTAAAGGAGGAAGCGCATCAACTTAGAGAGTTCTATTACAGTTTCTTTTGCCTTTTCACTATCAACGTCAATTAGCGCATGTATATTGTTAAGTGTATTCATAAAAAAGTGAGGGCTAATTTGACTTTTTAAGTAAGCCAACTCCGTTTCGACATGCTGCCGCTCCAGTTCCTCAAGCCGTTGCAACTTTTTTACAGAGCGAAACTGCAGCTTTACTACAGTATTAAATCCTATAATGAATATAACCATTAAAAGATCTCCCATTGGAGGGGTCAATCGTAGAGGACCAAAAATCTTATTCTCGTGTGGCTCTTTAGGAGGAGGAAAATTACCTCTAGGAGGTTCCATTGTAGGCTTGGGTGGTGGAGCAAACTCTCTTCCAGGCATGTGCTTCTCGGCTGGCTTCAGGAAGGGACTAGAGAAAACCGCTACACAAATGCATATCGTTATTACCAAGATATGAACCCATCGTCCAATTTTTTTACGTAGGGTTAGCGATAGCGAAAGATTGTGAATGAGAAATATCAGTAGAAATGGAATTATAAACCTATCACTCTTTAGGGCAGATAACCAATCAAACTCCGTGTTTTTCTTTAAGCTTTCAAATAGGGGTGCCAAAAAGACAACCGCCCAAAGCGATGCGTATATAAAATACTCAAGAACCTGCTGCTTGCTGAATACTGTCTTTTTAATTCTCATTGTCAATTAATCATTCATAATCACCTTACAATACATTGCTTGACCCAGAGTTCGATGTAAATATAGATGGCTTATAGAAGATAACAAGTCTCCCTCACTTAACATGTGAGGGAGAAGGAATGTTACCGTGTTATTGGATGCATCGAACTAACATTACTAGAACTTATGCTTAAATCCAACACCTACAATACTACCAACAGATGCATCTTCATCTATCTTATTGGCATATCGATAGTATACATCGAAGGAGTTGCGCTTACTTAGTTTATACTCCACTCCACCTATAAACCTAATCTGGTCCATTGAATTACCCTTTGGATTATTCAGACTGTTAAATAGTTCAACAGAGGTATAAGGTGTTAGTGAAGTATTCATTATGTTGTACTCGAGCTGCAAGCGACTACGAAGGTACAACTTAGGATTGGCTCGCTTAGAAGTTTCCTCCACTCCCTCGCGATAGGTACTTTGAAACCGTTCCCTTAAAGATGCGGTGAATCCACCAAGCGAGTAACTTCCTACGGCATAAAAGTAGTATCGATGCCGGATTTCCCAACTTTTAGTTGGATGGTTGTAGTTAATAAGATTATATGCTCCACCCAACTTCAGGTAATTGCATAATTGGTAGTCTACCCCTAGCGTATGCGAAAATCTATCCGTTGTGCCAAAGTTTTCGCGCGTACGGTACTCTTCATTTAACGATAGGCTTATCCCCTTATAGAGTTTCTTAGAAAGTGTCAACTCCAACGAGCTGCCCCAATCGCCGCTTTGCTGAGCCTTTAACGATAACAAAGGAGACAAGGCTAGCATTGTCAACAGTACAATCCTCTTTTGTTTCATCCTAAAGTAATTTGTGTTCTCATTAAAAGGGGGAATTTTATAGCAATTCTCCGTTAGGCATTTTAGTAAGCTTATCAACCGAGTTTGGCTCACGGCTATCCGCTCGGTAGTACACCTTTAGCATGGTAGCATCGCTCAAAAAGTCGATATGACCTACTTCAACACGAATAATAGGAAGACCTGTACGTTCGGTTAAGTCAGCAATTAGCTCCTCGCGCTTATATGGAGTAATCAGTGCTATCTTATCGTATTTTACCAGCTTGCAGCCAGTATGGCTTAGCCAGCGTTCGCTTTCCATTAATGCAACAACGAGCACGATTAGCAGATTGGCAAGCAACAGCACAGTCCAGTTAATTTGGACGGAAAGAGCATTGATTACCGAAATAGAGATGATAAGAAAAAGATAGGTCATCTCGCGAATAGGAACCGTTTCTGTTCTATAGCGAACAATGCTAAAGATCCCAAACACCCCCAAGGCGAAGCCAATCTTTAGATCGATATTCCCCAGCAGGAATATCAGCATAAATACGCTAACGTTTATCAGCGAAAAGGTGAAGTAGTAATCTCTTCTTCTACTCTTAGGGTAGTAAAAGAAGTGAATTACCAGCTGAACCACTACGAAGTTAAAGAAGAAACGAACCAGCAACTCCCACATCTTGCAAGACGGGATAGCGGGAACCGAAGCCAATTCTGAAAGTATTGTTGAAAGATTCATAATAAATCTACTGTTGAAATTAGATACTAATTTGCAATCTTGCTTAAGGCATTTAGCTTTGTCTTAAAGCGATTGCTTTTAATCTGATGGTCGGTTAATACCGTACCTATACAGTACTTGCTAAGATTCAACGGATGAATTCTCCGATTAAAGAACTCCTCCTTTATTGCCGAATAGCTAGCGCCCGATTGCTTGACCTCTACCACCGACAGCGATCCCAAATCGGAATGTATTCCTGTACGGAAGTTATCAAAGCAAATGCCAGTGTCGATTGTAACCCTTTCGGTTAGTGCATAGTTTACAAGCGTAATCCGCTTAAAGGAGTTACCCAACTGCGGTAAAAGATCGTTTAGCGCATACTGCGAGTTGCTTCTAATAAGCTCCTCCGATTCGCGTGTTGCATAAACATTGAAAGAGGCTAACTGAATACGCTTTTTATTAGTACGTCCGTGGTTATTCTTCTGCTTGATTTCGAACCACGCCAAATCGGAATCTACATACTCTCTTAGACGTACCTTTTGCCTTTCCTTCTTGCCGTTATGGTGAAGCATATACATATCGAGCAAAGGTGTATCTAAGTATACGGTTCGATAGCTAGCAACCATAACCTCATCAATAGTCTGTATCCTATAGCTATCAGATAGGTTGGCAAGAATGTCGTTGAGTTGGGCAGAACAGAGTGCATACTTGGTATCCACCCTGTTCATAAGCCTTACATCCTGCATCTCGCACAACGAAATAGGGGCAAATTGCTGTGTATTCATCTGCAAGTATTACCTAGGATTTAAACGCTAAAAACCTCCGGGGCCACCAGGTCCTCCAGGCCCTCCTCCAGGACCACCGCCAGTAGAGCCAACTGTTGTTACCATACTAGAGGTTGTAAATGAAGTAAGAGAGCTACCCTTTGTGTATGTAGCACCTGTTAATAAACCATGGAAATCGGTACCTCCACTTACACTTCCACCCGTATAGATTTGATAGGTAGTAGAAGCCTGTAGCTTGGGCGAAGAGATGCAGAAGGTAAGGTTGTTGCTATAGGTTCGTCCCAACTTAAAGGTAAGAACCTCGTTACCCGAGCCATCTTCTACTCGCAAGTAATTACTTATTGTGCTCCCTGATGTTCCATAGAGCAGACATCGTTGCGTGCAAACCGATGCGGTTGGAGTACTAGAGGCTCCACCTATTCCAATTACAGTTCCTCCTGTAATCTTAAAGGTATTGCTATCGCAATCTAAGCCCTCTTCTGGAACGTTCGTTCCATACGAAACAACAGTTCCCCCATTGATGGTAATCGTTCCATTCGAATCGATACCGTCGTTATTGGAAGCGCTGCAGAATATGGTACCTCCATTAATTTCGATGTAGCTGGTAGCATTTATGCAATCGTCGTAAGCGGTAATTTCTATATTGCCACCGTTAATGTATATCTTGCTCTTGCTCTCAATTCCTTCCGAACCATCCTGGGTGGTGCTTACCGTAATATTGCCTGCTGATATAGTAATAACTCCATCTGCCTTTATTGCCTTAGCCGAAGAGTCAAGCGTATTGCTGTAAACAAACGAAGCACCTGTTGTCGAAACACTTAAAACTCCTCCCTTGATATCCAACGTACCATCAACACTAATTCCCTTACCAGCCTTACCTGTAGCGCTTAGATTAATATTGGCAGTTCCCGAAATGGTGAGGTTACTGCTACAATGAATACATGCAGGAGATGAAATATCCTTATCGTCGGAGTCGTAGTAGGCATCGCCGGTTGCCTTTATGGTGACAGTTCCACCTGTAATGCTAATATCGGTATCTGCCTTTATGCCTTTACCCCCCTTGCCTACAGCATTAGCAACAAGCGAGCCGCTGCTCATTTCGAAACTGCCATCCTCCGACTCTATACAATCGCTAGAAGCTGTAAGCACCAAGGCTCCACCTGCAACCTTTACGCCCTTACCGTGTATGGCATCTTTTGCTGAGGAAGCAACCGTGATAGTTCCCGAAGTGATTGTAATGTCGTCATCGCTACAAATGGCATGCTTAGCATTGCTCTTTGTATAAAGCGTTCCTTGACCTGTAATGGCAATAGCACCTTCGCTGAAGAGCGTTCCCTTCATATCCTCGCTATTATCGGAGTAGGTGGTGCCATCGATTAGACGGTTGTTTGTTCCATCTAGCAGGGTGATATTCGCCTTCTTTTTCGACTGGATGTTGATGGCGCTACCATCGGAGCTAACAATGTTGGTCCCATTAAGAATAAGGTTAAAGTCGGCATCACTATAGATCTTTACGCCGCCACCGTTGATGGTACCCGATACCACATAGTTCACCTCCGACGAGGTTGTGGATACCACGGTAACATAACCATTCTTTACAGTAGCGGTAACCCCGTTAGCCGACATTGCATTGGCAACAACCGCCGTTCCTGTTGACGAGTCGAAGGTTATAACCACCGAGTTAGGGTAACTCACACTCTTAGAGTTGCACTGAAAGTTGTTATCAATATCGGAAGCATTAACGCTTCCATTCCCGCCTCCAGGAATAATCTCGTCATCACCACTACCCTTCGAGCAGGAGAATGCTGAAAGCAAGCAAGCCATGATTAAAACTACAAATAGCCGTGTTTTCATATCTACATGAGTTAATTACATGCTAAATATAAATGCGGCTAAATGCAGGTGAAAATTTATTCAACCAGCGCCTCGTTTTCTTAAGCGAACGCCCCCAACTGCTCAGCTTAGGTTTTAGGCAACCGTCATATTTCAGGAAATCGGGCTTCGAACTTTATCTAGGTTCTCACCTTTCGCCAGCTTCGCTGCTAGCATTTGATATATCGCAACGGCTTTTCCTATTCAATGGTGCCTAGCAGACAAATTGTACAGCGCAAAAAAATCGTGGCCGATTGCTCGGCCACGATGCTATAACTGGAAATGAGTTACTTCAGCTTATCCTTCGGGATAAACATATCCTCGCTAATCACCTTCGTATTCTTCGCGTTTTTCCATTCGGCCTCATACCTTTTCATGATATTCTCGATGAAGCCTCTCTCTTCGAGCTTCTTCTGTGTCGACTGAATCTTATCAGTAGGTGTTTCTACAGGTTTTTGCGCCAGCACCAGCTCTTTGGCTCGCTCAAACACCTTGTGGTCGGCCGTAATTGGCTCTAAGCCTATTCGGGCCTTCCATGCGCCCATTTCGATATTAACTAAAACGATGTAAGTTTCTCCGGCCTTTAAGTTACACCTTAAAAACTCCTTATCCTCCGACGATGCCCAGAGCAGGCGTTCGCCTGCAGGGCACTCGTAGCGCATGTAGTTCTTCCCTTTGAATATACCGATAAACTTATCGTTGTCGAAATACTCGAACGAAACGGCAAAGCCAAAATTTGACACCCTAACGAAGTAAACAACAGCATTAGAATCTGCTGGAGGGGTGAATCCTTGAGCGAAAGCGGGCGCCTTTATACAAAAAAGGGCCAGAACAAACAGTCCCAGTTTAATCTTTTTCATCGCGGTTTTTATTTAGTAAACTATATTGAGCAATGCAGCTAACGGTGACCAAACAGGGCTGTCCAATCCCCTCCTTTCTAAGTGCTCCACTAAGCAGCAACCTGGTTACAGCCAATATACGATTTTCACCTATCAATATTAACCAATTTATACTTCAAATTCCCCATTCCCAATTGGTAGGCATATTCGATTTGACGCTTTCCGCTTACCGAGTTAACCTTTAGGAAGGCGTCGTTGCAATGATGCGCCTTGTCTACAAGATCGTGAGCAGCGGCTTCGATGGCAACAATATCCGTAGATACCAAAATACCGATATTGGGAATGAAGGGCTTTCCAGGATTGCCCATGCAGTCGCAACTTGGAGATACGTTGATTACGATATTGAAGTAGATGGAGTTTTTCATCTCCACTACCGGCTTGGCGTACTCTACCAACCCTTCGAGGAAGCGCTTTGTTTGCTCCTCATCATCGGGCTTGGTAATGGCCCCGTTATGGCAGGTTGAGATGCACTTGCCGCACCCGATGCACTTCTCCTTATCAATCTTCAGCGGGTTTAGGGTAATAGCATTCACAGGACAGTCGTTAACACAATCGCCGCAGCCAATACACTTGCTGCTGTCTGCTTTAGGAAAGTTGTTGAAGTGCATTGCTCGCTTTCCTTTCGGGACTGCCATTCCCATCGACACATTTTTGATACAACCACCAAAGCCTGCAGCCCCATGGCCCTTAAAGTGAGTAAAGTATATTATGGTTTCGTACTTCTCAATATTCTTTCCGATCAATGCTGTTTTAAAGCGGGTTCCTCCCGTAATGGGTAAGCTTAAGGTTCCTCCCTCATCTAGGATATCGATTGGCGCAAACGTAAATCCATGGTCGTGCGCAAGCTCTATATGGGTAGCCGTCTTACTACGACGACCTTTGTAGGCAACGTTTGTTTCGATAAGGGTAGCATTTAGAACCTTGCAAAGCGGCTCAACCATCGTTGCTGGCACAAAGTAATCGTTCCCATCTTCGCCGAAGTGCACCTTTATACCCACGTTGCCTTTTACACGATCTTTTACATGCTGAAATACCTTCATAACCCCGGCGGGCGATATATCCTCGGTAAAGTAAACTACCGACGAATCCTTATCGGCTTGCGAGTACGATTTGTTCCCCACAAGCAGAAGCCCCAAAACAAGGAGCAGCAAATACGATTTTCGAATAGCCATGAATTCAATATTTTAGTTTAACGGTTAAACAATAAATCACCCCAAACAACTGCCGACTAATTCACATTTAAAAGCAAGCACATTTGTGCAATATACAAGCAATCGCTTTACAAAACTCGCATATAGGCATATACAGCATTTATAGAATCGTAAAACGGGAATCTCTATCGTGTAACCCATGCATCTGCCAACTCTTCTTCAGCAATCTCGGTTCTGTTAGGATGAATGCCACGCCTTAACCCGACGCGCCACCTCTTCGTTGAAATACCACCTAGCCAAATCTCATCTTCAGAATGTTGCTTTTGCAGTATTTGCATCGGGCATACACTTTCGTGGAAAGCCCCCACATTTGACGGCCGAAAAATTTGAAGCGATTGCTATTTTCCAGCTGCAAATTCGCTGAGATTGTTTTTTTATCGATATTCCGATACAGCAGCACATGCTGGGTAATATCATCCAAGTGCTTGGGTTCGTCATACTGCCGAAGATATTCTTCAACTATATCGCGGATTGAGCCTCCCTTCATGTTTTGCTCGTCATCCCAAGCCTTCAAACCGTACGTGCTGCTTTTTCCGAAGAATATCATACGCCAATCCCATTGACAACGGCTACGCAGGTTATCCATAGATATCGTTGAATCGGGGCATCGTTCTCTCAGCTTATCGTAAAGCTCATCGGCATTTGCAGGACGCCTAAGCTCTTCCAGTATCTCGCAAATGTAATCGGTCTCATTTTTGGGAACATTCCTGTTGATAACAATATTCCTGTGCTGATCGATGGTTAAACCTGCCTCGTTATACAGTAAAAATTCAATCACCGCTACAATCTCATTCTGCTTACCCAAGCGCTCCTCTTTAAGCAGCGAAGAAATGCCGCCCATAAGGTGAATAGGAATGGTATTTGACCTAGACATTTTTGCCTGAGCGCTTGCGTGATCAACTAGCATCGAAAAATCGTAGGCATGCGCATACTGCTGTTGAATGAGGTACGGCCTCTTCCAATGGTAGCCCTCCTTTAAATGCTTATTGTAGTAGGCATCAAATTCATCGCCAAGCAATACCAACCGATCGGATAGAATTACGGATAGCACCTTCCCTATAAATTGAGAACTGAAGGATGTTCCCTCACTCCTGTTTATCTCCCTAACAAAGGTTTCGTCAATAGCAATACAAGGCTTAGCAGCATCTAATCCATACTGAACCGCTACATTTGGGGCAAGCGTTCTGAAATAAAAGAGCACCTCTAGGAGCCGGCTATATACCTCTTCGCGAATCTGCCGCACCCTCTCTTTAGACAAGCCTAGGCGCTCACTCAGCTCCGCCAAGGTTTTCCATTTCTCATCCGTATAGCAAACAAGGCAACCCGTAAACACTGCCTTTTCGAGTGGAGGAAATACACATCCAGCTTCTATCAGCTGGTTTAGCAGGCTAAAAATGCGAATACCAGTGATGCTACTGCTAGTTGTGGAGTCGGTATCAGAAAGACAAAATGCGCCGCTACCCAACCGCTGGAAATCATCATCCAGCAGCAGGATTCCATCTTGCCCCTCGAGGTGATGAACCTGCGCTTTAATGGCGGATATCACCTTTACGATTTCCTGAAATGACTTGGTTCTGCTTCGCACGATGTGTTGTGGATTAAAGTCAGCTTGCACCAGGCTATCCCATACATTTTTCAAGCTCAAATCGTCGCGAAGAACACCCCTTAAAGCCATTGATGATCGGCCCGTCAACCCAAGGAATAAGTAGATGATGTAGAGGTTTAGCACATCAACCTGCGATTGCGAAAGCAGCTCAACCTCTGCGAACAACCCACTAACGGCGTTGTCTTCAGGAGCCAACTCTTCTACATTTACATTATCAGGCAAAGGAATGCCGTTTAGCATTGGCCTATACTTAAGGCATAGCGTTACGAGCTCGTTATTGGTTCTTTTTCCACAATTCCTGATGCGCAAAAAGTTACCGAACTTGGTGTAGTAGCTTACTATTTCCGAAAGGTTCTTCAGCTGTGCATTCATGCATACATTACAAGCACGAACACTTAAGCCTTCGAGTACTTCCAACTCATTAATGCTCGCTAAACGGCAATCAAACTCCATTTTATTCCTGTTTTAAATCTAAATAAATGATGTAGTCCAACAGTGCCCTTCCAAGTTGTAGAAGCTTACGGCTGCTATTCAGCGCGCATTCGCTTCCGGTACTAAACCCGCCATAATATTAATAATATTTTTCTTAACTACTCTAAATTTACCCTGCAAATAATTAGGAATAGTAAAATTTGGGCATTGATCCGATTTTAACGGCCTTGATTTTCTTTATAATGGATACCTATAAGTGGAATAAAATGAAACTGTTGAAAGACACTGTCGCTACCATTAGCTAACATTACATCTAAAACTGGGATGATTTGCTAAAATGAATTAACATCTACCATCTCTTGTTCTTCAAGCTACAGCCTGTTTGGATAGACACGAACAAAGCACAGCCTCGCTCCCGCTGAGGCCGACGCTTTTAGCTAGTCTCACTTTAAAAGTTCTGAAAGTTTTGCCTCAAGCTCTTCTTTACTCAATCCAAGCCATCGCCCAACAATCTTACCTTCCTTATCGATTAATACATATGTCGGGAAGCCATTTGCAGCATACTTATCTGCAATGTTTTCATTAGTGTCATTCTCCGCTTTATCAGAGAAACTTCTTGCTGTGGATACGTGGTGCCACATATCAGTTCTACCATTTTTAATTGCAGATACCCATTTCTCCTGATCCTTATCAACACTAATAGCAACAATTTCCAAGCCTTTGGAATGATATCTTTCATACAGCCCATTCACAAAAGGCGTTGCCGCTCTACAGCTGCTGCACCAGCTAGCCCAAAAATCAAGCAGAACAACGTTTTTCGCTCTAAACTGAGAAAGAGTCACGGTTTGTTGGTGTAAGTCTTTAGTCTTAAAGTCTGGTGCTGTAGTGCCAATAATGCTTTTTTCCTTTCTCGATATATTGTCTCTTACTATTTGTCCCTTAATGCTATTCTGAATCCTTTTATTCAAACTATTGTATAGCAATTTTATCGAATCAAGAGGTATTTTCTCACCGATGCAAAAATTCCACAGTAGTTCGGAAGAGACATAGGAGTTTGGATGCTTGATAATAAAGTCTTTTTCTATTGGCGCTAATTGCATTGGTAGCCGAACATGCTGTTGAAACAATTCGTCACGAGCACTCTCCAGCTTTTTCAGTAAATCTTTATCCGTTATACTTTTTATGCTATCACTAAGACTTTTAAATCTTATACCCATTCCCGCATCACGCATTACTATTGGTTTCTTCATCTGGTATAATTCGGAGTATTCCTCCTGAGCTTTAGAACCGGTCAGCTTAAGTTCTCCAAATTTTTCAGCTTCGAGAGTTATTTGCATATTTCCAGGTTCCAGATATATTGTTGCAAAATTTGGATCTCCTTCAAAGTGATTTCGTTGCTCTCCAATAATGTCGGCCTTTACGGGTTCCGAAATATATCCCTCAAAAACAAACTCTCCATTTTTTATGGTAGCTGAATCACGAATACACTCAGACTTTCTATTATATATCAGCTTGATTTTTCCGGAATCTTTCCCTATGATTTTTCCCTGTAGCGTAAAGGGGTACCCCTTGCTGTTTGACTGAGCAAATGAAACCCCTGTCAAACCAATAAAAATTAAAACGGCCAAATTAAATCTATTCATGCACTTTGTATTTTATACTGTTCTTAAGATTTCTTCGCAAGCACAAGCTCCCCATGTTAGGCAAAGGCTTAAGCCCATAGCCATCAAGCGAAGCTACGAAGTATCTAAACCTCGTTAGGCGAAAGCCCCAGCCTTTGTCAATTCTATCTTTGCAGGTTATAGCCTATTCTATAGCTTCAGTCGAACGAGGTATTCTTGCTTTAGCTACTTATACCATTTCCCCCTTTCGGTATTCCACCTATCGTTAATTACCTAAGCGTTCCCTGCATCAGCTAATTCTACTTCAACAGGCTTGAGCCTATTGGATAGATTCGAACGAGGCACAACTTCGACCGAACGGGGATTCTGACCGCAGTAATAACAGGCTGGAAGCCTCGATAAACCAAGCGTAGCGAGGACGCTACGCTTAGATGAGCTGCTGCGGTGCTGTAAGTCACCACTTAACCTGCTTGTTGACTATACCGTGTGTTATAAGCCATTTTTATTCTTTTTCTTCAATCGTTACTTCGTTTTCTTTTTCATACCAATGTTTGTATTGTCGCAGGATATTGATTCCAGTTTGAGTATTTTCATAGTCATTAAATTGAACTCCTTCTTTATTAATTTCTACACCATAATTTTCCATTATTAATTTGAAAATAAAATCCTTATCAAAGAATTGTTTGAATCTATCATAGTGTTCTTTTTTGAAGTTTGATTTGTATGGAGCTGGATGACTTGTACTACTTACCTCTGGAGTAAAAACTTCAATCAATTTTTGAACTTTTAGAGGATTTTCAGATAAAATATTTCTAATGTACTTATTGAACTCTTTTGGTTTAATTTCAGACCATGATTCTAAAAGATACCAAGTTTGTTCTTGGTATTTTTCAAAAAAAGGAATTTCTCCTGCCTCTTCAAGTGCTCGTTCTATTGAGACAAGTGCAAGGGTATTATATTCATCTATACTGAATGTTTTTTCCTCCTCCGTTTTGCCAGTCCTAAGCCAATAATTTATATTTTGAGCAAATTCAAATGGTTGAGAAGTTTGCATTAACTCAATTGCAAGATCTAATTTTTCTTTCTGATTATCATGCTTTTTTATAAGTTGGTAAATAAAAATTGCAGCTTGAGAATTTGGTTGGTCAAAGCCAAAGTTAAATACAGAGTGGTCTTCTGGAAAAATATCACCTGA
Organism: uncultured Acetobacteroides sp.; assembly: GCF_963667355.2. Taxonomy (NCBI): domain Bacteria; kingdom Pseudomonadati; phylum Bacteroidota; class Bacteroidia; order Bacteroidales; family Rikenellaceae; genus Acetobacteroides; species uncultured Acetobacteroides sp. The sequence continues at coordinate 4,269,386 of NZ_OY763328.2, forward strand.
GCGTCCTATACTTAAAGCCAACTTCTTTGATGTTTCCCAATCTAAGTCCTCTTCAAAACTTCTTATTTTATGCAAAAAGTTATTAGTTGAACTTGATTCAATAAGTTTTTTGAAGGATATAATTATTTCTGTTTGCGTTTTTTCTTTAACGGTAGTAATAAAACTATCAAACTGAGCATCTGAGATTTCACCTTTAAGCACCGCATATGAAAAATATCGCTTAAAATAGTCAGGTGAAACAATTCTTTTTTCTTTATACCACTCTTCTGGTCCCTTATGATAAAATGTATTTTCAAAGGCTTCTTTAAGTCTTGGGAATAAACCTTTTAATAAAGAAAATATGGCTTCCTTTTCCCGCTTGCTTAAATCTTTTCCAAGTATTTCCAAGTGTTCTTGAAGTTCTTTTTTTCTTGTTTCCTTGTCATTTGCATATCTGTTATATAAAGAATCATAAGATGCTAAAAAATAATTTGAGTTTTGTTTTAAAAACTCGTAATAGCCCGGATAGAAAATCTTTAAAGATTCAACTAACATTAAATCAACCATATTTACTTCACCTTTTAGTAATGGAAATGAGAAAGATAAAGTATTTCCATATCTCACTGCTAAACGGGGTGTTGAAAGCCGTAACAATACATTGCCAACAAATTCAGAAACAAACCTTTGTACATCATCTTCCGATAGGATAATTCCGCTTTCATTGATTGCATTGTCAACAAGTTCAAAGCAATATTGCTTTAAAGCATCTGGTTGTGCTTGTGGAATTTTTAAAGGAACCTGAATTATTTTTTCAAGAAAATTTAATCCCGCTTGTTTGTCTCCTTGTCCAAATCTTTCTCCAATTGCAGATGCAACCATTTCTTGGTCGAAAGAGAGAATATAGATTGTATTCGAGAAGTCAGCGGTTAATTTTACTAATCGGAAAATTGCATGAATTTCTTGTTTATCAAGCCTGTCGATATCGTCAATGAAGATTACGATTTTTTTATTGCTTTCAAGCAATAACTTCTCAAACCTTTCTTTTAAAGTTTCAATATCAACATTTGACAGGACTTTGCCTATAGATTCAGCTGCTTCTCCCGCACCAAAAATGGATACAATTTTCCCATATTTTTCAATAATATCACCAATTGTTTCTTTATTGGTTTTTAACGGTCCTTTGCGATCATTCCATTTTTCCTTCGTTCTTTCAATAAATCCTATTTTTTCTGTTTTTGGCTCGGGAAAGGATTTTTTAACTTCTAAAGCGAGTTTATTAAAGAATGAAACTAACAATGTTGCTTCCTCGGTAAATCTCCAAGGATTAAAGCGAATAGGAATAATATCTTCATTTGTTCCCAGTTCATGTTCAATGAAGTTTATTACAGAAGTTTTCCCCTCTCCCCAAGCTCCATATATTCCAATTACAATAGAGTCGTTATCAGTAGAATTGACAATTTTTTCTGCGACACGCTTTGAAAAATCATATCTCTGAAATCTGTCTTGGATTTTTAAAGAAACTGGTTTGTCTGAAGATATTTTTTGTTTCATGTTGCGTTTGTTCAAAATTGGCTATAACTCTTTTATATATACACCTCTATCCTCCCCAAAATGCATATACCAACTTAAATTTGTAGGGGTATGTATACCTTTCCTATAATAGAAGTGCATCTATCCTACCCGTAAACCTCCATCCCGAACGGGATGCCAAAGAAATACCAACTAACTCAATACTTACTTAAAGGTTTACGATTTAAAATAGTGCTGCAATGTATTAATATTTCCCTACCGCTATACTTTAAAAGCTAAATAAATGCAGCATTAGATGTTGCGTTTCTCTGAGGATCCGCAACAATTAGATGCTTTTCCCCCTTTGCTCTACTTCGTTGCACCCATCGATTCGATGCATCTTTAGGTTCTACAGTTGCATCTGAAAGTCGTTTAGATGCATCTGAAAGCTGATTAGATGCATCTGAAAGTCGTTTAGATACATCTGAAAGCTGATTAGATGCATCTGAAAGTTGATTAGATACATCTGAAAGTTGATTAGATGCATCTGAAAATCGTTTAGATGCATCTGAAAGTTGATTAGATGCATCTGAAAGTCGTTTAGATGCATCTGAAGATTGATTAGATGCATCTGAAAGTCGTTTAGATGCATCTAAAGTTTGCTCAGAAGTATCTTTCATTTTGAAAAATGCAGCTAAAGATCGATTGCTCGAACCATAATAAAAATATATTTGTAGGAGATACTTCTAGAATATAAATCGTAAGACAAAACTGTATGAAGGTAAGGATACTCCTACTCTTTGCCATTGGCACCTTTGCGTGGTATGGCTCTGCAGCCCAAATCAGCATTAAGTCGGGCAGCAACACCGAAAACCCCATCAAGATTACCGATCTCTCCATAAAGGTTAAGGTGGTGGGTAACATTGCCACCACCAGCTTCGAGATGACGGTAACCAACACCTCCAAGCGCACGCTGGAGGGCGAGCTCTCGCTTCCGCTTAATGGCGATCAGGACATCTGCCGCTATGCGCTCGACGTTAACGGTAAGCTGCGCGAGGGCGTTCCCGTCGAAAAGATTAAGGCTCGGCAAACCTTCGAGGCCATCGTACGCCGTGGCGTAGATCCCGGACTGGTTCAAAAGACCAAAGGCAACATCTTTAAGACAAAGATCTACCCCATTACCCCCAACGGTAAGCGCACCGTTGCCATCGGCATAACCGAAACGCTTACCGCCAAGAATGGCAAGCTGCTCTACTCGCTTCCGCTGGAGGGGATAGACACCGTTGGCCACTTTACCGTAGATGTTGCCGTAGTAAAAGGCAGCACCAGCCAAACGCCTAGTACCGATGGAGGCTTCTCCACCATCAGCTTCGACAACCAGGAGAATACCTACAACCTTAGTTTTAAGCGCGACAGCTATAGGCCCGAAAAGGCGATAAGCTTCGCGGTTCCCCAGTTTAACACGTCAAAGGAGCAGCTCTACACCACCGAGTTCGAGGGTAAAACCTTCTTCTACCTATACGCACAGGCTCCCTTGCTGGCGCAGCAGACCAAGCCAACGCCAAGCACCATTGCCGTGTACTGGGATAACTCCTCATCGGCAGATCGCCGAGCCATCGACAAGGAGCTGCAGCTGCTGGAGGTCTACCTCAATAGGCTAAAAGGAGCCAAGCAGGTGGTGGTCTACACCTTTAACCACGAAGTGGCAGTTCCCAAAACGTTTACCGTTGCCGACAATGCCGCTCCCCTTATCGCCTACCTGAAATCGGTAAAGAACGATGGGGCAACGCGCCTCGACAATATCAGCTTCAGCAGTAAGGCAAGCGAGATTTTGCTGTTTACCGATGGGATAAACACCATCTCTACGGATGAGGTTAAGCTGCCATCCGTTCCCGTTTACACCTTTATATCTGCTGCAGGCTGCAACACCAGCATGCTAAGGTATATTGCCAATAAAACCAACGGCGAAGCTATCAACCTACAAAATCAGCAGGTCGAAGCGGCTGTTATTCCAATGCTCGGCAACAACGAGCGCTTTGTTGGCGTAACCTACGATAAGACCAAGATGCAGGATGTTTACCCAACAACCTCGCAGTCCATAAATGGAAGCATTTGCCTAAGCGGCATACTTCTTAGCGATAAGGCTACGCTAACCGTTAATTACGGTAATAAGCAGGGGGTAACTCAGTCTCAAGCATTCAGCATTAGTAAAGATGCACCCCAAGATGCTTCGGTAGTACGCGTTTGGGCAAAGATGAAGATCGCCGAGCTGGACACCCGCTACGAGCAGAATAAGGAGGAGATAGCCGAGCTCGGACAAAAGTTTGGCATTGTAACCCGTAATACCTCCTTCCTGGTGCTCGAAAGCATTAACGACTACGTACAGTACGGCATTGAGCCACCTGCCGAGCTTCGTGCCGAGTACAACCAGATTATGGCTAACCGCCCAAAACCTTCTTCGGATGGATCGGAGAACATTGTCACTCAGAATGCGCAGTACGTAAAAATGCTAAGCGATTGGTATAATGCTAAACCAGCGGTAAAACCTATCAAGAAGAAGCATAGGACAGGAAAACGAGGAGGACGCGTAAGATTCTCACCTCCTGTAATTAGGTCCGATGAGGAGGTGACAGAGGGCGAAGAGATGAATTCGCAAGACACGTTAAACGCAGCACCACTAGATGAAAATGTTGGACAGGAAATTGTAGCAACTCCTGTAGAAGCAGTAAGAGAGATTGCACAAGAGGAGGAACCCGCCTTTCAAGCGGTAGAGCAAGTAGCAGCACGTAAAAGCGAAGAACCAATCGAAGTTGTAGTAGCGGGGTATAGCAATACCTCGAAAAAGGAAAAGCCTCAATCTATCGCGCTACAACCTTGGATGCCCGATGCTCCTTACCTCCGCGTGCTTCGCGAAACAGTTACCGATAAGCTCGATTCCACCTACTTTGCGCTAAAGGCAAATAATGCAGATCGTCCTGCCTTCTTTATTGAGGTTTCCGACTTCTTCTTCAAGAAAGAGATGAAGGCAACGGGCATCAGAGTTCTGTTAAGCTTACTCGAAATGGATGCAGAGAATCCGGAGCTGCTAAAGATTGCCGCCCACCGTTTAGTGCAGGAGGGCGACTACGCCGATGCCATCCTTATTTACCAAGAGGTAAAGAAGTTACGCCCCGAAGAGCCTCAATCGTACCGCGACCTAGCAGTAGCCTACGAGTTGAGCGGACAATACCAAAATGCACTCGACCTCTACTGCTATATAATGGGCAAGAGCTGGGGCCGATTCGACATTATTAAGGAGGTTATCCTAAACGAGATGAACGCGCTTATTGCCGCACATCGTAAAAAACTCGACATCTCCAACGTAGAACCTTCGTACATAATGCCAATGTCCGAAAATGTTCGCATTGTAATGGATTGGAGCACCAACGACAACGATATCGATCTTTGGGTAGATGATCCTTCAAAAGAGCGATGCATGTATAGCCACAAACGTACCGAGGCTGGAGGGAAGATATCGGCAGACTTTACCGGCGGATACGGTCCCGAAGAGTTTATCATCAAAAAGGCAATCCCCGGCGAGTATAAGGTTTTCACCAACTACTTCTCCGATGGAAGACAAAGCCTTACTGGTCCAGTTACCATCTACCTTACCCTTTACACCAACTACGGAACACCTAAACAGGTAAGAAAAAGCATTGCCGTACAGCTTAAGGATCATAAGGAAAGCATCTCCATTGGTAGCATAACCTTTACTCCCGGTAAATAATTCAAAGACTAGACATAGAAAGTAAAAAGGTCGCCTGCTAGGCGACCTTTTTACTTTCTATAAATCTATTGAGAAACAGGAAATGAGCGCAATCGCAGTCTATCCACCCATAGATAAGGATAGTATTTATGGCTTCACCTGATCCATTTCATCGACAGCAAGGGCTGCATGGGAGTAGGCGGCACCTGCCCGCATTTCGGTAGCCACCCAAATGGCTTCCATGATCTCCTCCTTGCTGGCCCCCTTACGCATTGCCAACCGTGTATGCGAGCGTATGCAGTATGGGCATTGGGTTACATGCGCCACCGCAACTGCTATAAGCTGCTTCGTTTTTTCGGATAGTGCGCCCTCCTTATATACTGCCTTGCTAAAGCCTACGAAGGCTTCCGAGATCTCAGGCGCAAGTTCGGCTCTCTTTTTAACGTTTTCTCTTGACGATTCGGGATAAAGCTGATCGCCTTTCATGCTATACTATTTTTAATCGTTGATAAGATATAATGTAAATCGCACCTAAAGTCTAGCGACTAAGCCATTCTTTGAGAACAAGCGCCTCGTTATGCTCTACATCTTTTGCAGCATAGAGCAACGTTACCGTCCCCCCTTTCAGTTGATCCTTCAAAATGGAAACCTGCTCAGCATTTGCTTCAAGCTCGCGATGGTAAAGCTCCTTGAACTGCTCCCACTTCGCAGGATCGTGCCCAAACCATTTACGAAGTTCGGTGCTGGGCGCAATTCCCTTTAGCCATAAGTCTATGCGGGCCCTTTCCTTGGTCAGTCCTCTTGGCCAAAGCCTATCCACGAGGATACGCATACCGTCTTCCATTTCAGGCTTTTCATACACTCTTTTAAGATTCATCTGCAGCTACTCTTTTAGAATAAGGTTGAATCTACGCCGCATGCAATCGTTTTATAGGGAATCGCCAAAAATGTTCTCGGAATTCATCAACAGATCGACATACTGTGCTCTCCTATAAACAAATGAATTACTATCGAGCTTGTTTTTTGACAGCTTCCCTCTAAACTCTTCGATACTACTATAATTTTTACGATCCATCCAATCCTCCAACTCTTTCTTTATAGTACCAATTTGTGTCAAGCCATGCTTGTATACCGTACTGACTACCTGTACGCAAGATGAACCTGATAATATAAGTTTGATAACATCTTCACCTGTTGATACTCCATGACTGCTACATATGTCGGCATGAATATTATCGAATAACAATCCCGTATACTTCAAAGATTGCTTAAAATCGCCTTCTTTACTGTAATTGATTGATTTGACATGTTTCTCTTTCATGATATCAATATTCGGCTGGAAGAATGAATTAAATAGAACAAAGGCATCAACTCCGACCCCATCCAACTTTTTAATATAATTCAGAATATTCGTATAGTCTGGGCTTAATTTTACGCTTACTGGTATTGAGATGTTTTGCTTGATTTTATTTACAATATTGATCTGTTCCTCTTCAATATCTTTTGCCTCTTTATTGAAATCTGAAGGACTTTGGTATAAATTCAGCTCAATTCCATCAACTCCAGTCTCACATAATAATTTGGCATATTCTATCCAGGTATCTTCATTGATTGCATTAAGGCTGGCAATAATCGGAATAGACAAACTCTCCTTTGCCTTCCTGATATTCAACAAGTGCTCTTCACACCCTGCAAATTTAATATTGGGGTGAATTGTAAGCATTTCCGCATATATATCGTTGAATTCAGTTAACTCCTCATCCATCTGTAATCTTTCCAGCTGTATTTGCTCTTCGAATAAGGATCTATAAACAATTGCAGCGACACCATGTTCTTCAGCCTTTTTAAGCACATCCAAATGTTTTGCCATATTACAGGCTCCTAAAATGATGGGGTTATCTAATTCTATCCCCATGTACTTTGTTTTAAGATTTTTCATTGAAGTGATTTTAAAAATTTTGACAACCGTATGCTTATACGGCTTTTTAGCCAAATGGGCAATCTCTTTCTTTGTTATATTTCCCTAAAGACATAACAGATTTACAGAGACTTAAGATTGCGCTCTTGAAAAATGAATTAGGCCTCTTATCCAAAGCCTATTTACGAGTATACGAACACCGTCGTCTTCGTCCGGTGCTTCGCATACTCTTTTTTAATTTTTACTTTGCTCGTTTTAGGATATACTGCCAATAGAAACCCTACTCCGAGTACTTAATTACCTCTACAGGACAACCGTCGGCTGCATCCTTAATCTGCGCTTCGTAATCGGAATAGCGAACACCTTCGATTACCGTTGATACATCTTCGATAACAAATACCTCTGGACAAACATCTGCACATAGCCCACAAGCCGTGCAACCGTCCTCTACCCATACTTTTGATATTGCCATGACTTCTGTTTTTAGAAAATATTAGGTGACATTAAAGATACGCATCTTTAAGCTCCTTTAGCAGCTTATGATACTCTTCGTGCTTACCTGCGCCAATCTTTTCGATTTCCAGCCTTTCGAAGGCTTCATATATTTCCGATTGCTCCTTTTCATCCAGCACCTTGTCGGCCATCATAAAAAGAACATTGTTTTCCTTTTCGATATGATTCCTGAGGAGTTGAACATATCCCGCTGATGCTTCAACAATACCCTTGGCTGCATTCTTGTTGCCAGCCTTAAGGTCTTCAAGAGCATCCGCTAGCGCCTTAATATACTCTCTTCCCTTCCGATGCTCGCTAAGCATTACTCCAACCGGACCACCTTCGTTAGGTATGCCATGCTTTTCCAACTCAGGGAATAGAATATCCTCTTCCTTCCCGTGATGGCATTTATCGGCAAAGCCTTTTAGGAAATCGACGATCCTCTCGTAATGGGCAACATTTGGCTCTTTGCCCTGCTCAATAGCTATGGAGATTTTTTCCATAATCTTAAGCATTAGCTTAATGCCTTCGTGCTCGTCTTTCAGCTGTTGTGTAGCCTTCATCTCTTTATCCTCCTAAAATTTATTGATTTTCTTTATGTTCTTTATTGATAGACCATCCTGTTTTCAGTCCGACAACAAACCAGGCAAGGGCTAAAGCCCCGAAAGCAAAAATGGTATCGCCAACTACCCTTAGCCAGCGGAGAGTTTGCATTTCGGGCTGCTGCATAAAATCTGCCGAACGTGCATACCACATGCCATGCTTAATGCTGGCGATGGTCTGCAGTATTCCCACCGGAAGAAGGCTTAACAGCAGCATCAGCAGCAATCCAATATTCATCGACCAGAATGCAAAGCTGATAGTTCTGTCTTTCCATTCATACTTCTGCGTAAGCCCTTTCAAGACAAAAAGCATTAATCCAATACCCAACATCCCGTATACACCAAACAAAGCAGCATGCCCATGGATAGGTGTAGTATTGAGCCCCTGCATATAGTATAGTGCAATGGGAGGATTGATAAGGAAACCGAATAATCCTGCACCAACAAGATTCCAGAAGCTTACCGAGATTAAAAAGTAGATGGGCCATTTGTAGGTTGTTACCCAAAGTGTAGCCCGGCTAATCCTTAAGTTATGGTACGCTTCGAAACCCATAAAAACCAATGGCACTACCTCAAGCGCACTGAACGTGGCCCCCAGCGCAATTACAGCAGTAGGCGTACCCGAAAAATATAGATGATGAAAGGTTCCGATAATACCACCGCTCAGGTAAACAATGGTGGAAAATAAAATCCCCGTTGTTGCATACCTTATATTCAGTAGCCCCATTCTTACAAATAAAAAAGCAGCTACAACTGTTGCAAACACCTCGAAGAAACCTTCTACCCAAAGGTGAACAACCCACCATCTCCAGTATTCTGCAATGGACAAATGCGTTTGCTGCCCCCACATGAGTCCAGCCCCATAAAATGCAGCAATGGCTATTGATGCGATTAAAAACATAAATAGCAGCTGCCTATTCTCTGAAGGCTTCCTTAATGCTGGCAACAGCGCACGGAACATCAGAATGAGCCAAATGACAAGACCAATAAAAAGAAAGATCTGCCAGAATCTGCCAAGATCGACATATTCATATCCTTGGTGACCAAACCAGAAATTTTGAACGAGTCCCATTTTCTGCATTATTCCCATCCATTCACCAGCAAGGGAACCGGCTACAATAATGAGAAGTGCAAAAAATAAGAAATTCACCCCCAACCTTTGGTACTTCGGTTCAATCCCTGATACAGCAGGAGCAATGTATAATCCGGTAGCCAGCCACGAAGTTGCAATCCAAAATATCGCCAACTGAATATGCCATGTACGCGATGCAGCATAAGGAAGTATTGCATCTAACCTCAAACCGTAAAATCCTTTTCCTTCTACACCATAATGCGCTGTAATAACGCCCATCAATACCTGAACAAGAATAAGTGCGACTACAATCCAGAAATACTTCAACGTTGCCTTCATAGAGGCTGTAGGATTGAGGCCAACTAAAGGATCATTTTTAGGCAACAGCGATTTATCAAGTTCATCCGACTTGTTTTGCGCATAATAGTATGCCAGCAACCCGATAGCAACAAGTAGCATGATTACGCTGAAGCCTGTCCATAGGTTAATACCCGGTGAAGGAGTGTTTCCAATCGTTTCATCAGGTGGCCAGTTGTTAGTATATGATATTGCGCTTCCCGGCCTCTCTGTAACACATGCCCATGCTGCCCAGAAAAAGAAAGCATTCATTTCATGCATTCTTACTGCGTCCTTAATGGAATTTGCTGGTATTGCATAGTTCGATCTTTCCTTGTCAAGCGCTGGATTATCCATAAAAAGACCTGCGTAATGCGCGCTAATATATTTAATTGCTGCTGCCCGTTCATCCGAAATTTTCAGAATGCCTGTATTGCTATCATAGGTATTCGTCCGAAGCATCTTTTGCAGCCTAACTTTAAGAGCAGCCTGTTGTTCGGCACTAAGCTTACGATATGAAGAAGCATAATCTTTTTGCGCCCAACTATCGAGAATAAACATTGCTTCTTTATGCAGCCAATCCGCCGACCAATCTGGTGCTAAATATGCTCCGTGCCCCCAGACAGTGCCAACTTCCTGCCCTCCTATGGATTGCCATACATTCTGACCGTCTTTTATTTGCTGTGCGGTGAATAGAACGGTCCCATTGTCGGCAACTACCTTCTCCGGAATCGGAGGTTTTTCTCTATAAATCTCATGACCGTAAAAGCCAAGGACTCCAAAGCAAACAACAAGAATTGAAATGAATCCGAACCAGAGTTTTTTTGTTTTCATATCAGAAACTCTCTAGGTTTACAATTTCATACTCCTTCTTTCTTAAGTCTATCGGCTTATAATTGAAGGAATAATGTTTCACATATTAGCATTACGCTATTTTAAAACATACAATTACAGAAATTGTTTTATAGTAACTATTTACATAACCCCAATGCCTTAGCGATTAGGATTTACAGCAGAAAAAATGTCGAAATAATTCAGACTGTTCAGACAAGGCAGAGCCTACAGCAGGCAAGCTAATACTAAAAGGAACTATACCGTAGAATATAATTGTTAGCCCACCTTCCATGAAAGAATAGAGTTGATGGAAACTAGCCCGCATTGCTCAATTCCTGAGATCAATAATAGCATGTTATGTAAGAGATTAGCAGCAAAACATTCATACAAGGTCTCTGTTCCTGTTCAAAAATTGCTTACAACCTGTTAATAACTTTGTTGAAAACTCTTTTTTTTATGCCGTAAAAAGGCTTACTTTGCCCTTAGATCAACGAATTGCTAATATAATCTGTAAATAAATGGCCGTTGTTAGTAACCTACAGAGAAGAAACTCGCTTGGAACACCAATTGCTATGCGAAGCAAGAGGATTTATCGCCAATCTGTAATATTCAACAGCTCCGAAATGAGCACCGTTGAGTTCTTTTGCAACAAGTACAAGATTCAAAACCGCGGCAAGTTCTTCCGCGAAACCATCATTACGGCTGTACTCCAAAAGTTGGAGCAAGATCACCCACGCTTATTCTAGGCTCTTATCGATATACTGTACCCTCTTATGCCGAGGGTATTTTTTTATGGTTGAGAGATTAAATATACGATGTATGATATGAGAGAAAACGGCAATTCGTAATACGTGATACCATAACAATAGATACGATGAAGAAGATACTTATCATAGGAGAATCAAACACCTGCCGTTCGCAGATGGCCGAAGGCTGGATGCGCTACTACACCAAGAATCACGCCGAGGTGGTAAGCGCTGGGCTTACCAAGCAACCTGTAGATCTTTTTGCCGCCAACTCCATGTCGATGGCCATAATCGACATCTCTAAGCAAACCAGCAAGTCAATAGAAGAAGTTAATAACGAGGAGTACGACTACGTACTTTACGTTTTTGAGCCAGCATCGCCCAATGGTATTTCGTTTATGGGAGAGCCAAAGGTTATTGTTCAACCTTTCGAGAAACCAAAGGAAGGTGCAAACTCGAAGGAAACTGATGCCAACTACGCCCGTATAAGAGATGAAATCGAGAACTTCTGCTTCGATTTCGCCCACCAGTATATACGTAAGCTTTACTAAGATGGTCGCTCAGGTTGAGATAGTACTTCCACCATACCCTAAAGGGTTTCATTTAGTCACAAGAACTATTGAGGAGAAGGTTGCCCCCTTGCTACCCGAAAGTGGACTGCTCAACCTATTTATACACCACACATCGGCAGCGATATCCATTAACGAGAACGCCGACCCGTCGGTTCGTACCGATTTCGAAACATTTGTCAACAGCTGGATACCCGAAAACTACCCGCAATACACCCATACCGACGAGGGCTCGGACGATATGCCAGCCCATATAAAATCCTCTACATTTGGGGCATCCATCAACATCCCAATAGCCAACCATCGGCTTAAGTTGGGGACCTGGCAGGGCATCTACCTCTGCGAATTTCGTCGTCAGGGAGGGAGTAGAAGAATTACAGCTACAATTCTCTACTAAAACAACATTATCGCCTTACATTTCCTAAGATTATTTGATGATTGTAATTTGAATTATTTCAAATTATACTACATTTGCTACCATTACTTAGCTTATAAAAAACATCAAAAGTCATATGGAAAGAAAGCTTTTCCTAGGTGATGAAGCAATAGCCCAAGGTGCAATAGACGGCGGTCTATCAGGTCTATACGCCTACCCTGGCACTCCATCAACCGAGATTATGGAGTACATCCAAAGTTCGAAAGAAGCTCGCGAAAAGAACATCCACAGCCTATGGTCGACCAACGAAAAGACGGCAATGGAAGCCGCTTTGGGAATGTCGTATGCCGGGAAACGAGCAATGGTGTGCTTTAAGCACGTTGGTCTTAATGTTGCGGCCGATTGCTTTATGAATGCATCTATTACCGGTGTAAACGGTGGTTTAGTGGTGGTTTCGGCTGACGACCCATCAATGCACTCATCTCAAAACGAGCAGGATTCGCGCTTCTACTCAAAATTTGCAATGATTCCTATCCTCGAGCCATCTAACCAGCAGGAGGCTTACGATATGGCCTACTCTGCATTCGAGTTAAGCGAGAAGTTTAGGGTTCCCGTGATGATTCGTATCACAACCCGCATGGCCCACTCGCGTGCAGGGGTTGCCCCAAAGCCTGTGAAACCACAGAACGGACTTAAGTTACCAGAAGATCCACGCCAATTTGTGCTATTACCAGCCATTGCTCGTAAGAACTACAAAAAGCTTCTTGCCACACAAGAGCCAATGGTAAAGGATTCCGAAAAGTCTGTATTCAACCAGCTAATTGATGCTCCAAACAAGAAGTTAGGAATTATTGCTTCAGGTATTGCGTTCAACTACCTGATGGAAAACTTCGATGGAGTTTCTCCATATCCAGTACTAAAGGTTTGCCAATACCCTCTTCCCCACAAACAGGTAGAAACTCTATACAACCAATGCGACGAACTTCTTATCATGGAGGAAGGTTATCCTATTATCGAGGAAATGATTAAAGGATTCCTTGCAGTTGGCAAACCAATTCATGGTCGCTTGGATGGAACTTTACCCCGCGATGGCGAGCTAACTCCTGCTATTGTTGCTAAAGGTTTAGGAATGCCCGTAGAAGAGGGCCTACCTGTACCTGAAGAAGTGGTAATGCCACGCCCACCTGCACTATGCAACGGCTGTGGTCACCGCGACGTTTACGCTGATTTGCTTGATGCAATCCTTGAGTATGGACAAGGTCGCGTATTTGCCGACATAGGCTGCTACACGCTTGGCGCATTGCCTCCATTCAACGCCATCAACAGCTGCGTGGATATGGGCGCCTCTATCACCATGGCTAAGGGCGCTTCTGATGCCGGACTTGTTCCTGCGGTTGCCGTGATTGGAGACTCTACGTTTGCTCACTCAGGAATGACAGGCTTGCTTGATGCTGTTATCGAAAACACGCCTATCACCGTTGTTATTTCCGACAACTCTACTACCGGGATGACCGGTGGACAATCGTCGAATGCATACGGACGATTGGTAAGCATCTGTACCGGTCTTGGCGTTCATCCCGATCATATCCGTGTGATAGTTCCTCTTAAGAAGAATCACGAGGAAAACCTTCGCATTATTAAGGAAGAGCTTGCCTACAACGGCGTGTCGGTTATCATTCCACAGCGCGAGTGCATCCAAACCGCAGCACGTAGAAAGAAAGCTGAGGCTAAATCAAACGAGTAACAATTTCGGTATTCGATAAAAAGATAAAAGATGAAAACAGATATCATACTTGCAGGCGTTGGCGGACAAGGCATCCTATCAATTGCCGCCGCTATCGGAACAGCCGCCGTGCAAAGCAACCTATACCTAAAACAGTCGGAGGTTCACGGGATGAGCCAGCGCGGTGGCGATGTGCAGTCGCACCTCCGCATCTCGGACAAGCCTATTGCATCGGACCTAATTCCGCTTGGAAAAGGCGACATCATCATCTCCGTTGAGCCAATGGAGGCGTTACGTTACCTTCCCTACCTCGCTAAAGGGGGCTGGATTGTAACCAACACCACTCCATTCATCAATATCCCCAACTATCCAGAGCCGGAAAAGCTAATGGGTACCCTGAAAGGGTTGAAGAATGTTATCGCCATCGATGCGGATACCATTGCAAAAGAAGCAGGTTCGGCACGCTCGGCTAATATGGTAATCCTTGGCGCTGCCTCATCGTACCTTAACATGCCTATTGAGGCAATAGAGAAGGCTGTAGTAACGCTTTTCGAACGTAAAGGTCAGGAAATTGTAGATGCCAACCTAAAGGCACTACATGCAGGAAGAGATGCTGCAAAGGCAAAATAAGCAACTCCATTAACACGCTATAAGGCTCCTTTCGTACCAGAGAAAGGAGCCTTTTTGTTTTCAAACACACCCACTGTTAGTTCAACATTAGGATTCCATACATGAATTATACAAAACGGGTACAATTAATTAAGGTTTGGGAGAACTATTCCAGAAGGTTGAAGAACCATGGGACTGTCAAATAGGCTTGGAATACATCTATCGCATCATTTAATTTGGTAAGCTTCGGTTAACTCATTATTAACATACAGGTAAAGCGTGGTGTCGAATTGAATGGTAGTTTTGCAACAAACTTAACATACAATGGATAACATCCTTCTAATTATTGTTACCATACTGCTACTCTTGTCCATCTTAGCCACGATTGCCATTGTTATTGGCACCGACAAGCTTCGCTTTACCAAATCGAAAAGGGCACCAAAGAAGGCTATCGGCTGCATTAAGGAGGAGGATATCGTAAAGCGCTGCGTTGACGAGGTGAACAAGGCCCTGCGAAACATTGTGGTGATCTACAACGAAACCATCCACGGACTATCGAATAACGACCGAAAGCTGCTGAAGAAGCTAAACAACGATGTGGAAGAGATTGCGAACGAAACCAAAGCATACAAGAAAAACCTCCACCATACCCTTACCCAACTGAAAAGCGACTCGATTGAAACAGGGCTTTACTACGTGCAGGTGGTCGACTACCTGAGGGAGATTGCCCACTCGCTCAGCTTCATCACCAAGCCCGCCTTCGACCACATTGACAACAAACACAAGGGGCTGCTTAAGGAGCAGGTGGTGGAACTGAAGTCGATCAACTATGAGGTATCGACCCTATTCAGCAGCATCAACCACATCATCAACGAGCAAACCTTCGACGAAATTCCAGATACCATCAAGCAGCAACAGCAGGTAATAGAGCTGCTAAACAGCGCCCGCAAGAAGCAGATTAAGCGCATAAAGAACGGCGAGGCCACCACCCGCAACAGCGACCTCTACCTTGGCATCCTTAACGAAACAAAGAACCTGCTGCTCCAAACCATCAACCTGCTAAAGGCCGAGAGGGACTTCATCGTTATGGATGCAGAGGTTCTATCGGATAGACTGTAGAGGCAGCTCGCAACTCCAGCACTTCAGTCGCCCTCCTTCGTCTTTAAACTTTATCTGGCCAAATAGGTTTATAGGAAGAGCATCGTTATCCTGCTCGTTCAATCCCAAACTTGAAAGGCTATGGTAAAACAACTGGTATTTCTGGCATCGTTAGCGCTTGCTCTTTCTACGGCAAGCGCACAAAACGGACAGGTTAAGCTGAAGTATGGCTATGCCGACCTTGAGCCCTACATCGACTCCACCACCGTTCGCATACATTACTCGGCGCATCATGCCGCCTACGCAGCCAACCTGAGCAAGACGCTCGAAAGCTACCCCGACCTAACGGGAATGCCGCTAATGATGCTGCTGCGCAACATCAGCACCCTACCTCAGCCTATTCAGCAGGCGGTACGCAACAACGGCGGCGGAGTTTACAACCACAACCTCTACTTCGAAAGCCTCACGGCACCATCCAACAGCGTGATGCCCGATGAGCTCAAGGCAATACTGGAGAAGCAGTACGGCAGCGTTGAAGCGTTTAAGGCCGCGATGGAGAAGGCGGCGCTATCGCGCTTCGGCTCGGGATGGGCATGGCTGCTCGTTTATCCCAACGGCACGCTAGCCATTACCACAACGGCCAACCAGGATGCTCCCTTCATGGATGTAGCCCTAACCGAAGTCTACCCCATCTTCAACATAGACGTATGGGAGCATGCCTACTACCTGAAGTACCGCAACAAGCGGGCCGACTACCTCGCCAACCTCTGGAAGGTGGTGGACTGGAGGCAGCTCTACAGCAGCTACCTGAAGGCCATTGGCCAGTAGCGTAAAGCGCCTTCACTATTTTCAACAAGCGGCGAAAAAACCTTGCATGAGGTCATGCAAGGGCAAAAAACGAATTTTTGATGCTTGCATGACCTCATGCAAGCACCAAAAATGTGTTTGCGGGCCTAGAATGACCTCATGCAAGCACCAAAAACGTATTTGGAAGGCATGAATGACCTCATGCAAGCATGAAAAATTCATTTGGAGGGCTTGCATGACCTCATGTCACCCCTACCGAGCGGATAAGCTATTCTACCATCCCCCACATGAGGCTATAGGCTCCATCAATCCTCCCGCAAGTCACTAGCGGCTGTAACTTTTCGCAAAACAAACCGTCGTAAGGTCGATATATGGCCAGCTAGCGCTTTTGCCAACCATGCATGGTTGATATTTGGCCTATAGTTCTACATTTGCAGCTCAAATACCATTAACAAATGAAGGTAGCATTTAAGGTTATACTCTTTGCTTTCGGGCTGATCATTACCTCTTGCGTGAAAGAGGAGGTTGGTCCCGGCGATGTAACCGCTGTAAAGCGGATAGGAATTGGCTACTTCGACAAGCTGAAGGTTGAAGATGGCTTTCAGGTAGAAGTTGTTAGAGGCAGCCACATAGAGGTCGTAGTAGAAGCCCCCGATGGCTACCAGGACAACATACACACCGATATAAGCGGAACTGGCGAGCTCAACATCTACCTCGATAAGGCAATAATGCCTCAAGATGTAAAGCATAAGCGGGTGCTGATAACCATGCCGGTGCTCAGCTCCATCACCGCTTGGGGAGGCTCCGAGGTATACACAACAGGCATCTTTAATCCGACGAAGTTCAAAATTGATGCTGATGGTGGCAGCTACGTCGAAACCAACATCGCCACCGACGAGCTGAAGGTGGTGGCCAGCGCAGGCTCCGAGGTAAAGCCCTACGGCGAAGCTGGCAGCCTTTATGTTGATGAGCTATCGGGCAACAGCAAGCTGTACGGCTTTAGGCTGCTCACCAGCCTTAGCGACCTGAATCTACTGGGAGGCAGCGAGGCACAGGTAACAGCTGTAGATAAGCTGGTGGTTACGGCATCGGACGCAAGCATTGTAAAGTATGCGGGGCACCCCAACATCGTGTATTCGCTAACGGGAGGCTCCCTGCTTATTGACGCCAACTAGAACGCTTCTACGACATACAGCAAGCGGCTATCTCGTATTTCCGAGGTAGCCGCTTCTTTTTTATTCGATGCAATTCGATGCTACAGAATCCTCCTCCGCCTAAACCAGAAGTAGGTTATCAGCGATATCGCCACCATAAGCAGCACCACAAAGAGGTAGCCGTAGCGCCACTTGAGCTCGGGCATCACCTCGAAGTTCATCCCGTAAACGCCCACGATAAACGTTAGCGGCAGGAAGAATGCCGAAAAGATGGTGAGCAGCTTCATCACGTCGTTGCTCCGTTGAGCGGTAAGCGTAAGGTAGGTATTCATCAAGCTGCTGCTATCGTCAAGCGCCTCCTCGTACTCCAAGATCAGCCGCACCAGCGAATCCTTAACATCCTGCAGCGCCGTTTGGTGCTCCTGCTGGATGGCATACTGATTGAGCACCGCCTGAGTAAGCAGCAGCAGTTTTTTGCTGATGCGGAGCTCCGCCTTCTGGAAGTATAGATCCTCCTGCGACACCCGCTTTAGATTCTTTAGAAAGATGATTTTCTCAACCTCGTCGATATGGTTGGAGTGCCAGCTGGCTGGCTCAACGTACGAATCTACGATATGGTTGAAGATATGGATCACCAGCTGGTGGATGTCGATCGACGAGTCCAGCGTATCCTTGATGTCCAAAAGAAATGGGAAGTTGGAGCGATGCACCGTGATCAGCAGCCCTTCACTGATGAAGAAAGCCACCTTCCCCGACAGTTCGTGAACCGTTGTAACATTATCCCCCAGCTGGGCAATGTAGGCGCGGAGTATGATAAAGGTAAAGCCATCGTGCTGCTCTATTTTGGGCAGGTGTCCCGGCTCCATGCTGTCGGATACCAGAAAGTAGTTGAGCTTATGCTGGGCTGTTATCTCCTGCAGCTCCTCGTTGGTTGGCGAAATCAGGTCAATCCAATCGAAGGTGTCAAACTTGGTTTCCTTTACGCTGTTTGTCATTTCAGTTAAGCGATGTTTTTGGTAAAGATAGCAGTTCTGCAGAATATGCTACCTAACTTGATACTCCATGAGAACCATACTCCTATCCAACGCCATGCTGTTTACCATCAATTGCGAACAAGACTATCCTAGCGCCTACACCACTAGAAAAGTTGATCGAAGCCCAACGTTAAACAACCCTTAAAGTGCCGCTTCTTTCGAATAAATCGCACAATCTTCCAACTATTAGTTTTAATTATAGGACTGGCTTTATATCTTTGCACACTACATTTAATTTGCACATATAGAATGAACGTTGAATCAATCATTTCGGATTGGTGTCTTGCAGGAGCGCAGGCGCTTTATGGAAACGAAATCGCCGCATCGCATATTCAAATCCAGAAGACCAAGAAGGATTTTGAGGGAGACTACACCCTAATTGTATTCCCTTTTGTAAAACTCGCCAGAAAGTCACCCGAGGCTATCGGAAAGGAAATAGGCGAATACCTTTTGACCAACGTTCGGGAAGTTTCAGCATACAACGTAATTAAGGGATTCCTTAATATAGCCCTCACCCCCGAGTTCTGGGCAGAACGTCTAAACCAGGCGTTGGCTACACCTAACTACGGGATTGCAGAACCCAACAGCGGCAAGTCTATCATGGTCGAGTACTCCTCGCCCAACACCAACAAGCCGCTGCACCTTGGACACGTTCGCAACAACCTACTCGGCAATGCCGTTTCGAGGATTTTGAAGGCTAGCGGCCGAAAGGTGTATATGGTAAATTTGGTAAATGACCGCGGAATCCACATCTGCAAGTCTATGATTGCCTGGAAGCTCTTCGGCAATGGAGAGACTCCAGAATCGACAGGCAAAAAGGGCGATCATCTTGTAGGCGACTACTACGTTCGCTTCGACAAGGAGTTCCGAGCTCAGGTTAAGGAGATGGTTGCAGGCGGCATGGAGGAAGAAGAGGCTAAGAAGAAGGCTCCTATCCTACTTCAGGCTCAAGACCTACTCCGCAAGTGGGAAGCAAAAGACGAAGAGACCATCAACCTTTGGAGCACGATGAACGGCTGGGTTTACGATGGCTTCAAAACGACATACAACGACCTTGGCATTACCTTCGATCGTACCTACTACGAATCACAAACCTACCTTCTAGGCAAGGAACTTGTGATGAAGGGGCTCGAGAAGGGCGTATTCTTCAAAAAGGAGGATGGCTCTGTTTGGATCGACCTTGCCAATGACGGCCTCGACCAAAAGCTGCTGCTTCGTGGCGATGGCACCTCGGTTTACATGACCCAAGACCTTGGCACCGCCCATCAGCGCTTCGACGAGTACACGCTCGACGAACACATCTACGTTGTAGGCAACGAGCAGAACTACCACTTTCAGGTGCTTCGCCTCGTGCTTAAGAAGCTTGGGTTTAGCTGGGCCGATAGCATCACCCATCTCTCATACGGCATGGTTGAGCTACCCGAAGGTAAAATGAAGTCGCGCGAAGGAACCGTTGTTGATGCCGACGAGCTAGTTGACGAAATGGTATCTACCGCACGCCAGATGTCGGAAGAGTTAGGTAAACTCGATGGCCTAACCGAAGAGCAAGCCACCGCCGTTAACCGCATGGTTGGTCTTGGAGCACTAAAATACTTTATTCTTAAGGTTGACCCTAAGAAGACCATGATGTTCGACCCCAAAGAGTCTATCGACTTTAACGGAAATACAGGACCATTTATCCAGTACACCCACGCTCGTATCAAATCGCTGCTACGAAAAGCAAAGGATGCAGGATTTGAAGTTCCATCATCAATTGGCATAAACCTTAGCCTATCGGCAAAGGAACTAGATCTCATTAAACTGCTCGACCTTTACCCAGAGATTGTGTCAGGTGCTGCAGATGATCTTTCGCCTGCGATCATCGCCAACTACGCATACGACTTGGCGAAAGAGTTCAACCAGTTCTACCACGATGCGCCAATCATTAAGGAGGAGAACGAAGCTATTCGTAAGATGCGCCTTGCCCTTTCGCAGCAAATCGCACTTACCATTAAAAGTGCAATGAATATGCTGGGGATTGACGTTCCTGAGAAGATGTAAATCATAGACGTTAGATATTAGATGTTAGATGTTAGACAAACAAAAAAAGAATCTAGAGTCTAACATCTAAAATCTAAAGTCTGAAAATGTAATTAAAAAAGAAAACCATATATGTTCGAGAATTTATCCGACAGGTTAGACAGGGCATTTAAGTTGCTGAAGGGTGAAGGTAAGATCACCGACATCAACATTGCCGAAACCGTAAAAGATATCCGTAAGGCACTTCTAGATGCCGACGTTAGCTATAAGGTTGCCAAAACCTTTACCGACGACGTAAAGAAGAAGGCTCTTGGTCAAGACGTACTCAACTCCGTTAAGCCAGGTCAGATGATGACCAAGATCGTTCACGACGAACTGGTGCAGCTCATGGGTGGCGAAATGGTCGACATCGATATTAAGGGAACTCCAGCCGTAATCCTTATTGCCGGTCTACAAGGTTCTGGTAAAACCACCTTCTCGGGTAAGCTAGCCTCGTTCATAAAGAGCAAAAAAGGTCGTCAACCTTTGCTCGTTGCCGGCGACGTTTACCGTCCAGCCGCTATCCAGCAGCTGAAAATACTTGCCGAACAAATAGAAGTTCCTGTTTACACAGAAGAGGGAAGCAAGAATCCTGTAGAGATTGCCAAGAATGCCGTAAAGTACGCCAGAGAGCAAGGTCAAAATGTGGTTATCATCGATACCGCG
Source organism: uncultured Acetobacteroides sp. (assembly GCF_963667355.2). NCBI lineage: Bacteria > Pseudomonadati > Bacteroidota > Bacteroidia > Bacteroidales > Rikenellaceae > Acetobacteroides > uncultured Acetobacteroides sp. The sequence continues at coordinate 4,290,713 of NZ_OY763328.2, forward strand.
GGACGTTTGGCTGTCGACGAGGCGATGATGCAGGAGGTTGAAAATATCAAGAAAGCGGTTAACCCAAGCGAAATCCTTTTCGTTGTCGACTCGATGACCGGTCAGGATGCCGTAAACACCGCAAAGGAGTTCAACGACAGGCTCAACTTCGACGGCGTTGTCCTAACCAAGCTCGATGGTGATACCCGAGGCGGTGCCGCTCTTTCGATTCGCTCGGTGGTAGATAAGCCTATCAAGTTTGTAAGCTCAGGCGAAAAGATGGATGCCCTTCAGGTGTTCCACCCCGAGCGTATGGCCGACCGTATCTTGGGCATGGGTGATATCGTTACCCTTGTTGAAAAGGCACAGGAGCAGTACGATGTAGAGCAAGCCCGTAACCTTCAAAAGAAGATTGCCAAGGATCAGTTCAACTTCAACGACTTCCTTTCGCAGATTGGCCAAATCAAGAAGATGGGTAACCTCAAGGATCTTGCAGGCATGATCCCAGGCCTTGGCAAGATGATGAAGAACATCGACATCGACGATAACGCCTTTAAGGGAATTGAAGCCATCATCAAGTCGATGACCCCCGGAGAACGCGAAGATCCATCCGTAATCAACGGTAGCCGCCGCAAGCGTATTGCCGAAGGTAGCGGCACCACCATCCAAGAGGTAAACCGCCTGCTTAAGCAGTTTGAGGATACCCGCAAGATGATGAAGATGATGGCAGGTGGACCACGTGCAATGGGCGGCATGATGAAAGGCATGAAGGGCATGAAACGATAATCCACATACAAAAAGCTAACCTATGAACCTAATTGACGGTAAGAAGATTGCCTCCGAAATAAAAGCCGAAATAGCTGCAGAGGTTAAGGAAATGGTTGCCCAAGGGAACAAGGTTCCCCATTTGGCTGCAATTATTGTAGGCCACGATGGCGCTAGCGAGACCTACGTTGGCCATAAGGAAAAAGGATGCGCAGAAGTTGGCTTTAGGTCAACCATCATCCGATTTGAGGAGGATGATGCTGAAGCCGAGCTGCTGGCAACCATTAAGAAGCTAAACGAAGACCCTGAAGTAGATGGGTTCATCGTTCAACTACCGCTGCCCAAGCATATCGACGAGAATAAGGTGATTGAGGCAATAGATCCTAAAAAGGATGTTGACGGGTTCCATCCAACCAACGTTGGCCGAATGATGATTGGGCTTCCCTCCTACATCTCGGCTACCCCATTTGGGATACTGGAGCTCCTCAAGCGCTACAACATCGAAACATCCGGCAAGCATGCCGTGGTTATCGGCCGTAGTAACATTGTAGGGCGTCCAATGGCCAACCTGCTATCGCAAAAGGGCTACCCTGGCGACTGCACCGTAACCGTTTGCCACAGCCGCACCAAGAATCTTAAGGAGGTTTGCCTTTCGGCTGACATCATTATTGCCGCACTTGGCGCACCCGAATTCGTTACCGCCGAAATGGTAAAAGAGGGTGCTGTAGTTATCGACGTAGGTATTACCCGCGTTAAATCGGCGACTACCAAGTCGGGGTGGAAGCTACTTGGCGATGTTAAGTTCGATGAGGTTGCCCCCAAATGCAGCTACATTACGCCTGTTCCTGGTGGCGTTGGTGCAACAACCATTGTTGCGCTTCTAACCAACACCCTAAAGGCTTGCAAAAAGGAAATCTACAAGTAAACGAAAGGTATAGGATACAAGAAAGGGCTCGAAAATTTCGAGCCCTTTCTTGTTTAAAAACGTAGGCCTAGTGTTAGGCCGGTATTCAGGTACGATACCGTCTTCTTTACATCCGGCAGCTCCGAATTTGTCGTATTTACCAATCGTTGTACATTGGTAAATTTGGCATACGAGATACCGTACTCCACCTTAACGCCAATATCCACCGATTCGCCTAACGGGTACCTTAGCCTTCCGCCAACAAGGGCTGCTGGGGCAAGCGATCGTTTGGCTGAAACGGTTATGCTTTGAGGGGGATCATTGGCCAGCTTGCGGCTGAAGTTCTGTTCGGCAAACTCAACAAGATTTACCCCCACGCTTCCCTTTACATCGAGCGTTAGGCGGCGCGCAAGAGGCAGAAAAGTAGCGGCACCTGCCCCAAAGAAGGTCGAACGGTAGGGCTTAACATCAAGCTGAGATAGCGTAACACCGCCACTCCCTGATGCTGCTACCAAATCGCTATTTTTCACCTCGAATGCGGTGGTTAATACCTCCACCTGTACCCCAAAATCGTCGGTAATCTTTCTTACAAATGCGAAAGACATGCTGCCACCCGAACGAGGCTTGAGGAATACAGCATCGGTTTTTGCATTCGAGAAAGGTGGCAGCGCTAGGCTATACCCGGCAGAAATGTCCAGGTAGTATAGCCGCTCTACCTTCCCCTCCTCTTCCTGTGCGAAGGAGGGGAAGGTAGTAGCCAGTAGCATTGCGGCAAGTAATGCTCTTTTCATTATACAGGGTCGTGTTAGTTCTTGTCTGCTACGTTCCAGTCAAACTCCTCGTCTCCCTCATCGTCGAGTAGGAATTGCTCCTCAATCTCCTTGAATGAATCGTTGATGATGCTCATCTCGAAGAATTCAGGATTGTATTCCCCGCCGATCCATTCGATCAGCTCCTTGTACTCCTCGCTTTCGGAATTCTTGAGCGTTTCGAGCATGTCGAGGTATCCGGGAATGCCTCCACAATCCTCGGGAGGGCAGTTGCGCTTGCCGCCCACGCAGATCATGTGCTCCAGCGGTTCCTTGGCTTCGATAACCTTTTCGAGCGTAATTGTATGCTCCCAGTTGTCGCCAAAATCGTAGACGTAACTAATGGCATCCTTTTCGGCTTTAAACACATCTACAATGTCAATGGTCGAGTCGTCCTGAACATTATCGTCCTCCAGGGCCTCCGGATCGCCATAGATCACCCCCTTGTTCTCGAATTGGTAGAGATGCGAGTCGTACCATCCCATAGCAATTTGAGCAGCGTAGTGAAGGTCTAAAAGCTGAGCATCTTCGTTAAGCTGAACGCTACGCCAGATCTTTGGCGTGATACCCTTAAGCTCAATCTTAAATTGGTAGATTTTACTCATAACAGTTGTTTTTTTGATTCTCGGCTTTCACCCTTCGGATTTGCCTTTACGCAAACATACACCATTCTTTTTTAAAAAAAGTATAAAACACCCATCTCTTTGCGCAGCGAACGTTAATCGGAAGAAAAGCTCGCTGTTTTCCGTCTAGTTAAACGAGATGGCTTCCGTAAAAGTATGCCAGCTGGCAGCTTTTGTTGGTAAAAAGCTTGCCCGGGGGTGATCTAGGGCTCCAAACGTTTTTTTGGTGCAGGAACGGGGCCGTGCAAGCATCAAAAACGTATTTTTCCCCTTGTCGTAGGGGTGGGCAAGCGCTACAGCTAGCTGTGCCGTACCTGCACATTCGCTTTTATGAAAAAAAGGGGAGAAGCATCAAGCTTCCCCCCTTCTGCATTTAAAGGCTATAGAGTCTGCAATGTCCATGGCTGCATTTGGGCAGCCATTATCTGCATCAAACCGTTTTTATCTTGGCGAATAGCGCCTTGACGTTGCTTAGAGTTTTCTGGTAAACGGCCTCCGAGTGGGCGATAAAATCGTTATCGGCAATGCTGCCCACAACGGCCTCCATCTCTTCGGCGCTGTCGTACACCATTTTTCGGAACGGATCGTTGTAGTCCTTAAGCCGCGACTGGTAGACGCGCTCCTTTACCAGCTGGGCAATGGCCACGCCATCGTCGGCAAGCTGAAGCAGCGACTCAATATCCAGCGCTTGTCCGAGGAGCTGGCCCAGCGCGTACTTGGCGTAGCGGGCCCTGTCGGCGGTGTAGCAGTCGTCCTGCGAGCGGTAGGCGGCGTGGATCTCGTCCCAGCTGTTCAGTTCCTTCGATTTCACCTTCCGCTTCAGCTCTTCGATGAAGGAGCACTTGATGATTTGCCCACCAACGTTCATCCAGCAGCGGTCGATGCCATCGCTATCCATGGCGAGTATCCCCTCCAGCCCAACGCCATAGGCCTTCATGTAGTCGATAAACGAGGTTAGCGCGTAGTACTTCACCATCTCCTTGTAGGCGATAATTGCCTGAACTGGTTTCTTTATTAGCACCTTGCGGGATGATGCCTCGATGCCTTCGGAGCTGATAAGGATTGATGCGGGGTTATACCCTTCGGCAATGGCCTTTTCGGCGATGGCTCTATGGTTATCCGTGGTGTTGGGTTCCACCTCTTCGGCAATCCAGCGGTATAGCATGTCGGTTGCCTTCAATATTTCGGAAACGGAGTCGGGGGCTAGGTAGCCGTACTCGAACTTCTGCCCTATTTCCTCACGATTATCGCGCATCACAAACTTCCAGGCATTGCGCTCGAGCGCGTACATGTTGTAGCGCCACCAGTAGGCGGGGATAATCTCTAGCCGGTTATCCGATTCGTTGTTGGCCACCAGCGCAAACGGCAGGTCGATGCTTATCGAGTGCAGGTAGTTGGCCTTAGTGAGAAGCGTAAACGACCCAAAACGGCTATTATGCTTGATGGAGGTCGACAGGCCAGCCCAAAAGCCTCGCTTGGCGATAATCTCGCCATCGTTAGCCCTCGAGGTATGGTTCGATCCAAGCGTTGCCCCTGCTGCAATGTTGCTCTGCCCCTGCACGCACGAGGCAATAAGGAACGAGTTGTTGTGGTGCTGCTCGTGGCTGGGGTAGATGAGGCTGTTGAGCACCTCGCAGCACGATATGGTCGAGTTCTCGCCTAGGTACGAGTTGATCAGGCGGGCTCCATACTTCAGCGACGAGTTAACCCCCATCACAAACCTGACCGCCTTAACGCCGTAGAAAGCCTTACAGCCGGTGCCAACAATGCCGTTTACCAGCTCAACCCCTTCCCCAATCTGGGTAGGGCTATCCTCGCTGGAGTTAATGGTTAGGTTCTTGAGTTTATTGGCGCCCTTGATGTAGGTGCTATCGCCAATGTTCACATCCTTAATGCTGCTGGTATTTTTGATGACGCACCCCTTTCCAACCCTTCCGTAGAATCCTCGCTTAGGCGAGTAGGCATTCTCGGTAATCTCCCGGAATCGGCGCATCAGTTCCTTGTCGTCTCGGAACTTCGACCACAGGTAGGCGTCGCTGGTAAGCATCCCATCAAAGGGAAGCACCTTGCGCCCGCCATTCTCGTTGCAGATCTCCATCCACAAGCGCTGGGCCTCAGTCTCGCCATCCTTAATGATGCCATTGCCAAACTTAGACTTATTTGAGGTCTCCATCTCGTCGATGTTAAACAGCATCGACTCGCTGTCGAGGATATAGTGCGACAGGTACCCAACGTTATGTATGGCAACGTTGTCGCCTATATCGCTGGATATTATCATCGAGTTGTAGAGGCCAACAGGTAGCCGCAGGTCGTGGTACTCTAGGCACTGTGGCTCGAGTTTACCAATACGAACCAGCCCGTAGAATATGCAGTTGCGAACCAACCCTGGATTAAAGGGATCGTCCACAAGCACGGTATCCCAGTTGTCCGACATGTTTCCGTTGCGCACCAGCATGTCAACCTCCTGCCCGGTAAGCTTGCGGAAGCCGTTCTTCTCCTTTTGCTGATACCGAATATAATGCTCGTCCTTACCCTCGGGCAGGAACTCCTTATTAATAAAATCGTAACCCAGCAGTTGGGCATCAAAACGCTTAATAAATCCCATGCTACTCTACAGTTACAGATTTAGCAAGATTTCTAGGCTGATCGATATTGCACTCGCGCAACTTAGCCACCTGGTACGATAGCATTTGTAGCGGAATAATATTCAGTACTGGGGTGAAAATCTTATCCGTTTCTGGAATTTCGATGGTATAGTCGGCCATCTTGGAGATTGTTTTATCACCCTCAGTTACCAGTGCAACTACCTTTCCTCCGCGCGACTTCACCTCCTGAATGTTGGAAACTATTTTTTCGTAAGTCTTATCCTTTGGTGCGATGAATACCACAAACATGTTCTCATCGATAAGCGCAATAGGACCGTGCTTCATTTCGGCAGCAGGATAGCCTTCGGCATGGATGTAGGTTATCTCCTTTAACTTTAGAGCCCCCTCTAGCGCAATTGGGTAGTTAAGCCCACGTCCGAGGTATATCATGCTCGATGCATGTCGGCATGCTGCCGACACCTGCTCTACAGCCGTATAGGTATTCTTTAGGGTTTGCTCTATTTTATCAGGAATTCGGTCGAATTCTTCAATCAGATGCTTGTACTTTTCGAATTCCAAACTGCCTTTCTCTTTGGCAATAAGCAGCGCCATCATGTAGATAATGGCCAGCTGTCCGGTAAACGCTTTGGTACTTGCCACTCCAATCTCAACACCTACGTGGGTGTAAACACCTGCATCAGTAAGACGCGCAATCGAAGAACCAACAACATTGCAAATTCCAAGCACCTTAGCCCCCTTCTTCTTTGCCTTTTCGAGAGCAACAATGGTATCTGCAGTTTCTCCAGATTGCGAAATGCCCAATACAACCGTACGCTCAGTAATCACCACCTTGCGGTAGCGAAACTCCGATGCAAAATCAATATCAGTAGGAATGCCGCAAAGATCCTCGAATAGGTACTTTGCAACAAGCCCTGCATGGTACGAGGTACCACATGCTATAATTAGTATTCGTTTTGCGGATATAATCTCATCGACATAATCGCGAATACCTCCTAGTTTGATATACAATTCATCAGCTTTTAATCTACCACGAAGGCAATCCCTAAAAGTACGTGGCTGCTCCATTATCTCCTTAAGCATAAAGTGCTCAAAGCCTCCCTTTTCGATGCTAGCAAGCTCAAAATCGAGTTCCTTTACGTATGGCTCAAGAAGATTATTTTCAAGGTCTATCAGCTTATAGTCGGCGCCATTAATAACCACCATTTCGTTATCCTTAGGGTAGATAACGCTCTGAGTATACTCTACAATTGGCGTAACATCCGAGGCAATAACATACTCACCGTCCCCAATTCCTACAGCCAAGGGGCTTCCCCTTCGCGCAGCCACCATTACGGTTGGCTCATCGATAGATATAACGGCAATGGCAAATGCGCCAACCACGCGCCCCAAGGCCACGCGAACGGCCTCCTCCAGATTACACTTTAACTCGTTACGAATATCCTCTATGAAATGAACTAGAACCTCCGTATCAGTTTCACTTTTGAAAACATGCCCCTTTTTAAGCAAGTCAGACTTTAATGTGAGGTAGTTTTCGATAATACCGTTGTGAACAAGGGCAATCTTGCCATCGCCAGATGTATGCGGATGAGAATTGGCATCGCTAGGGATTCCGTGAGTAGCCCAGCGCGTATGTCCTATTCCAATATGACCTTTTAAATCGGTGTTGCTCGCAAATTCTTCGAGGTTTATTACTTTACCCTTTTTCTTGATGATGTTTAAGCCTCCATTGACCAATGCTATACCAGCACTATCATACCCTCTGTACTCTAAACGCTTTAGTCCTTTAATAATAACAGGATAAGCATCCTTAGGCCCAACATACGCAACAATTCCACACATAGTTACCGAATTTAAATCGAAACGTTTGAAACTAATTATGAATTTTCCAACGCAAAAGTAAGACTTTTCGATTTAAGTCAAGGGGAAAGTGATGAAAATAATGCAATAGTTTGCACAAATAAGGCTTATACTTTGATATACTGATTAATAATCAGATATTATATATTTTAAATCATTTCTACAAGGTTGGCTATTTATAGAAAAACCTGCCAGATTTTATTGATCTAGCAGGTTTCAATTATAAAATTAAGATCTAGGCGAACTAAAATACTTTACAGTACAGAATAAAGCAAGAATTACTGATGCTCAACTCTGAGTAAATCATTAATCGACTTAACAGGATTAAACGTTATTAGAGGAACCTCTACAAATAACGTAATCCAGTTGCTCATAGCGCCATTCCAAAGCCCTGGGAGTTCCATCGCTTTTAATTCGCGCCCATCCTTACTCTTTATAGAAATAAAGCCCGTTTTCGGATCACGAA
>NZ_CAXXVH010000001.1:0-5000 GCF_963667355.2 uncultured Acetobacteroides sp.
CGTATCAAAATACAGTAGCATCACGCTTTTGAATTCAATACCAAAATTGCTAATGGCAAGATTCGTCTTTTGCGTTCAAAGGCGCACATACAGAAAATCTACCTACAGTCGAGACGCAAGCGTGCTCTTGTTTAGCAGACAACCATATGCACTAAAGTAAGGGAACTGCGACGCCCATCCAGTACAAGAAGCTATTTCCTGTCCTTCTCTTGAAACGCCCAACCCTCAGGTTGAAATCTACTAGCCCGTGCATTGCCGCCTGTATCTAGTGTCGATCGATACAGAACTTGCAGTCTATCTATTCCCAATTAGCGCCGCGAAATAGCTGCCTGTATCTAATGTCGATCGATAACAGGACTAACTACCAGTATCTAATGACGATCGATACTGGCATTGCCTGTATCTAATGTCGATCGATACAGGACTTATTATCTATTTCTGCAAATAGCTGGCCTGTATCTAGTGACGATCGATACAGGACTTATTGCCTGTATCTAATGTCGATCGATACAGACATTGCCTGTATCTAATGTCGATCGATACAGGACTTACTCGCTATTTAAAACGACGGAAGGAATAGCTATTTCTAATGGAGATCGAAATAGTTATGACCAGCAAATAGAGAATCCGGCTATTTCTAATGGCGATCGAAATAGCACGTAATGCCTTGCGTTTCTAATGTCGATCGAAACGCGTGTTTCTAATGGCGATCGAAACAGGCATTGCGCTTTTATTTGTTTCTAATGGCGATCGAAACAAAAATTACGCTTGCATGAATGTTTCTAGTGGCGATCGAAACAGCCATGACTAACACATGTTTGTTTCTAATGTCGATCGAAACAAGCATGCGTTTATTCCTTTGCTTTCCGGTTTTTTGTTTTCAACGATCGATGCCAGGGCCAGATTCGGGCCGGGCAGGTCGCAGTTGCAACTTTTGAGTCGGGGCCGCAATATGGCGCAAACTTGATTTTATCCAATCAGCGTTCGAAAAATAGGGACTCCAATCAGAAAGCGTTTTGGCATTTCGCCTGGCGCCCGTGCATTTTTTTTTCGTGAGGGGTGTGGGAGCCCCCATGGCCGTTTGGAGCTCCCGCAAAAAATCCCCCCATGCCAGAGCCCACCTTTGGGCATTTTTCTACGTGGGAGGGCAATTTTTCTTGGCCTGGTGGCCTTGTGTGGCGCGGTTGCCAACATTTCCCTCTTTGAAGGGGAAAGCGTTCCCGACGTGTTTGGCGGGGTTCTGGCGCCACCCAAGCGGCTTTCTTCGCTGCCAACAGCAAGAAACTGTTCCATGCAGGCCTAGGCTTGCATTTTCGGCCTTGGCCTGCATGGGGCAAGCCCAAGGCGTTCGGCGGCGAGCCGAAAATCCAGCGTTCTCAGGTATTCCAGCACTGTTTGCCATTGCACAACACGTGCTTCTTCTTTCTGTCTCTCTCTTTGCTTGTCTCTCCTTTGTTTCTTCATGTTCTTGCTGGCTGCCATGAATTCTGGGCACGCCAGCTTTCTTTTCGTGTGTTCTGCATGCCCAAGTGCAGGGCGATTTTTCACGCGTGGCGCTCTGTCATGGCTGCCGTTTGGCCCAGAGTTGCTCCCTGTCTTTTGTTCTGCCTGTCACTCTTTCTATGCAGTCTGTTCTTGCTGTGTGCCACAAATTCTGGGCACGCCAGCTTGTTTTCCCGTTTTTCTGTGTCAATTTCCGTGAATTTTCTGTGTGAGCGATTTTTTTCTCTCTGCTCTTTCTGCCCCATGGCGTCTGTTTCATTGCATGCCATGGCATTTTTTGCTTTGTCTGTCCAAGTACACATCTGTTGCAAGCTGTTCGTCACTTTGGTTGCCACTCAGAGGCCATTCCCCGTTCATGCATTGCCTCTGTGTGAAAATTCTTTTCTGTGTGTGTGTGTTCTGTCATGGCTGCCGTTTGCCCCAGAGTGCTTCTCTGTCATTCTTTCTGTCTCTCTCTCCATTCTTACACTTTAGTCTTGCTGTGTGTCACAAATCCTGGGCATGACAGCTTTTTCCTCTGATTTTCTGTTTCATTTTCCGTGAATTTTCTCACTGTGAGCAATTTTTTCTCCCTCTCCCTTGACCCACCATGTCTCTTCTACTGTATGCCACTGCATTTTTCTTTGTCTCTGCCCAAGAACACATTTGTTTTCAGCTGTTCGTCGCTCTGGTTGCCATTCAGAGGCCACTTTCCACTCACTGACTGCCTCTGTGTGACTGCCGCTCACTTTGTGTGCAGTGCTCTCTCGGGGCTGGCGTTCGGCCCCCCGTCATTCTCACTGCCCCATTTTGGCAGCCACTCTTTCCTGACACTCTAGGCTTGCTATGTGCCACAAATCCTGGGCAGGTCAGCCTTCTCTCCTGTTTTTCTGTTTCAATTTCCGCGAATTTTCTCACTGTGTGATATTTTTTCTCGCTCTCTCTTGACCCCTGATGTCTTTTCTATTGCATGCCAGTGCGATTTTCTTTGTGTCTGTCCAAGATAACACCTTTTTCGAACTGTTTGTGTCTTTGATTGCCATTCAAAGGCCCCTTTCCATTCACTGACTGCCTCTGTGTGAGTGTATGTTTCTGTGTGTGCTGCGCTCTGTGGTGGCTGCCGTTCAGCCCCCCGTCACTCTCACTGCCCTGTTTTGGCAGCCACTCTTTCCTTACACTCTAGGCTTGCTGTGTGTCACAAATCCTGGGCAGGTCAGCCTTCTCTCCTGTTTTTCTGTATCAATTTCCGTGAATTTTCTCACTGTGTGCATATTTTTTCTCGCTCTCTCTTGACCCCTGATGTCTTTTCTATTGCATGCCAGTGCGATTTTCTTTGTGTCTGTCCAAGACAACACCCGAACTGTTTGTGTCTTTGATTGCCATTCAAAGGCCCCTTTCCATCTCTGACTGCCTCTGTGTGAGTGTATGTTTCTGTGTGTGCTGCGCTCTGTGGTGGCTGCCGTTCAGCCCCCCGTCACTCTCACTGCCCTGTTTTGGCAGAAACTCTTTCCTTACACTCTAGGCTTGCTATGTGCCACAAATCCTGGGCAGGTAAGCCTTCTCTCCTGTTTTTCTGTATCAATTTCCGTGAATTTTCTCACTGTGTGCATCATTTTTCTCGCTCTCTCTTGACCCCTGGTGCCTTTTCTACTGCATGCCAGTGCGATTTTCTTTGTGTATCCACGAGCACACTTATTTTCAGCTATTCACCACTTTGGTTGGCCTTGAGAGGCCATTTTTCATTCAGTCAGCGTCTCTGTGTGACAGTGTGTGTATGTGTGTGTGTGCCCCTGCGTGAGGCCTGGTTCGAGTTGTATTGATTCTTATCATGATTTTCTTCTTCCTCACCTTTTGTTTTACCCTTTAGCACGTTTTCTAATTATATCTCTCTGTCTTTTTCTCTCTCCTTGCCTCTCTCTGCCTCTATCACTCACTCACTCTCTCTCTCTCTCTCACTCTCTCTCTCTGTCTCTCTCTCTCTCTCTCTCTGTCTCTCTCGCTGGTCTTTCTCTCAGCCATTTCTTCTTGCAGGAACGGATCCGCATACCCTTCGGCCCTTTCTTGGTGTAGTGAAATAATTTTTATTAAAGCAATCGCTTCAACGCATACCGTCTGTCTGTACATGTTTCTCTCTCTCTCTCTCTCTCTCTCTCTCTCTCTCCCTGCCTGCCTGTCTGTATGTTTGTCTCTCTCTCTCTCCTTCTTTCTCTCTCTCTTTCTGTCTGTCTCTCTCTCTTACTCTCTCTCTCTCTCTCTCTATTTATTCATTCATTTTTATTTATTTGCCTTATTTTCCTCTCCTCCAATTAATTCTTTCTCTCTGCCTCTCTCGTGTTTATTTATTTATCTGTACGCCCTCTTGACCACCTATTAGTGTCTCCGGTGGCTAGAATGAATTAAAATACGCATAAATAAATAAATAGATAGATAAAATAATTTATACAGCCTAAATGAATAAATAACAAAATTAAATAAATAAAAAGAAAAATATGTACAAATAAATACTTTGAGGATTATTTAATTATTGTACAGGGGGAGTATGAGGTACAACAGTAGTGTGTACAGGCTGGCATGTGGGTTGTACTTTCTTTGCAAAACGAGACTGCATTCTGATTGGAGTCCCTATTTTTCGAACGCTGATTGGATAAAATCAAGTTTGCGCCATATTGCGGCCCCGACTCAAAAATTGCAACTGCGACCTGCCCGGCCCGAAAATGGGCCTGGCATCGATTGTTGAAAACAATAAAATACCTGCGTGCGTGCGAGTAGGGAGTAGGGAGTAGGGAGATAGGGAGTTTGGAGAGTTTGGTGAGTTTAGTGAGGTTAGGGAGGTTAGGGAGGAAGGGAGGAAGTGGAGGAAGGGAGGAAGTGAGGAAAAAAATCAAGAGAATTTTATTTTCATTTCAGAAAAGAAAAGAAAAGAAAAGTGAGAGCAGAAAAGAAAAGAAAATGTTAGAGAAAAAAAGTAAAGAAAATTCTTTTACTTCTTTTCTCTTTCACTTTCGGCTATGTATTTTCTCTCTCTATGTGCCCTACTCTCTCTCTCTCTCTACTCTCTCTCTCTCTGTATAGAGGAGAGAGCGAACACTTGGCGAAAAAACGCCAAGGTAGAAAGCGGAGGTCATTTCTGGGGAGTAAACGGAGGTCCCCTCTCCCGCAGGCACAAAGGGGGGATTCTGCTGCAGAAGCTGAAAATCTTGATACCATTTTAGGGTAAATAATAAGGTACCAGATTACCCTCCGTTCATGTATGCTCTCGGGGCCATAACAGATATCTATGGAGAATAGGAAGCTGTTCGCTTATTGTTCTCCATATTGTCTATTATGGAAGCATTCATCATTAGAGATATGAGAATTAAGAAGCTGCTCGCTTATTGTTTCCCATATTCTCTATTATGGAGCATTCATCATAGAGATAATAGAATAAAGAAGCTGTTCGCTTATCGTTCCCCATATTCTCTATTATGGAAGCATTCAGCATTCACTTCCGGGCCTAGAGATAATGAGAATAAAGAAGC
>NZ_CAXXVH010000001.1:12500-17500 GCF_963667355.2 uncultured Acetobacteroides sp.
TATTCCCAATTAGCGCCGCGAAATAGCTGCCTGTATCTAATGTCGATCGATAACAGGACTAACTACCAGTATCTAATGGCGATCGATACTGGCATTGCCTGTATCTAATGTCGATCGATACAGGACTTATTATCTATTTCTGCAAATAGCTGGCCTGTATCTAGTGACGATCGATACAGGACTTATTGCCTGTATCTAATGTCGATCGATACAGACATTGCCTGTATCTAATGTCGATCGATACAGGACTTACTCGCTATTTAAAACGACGGAAGGAATAGCTATTTCTAATGGAGATCGAAATAGTTATGACCAGCAAATAGAGAATCCGGCTATTTCTAATGGCGATCGAAATAGCACGTAATGCCTTGCGTTTCTAATGTCGATCGAAACGCGTGTTTCTAATGGCGATCGAAACAGGCATTGCGCTTTTATTTGTTTCTAATGGCGATCGAAACAAAAATTACGCTTGCATGAATGTTTCTAGTGGCGATCGAAACAGCCATGACTAACACATGTTTGTTTCTAATGTCGATCGAAACAAGCATGCGTTTATTCCTTTGCTTTCCGGTTTTTTGTTTTCAACGATCGATGCCAGGGCCAGATTCGGGCCGGGCAGGTCGCAGTTGCAATTTTTGAGTCGGGGCCGCAATATGGCGCAAACTTGATTTTATCCAATCAGCGTTCGAAAAATAGGGACTCCAATCAGAAAGCGTTTTGGCATTTCGCCTGGCGCCCGTGCATTTTTTTTTCGTGAGGGGTGTGGGAGCCCCCATGGCCGTTTGGAGCTCCCGCAAAAAATCCCCCCATGCCAGAGCCCACCTTTGGGCATTTTTCTACGTGGGAGGGCAATTTTTCTTGGCCTGGTGGCCTTGTGTGGCGCGGTTGCCAACATTTCCCTCTTTGAAGGGGAAAGCGTTCCCGACGTGTTTGGCGGGGTTCTGGCGCCACCCAAGCGGCTTTCTTCGCTGCCAACAGCAAGAAACTGTTCCATGCAGGCCTAGGCTTGCATTTTCGGCCTTGGCCTGCATGGGGCAAGCCCAAGGCGTTCGGCGGCGAGCCGAAAATCCAGCGTTCTCAGGTATTCCAGCACTGTTTGCCATTGCACAACACGTGCTTCTTCTTTCTGTCTCTCTCTTTGCTTGTCTCTCCTTTGTTTCTTCATGTTCTTGCTGGCTGCCATGAATTCTGGGCACGCCAGCTTTCTTTCGTGTGTTCTGCATGCCCAAGTGCAGGGCGATTTTTCACGCGTGGCGCTCTGTCATGGCTGCCGTTTGGCCCAGAGTTGCTCCCTGTCTTTTGTTCTGCCTGTCACTCTTTCTATGCAGTCTGTTCTTGCTGTGTGCCACAAATTCTGGGCACGCCAGCTTGTTTTCCCGTTTTTCTGTGTCAATTTCCGTGAATTTTCTGTGTGAGCGATTTTTTTCTCTCTGCTCTTTCTGCCCCATGGCGTCTGTTTCATTGCATGCCATGGCATTTTTTGCTTTGTCTGTCCAAGTACACATCTGTTGCAAGCTGTTCGTCACTTTGGTTGCCACTCAGAGGCCATTCCCCGTTCATGCATTGCCTCTGTGTGAAAATTCTTTTCTGTGTGTGTGTGTTCTGTCATGGCTGCCGTTTGCCCCAGAGTGCTTCTCTGTCATTCTTTTGTCTCTCTCTCCATTCTTACACTTTAGTCTTGCTGTGTGTCACAAATCCTGGGCATGACAGCTTTTTCCTCTGATTTTCTGTTTCATTTTCCGTGAATTTTCTCACTGTGTGCAATTTTTTTCTCCCTCTCCCTTGGCCCACCATGTCTCTTTCTACTGTATGCCACTGCATTTTTCTTTGTCTCTGCCCAAGAACACATTTGTTTTCAGCTGTTCGTCGCTCTGGTTGCCATTCAGAGGCCACTTTCCACTCACTGACTGCCTCTGTGTGACTGCCTCTCACTTTGTGTGCAGTGCTCTCTCGGGGCTGGCGTTCGGCCCCCCGTCATTCTCACTGCCCCATTTTGGCAGCCACTCTTTCCTGACACTCTAGGCTTGCTATGTGCCACAAATCCTGGGCAGGTCAGCCTTCTCTCCTGTTTTTCTGTTTCAATTTCCGCGAATTTTCTCACTGTGTGATATTTTTTCTCGCTCTCTCTGGACCCCTGATGTCTTTTCTATTGCCTGCCAGTGCGATTTTCTTTGTGTCTGTCCAAGACAACACCTTTTCCGAACTGTTTGTGTCTTTGATTGCCATTCAAAGGCCCCATTCCATTCACTGACTGCCTCTGTGTGAGTGTATGTTTCTGTGTGTGCTGCGCTCTGTGGTGGCTGCCGTTCAGCCCCCCGTCACTCTCACTGCCCTGTTTTGGCAGAAACTCTTTCCTTACACTCTAGGCTTGCTATGTGCCACAAATCCTGGGCAGGTCAGCCTTCTCTCCTGTTTTTCTGTATCAATTTCCGTGAATTTTCTCACTGTGTGCATATTTTTTCTCGCTCTCTCTTGACCCCTGATGTCTTTTCTATTGCATGCCAGTGCGATTTTCTTTGTGTCTGTCCAAGACAACACCTTTTTCGAACTGTTTGTGTCTTTGATTGCCATTCAAAGGCCCCTTTCCATCACTGACTGCCTCTGTGTGAGTGTATGTTTCTGTGTGTGCTGCGCTCTGTGGTGGCTGCCGTTCAGCCCCCCGTCACTCTCACTGCCCTGTTTTGGCAGTCACTCTTTCCTTACACTCTAGGCTTGCTATTGTGCCACAAATCCTGGGCAGGTAAGCCTTCTCTCCTGTTTTTCTGTATCAATTTCCGTGAATTTTCTCACTGTGTGCATCATTTTTTCTCGCTCTCTCTTGACCCCTGGTGCCTTTTCTACTGCATGCCAGTGCGATTTTCTTTGTGTCCATCCACGAGCACACTTGTTTTCAGCTATTCATCACTTTGGTTGGCCTTGAGAAGGCCATTTTTCACTCAGTCAGCGCCTCTGTGTGACAGTGACTTTGTGTGTGTGTGTGGCTCTGCGTGAGGCCTGGTTCGAGTTCTATTGATTCTTGTCGTGATTTTCTTCTTCCTTGCCTTATTGTTTTACCCTTCTACTGCTGTTGTTTCTTATTTGGCCTCTCAGGCCCTTCTTTCTCTCAGTCTGCCTCACTCACTGCCTCTATCATCTCTCTCTCTCTCTCTCTCTCTCTCTCTCTCTCTCTCTCTCTCTCTGTCTCTCTCGCTTGTTTTCTTTCTCTCTCCTGGTTTCTCTCTCAGCCATTTTCCGCAGCTACCCTTCAGTCCCTTTCTTGGTGTAGTGAAATAATTTTTATTAAAGCCCTCGCTTCAACGCATACTGTCTGTCTGTACATGTTTCTCCTCTCTCTCTCTCTCTCTCTCTCTCTCTCTCTCTCGATTATTTATTTATTGTAGACCCTGCCTGAAGAACCTGTCTGTATGTTCTGTCTCTCTCTCTCTCCTCTCTCTCTTTCTCTCTCTCTCTCTGCCTTCTGTCTCTCTCTCTCTCTCTCTCTCTCTCTCTCTCTATTTATTCATTCATTATTATTTATTTATTTTCTCTCTCCTCCAATTAATTCTTTCTCTCTGCCTCTCTCGTATTTATTTATTTATCTGTACGCTTAATTCTTGACCACCTATTAGTGTCTCCGGTGTGCTGTGAAAGATAATTAAAAACAGAACAATTAAATAAATAGAACAGATAGATAAAATAGTTTTGCCCAATACAGCCTAAATGAATAAATAACAAAGCTGCCTTAAATAAAAAAAGATCTTGAAATATGTACAAATAAATACTTTGAGGATTATTTAATTATTGTACAGGGGGAGTATGAGGTACAACAGTAGTGTGTTCTGGCATGTGGGTTGTACTTTCTTGCTGCAAAACGAGACTGCATTCTGATTGGAGTCCCTATTTTTCGAACGCTGATTGGATAAAATCAAGTTTGCGCCATATTGCGGCCCCGACTCAAAAATTGCAACTGCGACCTGCCCGGCCCGAAATGGGCCTGGCATCGATTGTTGAAAACAATAAAATACCTGCGTGCGTGCGAGTAGGGAGTAGGGAGTAGGGAGATAGGGAGTTTGGAGAGTTTGGTGAGTTTAGTGAGGTTAGGGAGGTTAGGGAGGAAGGGAGGAAGTGGAGGAAGTGGAGGAAGTGAGGAAAAAAAATCAAGAGAATTTTATTTTCATTTCAGAAAAGAAAAGAAAAGAAAAGTGAGAGCAGAAAAGAAAAGAAAATGTTAGAGAAAAAAAGTAAAGAAAATTCTTTTACTTCTTTTCTCTTTCACTTTCGGCTATGTATTTTCTCTCTCTATGTGCCCTACTCTCTCTCTCTCTCCTCTCTCTCTCTGTATAGAGGAGAGAGCGAACACTTGGCGAAAAAACGCCAAGGTAGAAAGCGGAGGTCATTTCTGGGGAGTAAACGGAGGTCCCCTCTCCCGCAGGCACAAAGGGGGGATTCTGCTGCAGAAGCTGAAAATCTTGATACCATTTTAGGGTAAATAATAAGGTACCAGATTACCCTCCGTTCATGTATGCTCTCGGGGCCATAACAGATATCTATGGAGAATAGGAAGCTGTTCGCTTATTGTTCTCCATATTCTCTATTATGGAAGCATTCATCATTAGAGATAATGAGAATTAAGAAGCTGCTCGCTTATTGTTTCCCATATTCTCTATTATGGACGCATTCATCATAGAGATAATGAGAATAAAGAAGCTGTTCGCTTATCGTTCCCCATATTCTCTATTATGGAAGCATTCAGCATTCACTTCCGGGCCTAGAGATAATGAGAATAAAGAAGCTGTTCGCTTATCGTTTCCCATATTCTCTAATTACGGAAGCATTCAGCATTCAGCATTCACTTCCGGGTCTAGAGAGACTGAGAATAAGAAGCTGTTCGCTTATTGTTTCCCATATTCTCTATTACGGAAGCAAGCATTCCTCATTTCTAGAGATACGGAGAATAAGAAGCTGTTCACTTATCTTTTCCCATATTCTCTATTAAGGAAGCATGCATGCATTCCTCATTT
>NZ_CAXXVH010000002.1:0-5000 GCF_963667355.2 uncultured Acetobacteroides sp.
GTGATTAATTAGTGAACAATGAATGCTTCCTTAATAGAGAATATGAGAGAATCTAAGCGAATAGCTTTTCTATTCTCAGTATATGAGAAACGATAAGTGAATAGCTTCTTATTATCTGTATCTCTAGAAATGAGGAATGCATGCATGCTTCCTTAATAGAGAATATGGGAAAAGATAAGTGAACAGCTTCTTATTCTCCGTATCTCTAGTAATGAGGAATGCTTGCTTCCGTAATTAGAGAGAATATGGGAAACAATAAGCGAACAGCTTCTTATTCTCAGTCTCTCTAGACCCGGAAGTGAATGCTGAATGCTGAATGCTTCCGTAATTAGAGAATATGGGAAACGATAAGCGAACAGCTTGTTAATTCTCATTATCTCTAATGATGAATGCTTCCATAATAGACAATATGGGGAACGATAAGCGAACAGCTTCATATTCTCCATAGATATCTGTTATGGCCCCGAGAGCATACATGAACGGAGGGTAATCTGGTACCTTATTATTTACCCTAAAATGGTATCAAGATTTTCAGCTTCTGCAGCAGCATCCCCCCTTTGTGCCTGCGGGAGAGGGGACCTCCGTTTACTCCCCAGAAATGACCTCCGCTTTCTACCTTGGCGTTTTTTCGCCAAGTGTTCGCTCTCTCCTATATACAGAGAGAGAGAGAGAGAGAGAGAGAGAGAGTAGGGCACATAGAGAGAGAAAATACATAGCCGAAAGTGAAAGAGAAAAAAAGTAAAAGAATTTTCTTTACCTTTTTTCTCTAACATTTTCTTTTCTTTTCTGCTCTCACTTTTCTTTTCTTTTCTTTTCTGAAATGAAAATTAAATTCTCTTGATTTTTTTCCTCACTTCCTCCACTTCCTCCACTTCCTCCCTTCCTCCCTAACCTCCCTAACCTCACTAAACTCACCAAACTCTCCAAACTCCCTATCTCCCTACTCCCTACTCCCTACTCGCACGCACGCAGGTATTTTATTGTTTTCAACAATCGATGCCAGGCCCATTTTCGGGCCGGGCAGGTCGCAGTTGCAATTTTTGAGTCGGGGCCGCAATATGGCGCAAACTTGATTTTATCCAATCAGCGTTCGAAAAATAGGGACTCCAATCAGAATGCAGTCTCGTTTTGCAAAGAAAGTACAACCCACATGCCAGAACACACTACTGTTGTACCTCATACTCCCCCTGTACAATAATTAAATAATCCTCAAAGTATTTATTTGTACATATTTTTCTTTTTATTTATTCTATTTTGTTATTTATTCATTTAGGCTGTATAAATTATTTTATCTATCTGTTTATTTATTTATGCGTATTTTAATTCATTCTAGCCACCGGAGACACTAATAGGTGGTCAAGAGGGCGTACAGATAAATAAATAAACACGAGAGAGGCAGAGAGAAATAATTAATTGGAGGAGAGAGGAAAATAAATAAATGAAAATGAATAGAAGAGAGAGAGAGAGAGAGAGAGAGAGAGAGAGACAGAAAGAGAGAGTGAGAGAAAGAAGGAGAGAGAGAAACAAACATACAGACAGGCAGGCAGGAGAGAGAGAGAGAGAGAGAGAGAGAGAGAGAGAGAGAGAGAGAAACATGTACAGACAGACGGTATGCGTTGAAGCGATTGCTTTAATAAAAATTATTTCACTACACCAAGAAAGGGCCGAAGGGTATGCGGATCCGTTCCTGCAAGAAGAAATGGCTGAGAGAAAGACCAGCGAGAGAGACAGAGAGAGAGAGAGAGACAGAGAGAGAGAGTGAGAGAGAGAGAGAGATGATAGAGGCAGAGAGAGGCAAAGAGAGAGAAAAGACAGAGAGATATAGAGAGAAAACGTGCTAAAGGGTAAAACAAAAGGTGAGGAAGAAGAAAATCATGATAAGAATCAATACAACTCGAACCAGGCCTCACGCAGGGGCACACACACACATACACACACTGTCACACAGAGACGCTGACTGAATGAAAAATGGCCTCTCAAGGCCAACCAAAGTGATGAATAGCTGAAAATAAGTGTGCTCGTGGATGGACACAAAGAAAATCGCACTGGCATGCAGTAGAAAAGGCACCAGGGGTCAAGAGAGAGCGAGAAAAATGATGCACACAGTAAGAAAATTCACGGAAATTGATACAGAAAAACAGGAGAGAAGGCTTACCTGCCCAGGATTTGTGGCAAATAGCAAGCCTAGAGTGTAATAAAAGAGTTTCTGCCAAAACAGGGCAGTGAGAGTGACGGGGGGCTGAACGGCAGCCACCACAGAGCGCAGCACACACAGAAACATACACACACATAGAGGCAGTCAGAGCATGGAAAGGGGCCTTTGAATGGCAATCAAAGACACAAACAGTTCGAAAAAGTGTTGTCTTGGACAGACACAAAGAAAATCGCACTGGCATACAATAGAAAAGACATCAGGGGTCAAGAGAGAGCGAGAAAAAATATCACACAGTGAGAAAATTCACGGAAATTGAAACAGAAAAACAGGAGAGAAGGCTGACCTGCCCAGGATTTGTGGCACATAGCAAGCCTAGAGTGTAAGAAAAGAGTGGCTGCCAGAATGGGGCAGTGAGAATGACGGGGGGCTGAACGGCAGCCACCACAGAGCGCAGCACACACAGAAACAGACACTCACACAGAGGCAGTCAGAGAATGGAAAGGGGCCTTTGATTGGCATTCAAAGACACAAACAGTTCGAAAAAGGTGTTGTCCTGGACAGACACAAGGAAAATCACACTGGCATGCAATAGAAAAGACATAAGGGGTCAAGAGAGAGCGAGAAAAAATATCACACAGTGAGAAAATTCACGGAAATTGAGACAGAAAAACAGGAGAGAAGGCTTACCTGCCCAGGATTTGCGGCACATAGCAAGCCTAGAGTGTAAGGAAAGAGTGGCTGCCAAAACGGGGCAGTGAGAATGACAGGGGGCCGAACGCCAGCCCCGAGAGAGCACTGCACACAAAGTGAGCGGCAGTCACACAGAGGCAGTCAGTGAGTGGAAAGTGGCCTCTGAATGGCAACCAGAGCGACGAACAGCTGAAAACAAATGTGTTCTTGGGCAGAGACAAAGAAAAATGCAGTGGCATACAGTAGAAAAGACATGGTGGGCCAAGGGAGAGGGAGAAAAAAATTGCTCACAGTGAGAAAATTCACGGAAAATGAAACAGAAAATCAGAGGAAAAAGCTGTCATGCCCAGGATTTGTGACACACAGCAAGACTAAAGTGTAAGAATGGAGAGAGAGACGAAAAGAATGACAGAGACGCACTCTGGGGCAAACGGCAGCCATGACAGAACACACACACACAGAAAAGAATTTTCACACAGAGGCAATGCATGAACGGGGAATGGCCTCTGAGTGGCAACCAAAGTGACGAACAGCTTGCAACAGATGTGTACTTGGACAGACAAAGCAAAAAATGCCATGGCATGCAATGAAACAGACGCCATGGGGCAGAAAGAGCAGAGAGAAAAAAATCGCTCACACAGAAAATTCACGGAAATTGACACAGAAAAACGGGAAAACAAGCTGGCGTGCCCAGAATTTGTGGCACACAGCAAGAACAGACTGCATAGAAAGAGTGACAGGCAGAACAAAAGACAGGGAGCAACTCTGGGCCAAACGGCAGCCATGACAGAGCGCCACGCGTGAAAAATCGCCCTGCACTTGGGCATGCAGAACACACGAAAAGAAAGCTGGCGTGCCCAGAATTCATGGCAGCCAGCAAGAACATGAAGAAACAAAGGAGAGACAAGCAAAGAGAGAGACAGAAAGAAGAAGCACGTGTTGTGCAATGGCAAACAGTGCTGGAATACCTGAGAACGCTGGATTTTCGGCTCGCCGCCGAACGCCTTGGGCTTGCCCCATGCAGGCCAAGGCCGAAAATGCAAGCCTAGGCCTGCATGGAACAGTTTCTTGCTGTTGGCAACGAAGAAAGCCGCTTGGGTGGCGCCAGAACCCCGCCAAACACGTCGGGAACGCTTTCCCCTTCAAAGAGGGAAATGTTGGCAACCGCGCCACACAAGGCCACCAGGCCAAGAAAAATTGGCCTCCCACGTAGAAAAATGCCCAAAGGTGGGCTCTGGCATGGGGGGATTTTTTGCGGGAGCTCCAAACGGCCATGGGGGCTCCCACACCCCTCACGAAAAAAAAATGCACGGGCGCCAGGCGAAATGCCAAAACGCTTTCTGATTGGAGTCCCTATTTTTCGAACGCTGATTGGATAAAATCAAGTTTGCGCCATATTGCGGCCCCGACTCAAAAATTGCAACTGCGACCTGCCCGGCCCGAATCTGGCCCTGGCATCGATCGTTGAAAACAAAAAACCGGAAAGCAAAGGAATAAACGCATGCTTGTTTCGATCGACATTAGAAACAAACATGTGTTAGTCATGGCTGTTTCGATCGCCACTAGAAACATTCATGCAAGCGTAATTTTTGTTTCGATCGCCATTAGAAACAAATAAAAGCGCAATGCCTGTTTCGATCGCCATTAGAAACACGCGTTTCGATCGACATTAGAAACGCAAGGCATTACGAGCTATTTCGATCGCCATTAGAAATAGCCGGATTCTCTATTTGCTGGTCATAACTATTTCGATCTCCATTAGAAATAGCTATTCCTTCCGTCGTTTTAAATAGCGAGTAAGTCCTGTATCGATCGACATTAGATACAGGCAATGTCTGTATCGATCGACATTAGATACAGACAATAAGTCCTGTATCGATCGTCACTAGATACAGGCCAGCTATTTGCAGAAATAGATAATAAGTCCTGTATCGATCGACATTAGATACAGGCAATGCCAGTATCGATCGCCATTAGATACTGGTAGTTAGTCCTGTTATCGATCGACATTAGATACAGGCAGCTATTTCGCGGCGCTAATTGGGAATAGACAGACTGCAAGTTCTGTATCGATCGACACTAGATACAGGCGGCAATGCACGGGCTAGTAGATTTCAACCTGAGGGTTGGGCGTTTCAAGAGAAGGACAGGAAAT